>NZ_CADFFT010000002.1:0-1316445 GCF_902833455.1 Caballeronia sp. BCC1704 | reverse complement strand
CTGGTGTACCGGTTGTCACGCCAGTGGCATCGCCGGGTAGCTATGTTCGGAAGAGATAACCGCTGAAAGCATCTAAGCGGGAAACTCGCCTTAAGATGAGATGTCCCCGGGGCTTCGAGCCCCTTGAAGGGTCGTTCCAGACCAGGACGTTGATAGGTCAGGTGTGTAAGTGCAGTAATGCATTGAGCTAACTGATACTAATTGCCCGTAAGGCTTGATCCTATAACTGGTGTGTTTTAAGCCACCCCGAAGCGGGTGCGCCACCGGTTGAGTAGCGACTGTGCCCACAATCGCCACCCAAACAACTACTTCTTCCCCGATTGGTTGTAGCGCCCCACAGGCGAGACAACATCCCCTTAAAGCCTGATGACCATAGCGAGTCGGTCCCACCCCTTCCCATCCCGAACAGGACCGTGAAACGACTCCACGCCGATGATAGTGCGGATTGCCCGTGTGAAAGTAGGTAATCGTCAGGCTCCCCCTTGCTCAAAACAAAAACCCCACCCCGCAAAGGTGGGGTTTTTGCGTTTGGGGCGGACGATTTAGCAAAAGTCCCGACGCCGACGCTTCCCGGAGGCGACAATTCTGTCGGTAGAATGGCATCGGCAGGTGTACTACTACGCCGATACCACCGGAGCGCACATGAGAACGAGCCTGTTGATCGCCGCTGTCAGCGTCGTGCTGTTGGCTGCGGCCTGTGGCAAAAAGAACGATGCGAGCGAGTCCACCTTGGGCGATGCTATTTCCGCTGACATGAAGACCAACCGCGGCCTGCTATGCCTGAATCGCAGCGGCCGGGGTCCCTTCACGTTTCCGTCTACCTATAGCAATCGCGATCTCAACGAATATTCCGCCGCGGCCTTGCGCGAGCAACTGGCGGCGCTGGAAAAGAGCGGCTTGATCGCGCGCACTGCTGCCGCGGCGCCCGCCAACGCCAATGCAAAGCAGGACGGCGTCACCTACAGCTTGACGGGCGAGGGCCAGAAGTATGCGACGGAAACCGTGCGCCAGGCGGGCGATCCCAACGCCACAGCGGAATCCCGCGTCTCGATGATTTGTTACGCGCGCGTCAAGCTGGACAAGGTGACCGCGTGGACGGAGCCCGACCCGACCACGCATCGTTCCGACGTCACTTACACGTACAAGCTCGACAACGTCGCGCCGTGGGCCGACGACCGCGACATCAAGCGCGCGTTTTCCGACCTCACCGCCGCCGACCGCGAAGCCGGCGAAACGAAGCTGCACGTCACGCTCGAGCAGCGTCCGGACGGCTGGGTGAGGGTCGATTGAGCAACGTATCTGCTCCTACCGAAGATTTCCCTCGCGTCCCGCCGCGCATGTCGGACGTCGCGCGGCTTGCGGGCGTGTCGAAGATGACGGTGTCGCGCGTGCTGGCGGGTCATAGCGTTGCATCGGCGACGCGTGAACGCGTACAGCAGGCCATCGACGAACTCGGCTACGTGGCCGATGCCGCCGCAGGCGCGCTCTCCTCCGGGCGCTCCGAGTTCGTCGCGGTCATGGTGCCGTCGCTTGCCAGTTCCAACTTTTCCGATACCGTCCGCGGCCTCGCCGCCGCGCTGGAGCCGCACGGCCTGCAATTGTTGATCGGCGACACCGACTATCACCTCGACCGCGAAGAGAGCCTGATTCGCTCGATGCTGCGGCACCAGCCGCGCTGCATCGCGCTGACCGGCTCGCGTCATACGGATGCGACGCGCACCTTGCTGCGCCGCTCAGGCGTGCCTGTCGTCGAGATGTGGGACTTCCCGGGCGATCCCATCGATGCCGCGGTCGGCTTTTCCAACGTCAACGCCGCGCGCGAGATGGTGCGCTATCTCGCCGAGCGCGGCCATCAGCGCATCGGCTTCGTGGGCGGGGCGAGCGAACTCGATCGACGCGGCCTCGACCGCCTCAAGGGCTTTCGCATGGAGATGAAGGCGCTCGGTCTCGAGGCTGAACGCGTCGTGCGTCTCGGGGAATCGCCGATTACGATGAGCCACGGCGGACCCGCCATCGCGTCGCTGCTCGCCGCGTGGCCGGACACGCAGGCCGTGATGTGCGTCAGCGACATGTCGGCCTTTGGCGCGATAATGGAGTGTCACCGGCGTGGGCTTTCGGTGCCCCGCGACATCGCGGTGGCCGGCTTCGGCAACTTCGAGGTCGCGGCATGTTGCACGCCTTCGATCACGACCGTATCCGTCGATGCGTATGGCATCGGCTTACGCACGGGCGAAGTATTGCTGGCCGCGCTCGAAGAACGCGAACAGGGCGCCGTCAAGCACGCGAGCAAGCGGGTGCGGATCGCGTATCAGGTGCTGGCGCGAGAGAGCGCCTGAGCCTTAGACGTCGCGCGAATGCGTGCTAACATGCTTCGATGTTACCGGTAACTATACCGGGCTTGCGCGCCGAGAACGCGAGAGCGCGAGAGCAAACCCCACGGAGAGAGACGCCATGTCCCAACAGACACCCCGCCGCCTGCGCAGTCAGGAATGGTTCGACGACCCTTCGCATGCCGACATGACCGCGCTGTACGTCGAGCGATTCATGAACTACGGTCTCACGCGCGAAGAGTTGCAATCCGGGCGGCCGATCATCGGCATTGCGCAGACCGGCAGCGACCTTGCGCCGTGCAATCGGCATCACATCGAGCTTGCGGTGCGCACGAAAGCCGGCATTCGCGATGCGGGCGGCATTCCGATGGAATTCCCCGTGCATCCGCTCGCCGAGCAGAGCCGCCGCCCGACCGCCGCGCTGGATCGCAATCTCGCTTATCTCGGTCTCGTCGAGATCATGCATGGCTTTCCGCTGGATGGCGTCGTGCTGACGACCGGTTGCGACAAGACCACGCCCGCCTGCCTGATGGCGGCGGCAACGGTCGACATGCCGTCGATCGTGCTCTCCGGCGGCCCGATGCTCGACGGCTGGTATGAAGGCAAGCGCGTCGGCTCCGGCACGGTCATCTGGCATGCGCGCAATTTGCTCGCGGCCGGCGAGATTGACTACGAAGGCTTCATGCGCCTGACGACGGCTTCGTCGCCTTCCATCGGGCACTGCAACACGATGGGCACCGCGCTCTCGATGAACAGCCTTGCCGAAGCGCTCGGCATGTCCTTGCCGACGTGCGCGAGCATTCCCGCCGCGTATCGCGAGCGCGGACAGATGGCGTACGCAACGGGCAAGCGCATCGTCGACATGGTGCGAGAGGACGTGCGCCCGTCGAAGATCATGACGCGCGATGCGTTCATCAACGCGATCGTCGTGGCGTCCGCGCTCGGCGCATCGACCAACTGTCCGCCGCATCTGATCGCGATCGCGCGGCACATGGGCATCGAACTGAGTCTTGAAGACTGGCAGCGTTACGGCGAAGAGATTCCGCTCATCGTCAACTGCATGCCTGCGGGCGAATATCTGGGCGAAAGCTTCCATCGCGCGGGCGGAGTGCCTGCCGTGCTGCGTCAACTGGATGCAGCGGGGCTTTTGCGTCGCGATTGCCTTACCGTTTCCGGCCGCAAGATCGGCGAGATCGCCGATGAAGCGCCCGTCGCCGATCAGGACGTGATCCGTACCGCCGACGAACCGCTGATGCACGGCGCGGGCTTCATGGTCCTGTCGGGCAACTTCTTCGACAGCGCGATCATGAAGATGTCGGTGGTCGGCGAGGCATTCCGGAAGACCTATCTGAGCGAGCCGGGCGCCGAGAACGTGTTCGAAGCGCGTGCCATTGTCTTCGATGGCCCCGAGGACTATCACGCCCGCATCAACGACCCGTCGCTCGAAATCGACGAGCACTGCATTCTCGTCATTCGCGGCTGCGGCACGGTGGGTTATCCGGGAAGCGCGGAAGTGGTCAACATGGCGCCGCCTGCGGAGCTGATCAAGCGAGGCGTCGATTCCCTGCCGTGCATGGGCGATGGCCGGCAAAGCGGCACGTCGGCGAGTCCGTCGATTCTCAACATGTCGCCGGAAGCAGCGGTCGGCGGCGGCCTCGCGCTGTTGCGCACCAACGACCGCATACGCGTCGATCTGAACGCGCGCTCCGTCAACGTGTTGATCGATGAAGCGGAACTGCAAAGCCGCAGCAAGGACGCGGCGTTTGCCGTGCCGGTCGCGCAAACGCCGTGGCAGGAGCTTTATCGGCAGACCGTGGGTCAGCTATCGACGGGCGGATGTCTCGAGCCCGCGACGCTCTACCTGAAGGTCATCGAAACGCGCGGCAATCCGCGGCATTCGCACTGAGCAGTCAGGTCACAGACGCGCGTCACGCGGGCGCGCGGTCTGTGGCTTGGCCTTGAGCTTCGGCATCTTGCCCTTCTCGATGTAGTCCTGCACCGCGTCCGCTGCGTCGTAGTAATCGCGCTCGTCGAGCCAGTGCCAGACGGCCGCGAGAAAGAGCCCGAGCCCTGCGTGTCCGCAATGCGCGATGACAGCGGCGATGCCTTCTGCAAGGGCTTCGTCGCGTCCGGTTTCCGTGAACGCGCTTGCAATATGCGACGCGCTGCGCGAAACCAGCATCGCGTGCATCGGGTGAAGTTGTGGGTTGAACGTGCGTGACGCGAGACTTCTGTATTTGCTGCTGCCCATGGGGCCCCCGTGTATTGCTGGCGTACTGCGCGATCCTGCATGCGCGCCGCTGTTGGTTCTTTGAGTCGCTGAGATCAGCGCCGCAGACATAGGCAAGAAGCGGGCCGAGGGCGCGCATATTGCTCCTGAGCCTTTGTTCATGGGGCTGGCGTCTACCGTGTCGTTCGCGTGGACGCGTTGCCAACTGCGGCATCGCCTCCCTTTCTACATTCCGTATGAACGAATGAGCAATGCGGAAATCTCATCTCAAGATCACGACATGCGCTTCGCCTATGCTGCTGCCAGTTTCGTCAAGCCATACGTGCGTATGGCTGTCTGTACGCTTGCGCTCATGACTGGCTGCGCCGCCGGAGGACATGCCGCGGGTGACGAAGCGAAGCCAACGTCCAACGAACCGCAGCCGCTGCATCACGCGAAGCACACGTCGTCGGGCTTCGAAAACAACTACGGCCATCTGCCGCGCGAATCATTCTGGAAGTGGCAATGGCAACGCTTCACGCAGGGATTGCCGAAGCCGCCCGCAAAGGGTTATCGCTTTCCTGTTGCGCGTCCGGACGTTGCGTTCCTCAAGTCCAACCGAAGCGTCGATACGCTCACCTGGATCGGTCATTCGACTGCACTCGTGCAGATAAACGGCGTCAACGTGCTGACCGACCCTGTGTTTTCCGAGCGCGCTTCGCCGTTCACATTCATCGGGCCGAAGCGCAAGACGCCGCCCGGACTCACGCTCGATGAGCTTCCGCATATCGATGTCGTGCTGATTTCGCACAATCACTACGACCATCTCGACAAAGCGAGCGTCGAGGCGCTGAACCGTCAAGCGGGAGGCGCGCCGCGTTTTCTCGTTCCAATGGGCGTAAAAGCGTGGATGACGAGCGTCGGCATTACGAACGCCGAAGAGCTGGATTGGGGCGATGAAACACACGCCGCCGGCCTCGATATCTGGTTCGCGCCCGCGCAACACTGGTCGGCTCGCACGCCGTTCGATCGCGCCGAGACCTTATGGGGCAGTTGGGTCGTCAAGACACCGCCGGGATCGGCGCGTCCTTATTCGTTCTTCTTCGCGGGCGACACCGGCTATTCGCCGGACTTTCGAGACATAGGCGCGCGCTTCGGCCGCTTCGATCTCGCATTGATTCCCGTCGGCGCCTACGACCCGCGCTGGTTTATGCATGCGCAGCACGTCGATCCCGAAGAGGCCGTGCGCATCTTCGAGGACATTCATGCGAAGCGGGCCATCGGCGTCCACTGGGGCACATTCGAACTTACCGACGAACCGCTGGACGAGCCGCCGCGTCGTCTCGCAGAAGCGGTTCGAAAAGCACGTCTGCCCGCCGACGCTTTCACGGTACTCATGCATGGACAAACGCTTCGTCTCGATGCGCCGGTCGCGCAGAAATCCGTAAGCACACCGTAGCAATAGGCACTTTGCAAAACGCGCGGGCCATCCGGCCCGCGCGTTCCGATTGCAACGCATGCGATGAACCAATCGTCATCGCCTGAACACGCCGAGCAGCAGAGTCGCGAGGAAAATCACGATGAAGATGAAGAACAGGATCTTGGCGATTTCCGCCGCGCCCGTTGCGATACCGCCGAAGCCGAAAACGGCCGCGATGATCGCGATGATGAAAAAAATTGCAGCGTAACGGAGCATGAGGCCTCCTACGGGGTTCGGTTGGTAGTTCGATTTGCATGCGGACTGAAACCGTTGCCGCCTTCGCTCATCGGTCGTGCCGCGCTTTTGTTCAGGGTTTGGCGGCACGAGGGTCAAAGCAACCGCTGTGCCTAATTCGGCGGATGTGCCGGCCGCAGAAACGAAAACGCCGCAACGCCCCGTGCGAAAGGGCATTGCGGCGTCGGGCGCGCTCGTCAGCGGGCTAACGTCCCGGCGTGCGATCGGAGTCGGTTTCCTCGTCGTCTTCGTCGTCGTCGTCGACGCGGCTTTGCGCATCCAGCAAGTGGTTCTCCAATTCGTCGCGCTCGATCTGATCGGCGAGGTCGAGGGCTTTGCGCGTGGCGGGACCGGATGGGCGGTTGGCTCCAGACATGGCGTACTCCTTGAACGGATTGCGAGGCCGCGCCATCGCATATGGCGCGAAGAACGAGCAGACCGGCATGCCGCATCGGCTATGAAGCGGCAGGTCAAGCTGCCTTAAAGGATCGCTTACGGGACGTTGCGCGCGATCGTCTTGGCAGTCTGACAGAGACGCGGATAGAAAAATGCCGTCCCATTCTTGCAAGCGGGACGGCAAGTTTTGCCTGGCCGGCGCGTACGCCGAGTATGCGCCGGTCCTGCGTCGCGGCAAAGCGCTTTATTGCCGCCGGGGCTCGCGTTTCAAGACGAGCGTCATTCGAAGAAATGCGCGACGATCGGATACAGCGACAGCACAAGCAACGCGGCCATCGTCAGGTTGAAGAGGCGCAACAGTCGCGGATTGGCGAGAAAGCGCCGCAGCGACACGCCGAACGCTGCCCACGCCGTGATGCACGGCAGGCCGATCACGATGAACACGAGCGCCATGAACGCCGCATTCAGCGAAAGGCTCGCGTGCAGATGAATGGTGGTCGCGGCAGTCAGCACCATCATCCACGCTTTCGGATTGACCCACTGGAACGCGACGGCTTCGTGAAAGCGCATCGGGCGACGCTCGCCGTCGCGCGTCTGCACGGACGACGACGTGCCGATCTTCCACGCGAGATACAGCAAGTAGGCGACGCTCGCGGTTTCCAGCACCGTATAAAGCCACGGCAGATGGCCGAACGCCTCGGCAAGACCGAAGCCTGCGGCCAGCATCAGGAGCGCCACGCCCGCGCTGATCCCAAGCACATGCGGCACCGTGCGCCGCAGACCGAAGTTGACGCCCGAGGCGAGCAGCATCGTGTTGTTCGGGCCGGGCGTGATGCTCATGACGAGCGCGAAAAGCGCGGCAGCGGGCAGGGCGCTGAGGAGAGTAGAGGACATGGCGCAATCCGAATGGAAGGTCGATTGCTGTCAGTGTACGAGCGCGCATCTGTACAGTACCGGTACAGATGCGCATATGAATCCCGGTACGGCGCGCGCCGGCCGTTACACCGGTGAAGGATTACGCTCCGAGAAGCCTTCCTGATGCCAGTACGGATACGCAGGGCGCACCTTGCTCGCCTCGTCGAGCCGCTTGACTTGTTCGGCCGTCAGGTTCCAGCCGACCGCGCCGAGGTTCTGCCTCAGCTGTTCCTCGTTGCGCGCGCCGATCAGCACGGTGGCCACCGTCGGACGCTGCAACAGCCAGTTGAGCGCGATCTGCGGCACGGTCTTGCCGGTTTCCGCGGCGATCGCGTCGAGCGCATCGACGACGCGGTACAGATACTCGTCGGGCACGGGCGGGCCCATGTCGGCCGTCTTGTGCAGCCGGCTCGATTCGGGCAGCGGCTGTCCGCGCCGGATCTTGCCCGTCAGACGCCCCCAGCCGAGCGGACTCCAGACGACAGCGCCGACACCCTGATCGAGACCGAGCGGCATGAGTTCCCATTCGTAGTCACGGCCGATCAGCGAGTAATACGTCTGGTTAGCGACATAGCGCGGATACCCATAACGGTCCGCGACATCGAGCGATTTCTGCAGATGCCAGCCCGAGAAGTTGGATACGCCCGTATAGCGGATCTTGCCCGCGCGCACGAGATCGTCGAGCGTGGAAAGCGTCTCTTCCACCGGCGTTTTCGCGTCGAAACCATGCAGCTGGAACAGGTCGATGTAGTCCGTTTGGAGGCGCTTCAATGCATCGTTGACCGCGTTGATGAGATGAAAGCGCGAGGACCCGACGCTGTTGGGATTGTCCGCATCGAAACGAAAGGTGGCTTTGGTCGAGATGAGCACCTTGTCGCGCCGGCCTTTGAGCGCTTCGCCGAGAATGGATTCCGACGAGCCGTGCGAATAGATGTCGGCGGAGTCGAACATGGTGACGCCCGCATCGAGGCAAATGTCGACGAGCTGGCGCGCTTGGCTCACGTCGGTCTCGCCCCAGGCCTGAAAGAATTCGCCTTTGCCGCCGAACGTTCCGGTGCCGAAGCTCAGCACCGGAACCTTGAAGCCGGAAGCGCCTAAGTGTCGATATTCCATTGCGTGTCCTTGTCGTTGAACTCTGCGTTGAAGAAGGATGTCGTTCACGCGTTGCAGTGAACGCCGATAACGTCGATAACGTCGATTGACGAGACTACCGCAAGCGCCGTTCGCGCGCAGCGGCGACTGTGGCCGCTGCGGTTCGCGGGCATGCGGCTTGCAAACTGCTGACGCGAGACCCCTTGCGCATGCCTTCTGATACGGAGAGCATTTGAACGACACATCCACGGGCGTTTCCCGTGCGAACGCCACGACGACCGACGACCTCGGCGCATCCTTCTTCGAGCCCGGACGCAACTGCGCAAGCGTGCGTCATGCGGACCGCTTCAGCCTGCTCATCGACGGGTCGGATTATTTTCGCGTGTTGCGCGAGGCGATCACGCGCGCCGAACGCACCGTGTTCATTCTCGGCTGGGACATCGACAGCCGCATGAAGCTCACGCCCGAAGGCGCGAACGACGGCTATCCCGAAGCGCTCGGCGACTTCCTGCATGCCATCGCGGCGGAGAAGCGCCGGCTGCGCATCTACATCCTCGCGTGGGACTTCGCGATGCTGTACGCCTTCGAGCGCGAATGGCTGCCCGTCTACAAGATGGGTTGGCGCACGCATCGGCGCGTCGCGTTCCAGATGGACGGCAAGCATCCGCTCGGCGGCTCGCAGCATCAGAAGGTCGTCGTGATCGACGACCGGCTCGCGTTCGTGGGCGGCCTCGACCTGACGCGCTCGCGCTGGGACACGCCCGCGCATGCGCCGGCGGACCCGCATCGGCGCGACGCGAACGGTACCGCGTATCAGCCGTTTCACGATGTCCACTCCATGTTCGATGGCGACGCCGCGCGAGAAGTCGGCCTGCTTGCGCGCGAGCGCTGGTCGCGCGCATGCGGCAGGCGGCTTGCGATCCGTGCGCATCGCGCGGCGTCGCAAGGCGATCCCTGGCCGCCTTCGCGCGCGGTGGACATCGACGATGTGCAGATCGCGCTCTCGCTCACCGAACCCGCGTATCTCGGACGCCCCGCCGTGCAGCAGATCCGCACGCAATACCTCGACGCCATCGCGCGTGCGCGGCGCAGCATCTATATCGAGAACCAGTACTTCACGTCGGGCTCCATCGGCGCGGCGCTCTCCGATTCGCTCGCGCGCGAGGACGGTCCCGATCTCGCCATCGTGGTGCCGCGCAATCAGAGCGGCTGGCTTCAGGAAGTCACGATGGGCGTGCTGCGCGCCCGTTTGCACGCGCTTCTGAAGCAGGCGGACCGGCACGGCCGCTATCGTCTGTTGTGCCCGACGGTGCCCGATCTCGGCGAGCAGATCGTCAACGTGCACAGCAAGCTGATGATCGTCGACGACGACCTGCTCATCGTCGGCTCGGCGAATCTGAACAATCGCTCGATGGTGCTCGACAGCGAATGCAACGTATCGATCGATGCGGGCGCCGACGCGCGCATCCGCCGCGCGATTGCGAAGATGCGCGACACGCTGCTCGCCGAACATCTCGGCTGCGAAGTCGAGGATGTCGTCCGGGAGCGCGAAGCACGCGGCGGCCTGAATGCGGCGATCACGGCTCTTTCGCGCGATCGCGACGAACACCGCACGCTGGTGCCGCTCGATCCCGTGGTGTCGCGCGAACTCGATCAGCTCATTCCGCCCGACGCGCTCATCGATCCCGAAACGCCCATTGCCGCCGATGAACTCGTCGATCAGTTCGTGCCCGCCGAAAAGACGCGGCCGCTCATCGGCCGCTTCGCGCTGCTCGGCGTGCTCGCGCTGCTGGCGGTCGGCGTGGCGGCTGCATGGCACTGGACGCCGCTCGGCGAGTACGTGAACCTCAAGTCGCTCACGAGCGCGACGCGGCGCATCGACGCGTTGCCGCTCGCGCCGCTATGGATCGTGTTGTGTTTCGCGGCGGCGGCCGTCGTTTCGGTGCCCGTTACGCTGCTCATTGCGACGACCGGCCTCGTGTTCGGCGCGGGATGGGGCTGCGTGTACGCATTCGCAGGCACCATGGCGTCGGCCGCCGTCTCGTATCTGCTCGGTCTATGGCTCGGCCGCGATGCGGTGCGCAAGCTCGCGGGCGCGCGCGTGAACCGGCTCTCCGAACGCGTCGCCAAGCGCGGCATCGTCGCGGTGGTCGTGTTGAGGCTGCTGCCTGTTGCGCCGTTTTCCATCGTGAACATGGTGGCGGGCGCGTCGCATATTCGCATGCGGGACTTTCTCATCGGCACGCTGCTCGGCATGGGACCGGGCATTGTGCTGACGGTCGCGTTCGCGCATCAGCTCATCGCTTCGCTGCGGCATCCGACAGTCGGCTCGTTCGCGGTGCTGATCGGCATCGGCGCGGTGTTGATCGCCGTGTCGATCCTGCTGCAACGCTTTCTGGGCCGCGCCGATCCGAAGGAAGAGGTCGTGCACGAAGGCGCGCCGAGCGACGAAGACAGAGCGCGCGCAAGCGAGGAGGCGGCGCGTGCAAGCGTCCTGCGCGATCGCAACGCGATGCCGCGCGATGCGGCGCCGAATGCATCGGCGAATGCGACGCCCCGAAGCCACGACGAGGTCAGCTCATGACGTTGATGCACGACGCCGGAATCGACATCGAAAGCGCGACCGCGGCGCGCGCCAAGGAACTGCGCATCGCGACGTACAACGTGCATGGCGCCGTGGGCATCGACGGCAAGTTCGCGCCGGAACGCATCGGCGAAGTGATCGCCGAGATCGACGCGGACATCTTCGCGCTTCAGGAAGTGCCGCTAGGCGGCCGCAGTTCGCCGAACGTGCTGGACTTGCTGCAACGCATGACGAACCTGCATGCGGTGCCGGGCCCGACGCTCGATACCCCCGAGCGCCGCTATGGCAACGCCGTACTCACGCGATATCCGGTGCAGGCGGTACGTACGCTCGATCTTTCGTTCGGCAGCCGCGAGCCGCGCGGCGCGCTCGATGCGGACATCGACTGCGGCGGCGAAACATGGCGCGTCGTGGCGACGCATCTGGGACTCGCATCGAGCGAGCGTCGCGCGCAGGTCGAACAGGTGCTTCAGAGCTTCGATACGCCCGCGCTTCCCGTGATCCTGCTCGGCGATCTGAACGAATGGTTCGTCTATGGCCGCACGCTGCGGCGCCTCGTCACGCACTTTCATCGTGCGAGCGCGCTGCGCACATTTCCGACGCGCTGGCCGCTCTTCGCGCTCGATCGCATCTGGGTGCATCCCGGCGAGCGGCTCATGCGCGTCGATGTGCATCGCACGCGGCTTTCGCGCATCGCATCGGATCACTATCCGCTCATCGCGCATATCGCGAACGCTTCGTCGAACGGCGGCTGATGCATGTGCAAGCGGAAGCGATGCTTCTGCGATGCATGTACGTGTCAGCAGCAAGCCACGCATGTCACGAAAAGCCCTGAAAAAACGATATAAAAACGCAAAAGACTCGCACGAACGCGTCTGGCGTATGTAGAATCCGGCGTGATACGCACGCATCGGTGCGGACGTATTCGATATCAACGACCAAACAGGTAGGAGAAACATGCCGACTTCCGCTAAAACCGCTGCTAAGAAAGCCACGGCCAAGAAGGCCACGGCAAAGACCGCCGCACCGGCCAAGAAAGCAGCCACGAAGGTTGCCGCGAAGAAAGTAGCCAGCAAGACGGTTGCCGCCAAGAAGACGCCGGGCACCTTCGCACCGGTCAAGGACACGTTCACGAAGGCATCGCTGGCCGCGCATCTGGCAGAGCGCGCCGAAGTGGATGTGAAGGCAGTCAAGGCCGTGCTGGTCGCGCTGGAAGACACCATTCTCGGTTCCGTTCACAAGAAGGGTTCGGGCGAATTCACACTGTCGGGCCTCTTGAAGATTTCCGCGCAAGCCGTTCCGGCGAAGAAGAAGCGCTTCGGCAAAGACCCGTTCACCGGCGAAGAGCGCTGGTTCCCGGCCAAGCCCGCAAGCGTGCGCATCAAGGCACGCGCGCTGAAGAAGCTGAAGGACGCAGCAGCCTAAGTTCCAGAATCGCGCTCGATGTATCCGTCGGTGCCTGAAGAGGCCAGCTTTCCTCGCGGAAAGCTGGCCTCTTTTGCATGGTCCTTTAGCTCTCGCGTGCGTTGGCTTCGTCGAAGACGGACGCGACCCAATCCACGAAAACCCTGACGCGCGCCGACAGTTGACGGCTATGCGGATAGAGCAGCGACACCGGCATCGGCGGTGGCGGAAACGCAGGCAGCACGCATTGCAGGCGGCCTTCCGCGAGCGCATCGTCGATGTGATAACGCGGCACTTGCACGATACCGAGGCCCGCGAGCGCCGCCTGCGTGTAAAGCTCGACGCCGGTCACGGAGATAGCGGATCGAAGCTCGACCGATTCGATGGTTCCATCGACATCGAATTCCAGCGGCACGGCGCGGCCCGTCGCGCTCGATATGTAGTTGACCGCGCGATGCGATTCGAGCGCGCGCAAATCATCAGGCGCGCCGTGTTGCGCGAGGTACGCCGGACTCGCTACCGTCACTTGTTCCAGCAACGCGACGCGCCGCGCGATCATCGACGAATCCTGTAGCGTGCCCGCGCGCAGCACGCAATCGACGCCTTCGCGCACGAGATCCACGAGCCGGTCGTCTTCGCCGACATGCAGTTCGATCTGCGGATAGCGTTCGAGAAACGCGGGCAGCGCCGGCACGATGAAGCGTCGCGCGAGCGTGCCTTGCAGATTCACGCGCAACAGGCCCTTCGGTTCAGCATGCCGAAAGGAACCCTCCGCTTCTTCCAGATCTTGTATGAGGCGCACGCAGCGCCGGTAATGCGCTTCGCCATCGGGCGTGAGGCGCACGGTGCGCGTCGTGCGTTCGAGCAGACGCGCGCCGAGGCGTTCTTCGAGACGCTTCATCAGATTCGTGACGGTGGCGCGCGGCATCTGCAAATCGTCGGCGGCTTGCGTGAAGCTGTGGCGCTCCGCAATGCGCACGAACACCTGCATCTCCTGAAAGCGATCCATGTTTCCGGGCCTTTTGTTGTGCGTTGAATTGTTGAAGCAACTGGAACGATGATACTAAGCCCCGCCCGATGATCGCTCATGCCGAATGATTCATGATGCATCGCATTCAGCAGCCACTTTCAAGGAGCGAATCATGAGTCAGGCACAAGCAAAACGTGTGGTGATCGTCACGGGTGCGTCGCGCGGCATCGGCGCGGCGATTGCGCGAAGGCTCGCGGGCGAGGGCTTCGCGGTCGCGGTGAACTATGCATCGAGTGCGGCAGAAGCGAATGCGCTCGTCGATGAAATTCGCGCGGCGGGCGGCGCGGCCATCGCGGTGAAGGCGAACGTTGTATCGGCCGATGACGTGCGGCGCATGTTCGACACGGTCGAAGCCGAACTCGGCAAGGTCGATGCGCTCATCAATAACGCGGGCGTGCTGAAGCCGACGCCGCTCGCCGATACGAGCGACGCGCTCTACGACCACACGTTCGACATCAACGTGCGCGGCACCTTCAATACGCTGCGCGAAGCGGCCTCGCGCTTGAACGACGGCGGGCGCATCGTGAACTTTTCGAGCACGACGCTCGCGCTCAACATGCCGG
Organism: Caballeronia sp. BCC1704; assembly: GCF_902833455.1. Taxonomy (NCBI): domain Bacteria; kingdom Pseudomonadati; phylum Pseudomonadota; class Betaproteobacteria; order Burkholderiales; family Burkholderiaceae; genus Caballeronia; species Caballeronia sp. BCC1704. The sequence goes on along the minus strand of NZ_CADFFT010000002.1, from coordinate 1,302,208 downwards.
GCTACGCCGTCTATAACGCGACGAAGGCGGCCGTCGAAGCGTTCACGCATGTCTTCGCGAAGGAGTTGCGCGGGCGGCGCATCACGGTGAACGCGGTCGCGCCGGGACCGGTTGCCACTGCGCTCTTTCTCGACGGCAAGACCGACGAGCAGGTTGCGAACTTCGCGAAGATGCCGCCGCTGGAACGTCTCGGTCAGCCGGACGATATCGCGTCGGTCGTGGCGTTTCTCGTCGGCGAGGATGCGGGCTGGGTCAACGGGCAAGTGCTGCGCGCGAACGGCGGCGTCGCCTAGACAGACAACGCGAGTTGCCCCGCGCTGCCAGTCGGTGAAGTGAGGGCGCGGCGGCGCGGCGCCGTCCGCTTGTCGTGCGATACGGCCGGCAACGCCAGTGCTTGCTGCATGACGAGGCTGAATGCGGGACGCGCGTCGCACGCGATCCATTCGAGTTGTCCCGATGCGAGGCGTTTCGCGATCAGGCTGTACACGTCGGCATCGAACGGGCGAAGCTCCGGCGCGCTCGCGAGCAGCGCGGGGATGGCGTCCCGCGACGCGCACGTGCCCACATAGCACCAGCGATCGATCACGTGCCAGGCTTCGCTCGCGGTCTGCTCGTCGCGCTCCGCGATCGCGACGGCGCCGTCGTGAGGCCAGCGCACGATGCGCGACGCATCGAGTGCGGCGAGCGCGCGCGCCGCATGATCCGCGAGCGATTCGACGCCCGCGCACGCGCCGAGGCAGCGCTTCACCTGAAAGCCGAAGCAGCCGCGCATTCGTCCGGGCGGCGCTTTTTCCAGACCGAGCGTCGTCGCGCACAGATTGTGTTCATCGGCGAGATGACGCATGAACGCATGCGCCTTGCCGCGCGACGCAAATACGCCGAAGAGATGCGGCTCGCGCGAGAGATCGCGTTTGTCGGCGCGCAGCAGCACCGGCGCGGGCGCGCCCGGCAGCCATTGCCACGCACATGCCGGCGACACGCGCTTGAGCAGGCGATTGTGAATGGGCCGCAAGTCTTTCACGAGCTTCGCTTCGAGCAGTAGCGCGCCGAGCTCGCCGACAGTCTCGCGATGTTCGATACGCCGTATCGCCTGCGAGATGGACAAGTCCTTCGCGAGCCGATGATCGCCCGAAAAATGCGCCGTCACGCGCTGCTTCAGGTTGATGCTCTTGCCGACGTAGAGCGTCACGTCGTCGTCGCCGTGAAAGAGATAGACGCCGGGCGTGGAAGGCAGCGCATCGAGCGCGCCTTCGGGCAGCGCAGCGGGCAGACTCGCGCGCTTCACGAGCGTCTTGATGGCCGCATCCACGAGGTCTTGCGAATAGAGCGCGTGAATCTTCAGCCAGAACTGCCAGAGCAGGTCGGCATCGGCGAGCGCGCGGTGGCGTCCTTGCGGCGCGAGATCGAGCCGCGCGATGAGCGCATCGAGACCATGCCGCTCGACCGATGGAAAGAGCGCGCGCGACAGCCGCACGGTGCACAGCGTATCGGCGCGAAACGCGATGCCCGCGCGACGGAATTCGTTCTTCAGGAAGCCGTAGTCGAAGCGCGCGTTGTGCGCGACGAAGAGCTTGCCGTGCAGCCGCTCGGCCAGCGCCGGCGCGAGCGATTCGAACGTCGGCTGGCCGCGCAGCATGGCGTCGTCGATACCCGTGAGGCGCGAGATGAACGGCGGCACCGGCACGCCCGGATCGACGAGCACGCTCCATCGCTCGATGCCCGCCGTGCTCGCCTCGACGACGCCGATTTCGGTGATGCGGTCCGCGGTCGCATCGCTGCCCGTGGTTTCGAGATCGACGAACACGATGGGACGCGCAAGCCCGGCGAGGAGGGCATCGGCGAGGGAATCTTCTTGCATGAAGGCAACGGGGACGAAAGGAGGCGCAGTGCGCCGAGTCTATCGCGAAAAGCACATCCGCATTCACGCTCAAGCCACGGCGCACCGTTGCCGTTAAGCAAAAACGTGCATGCGCCATGCGATGCGCAGACAGATCAGTACAATAGTGGTTTGGTTTTTTGTTTTCGGAAATTTCGACATGACTTACTGCGTGGGCATGTGCGTGGACGAGGGTCTCGTCTTCTTGTCCGACACGCGCACCAACGCTGGCGTCGACCACGTCAGCGCCGCTCGCAAGATGGCTGTTTTCGAGCAGCCGGGCGAGCGCGTGATCGTGCTGCTCGCGGCCGGCAACCTGGCGCTCACGCAGGCGGTGACGCAACTGCTCGCCGAGCCCGCCGATCATCACGCGCCGACGCTCTATAGCTGCACCACGATGGCGGAGGCCGCGCGCATCGTGGGCGATGCGGTGCGCGAAGTGCATCGGCGCGATGCGCTGTCGCTCGCGGAATTCAGCGTCGACTTCAATTGCAGCTTCATTCTCGGCGGCCAGATTCACGGGCAGGGTCCGCGCCTTTTCATGGTGTACGCGGCCGGCAATTTCATTGAATCGACGCGCGTGTCGCCGTACTTTCAGATCGGCGAATCGAAGTACGGCAAGCCGATCATCGACCGCGTGATTACGCCGGCGTCGCCGCTCGACGAAGCCGCGAAGTGCGCGCTCATTTCGATGGATTCGACGCTGCGCTCGAATCTTTCGGTCGGTCTGCCGCTCGATCTGCTGGTCTACGAAAAGGACGCGCTGCGCGTCACGCGCTTTGCCACGCTCGACAACAACAGCGCGTATTACCAGATGATCAACCGCACGTGGGGCGAGCGGCTGCGGCAGTTGTTCGGCGAGATTCCGAACCCGACGTGGACCGATCTCGCCGACGTGCCGCTGCGCCGGCGCGAAGCGGACAACACGGTGCCGCGCCTCGTGATCGGGGATCTGCCCGCCGGTTCGGATGCGCCTGCGCAGACGCTCGCGGAGGACGTCGACGGCGGCGGCAACCTGCCGCCGGAATGAGCCTTTAACGGGCGTCGGCCGCGCATTGCAGCGGCATCGCGAGGCTCGCCTTGATCGCCTGCATTTTGCGCGGTGAATCCGCCAGCACGGCGTCGATGCCGAGACACGCGGCGGCGCGATAATCCTCGGCGCTGTCGATGCCGATGGCGAGCACATGCGCGTAGCCCCGCGCCCGGAAGCACGCGAGCGACTCGCGCGTCCACATCTTGGCCTCCACGGGCGAGCGCGCTTCGCCGAGCGTGAAGGTCTCGACCACTTCCATCTGCCTTTTCCACTCGAATGCGGCCCACGTGCCGGGCTGCGGCGGCTCGGCGCATGTGCGCCCCAACGCGACGCCCGCGAGCCGTCCACGCGTCGCATCGCGCGATTCGAAAAGCCGCGCCTGCGGGTACGCGGCGAACGCGCTCTGATAGGCCGCGTCGGTGGAATAGATGAGCACGCGCGACCACGCATTCGCGCGGTCGAGCACGCGGGCGACGGCCGCGGCCTGCGGCTCGGCGGGCAACGCTTTCATGTCGAGCATAACGGGCACGGACGCCGGAGTCGCGGAGAGCGCGTCTTCGAGCGTCGGAATGCGCAGCGGATGCGCGCGATACGGATACGTCCTGGCGCCGCGCGCATCGGCGTGCGCGAAGTTCCAGCCTGCGTTCAGGCGTTGCAGCGCGGTGAGGTTCAGGCTGGCGACGGCGCCTTTGCCGTCGGTATTCGCGGACAAGTCCGCCGGTCGATACAGCACCGGCACGCCGTCACGCGTGAGTTGTACCGAAAGCCAAATGGCATCCGCGCGATGCGCCAGCGCGCCCGCGATGGCGAGCAGCGTGTTCTCCGGGAAGTCGGCCGTGCCGGCGCGATGCGCGACGATTATCGGCAGCGCGGGCGGCTCGTCCGCAAACGCATGCGCGATGCCGCCCGCAAATAGCGAAGCGAGAGCGATTCGGCGGAAAAGGGCGAGCATCGAATGGACTCCGTAGCAGCGGTATCGAGAACGCCATCTAGCGGCGCATAAAAAAACAGCCATCGGAAAACCGATGGCTGTTCGAGATACCGCTTCTCCGCAGACGCGGCACTCGCGTGCCACGCCAATCGGTTGTTCTTAGAACTTGTGACGCAGGCCGATCAGGACCAGTTCCTGGTGGCTGCGGCCGCTGTCGAAACCGAAGTCGCTGATCGAAGCGGTTGCGTTGGTCGTCGAGGTCGACACGCCGTCCGGATTGTTCACACGTTGCGTGCCGCTTGCGTGCTGATATGCGCCGACTGCGTAGACGTCCGTGCGCTTCGACAGCGAGTAATCCGCACCGATCGAAGCCTGGTGATACGTCGCCGACGTGTCGCCGCTGCCGTGCGTGTACGTGTAGCCCAGGCCGAGCAGCGTAGCCGGCGTCAGCTGGAAGTTCACATAGCCGTTGCCGACGTTGAACTTCTCTTGCTGCGGGAACAGCGAGTTGCCGTCGTTCTTGTACTGCGCGAAGCTGTACGACGCGCCGACCGTGAACGGACCGAACACGTACTGGCCTGCGCCGCGTGCGATGTTGATGGAGTGAGCCGTCGAGTAGCCGCCGTTGATGACGCTGTTGAACAGCGAATCCGACGACGGGCTGTTCCAGCCGGTGTTCGTCGTGGTCAACGGCGCGCGGCCTGCGCTCGGGTTGTTCACCGACAGGTAGCTGGCTGCGATGGAGAACGGACCGTTGGCGTAGGTCGCCGCGCCGCCCCAGGTCTGGCCCTGGCCGGTCGCGCCCGCCAGGTTGCTGAAGCCGTAGATGCCTTCGAACTGGAAGCCCGAGAACACCGGCGAAACGTACTTGACCGCGTTGCTGACGCGCAGGCTGTTGTCGTAGTTGTCGACGTCACCCGGCGTGGCGAACGCTGCGCCCCAGTAGTTGTCGGCCGTGAGGCCCTGGACCATGTCGACCGACGGGTCATATTGACGCCCCAGCGTGACCGTACCCCACTGGTTGCCGCTCAAACCGACGAATGCCTGACGACCGAACTCGCGCCCACCCTGGTTCAGACGACCGGTGCCCGGATCGAAGCCGCTTTCCAACTGGAACAGTGCCTTCAGACCGCCGCCGAGGTCTTCCTGACCCTTCAAGCCCCAACGCGGGCCGGACAGCGTGCCGTTGACCATGCCGAACAGATGGTCGCCCGCCGAGTTTGCATGGCTGACATAGGCAAGGCCCGTATCGATCACGCCATACAGCGTCACGCTCGTTTGTGCCTGTGCCGCGCCAGCTGCGCCGAGCAGGGCCAGCGAGAGGGACGTCAGTGCGAATCGTTTCATCGAATTCTCCACGCGAATGATTAAAATCGTTGTTACCGGCGCAGAGAATAGCGCAACGTTTCGTTACGTTAGAAACGAAAAAAAATGACTGTCTCCAAAAAGACACAGTGCCACGAGAAGCCCGTCCATACTCGGTTTGCGGCTGTCTGTTGTGAAATCTGAGACGTGACAAACTCGCGCCGCAAAAGTTCCGCGCGCAGTCTGACGCACGCAGCGTAACTCGCGGGCTAATAACGATTAATGCTCGAGCGGATAAGAAACCGGATTTTCGTTTTGCGCAAGCAGCCGCAGTCGGTCGTTCAGACGTCGCGCGAAGAACCGCCGCCGTCGCGCCGCGAAAGCAGCGCCACGGCCACGCCCGCCGTCGCCGCGACGAGCACCGCGCGCCACGGGTGGCGCTTCACGGCGGCGTTCGCCTGCGACGCCTTGCGCCCGGCGCCGACCATGGCGACGGCGGTGGCGCGCGTAGCCGTCGATTCGGCGCGCGCCACCTTGCGCGAGAGTTCGATCGTCCGCTTGAGCGCGAGCGCGGCCTGGCGCGTGCGGCCGCCGTTGGAGATCCGCGCGGCTTGCGGGCGCGCGCTTCGGACATCGATCGGCGGCTGCGCGACAGGTTCAATATCCGCCGCCATGTCGACGCGCGTGGACGCCGCGAGCATCGAACCGATCTTGGCGCGACTTCCCGGCGGCACGCTGCCGTTGTCCTGCACGCCCCACGCGCCGCGCGGATCGTGCATGCGCGCGCGCGCCGCCGAGAATTCCGCGCCCAGTAGGAGCACCGCCGCGGAGAAGTACAGCCACATCAGCAGCACCGCGAGCGATCCGGCCGCGCCGAATGCGTTCGCGGTGCCCGCGTGCGTCAGATAGAACGCGAACAGCTTCTTCCCGACGGAGAAGAAGATCGCCGCCACGACGCCGCCGACGAGCGCATCGCGCCATTGCACCGGCGCATCGGGCAGAAACTTGAGGAGCGCGCCGAACGCGACGGAGAGAATCGCGAGCCCGGCCACCAGTTGCACGACGTCGCCGATGACGACGAACGGCGAATTGCCCCACAGCCACAGGCCGACCGCCTGAATCGCGGTATCGAGCACGAGCGAGACGATGAGCAGAAACGCGACGCCCAGCACGAGCCCGAACGACACGAGCCGCACGCGCACCATCGCGAGCACGCTGGAACGCTGCTCGCCCGAGAGCGGCCACACGATATTGAGCGCCGTGTTGAGCGAGGAGAACGTCGCCGACGCGCCCACGGCCAGCAGCACGAAGGAGATGATCGCGGCGATCCCGGTTCCGCCGCTGCGATGCGCATTCTCCACGATGCTCTGCACGCCCGCCGCCGCCTGGTCGCCGATCAGCCCGTTGACCTGATGGAACAGCTGGCCGCGCGCCGCTTCCGGGCCGAACACCCAGCCCGCGACAGCGATCACCATGACGAGCGTCGGCGCGAGCGAGAAAGCCGAATAGAACGCGATGCTCGCGGCCATCGCGGCGCAGCGGTTTTCCGAGAACTGCTTGAGCGCGCCGAGCGCCCACGACGCATCTTTTTTGACCACGGAACCTATTTTTTGCGTGGAAACGGAGCTCATGACGAATCTCTCGGTGCGATCAAACAGTGGCGGCGCGGGCTCTGAGCGCGTTGCGCGGGCCCGCGGGCGGTAAATGCAACCGATCGAGCAGGTTCCGTTCCAAGACACGCGCGAACGGGCGAAGCGCATATATAAGAACATTGCTATGATCGCGCCTGCCGCGACGGGACGCTCGTTCGTTTCGCGCGGCGCAACCGCTACATCGCGCGCCAGCCACGGCGGCTGCAGCGCCGGCGGTTCGAAAAATCGACGCTGTGTGCGAGCGGCAGGACCTTAAGCCGAACGCGCGCTTCTATACTTTTAGAGCACCCCACTTCACGACGCGCCGAGGACATCATGCTTCAAATGTCACGGCGACAGTTCCTCAAGGTTTCCGCGAGCACGCTCGCCGGATCGAGCCTGGCTGCACTGGGCTTCTCTCCGGCACCCGCACTCGCCGAAGTCCGACAATACAAACTGTCGCGCACCACTGAAACGCGCAACACCTGTCCGTACTGCTCGGTCGGGTGCGGCATTCTGATGTACGGTCTCGGCGACAACGCCAAGAACGCGAAGGCCAGCATCATCCATATCGAAGGCGATCCCGACCATCCGGTCAATCGCGGCACGCTGTGCCCGAAGGGCGCATCGCTCATCGACTTCATCCATAGCCCGAGCCGCCTGATGTATCCGGAGTATCGCGCGCCGGGTTCGTCGGAATGGAAGCGCATCTCGTGGGACGACGCGCTCGACCGCATCGCGAAGCTGATGAAGGAAGACCGCGACGCGAACTTCGTCGAGACGACGGCGGACGGCAAGAAGGTCAACCGCTGGCTCACGACGGGCATGCTCGCGGCGTCGGCGGGTAGCAACGAAGTCGGCTATCTGACGCACAAGACTATCCGCAGTCTTGGCATGCTCGCATTCGACAATCAGGCGCGTGTCTGACATGGCCCGACGGTGGCAGGTCTTGCCCCGACGTTTGGCCGTGGAGCGATGACGAACCATTGGGTCGACATCAAGAACGCGGACGTAATTCTGGTGATGGGCGGCAACTCGGCCGAGGCACACCCGTGCGGTTTCAAATGGGTGACCGAGGCGAAGGCGCACAGAAAGGCGCGCCTGATCGTGGTCGATCCGCGCTTCACGCGCACGGCATCGGTTGCGGATTTCTACGCGCCGATTCGCACGGGCACGGACATCGCCTTCCTTGGCGGCGTCATCAACTATCTGTTGACGCACGACAAGATCCAGCACGAGTACGTGAAGAACTACACGGACATGTCGTTCATCGTGCGCGAAGACTTCGCGTTCAAGGACGGCACGTTCTCGGGCTATGACGCCGAGCATCGCAAGTACGACAAGACGAGCTGGGACTACGAGCGCGGCGAAGATGGCTTCGTGAAGGTCGACCCGACGCTGCAGCATCCGCGCTGCGTCTACAACCTGATGAAGCAGCATTACGCCGCCTACACGCCCGAAATGGTGACGAAGGTGTGCGGCACGCCGACCGACAAGTTCCTGAAGGTCTGCGAGATGCTCGCGTCGACGGCGGCGACGAACCGCGCGGGCACCATTCTGTATGCGCTCGGCTGGACGCATCACTCCGTCGGCGCGCAGATGATCCGCACCGGCGCGATGGTGCAGCTTCTGCTCGGCAACATCGGCATTGCGGGCGGCGGCATGAACGCGCTGCGCGGTCACTCGAACATCCAGGGGCTGACCGACCTCGGCCTGATGTCCAACCTTCTGCCGGGCTACATGACCCTGCCGATGGAAGGCGAGCAGGACTACGAGCAATACATCACGAAGCGCGCGACGCAGCCGCTGCGGCCTAACCAGCTGAGCTACTGGAAGAACTATCGCGCGTTCCACGTGAGCTTCATGAAGTCGTGGTGGGGCGACAACGCCACCGCCGAGAACAACTTCGGCTTCGACTATCTGCCGAAGCTCGACAAGTCCTACGACATGCTGCAGGTCTTCGAGCTGATGGCACAGGGCAAGATGAACGGCTACATCGCGCAGGGCTTCAATCCGCTCGCCGCCGCGCCCAACAAGGCGAAGATCGGCCTCGGTTTGTCCAAGCTGAAGTGGCTCGCCATCATGGACCCGCTCGCGACCGAAACGTCGGAGTTCTGGAAGAACCACGGCGAGTTCAACGACGTGGATTCGTCGAAGATCCAGACCGAAGTGTTCCGTCTGCCAACCACCTGCTTCGCGGAAGAGCGCGGCTCGCTCGTGTCTTCGTCGCGCGTGCTGCAATGGCACTGGCAGGGCGCGCAGCCGCCGGGCGAGGCGAGGAGCGACATCGAGATCATGTCGGGGCTGTGGCTGCGTATTCGCAAGGCGTATCAGGAGCAGGGCGGCAAGTATCCCGACCCGATCCTGAAGATGTCGTGGCCGTACGCGGACCCGGAAAGCCCGACGCCCGAAGAGCTCGCGATGGAGTTCAACGGCCGCGCGCTCGCCGACGTCACCGATCCGACCGACAAGACCAAGGTGCTCGCGAAGAAGGGCGAACAGCTCTCGAGCTTCGCCTTGCTGCGCGACGACGGTTCCACGGCGAGCGGATGCTGGATCTACTGCGGCGCGTGGACACAAGCAGGCAACCAGATGGGCCGCCGCGACAACAGCGATCCGACCGGCATCGGCCAGACGCTGAACTGGGCGTGGGCGTGGCCGGTGAATCGCCGCGTGCTGTACAACCGCGCATCGTGCGATGTGAGCGGCAAGCCGTTCGATCCGTCGCGCAAGCTGATCGGCTGGAACGGTAAGGCCTGGACCGGCGCGGACATTCCGGACTTCAAGGCGGACGAACCGCCGGAAAACGGCATGAATCCGTTCATCATGAACCCGGAAGGCGTGGCGCGTTTCTTCGCTCGCGACGGCATGAACGAAGGTCCGTTCCCCGTTCACTACGAACCGTTCGAGACGCCGCTCGGCTACAACCCGTTCTTCCCGAATGAGAAGAACGTCACGAGCAATCCTGCGGCGCGCGTGTTCCCGGACGACCGCGCGGCCTTCGGCACCGCCGATCAGTTCCCGCATACGGCGACGACCTATCGCCTGACCGAGCACTTCCACTACTGGACGAAGCACGTGAAGCTCAACGCGATCGTGCAGCCGCAGCAGTTCGTGGAAATCGGCGAGGATCTGGCGAAGGAAGTGGGCGTCGTCGCGGGCGATCGCGTGAAGGTGTCGAGCAATCGCGGACACATCATCGCGGTGGCGCTCGTCACCAAACGCATCAAACCGCTGACCGTGGAGGGCAAGAAGGTGCAAACCGTCGGCCTGCCGCTGCACTGGGGCTTCAAGGGCCTGACGCAGCCGGGCTATCTCGTCAACACGCTGACGCCTTCCGTGGGCGACGGGAACTCGCAGACACCGGAGTTCAAGTCGTTCCTCGTCAAGGTCGAAAAGGCATAAGGAGACGAGAATGGCTCTGCAATCGCTCGATATCAAGCGCGTTTCCGCCACCACCACGCCGCCGCCGCAAGTCCGCGAGCCGGTCACGGGCACCGTCGCGAAGCTCATCGACGTGTCCAAGTGCATCGGCTGCAAAGCCTGCCAGACGGCGTGCATGGAGTGGAACGACCTGCGCGACGACGTGGGACACACGACCGGCGTCTACGACAACCCGCGCGATCTCACCGAACATTCGTGGACGGTGATGCGCTTCACGGAATACGAGAACCCGAAGGGCGACCTCGAATGGCTGATCCGCAAGGACGGCTGCATGCACTGCGAGGACCCGGGCTGTCTGAAGGCGTGTCCGTCGCCGGGCGCGATCGTTCAGTACACGAACGGCATCGTGGATTTTCACGAGGAAAACTGCATCGGCTGCGGCTATTGCGTGACGGGCTGCCCGTTCAACATTCCGCGCATCTCGAAGGAAGACAACCGCGCGTACAAGTGCACGCTCTGTTCCGATCGCGTCGCGGTCGGGCAGGAACCGGCGTGCGTGAAGACGTGTCCGACCGGCGCGATCATGTTCGGCACCAAGACCGACATGATCCAGCAGGCGGAAGATCGCGTGGAAGACCTGAAGGAGCGCGGTTTCGAGAACGCCGGTCTGTACAACCCGGCCGGCGTGGGCGGCACGCACGTCATGTACGTGCTGCATCACGCGGATCAGCCGGGGCTGTATCACGGGCTCGCGGAAAATCCTCGCATCAGTCCGCTCGTGTCGGTCTGGAAGGGCGTCACGAAGCCGCTCGCGGTCGCGGGCATGGCGCTCGCCGCGCTCGCCGGATTCTTCCACTACACGCGTGTCGGTCCGAACGAAGTGAGCGCGGAAGAGGAAGCCGAGGCGCAGCGCGAGGTCGAAGCCGCACGCAACGAAAGGGAGCGTTCGAATGAAACACGATAGCGAATTGCGCGACGTGCGAGGCAACCGCCTGATCGTGCGCTACACGCCGAACGAGCGCACGAACCACTGGATCACCGCGATCAGCTTCGTGCTGCTCGCGCTGTCCGGGCTCGCGATGTTTCATCCGTCGATGTCGTGGCTCTACGCGATCTTCGGCGGGGGGCAATGGACTCGCATCCTGCATCCGTTCGTCGGCTGCGTGATGTTCCTGTCGTTCATGGTCCTCGCGCTGCGCGTGTGGCATCACAACCATCTGGACAAGAGCGACATCCAGTGGATGAAGCAGATCGACGACGTGCTCGCCAACCGCGAAGACCGCCTGCCCGAGATCGGCAAATACAACGCCGGTCAGAAGCTCGTGTTCTACGTCATGGTGGCGAGCCTGCTGTTGCTGCTCGCATCCGGCGTGGTGATCTGGCGCGCGTACTTCGCGTTCTACTTTCCGATCACGGTCATCCGGCTGGCTGCGGTTGTGCACGCGGCGACGGCTTTCGTGTTGATCATGTCGATCATCATCCACATCTATGCGGGACTGTGGATCAAGGGATCGATTAGCGCGATGGTGCGCGGAACCGTGACGTATGGATGGGCGCGCAAGCACCATCCGCGCTGGTTCAAGGAAATCATCGGCAAGTAGGCGTCGCGGCTTTCTCGCGAAACGCCGGCAGTGATCCGAACCGCTCGTGCCTCGTTAGGCCGGGCGGTTCTTCTTTGCGCAGCACGATCCGCGCGACGCAGCGCACGCAGACGTGCGCCGTCTGAACGCTATCCGACAAGCTGTTATTCTTCTTTTCAATGCGACGCTTTTGCGCCGCACTCAAAGCACCGAAGCATTCCAAGGACGAACTCAAGTGGTCCAACGCATACTCGAATCCGCTGCATCGATCGAAGCACTCGATCAGTCGGCCATTCCACGGCTGCGCATGCCTGAACGCGCAACGGTCTTCAGCGCGCGCGCCGCGCGCTTGCGCCAGCTTGCGGACGCGAGCCATCCCATCGCGGGCTATTTGCGCCTCATGGCCGCGCTCGCCGACGCGCAACAACACGTGCTCGCGGACTTCACCGCGCCGATGCCATCGCGCGAATCCATCGCGCTGAACCAGCAGCATTCGATGCCTATCGTGCCCGCGCTGGGCGCGAACGAGCGCGATCCCGCATGGCGCGATGTGCTCTTCATGCTGCTCGATCGCATCGAGGCCGCGGGCGCGCTGACGCCGCCGCTCGCGCAACTCGTCGCGCATCTGCGATCGATGCCCGCCGACGCGCTCGACGCGCAGGCCGACGCCATTCTCGCTTTGCGTTTCGCGGAGATCGAGCCCGCCGCCGCGCCGTTCATCGTCGCGGCGCTGCAAGTGGTGTGGACGGACATCGCGAGCCGCATCGGCAGCGCGGAAGTGCCGTATATGGACACGTCCGGCGTGTGCCCCGTCTGCGGCACGATGCCGGTGGCGAGCATCGTGCGCGTGGGCGGCGTCCACGAAGGCTATCGCTACGTGCAGTGCGGCCTGTGCTCGACGGAGTGGCACGTCGTGCGCGCGAAGTGCTCGAATTGCGATTCGACCAAGGGCATCGCGTATCACGCAATGGACGGCGCCGAAGCCAGCACCGCTCAGACCGCTGAAGACGAGCAAGCCCGGGCCGAACGCGCGCGCAACGCACCGCTGAAAGCGGAGTCGTGCGACGAATGCGGCACGTATCGCAAGATCGGCTATCAGGAGAAAGCGTACGACTTCGAGCCGTTCGCGGACGATCTCGCGAGCCTGACGCTCGATCTCCTGATGGGCGATGCGGGCTTCCGGCGCCCCGCGCCGAATCCGTGGCTGTGGCCTGAACAGAGCGCATCGGACGAAGCAAGCCAAGCGGACGAATCGGACGAAGCACGATGAGCGATGTGACCGGCGGCGACGGCAGCGAACTGCGCGCGCTGATGGCCCGCGTGCCGTCGGTGGAGCGCGTGCTCGCATCGGCGCTGTTCGAGCCGCTCATCGACGAATACGGCCGCACGCAGACGCTCGCCGCCTTACGCGCGACGCTCGACGCATGGCGCGCCGACGCGCAGGCGGGCCGCGCATCCGTCGAAGCGCTCACGGAAACGATGCTCGGCCACGCCGTGAGTCTGCGGCTCGCGAGCCGCGCGCAAAGCCGCGTGCGAACCGTGTACAACCTGACGGGCACGGTGCTGCACACGAATCTCGGCCGCGCGCTGCTGCCCGATGAAGCGGTGCGCGCCGTCGCTGACGTGCTCACGCGTCCCGCGAATCTCGAATTCGATCTGGATACCGGCGCGCGCGGCGACCGCGACGACCTGATCAACGGGCTCATCTGCGAACTGACGGGCGCGGAAGCCGCGACTGTCGTGAACAACAACGCGGCGGCCGTGCTGCTCACGTTGTCGGCGCTGGCGCCGAGGAAAGAAGTGATCGTGTCGCGCGGCGAGTTGGTCGAAATCGGCGGCGCGTTTCGCATTCCGGACATCATGAGCCGCGCGGGCGCGAAGCTGCGCGAAGTCGGCACGACCAACCGCACGCATCTGAAGGACTACGAGGAAGCGATCAACGCGAAGACCGCGCTTCTGATGAAGGTGCATTGCAGCAATTACGCGGTGACCGGCTTCACGAAGGAAGTGACGACAGCCGAACTCGCGCCGCTCGCGCATGAACGCGGCTTGCCGGTCGTCGTCGATCTCGGCAGCGGCACGCTCGTCGATCTCACGCAATGGGGCCTGCCGCGCGAGGCGACCGTGCGCGAGACGGTGGAAGCGGGCGCGGATCTCGTCACGTTTAGCGGAGACAAGTTGCTCGGCGGACCGCAAGCGGGCCTCATCGTCGGCGCCAAGGATCTGATCGCGAAGATCAAGAAGCATCCGCTCAAGCGCGCGCTGCGCGTCGGCAAGCTCACGCTCGCGGCGCTCGAAGCGGTGCTGCGCCTCTATCGCACGCCCGAGACGCTGCAAGCGCGCCTCACGACGCTGCGCCTGCTCACGCGTCCCGCCGACGCCATGCGCCTCGCCGCCGAGCGCATTCAGCCCGCGTTGCAGCGCCTGACAGGCGACGCGTTCGCCGTGACGACCGAGCCGATGTTCAGCCAGATCGGCAGCGGCGCATTGCCGGTGGACGTGCTGCCGAGCTACGGCCTCGCCGTGCGGCTCGCGAGCGGCAAGCGCGGCGGCGGGCAACTGAACCGCATCGAGCGCAAGCTGCGCGCGTTGCCGCGCCCGGTGATCGGGCGCATCGCAGACGGCGCGCTCTGGCTCGATCTGCGTTGCCTCGAAGAGGCCGATGAAGCTGCATTCATCGCGCAACTCGACGGCCAGGGCCGGAGCGAAGACGCATGATCGTCGGCACGGCGGGGCATATCGACCACGGCAAGACCACGCTCGTGCGCGCGCTGTCGGGCGTCGATACCGACCGCCTGAAGGAAGAGAAGGCGCGCGGCATTTCCATCGAACTCGGCTACGCGTATGTGCCGCTCGCGGATGGCGGCATGCTCGGCTTCATCGACGTGCCGGGCCACGAAAAGCTCGTGCATACGATGGCGGCGGGGGCGAGCGGCATCGACTTCGCGCTCGTTGTGATCGCGGCCGATGACGGCGTGATGCCGCAGACGCGCGAGCATCTCGCGATTCTCGAACTGCTCGGCGTGACGACGGGCGCGGTGGCGCTCACCAAGACCGATCGCGTCGACGAAAGCCGCGTGCGCGAAGCGCAAGCGCAGATCAGAACGCTGCTCGCGCCCACGCCGCTCTGCGACGCGCCGATCTTCGACACCAACGCCACCGCCGCCGACGATCCCGGCCTGGCCGCGCTCAACGTGCATTTGCGCGATGCCGCCGCGCACTGGCGCGCGCGCCGCGACGATGGCTTCTTCCGCCTCGCGGTCGATCGCGTGTTCACGCTGTCGGGGCAAGGCACCATCGCCACGGGCACGGCGTTCGCGGGGCGCGTGAGCGTCGGCGACGTGCTCGCGCTCGCGCCGCGCGAATCGGCGAACGAAGTGCGCGTGCGCAGCATTCACGCACAGAATCGGCCAGCCGAGGCGGGCCACGCGGGCGAGCGTTGCGCGCTCAATCTCGCCGGCATCGAGAGAGATGCGCTCGCACGCGGCGACTGGATCGTCGATGCGCGCATCGCGAAGGCGTCGGAGCGGCTCGACGTCGAACTGACGCTGCTCGCCGATGCCGGGCTCACGCTCGCGCACTGGACGCCGCTGCATGTGCATCTGGGCACGACGCATCGCGTGGCGCACGTCGCGTTGCTGGAGGCGGACACGCTCGCGGCGGGACAATCGGCGCGCGTGCAGCTCGTCTTCGATCAACCGGTGTGCGCGCTGCCGGGCGACCGCTTCATCGTGCGCAATGCGCAGGCGAGCCGCACGGTAGGCGGCGGCCGCGTGCTCGATCCGTTCGCGCCCGCCCGCAAGCGCCGCACGCCGCAGCGCCGCGCGTGGCTCGACGCGCTGGCCGCCTGGCTCGACACGCATCGTGCCGATGCGCTTTTCGATGAGTCGCCGTACGGCTTGCCGCGCTCGCTCGTCGAGCATCTGTGCGGCCGTCCGGCGGCATCGGTCGCGCTGCCGGACGGCTTGCGCCGCGTGCCCTTGTCCGACGACGCGCTTTTCATCGCCGCCGCGCATTGGGACGCGCTTGCCGCGCGTCTCACGAACGCGCTCGCCGCTTTCCACGAACGCTTTCCCGACGAGCAGGGCCCCGACGCCGCGCGTCTGCGCCGCATGGCCGCGCCGCTCGCATCCGATGCGCTGTGGCGCGCCCTGATCGACGACGCCGTGGCGCGCGGGACCGTCGCGCGGAGCGGGCCGTGGCTGCATCTTCCGTCGCATGCCGTGGCGCTCGATGCGGCGGAAGAATCGCTCGCGCAGGCGGTGCTCGCGTCGATCGAACGCGGACGTTTCGATCCGCCGTGGGTGCGCGACCTCGCGCGTGAACACGGCGCGCAGGAAGACGACATGCGTCGCCTTTTGCGCAAGCTCGCGCGGCGCGGCGACGTATTGCAGGTCGTGCGCGATCTCTTCTATTCGCGCGTCGCCATCGCTGAACTCGCGCGGCTTGCGGCCGAACACGCCCGCACGCGCAATGGTGCGGCGAGCGGCATAGGCGCAGCGGAGTTTCGCGATGCAAGCGGTCTCGGCCGCAAACGCGCGATTCAGGTTTTGGAGTTCTTCGACCGGGTTGGTTACACTCGCTTTCATCGCGACCTGCACCTGTTGCGCACCGACAGCCGCTGGCACGAGCCGGTCTGACCGGCTCCCGCCACGCCCTCTGCGCTTTTTGCGCCAGGCGAACCGATGGAGCATTCCTACTACGCGCTGCTGCATCTGCTGTCGGGCCATCCCGAATGGACGCTCGCGGTCGTGCTGCTCGCGTCGTTTCTCGAATCGGTTGCATTCATCGGCACCTTCGTGCCCGGCAGCACCGCGATGTTCATCGCGGGCGCGCTCGTCGGCGCGGGCGCGCTGAATCTCGGCTGGGTATTCGTCTGCGCGATCGCGGGCGCGATTGCCGGCGACGCCGCGAGCTTCTGCTTCGGCGCGCGCTATGCCGATGTCATCGCGCAGATGTGGCCGTTCCGCCGCCATCCGGGCGCGCTCGCCGCCGGCAAGCGGTACTTCCACGCGCACGGCGCGAAGAGCGTGGTGCTCGCGCGCTTCGTGGCGCCGATGCGCGCCGTGGTGCCGGTCGTCGCGGGCTTGTCGGGCATGACGCCCGCGCGCTTTCTGGCGGTCAACGTCCTGAGCGCGCTCATCTGGGCGCCGCTGCATATCCTGCCGGGCGTGGTGTTCGGCGCGTCCATCGAACTGGCGGGCGCGGTGTCGATCCGGCTCGTCGTCATACTCGTGGCCGTGACGGCGATCGGCTGGCTCGTCTTCAATCTGGCGCGCGTGATCGTCGGACATGCGAAGGGCTGGACGGTCGCCTCGCGCGCCAGGCTGCTCGCGTGGGCGCAGCGCAACGACGGCGCGCCGGCGCGAGTCGTGTCGCGCGCCCTCGATCCGGCGAATCCCGCGACTTCGCTCATCGTTGCCATTTCCGTGTTGCTGCTCGCATCGGCGATGGCGTTTTTCTACGTGATGTCGAACGTGGCGCGCGGCTCGTCGCTCGTGCAGGTGGATGTCTCGACGTACCGCCTGTTGCAGTCGTTCCGCTCGACGTGGGCCGATTCGATCCTCGACGGCGCCGCCGCGCTCGGCAGCACGCCGACCTTGCTTGCGGTCGCGGCGACCGTCATCGTCTGGATGATTGTCGAGCGGCGCTGGCGCACGGTCGCGTACTGGGTCGTCGCGGTCGTGTTTTCGCAACTGCTCGTCGCCGCGATTCGCGTGACGGCGCATCACCGCTTGCCGTTGTCGTTCGCGCCGGTGGAGCACACGTTTCCGAGCCCGCATCTCGCGGCGGCGGTCATCATCTACGGCTTTCTGGCGTTCTTGCTGCTGCGCCGCGTGGGCATGCTGACCGGCGTGTGCATCGCCACGGCGACGTCGGGCATCGTGACGGCCATCGCGCTCGCAGGCCTCTACTTCGGACGCTTCACCATCTCGGACGCGCTCGGCAGCGCGGCGCTCGCGGCCATGTGGGTGTTTCTCATCGCGCTGACGGCCGTGTGGCGGCATCCGGGCAAGCCCAGACGCCGTCCGCTGATGCCGTTCGCGATCCTCGCCGTGATCTGCGCGAGCGTCGGCCTGCAATTGAGCGACGACACGCAGGCGCACAGCGCCGCGCCGCCGACTGTCGTCATTACGCCGATCCAGTGGATGGACACCGTCTGGCGCACGTTTTCATGCTACCGGTCGAGCATGGACGGCGACCGGCGCGAGCCGATCACCGTGCAATGGGCCGCGACGCCCGCGGAGATCCGCGCGCAGCTGTCGAGCCGCGGCTGGACGCAAGCGACCGGACTGACGATGAAGAGCGTGATGTCGGTCGTGTCGCCGAACGCGGCTGCGACCGCGCTGCCTGTGCTGCCGCGCCTGAACAACGGCGAGCCGTCGAAACTCATGTTCACGCGCTCGCGTCGCGGCGCCGACGAGCGCGACGTGCTGCGCTTCTGGCCGACGCGCTATGTGCTGAAGGAACGCGCCGATGCCACGCCGACGCCTATCTGGCTCGGCTCGATCGTCCATGAGCGGCTGCGCCGACCGTCGTGGCCGTTCAACGTGCTGCGCCCGGACCGGCGCGTCGACGCGATGGCGCTGGACCGTGGCGATGCGTCGTCATGGCACGGCATCGAAATTGCGAACAGCGCCGGGTGCGGCAGCGTGCCGGTGATGCTGGTCCAGTCGAGGACTCAATGATTTTTCGATGCGAATGCCGGCGCGCGCGCCGCGGAGGTGGCAGTTGATCCAGATTCCGCCGTCGGCGATAGCGCAGTGGGGCGCGGCCGCGGTCTTCGGCAATGTGCTGCTGACGCGGCTGGGCGTGCCGCTGCCGTCGGCGCCGCTGCTCGTCTTCGCAGGATCGATGATCGCGAGCGGGCGGCTGTCGCTCACGCATGTGCTGATCGCGGCGGTTTGCGGCGCGCTGCTCGGCGACAGCGCGTGGTTTTCGGCGGGGCGCATCTACGGACGGCGGCTCGTGGCCGCGCTCGCGCGCCGCTCGTACGCGATCGATTCCGGCATGCGCACGACGAGCGAGCTTTTCGAGCGGTACGGCGCGCCGATCATCGCGGTATCGAAGTTCGTGCCGGGGCTCGGACTCGTCACGCCGCCGCTGATGGGCACGACGCGCATTGCCGCGCTCGTTTTCCTTCTCTGGGATGCGGCGGGCATTGTCGCGTGGTCCGCGTTCTGGGTGCTGGGCGGCGCGTTGTTCCAGCGGCAATTGCACGTCGCGCTGGTGGAATTGCAGATGCATGGCGCGACCGTCATCGATCTGCTTGCGCTCGTCGCGTTGCTGTACTGCGCGTATCGTCTGCTGCGAAGACGCACGCCGGGGCAGTCCGGCGACGATGCGCGCTGACGCGTGCGTTTTTCGTTCCGCCGCTATAATCGTGGCCTTCGTTTCTGTCAGCCGGGGAAGGCATTCGTATCCGGTGGTGCGGCTGGGCTTCAAACCCAGTTGGGGGTGTCAGACACTCCCATGTAGGTTCGACTCCTGCTGCCTTCCGCCAATTGCTGTGAATCTGCCCAGCATGGGGAACTTCCGACTTCATCGGGCTCGTGAAACGAGCGCCGGGTCCCGCAAAAAAATGGTCGGCCACAGGCTGTGGCAGTCCGCAGAAGTTCAATGGGTATGCCAAGCGTGCGCGCAAGCACGGGTGCCCCAAGGCGTGCGCCCATCATGCTGAATCAATTCCCTGCTCTGGGGAAAGCGAGTTTTGCAAATTCCAACGCCGCACGGAGAGATCGCCGATAAGCGAAGGGTCCGGGTGATGCCCTGCCGGCAGGGCGCCGCTGTGAAATGGCTTGCGATTTTTTGCAACCCCCCTATGCTTCTCTTAATTCAATAGGTCCCCGAAACGCTTGGAAGGCTCCAACTGGTCGCAGTTGGTGCGATGCACCTTAACCGGTGTACGGATAAGACGTGGAGAGCGATCGTGAACGTTGAAACGAACGATGGCGAGGGAAACCCTGAAGACGCAAGCGGCGACGAGGGGAAGATTGTAAGGGATTCCTCACGTGTCGAAAAAGACTTTGCTAAGTGCGAGCAACTAATATCTCTAGGAGCAAGTGCCGGAATCGAGCTAGCTGCCGGCGACTTGCAGGCCATACAGAATGTACAGAGTCAACTCAGGGCCGGACGGTTGACGGTGGCAGCGCAAGCCGAGTTTTATTGCGCGATGGCGAGGATCGTGTCGGTCGTTCCCTACCCAAGTCAGCGGGTGTCCAACGACGTTCAGCTATGTTCGGAGGTGGTGTCGCATGCTGCCCGGACGGGTAAGACGCTAGACAAGAGCGACCTGGAGGCTTTCACACAGGCCCGGGCTGCCCAGCGCACGCTCGAGTGGCACCATGGCGTCGAAACTCGCTTTTATGATTCAATGGCAAGAATCTCCAAGTCCGTTGCACCCGTAGCAGCCGAGACAGCAAGCTCGGAAGCAAGACAAGGAGCGAGGATTGCGATCCGCAACTATTCAATCGCTGCCTTGGTTCTGACATTCGCCGTATTGCTCGTTTCCTGCTTGATGTTCATCATTAAGCAGATATCAGACGACATTTCTGAAGTGATAAAAAGAAACGATCCTCTGGCCGTGTCGATGCATAATCAGCTTCAGATCTACGCGGCGGCGATCGACAAGGCTAACGAGACCGCCACTGTGGATGCCTTGGTCCAAATGCAAAATTCCCCGGACGCTGTCGTAATCAAAGAAAGCCTGCAAACTTTCGCGACAAACAACCGCCAACTGTTTTCCGATGTCACGAGAACGCGAGCGATCACACATTTCATTTTCCGCATACCGAACGGCGTCGGACGTTTATTGCTTGGGAAACATTGGGGCGAAGACTGGGGCGGTGTCGATAGTCGCTACGGCGAGAATTGTCCAGCGAGTGAAGTGCCGGTGCAGACGGCCGGACTGCCGGTGCAGATGGTGGAACGGCCGGTGCGGGCGGTTGGGGTCCAATTCGTAAGCCCCACATACGGCTTCGCTCTACCGCCTTCAGGAGGCTGGCAATGCTCGGCAGTCTCAATCCGTCACGCGTTAGAGATTGATCTGCCGATCTTCGCTCTAGGGGAAACGGCGAACAAAAAAAAGATGATCCCGCAGGACGCAATCAACCATGGTTTCCAGAAAATCGCCGTATCCCAAGATGTGAGGGCAATGGCGACATATGCCAGGGATATCATTCTCGTGACGGTTGCTTCCGTTACTGGCTTTATTCTTCCCATTCTTTATGCATGGCTTGGCGCATGCGCGTCCATTCTGCGTCGGCTGAGAGCAGATACAACGGCCTCTCTGTTTCATCCTGAATATTCGAAAGTTGACAATCGATCGCATGTGACCACAGCGGTTATCGTTGGGATTTCCATAGGCTTGTTCAGCAATCTCCTGCAGGCGGGAACCGACATTTCTCCTCTCGCCATTGCATTCATTGCGGGATACGCATCAGACAAATTTTTCGAGTTCATCGATCGATTGGTTCATGCAATCTTTCCTTCACACGTCGAGCCTGGTGAAACGCGAGTTAGCCTTGCACCGGGCACCGGCTCGTCAGTTCTGCGATCAGGTAGTCCATTCAGGCGGCGACGCCTACGTTGACGTCCAATTTAGCGAGGTTAGCTAGAATGCTGCCATGGCAGGCTGACTTGGCGAAGCGACGTGCTTGTGTCTTCGCAGCCTAGCGCTCTAGCGGCAATGCAACCTCGCTCGCTGCGATCTGCGATCGGTGTATGGGTGGAGATTCTGCTCTACCGCTGCAAGAGATCCGGGCACGGGTTGCTTGGTGCATCGTCGATCGTACCCACACGTCGTATCTCCGCAAGGTCGAACACCTTAGGCTTCCTGAAACGAGCGATGTTGATCGCGAACGTGAGCGAGGCCAAGCTCGCGCAGCTTCGTAGCATGCTCATGCAGTAGTGCTGCGACCTGCAGTAACCGCAGGCGCAGGTGCTGGATGCCGCGTATCAGTCGACGCATCGACGACCGTTCGCGTCGGGGCATATGCCGCGGTGGTCCAGGACAACATCTACATAACCGGCGGAGTCATCACTTCTCGAGCGCGTCGGTTGATCGGTCCGGTATGGCGTTTGCCGATGGGCCGACCAGTTGTTCTGGGAGGCGCTCGATCAGTCGAGCCGGCTCAAACCCAATTAAGAGCAGTGGGCGGCTCATCTTATCCCTTCTGTTTCAAGCGTGGCGGGTAGAGATGCAGGCGTTGCGAGTCAAGCCGACATCTATGCAGTTGTCGACACGGTCTGCCATGCTGCATGACGACCAGTCAAACGCCGTCGTGATGCCCACTGAGCGTTCGACCCCCGGAGGAAGACGGTGCCCGTTCGTCGCGCGCATCGCGCAAGGTCACGAAACGCAATCCCGACGACCGAACCCTGTCGATGAGCCGAGGCAGCACCGTGAGCACCACCGGTTCGCCCGTCGATGTCAATGCCGCGCCCGCGTCGTGAATCAGGAGAATGTCTCGGGCGGCGAGTCCATTCACGAGTCGTTCGAGCACGCGATCAGCGTCACATTCCCGCGTATCGAACCCTCGCCGCGTCCACGCCGCGAGCTGAAGGTCCAGCCGTTGCAGCACCGGGTCGAGAAAGAGATTTCGTAACCCGGCTGGCGCGCGAAAGAACATGGGCCGCTCGCCTGTCAGCGCTTCGAGCGTCCGTTGCGCGGCGGCGATTTCCTTCGTGAGCCAGAACGGCAATGTGACCGAGAACGTGTGCACGTGCCTGTGCGTGTGATTCTCGACGGCGTGACCTCGCGCGACGATTTCCCGTACCAGCGCCGGATGCTCCGCAGCGCGTTCTCCAATGCAGAAAAACGTCGCGCGCACGTGATGCCGATCCAGGATGTCCAGAATCTTCGGCGTCACGACCGGATCGGGACCGTCGTCGATCGTGAGGGCGACGGCATCTGCGTTGGAGGGCGTGTCGGGCAGGCGGGTCCAGTTCTGGCCCAAAAGAGTCGAGCGCGGCCACAATCCTATCGAGACCACGATCATGTGACTCGCGAAGACACTCGCGAGCCACCACAGCCACGCCGAAGGACGCAGCAGCCATCCAACTAGCGCGACGCCGTGCCAGGCGCAGGTCGCGACGTACATCGGTGGGTAGCCTGTGCGCGGCCAGCGTCTCGGCGCGCCGGCGGGCGGCCGCGAAATCATTTGCCTCATCTTGTATGCAGCCTGCGGCACGTCGGTCAGAGGTACGTCTGGCCGAGGTGTCAAATTCAGTCAAGCGGCGAACGATATCACGCGCGCGAGCACTTGGTGACGCGCCAATTCGAGAAATGGTCGACAGATCGCCGGGCAAAAGCATCCTTTACCGCCCCTGAAAGATAGATGTGTCGCGCGCGGTGCAAGTCTCGCGCATGTCCGTCGCGTCGAAGAGACGAACCGGCAAGAACTGCGCACTTTCCCTTTTCCCGTCGACCATAACGTCGGTATCATTTGCGCCCCACGCCAGCGATACCGCGCGCGCCCGCAAGATTTCTGCGTCGAGACGCTAAATAGTCGCTGCGTCGTGCCGTTAATTGGACGAACCACTTAATTACATCACTTGCTTACTAAGGAATGATCGGTCGGCTATTTCGCCCCGATGCTGATTGTTCTCAACGCGCAAATACCGATATGCCCGATTTGCACTGGACCATTCCGGTTGCGCGCTGGTCCTTTTGGCCTGCCAACGCGACCGTCGCTCCTGACGTGAGCTTTGTCGCGCCGATGGCGCGGCGCCGGCTCAGTGCGCTATCGCGGGCCGCGCTCAAGGTTGCCTTCGATTGCGCATCGGCGCTGCCGACGGTGCGTGTCGTATTCGCGTCGCGTCACGGCGAACTGCGGCGCACGACGGGCATTCTGTGCGATATCAGCGCAGGCGAACCCGTCTCGCCGACTTGCTTCAGCCTGTCCGTTCTGAACGCGATGACCGGCGTATTCGGCATCGAGCGCGGCGACCGCGCGCCGGCGAGTGCGGTGTCGGCGGGCGCGCAGACGCTCGGCTACGCGTTGCTGGAAGCCCACGCGCAATATGCGACAGATGCCTCGTCGCCGGTGCTGCTCGTCTACGCCGACGAGCCCGCCGACGCGGCCTATGGAACGATTGAAGACGAAGTGGAGGGCGGCGCGCTCGCGATCTTGCTCGATGCGTCCGCGCAAACCGGGCGGCTCGAATGCGTGCGCACTGGGTTCACAGATGACCGGAGCAACGCGTTCGCGAGCGCCCAATACGTCACGCAAAGCGAAGCGGTCAGGCAGTGTCTGGACGCGAAAGCGCCCGTTCAATGGCGCGGCGCGACGTCGACATGGCAATGGAACTGGCATGAAGGCGTGTGACTATTGCTGGCGCCTCGTCGCGACGGCACTTGCGTTCACGACCTTCGGCATCTGCGGACTCGGTTTCTCACTGATCATTTTTCCGATTGCTTCGGTGTGGCCGCATCGCGCGTCGAAGCAGCGCATCATCGCCGCGATCATTCACGCGTTCTTTCGCGCGCTCGTCGCCGTGCTCGTCGGCGTGCGCGTGATGAAGCTCGACGTGAGCGGCGCGCACGCGCTCAATCGCAAAGAGAAGGGCGCCGCGATCGTGATCGCCAACCATCCGACGTGGCTCGACGTCATGGTGCTCTTGTCGCTCACGCCGCGCGCATGCTGCGTCGTCAAAAGCGCGCACTGGAGCAATCCGTTCTTCTGGGGCGTCATGCGGGCGGCGGACTACGTGAGCAACGCGGATCCCATCGAACTCGTGGAAGAAGGCGCGCGGCAACTCGCGCGTGGCTACACGATGATCGTTTTTCCGGAAGGCACGCGCAGTCCCGCGCGCAATCGGCTGCATGAGTTTTCGCGCGGTTTCGCGCACATGGCGCTCCAATCGCGCGCGCCGATCCTGCCCGTCCTGATCGACTGCGACCCTCCCGCGTTCACCAAAAACATGCGCTGGCACGACGTGCCGGAGCGCGCGTTCCATATGCGCGTGAGCGTGCTCGACCCGCTTGGAGCCGACACGCTCGTCACTCGCGACGAACCGCCCGCGCTCGCCGCCCGCACCCTCACGAACACGCTGCAAGCCCACATTACCCGGCATCTGATCGACCATGGATTCTTTAAAGTTTGAAATCAAACGGCTTCTGATTGAAGCACTCGATCTCGAAGACCTGACGCCCGACGATATCGCCGACGATGCGCCGCTCTTTTCCACCGATGGCGTCGGTCTCGACTCCATCGACGCGCTCGAGATCGGCATCGTGCTGCGCAAACACTATCAATTGACGATCGCCGCCAACGACGAGCGCACGCGCGAGCACTTCCGCTCGATCGACACGCTCGCCGAACTGGTCGCAAGCCAGCGCGAGACTGCGCGCGCATCGGACGACACTGCAACAAGAGGGGAATGATTGTGACCGACACCGAAATCCTTGAGCGCATCCGCGCGATCTTCAAAGAGAACTTCGGCATCGCGCCCGAGCGCGTGACGCCGACCGCGCATTTGTTCGAAGAACTCGACCTGGACAGCATTGATGCCGTCGATCTCGCGATCAAGCTGCAGGAGATGACGGGCCGCCGCATCAAGCCCGAAGAGTTCAAGTCCGTGCGCACGGTGGGCGATGTGATCGCCGCTGTCGAGTCGCTTCTGGCAGCGCAGGACTGATGCAGCCGCAGACCGCCCGGACTGGCGACGACGAGCATCGCGGCCATATCGGCCTTGCGCTGAACGTCGCGTTCAAGCTCGCGTATCCCGCCGCTATTCTGTGCGGCTGGTTCTGGAACGCGCCGCGCTATCTCGGCTGCCTGCTGTTCGCGCTGGTCTGGCTGCAGCGCTGCGCGGGCACCGGCGTTCTGGGCGCCTCGCTGCGCACACTCACGCGCGTCGAATGGGCGGTCGGGTTCATGTTGAGCGCCGCATCGGCCGCGATCGTCTGGACCGACAGCGAGCAGTTGCTCCATATCTATCCGTCTCTCGTGAATCTCGGCTTACTGATTGCATTTGCTTCGACGCTCGTGCGCGGTCCGTCGATGATCGAAAAATTCGCGCGCATCCGCACGCCCGATCTGAGCGAACCAGCCGTGCGCCACACGCGCCGCGTCACGCAGATCTGGTGCGCGTTTTTCGCGGCCAACGGTTTGTTCTCGCTCTACACGGCACTGTGTTGGTCGCGCGAGGCGTGGTCGCTCTACAACGGCGCGATCGCCTATGGCTTGATCGGCGTGCTGCTCGTAGCTGAGATCGCGTGGCGTTATCTCGTGATTCTTCCGCGCGCGCGGCGCATGGAAGCGGAGGCGTCATGATCCCGCTGCACGAACTGTTCTCGACAAGACGCGATGCACGAACGCCCGTCTCTCGCGACGACACGACCGACGCGGTCATCACGCATGCCGCATTTCGCGCGCGGGTGGCGTCGCTCGCGCTGAAATCGCGCGAAGAGACGGCGCGCCGTTATGCGCTCTTGATCGACGATCTGTTCGATTTCGCCTGCGCACTGTTCGCGCTCCTCGCATGCGGCAAGACGCCGGTGATTCCCGCGAGTTCCGCTCTTGGCTATCTGGCCGATCTCGCCGACGCCTACGACGCCGTCCTGACCGATGCCGACATAGCCGCTGCAACGGTCGACACGCGCGGACTCGACGCACTTGCGCTGCGGGTGGACCCGCATGCCCCGCTCACGCTCTACACGTCGGGCAGCAGCGGCGTGCCGAAGCCGATCCACAAGACCCTCGCTCAGTTCGACGCCGAAGTTCATACGCTCGAGCGCGACTGGGGCGCGCTGATCGGCGATGCGACGATGCTTGCGAGCGTGCCGCATCGTCATATCTACGGTCTTCTGTTTCGCATCTTGTGGCCGCTCGCGGCGGGCCGCGCTTTCGACCGCGCGCTTTGCGTCGAGCCGCAGCACATCCAGACGCGCATCGAGCGATGCGGCGCGACGGTCATGGTCTCGTCGCCGGCGCAACTCGCGCGTTGGACCGAGCTCGCCGGTTTCGCATCGCTCACGCCTGTGCCGCGTGCGTTCTTCTCGTCGGGCGGGCCGCTCGCAACGGACACCGCGCTCCAATACGCTGCCGTGTTCGGCCACGCGCCTGTCGAGATCTACGGGAGCACGGAGACAGGCGGCATCGCATGGCGCAGGCAGAGTGAGACGCCGGCATGGCGTCCTGTCAGCGGCGTGACGGTGCGGCGGGCAGATGACGGCGCGCTCGAAGTGCGCTCGCCGCATCTAGGCCACGATGACTGGCATCGCACGGACGACGCTATCGCCTTGGACGCCAACGGCCGCTTCACGCTGGAAGGCCGGCTCGATCGCGTCGTGAAGCTCGACGGCAAGCGCGTCTCGCTGCCCGAGCTCGAAGCCCGCCTCACGCTGCATGCCTATGTGGCAGCGGCGAGCGTGGTCCCGCTCGCGGGTGCGACGCGTGAGCGCATCGGCGCGGTGATCGCGCTAACCGACGCAGGCCGCGCCGCGCTCGATGACGTCGGTCGCGTGGCGCTCGCGAAAATCCTGCGCCGTCATCTCGCCGCGTATTTCGACGTCGTGCTATTGCCGCGTTTCTGGCGCTTTCGCATCGCGTTGCCGTTCGATGCGCGCGGCAAGCTGCCGGTCAAGGCGGTCGCGGCGGCCTTCGGTCCGCGCGCAGAAGGCTTCGAGTTGCTCGCGGAATCGCGCGATGGCGATACGTTGCGCTATGAACTCCGCGTGCCGCCTTCGCTCGATCATTTCGCCGGCCACTTTCCGGGCCTGCCGATTTTGCCCGGCGTCGTGCAGGTCGACTGGGCGATCCGCGTCGCGTCCGAACATATCGCGGCGGCGCGTGCAATGGAGAGCGTCGATCGCCTGAAGTTCATGGCGCCCGTGCCGCCCGGCGCGGTGCTCGAACTGCGGCTCGCGCACGATGCCACGCGGCGGCGCGTGCAGTTCGCTTATCGCATGAACGGACGCGAATGCGCATCCGGCGCGATCGTGTATCGGGAGAACGCATGAGCGGTGCGAATATCGCGGCGTGCATCGTCATCCCGATCTATAACCACAAGGACGCGATCGGCGATACGGTCGCGCGCCTGAGCGTTCACGGCTTGCCGATGTTCGTCGTCGACGACGGCAGCGACGCCGCCACGCAAGCCGTGCTCGTCAAGCTCGCGTGCCGGTATCGCAAGGAGATGACGCTCGTGCGTCTGCCGGTGAACGGCGGCAAGGGCGCTGCCGTGATGGCGGGCCTGCGCGCGGCGAAACGCGCGGGCTTCACGCACGCGTTGCAGATCGACGCCGACGGCCAGCACGACGCGAACGACGTGCCGCTCTTTCTCGACGCGGCGCGCGCCGAGCCGGGCGCGGTCATTCTGGGCCGCCCGGTCTATGACGAAAGCGTCCCGAAATCGCGCTTGTACGGCCGCTATCTGACGCATGTCTGGGTGTGGATCGAGACGCTGTCGTTCACCATCCGCGATTCGATGTGCGGCTTTCGCCTGTATCCGCTCGACGCCGCCTGCGCGCTGATCGACAGCGTGCGGCTCGGCACGCGCATGGACTTCGACATCGAGATCCTCGTGCGTCTCTACTGGCGACGCCTTGCGTTTCGCTCGATTCCGACGCGCGTCGTCTATGCGACCGACGGCGTATCGCACTTCGACGTGCTGTGGGACAACGTGCGCATCAGCGCGAGCCATACGCGGCTCGCGTGCGGCATGGTGCTGCGCTCGCCGATGCTGCTCGCGCACAAGCTAATGCCGCGCATCACCACTGCGGACCACGCCGGGCCGGGCTGGTGGCGCGTCGCGGAGCGCGGCAGCCGCATCGGCATGTCCTTGTTCGCGCTCAGTTGCCGCGTGTTCGGCATGCGATTTACGGGGCTGTGGCTTCATCCTGTCGTCGGCTATTTTCTGCTGACGGGACGCGATGCGCGCGCGGCTTCGCACCGGTATTTCACGCGTCTTGCCGAAGCAGCGCCGGGCGAACGCACGCCGCGTGCCGGCTGGCGCTCTGCGTATCGCCAGATGCTCGCGTTTGCGCAGTCGGGGCTCGACAAGCTCGCGGCATGGTCGGGCCGGATAGCCGATCACGACGCCGTTTTCGACGACCCCGCGCCTTTTGAAGCGCTCATTGCGAGCGGGCGTGGCGCGCTCGTCCTTGGCGCGCATCTCGGCAACCTCGAGATGACGCGCGCGCTCGCCGCCCGCAATGGCCGCGCGAAGGTGACGGCCATCGTCTATACGGAGCACGCGAGGCGCTTCAACAGCGTCTTGTCGTCAGCGAATGGCGACTTCGCGAAGCATCTGATCCACGTGAGCGATTTCGGCCCCGATACCGCGATGATGATGCAGGCGCGCATCGACGCGGGCGAACTGCTGGTGATCGTCGGCGATCGCGTGCCGGCGCACGAGTCCGGCCGCACGACCGAGGCGCGTTTTCTCGGCGCGCCTGCTCCGTTCGCGCAAGGGCCGTATGTGCTCGCGCACGCGCTCGGGTGTCCCGTGTATCTCTTCTTTTGTCTGAAAGAGAAAGCGGGCCGGTATCGTATGTACCTCGAACGATTTGCCGATCGAATCGAGTTGCCGCGTCGCGAGCGCGCGCAACACATCGCGGCGTGGGCGCAGCGCTATGCGTCGCGACTCGAACACTATTGCCGCAAGGCGCCGTATCAATGGTTCAATTTCTTCGATTTCTGGGCGCGTGCCGGCAAAGTCGCACCGATGCCCGGGTCCAGTTTCACCGAAAGCAGGCGTCATGGATCAGCTGAATAACAAGAAGACGCTCACCGCGAGCGCGATGGTCGAAGTGCCGTTTCATGATGTCGACGCAATGCACGTGTGCTGGCACGGCCACTACCTGAAGTATTTCGAAGTGGGGCGTGCGGCGTTGCTGCGCGCATTCGAATACGACTACGGCGACATGCTGGCGTCAGGCTATGCGTGGCCAATCGTCGAGGCGCATCTGAAGTACGTGCGTCCGGCGCGATACGGGCAGCGCATCGACGTGCGCACGGAGCTGCTCGAATACGAGAACCGCCTGAAGATCGCGTATGAACTGGTGGATTGCGTGACGGGCGATCGGCTGACCAAGGGCTATACGATTCAGGTCGCCGTCGACGCCGCCACGCAGGAGTTGCAGTTCGTGTCGCCGCCCGTCGTGTTCGAGAAGTTGGAGCGCGTATGGTCGCGTCGATGAAACTCCGCTGTGCGCGTGCCACGCTCATCGCCTTGCTGCTGACAGCGAACGCAGGCGCGCTTCACGCAGCCACGCCCGCGCAAAGCGCAAGCCAGAATGCGGCGCTGGTCTCGCAAGTCGCTTCGCGGCTCGGCCAGATCAAGGGCGTGCGCGCTCAATTCACGCAGACGCAGACGCTTTCGGCCATGAAGCAACCGCTCGTGAGCACGGGCACGTTCGTGTTCTATCGCGAACGCGGCGTGATCTGGCGCGTGCTGACGCCTTACAAGGCCACGTTCGTCATCACGGACGCAGGCGTCGCCGAAGTCGATGCGAACGGCAAGCGCATCGGCAGCAAGAGCGCCCGAGGCGTGCAAGGCGTCGCGCAAGTGTCGAAGATGATGCGCGCCATGCTCGGCGGCGACCTGTCCGCGCTGTACTCGCAATTCGATGTGGACGCGCAAGGCTCGCCGTCGCAGTGGACGCTCGATCTCAAGCCAAATCAGCCGCAACTCGCGCAGGCCGTCAAAGGGCTGCAAATGAAGGGCGGCGCGTTCCTGCAAAGTTTGAGGATCGATCTGGCAAGCGGGGACGTCACGCAGATCGACTTCACGAACAACGAAACGCTCGACGGGCTACCTGCCGCCGAGCGTGCCTTGCTGGGAGCGCAGTGATGCGGATGGAACGGCATCGCAGCGGCGTGACGCTTTTCGCCATACGGGCCGCGTGGTTCGTGCTCGCACTCGTTGCTGCGTGGTATTGCGTCTATCGCTTTCAGGGGCCGTCGCCGCTGGAGACGAACCTGCTCGCGCTGCTGCCTGCGACAGAAGCCGATCCGGTCGCAGAGCAAGCGGTGGATCGACTCGCCAATGCGCTCGGCGATCGCACCGTGTTTCTGATTTCGAGCCGCAATGCGGACCATGCGAAGGCGGCGGCGAAGCGCTACGGCGCCGCGCTGCGGGAAAGCGGCGCATTCGCGTCCGTGACGGCGGAGCTCCCGCCGTTCGACGTCGCGCAGATTGCAGCGCTATATGCGCCGTATCGATTCGGGCTTCTGACCCGCGATGACCGCGACGCGCTCGCCAACGCGACGAACGGCGTGCAGGCGCTGTCTGACGCCCTGATGCAGCGCATCTATAACCCGGTGCACGGACCGCTCGCGACGCAACTCGCCGACGATCCCTTCGGCTGGCTCGAACACTGGCTCAATGACTTGCCGCTCGCCACATCTGGCCTGGAACTTGAAGACAAGCTGCTCGTCGCGCATCGCGGCGACATGACGAGCGTACTCGTCGTCACGACGCTGCACGGCTCGGCCTATGAATCGCGCACGCAGCGCGCTGTGTTGTCGGCGGCGGCGCAGGCGCAGGCAGCGGTGACGGCGGCATGGCCCGACGCCACGGTCGCGCGAGCCGGCGCCGTGTTTTACGCGCAGGCGGCGCGCAGCGCGTCGGAACGCGAAGTGCATCTGATCGGCGTCGCCTCGGCATGCGGCATCGCGCTTCTCATGCTGTGGGTCTTCCGCTCGCCGCGGCTCTTGCTGCTCGGCTTTTTGTCGACGGCGCTCGGTATCGTGTGCGCGCTCGCGTTCGCCATGCTCGTGTTCGGCAAGCTTCATTTGCTGACGCTCGTGTTCGGCGCGAGCTTGATCGGCGAAGCCGTCGATTATTCGATTCAGTATTTCGTGGTTTATCTTGGCGCGCAACGCGAATGGGATGCACGAAAGGGCGCGCGATCGGTGCGGCCCGCGCTCTCCGTGGCGCTCGCTACCAGTCTGCTCGGTTACGCCATACTCGCTTGGGTGCCGTTTCCCGCGCTCAAACAGATCGCGTGTTTCGCGATGGCCGGCATCGGCGTTGCGTTCGCGTCCGTGATGTCGCTGCTGCCCGCGCTGCTCGTGCGGGGACCGAAAGCCGCGCGGCGACGCCTATTTTCGTCCTCCGCGACGCTGCTTGCACGGTGGCGCGGCGCGATCGGTGGCAAGCGCGCGGGGCTCGTCGCGGCCGTTCTCGTGGCGATCGCCCTGCCGGGCTGGCTGCGTCTGACCAGCGACGACGACATCCATCTGCTGATACAACGCGATCCCGTGCTTGTCGCGCAGGAGAACGAAGTGCGCACGGCAGTCGGCGTCGAAGACACCGCGCAGTTCTTCGTGGTGCGGGGTGTGTCCGAGCAAGCCGTCCTGGAACGCGCGGAAGCGCTCGGCGAAAGGCTCGATGCGCTGACGAGCGACCAATCGGTCGACGGCTGGCGCTCGGTCACGCAATTCGTGCCGTCCGCCCGGGCTCAGGCGCAAGCGCGCGCGCTCATCGCGCAACACGTGTTTGCCGATCCGGCCGCGTTGCGCGCGACGCTTTCGCGCGCCGGCTTCCGCGATGACATCGCCGACGCGTGGATCGCTTCGTTCGGCCATGCGAATGCCGAGCCGCTGTCGGTCGGGCGCTGGCTCGCCGCGCCGTGGTCGCAGCCGTTTCGGCATCTGTGGCTCGGTCCATACGATGCGGCCGGTCAGCGCGGTTACGCTGCCATCGTGATGCCGCGCCGCGTGACGCAGAAAAACGAGCCCGCGCTCATCAAGGTTGCGCGCGCAATCGAGGGCGTCACGTTCGTCGACAAGGCGGCGAGCGTCTCAAAGCTCTTCGGCGCGTATCGCGTCGATAGCGGCATGTGGCTCGGCGGCGCGCTGGTGCTCGTGCACGCGCTGCTGATGATGCGCTATGGGCCACGCGGGGGCATTGCGACGACGCTGCCCGTGCTGCTCGCCGTCGGCGTGACGCTCGCGGCGTTCGGCTACGCCCGCGTGCCGTTCAATCTGTTCAACTGCCTCGCGCTGATGCTCGTGCTCGGCGTCGGCGCGAACTACGCCGTGTTCCTGCGCGAAGGATGCCTGCGCAGCGACGCCGATCTCGGCGCGGTCTGGGCGGGCGTGCTGCTCTCCGCATCGACGACGCTGTTGTCGTTCGGCCTGCTCGGCATGAGCGCGATGCCAGCGTTGAAGAGCTTCGGCGCGACGCTTGCGCTCGGCATTCTGGTCGCGGTGCTGCTCGCGCCGATGAGCATGCCGCACGAAAGGAGAAACCACGCATGACGCTGCCATCCGTCTATTTGCATGCGCTCGGAATGGTCAATGCGCTCGGCGGCGACGTCGATTCGATCGCGTCCGCGATGTCCTCGGCGCAATCGCCGGGCATGGGACCGATGCGCACGCGCCGCGGCGATGCGTTCGTCGGCCGCGTGCTGACTTCGCTCGACATTGCGCCGACGGGGCCGCTTGCGCGCTTCGACTGCCGCAACAACCGCCTGCTGCTCGCGGCGCTTGAACAGATCCGCGCCGAGATCGAAGCGGCGCGCGAGCGCTACGGCTCCGCGCGAATCGGCGTCGTGTTGGGGACGAGCACGTCGGGAATATCGGCGGCGGAAGAGGCGTTCCTGCATCGCGCAAATAAGGGGTGCCTGCCCGAGCGCTTCGACTATCGGCAGATGGAGATCGGTACGGCCGCGCCGTTCGCCGCCGCCGCGCTCGACGTGCAAGGCCCGGCGTTCACTATTTCCACGGCATGCACGTCGAGCGCGAAGGCGTTTGCCGCGGCGCGCAGACTGTTGCAGCTCGGACTTTGCGATGCCGTGGTCGTCGGCGGTGTCGATACGTTGTGCGAGCTCACGTTGCAAGGCTTCGAATCACTCGAATCCACCAGTATTGAGCGCACCAATCCCATGAGCCACAACCGCAAAGGCATCAACATCGGCGAAGGTGCGGCCGTGTTTCTGATGACGCGCGACGAAGGCGCCGTGCGTCTTGCGGGCGTGGGGGAATCCAGCGACGCGCATCATGTTTCCGCGCCCGACCCGCGCGGCGTCGGAGGCGAACTCGCGTTGCGCGCGGCGCTCGCGGATGCCGGCGTCGCGGCCGCCGATATCGGCTACGTGAACCTGCACGCGACGGCCACGCGCAAGAACGACGAGATGGAAGCGCATTTGATGGCGCGCGTCTTTCCGCAAGGCGTGCCGACGAGCGGCACGAAGCCGCTGACGGGGCATCTGCTCGGCGCGGCCGGCGCGACGGAACTCGGCTTCGCGTGGCTCACGCTCGCGCGCCCCGGTTTGCCCTTGCCACTGCATCGATGGGATGGCGAGGCGGACGCGGATCTGCCCGCGCTCGATCTCGTACAGGAAACGCGCTTCCTCTCGCGCGAAGCGGGCACGCGCCATGTCATGAGTAACTCTTTCGCGTTTGGCGGCAGCAATGTCAGCCTCGTTCTCGCAGGTTGACGATGACCGGACACATCTCAATGAACGGACACGGCGGCCCGTTTCCGCCGATAGAAACGATCATTCCTCATCGCGGCACGATGCTGCTCGTGGACGAGGTGATTACGTGCAGCGACGCCGCGCTCACCGCGCTCGCCACCGTGCGCGCCGACGCCTGGTATGCAGACGAACACGGCGCGATGCCCGCATGGATCGGCATCGAACTCATGGCGCAGGCTGTCGCTGCGCATGTCGCGCTCGTCGCGATGCGCGCGGGCGGCCGCGCGCGTCCCGGCGTGCTGCTCGGCACGCGTAGCTATCGCGCGCATGTCAGCGCCTTCTCGCGCGATGCGCGGCTCGCTATTCGCGCGGAAGAAGTGCTGCGCAGCGAAGAGGGCCACGGCGCGTACGAATGCACGATCGACCATGACGGCGAGCGTTGCGCAGAAGCCGTCATCAAGGTCTTTCAACCACACGATTTCCAGACATTCATCGAAGGGAGCCTCAGTTCATGAGCCGGCGAGTTCTCGTAACGGGCG
This sequence comes from Caballeronia sp. BCC1704, assembly GCF_902833455.1. Taxonomy (NCBI): domain Bacteria; kingdom Pseudomonadati; phylum Pseudomonadota; class Betaproteobacteria; order Burkholderiales; family Burkholderiaceae; genus Caballeronia; species Caballeronia sp. BCC1704. Next base: position 1,267,554 of record NZ_CADFFT010000002.1, on the reverse strand, counting down.
CAAGCCGCGGCATCGGCCGGGCGATTGCGTATCAACTGGCCGCTGACGGGTTTGCCGTCACCGTGCATTGCCGCAGCGGACGCGCCGAAGCAGAAGCGGTGACCGCGGGCATCGTCGCGCAGGGTGGCACGGCGCGCGTCGTGCAGTTCGACGTGCGCGACCGCGCCGCGTGCCGTGAAACGCTCGAAGCGGACGTCGCCGCGCACGGTGCGTATTACGGCATCGTGTGCAGCGCGGGCGTGACGCGCGATGCGGCGTTTCCGGCGCTCAGCGACGAGGACTGGGACGTCGTGATCGAAACGGGCCTCGACGCCTTCTACAACGTGATCCATCCGCTCACCATGCCGATGGTGCGCGCGAAACAGGGCGGCCGCATCGTGACGATCGCGTCGGTGTCCGGCGTGATGGGCAATCGCGGACAGGTGAATTACAGCGCGGCGAAAGCCGGTCTCATCGGCGCGACTAAGGCGCTCGCGGTCGAACTGGCATCGCGCAACATCACGGCGAACTGCGTCGCGCCGGGACTGATCGATACGGGCATGCTCGACGACGTTCCCGTCGAACATGCGCTGAAGACGGTGCCGATGAATCGCGTCGGGCAGCCGAACGAAGTGGCCTCTGTCGTCGGCTTCCTCATGTCGGATGCGGCTTCTTATGTGACGCGCCAGGTGATCGGCGTGAATGGCGGGATGATCTGATGAAGCGCGTCGTTGTTACGGGCATGGGCGGCGTCACCGCGCTCGGCAGTTCGTGGAATGAAATTGAAGCCGCGCTGAAGACTGGCCGCAATGCGGTGCGCCGCATGCCCGAGTGGGACTTCTTCGAAGGGCTGCATACGCGCCTCGCGTGTCCGCTGCCCGCGTTCGAGCAGCCGTCGGCCTGGCCGCGCAAGAAGACGCGGTCGATGGGCATCGTCTCGATGTACGCGGTGCGCGCGAGCGAACTGGCGCTGGCGGATGCGGGCCTCGACGGCGATGCGTCGATCAGCGACGGACGCATGGGCGTCGCATACGGATCGTCCTCGGGATCGGTCGAGCCTATTCGCGCGTTCGGCACCATGCTGCGAACCGGCTCGATGACCGATGTCACGTCGAACAGCTACGTGCAGATGATGCCGCACACGACGGCCGTGAACGTCGGCCTCTTCTGGGACCTGAAAGGCCGCATTCTGCCGACATCGTCGGCGTGTGCGTCGGGCAGTCAGGCGATCGGCTTCGCGTATGAAGCCATCGCCACGGGCAAGCAGACGATGATGCTCGCCGGCGGCGCGGAAGAGCTGTCGGGTCCGGCCGTCGCCGTGTTCGACACGCTCTACGCGACGAGCACGCGCAACGACGAGCCGCATCTCACGCCGCGTCCGTTCGATGCGAAACGCGACGGACTGGTTGTCGGCGAGGGCGCGGCGACGCTCGTGCTCGAAGACTACGAGCACGCCGTGGCGCGCGGCGCGACCATTCATGCGGAGATCGTCGGCTTCGGCTGCAACTCGGATGGCGCGCACATGACGCAGCCGACTGCCAGCACGATGGCGCGCGCCATGCAGCTCGCGTTGCACGACGCGCGGCTCGATCCGCAGGCCATTGCTTACGTGAACGCGCATGGCACGTCCACCGATCGCGGCGACGTCGCGGAAAGTCATGCGACCGCGCAGACCTTCGGCGAGCGCATGCCGATTAGTTCGCTCAAGAGCTACGTCGGACACACGCTCGGCGCGTGCGGTGCGCTGGAAGCGTGGTGGACCATCGAGATGATGAAGCGCAACTGGTACGCGCCGACACTCAATCTGACCGAAGTCGATCCCGCCTGCGCGCCGCTCGATTACATCGCGGGCGAGGCGCGCACGATCGACGCCGAATACGTGATGAGCAACAACTTCGCGTTCGGCGGCATCAATACGTCGCTCATTTTCCGGCGCGTTCGATGAACCGGGCGCGAGGCATGCAGCGCGTCGTCGTGACGGGCATGGGCATCGTATCGTGTCTGGGCAATGCGCTCGACACGGTCAGCGCCGCCTTGAGGGAAGGGCGTTCCGGCATCACGCGCATCGATGCGTGGCGCGAGCGAGGCTTTGGCTCGCAGGTGGCGGCGGTGGCGTCGGTGGCAGATGAGCCGCCCTTCGATCGCAAGCTCGAACGCTTCATGGGCGAGACGGCGCGCTTCGCGTGCCACGCCGCGCGCAAAGCCATCGACGACGCGCGGCTCGATCACGCCGTGCTGCGTTCGCCGAGCGTCGGCGCGGTGATCGGCTCAGGCGTCGGCGCGATGGCCGAGTACGACGCGGCGCTCAATATCGCGGTGACGCGCGGCATCGAAAGGACGCCGCCGTACACGGTCCCGAAGGCGATGAGCAGCACCGCATCCGCGAATGTCGCGCAGGCGTTCGGGATCGAGGGCGTCGCGTATTCGCCTTCGTCGGCGTGCACGACGTCCGCGCTCGCCATCGGACAGGCCATGCAGTTGATCCAGACCGGACGTCAGCAGGTCGTGCTCGCGGGCGGCAGCGAGGCGCTGCATGACAACATGACGCTGATGTTCGACGCGATGCACGCGTTGTCGCGCGGCTTCAACGAGACGCCTTGGCAAGCCTCGCGCCCTTACGACAGCGCGCGCGACGGCTTCGTGATCGGCTCGGGCGCCGGCGTGCTGGTGCTCGAAGCGCTCGACCACGCGCTTGCGCGCGGCGCGCGCATCTACGCGGAACTGACAGGCTTCGGCGAGAGCACGGACGGCGCGGGCATGGTGTCGCCGCACTCGCACGGCATCGCGCGGGCGATACGCATGGCGCTGCATCAAGCGGGGGCATCGCCCGACTACATCAACACGCACGCGCCTTCCACGCCGCTCGGCGACACCGAAGAACTGCGCGCATTGCAGACGGTCTTCGGCGCCGATGTTCCGCGTTTCTCGTCGACGAAGGGACTGACGGGGCATCCGCTCGGCGCAAGCGGCGTGCATGAGGCGATCTACACGTTGCTGATGATGCGCGACGGTTTCATCGCGGGCACGCGAACGGCCGGCTCGCCTGAACCGCTCGCGCTTGGCATGCCGCTCGTGCGCGAGACATGCGAGGCGCGCATCGAGCGCGCGATGTCGGTCTCCTTCGGTTTCGGCGGCAGTTCCGCGAGCCTCGTGTTCGATAGATTCCAGCCGCTGCCCGTCGGCGCATAACGGGCACTCATTCATAACCACACAAAAACGAAACCGCACTATGAAAAGAATAATCGTTCTGACGATGATGGCTGGCGCGTTGATCACGCAAGCAGGCTGTACGACGCAAGTCCGCTCGCTGCCGATGCCGCAAGCGGCGCAGACGCAAAGCGCGAAGGACGTCACGTTGTATTTCGGCGATCAGAAGCATGCGAACGTCAAGACGATGCTCGGCAAGAAGGAAGTCGCGGTGCGCGTGGCCCGCACGATGGATGGCCAGGATGCGACCTGCAATATCGCGCTCGCCAAGGCGCTCGATCAGTTGCGCGACTATGCGCGCGAGCAACACGCGGACGCAGTGATCAACGTGAAAACGCGCTTTCAGCACACGGAGACCACGTCTGCGACCGCGTTCATTTGCGGCTCGAGTAATAACGGCTCGACGCTCGCCGTGCGCGGCGATCTCGTGAAGCTGGACGTCGAATAAGCCATCATCAATAACTTGGAAAACATGAAGCGTCTCTTCGTTTTCGCGGCACTCGCCACGATGCTGCTTTCGTCCCAAGCGTTCGCGCGCAACACGATCCGGATCTATCCCGTCGCACCGGCGCTGGTCAGCGAACCCGACAAGGTCGGCAAGGACATTCCGCTCTATTTCGCGGGGCAAGGGCATCCGGCGGTGGTGAAATCGCTCGGTGTGTTCGCGACCAACAAGAAGACCAACGCGTTCGGCAAGAGCGACAAGGACGCTTGCCAGCACGTATTTCTTTCGGCCGTGATGGAGTTGCAGGAGCGCGCCCGCAAGGAAGGCGGCGACGCGGTCATCAATATCAAGAGCAACTACGAGAACGTGGAGCGCGAGAGCGCGACGGAGTTCACATGCGGCGCGGGCGCGGTGATTGCAGGCGTCGCGTTGAAGGGCGAAGTGGTCAAGCTGAAGAACTGAGGCGAAAGCGAGAAGCGGCGCGTGCCTCGATGTATGCGCCGCTCGCTCGTCATGTCGTCAATCAGTGGTCTTTCTTGCGACGACGTTGACAAGGGTTTCGCGCCGCTTGCCGGGCTTCGGCGTGTAGAGGCCGATGCGTTCGAGCAGGCCAAAGTCTTTCGCGCGGCTCCACCACAGATACGGCAGCGAAACGTTGTGCGGTTCGAAGCTAAAGCCTCCGTTGCGGATCATGTGGAGATAGCCGTCGGCGCTTTTCTGTACTTGCATCGGATGACGAAAGAGCAGCCGGATGACCCAGGACTTGATATAGGCATCGGTCGATTCGGCGAACATCAGCACGCCGCCTGGCTTGAGTACGCGACGGAATTCGGCGAGCGCGCGTTCTTGTTCGACGAGGTGATGAAACGTCTGGTGACAGAAGACGATATCGGCGCTCGCGTCCTGCAGCGGAAGATTCGCGCAATCGCCATGAAGCAACTCGATTTCCGTCGCGGCGGTATCGGGGCGCTGCGCGCACACTTGCGCGGATTGGGCCGCAAGCGCCAGCGACGGCTTGTGGAAGTCAATGCCGACGATGCGCTGCGGTTTGAACGCCTGCGCAAGCAGACGGAACGACAAGCCCTGACCGCAGCCGACATCGACGATCACGGGCGCCGCCGGCAACGGAAAGTCGATGAGGCGCTTGAGGTCGTTGATGGCGACGCGCAGCACGTGATGCTCCCACGTATGCGTGCGCAGAAACCAGACGCCGAAAGAAGTCTCGGGAACGAATGGCACATTTGATGTTTCGGTCAACTGCACGATTGAATCCGGTAAAGAAGTGTTTGGTGTTATTGAAGGATGGTCCGCGCGTGATTGTAATCGGTGGTGCGCGGGACATGTGTCGTGTTTGCAATACGTTGCCGCGTGCGACGAAAGGAAGTAGAAGATGAACAAAGAAAGTTCGATGAACGCTGTAGTCGATGTCGCCATCATCGGCGCGGGACCGTCGGGCGCGGTCGCTGCCGCGCTGCTGCGTAAAGCCGGTCGATCCGTGCTGGTACTTGAACGCCAGCATTTCCCGCGCTTCTCGATCGGCGAAAGTCTATTGCCGCAAAGCATGGCGTATCTCGAGCAGGCGGGCATGCTGCGCGCGGTCGTCGAAGCGGGCTTTCAGTACAAGAACGGCGCGCAATTCGTGTATCGCGATCAGGCGGCGGCTTATGACTTCCGCGACAAGCATTCCGACGGATGGGGCACGACGTATCAGGTGGAACGAGCGGTATTCGACGACTTGCTCATCCGCTGTGCGATGGAGCAGGGCGCCGACGTGCGCTTTGGTCACACGGTGCTGGCCATGAAGACGGGCGATGCGCCGGTGCTCGATGTCGTCGACGAAGCCGGTACGCAATATCAAGTGCACGCGCGCTTCGTGCTTGACGCAAGCGGCTTCGGACGCGTGCTGCCACGGCTTCTCAACCTCGAAGCGCCGACGCGCCTTGCCACGCGCGCGGCCATCTTCACGCATGTCCGCGACGGCATTCCGGTCGAGGCGCACGATCGCAACAAGATCACCGTGGCCGTGCATCCCGAGCATCGCGACGTGTGGTACTGGATGATCCCGCTCGCGAATGGGCGGTCGTCGGTGGGTTGCGTGGCCGAAGCGGCGTTTCTCGACATCGATGAAGCCGAGCGCGAGCAGAAGCTGCGTTCGCTGATCCAGAGCGAACCGACGCTGAACCGCTTGATCGGCAATGCGCCTTTCCTGATGCCGGTGCGGCATATCGGCGGCTATTCCGCGAACGTCGAAGCGCTGTACGGCGAGGGGTATGCGCTGCTCGGCAACGCCGGTGAATTCCTCGATCCGGTGTTTTCTTCGGGCGTCACCATTGCGCTGCGTTCGGCGCATCTCGCCGTCCACGCTCTGAACCGTCAACTGAACGGCGAAGCCATCGACTGGCACGCGCAATATGACGTGCCGTTGCGCCGTGGCATCGACACGTTTCGCGCATTCGTTGAACGCTGGTACTCGGGCAAGTTGCAGGACATCATCTTCGCGCCGAATCAGACGCCCGTGATTAGACGCACGGTCAGCGCCGTGCTGGCGGGGTATGCGTGGGACGAGACGAATCCGTATGTCGCGGATGCCGCGCGACGGCTCGATAGCCTGCATGCCGCGTGCATGCAGCTTGGTTCATGAAAGAGGCCAAAGGCGCCAAGCTCTCCGATTTCATTAGCCGGTTGCGCGGGCACCTGGACGTGGCGGGTGTGAATGAAATAGGCTAGGGCAACTCAGGCGAGGGCGCCGCTAGAAACGTCGAATCACTCGACGTCAACAGCCCGGTACCGCCGAATGCGCAGGCGCGCGAATCGGTTGATTCAACCGCGTGATCGACCACAAAATCCTCCGGCTTCGACGCGCGATCCTGCTGCGTTCGGCGCTTGAACGTCGAGCGAGAGACATAATGAGGAACACGGCCGACGGAGAGAAGTTTGCCGACATTAGCACGCCGATGATTCTGGCCTTTCTCGACGCGAAGAAATTCAAACACGGATCGCGCTTAATAGAAGCAATCGTGCAGATGTCGCGATTCATCGACGCGCATTATGTGCCGTCGTCTCTGCCTGCGAAGGACGGCTTAAGATCCACGTCCGTTCGAAGTCTTTCCTGACGCCGATCGAAGCAGTGCAGAAGAAGCAGAGCAACTGAACGCCAGAGCTCAATTCAGTCGACTCGGGGCGGACTCGGCCGCCCCTAAAGCCAGATGGTCGAGTTGGGGCAAGAGCGCAAGCGAGTGGCCGTCAATCCCTCTAAGGGCACCATTGAACCCCTCAGCGAGCGGTGCCGGACATCGAGGGGGGCTGAAGAACGACCCGCAGCAATGCGTCCATGTTCCTGGAGCATACTTCTGCAATGGTCGAAGGACGCTGTGAATCCGCCGGTATCGCCATCATCTGCGCATCACTGAGCGCCGCCGTGCAGACCACGAGAAACGGCGCAAATCTCGATTGTTCCAGGTACCGTTGCTGGATCATCACGACAGCCTTGGCAGCATCGTCCTTCAACGAATCGGGTCCGTCGTTGGAGCGGCTCGCCGTCGCGCCGGCCGTGGTGTTCGCTTTTGAGCCTTGACCGGGCGCGGCTCGCTTGCCGTCGGCCTGAACAACGGTGTGATCGGCGACTTTCATGACTCCGCCTGCGAACCGATCGGCGGGAGGCCACATCGGCGCGCGTCCGCCGACGTGCTTGCTCCCAACGACCGTATCTGTCGCGTCGTGCGCGTTCGTCTTCGGCGCATCGCCGGCGCTGTTTTTGGCGGCGTCTTTTGCCGGTGGCGCCGTGTCGCTGGCCGGCGGCGTTCCGTCCTTGACGAGCGGATTAGGATTCCAGTCTAGCTTCGCCGCGGTCTGATTGGCCGAAATCCCGGAAAGGGCTTCGATCGACAGCAAAGTCACCATTGTGTCGCCGTAGCGGCTCAAGACCAGAGCGTATTCGTACTTGTTCATCGCCCCGTTCGAGAAGGCTTCGCACAGCCGATACAGTCCGTCGCGCAACAATTGCGTGGTTGCGAGCCGTCGACCAAGTTCCGCGACAGCGGAGTTTTGTTGCAGCGAAAACGCTTGCTTGCCCGTGATCGATGCCGAATCGCCCAACGTCTTCAGGCCCTGGATGGTGGCTTGGGCGTTCTCGGATATGGCTTGTGAAATGGCCTTGGCGACGTCCGGGCTCGGCTCGGCGCAGACGTTGTAATGGCCGCCGTTCGGGCCGTGGTCGGAGTTCGCATGCTGCGGATCAACGTTGCTCCCTGGGTGCGCGAGAATGAACCGCACGTCCGCCGTTGCACCGGTGAGCTGAGTGTCGCCTGCGGTGTCATGAAAGGTCTGCGGTCCGACCACGGATCTACAGGCGCCGAGCGTCAAGAGCGCCAAAAGCAGTATGTAGCGGGACGGCGTCATCGCACTTCTCCTTGGGCTTGAATGTTGGACAGTCTTATTGGGCTCGATGGCCCGGCTCAACGCGATGCAAGAATGCACGTCTGCACGAGGCTACTGCGTTCGGCCGTGCTCAGGCCGAGCCTGGAGCTTGCGGTGCGGCGTGCTGGGCGGCGGGTGGCCGGGGGCGCGGCGCGCCAAATCTCGCGAACGCGTCTCGCGGCATCGCAGTGCCGTGGCCATGCGCGAACGGCACGGGCACGTAGTAGCGTCTGCCCGGCATGTCGATCACGCGGCGACGTTCATGGCGAAGCACGAATTCGGCGTCTGCCAGCACGTAACCGCTCGTCGACTTGATTGTCTGGCCGGAGCAAACGAATAACAGGCGCGCGTGGCAGTTCAGCACGATGGCAGGTTGCAGCGGCCGGCCGCCCGCATGAACGGCCACAACCGGGCGGCAGTGCAGCATGATTTCGCTTGGCCATATGGTGTCTCCGTAGACAGCATGCGAGATCATGTCGAACAGCGACACCTGAAAGAGTCGAGGCAGGGCGGCACGTGTCTCTTCTATGAAGCGGAGCCACGCGGCCCGGCCGCCGTGCGCGAACAAGGCTGTCTGAATCGCGGAGACCGGCTGGCTTTTCACGCTGCCAATGTCGAAATCCGCCCACAGCCTGTCCGGAATCAGATCACCCAGGAACCACGCCACCGTCGGCTCAGGCGGAATCAGACGCGGCAGAACGGGGGTTTGGGCACTCTTCGTCGTGATCATGGTCCTGTTCTCCCAATGTTCAGTCTCGGCGCTGCGACCGGCGGCGCACTCTGGGGCGTTCGAGGAATCCGACGGACACATGCACGTCCTGCGTTTCGTGGGCGGCGAACTCCGCCTCCGAGCCGTCTTGCGACCGTTTGGCGAAGCGGCTGAGCAGCCACTTTGCGAACGCTGCGAGGAAGGCGCCGAAGCCAACCGATCCGACCGTGGCGGGAACGGAAAGAGCCGGCGCGGGCGGCTCCGGTGGCGCAGGGGGGCCGGCGGGCCCGGGGGCCGGGGGCGGCTGACCGTCGTTGTCCGTCGTGAGCAGAAGCACGCGTTGAGTGGGCGGGTCCGACTCGACGCGAGGATCGGTGAAACGAAAGCGCACATTGCCGCCCGCGTTTTCATTGATGCAAAGTGCAAGCAGCTTCGCGTCGCGCAGCTGTGCAAGCGCCGAGCAGGCCGGCCATTCGCCGCTTAACGGTTTGACAGGTGGGACAGGTGCGACAGGTGGGGACCCCGAGGGCGGAACCGTCTCTCCTCCCACAAACGCGATCGTCAGCAGAGGCTGCTTCGCCACGCCGAATTCGTCGACCTGTGTCGGCTTATCCGGCCAATAGAACGTTACGCGGTCGTACGTGCCGTCGAGCCCCATCCTTCGCGGATCGACATTGCAGCCACGCGCGAGCAAGGCCGCATAGGCAGCATGGCGGGCGTTCAGCGACTGGACGTGCCCGGGGAGATTGTTGACCTCGTCCTCGATACCATCGCGCTCGTGCAAGCGGCATGTGGGCGTCGACCACGACAGCGGCGCCCTGCCGGGCGGGAGCGGCTCGGCAGTATGGGCAAAGTTGTCGCTGGGCGAAGCAAGCACTGGCTTCGCGTCGTCGCCGACCCAGAACGCGTCGAGATCAAAATTGCATCCTAGCCTGCTCAGTCGGCGATGCAGCATGAGCGGCGTGCACGGCATCTTGCCGTTCGCGCATCGTTCGATCGCAGTACTAACGGGCTGCGATCGGCAGTATCCGATTCTCGTGCAATGCGCCCTGCAATCACCGCGGCGCTTGCAGTCGGAGTCCGTCCAGTGGCCTTGCGGATCGGCCCAGCAGATCCATCTAGGCGACGACGCAGGGGGCCAGCGCAGGGTCGCGCCGACATCGGAGGCCGCCTGCGCCCACGCCGCACCGCTGACGATTGAAAGTGGCAGCATCAGCAAGCGCAACAGCATGCCGGCCGCGCAGCGACGAACAGCGCTCATGTTTTCTTCACGACTTGGGGGGCGCTCCAGATGTCGGGGCATTCGCCCAGCAGTTTCTTCATTTCCCATTCGCCGAGCTTGCGGTAGCTCTCGAACTGCGACTCGTTGAAGAACTGATCGGCTGTCGATTCGTGCGGAAAGTCCGGATGCTTCTCCGCGTATTGGCGGATGTCGAGCGGCTCGTTGCCGTAGATGCAAGGCTTCATATAGACAAGTTCGCCGTCCAGTTCAGCGCTGGACGCGCCGCAATTCGCTCGCGAATACCGGATGACGAAGCGCGCGTAGTACATGCCGCTCGCGCGAGCCGAGCGCGGGAAGAGCAGAACCGGGGCGTCACCCTCTTCGATCACGATACCCATGTCGATGCGAATCTTGCGAATGGCGGAATAGAAGTCTTCCATGGTGAAGCGTCCATCCTGGCTAGCATCGAGAACCAGGATCCGGCGGCAGCGCCGATGCACCATTTCCCAGAGACCCAGGTTGTCGAAGTGGCCGCCATCGGAGAGATGGATCCAGTCGCTCGTGTCGGTGGTCTCTCCGGCGGCTTCCTGAAGGAGCCGCCAACTCGAGCACGAGGGATCCTTCTTCTGCCACTCCTTGAACTTGGGATTGCCGAGCCACCACCCCAGGCGGACGTTGAGCACGGACATGAGGAACGCCATGGGCGCGCTGGTGTTGTAGCCCATGTTGGGATTGAAGGCCGCCCCCGAAATGGCCATCGCGGTGCCGAGCTTCACGCCGCCCGCGAAACAGCGTATCCGGCGATAGCCCAGCCGGTAGTTGCCGCCGTGAAGGGCGGTCAGCGTGAAACTGTCCGCTTTGCGCTCCTGCCAGGCGAGCTCGTTGCCCTTGACGAGATTAAGTGCGGTGTTGACGACGAGGAACGGCGGTTTCGCCGGACTGGTGCCCGCCATCTTCTTGGACGATGCCGGATAGAGTACTCGCGCCTTATAGAAAGACAGGTCGTCGTTCGGGTCGAAGCCGGTAAAGAGAGCGGGCGCGCGGGGCATCTTGAATGCGCGGAATCCGCCGTAAAAGGCGCGTATCAATCGGTCGCGATAGAAGCCGTGCAGGCTGAATTCGTTCATGCGGATGATGAAGCTCAGCCCGTACAGCGCCGCGCCCGCTGCCGCGAGACTTGCAAGCACTTTCAATACGCGCGTCCACTTGAACGCACTGATAAAGTCATCGAAATACGAGGTAAAGGTGCGGTCAATGCATTGATTGGCCGTCAACGCACACATGCTTTCGTCGACCGGCGTGCTGAAGCCCGGGCGATTGATTCGCGTCGGCGTCTGGGCAAGCCTGTACGTCGCATCGAGTTTCGCGCATTCGCATCGGACCGGATGGGTCCAATCCTTGTCGGTCGAGACGAACTCGAAGACTTTCCACGCGCCGATGGACACGAAGATCGCAAGCAGTGTCAGACTCGCCGCACCCACAAGACTGAGGCTGATCGGGGTGCGCGCTTCGGGCTTGCCGGGACTCGACTTGCGATAGCCGAACCACGCGCTCGCCGCAACGGACACCGCGCTGCCGGCGGCTGTCACCGCCGGCGTCGATGGTCCGAAGTAGGTAAGCAGCGCCGGCACCCCGATCACGAGCATCGATCCAGCGATCCATGCGGTCGCCAGCATGAAGGAAAACGCATGCGCACGCGCCTGGTGCTCACGCCGGTCGGGGGTTTCAGTGAACGAGCGGACCGCCGCTTTCATGCCTTCACCTAGCAGCAGGGCGACGAGCAGCAAGGGCGGCGTGACGAGCGCGCGTATGGTCGAGCCGAGTGTCAGGAGATGGCTGGGCAAGGAACCGTCGGTTCGCTCGGCGTGCCACCTCATGGCCGATAAGGGCAAATCGATGAGCGTGCCGAGCTCCTTCTCCGCAATGATCGGCGGCCAGCGATGCAGGCCCCAGCGGATCCACACGATAAGCGCTATCTGCACGACGCTCCCGACAAGCGCGGCACCTAACATGACGCGTCCGCTCCATCGTTTGTGGTCGATGTTGCGTTCGGCCAGAGTCATCTGCGTGACTACGATGGCTGTAACCACGTACCCGTACCTCATCAGCGAGGGCCAGGCAGCCGACCGTTCCGCTTCGCTCAGCGTGTCGGTTTCGGACCATAAGGTGACGGATAGGCTGTAGCACGCCATGACAAGCAGTAGCGCGCCCCAGGCGGCACGCGCATCGCCGCTGCGGCGAGGGAAGGGAATATGGTTGGCGTAGATTTTCTCTACGGCGCCAGGTTCCCCTTGAAAGAAATAGCTCGCGCCGAGAACGCCTAGTACGCTGCCAACCACGCCAATCGCAACAGGGACGGGGCCGAACTGAATCAATTGAAACTGCCCGAGCCATACCGCCGTCCAGGGCAGCATGACGTAGACAGCGATCCACGGGAAGAAGATTGTCCAAACAATGACGAGGTTTCTGAGGTACGTGGCCACGACCGTCCAAGCATCGGCGGAAAAGAGCGAAAGCTGGCGCGCCAGATAGTTGCTGTTCATGCGAAGCCATGTGAGCGGGCCTTCCTGCTCGAAGTCGATCCCGGTCATGCGGTGCTGGACGTAGTCCGCACAGCGCAGGTTCGCAAGTTCCGTCTGCGCGAAGTCCACTGCGCGTTGAGGGGTCGTCCCATCGTCACGCACTTTGGCGGCCATCCAGCGGATCAGCGCGGTGCCGATATAACCACCGCCCGATACCGTCGACATGTAATGGAAACTGCCAAACTTTTCTTTGCAGCAAAGTGCCTGAATGGCGCCCAGACAGAACGATGCGCTTCGGATGCCGCCGCCGGACAGACAGATCGCGCTCAGGCCTGAGCCCGTCCCGTCCTTGTGGCCCAGCATCTTATCCTGAATAGAGCCGGATGGCTTCAGGCCGAGCTTACAGCCCGTGATGTATTCGTACTCCTGCGCAAGCGCGCGGTGTGCCACCATCGGCTGTTGCTGAAAGAATCTGCAGACGTGAATACGAACTGGCCGTGCGAGCACCTGCCGCAACTCGTCTACCGTGCGTTTCTCGTTGGGGCGGCACGCGGGGACGTGCGCGGGATTTCTAAGCACGCGGGCAAAATGTTGCCAGTCCAGCGTGCACACCAGATCTCGCAGTCCGCGCCAGTAGCTCGGCTGGAGACGAAAGGCGAGGTACAGGACGATTAGCTTGATGTCGTCGGGCAGGCCTGCATACACCGAGATCTTGGGGTTGGTCTGTATGCCAGGTGCGTTGCGGCGTGGGCGGAACCAAGTCTTCACGCACCTCTCCAGTCGCTGGAGGTGAACTTCGAGGAAAGAACCGAATTCGGTTTCCGTCACCGTGAACTGATCTGCCGCGCCTGGCGTCTTTGAGTCTTTAAGCGCATCCCAATTGCTCAGTGCGCGGATGAGGTGCGACTGATAATCATCTTTGTAGCAGTGCCGGACGAATTCGGTGACTCGCCGTTTCGAGGCTAACGCATAGCCCCTGCCGATGTACACGCAGCCGTCGCGCAGTTGCATTTTTTCGCTGAATTCGACGAACAAATAACGAAGCCGGAACCCGGACCTGGCTTTCGAGTGGCGAACCTTGGCGCCCCGGACCTTTGATGCGACTACATCCAGCGGATCGCGCGGCGATTTGCTGATCCAGTGCGCGAGCGCTTTCGGCGCATCGAATTCGCGCTTCGGCCTTTCCTCGTGACGCGGCTTGACGAACATGTGCGCCTCCCATCGGAATCCCAATTCAATGTCGATGTCGACGCCGAGGCGCGCGGCGAGGCCGCTCGCAGACGAGGAATGGGTCGAAACGAATCAGCTGGCGCGAGAGGCGCCGGGCTAGATCAAGTCAGGCGGGGAGGGAGAACTGTCGCAGACGCAGCTTGCGGACCCATCGCATGGCGAGGAGGGTGCAGAACGAGGAATGCTGTAGTGACCGCGACATGTCAACTCCTTATGCAGTCCGACGCATTGGGACGCGGATGCAGATGACGGGCCTTTCGACATCAGCGATACCTCGCGCTGTGATCTGCTAGATCATAGGAGGCGGAAAGCCTGGTTTCAACCCCTAAGCGCTATGGTCGACACTCGGGCAAAAGGCTCAAGCGTGCGATACCCCACATTCCGCGGAGTTTCTGGAGAGCCCGTTCAACATCGCGTTCATCGAATGAAACCTCTGAAGAGAGAGCCGGGCATTCCGCTCGCAATCAGTAGAAACGCGAAGCGTGTACTTTTAGATAGATCTACTACGCTTAAGGAACGCTTGTGTGGGCTCTCGGGAGTGCCTACGCTTTTTCTGGATTGGTGGCCAGGCCTTAGACGAGAGTTCCACGCGCCGCGGATGTAGACAGCGATTCTTGCGGCAGGACGTCGACAGGACCTGGCGACGACGGTCTTGGAGGCGCCGATGAAGTTTCCGCTGATGACCGGAGTGTTCGCGTCCGTGATCTATTGCGCGGGTGCGCAAGCGATATCGCTCGGCGCTTTTGAGAATGAGCGTCTTCCGATGTTCGCTGGCGATACCCCGCCCGGCACGATCACCGTCACCTATCTCGGCACCACGACTCTACTTTTCGACGACGGCACTACGCAGATTCTCGTGGATGCCTTTCTTTCGCGACTGCCGATCACAAAAGTGAGGTTCGCGCGGATCAAGACGGACCGCAAGGAAGTCATTCGTATTCTGAAAGAAGTGAGGGCCGACCGCGTCAAAGGTATTTTCGTCACGCACTCGCACTACGACCATGCGTTCGACGCGGGCGTCATCGCGCAGTGGACCAAAGCGCCGCTTTACGGCACGGAAAGTACGCGCTATATCGGCCTCGGTGCGAAGCTTCGGGACGACCAGATCAAGCTCTTCGCACCGCGGCAACCGGTCAAGCTGGGCGAATTCGAAGTGACGCCTATTCCTTCTAAGCATTCTCCGCCATTTCCGTTCGTGAATGACAACCTAGGCGAGAAGATCTGCGCGCCTCTACCGCAACCGCAGCGAGAAAGAGCGTATGTCGAAGGAGGAACGTATAACCTTCTGATCACACATCGCGGCCATCGCATTTTAGTGGTGCCATCGGCGAACTATGAGCGAGGTGCGCTACATTGCGTTCACGCCGAGGTCGTGTTTCTCTCCATCGGGGCTATCGGCACGCGAAGCATCGACTATCACCAGCGCTACTACGACAACGTGATCGGTTGCACGCGGCCCTCGCTCGTTATCCCGGTACACTGGGACAACTTTTTCGTCCCGCTTTCGAAGAAGCTGCCTGCTCTGCCCGGCGCCAACGTGACGTTGCGATATATACGGGAACGGCTCAGAAGCGATAACGTCCGCTTGGGCGTTGTGCAGGGCGAACAGAAGGTTAAGCTATTCGACGAGACGTCTGCTGTCGACGTTTATCAGGGTCCGGGACCAGGCTGCGAAAAGCGGCAGTGACGACGGTTAAGGCGAGCCTCGCTCATACTGCTCGATCAGGCATTGGCGTTCGTGCTTAACCGCACTGCGGCAGCCGCTCGACGCTTTGCAGTTTGCCCCTGCTCGAGACGAGCGGCTGCCGCCCGCGAGCGGGCCCTTCGTCTGCTCGATCGCTCCCAAGGACAGCGGCGAACCGACCGATGAGTCGTTGCGCGTTCCTTTCCCGAGCAAGCTAAGAAGGCGGCCGCGGGTGAACAGACCCGCATCTGCTATCAGTCGCGCTCTGTGCATTTTTCATCAGCCGCTGTGCAAGGAAAGCGACTCCTCTTTCCCACTCTCCAACGATAACCTGTTGTCCATGCCACGAGATGCCAACGGCACTCGGGCGCAACCAATAGCCAGGAGAGATGTCATGAGTCAAAGAAAGGTCGCAATTGTCACCGGCGCTTCGCAGGGCATGGGAGAGGGCATCGTCAACGGTTTTCGCGCTCGGGGCTATGGCGTTGTTGCCACGTCGCGCTCCATTCAGCCGTCAGCCGATCCGGACGTTCTGACCATCGCCGGCGATATCGGCGACCCGGAGACAGGCAAGCGTCTCGTCGCCGCAGCCCTCGACAAGTTCGGTCGCATCGACACGCTGGTGAATAACGCGGGCATCTTCATCGGCAAGCCGTTCACCGACTATACCGAAGAGGACTATCGGCTCAAGATGAAGACGAACCTCGACGGCTTCTTCTTTACTACACAGCAGGTCATTCCAGTCATGCTGAAGCAGGGCAGCGGACACGTTATCCAGATCACGGCCTCTACGGCGGAGTTCGCCAGCTCGCGTTCTCCAGCGTTCATCGCCATGCTGACGAAGGGCGGGATGAACTCTGCAACCAAGAGCATGGCGATTGAGTACGCCGCCCGCGGTATCCGCGTGAACGCAGTGGCTCCGGGCGTCATCCGGACGCCCATGCACGATCCGGATATGGTGGAAAAGCTAGCGGCGTTCCATCCCATGAACAAGCTGGGCGAGGTGGAGGACATTGTTCGCGCGGTGCTCTATCTGGAGGACGCTGTGTTTTCGACGGGCGAAATTCTTCACGTCGATGGCGGCCTCATTGCCGGGCGTTGAGTTGCGAGGAGGCGCGTGAGGCGCCTCCCTTATCAGGAGAGCACCGTATGCCGATCGTGAACATCCTAGTGACCCGTGAGGGCACCACTCCCGGCGCAGAGCGCACGACTCGCAAACAGAAGGCGGCCGTGTACAAAGGGATCGCCGACCTGCTTTCTAACAAGATCGGCAAAGATCGATGACATTGGACAAGGCAGACTGCCGCTGTCCGAGTATCGCGATCGCCGCCTTCGGGCTGGTGCGTTGGACTCTTGATCGGCATTGAAGATGTATCGCTAAGCGCCTCGTGCCGGCGATACGTCGCAAACCATTTTCGGCGAGAGCGGTATGAGTTTGCCGAGGCCGTCCGGCATTCCACATACAGAACGATTACCTTCCGCTTCTGAACAGCCGCTCAATTTGCTTGCGCTCTCTGTCCTCATACGCCGAGGCAGCAATTCAACAGCCGCGCGATCAATCCAAACAAGACAGAGCCGCGCCACGTATGCGCGATTCGACTCGGTTGGTGGCGGGCGAGCTGACTCGTTACGTGAAGACATCGGCTATTCCAATCACGTTCGACTGAGTTTTCGCTCATCCATTTCCTTCCCTTCTGCATCGCCGAGTGTCGCCAGACAGACAACACGGTGTACGCCTCCGCGACGCTACTGGTGTCCTCGAGCCCTGACTACAATCCGCGAGACGCGTCGTCAAAACGAAAGCAGAACGAAGCGTGCGGCATCGTGATGGTGCTAACGAACCGCGCCGCTTCGCGCGGCTCAATCTCTCTCAATCACCAGGACATCCAAGATGAGCGCAATAATCCGCAACGTGCAGCCCGTTACTCAAGCGATCGGCAAGAGAGGTTCCGGTGAGCTCGTGCCTTCCCGTTACGCCGTGCGCGTGGGCGATGTCGACGTCGTGCTGATCAGCGACGGCGTCTTGCCCCTGCCGACATCGACCATGTCGACCAATGTGAGCGAAGCGCAGCGCAACGAATGGTTCGACGGACGTTTCCTGCAGCGCGACATGTTCGATTGGGCGCTCAACATCGCGCTCGTGCGCAGCGGCGAACGATTGATCCTCATCGACTCGGGCGTCGGCGACGGTTTCGAGTACTTCTCGCGTGCCGGTAAGTCGGTCATGCGTCTGGAGTCGGCGGGCATCGACCTGGCCGCTATAACGGATATCGTCATCACGCACATGCACATGGATCACGTCGGCGGGCTGAACGTGGATGGAGTGAAGGCCAAGCTGCGCCGCGACGTGCGCATTCACGTGTCAGCCGCCGAAGTGGCGTTTTGGAAAAACCCCGACTTCAGTAAGACCGTGATGCCCGAAGCGGTGCCTCCCGCGCTGCGCAAGGCAGCAGCGACGTTCATGGAGCTTTACGGAGACAACATCGTGAAGTTCGACCGAGAGGTGGAAGTCGCAACCGGCGTCTCCGCACGCGTCACCGGTGGCCATACGCCGGGACATTGCATGGTGGATGTCGCATCGAATGGGGAGAAGCTGACGTTCGTGGGCGATGCCGTGTTCGAAGTCAATTTCGACAATCCCGATTGGCAAAACGGCTTCGAGCACGATCCCGAGGCGGCCGTCGATGTGCGGCTCGCGCTGTTCAACGAAGCCGCCGAGAGTGGCGCGCTGCTGGCAGCGGCCCATGTCGCATTCCC
The DNA here is from genome assembly GCF_902833455.1 of Caballeronia sp. BCC1704. Lineage (NCBI taxonomy): Bacteria > Pseudomonadati > Pseudomonadota > Betaproteobacteria > Burkholderiales > Burkholderiaceae > Caballeronia > Caballeronia sp. BCC1704. The sequence continues at coordinate 1,249,383 of NZ_CADFFT010000002.1, read as the reverse complement.
CTCCATCGGTCACGTTGCCAAAACCAATGACGGTTTCCGTTTCGTGCCCGTTCAGTGGGACTATTGAGGCTGAACGACGACGAGACCTTCGGGCGCTCGTAACGAGCGTCTGCTCCTCCGGTTCTACACGATGGATTCGATATGAAACTCAACGCTCTCCTGCGAGCCGTCTGCTGCATGTCGCTGTTGGCTATGCTGCCCGCCGTCGCGGCGGCGGCTCCGTTCGCTGTTCGCGTCGATGGCCTCGAACGCGGCCGGTTCGAAAACGAACAGGTGTACGGTGGATTCGGCTGTCACGGTGAAAACGTGTCGCCCCGTATCTCGTGGACTCATGTTCCGCCTGGAACGAAGAGCATCGTCATCACGCTACACGACCCGGACGCGCCCACGGGCGGCCTCGGCTGGAGACACTGGCAGGTCGTGAACATCGCGCCTTCGCAAACATCGATCGAGAAGGGTGCTTCGGGCCATGTCGATTTGCTTCCGGCAGGCGCCGTCGAGACGCTGACCGATTTCGGTGCCTCCGCTTATGGCGGCCCGTGCCCGCCGCAAGGCGAATCGCATCGCTACATCGTGACGGCGTCTGCCTTGGCGGTGTCCAGCCTCGATGTCGACGCGAAGTCCAGTCCGGCACTCGTCGCCTATCAGATGCACGGCAAAGTCATCGGCCAGGCGCACTATGTGGCGCGCTATCGCCGATCGCCTGAGTAAGCGCGAAAGTGGCGAGACGTCGCTCTTCGACATCCCGCCATTCGGCGCATCGCTCCTTCGTTGAAGGACAGGCGGCGGTTTCGTGCGACGAAAAAAATCTATCGTCCGTGTCACATATGGCGGTCGTCGCACGTCTTAGAGGGGACAACACGGTCTTTGACCGATGACTCATACGAGCCCTACGAAAGCACGCGCTATGCATCTAGGCAGATCCTATCGGCTATCGGAGTTCCTCTTCTGGACGCGCAGGCAGATATATGCGCTGCTCGTGTGCGGCTCGCTGCCGGTGATTCTCTACAAGTATGCGTCGATGACGTGGCTGTCGGTGCCGCTCACCATAGTCGTGCTGTTGGGAACAGCGACGTCATTTATCGTCGGCTTCAAGAACGTGCAGACATATAACCGCGCGCAGGATGCGCAGATGGTCTGGACGAGCATCGTGGGAGCGAGCCGCCGGTGGGGCCAAATAGCATGCACGCTTCCGAATGAGCGAGATGTCGGCAGGGATCTCATTTTCCGGCATCTCGCCTGGCTCACCGCGTTGCGCTATCAACTGCGCAGTCCCCGAATGTGGGAAAGCATGAGCCGAGCCTTCAATCTGGAGTACCGGCGCCGATATCATGTGCCCGAATGGGAACAAGCGCTCGACGAGGTACTGGCACGATATCTATCTCCGTCGGAAACGGCCTGCGCGCTTGCGTCGTCATCATCAACGGCCGCGATCATCAGCATGCAGAGTCATTACCTGAAGGGGCTGCATGATGCCGGCCGGCTTAATGTGTCGTTCTATCTCGAGCTACAGCGCGGAATCGGCGAATTCATCGAACTGCAGGCGAACGCTGAACGGCTGAAGAACTATCCTTACCCCCGTCAGTACGCAACAATCAGCGCGCTGTTCGTGCGGTTTTTCTGTTTGTTGTTTCCGTTCGGCTTGTTGCAGGAGTTCGACAGACTCAACGACGTCGTGAGCGGGCCGATGCACGGCAATATGGTCTGGCTCGCCGTGCCGTTCAGCGTGATCGTGTCGTGGATGTACACGTCGCTGGCACAGGTCGGCGAAAGCACGGAGAATCCGTTCGAAGGCAGCGCGAACGATGTGCCTATCTCGACGTTATGCGCGGCCCTGGAGAGCGATCTTCGCGCGATGCTCGGCGAGACGGTCAGGCACGTCGAACCGGAGATGATCGCGCTCTGACAAGACCGAACCAGTGGAATAGACGAGGACAGCCATGAACAAGGCGGTTTCAGCCGGCCCGGCTCCCGACGATACCGACGACGCCACGCGTTCGTTCAACGCGTTGCGCAAACGGCTGTACGGGATCGCCTATCGCATGCTTGCATCGGTCGCTGAAGCCGAAGACGTCGTGCAGGATGCGTGGCTACGCTGGAATGCCGCGTCGCGCGCGGACATCGAGAATCCGGAGGCATGGCTCGTCGCGGTTGCCACGCGCTTGTCGATCGACAGGTTGAGGGCGGCGAAGCTGCAGCGCGAGCGTTATGCGGGGATCTGGCTGCCAGAGCCTGATGCGCTCGATGAGCCCGTTACGCCTGAAGAAATTAAAGAGCGCGCCGACGACGTTTCGGTTGCTTTCCTGATGCTGCTGGAACGGCTGAGTCCCGACGCGCGCGCGGCGTTTCTGCTCCGTGAAGTATTCGATGTCGATTACGGCGAAGTCGCCAAGACGCTGGACAAGTCCGAGGCGGCGTGCCGTCAACTGGTTAGTCGCGCAAAGACGCAGCTGCGCGAAGGCCGTGCCCGCATCACGGTGCCGCGCGAGATTCATCTGCGCTTGCTGACGCAATTCGCGCGGGCGCTCGAACATGGCGATTTCGCAGCCATCCAAGGGCTGCTTGCTGAGGATGCGGTGCTTGTCGGAGACGGCGGGGGCCGCGTGCCGAGCTTTCCGAAGCCGATGGAGGGCGGCAGGCGCATCGCGCAGCTCTTCTATGCATCGCAGCTACGCTTCAAGACAAATCTGCGCATGGAACTGGCCGTACTTAACGGGCAATGGGCGCTCTTGCGATTCATCGAGGGAAAGCTCGAATCGGCGCAGTCGTATGAAACTGACGGCGAGCGCATCGTGCGCATTCTCGTGCAGCGCAATCCCGACAAGCTGGTGAGGCTCGCCAACGCTTTTGGCGGCTGCTGACGGCTCTCGCGCACTCGCGACACCGCATTGGTGTCACGGGATCAACGCAGTGAGCCGCGATGCGTAGCTTCCGGCACCGCGAGGCGATAACTAACATCGTCGTGTACGGCATCTCGCCGCCCCGCCCGCGCGGCGCACGCGCAGCTAACCTCGCTGGAGCAAGCATGACTCAACGCATCAACTACGTTCAACAATCACCCGAGCTATTCAAGCGCTTTGTTTCGTTTGGTCTGGCGGTGAAGGAAAGCGGTATCGAGGCGTCGATCTGCGAACTGACATCGCTGCGGGCATCGCAAATCAATGGCTGCGCGTTCTGCGTCGACATGCACGTGAAGGAAGCAAGGATTCATGGCGAGCGCGAACTGCGGCTGCATCACGTGGCCATCTGGCGGGAGTCGACGCTATTCTCGCCGCGTGAACGCGCCGCGCTCGCATGGACCGAAATCCTCACAAAGCTGCCGGCGGACGGCGTGCCGGACGATGTCTTCGAGCAAGTGAAAACGCAGTTCACAGACCAGGAGTTGTCGAACCTGACGTTTCATGTCATGGCGATCAACGGCTGGAATCGCGTGAATGTCGCTTTCCGCACTGTGCCGGGATCGTCGGACGCGGCGTTCGGGCTTGAGAAGGCGAACCTCTCGTGATTGAACGACGTCCATTCTGTCGGCCGCAATGCCAGCTGTAGTAGGCACCTCGCCCAGTGAAATAATGCATGGGTCCTACGCGCGGCCTTGACTGCGGAAAGTGCAGCGGCCGCGTCACAATGTGTTCGCGTAGAACGTCTTATCAGCATGTATCAACTCGACGCGAGCCATCATGTCCGACACGCAAACCCCTTTTCGTCCCGGCGGCGAAGACTCGCTTGCCAGCAGCTTCGCCAAGAGCTATGCAGGCGTCGTCGCTTTCCTCGCGGTGGTCAGCGAAGGCAGCTTCGCACGAGCCAGCGACCGGCTCGGTATCGGCCGGTCGGCCGTCAGCCGCAACGTGCAGAAGCTCGAGGCGCAACTCAATGCCAGGCTTTTTCTGCGTACGACGCGCAGCACATCGCTGACTCGCGAAGGCGAACTCTTCTATCAGAACTGTCATCCCGGCGTGCAACGTATCGTGCAGGCATTCGAGGACATGCGCGACCTGCGCGACGGACCACCGCGCGGGCACCTGCGCATCGGTTCGACGACGAGCTTCGGTCGCGCGATCGTCGCGCCGCTCATGCGCGGCTTCAACGAAGCGTTCCCCGAAATCACGGTCGAACTGCTGTTGAGCGATCATCCGGCAAACTTCACCTCGGACCGCATCGATGTATCCTTCCGCGATGGGCGCGTGGAGGACAGTCAGGTTATCGCCAGGCAACTGATACCGATGCAATTGCTCGTCTGCGCATCGCCCGCTTATGCGCGCATGCATGGCTTGCCGCGCGATATAGCGGAACTGCACGCGCATCGCTGCATCAACTTGCGAACGGCGTCGGGCCGTATCGCGGAATGGGAATTCAGTGTCGAGGGGCGTACTCAGAAGCTCGTGCCCGCGGGCCGGCACACGTTCAACTGCGCCGAACTGGCTCTGCAAGCCGTGCATGCGGGGCAGGGTTTGGCACAGCTTGCAGGTTATCAGGTATGCGAAGCATTACGCGATCGCCGCCTCGTATCCTGCCTGACGGAATTTTCGCCGAGCGATCGCGGACATTACCTGTGCTATCTCAGTCGAAAGCACTTGCCCGCGCGCATTCGCGTGTTCGTTGACTACATGACGGAACACGTTCGCGCACTCGATCTCGGTTGCTCACCTGCGCTAAGTCACGAAGCACGCGCGCGACCAAGCGTCGCAGCTAACCGGCACATTGAAGCAGGCTAGTACTTTGGACATTTCGCCATCTACTCAGTCGAACCAGGTGTCATTTAACACGGTGGTGGAGCGGAAGTCATGCAAACACCGAGTCTGCTTTCGACTGACTGCGCCCGCGTTGCCTTTGTCGGCGTCCATTCGTCGCCTAGAGTCATTAGGACCGAGACTCCTCGTGCTAGTCCGAGCCCCAATGATGCAAGCAAAAAGCACATAGGTTCCGCTTTGCCTGTTACTCGCGGCAAGCACGAGTTCGGTGGCGGCGCCGATGCAGATCGAATCCGGCTCATATATAGGAACCTGTGGCATCCGAGCTTTGGACTCGACCTCCGACCTTGCTTCTTGCTGCAACTCGACAGAACTTGCCAGTACCCTGTGGCATTGCCCGCGCCCCTTCGAGAAAGAAGCGATTGCAAAGGCGATTTCGTCGTCAGATGGTCATGCGGGAATGGGGAAATTCACGAGGCATCGGTGAGCGCCGTCGGACAGAGCGACGGCGTCGTCGTACTCACGTGTGTTCCTTCGACGGGCGCAGGCAAATAGCAAGTTCCAAAACGTGGGACGCAACTCGCGTCGCCGCAATGACGAACTCAGTATTTAATTAGATGACGCAGTGACTAAGCAATCCGCGCAGCGCATCAACCGTGTTTTCCCTGATATCAGTCTTGGTATCCTCGACGCCCAATAAGTGATTGGACCCGCATGCGTCGTCAGACTAATCTTGCGCAGGACTCAATCCTGAGTCCAGGACCCCGGACCTAGAGCCGCGGCAAAAATGATCCATCAGGAGACGATAATGAAACAGACCCGACGCACGGTGCTGAGCGCAATGCTTGGTTCGGTCCTGTTGTTTGCCGCGGGCATGAGTGCGCACGCCGAGGACAAGAAGATCACGCTGGGCTTCGCGCAGGTCGGCGCGGAAAGCGCGTGGCGGACCGCGAATACCGTCTCCGTGAAAACGGCCGCCAAGGACGCGGGCATCAACCTCAAGTTCTCCGACGCCCAGCAGAAGCAGGAAAATCAGATCAAGGCGATCCGCTCTTATATCGCCCAGAAAGTGGATGTCATCGCGTTCTCTCCGGTCGTCGAATCCGGATGGGAGCCCATTCTCGTCGAAGCGAAGAACGCGAAGATCCCGGTCATTCTCACCGACCGCAATATCGATGTGAAAGACAAGTCGCTCTATGTGACGATGATCGGCTCGGACTTCCTCGAAGAGGGTCGTCGTGGCGGCAAGTGGCTGGAAGATCACTATAAGAACGAGAAAGGGCCGATCAATATCGTGGAATTGCAGGGCACGGTCGGGTCGGCGCCGGCCAATGACCGGCGCGCAGGTCTGCTCGAAGTCATCAAGAACGACCCGAAATTCAAGGTCATCGCTTCGCAAAGCGGCGACTTCACGCTCGCGGGCGGCAAGCAGGTCATGGAAGCGTTCGTGAAGACCTACGGCAAGCAGATCAACGTGGTCTACGCGCATAACGACGACATGGCGCTCGGCGCGATTCAGGCGATGGAAGAGGCCGGCATGAAGCCCGGCAAGGACGTGACCGTCGTTTCGTTCGACGCCACCAAGGGCGGCTTCGAGGCGATGATCGCCGGCAAGATCAATGTGGACGTCGAATGCAGTCCGCTGCTCGGGCCGCAGTTGATGACCGCCGTGAAGGATATCGTCGCGGGCAAGCAATTGCCCAAGCGCATCGTGACGGAAGAAACCATCTTCCCGATGAGCGTGGCCGCGCAGACTCTGCCGCAGCGCAAGTACTGAATGCGTGCGCGTCCATCGCGCAGGCGTTCGGCCGCGCGATGGACCATCCTTCCCTCTAGCCGGCGCTCTCCATGACCGACGCTCCCGTGCTCGAAACGATCGGCCTGTCGAAGTCTTTTCCCGGCGTGCGCGCGTTGCATGACGTCCGCTTCCGTTTGTTTCCCGGCGAGGTTCACACGCTCATGGGGCAGAACGGCGCCGGCAAATCGACGCTCATCAACGTGCTCACCGGCGTGCACGAGCCCGACGCCGGCGAGATCCGGCTCGGCGGCCAACCCGTGCATTTCACCGCGCCGCTCGAAGCGGAAGCGGCCGGAATTCAGACGCTGTATCAGGAAGTGAATCTGTGCCCGAACTTGTCGGTGGCCGAGAACATGTTCGCGGGCCGACAACCGAAGCGGCGCGGCGCAATCGACTGGCGAACGATCCACGCGCGCGCGCAAGCGGCGCTCGCCGAACTCAACGTCACGGTGGACGTCACCAAGTCGCTCGATACGTATCCCATCGCCGTGCAGCAGATGGTGGCGATCGCGCGGGCGCTATCGGTCGATGCACGCGTGCTCATTCTCGACGAACCCACATCCAGCCTCGACGACGGCGAAGTCACGCGGCTCTTCGATGTGCTGCGCAAACTGCGCGATTCCGGCCTCGCGATTCTCTTCGTCACGCACTTTCTCGAACAGACCTACGCGATATCCGACCGCATCACGGTCATGCGCAACGGCGAGCGCGAAGGGGAGTATCTCGCCAAGGATCTGCCCGTCGAACTGCTCGTCTCGAAGATGGTCGGCCATGAGCGCATGACCGAGCGCCTGGAACGCGCGGCGACGGAAGCGCCCGCTGAGCAGAGCAGCGTGCCGCCGTTTCTGGAGATGCGCGGCGTGGCCCGGCGAGGCGTGATGAATCCCGTCGATATCGACGTGCAGCCCGGACAGATACTCGGGCTCGCGGGTCTGCTTGGCTCGGGCCGCACCGAAACGGCGCGCCTGCTATTCGGCGCGGAACGGTCGGATGCGGGCGCGACGCGTATCGGCGGCAAGACGGTGAAGCTGCATTCACCGCGCGATGCGGTGCGTCACGGCATGGGTTACTGTCCCGAAGACCGCAAGAAGGAAGGCATCGTCGCGGATCTTTCCATACGCGAGAACATCATCCTCGCAGTGCAGGCGCGGCGCGGACTGTGGCGCTGCATCGGCAAGGCGAAGCAGCGCGAGATTGCGAACCGCTATATCCAGCAGTTTGGCATCAAGGCGCGCGACGCGGAGCAGCCCATCGGCCTGTTATCGGGCGGCAATCAACAGAAGGTGCTGCTTGCGCGCTGGCTCGCGACCGAACCGAAGATGCTGATCCTCGACGAGCCGACGCGCGGCATCGACGTGGCCGCGAAGTTCGAGATCATGGACCGCGTGCTCGCGCTCTGCGCAAAGGGCCTCTCCATTCTCTTCATCTCATCGGAAGTGAGCGAGGTCGTGCGCGTGAGTCACCGGATCGCGGTGCTGCGTGATCGACGCAAGGTCGCCGAAGTGGCAGGCCATACCGCGTCCGAAGATGACGTGTACCGGCTCATCGCGGGAGGCTCGGAATGAACACGATCAAGGCAATATCTCAGCATCCGCTCGTGTGGCCGTGCCTGACGCTGATCGCGCTGTGTGTGCTCGATCTCTCGCACAACGCGAACTTCCTGTCCATCACGATGCTCGACGGCCACTTGTTCGGCGCGCCGATCGACATCCTGAATCGCGCGGCGCCGCTCGTGCTCGTGTCGCTCGGCATGACGCTCGTGATCGCGACGCGCGGCATCGACATCTCCGTAGGCGCGATCGTCGCCATTGCGGGCGCGACCGCTGCCACGATTCTCGCCGATGATCCATCGCGCGTGCCGCTCGCCATCGCGGCGGCGCTCGGAGTCGGCGTGCTCGGCGGCATGTGGAACGGCTTGCTAGTGGCGTTCATCGGCATGCAGCCGATCATCGCAACGCTCATTCTGATGGTCGCGGGACGCGGCGTCGCGCAGTTGCTAACGGGCGGACAGATCATCCCCATCGGCGCAAAGGGCTATCTGCTCGTCGGTGGCGGCTATCTCGCGAGCGTGCCGTGTTCCGTGTGGGTCGCGTGCGGCGCGCTGGTGCTGACTGCGCTGCTGGTCAACCGCACGGCGCTCGGCTTGTTCATCCGGGCTATCGGCGTCAATCCGGTCGCGACGAGGCTCGTCGGCTTGCGATCGAGCATGATCGTGTTCGGCGTGTATGCGTTCTCGGGGCTTGCCGCCGCGATGGCAGGCGTGCTCGCCAGTTCGAACGTGCGCAGCGCCGACGGCAACAACGCCGGCCTGCTGCTCGAACTGGATGCGATCCTCGCCGTCACGCTCGGCGGCACGTCGCTGCTTGGCGGGCGCTTCAGTCTCGCTGGCACCGTGTTGGGGGCGCTCATCATCCAGACGCTCACTTACACGACGTATTCCATCGGCGTGCCGCCCGAAGCGACGCTCGTCGTGAAGGCGGCGGTCGTGCTGGTGGTGAGCGTCATTCAATCGGCCACTGCGCGCACGGTGCTGATGCGTCAGTTGAAGCGCGTGTTCCCGGTCGCATCGAAACAGCCGCTCGCGGAGTCATCGAAATGAGAAATGTGTTCGACCGCGTGACGGACCCGCGCGTATTGCCCATCGTCATCACCATCGTGCTGTTCGCCGCGCTTTTCGGCTTCGGTTCGGTGATGTACACCGGCTTCTTCTCACTGCAAGTCTTGCTCGGCCTTTTGATCGACAACGCGTTTTTGCTGATCGTCGCCATCGGCATGACGTTCGTCATCGTGTCTGGCGGCATCGATCTGTCGGTCGGCTCCGTCGTCGCGCTGACGACCATTCTGTGCGCTGTCTTCGCCGAGAAGCTGCATTGGCCGGTGTGGGTGATCGTGCCGCTGGTGCTCGCGGCGGGCGCGCTCTACGGGGCCGCCATGGGCGCGCTCATTCACTTCTTCAAGTTGCAGCCGTTCATCGTGACACTGGCGGGCATGTTCCTCGCGCGCGGCGCCTGCTTTCTTATCACGACGCAATCCATCACGATCAACGATCCCACTTTCCACGCGCTCTCCGGTTTTCATGTAGATGTCGGCGGGGCGTCGGTCACGGCGGGCGCGCTCGTCGCGGTCGCGACGCTGCTGGTCGCGATCTTCGTCGCGCACTTCACGCGCTTCGGCCGTAACGTGTATGCGGTCGGCGGCAACGAACGCTCGGCGTTGCTGATGGGCTTGCCGGTCGCGCGCACCAAGGTCGGCGTGTATGCGCTGAGCGGTTTCTGTTCGGCGCTCGGCGGCGTGGTCTTCACGCTCTATGTGCTTTCTGGATACGGGCTGCAAGGGCAGGGCATGGAGCTCGACGCCATCGCCGCGACGGTGATCGGCGGGACGCTGCTCACGGGCGGCGTGGGTTACGTGATCGGCTCGGTGTTCGGCGTCGGCATTCTCGGCACCATTCAGACGCTGATCACGTTCGATGGCACGCTCAGTTCCTGGTGGACGCGCATTGTCATCGGCGCGTTGCTCTGCGCGTTCTGCTTGCTGCAACGCGTGATCGAGCGGCACGCGGCGCGTCGCAAATCGAACGGCACCACGCTCGGCGAAGGACTGAAGCGCAAGAAGGCACCGGAGCCGTTGACGTCCGACGCGCCCGGCGAAGCGAAGCCGCTCGGACTGGTGCCGCGGAGTTGACGCTGCGTTGACCGTTGACGCGATGCTACGCGCAGGAGCGATGCGGCATTCGGTTCTTTCATTCGCAGGTCTTCGAGCTACGCCGCAAAAAGCTGTTCGCTCGCCTTGAACGCATCGGTCAGATGCTGCGTGACCGCTCGTATGGTCGCGTCGTTCCGATCCTGCCTGCGGATGAGCAGCCACATATCGCGAGGCGGAGGCACCGGCCCGAACGCGCAGAGCCTGAGCCCTGGCAAGCTGCGGCCAAGATAGTGCGGAAGCAAGGCCAGGCCGATGCCGTCGCGCGCGGCGATTGCCTGGAAGATGTGATTCTCCGCGCGAAAAGCGATACGTGAGCGCGGAAAGTGCTCTCGCAGCCACACCAGATTGGGCATGTCCGCGCTTTCCTCATTGAAGCTCACGAAGGTCGGCGACTCGCCGCGCTCGGCCCGCTCGCACTGCACCTGCGTTCCCCATAAACCGAAAGCCATGCTCCCCACCGGCTTGGCGATGAGGTCAGCATCGGTCAGTCGTCCGACGCGCACTGCAATGTCCGCCTTGTGGCGATTGAGACTGATCGAACGAAGGTCGGTCGCGAGGTCGATGTCGAGGCCCGGATGCCGTGCGGTGATCTCGGTCAGCCGCGCGATCAGGAAGCCCTGCGACAGCGCAGGCGGCGCATTGATGCGCACGAGACCTCGTATGCTGCTCTCGCCGTCGCTCGGGGCGGGGCGCGTCAACGTCTGCGCTGCGGCTTCCATTTCCGCTGCCACTGCCAGCGCGCTTTCCCCCGCCGGCGTGAGTACATAACCGTCGGGCCTGCGCTCGACGAGGCTTTCGCCCAGACTGTCTTCGAGCGCCTGAATGCGTCTTGCCACGGTGGCGTGGTTGACCCGCAGTGCTCTGGCAGCGGATGACAAGCTGCGGTAGCGTCCCAAAGCCAGAAACATCCGCATGTCCTGCCAGTCGAGTTCTTTGCGTTTTTTATCGATCATGCAGCGAGGATAGCGACTTGGGGGCGGCGGTGTCCAGCTTCGCTTGCTGCCGCTTGCACGGGGCGACGACGGGGCCTAAAGCGCGATCTCACACGCGAAGATTCGGTCGTCATCCTCAGCGACCGATCAATCGTGGCTCTCAACGAGGAGCGCGTTTGCGCAGCGTCTCCGAGGGCGACTCGCCGAAAGTTTCCGCATACGCAATCGAAAAGCGGCCCAGATGAAGAAAGCCGCACGCGAGCGCAATATCCGCGATCCGCGCGCGAGGGCCGGCCGCCAGCAACGCAGCCCGCGCATGTTCCATGCGGACCTTACGCAGGAACTGCATTGGGCTCATCCCGCGCGCAATCTGGAACCGCTCCCGCAACGTCCGCGGCGACACGCCCGCCGCTCTCGCGATGTCTTCCAGCTGCAACGGCTCGCCTGCATGTGCGCAGACGAACTCTTCAGCACGCTTCACGAAGGCGGGCGCGAGCGACGAATGCGTAACCGGAGCAACCGTCGCACTCGGCAACGAGCACGTCAGCAGATCGATGAGCAGCGCTTCCATATGTCCGGCGATCTGCCCGTTCGAACGCGCGCTCTCGAGCAGCGCCGATGACCCCGTGAGCGCGCGCAACTGCTGCATCCATCCCCGCAACGCTGGACTGTCGATGGACAGGCGCGGCGACAACAGCGCGCCGGCATCGTGACTCGCTTTCTCGAACACGTCGGCATCCATGCGAAGCACGAACTGCTCGCAATCGGGCGACAACCATGCGTCGAACGGCTGACCCGGCGCGCACAGCACCGCATTGTGATGATCGACGTCGAGCGTCGCGTTCAGCGTGCGCACTTGCGCATGGCCGCGGAGGCAGAACATCAGAAGATAGTAGCCGTCGACGGATTCCACATCCACGTGCATGGACGCGCCGAAGGAGATGGCGCCGAGCCCGAGCCGCCCCAGCTTCACGAAATCCATGTACGCGGGCCCGCGATCCTTTCCCGATGGCACCAGCACATGTGGCTGCATCACGCGTGAGATGAGATCGCGCGTCTCATCGAGATCGCTCGATTCAAAGAGCCGATAGCTGCGTAAGGCGTCGGGCGCAAAACGAGTCGGGGTCATGGAATACGGGTAAACGCACGTTCGCACCGGGGCGTTCGCGTCTTGCGAGGCCCGGTGAATAAAACCGCCGTTTTTGGATAGTACGTGAAAGAGCGGCGGCATTGGTGGATAGACCCGCCATTTTGTCTCTCCAAAAATGCGCTGACACCGTGACGTATCGATTACGGCGCCCCCGCACAGGAGAACATCCGTGGAAACGGCTGAACTGGTATTTCGCCCTCAAGGTCCGACCGAATCGGACCACGTTCACTTTCCGCACGACGACGGCTCGCGCGTGCCCTACAAGGTCTTCAGTTCCCAAGCGGTGTACGACCGCGAGCAGGAGCGCATCTTCCGCGGTCCGACCTGGAACTTCGTGGCGCTGGAAGCCGAGATCCCCAATGCAGGCGACTACAAGAGCACGTTCGTCGGCGATACGCCCGTTGTCGTGACGCGGCTCGAAGACGGCGGCCTTGCCGCATGGGTCAACCGCTGCGCGCATCGCGGCGCGTCCGTGTGCCGCAAAGCGCGCGGCAACGCGACATCGCACACCTGCGTCTATCACCAGTGGAGCTTCGACAACAGCGGCAACTTGCTCGGCGTGCCGTTCAGGCGGGGCCAGAAGGGCATGACGGGCATGCCCGCCGACTTCGACCCGAAGAACCACAGCCTGCGCAAACTGCGCGTCGACAGCTACAAGGGCCTCGTCTTCGCCTCGTTCAGCAACGACGTCGCGCCGCTGCCCGACTATCTCGGCGCGGAAATGCGCCCGTGGATCGACCGCATCTTTCATAAGCCGATCGAGTATCTCGGCTGCACGCGTCAGTATTCGAAGTCGAACTGGAAGCTGTACTTCGAGAACGTGAAGGACCCGTATCACGCGAGCATGCTGCATCTGTTTCATACCACGTTCAACATCTTCCGCGTCGGCATGAAGGCGCGTTCGATTCCGGACGCGACGCATGGCCTGCATAGCATCATCACCGTGACGAAGACCGGCGAGGACACGTCCTCGGCATACAAGCAGCAGAACATCCGCTCTTTCGATGAAGGCTTCGCGCTCGAAGACGATTCCATTCTCGGCCTCGTCTCCGAATACGAAGAAGACACGACGAACCACATTCAGCCGATCTTCCCGCAACTCGTCATCCAGCAGATTCACAACACGCTGGTCGCGCGCCAGTTGCTGCCGAAGGGGCCGAACAGCTTCGAGCTGATCTTCCACTTCTTCGGTTATACGGACGACACGCCCGAGCTGCGCGCGCTGCGTATCAAGCAGGCCAATCTCGTGGGGCCTGCCGGCTATATCTCGATGGAAGACACCGAAGCGACCGAGCTCGTGCAGCGCGGCACCGTGCGCGATGCGGATGCGACGTCGGTCATCGAGATGTCGCGCGGCAATCCCGATCAGCAAGACACGGTCATTACCGAAAGCCTGATCCGCAAGTTCTGGGTCGGTTATCAGAAACTCATGGGCTATTGAGCGGCGAGGCGACGCATGGAACAGATGAAGCTGTGGTTCGAACTGCACATGTTGCAGGACCAATACATCAACGCGCTCGATAACGACAGGCTCGAAGCGTGGCCCACGCTCTTCACGGAGGACTGTCTGTACGAGATCGTGCCGAAAGAGAACGCGGACATGGGCTTGCCCGTGGGCATCATCCATTGCACGAATCAGAGGATGCTGCGCGACCGCGTGGTGTCGCTGCGTCACGCGAATATCTACGAGGAGCATAGCTACCGGCATATGACGTCGGGGCTTACCGTCACGCGCGACGAAGACGGCGTGATCGAAACGGAAAGCAACTACGTGGTGATTCAGACGCGCAGCAACGGCGAGTCGAACGTTTATCAGGCGGGCCGGTATTTCGACAAGGTCGTGCGCACGGCGGAGGGTCTGCGCTATCGGGCCAAGCGCGTGATCTACGACACGTCGCGCGTGCAGACGCTGCTCGCCACGCCGATTTGAGAGCGGAACATGGAACAACTGACGAATGCATGGCACGCCATCGGCAAGCTCGACGACTTCACCGAAGGCGAGCCCGCCGCGGTCGTCGCGAACGACAAGCCGGTGGCCGTCTTCCGGATCGGCGATGAAGTCTTCGCGCTGCACGACCTCTGCACGCATGGTCACGCGCGGCTGTCGGAAGGCTTCGTCGAAGATGGTTGCGTGGAATGTCCGCTGCATCAGGGACTATTCGATATCCGCAGCGGCGCGCCACGCTGCGCGCCGGTTACCGAAGCCGTGCGCAGCTATCCCATTCGCATCGTCGATGGACAGGTCGAGATCCATGTCGAGTAAGCCTTATGTGATCGTCGGCGGCGGACACGCCGCGCGCCGTGCGGCCGAAACCCTACGGGCGCGGGATGCGGATGCGCACATCGTGATGATCGGCGATGAGCGTGCCTTGCCCTATGACCGCCCGGAACTCTCGAAGGCCGCGCTGCTGTCGGAAGAAGGCGAGCGCCGTATCTTCATTCGCGATGCAGCATGGTACGACGCGCAACGCGTCGATATGCGGCTCGGCATGCGTGTCGAGGCCATTGATGGAGCGAATAAATGCGTCGTTCTGAGCGATGGCGCGCGCATCGAATACGAGCGCTTGCTGCTGGCGACGGGCTCGCGCGTGCGGCCGTTTCCCGGTCATGTCGATGAGGGCGTCAAGTTGCACTACGTTCGCACCGTCGATGATGCCCGCGCGTTGCGGGCGGCGTTGCGGCCGGGCGCACGCGTGGCGGTGCTCGGTGGCGGCTTTATCGGGCTCGAAGTCGCGGCTTCTGCGATCAAGGCCGGTTGCGCGGTCACGCTCGTCGAACCTGCGGAGCGCTTGCTGATGCGCTCGATGCCGGGCGAAGTCGCCGACTTCCTGCATACGCTGCATCGCACGAAAGGCGTGGACATGCGGCTGCGCACGAAGCCTGTGGCCGTAAGACGCGGCGCAGAGCATGCAATCGTCGAGACCGATCGCGGCGATATCGATGCGGATATCGTGGTGGTGGGTATCGGCGTGGTGCCGAACGTGGAACTCGCGCAAGCGGCGGGGCTCGCGGTCAACAACGGTATCGTCGTGGACGAGCAATGCCGGACCGATGATCCTTCGATCTTCGCGGCGGGTGAGGTCACGAGGCATTTCAACCCGCTATTGAAGCGGCATGTGCGCGTCGAATCGTGGCAGGTCGCAGAGAATCAGCCCGCCATCGCGGCGGCCAACATGCTCGGCGCACAGGAGCGTTACGCGGAAACGCCGTGGCTCTGGTCGGATCAATACGACTGCAACGTACAGACGCTCGGCATCTTCGATGCGACGCATACGATGATTCTGCGCGGCGATCCGTCGGCGGGTTCGTTCTGCGTGCTTGCGCTGGACGAGGCGGGCGCCCTTGCCGCCGTCGCCGCCGTCAACGCGGGCCGCGACATGGGCGCGTGCAAGCGGCTGCTCGCGGCAGGCATGCGGCTCGACATCGATGCCCTGCGCGACACCGCTGTTTCACTGCGTGCGTTGCTCAATGCGTGAGTGGATTCGAACAGGGATTAGGATGACGAACGGTAAGAGCATGGAAACGGGCCTCAAAATGCAACTGAACAAAGCCGTGGTCGAGCGCTTCACGCGCGATGGCCTCATGAAAGTCACCCGTTGAGAGGACAAGAGCGATGCTGTTCCATGTTCGAATGGATGTGAATATCCCGGCTGACATGCCCGCTCATGTCGCCGACGAGATCAAGGCGCGAGAAAAGGCCTATTCGCAGGGGCTTCAGCGCAGCGGCAAGTGGCGGCACATCTGGCGTCTTGCCGGAGAGTACGCCAACTTCAGCATCTTCGATGTCGAAAGCAATGCCGAGCTGCACGACATTCTCACTGCATTGCCGCTTTTCCCCTACATGAAGATTTCGGTGACGCCGTTGTGTCGCCATCCGTCGTCCGTGAGAGACGACGACGCTTGAGCATCAAAGCCAAATTCAAATTCCCATACGAACGGAGACATGAATCATGAGCGTCAAGGTATTCCAGAGCGAGGAAGTGCAAGGCTTGCTGAAGGCGGCGGCGAATCTCGCGGGCGATGGCGGCAATGCGCGTGCAAAGCAAATCACGCATCGCTTGCTGAGCGATTTGTTCAAGGCGATCGACGATCTCGACATGACGCCCGATGAAATCTGGGCCGGCGTTAATTATCTGAACAAGCTCGGTCAGGACGGCGAGGCGGCGTTGCTCGCGGCGGGCCTCGGACTCGAGAAGTACCTCGACATTCGCATGGATGCCGAAGACCGCGAGGCGGAGCTGAACGGCGGCACGCCGCGCACCATCGAAGGTCCGCTGTACGTGGCCGGCGCGCCGGTGCGCGATGGCGTGGCGAAGATCGACCTCGACGCGGATGAGAACGCAGGTCCGCTCGTCATTCGCGGCACGGTCACGGGACCGGATGGCAAGCCGCTCGCGAACGCGCTCGTCGAATGCTGGCATGCCAATTCGAAGGGCTTTTATTCGCACTTCGATCCGACTGGCGCACAGAGCGACTTCAATCTGCGTGGCGCGGTGAAGACGAATGGCGAGGGCAAATACGAATTCCGCACGCTGATGCCGGTGGGTTATGGCTGCCCGCCGCAAGGTTCGACGCAGCATTTGCTCAACGCGCTCGGCCGGCATGGCAATCGCCCCGCGCATGTTCACTTCTTCGTGACTGCGGACAACTGCCGCAAGCTGACGACTCAGATCAATATCGAAGGCGATCCGTTGATATGGGACGACTTCGCCTATGCCACGCGAGAAGACCTGATTCCGCATGTCGTCGACAAGACGGGCGGTAAAGAGCTGGGCTTGAAGGCCGACGACTATAAGGAAATCGACTTCGACTTCAGGCTGACGCCGCTGGTCCACGGCAAGGACAATCAGATCGTGCAGCGAAGCCGCGCATCGGTCGAGGCGTGACGCTGGCCGGTTCGCCGATGAGTGCTTGCGGCCCGAACGTCAAGCGCTCTCGCGGTCGATGATCGTGAACCCCGTGTCGACCCTCAGTGCCGGTTGCGCGGGGTGCCTTCCGTCCAGCCTGTTCACGAGCGCGTCGGCCGCCAGTCTGCCGATCGACGCGCCGTCGATGCGCACCGTCGACAGCGAAGGATGGACATGCGCCGCGGTGCTCAGATCGCCGAAGCCCATCACGGCTACGTCGCGAGGAATGGCGATGCCGCGCTTCGCCGCCTCGGCGAGAATCCCCTGCGCGAGCGTGTCCGTGCTGCACACGATGACCTCGGGCAAGCCGCGGTCCAGCAGTCGAGCGAACCCTTCGCGCCCGGTCTGAAGCGTGGCCGGAGCGGGCAGTACTTCGATCGGTACGTCGCTGGTTCCGTGGCGCTTCAGTTCATCGAACAGGCTCAGGCTTCGCCGCACGCCGCGCGGGTCGTCGGCCGACAACACCGCGAACCGCCGATACCCCTTCGCGAGCAGATGGCGCGCGACTTCGACGCCGACTGCCTCGTGCGAGAAGCCGATCAGCATGTCGATAGGGTCGTCGGTCAGGTCCCAGATCTCGATGATCGGCACCTTCGTCCTGCGCAGCCGTTCTCGCGTGAGCGGCGAATGCTCGGTGCCGGTTAGAACGATGGCGTCGGGCCGTCGCCCGAGCAGGGTTTCGACAAGCTGCTCCTCGCGCTCCGGAAGATAGTCGGTGAGGCCGAGCAACGTTTGATAGCCGGCAGGCGCGAGCGTCGCCATCAAGCTCTGAACCATGTCCGTGAAAATCGACGTGGCGATGGTCGGCAGGAGCAGGGCGATCAAATGGCTCTTGTTCGTCGCGAGCGCGCCCGCCAGCAGGTTCGGCACGTAGCCGGTGGCGCGCACGGCATCCATCACGCGCTGGCGCGTTTCCTCGCGAACGAGTTCGGGGCGCTTGAGCGTGCGCGAGACGGTCATTGCGGTGACGCCCGCCAGACGCGCGACGTCTTCCAGCGTCACGCTGTCGTTGGCTTCTGTCGAACCGAGCTTCGCCGGCGCGTAACTCTCTTCCATTCGAGTCCCCTGGTTTCGCTCGATTGTAGCCTCAGAGACTCACGTCCGAACGATCTTCGAAATAAGACGTCGTATCTCTACGCAGCGGGAAAACCCGGATTTCAGCGATGTTTGCGCTAACATATGCTTCGCTAACGATGAGACATCGCACAACTTAGCCGGGGACGACGATGGAGCGAGGCATACAACGGACTGCGACTTCGATGGCCGCGGACGAACTGGGCGAACGAGCGGCCAGTGCGGACGGCCAAGCTTCGAGCTACGCGGGACGCAGCAAGGCGCGGTTCCTGATCGTCTTCATGCTCTTTCTCGTCACGACGATCAATTACGCGGACCGCGCGACCATCTCCATCACGGGTTCGTCCATCCAGAAAGCGCTGCACATCTCGCCGGTCGAGATGGGCTATATCTTCTCGTCGTTCGCGTGGGCCTATGTGATCGCGCAGATTCCGAGCGGCTGGCTGCTGGACCGCTTCGGGTCCAAGCGCGTCTACGCATTTAGCATTTTCTTCTGGTCGTTGCTCACCGCGGTGCAGGGGTTCGTGGCCGCATTGCCGGTCGGCGTCGCGTTCGCCACGCTTTTCCTGATGCGCTTTCTCGTCGGCGCGGCGGAAGCGCCCGCGTTTCCGGGCAACGCGCGCCTGACGGCGACGTGGTTCCCGACGGCCGAGCGCGGCACGGCATCGGCCATGTTCAATTCGGCTCAGTACTTCGCGACCGTGCTGTTCTCGCCCATCATGGGCTGGATCACGCACGCTTACGGCTGGCCGCATGTCTTCTATGCGATGGGCGCGCTCGGCATACTCGTTGCAGGCCTCTGGTTGAAGACCATCTACGCGCCGCGTCAGCATCCGCTCGCGAACGAGGCCGAGCTTCGCTATATCGCCGACAACGGCGCGATGGTCGATCTCGAAGACCGGCAGGTGGCGAAGGAACGCCGCGCCGCGCAGAGCCCTAGGCATACGCAGAACGGCAGCACGCATGGCCGTCACGCGCTCGCGCAATTGCTGAAGAGCCGCATGATGCTCGGCGTGTTCATCGCGCAGTACTGCATCACCACGCTCACGTATTTCTTCCTGACCTGGTTCCCGATCTATCTCGTGCAGGAACGGCATATGTCGATTCTAAAAGCGGGCGTGGTCGCATCCATTCCGGCTATCGCCGGTTTTCTCGGCGGTCTGCTGGGCGGCGTCGTGTCGGACCGGCTGATGAAGCACGGCTTCTCGACGAGCACCGCGCGCAAGGTGCCGATCGTCGTCGGCCTGCTGCTCTCGACTTGCATGATCGCGTGCAACTATGTCGATAACCAGTGGCTCGTCATCGGCATCATGGCGGCGGCGTTTTTCGGCAAGGGCATCGGCGCGCTCGGCTGGGCCGTCGTATCCGACACCGCGCCGAAGCAGGCGAGCGGCCTGTGCGCGGCGCTCTTCAACACGTTCGGCAATACGGCGGGCATCACGACGCCGATCGTCATTGGCTATCTCGTGCAGGGAACCGGCTCGTTCGCGGCGGCGCTCGTCTTCGTGAGCGCGAACGCGTTGATTGCGATCGTTTGCTACGTGTTCGTCGTCGGCAAGATCGAACGCTTTCGGCTGGCCGAATGAACGCATGCAATAAGCATAAAGTTGGGAAACCGAAGCAAGTCGCCGTCGGATTCACACGGCGCGCGCAGTGTTCAAATCAACCGATGGAATTTTGCATATGTCCATGACTTCGACTCGCGTCAACGCGACGCCCACCGTTACCGAATTGCGCGTGATTCCCGTTGCGGGGCGCGACAGCATGCTGATGAACCTGTCGGGCGCGCATGCGCCGTTCTTCACGCGCAATATCGTGATTCTCACGGACAGCGCGGGCAATACGGGCGTCGGCGAAGTGCCGGGCGGCGAGAATATCCGCAAGACCATCGACGACGCGCGTGCGCTTGTCGTGGGCCAGTCCATCGGCAACATGCAGGCAGTGCTCAATCGCGTGCGCACGCAGTTCGCCGACCGTGATGCGGGCGGCCGCGGCCTGCAAACCTTCGATCTTCGCACGACCATTCACGCCGTCACCGCGCTGGAAGCGGCATTGCTCGATCTGCTCGGCCAGCATCTCGGCGTGCCGGTCGCGGCGCTGCTCGGCGAAGGCCAGCAACGCGACGAAGTAGAGATGCTCGGCTATCTGTTCTATATCGGCGATCGCAATCGCACCGATCTGCCGTACGCATCCGGCGAGAACGGCAAGGACGACTGGGAGCGCCTGCGCACCGAAGTCGCGCTGACGCCGGAAGCGGTGGTGCGCCTCGCGGAAGCGGCGCAGGCGCGTTACGGCTTCAACGACTTCAAGCTGAAAGGCGGCGTGCTCGCCGGCGATGCGGAGATCGAGGCCGTGACCGCGCTCGCCGAACGTTTCCCGGATGCGCGCGTGACGCTCGATCCGAACGGCGCGTGGTCGCTCGCGGAAGCCATTCGCCTGTGCCGCGACAAGCACGACGTGCTGGCCTACGCGGAAGACCCGTGCGGCGCGGAGAACGGCTATTCGGGCCGCGAAGTGATGGCCGAGTTCCGCCGCGCGACGGGCCTGCCGACCGCGACGAACATGATCGCCACCGACTGGCGTCAGATGGGCCACGCCATTCAACTGCAATCGGTGGATATTCCGCTCGCCGATCCGCACTTCTGGACGATGCAAGGCTCCGTGCGCGTGGCGCAGATGTGCAACGACTGGGGTCTCACATGGGGCTCGCATTCGAACAATCACTTCGACGTGTCGCTCGCGATGTTCACGCATGTCGCGGCCGCCGCGCCGGGCAAGATCACGGCGATCGACACACACTGGATCTGGCAGGACGGCCAGCGTCTCACGCGCGATCCGCTGCAAATCGTCGGCGGCAAGGTGAAGGTGCCGAGCACGCCGGGTCTCGGCGTCGAACTGGATATGGACGAGATCGAGAAGGCCCACGCGCTGTATCATCAGCACGGCCTCGGCGCGCGCGATGACGGCATCGCCATGCAATATCTCATCCCGAACTGGAAGTTCGACAACAAGCGGCCTTGCCTCGTGCGTTGAAGCGCGTCACTCCGCAAATAGATCGGGGCCGAAGACCTCATAGTGGATTCGCGCCTCGTCGATGCCCAGCTTGCGCAGCGCGTCATGCTGCAAGCGCATGAACGGAATTGGGCCGCAGATGTAGTAATCGGTTTCGGGAAGCAGGATCTCGTCCTTCAGGCCATTTAGGTCGATGAAACCGCGGCGGTCATAGTCTTCGCCTTCGACATCGGTAGGCAAGGGGTCGTCGTAATAGATCACTGCCTTGAAGTTCGGCTGGGTCGCAGCCGTTTGCTTCAGCCGGTCGCGCATGGCATGCACCGCGCTATTGCGCGCGCCGTGCACGAATACCACTTGCCTGTGCGGGTTTTGAATGGCACGCTTGAGCATGCTGACCATCGGCGTGAGACCTACGCCGCCGCTGATCAGCACGATCGGCGTCGTGGCATCGACGTCGATATGGAACGTGCCGTATGGCGCGGCGATCAATATCTCGTCGCCCACTTCGACATGATGATGCAGCAGCGACGACACATAGCCCGGTGGCCGCGCGGCGTCGCCGTCTTCGCGCTTCACGGAAATGCGATACGTCCGCCCGTTCGGCATGTCCGAGAGACTGTACTGGCGTATCTGACGCAGCTTGAGCGCGGGCACGTCGACCGCGACGCTGACATATTGCCCCGGCTCGAAGTTCATGACGGGCTGCCCGTCGGCGGGTTCGAGAACGAATGAAGTAATCGCGCTGCTGTCGGGGCGTTTCTCTTTCACAATGAACGGCCGCCAGCCTGTCCAGCCGCCCGCGGCCTCGGACGACTTTTCGCGCAGCGCCTTCTCCATGGCGATCAACACATCGGCAAGGTTCTGGTAAGCCTGTGCCCACGCCCCGATGATCTGGTCGGTCGCGGCGTCGCCCAACACCTCCTTGATCGCGCCGAGCAGATGTTCGCCGACGATCGGGTAATGCTCGGGCCGCACGTCGAGGCTTGCATGCTTGTTCGATATGTTGCGGAGCACGGCCGCAAGGCTTTCAGGATTCTCGATGTTCTCGGCATACGCATAGACGGCGCGCGCCAGCGCCGTCTGCTGTTCGCCTTGTTCCTGATGCGCCATGTTGAAAACGTTCTTCAGTTCCGGGTGCGCTTCGAATAGCCGGATATAGAAGCGTTTGATGATGGGCAGTCCGTGTTCGGCGAGCACAGGCGCGGTCGCCTTGACGATGTCCTTCGTCTCTTGACTGAGCATCGCGGTACCTCCTGTCGATCGTTCGTCCACTTGACCTGAGCAACCGTCGTACCGCAAGAGGGAAGGGGAGGCGTCCGGCGTGCTTGGCGCGGAAGCGACGTCGGCGCGACCACCACATTAAACGGCGGTGCAATCGCGCAAATACGCATTCACGCTGGCCGCCGGCATCGGCTTGGCGAAGTAATAGCCCTGAATGGCCGCGCCGCCCAGTTCGCGCACGATCCGCAACTGGTCCGTCGTCTCGACGCCTTCGATGATGCACGTCACGCCGAGGTCGTGACACAACGTGATGAGCGATCGCACGATGTTTCTGCTTCGCGGATTCGCCCCGATATCGCTGATAAAGCTCTTGTCGATCTTCAGCTTGTTGATGGGCAATGCGTGCACATAGCTGAGGCTCGAATAGCCGGTGCCGAAGTCGTCGAGCGAGATGCGCACGCCGACGTCCTGAAGCAGCGCCATGTTCGCGTTCGTCTGCGCGAAGCTGTGCATCAGTGCGGTCTCCGTCAGTTCGATCGCGATGCGTTGCGGCGACACGCGGCTTGCCTGAATGATTTCGATGAGCCGGCGCGTACGCGGTTCGCTCGCGATATCGTACGGCGAAACGTTGAAGGAAAGGTCCACGTCCTCCGGCCAAAGCTCGGCTGCGGCAAGCGACTTCTGCAACAGAATGGGCGTGAGATCCGCAATGATGCCCGCCTGCTCCGCCACCGAAATGAACGTGCCCGGCGGCACCGCGCCCAGCACGGGACTCTGCCAGCGCGCGAGGCTTTCGAGCGCGAGCGTGCGGTTCGTCGATGCATCGACGATAGGCTGAAACACGGGATAGAACTCGTCGGCAAGGTTGGCGCTGCGCAACGCCTGCTCGACCGCGCCTTGCTCTTTCAACAGTCGCTCGTGTTCCAGCGAGAACATGACCGAGCGCGAACGGCCCGAACGCTTGGCATGATAGAGCGCGTAGTCCGCGCGTTCGTAGAGCAGATCGGCCGTCGCCGCGGCGCGCGGATACATCGCGAAGCCGATCGAGCATCCGACCGATGTCACAAGGCTGCCCACGGCGATGGGCCTGCTCACCGCCTGAATGATCGCATCGGCGGATGCCTGCAGCGAGGCTTCGTCCGCATCCACGACGATGAACGCGAACTCGTCGCCGCCCACGCGCGCCAGCAACGCGGCATGGGTCGTCATGCGTTCGATGCGCCGCGCGATTTCCGCGAGCACGTGGTCGCCGACGCGGTGCCCGTGCGTGTCGTTGACGGGCTTGAAGCCGTCGAGATCCACGACGCCTACCGCCACCGTGCGCTTCGTCGCGGCGGCATTCGCAATGGACGACTGCAACTGCTCGAAAAACTGCCGGCGGTTCGGCAGACCGGTGAGCATGTCGAGGTTCGCGAGCCACACGTTCTCCTTGCTCAATGCAGCTGTTTCGGCTTCCGAACGAATGAGATTCGCGAAGTCGCGCTGATAGCCGAACATCACATAGCTCATCAGCGCGACGGTGATCGCGATATCGACCGCCGATGCCGTCGCGCCGATATCGTTCATGCTCAACATGGAGCCGAGGAACGGCAGCATCATCGCGAAGGCGACGAGCGCCGCCGCCGTGCGCAGATGCATCAGGCAGAAGAAACCCGCCATCGTGGATGCCACGATCTGCATCAGGATGAAGTATTTCGCGTGAACGTCGGCGTACTTGAATAGCATCACGTCCACGCCCATTGCGAAGACCGCGCTCACGATCAGCACGGTCGTCGCGCGGGCGAGATGGCGGCGCGCTTCGGCGTCGGTCACGTCGTCATGGCGATGCACGACCCACCAGCAGCCCCGCCAGACGAGCAGCACGATGAAGACCGACGGCATGCCGAGCGCGAGCCATGCGGGCGCGCGCTGCCCGAACACGACCATGAACGACAACATCGTGACGACGAGCGATGCGTAGAACGGCGGAATCTTCGCTGCGAACGACCGGAACTGCGCGGTGGCGACGCCGGGCAACGTCTTCATCTCATGGTGCACGACTTCCTCTCAGTGGCTGTATCCGCGCGCCGCGCGTTGGTCATGCGGCAGCGTGTTCGATGCGGAACTGCGACACCGTCTGCGAAAGATGACGCCCCTGATGATCCAGCGCCTGCGATGCCGCAGCCGCTTGCTCGACGAGCGCGGCGTTCTGCTGCGTGACGCGGTCCATCTGCGAGATCGCCTGATTGACCTGCTCGATGCCGCGGCTCTGTTCGCCCGTCGCCGCCGCGATCTCGTCCATGATGTCCGACACGCGGCGCACCGCGGTCATCACGTCGCTCATCGTCGTGCCTGCGTCCTGCGCCAGCGCGAAGCCCGCTTCCACCTTCGCCACCGACGCGCCGATCAGTTCCTTGATCTCCTTCGCCGCATGCGACGAGCGTTGCGCGAGCGAGCGCACTTCCGATGCGACCACTGCAAAGCCGCGCCCCTGTTCGCCCGCGCGCGCGGCCTCGACTGCCGCGTTCAGCGCAAGAATGTTGGTCTGAAACGCAATGCCTTCGATGATGCCGATGATGTCCGCGATCTTCGTCGAGCTCTCGCTGATCGCCGTCATGGTTTCGACGACGCGCGTCACCACGGCATTGCCTTGTTGTGCCACATGCGACGCGTTGCTCGACAGCGTGCTCGCCTGCTGCGCGTTGTCGGCGTTCTGGCGGACCGTCGAGGTCAGCTCTTCCATGCTGGCCGCCGTCTCCTGCAGCGACGACGCCTGCTCGTCTGTGCGCGCCGACAAGTCTGCGTTGCCCGAGGCAATCTGCATGGAACCGGTCGCGATGCTGTCGGCCGCCGTGCGCACTTCGGCAATCAACGTGACGAGGCTCTTTTGCATCGCGTCCATCGACGAAAGCACGCTGCCTTGCGGGACCGCGCGAGTCATGGTGACGGGGCTGAGATCGCCCGACGCCACGCGCTGTGTGATTTCCTTGAGCGTCGCCGGCTCGGTGCCGAGCGCGCGCGTCAGGCCGCGCGTGATGATGACGCCCGCTGCCACCGCAGCCGCTACCGCCGCGAGGCAAATGGCGATGAGGATGGCCCGCTGCGTCGCGAAGTGTTCATGAGCCTCGGCCACAAGCGTCTCGGCGCGCTCGTGCGTGTAAGCGGAATAGGCGTTGGTGGCGCTCACGAGCGCGGCCAGCAACGGGCGGCAGTCTTCGTTGATCTTGCGCACGGCTTCCTCTTGACGGTGCTCGGTCGCGAGGTTGACGATCGCCTGGGCGACCGGCGCATACAGCGCTTCGATGCGATTGATCTCGGCGACGAGCGAGCGCGCCTTCTCGGTCGTGTCGGTCGCGGAGGCGATCATCGCGTCGAGTTTGGCGAGGCGTTGGGAGACATCGGCTTGCGCCTGCGCTTCGGCGGCCTTCTCCAACTCGAAGTCGGCGGGCGTCGTCACGAGCGCCATGTTGCGCGCGGCGATCGCGCGCCGGTCCACTGCCTGACGCACCTGTTCGGCCAGCGCCGCGCGGGTGTTGATGCCTTCGACAAAGCCGAAGAAGCGTTGATTCGCGTCGCCGAGCGCGGTGATGGACACCGCTGATACGATCAGGACGACAGCCGTTAGCAGCGAGAATGACAAGGCCAGTTTTGCCTTGACCGACATGGTTTTGAGGTTCATAGCGTGTTTTATGTGTTCGCCGTGGTCTTCGGCGCCGCGGGCGTTGTGCGCCTACGTCGTTTATAGAGACTTCCTTTTTTACCAAATGTCGACGTCTTGTCAAAGCCAACGATGCCAGCCATAATTACCATGTGAAGAAGAAAGGCGTGGTAATTGCGACCGAAGACCGAAAAAGACAGCGAAATGGCGTATTAAGCGTAGATTTAACCGACAAATCGTGCAAGCGAAAACTTCCATTTCTATCAATTTCGGCGATTGTGCTTTCATCTGAAGGTAGCTATCGTTTGCGCCTCGTTCGCGCTTTACCGTAAGGAACGCATGACAAAGGAAGACGATCCCATTCTCACCACGCGCGACGTCGCGGCCCGGCTCGGCGTTTCGGTGAAGACAGCGCAAACGTGGATCGAGCAGGGACAAATCGAATCGTGGAAAACGCCGGGCGGGCATAGGCGCGTTCGCGCGAGCGCGGTCGACGCGTTGCGCGACCAACTCGGCAACCGGCGGCCGGCACCGGTTCATGCCGAAAGCTCCGTGGCGCTCGTCGTGGCATCGGAAGCCGCATTGCCGTCGTACGTGGAAGCGGCCGCGGCTGCGGGGCTGCGCGCCATCGGGCAGAGCGACCCGCTCAACGCAATGTTGGACGCGGGCCTCGCCATGCCCGCCGTGATCGCCGTCGAACTGATGCGCGGGGACTGGGAGCGCCTGTCGATGTGCCGGCGGCTGCTGCATTCGCGCGATCTGGCGCACATGCGCATGCTGCTCGTCACCGACATGCCCGCCGCGCAACTCGAAGCGGAGCTGGGCGCCTTGTCGCGCATTGCGGTGCTGCCAGCGCCCGCTGACAAGCCCGCTTTCGCTGCTGCGCTCGTCGCGTGTCTATCGCTCGCGCCCCCGGACAATGCGGACACTTCGCCGTATCCCGTCGCGGCGAATGAAGCCGCGCGCCTACGGGCGGTCGAGCGCACGGGACTCGTCGATTCGGCGAGCGATCCCGAGTTCGACGAGGTCGTGCAGCTCACAGCGGAGACGCTGCGCGTGCCGATTTGCCTGATGACGCTGCTCACGCCCGACCGGCAATGGTTCAAGGCGCGCTGGGGGCTTAACGCGCACGAGACGCCGCGCTCGTGGGCGTTCTGCAACTACACGGTCATGCAGAACGATGCGTTCGTGGTGGAAGACGCGGCGGCCGATCCGCGCTTCGAGGCTAATCCGCTCGTCACCGACGAGCCGCGCATTCGCTTCTATGCTGGCGTACCGTTGCGCGACGCAGAAGGCAACGCGCTCGGCGCGCTCTGCGGCATCGACCGGCAGCCACGCGTCATGGACGCTACGCAGAAGCGGCGCCTCGTCAATCTGGCGGCGCTTGCATCGAACCGCATTGCTCTGGTTACGCGTAGGCGGCTCGATCGCTGGAACAGGGGCGCGTGAGCTGGCGGGAGTTCAGACGCGCGACATCAGCAAGCGGATGCCCGCTGCGCCGAAGAGCAACGCGAGGCACGCATTGAGATAGCGCTGCATGCGCGCGTACAGGCGGCGCGGCGCTGCCATCGAGAACAAGACCGCATACCCGCCGAAGACGCTCATGCCGATGCACAGGCACCCCGCGACCACAGTCAACGTGTGCATCGGCGGCGTTGCGGTGGATGAGCCGAGCGCGGCGATCGACATCCACACGAGAATGGCTTTCGGATTCGTGAGATGCAAAAGCGCGCCGCGCGCATAGAGCCGGCGCGCGTCCGGTGCCGGAGCATGTCGTGAAGCGGGGCGCAGGGGCGGGCGCCACGCGGCGCGAGCCGACTTCGCCGCGAGCCACAGCAGATACGCCCCGCCGCACAACTTCACAGCCACGAGAAAGCCGGAATACGCGGCAAGCGCGGCCGACAGGCCCAGCGCGGCGAGCACGGCCCACGTCAACGAGCCGGACATGACGCCCGCCGCGAACGCCAGGGCCGCGCGCCTGCCGGATGTGCTCGCAATCGACATGATCGCCAGATTGCTCGGCCCGGGGCTGGCCGTTCCCACGAAATAAGCCGACCAGGCGAGCAGCAGGTTGGCGTCGAAGAAGGTCTGTGCGGTCATGGCGGATTCCTCTGGTCGGTCCGGTCGAGTTTTCCGCAGACCGTACCTGTCTGAACAGAGACAATCCATTGCGGGCGGCACGGGCCAGTTCGGCCGCGATGCCTGTGCGCTCTGCGCGGCGGCACACATACATCGCTTGATCACCAACGGCGCAGCGCCTACAGTGGACGCTGTGCTTTCAGCCGGCCTTAGCACCCCTTACGTTATTTCTCATCGAACGAAGGATGCGATATGAACAAGGCGCCGTCGCCCGTCTCCACCGATCAGCCCTCTCCCGAGAGGCTTCTACAAATAGGCATGGGCTTCTGGGCGTCAAAGGCGCTGCTGTCTGCGGTCGAACTCGGCGTCTTCACACAGCTGGCGTCCGGTCCGCGAGAAGGGGCGGAGCTGGCCGAAGCCCTCGGGCTGCATCCACGGGCAGCGAGCGACTTCCTCGATGCGCTCGTCGCGCTAGGCTTGCTCGACCGTGATGGCACCGTCTACAGCAATAAGGCCGACACCGATCTCTTTCTCGACAGGTCGAAGCCTTGTTATGTCGGCGGATTGCTGGAGATGGCGAACGCGCGACTCTATCCCTTCTGGGGCGCGCTGACCGAAGCGCTCATGACCGGTCTGCCGCAAAACGAAGCGAAGCACGGCGGCAACCCGTTCGACGCGATCTATCGCGATCAGGCGTCGTTGCGCGGTTTCCTTCAGGGCATGACGGGCGTGAGTCTCGGTACGGCTCGCGCCATTGCCCAGAAGTTTCCGTGGGGCGATTACACCACGTTTATCGATATCGGCGCGGCGCAGGGCGCGCTGCCCGTGCAAGTGGCGATGGCGCATCCGCATCTGACGGGCGGAGGCTTCGACTTGCCGGCCGTCGGCCCGGTATACGAGGAGTACGTCGCTGCACATGGCCTGAGCGACCGGCTGCGCTTCTATCCGGGCGACTTCTTCAAGGACGAATGTCCGTCGGCGGATGTGCTCGTGATGGGGCACATCCTGCACGACTGGGCGCTGCCGCAAAAACTCGATCTTCTCGCCAAATGCCATGCGGCGTTGCCGCCGGGCGGCGCGCTTATCGTCTACGACGCGGTCATCGACGACGAGCGCCGCGAGAATGCGTTCGGCTTGCTGATGAGCCTGAACATGCTGATCGAGACGCCGGGCGGTTTCGATTACACCGGCGCGCAATGCCGCAAATGGATGGAACAGACCGGCTTTAGCAACATACGCGTCGAGCATCTCGTCGGGCCCGATTCCATGGTTATCGGCTACAAATAACGCAACCGCGGTCGGGGGGTCGGCAGAGAGAAACGGCCGCCGTTCGCGTTGCGTTTGTCCCCTCGACGCCTTCACTTCCTTCCTTCCCCGCGATACAACGCTCGACAAGCGGCAGAGGTGCGCCGCTGCTTCGTCGTTGCTCGCAAGTATCGTCTGACTGCTCAAATCGCTATATAGTCGGAATATCGAGGTGTTCGCGCTCGACGATATTTCGTTGGAGCGTGAGCCGAACTCACGCGCGTCTGTGCAAGGACGGATTGCACAATGGACGAAGAAGACGAAGTCTCTCTGGAGCTGCCGCCGCCGCATCGAAACTTTGCGGCGACGCGTGCGATTATCGTCCTTCTCGCGGTCATTTCAGTACTCGGTCCTTTTCTCTGCGTCTGCGGGTACGCCTGGTTCGACTACCATCGCAGACTATCCGAAGCATTCGACGAAGTGGATCGCCTCACGCGAGTCGCGGAAGAGCAGGCTGCGACCGTGCAGGAACTCAACGCAGAGGTGCTCGACCGCATCGCCGAACTCATGGGCGAGCAGCGACCTGACTGGATCGCCCGTCAAGAACACACCATTCATGAATCGCTCAACGCGATTGTCGGCCGCTTTCCGCAGATAGCGAGCGCCGCGGTCTATAGCGCAACGGGGCAATTGCTCGCGAGTAGCCGCTTCTATCCGGTTCCGAACGTGTCGATCAGCGGCAGCGAGACGCTACAGGCGGCGTCGAACGCACACGGCGAACCTCATGTCTCGCTAGCGCAACCCGGCTTCCTTACCGGTAGCAACGTATTCACCGTAAGCACTTCATGGGTAGATAAAGCGGGCAGGTCGCTCGGCGTTTTCGCAATCGCGCTGCGGCAACAGTACTTTCTGGACTTCTATCGGGAACTCACTGGCGACGAGCCGTTCGTTCTCATCGGCCTGTATCGCGCTGATGGTGGAATCCTGGCGCGCTTCCCGAACTCGCGGCCTCATACGACTTCGGCGGCGGACTCCGGAGTCAAGCATGCGATTGAAGCAAACGCGCGGTTCGGGCATCTGCTTTCAGTTTCACCGGTTGATGGCCGCGATAGGGTGCTTGCGTACCGGCGGGTGCGCGGTTATCCGCTCTATGTCACGGCAGGCATCGAGACCGCTTTCATCGCCGCTAAATGGCGCGCGAATCTGATCGCCATCACGACCATATTGCTCGTTCCATGCGTCGTCGTATGGGTACTGCTCTGGATGTCGTTGCGAAGGCTCGGTGAAGAGGAAGTCGCGTGGCGCAACTGGCATGCCGAAGTCAGCCGACGCGTGTCCGCCGAAGAATCGAACCGACAACTGCGTCGCACGGGCGCGCTCGGCAATCTCGTGGCCAACGTCGCGCATGACTTCAATAATCTCTTGATGGTCGTGAACGCCAACGTGGAACTGGCGCGACGCAAGCACTATACGGATCTCGAGAAGGAAGTGTTGGCGGTTCAGCATGCGGCGAAAGGCGCGCAAGGACTCGCGCGTCGGCTGATGAGCGTGGCGCGCAAGCAGCCGGTGAAACTCGAATGCGTGAACGTCTGCGAATGGATCGAAAGCATGCGCGATCTCATCGAGACGTCGCTAGGCGAGCAGCTGGTACTGGATCTCCAACTGACTGGTCGACTTAGCAGCGTCATGGTCGATCCCGTGGAACTCGAAGCGGCCGTCATCAATCTTTGCGTCAACGCGAAAGACGCCATGCCCGACGGTGGCAAGTTCACGGTGCGATGCGAATCCATCACACTTACGGAACGAACCTTCGACTTGCTGCCCGGCGACTATGTTCTTCTTCGCTTTACCGATACCGGCAAAGGCATGACCGATGCCGTGCTGCGCCGCGCGTTCGAGCCGCTCTTCACTACGAAGGCGAAGGGCGCCGGTACCGGGCTGGGGCTTGCGCAAGTCATGGCGACATGCGAGCAGTCGGGCGGCACGGCACGCATAGAAAGCGAGCCGGGCCGCGGGACAACCATCAGCGTCTACCTTCCGCGTATCGAGGGCCAAGAGGGTTGCGCTGAGCCTGCTGCGGAGCCGCTGCCGGAGGAGGCCGCAGACGTGCTCGCTTCCGGCGTGAGCGTGCTTCTCGTCGAAGATAACCAGAGCGTAGCGGATGGCATTGCCGCCGTGCTCGACGTCTTGGGTTGCAGCGTGCGCCATGAGTTGACGGCAGATAGTGCGATCGCCCTGCTGGAAAGCGGATACCGCGCTGACCTCGTGCTTTCGGACGTACAAATGCCGGGTAAGCGCGATGGCCTTGACCTTGCCGAATACGTTCGAGACCGTTGGCCGGACCAGATGATCGCGCTCATGACCGGCTATGCGCAGGAATTGAGGCGCGCATCGGATGCCGATGTTGTTATCCTTGCGAAACCATTCGACATCAACGAACTGCGATCGGTGGTGAAGAACTGCGTGCGCAGTTGATCAAGGCCGGCGCAACGGAGGGGCGCGGGGTAAATCAACGCATAAGACACAGAGTTCGCGCCGCCTATGCCTGGGCCGCCTTAGGCGATTCATGAGCTCAAGCGTCGGAGCATGCATTGCCACTCGTGTCGAAAAAAATAGAACATACGGAGACAGAATCGCGTGAACGCTCTCGACTCGTCAATTCAACTTTGGCTGCTTCATGCTCTGCCTTCCTCGGGCTTATTCGCTCACGCGGTCGGCGTCGTGGCCGAATTCTATCTGTTCAAGGGACTCGTTCCGCTCGCCATTCTGTGGGCACTCTGGTTCAAGCAGGGCAGTACGTTGAGCTACCGTCGAGAAATGGTGGTCGCAATCGTGATGTCTGCGCTGCTGGCCTTCGTCGTCGGACGCCTTCTTGCGCTCGTCTTGCCGTTCAGACTTCGGCCGATGTATAGCCCGAGTCTAGCTTCCAGCTTTCCCGGCGCGAGCCAGGCGAGCAATCATCTGCGACTGTGGAGTTCATTCCCTAGCGACCATGCCGCACTGTGGATGTCGGTCGCGGTCGGCATCTTTCTCGTCTGGCGATGGGTCGGTGTACTGGCGATTGTGCAGTGCCTTCTGTTGATCTGTTTGCCTCGCGTGTACCTGGGTCTGCACTATCCGACCGATGTGGTGGCGGGCGCGCTAATCGGCACGGCTGTCGTCATCTTCGTGACCCGGGCCACCGTGAGAAGACGCTTCGCGCCGCGTATCGTGAGCCTGATCTATCGACGACCGGGCACAGCAGCTATGCTCGCTTTCCTTTTCTTCTTCGAACTCGCAACGATGTTCGATGAGCCGCGACTGCTGGCGATTGCTTTACACAAAGCGCTTTAGGGTATCGGCGATCCGTCTAATGCGCTCCTTTAGGTCTGCTACGGCCTTCTGTTCGTCATAAGAATACTCAATTACCCTAATAGTCACCGCTTGCGCCGCGAAATAACGCATGTGCGAAGGCTTCGATTGCGACGAGCGTGTGTCGGCGTGTCAGAAATACGCGTTTCGGAAGTTTCTTCCTGCTGAATGATTTCAGACGAATTTTTTTCTGAAATGTGTGTTTACAGCCATCTCATTAGACGATAACCTTGCTTCCGTGCTGACCGATTCGGAAAAGGATGCCTTAAACGAAGCGGCACGCAGAAGCAGTCGGTAAGTAATACCCTTGGACCAGTTTGCATCGGTGACCACGAGTGGCGCGGTCATCGGCCTTCCTCGGCAGGCAATCGTTTGCTGGCGTCAACGCCAGCGCGATAGGAACCAGGCATAGCTCGACGGCCGGTTCAACGCAGTGCGACCGAACCGGTTCCCCAGTAAGCGAAATACGTTCTTGGTCGTCGGCATGTGTTGCCGGCAACCTACTTCAACTCTGCGAGCGAATGCTCGCTCCTTAGTACTGCCAAGTGATCATGAACAACAATCAAGCTACGCAATCCCTGAGTTTCCTCGCTAAGTCGAAGGCTGCAACGTTGGCAACCGCGGTCGTCCTGAGCGCGCTGCTCGCGGCCTGCGGCGGCGGTGGAGAAGCTGCTGTCGACGCCGCAACGAACAAGTCCGCCGATGTGCCGGAGGCAACCGATAAGGCCGCGACCACGGGCTCGATTTTCTACGGGGTGAACGGTCACATCACGAACGGCGGCGCATACGACAGCACCGCTTACGCAACGCAGCTCGCGCAGCTTCAGAGCCTCGGCGTGAAGATCTACCGCAACGACGTCTACAGCCAGGCTTCCGCGAAGGTCGTCGCGACGGTTGCCAAGACGTTCGCCGCAGGCGGTATTCAGGTTTATCCGGTGATCATGCTCGGCCTGAACTACAACAGCGAGCAGGCGGCCTACAACGCCGGTTACACGCTCGGCCAGCAGACGGCGCAAACGTACAACTATACGTACTACGAAGTGGGTAACGAAATGGAAGCCCACACGCTCGCCGGCAATTACGACGGCAATGTCTGGAATCAGTACAGCAATCAGCCGTTCACTATTGCGCGCGGCGCGATCCGCGGCATGATCGCCGGCGTGAAGTCGGTCAACAGCTCGGCGAAGATCATCGTCGACGGGACGTGGAAGCACACCGCGTTCTTCCAGATGCTGGCGGATGGCTCGCAGCCGGACGGCACGCATGGTCACCCGACCGTCAGCTGGGACATCACGGCGTGGCACTGGTACTCCGACCAAGGCGACATGACCCATGCCTGCGGCAACACCGGTTGCCACGACGTCCTGGGCGTGCTTCAGTCGATGGGTAAGCCGATCTGGATCAACGAGTACGGCGTTCGCCCGACCTACGGCACCTACTCGTCGATTGCGTCGTACATGACCGGCAACCTGATGATGCAGCAGTTCTACAACAACGCGGCCAAGTACAACATCCAGTCGATTCAGGCTTTCGAGATGTATGACGACAGCGAAGGCGCGTATGGCTTGATGCAGAGCGACGGCAAGACGCAGAAGCCGGCTTTCACGGCGGTCAAGAGCTTCATCGCAACGCACCCGAAGTAAATCGAAAAGGGCCTCCGGGCCCTTTTTTGTTTTGGGCGTTCTGAATGACCGCATCGCTGGGTCGCTGAGGTGTCGTGTGAGAACGGTGCTTTCTCAACGCAACTGACAAGCGGGAAACGCAATCGCGGCTTTCATAGAAGTGAAGCTATGAGTCTCAGCCGCTGCTCGGTGTGAAGCGCCCGTGCGTCCCGCACTTTCGTTCTAGCGAAAACCCTACTCGCGCAAGAAGAGCGAGAGACGTCAAGCAGTCGCGAGCGCGGCCGTCAGCCAAAGGTCCTATGCATATGCAAGGTCGCATGGTCGCGCCTGCTACTTCGATTGCTTGTTCGAGGGCGGCGCCGTTTTGGAGGCGGCGTCGGGATTGAAGCAGCCGGGATCCTGCAATCGCGCCCGCGCCGCATCGATATCGTTGGGGTAGGTGATCTCGTCGGCGATCGGGTTGTACCCTGCGCATCGATAGCGGTCGAGATCCGAGCGGACTTGCTCGCGCGTGGAATCTTTCGAGTCGGCCGGCGAAGCGGCGCGTACGTTCAGAGGCGTTAGCAGACCGAGCGTCAGAGTGCAGACGACAGCGAAGCCAGCCGTCGCGCGTTTGCGAAAGCAGTGCCAGCCCGGTAGCAAACCGGCCCGGCCAAGTGAGCTCTCTTTATGAGCCATGCAAGTTCTCCACGCCGTGATGCACCGACTACTGCGCCGACGATGTCGGCAAGCCTTGCAGCAGGTGAGAAGCATGTTGCAGATGATTTTCTCCGATCGGCACGCCTCGCGCCGCAAAGGCTCTCACTTGCGCGTCTTCGCCATGCTGCGCCTCGCTCGCATAAAGCGCATTGCCCATTTGATGGATATGCACCTGCGCAATCGCATATTCGCGGTCGAAGGCGGGTCCCGTCATGGTTCCGAGTTCGTCGTAGAGCGTGCGGTTTGCCGGGTCCATCGCCTGTAACAAGCGCACGTGTTTCTCGTCCGCGATCTGGGACAACTCGCCGTTGATGCGCGTATGCTCGGCGACCATTTTCTGCCCGAACTCGCGAACTTCCGGTGAACCGCCTCGCTCGGACGCCAGCTTGCCGAGATCGATCTCGGCTTTGCCGACGCTCGCGGCGGTCAGCATGAACTGTTGGTCGGCGGTGCTGACTTGGGCGTCCGACTGCATTAGACGGCAGCCCGCGGCTGAGAACGCAGTCGCGCAAACGAGGGTCGCAAGAATCCCCCGACTGTGTGGCCGCGATATCGTCAGATGCGGCTTACTCACGCACGCGTTCGCATCCATATCGCGGTGAAATGCCAGTTGCTCTGGCGCTGTAGATTCCTGACACATCGCGCCCTCCGTTTGGGTTTAGCGGTAGTGACAGTCAGCGCAGCAAAGCGCGGTCCACAGGCGCGCTCAACGCATCACGAGTGGTTGCCTTTGGTGTGACCGCGACAGTTACGGCTTTACTGCATCGAGCATGCGGGAGCCGCTAACCGGAAGAACTTCCCGCGCGAGTTCAACGCGATTGCGGCCATTGTCTTTGGCGCGATACAGCGCCTCGTCGGCTTGCTTGAGCAACTGCTCGATGCTCGCGTCGGCAGCGCCCAGATAAGCGATTCCGATGCTGCACGTATAGGAAGGCAAGGCCGATTCACTCGCGCCTGCGATTCGCTCCTGCAATGCGTGTCCAAGGCGCAATGGCTCGTGAAGGCTGTCGCACGGAAAGAGCACGGCGAACTCCTCTCCGCCCCAGCGTGCGAACTGTGCCTCTGGCGGAAGCGAAAGACTTGCGCGTCGCGCGAAATCCACGAGGATGTCGTCACCCATCGAATGACCGTAGGTGTCGTTGATTTTCTTGAAGTGGTCCAGATCGATCAGCAAGAGCGACAGGTATCGCCTGACCTTGCGCGGTGCTTCTCGCGACATCGTGTGAGCGCCCAGCAGAGCGCGACGATTCAGTAGGCCAGTAAGAGGGTCGATGCGCGACAATTCCTCGAGATGCACCCTGAGGCGGTTCACGGCTGTGAGCATGAAACCGACGGTAATGCTCAACGACATGAATGCGCCACTGCTCAAATAGACCATCTGCATGCGGTCGTGCGCATACAGTCCCTCGTGCGACGCGCCCGGTTGCAGCGACGTGAGCACTCTCGCCGACGCGATGACGGTCTCGAATGCGAACAACGTGCCGACGACCTTCGCTCCGCTATCGTCCCGGCCGAATCGCAGCAACTCATAGGCGAGGCGCGCGAAAAGCAGCGTGAGAATCACGTTGGTAAACAGGGCCCGCCCGTAAGGCGTGAAGTGCACCCACGTCATCCAGCTGAGACTGACTGCGTCCACGAATGCCAACGCTGCAATGGTGCGGATGAAGGGTGGACGACCCAGGTAGCGCTGGGTACCGATCAGCCAAAGTCCGATGCTCCCGACGATACATGCATTGCCGACGACGACGGACAGCCAGTCCGGCAACGCACCGCGCAATGCCATCACGAAAGCGGCGGCAGAAAAAAGCAATGAGCCTTGCGCCCAATGTGCAACCCCCAGAATCGTTCTGGGGAACGTTCTGCCGATAGAGAACATCACCAGAGCCATGAGCCCAGGCATCACGGATGCCATCAGCAGGACGGTACGTAAGTCGAACGTGGGCATGATGGGCTTGTCGGTGCGCGAATGAAGTGGGTTTTCTGTGCGTGATGTTGCCGCTTTGAAGCCTTGCGGCTTGCAAGCGCAGACAAGCGTGGGCGAGGTAGCCGTCTCGACAGCAAGTGGCGGTGAGTCTCTCCACGTGCTACCGAAGAGACACTGTCCACTTGCGTCGGTCAACGTCAGTTATCGGCTCCGGAAGCCGAAACTTTAGAGGGCTGCGAGTCCCGCTAGCCGCGTCGGAGATTGAGAACCATTCAATCACCTTGGCTCTTTTTGGAAAGCGCCGCGCATCATTATTGTCGCCTTGACATTTGTCTCGTGCCGCAAGTGCGGCTTGACATCGTGTATATGCACAGATACGCTCCTGGGCTATCGAAGCAGCGACCGCTGCCATTTTGTCCGACATTCAGTGCATATGCACTAAAAGCGATATGACGACGCCTTCCACTCAACTCCCATCGACGACCGCGCCGGCGCTCGACCGGCCCGCGCGACGTATTCCCTGGATGCTGCTCGCGCTCGGTGTGGTCGCGGCCGTACTCGTCGCGGCGCTCACGTACTGGGTCCTCGTTCTGCGTTTCCTGCAAACGACCGACGACGCCTACGTCGGCGGCGATGTCACGGTGCTCGCGCCGAAGGTCAACGGCTTCGTGACCGACGTTCTCGTGCAGGACAACCAACGCGTGAGCGCGGGCCAGGTCCTCGTCCGTCTCGATGCCCGCGATTACGACGCACGTCTCGCGCAGGCGAATGCGGAAGTATCGAGTGCCCGCGCAGCCGTCGAGGAACTGCGCGCAAAGGATGCGTTGCAGGCCGCTTTGATCAGTCAGGCTCAGGCGGAAGTTCGCGCGTCGACGGCCGAACTCACGCGTAGCGGACAGGACCGCGTGCGTTATCGTGCACTCGTGAAGGATGACGCCGTGTCGAATCAGCTTGTCGAACGCGCCGATGCCGACTACAGCAAGGCGCAGGCGTCGGTCGACAAGAGCGGGGCATCGCTCGTCGCAGCCAAGCGTCAATTGTCCGTGATCGACGCGCAGATCGCCGATGCAGAGGCCCGCGTGGCGACCGCCGAAGCCGCGCGGCGCGTGGCGCAACTGAACGTCGATTACACGACCATCCGCTCGCCCGTGGACGGTTATGTCGGCAATCGCACGGCGCGCGTCGGCGTGCTGGCGAATGTCGGCACATCGTTACTCACCATCGTGCCCGCGACCGGCCTCTGGGTCGATGCGAACTTCAAGGAAGACCAGCTCAAGAAGATGCGTGCCGGTGACGACGCCGATGTGGAACTGGATGCATCGAACATTCCGTTCACTGGCCACGTCGAAAGTCTTGCGCCCGCGACCGGAGCCACCTTTAGCGTGTTGCCCGCCGAGAACGCGACGGGCAACTTCACGAAGATCGTCCAGCGTGTGCCCGTGCGCATTCGGCTCGACGTGCCGAAGGGCGCAGAGTCGGTGCTCCGCCCCGGCTTGTCCGCGACGGTGAAAGTCCACCTTCGCAAGCACAACGGTTAAGGCGCGCACCATGAATCGACATGTGCTCGACAATCCCGCCGAAGCGCCGGTAAGGGAGCGCGTCTTTGCATTCGCGCTCATGTGCCTCGGCTTTTTCATGGCGACGCTGGATATCCAGATCGTCGCGTCATCGCTAAAGGATATCGGCGGCGGACTGTCCGCCAGCCAGGACGAACTGTCGTGGGTTCAGACGTCGTATCTGATCGCGGAGATCCTCGTCATTCCCATGTCCGGCTGGCTCTCGAAAGTGTTTTCGACGCGGTGGCTCTTCGCGGCGTCGGCCATCGGCTTCACCGTGACGAGCATGCTGTGCGGCCTCGCATGGGACATCGACTCGATGATCCTCTTTCGCGGCCTGCAAGGCGCGCTCGGCGCAGCAATGATTCCGACTGTGTTCACGACCGCGTTCGTCCTTTTTCCCGGAAAGCAGCGGATCATTGCGTCGACGACCATCGGCGCGCTCGCTTCTTTGGCGCCCGCCATCGGTCCGGTCATCGGCGGATGGATTACCGACCAGTGGTCCTGGCACTGGCTTTTCTATCTCAATCTCGTGCCGGGTCTGGTCGTCGCCGTGCTCGTGCCGAAATACGTGCATATCGACAAGCCCGACCTTTCTCTGCTGAAGAAGGGCGACTATTTAGGCATCCTTCTCATGTCAGGGTTTCTCGGATGCCTCGAATACGTGCTCGAAGAAGGACCGCGCAAGAACTGGTTCGGCGATGGCGCCATCATCGTGTGCGCATGGATTTCGGCGATCTGCGGGTTCCTCTTCATCGTCCATGCGTTGACGGCGAAGGATGCGATTGTCGATTTGCGGGCGCTGTCCGTGCGCAACTTCGGTATCGGCAGTCTGCTTTCGTTCGTGACCGGCATCGGCATCTTTACTTCGGTCTTTCTTACGCCGGTGTTTCTCGGTCGCGTGCGCGGCTTCGATTCATTGCAGATCGGCATTGCCTTGTTGTCGGTCGGATGCTTCCAGTTGGCGTCGATTGGCGTGTACGGCTACGCATCGCGAATCATCGACATGCGCGTGCTGCTCGTTTTTGGCCTGATCTGTTTCGGGCTGGGATGCTACTTCTATACCCCGCTGACGAACGATTGGGGCTGGCAGCAACTGCTCCTGCCTCAGGCCTTGCGAGGCATCGGCCAGCAATTCGCGGTGCCGCCCATCGTGACGATGGCGCTCGGTTCGCTGCCGCCATCGCGTCTCAAGTCGGCTAGCGGCTTGTTCAATCTCATGCGCAATCTCGGCGGCGCGATCGGTATCGCGGTGAGCGCGACCATGCTCAACGACCGGCTGAATCTGCATTACCTGCGACTGGCCGAAAACGTGACCATCGGCCGGCCCGCCATCGAAGACGTGCTCGCGCGCAGTTCCGCGCATCTCGCGGCCGTTGCAGGCGATGCTCTGGACGCGACGCAGGCCGGTCTCGCATCGCTCAACGCGATCGTGTTGCGCGAGGCGCTCGTGCTGACGTTCGCCGACTGCTTTTACGTGCTCGCGCTGTGCTTTCTCGTGGGGATCGTCAGCGTCCTGTTCGCGCGACCTATCGGCAGCGCACCGCCGTCATCGGAAGCGCATTGAGGCAATTATGAAAAGCAGATATTTAGCGATACTAATGACGGTCGCGCTCGCCGCCTGCGCGGTGCAGCCCGCCACCCACGCCGACTTGCCCGCCACGGTGCGAACTACCGCGCCGGCCGACTGGAGCGTGAACGTGCCGAAGGCCGACACGGATGCCGCGACGTGGTGGACTCAGTTCAACGACCCCGTCATGCACGAACTCGTCGCATCCGTGCTCGACAGCAATTTGAATGTGCAAGCCGCCGTCGAGCGCGTGAAGCAGGCGCAAGCGTTGACGACCCAGCGTCGCGCCGCGCTCCTGCCGCAGTTAGATGCCAACGCGGGCGCTTCGGATGCGCGGCAGAACACACCGCCGCCGTTGGGCTACGTTCGCCAGGCGGGATTCGGTCTCGCACTGAGTTGGACGCCCGATGTGTTCGGCGGCGAGCGGCTCGAGCTGCTTGCATCGCAGGCCCAACTTGTCGGGCGAGAGCATGCGGCCGATCAAATCAGGCTCGCGCTTGCGGCGGATACGGCATCCGCTTACGTGGACCTGCGGTGGGCGCAAGCGGAGCTGAAGATACTTCAGGATAACCTGGTCATCCGCGAACGCGCGTTGAAACTCACGCAGCGCCGCTTGCAATACGGTCTCTCGACGCAACTCGATGTCGCACGCGCGCAGAATCAGTTGAGCGATCTGCAAGCGCGCATTCCGCGCACGAACGCGACCATTCAGCATCAGTTGAGCTTGATCGCCCTTTATGCGGGGCGCACGCCGGAATCCGTCGATACGTTGTTGCTCGCCGATGCAGGGCCCACGCCCGCGATACCGGTGCCTGCGGAAGGCGCGCCGCAGATGCTGCCATCGGATGCGCTTCTGCATCGTCCGGATGTGCTCATCGCCTATGCGCAGGTTCAGCAGCGCGCCGCCGAAGTGGGCGTCGCGCGCGCGGAGCGTTATCCGAGATTCTCGCTGCGGCTGACGGACGGCTTGCTCGCATCATCGTATCTCGGCTTGCCGACGCTCACCGACAACCTGTTCTCGGCGGCGCTGAGCGCAACGAGCCCGATTTTCAACGCGGGCCGCATTACCGCAGAGATCGAGCAAAACGAAAGCCGGATGCGCGAGTCCGAACTGAACCTGCGTCAGACGCTGCTTCAGGCGTTGAAGGACGTTGAAGACACGCGCAGCGACCTTGTCAGCAGCAGCGATCAGACGGCGCGTCTGAGCGATGCGCTCGCCGCGTCCGGAAAATCGCTCGCGCTTTCCACGCAGCTGTATAAAGGCGGCGCGGCGAGTTTTCTCGATGTCCTCGACGCGCAGCAAGCCTATCTGCGCGATGCGGACGCGCTCAATCAGTCGCGCCGCGAACACGCGCTTGCGGCGGTGGCGATGTATCGCTCGCTGGGCGGTGGGTGGAGCGTGACGAATGACGATGGTCCCATTCAGACAGCGATGCGTCGGTAAAACCGCCATGCGTCGTCGAACTCTCTCTGCGCGAAGCGCAAAAGTCCACTAAAGAGCACACTCGCCGTCGCCGTAAACGCGGGCATCAACGCCACCTTTTACGGCCATGCCCGCTCACGACGACGCTACGCGCTTTGCGCCTTCCCACAACTCGCAGGCATCCGCTCGCACGCTCGGTCGCCGCTCGTTTCTCGCGATGATGCTGGCTTCGGCCGGCAGCGCCGTGCTCGCCGGCTGCGGCGGCGGAGGCGGCCCCAGCAATTCACCGGTCGCCGGCACCGCGGGCGCGGCGACGAACCCGTCCGCATCGGCACCGACCGCCAGTGCTTCTGGCGTCGATTCGACCAGCAGCCCGGCCACGCGCTCCGCTACGTCCGCGTCCAATGGCCTTTTCTACGGCATCAACGGGCATATGGCTTATGGCACCGGCATCTATCACACGATGTCGCCCGCGGCGCAACTCGCCATTCTGCAAGACTTGGGCGTGACGAACTACCGCTGCGACATCGCGGGCGGCGGTATGGCGACCACGCTCGCCGACGCGTTGCAAGGGCCGTTTGCCAATAGCGGCGTGTCGATCCTGCCAGTGCTGAATCCGCTTTCCGCGCAGTGGGACCCGCACAGCACGGAAGCGGCTGCGTACTCGCTCGGCTATGACATGGCCGTGCGTTGCACAAAGCCGCTCAAAGGGCTCGTGAAGTACATCGAATGCGGCAACGAGCTCGACGTGCCGTTGAAGATCGGCGGCGATGGCAGTTCTTCGGCGGACTGGAACCCGGCGTGCTGGCCTTCGTTTCGCGGCGTGCTGCGTGGCATGGTCGACGGCGTGCGCTCGGTGGACCCATCCATTCAGTGCGGCGTCAACGTCGGCATTCCGATGGCTTATCGCGCGCTGCAAATGCTGTGGAACGGCATCTCCCCCGACGGTTCGGCGCAGGGCGTGAGCGGCGCGGCTTCGTTGCGGTGGGACTTCACGACCTATCATTGGTACGAGAGCTCCGGCGACATTCAATGCGGCGGCCGCTATCACGCGTGCGTGGACGTGCTGCAAGTGCTGAAAGACTCGTTCAATGTGCCTATCTGGCTCACGGAGTGGGGCTGGTCCGGTGCGAACGACACGCCCGAGCAAGCCGCCGCCTATACCGGCCGTGCACTGGCGCAATATCATTCGATCAAGGACAAGTACAACATTCAGTCCATCATGATGTACGCCGTGATCGACTCGGACTACGGTCTCATTCAGGAGGACGGGGTGACGAGGAATCCGGCATACGCCGTGTTCAAGAATTTTGTTGCGGCCAACCCGGTTTGACCCGACGCGATGTCGTTCGGACACCTGATTAGTGTTGCGAAGCGGAACCCGAGTAGAAGTACTGACCCAGACCGACAGTGAACACGAGACAGCCGTACAGCGCATGTTCGAAGCAGGACAGTGCGAGCGAGCGGCGGTCTCGATACGTCGCGGCGAATAATGCGCCGCCGATAGCCGTCATCGCGGGCGCGACCCAGTTCAGGAAGATCAGATGCGCATAGCCGAAAGCCAACGCGGACGCGGCGATATAGCCTCGATCGACGCCGAATAGCGGCGCGTAGCGGTGCAGCAGGAAGCTGCGGAAAATCATCTCTTGCGGCAACACGGACAAGACGGGATATAGCAGAATCACTAGCAGCCAGGTACCGGGATGTTCGCGCGGCAAAGACAGCAATGCATGTGGCGTGAAGTGCCACACGGCGAGCACGACAAGACACGCAAGCACGGCGAAGCGCAGCAGCACGGCTCGTAGTCCCGCACGTAGGCCGCGCCAGTTCCAGTCGTTCTCGTAGACCGACGGCTTCCGGCGGCGCTCGAAGTAGTGAATGAAAACGGGCGCGAGCCAGATCACGGCAAGCAGTATCGCAGTTCGTCGCGTGATCCGGACGAAGATGGGCAAGCCCACATACAGCGCGACGAATTCCGCCCATAAGGCAAGGGGCCGTGAGCGGGTTTCATATCGTTGGCGCGATTGCTCACCCACCTCCAGCTTACTCACGGCGTCGGCGGTGTGCCGAGGTCGGCGGCGGTCTTGCGCTCGGCATCGAACACAATGCGTCGCGCTTCACGATCGTACGCGCATCGCACGCGCGCACCTTCGACGATATCGCCCTTCAGCATCTCTTTCGCCAATTCATTCTCGATCAATTGGCGAATCTGCCGGCGCAATTCTCGGGCGCCGAATTCCGGCCGGTATCCGGCTTCGCCGAGGTATTCGACAACCGATGCGTCGAACTCCAGGTCGATGTCCTGACTGTGCGCCATGCGCTTGACGTGCTCCAGTTGCAATTGCACGATCTGCCGGATTTCCTCGCGCCCGAGCGACTTGAACAGGATGATGTCGTCGATGCGGTTCAGGAACTCAGGCCGGAAATGCTGGCGCAGTACGTTCATCACGCCGCTTCGCACGGAGTCGTCCGCGTCGCTGTCCGAGCTCGTGAAGCCGAGCGTCGCGCGCCTTTGTCCCCCGATCACGTCCGACGCGAGGTTGCTGGTCGCAATGATCAACGTGTTGCTGAAATCGACGACCCGTCCTTTGCCGTCCGTGAGTCGTCCGTCGTCGAAGACTTGCAGCAGCACGTTATAGACATCGGCGTGCGCCTTCTCTATTTCGTCGAGAAGAATCACGCTATACGGGCGCCGTCGCACGCGCTCGGTCAGTTGCCCGCCTTCCTCATAGCCTACGTAGCCCGGTGGCGAACCGATCAGCCGCGACACCGCGTGACGCTCCATGTACTCGCTCATGTCGACACGCAGCATGGCGTCTTCATCGCCAAATACCACTTCTGCCAGCGCCTTCGCGAGTTCGGTCTTGCCCACGCCCGTCGAGCCGAGAAAGAGGAAGACGGCGATCGGCCGGTTGCGTCCCTGAAGACCCGTTCGCGCACGGCGCACCGCGTCGCTGACCGCGCGCACGGCTTCCTCCTGGCCGATCACGCGCTCGTGCAGGCGCGCCTCCATATTCAGCAGCCGCTCGCGCTCCTGCTCGGTCAACTGGGTGACGGGAATGCCCGTGAGCGTCGCGACGATCTCGGCGATCTGCGTCACCGTCACATTGGATGTGTTCGTGCCGATGCGCTTCTTCCATTCGTCCGTCGCATCGTTGAAGGCTTTCTGCTTGCCGGCGATCTCGGCATCGAGCGCGTGCGCACGGTCATACTGCTTGCGCGACGCCGCGTAATCCTGTTCGCGGCGCAGTTGAGCAAGTTCGGACTCGAGTTCGAGAATGGCAGCGGGCCGCGACGTGGCCGATAGATTCACGCGCGCCGCCGCCTGATCGACGAGATCGATCGCCTTGTCCGGCAGAAAGCGCCCGCTGATATAGCGATCCGACAACTCC
This sequence comes from Caballeronia sp. BCC1704, assembly GCF_902833455.1. Lineage (NCBI taxonomy): Bacteria > Pseudomonadati > Pseudomonadota > Betaproteobacteria > Burkholderiales > Burkholderiaceae > Caballeronia > Caballeronia sp. BCC1704. The sequence goes on along the minus strand of NZ_CADFFT010000002.1, from coordinate 1,204,398 downwards.
GCTGCGGCGACGATGGCGTCGTCCTGAATCGTGACCTTGTGATGCGCTTCGAGGCGGTCGCGCAAGCCGCGAAGAATGTTGATGGTCTGCGCGACGCTCGGCTCGGGAATCAGCACGGGTTGAAAGCGTCGTTCAAGCGCTGCGTCTTTCTCGATGTGCTTTTGATACTCGGCGAGCGTCGTTGCGCCGATCAGGTTCAGTTCACCGCGCGCCATCGCGGGCTTGAACACGTTGGCGATATCGAGTCCGCCTTCGCCGCCGCCCTGTCCCGCCCCGACGAGCGTATGCACCTCGTCCACGAACAGCAGCAGGGTCTCGCGGTTAGCCGTGATTTCGTCGATGACCTGCTTCACGCGCTCTTCGAACTCGCCGCGATACTTGGCGCCCGCGACCATCGAATTCACATTCAGCTCGATGAGTCGCTTATCGCGCACCGACTCGGGCACATCCCCGCCGATCATGCGTTGCGCGAGACCTTCGACGACCGCGGTTTTGCCGACGCCCGGCTCGCCGATCAGCACTGGGTTGTTCTTGCGCCGACGGGCGAGAACTTCCACCATGGTTTCGATTTCGCTTGCTCTGCCGATCACGGGATCGAGATGACCTTCGCGTGCGAGCGCGGTCAGGTCGCGGCTGAACTTGTCGAGATTCGGCGTGCGGGAAGGTGGACCATCCTTGTTCGGCGGACCGCCCGCGCCGACCGTTTGCGTCGTCAGCCGGCGCAGCGCCTGCGCATCGACGCTCATCTTGCCGAGCAATTGACCGGCGAAGCTGTCCGGCACTTCGGACAGGCCGATCAACAAGTGCTCAGGCCCGATGTAGCTGTGCCTCAACTGACGCGAGGCAACGAACGCGCGGTCCAACGCGCTCTTTAGGCGGGGCGATACGCCTATCGCGCCGCCAGCGGGCGGCGGCACGCCTTCCCGGCGCTGCACGTTGGCGTCGATGAATCGGCGCACTTCGTTCGCGTCGATGCCGATGTTCTTCAGCATCGATTGCACGACCGCGTTATCGGCGAGCTCGTAGAGAAGGTGCTCCGTATCGACTTCCGTACGCCCGAACTGCACGGCGCGTTCAGCGGCGCGCATGAGCATTTCTTTCGCGCTGTCGCTCAGATAGCGCTCGATGCCGACGCCTTCCGCGCTCGTCTCGCGCTCGGGCGATATGTGCTGCGGCGCCGCCTCGGCTTGGCCGGGCGTGTCGCTCATGAAGAGGGCTTCGAAGGGTGATAACGCGCGCTGATGTCGCGTCAGTTGTGCATAGTGAAAGTCGCAGACATTCAGGACGTGCCGGCGGCCATCGCGCAGGACCGCCAATCGAACGGTCGCCGGTCGGGCGCCGCATACATCGCACATATGAGGCATGGTTCGTTTCCCTGTCTCTGAACAAGTGAAGGACGCGCATGGGCGCAGACTTCGAGGGCGCGCAACGTTCGTACCCGCTGACATCGCAGCGCTAGGGGCGCAGCCGACGCGGTCCGTCTATTGCTCGACGAGGACACTCATGCCGGAGCAGTACGATGAAGCGTTTCTTGACTGGCTTACAAGCGTTCGCTGGAGGCTTAACGATCGCGTTGTCTATTACTACATTGGCGCAAACGCCGACTCAGCAAGCGCCCATGACTCGCGCGCGGGCGCAGTGCGAGCTTCGGGAATTGGAGAGCGTCGGCTATCAGCCGTGGGAAGAAGACTTCTATTACCCGCGTAACCTGCAACTCGCGCAGGCCCGGCTCGCGGCGAAGAAGCGCGCGCAAGGGCTCGAAGGCGTCGACACTTGCGCAGCGAGTGACGCTGCGAAGACGCAGTAAGAGACGCGTTGTATTCACTCTCACCCGCGGTTGCGACTTGCGCGAGAACGTGCGAGTGACCTATCGTTCGTCCCGCGCCGTCGCAAGCGACTATGCTTGTCCCTGCTTATTGCTGCTGCCATCGCCGAGCGTGTTGCCGCTTCCGCTTCTATCCGACGCCCCGTCCACTTCGGTCTGCTGTCGTTCTTCGCGCGCTCGTTCGCGCTCGGTCTCGCTTGGCTGCTTTTTCTGCTCTCCAGAAGTTTGCTCGTTCATCGTCACGCTCCGTTGATTGAGAGTAATAGCGCCGCATGCGTCATGCCCGTCGAAGCCGTGATCGCCAGAAGCTGGGCATAGGCATTGCGAGCTCGTTGGCCGCCTGCGCGATTACTACTTTGAAATAGCGAAGGAGGGCGCTTTGCCAGGCGGCGGCCCTGCCATCAACCAAACGGAGTCAGTCATGGCCAGACACGCGAATAGCCCGTCGGGACCCGGCAACCCGAGAGCCGTCGAGACGTCGGACATCACAGAGGAAGAAGGGCTCGTCGAATTGTCCAGCAAGGAAGACACGATAGGCGGGACCGAAGGTGCCGGCGTGCAGCGTCGGGAAGGTGGCAGTAACGAAGACGGCGCGGCGTCCGTGAAAGGCGAATGACGCGTTGTGTTAGCGCGTGTGGCCGCTCTTTGACGTGGCCACACGCACGCGAGTGCCACGCATTGCCGTCTGATCATGGATGCGCATGGCGCTCGCATCGCGCGATGCGCTGAAACTCCGACGCGAATTGCAAGCGGTGGCCCTGCGTTGCGTAGCGGCCTAATTCCACGGTCTCGCCCGCGCTGCGAACGAACAGTCGTACGCCTGCGCCGTTCTGCGCGACAAGCAACGTCACCCACTGCGTGTTGAACTGATGCGTGCGCTTACGCTTGCCACATATCGATTCGACGACCAGTACATCGTCCAGCAAGGTCACGAGTTCGCCATCCACCGCATGCCGCGCATAGACGAAAAAGCAGCACCAGATCGCGCAAGCGTGAACGAGCGCGGCGCCGTAGAAGAGAACACATCCGTTCAACGCATGCATGGTCGAAGCAAACGCGACCGGAATAACAGAAAGGCCCGCGCACGCGATAGCGAACGACGCCGGGCTGCACGACGAACGGCGGTAAAGAAGCCATTGTCGCGGGGACTGGGTGTCGGCCATATGCGCTCCACGAGATGTCGGCATGTCGGCGATTGAAAAGCAATCCGCAGTCCCATGCAGTGCGATAAAACGCGATGCAACGGCATGCCGAATGCTCGTTCTGAGCGCCACTGGAGAGCGCCATGACCGACATTCATCACTCGATCGCAGATCCCGCAGTTCCGCATTCCGACTCGCACCACGTTCCTCACGGCCTGCGACGATGGCTCTTCACCACGAATCACAAGGACATCGGCACGCTCTACCTCGCGTTCTCGTTCTTTATGTTTCTGGTGGGCGGAACCATGGCGCTCGCCATTCGCGCCGAGCTCTTTCAGCCTGGCTTGCAATTTTTCCGGCCCGAGTTTTTCAATCAGCTGGTCAGCTCGCACGGTCTCGTGATGATCTTCGGCGCGATCATGCCCGCGTTCGTCGGCTTCGCGAACTGGATGATTCCGCTCCAGATCGGCGCAAGCGACATGGCGTTCGCCCGCATGAACAACTTCTCGTTCTGGCTCCTGCCGGTGGCGGCTGTGCTGCTGATCGGGCAGTACTTTTTGCCGGGCGGCGCGATGCAGGCGGGGTGGACCATGTATGCGCCGTTGTCGGTGCAACAGAGCGCGGGCATGGACCTGACCATCTTCGCGATTCACATCATGGGCGCGTCGTCGATCATGGGCGCGATCAACATCATCGTCACTATCCTGAACATGCGCGCGCCGGGGATGACGATAATGAAGATGCCGCTTTTCGCATGGATGTGGCTCATCACTGCCTACTTGCTGATCGCGGTAATGCCGGTGCTCGCGGGCGTCATCACGATGGTGCTGTTCGACCGGCACTTCGGGACCACGTTCTTCAATGCAGCAGGCGGCGGCGATCCTGTCATGTACATCCATCTGTTCTGGTTCTTCGGGCATCCCGAGGTGTACATCATGATCTTGCCGGCCTTCGGCATCATCTCGCAAGTCGTGCCGGCGTTCTCGCGCAAGCCGCTATTCGGCTATAGCTCGATGGTCTATGCGGGGTCGTCCATCGCGGTGCTGTCGTTTCTCGTCTGGGCGCATCACATGTTCACGACAGGCATGCCGGTGTCCGGCCAGCTGTTCTTCATGTACGCGACCATGATCATTGCGGTTCCAACAGGCGTGAAGGTGTTCAACTGGACCGCCACCATGTGGCGCGGCTCGCTTACGTTCGAGACGCCGATGCTCTTCGCCATCGGATTCATTTTCGTCTTTACGATCGGCGGATTCACGGGTGTGATTTTGTCTATGGCACCGCTCGATATCCCGCTGCACGGCACGTATTACGTCGTCGCGCACTTCCACTACGTATTGGTAGCGGGGTCGCTATTCGCGCTCTTTGCCGGCTGGTATTACTGGTCGAGCAAATGGACCGGCCGTCTTTACAACGAGACGCGCGGAAAGATTCATTTCTGGGTCACGATGATTTCTTTCAACGTGACCTTCTTTCCGATGCATTTTCTCGGGCTGGCCGGCATGCCGCGTCGCTATGCCGATTATCCGGCGCAATTCACTGACTTCAATCAGATCGCGACCATCGGCGCGTTCACATTCGGACTGGCGCAGGTGTACTTCCTGTTCTTCGTCGCGTTGCCGACCTATATGCGAAGCAGTAGTACGCAGCCCGTCGCCGAGTCGCCCTGGGATGGGGCGCAGGGCCTCGAATGGACGGTGCCGAGTCCCGCGCCGTATCACACGTTCGAGACGCCGCCCACCGTGGTGTGATGCGGGGCGCGAAGGCGCAGTTGTAAACGAAAGCGGCGAACCCATGAAGCATCATGAGTTCGCCGCAATGACGTCAGAGGTAGGTCAGACGATCTGTTCCAGCGCGCGGGCCACTCGGGCCACGGCAGCATCTATACCGTTCAGTTTGTCGAGTCCGAATAGCCCGATGCGGAAGGTCTTGAAATCGTCGGGTTCGTCGCACATGAGCGGAACGCCCGCCGCCACTTGCAAGCCTGCATCCGCGAACTTCTGCCCGGAGCGGATGCCGTCGTCGTCCGTGTAGCTGACGACGACCCCCGGAGCCTCGAAACCTTCCGGCGCCACGCTCTTGAAGCCCTTCTCGGCCAATAGCGCGCGCACGCGCTGGCCGAGCTCGAGTTGCTCCGCCCGTACCTTGTCGAAGCCGTACGACTCGGCTTCCTTCATCGCGTCGCGCAGCGTTTCGAGGCTGTCCGTGGGCATCGTGGCGTGATAGGCAAAGCCACCTTTCTCGTAGGCTTCCATGATCTGCAACCACTTGCGCAGGTCGCAGGCGAAGCTGGTGCTCGTCGTCGCTTCGATCCGTTCGCGCGCGAGAGGACTGAGCATCACGAGCGCGCAGCACGGCGACGCACTCCATCCTTTTTGCGGCGCGCTAAGCAGGACGTCGATGCCGCTTGCCTGCATATCGACCCACACGGTGCCGGAGGCGATGCAATCCAGCACGAACATGCCTCCGACGGCATGCACTGCGTCCGACACGGCACGCAAGTAACTGTCGGGAAGCATCACGCCGGATGCCGTTTCGACATGCGGGGCAAAGACCAGATCCGGCTTGTGCTCGGCGATGGCCGCGACGACTTCATCGACAGGCGGCGGCGCATACGGGACCTGCCTGCCTTGCTGCACGGGACGCGCCTTCAGCACGACGGACTCGGACGGAATGCTGCCCATGTCGAATATCTGCGTCCAGCGGTAACTGAACCAGCCGTTGCGAATGACGAGACACTTCTTGTTCGTCGCGAACTGACGCGCGACGGCTTCCATGCCGAAGGTCCCGCTACCGGGAACCACGACGGCCGAATGCGCGTGATAGACCTGTTTGAGCAAGGCCGAGATGTCGCGCATGACGCCCTGAAAGCGCTGCGACATGTGATTGAGTGACCGGTCGGTGAAAACGACTGAATATTCGAGGAGTCCCTCGGGGTCCACATCGGGGAGTAAACCTGACACGCTTGCCTCCTGCACTGGCAGAAATAGGGGATTCAATTCATTCTAACGAAAGCCGCGTGCGGCATGCACGGCGGTTGATGGCGCTGCTCGCGGGCTTGATCGCAAGACGGATGCCTCCGCGCAAAGCCGTGAGTTCAACCTATCGAGCATACATCTATCGAAGACTTCGTTCAGGTTCGATGCGAGCGATCGACTGACCGCGAATAGATAGACATACTAACGATTATGGAGACAGACAACATTACCCGCCCGGCATGATCCCTGCGTTAATCCGCGACCGCCGCTAGAATGAATTCGGCTCTTACCCGACATGCGCGGCGATGAACTTCCGTCGCATGCTCGACTCTTCTGCTGTCTTCATCGAACGCTTCCATCGAAACTTTCCATCTGAAAGGAGTCTGGACATGATGAACCGGGACAATCCCGTCTGGCTGATTACCGGCTGTTCAACGGGCTTCGGCCGCGAATTGGCGAACGCGGTGCTCGAACGCGGCTGGCGCGCGGTCGTGACGGCCCGTGATCCGTCGAAGGTGCAGGACATCGTCGAAGGGCATGAAGATCGCGCGATCGTCCTGCCGCTCGACGTGCAGAACCGCGAACAGATCAAGAACGCCGTCGAGCAGACGATGCAGCGCTTCGGCCGCATTGACGCGCTCGTGAATAACGCGGGTTACGGCTACCTTGCGGCGATCGAAGAAGGCGAAGACGACGTGGTGCGCGACATGTTTGAAACCAATGTGTTCGGTCTCGTCGATATGACCAAAGCGGTTCTGCCCGTCATGCGGGCGCAGAAAAGCGGCATCGTCATCAACGTGTCGTCCATCGGCGGGCTCGCCAGCTTCGCCGCGACAGGCTACTACCACGGCACGAAGTACGCGGTGGAAGGCATATCCGAATCGCTCGCGACGGAACTGAAGCCGCTCGGCATCGACGTGATGATCGTCGAACCCGGCCCGTTCAGGACCAACTGGGCGGGGCCGTCGATCAAGTCTTCGGCGACCGAAATCGCCGACTATGCGGCGACCGCGGGCGAGCGCCGCAAGCAGACAGCGGCTCGTAGCGGCAATCAGGCGGGCGATCCGGTGCGCGCGGCGCACGCCATCATCGAAGCCGCGACTGCCGATACGCCGCCGCTGCGTCTGCTGCTCGGCAAGACCGCGCTGGAACTGGCGCGCAAGAAGCTCGACATGCTCAAGCGCGACTTCGACACGTGGGAAAAGACGACGGTGGGCGCGGATTTCCCCGAAAACGAAGCGTAACGGGCCGCGAGTGCGTCAGTCGATGACGCGCAGCGCCTCCGCGAGATCCATGAGCTGCACCGGCTTCACGAAGTGACGCTCGAAGCCGGCGTCCGCGGATCGCTTGCGGTCTTCTGGCTGGCCATAGCCGGTCAACGCGAAAAGGCGCGGCGCGTGAGCGCCGAGTTGCCGTTGCAGCGCCCCGGCCAACTGATAGCCGTCCATGCCCGGCAAGCCGATATCCAACACGGCGAACGCCGGGCGAAACTCCGCCGCCACTCTGAGCCCCGTCTCCGGCAGGCTCGCCGTTGCGACATCGAATCCGATCTCGGTGAGAAACGCTTCCATCGCCAAAAGACCGTCTTCGTTGTCGTCGACGAGCAGCACGCGCACGCCGTTGCCGTCGGGAAGCGCTTGCCCGTACGGCAACGGGTCTACCGGCGCGAGCGCATGCGGGGCAGTCGGCAGCGTCACGACGAAGGTGGAACCTTTGGCCGGCCCCTCGCTCGTTGCGGTCACCGTACCGCCGTGCAGTTCGACGAGATTCCTCACCAGCGCAAGGCCGATCCCCAATCCGCCTTTCGCGCGGTCGATGGTGGTTCGCCCCTGCTCGAAGATGGTAAAGAGGCGGGGCATCAGTTCGTCGCTGATGCCGGCGCCGTTATCGGACACGGACACGACGATCTCCGTCGCGCGCGTCACGGCTTCGACGCGGATGGCGCCGCCTGCATCCGTGTATTTCGCCGCGTTGTTGAGCAGATTGCCGAAGACCTGCGTGAGCCGCGTGAGGTCCGCGGAGATCAACGCGCCTTCGTCCGTTACGGAGAGCGACAACGTTTGGCCGCGCTGCTCGATGAGCGGACTCGCGGCCTCGATCGCCCGCGTCAGCACCGACCCGATGCGCACGGGTTCCAGATGCAGTTCGATGGTGCCGCGCGTGATGCGGCTCACGTCGAGCAGATCTTCGACGAGGCGCGACAGATGCGACACCTGCCGCTCGATGATGTCGTGATACTTGTCCGAGGTTCCGCCGCGATGTTTGCGGATGAGGCCGAGCGCGGTCGTGATCGGGGCGAGCGGATTGCGCAGCTCGTGACCGAGCATGGCGAGAAATTCGTCTTTTGCGCGGCTTGCCGTCTCGCGTTCATGAGCGGCGCGCGCCGCCTGCAAACCCGTGGCCGCGAGCGAGGTCGCCGCGCGGAGAAACGCGAGGTCCGTCACCGAGGGAAACGACGGATCGGCCGAGCCGAACCAGACGCTGCCTTGTCCGGCCGTGTAGCCCATGCTCATGCGCACGAGCCGTTGCGCGCCCGCCGGCGTCGCCTGCAGCACGGCTCGCGGGCCGATGGGCATGCGCCGCCACGCTTCGATAGCGGGCTCCCAGGCGAGGCGCGTATCGGCGGTGGCTTGCGCTTCGGACAGACGCAGGCTATCGAAGGGTGGGGCGTCGGGCAGCAACGGCACGTGCGCGTAGCAGATGTCGAGGCGCACGATTCGCTCGACGGCTTCGGTCATCAGCTCGATGACCGTGCGGCCATCTCGCCCTGCCCATAACGCGGGCAGCGCGAGCAGACCCATGAGATCACGCAGGCTGCGCTCCGCGGCTTCCCGCGACAGCGCATCGGTTGCCCTGTCAGCGGTCATGCTCTTCGAGCGAGGCGTCCGGACGAACGCGCCGCGCGGCGTCGGCGCTGCGACGCTGTTTAAGCTCGCGAATCATCTGCGAAGGCGGCGTGAAGAAGGGATTCTCCTGCACGACGCCGTTGATCAGCGTCATCGGGTGCGTGCGCAGCAGGTCCATCAGCATCGCGCCCGACAGTTTCGCTATGTCGTAGACGCAGATGCCCGGCTGGCGGTTGCGAGCGAGCACCTCGTTGACCTCGGCTTCGTATTCGATCAGCTTCGGCGCAGTCTCGATGTCCGCGAATATCCAGTCCATGTTCCCCATGATTCGCAGACGCGAGAAGCCCGCATCGCTGCCGGTACGCGTCATGTGCTCGACGGCGGCGAGCATCCGGTCTTTGTCGAACACGCCTTCGCGGTTCAGATACGCGTCGCCCCAGGGCACGAGTTCGAGCTGGCCGCACGCCTCGCAGTGCGCCGCATCGATGCCGGATGCCGTGAGCCGCGCGCGATGGTCGGCGATCAAAGCGGGATCGATGATATGCATGACCTTTTCGCCATTTTCGACCGCCTCCTTGAAGAAAGGATTGAGCGTTGCGTACTCTTCGTCGCGGCTGTTGAAGAACGCGCAGACGTGATACGCGTCGAGCGGCGTACCGGCCAATTTAGGCGGATGCATGAAGTCCTTCTGGTGGGGAATAGGAGGGGGGCGCGGCAATGATACGCTAGACAAGCGGCACGAGTCCGGTAATTCGTCGTGCGCCTGACACCGTTGTAACGGCGCAAACGCCGGCAAAGACGCTTGCCATGCGCGGGTTTGCCCCTAGCGCGCGATAAACAAATGGAATCGGTTCCCGAGGAATTGTGATTGGATTTCTGACGGAGGCCGACTTATCGTGCCTCAGTCCAATGCCGCCTTGCGCGCGTCGGAATCGACACGGCCTCGCCGACTAGAACAAATATCCAGGAGACATACCCATGGAGCAATCCTCCACCGCGCCGCGCGTGCCGGAAACGGACGCGAGCGGCGCCCAGTTTGCCGCGTCCGACGACCGCGCTTCGCCGAGAGTCCGGCGCATCCAGCGTACCGCGCTTGCCTTGCTCCTCTTGAGCGGCGTCATCAACTATATCGACCGCGCCACGCTATCCATCGCGAATCCGCTGATCCGCCACGACCTCGGGCTGTCGGTCGCCGAAATGGGCCTGCTGCTTTCGGCGTTCCTGTGGGCGTATGCGTTCGCGCAACTGCCGGCCGGCGCGCTCGTCGACCGCTTCGGCGCGCGCATCATGCTGGCGGTCAGTCTGGCGACGTGGTCGGTGGCGCAAGCGTTCGGCGGCGTGGTGACGAGCTTCGGCCAGTTCTTCGCCGCGCGCATGGTGCTCGGCATCGGCGAGGCGCCGCAGTTTCCGACGAGCGCGAAGGTCGTGCGCGACTGGTTCGGCAAGAAAGAGCGGGGCGCCGCCACCGGCATCTGGAACAGTTCGTCCACGCTCGGCACCGCGATTTCCGCGCCTTTGCTGACGGTGGTGATGTTGGCCGTCGGATGGCGCTGGATGTTCGGCATCATGGGCATTGCCGGACTCGTCGTGGCGCTGTGCTTCTTCCTCGTGCATCGCGATCCGCGTCAGGTCGAACTGACGCAACGCGAGCGCGCCTACCTCACGGATGTCGATGGCGAAGTGCAGAGCCGTCCGACGTGGCGCGAATGGCGGCGCCTCTTCGAATTCGGCACGACGTGGGGCATGCTGCTCGGTTTCTTCGGCACGATCTACGTCTTGTGGCTCTACAACGCGTGGTTGCCGACGTATCTGCAGATGGAGTTCCATCTGACCATCTCGAAGTCCGGATGGGTGGCGGCGGTGCCGTATCTTTTCGGCGTGATCGGCTCGCTCTCCGGCGGCAAGATCTGCGACGTGCTCGCCCGGCGCGGCGTATCCGCGGTGAATAGCCGCAAATATCCGATGGCGGCTTCGCTCTTCGGCGTCGCCGTGTTCACGGTGCTGACCGGCCTCACGCACAGCGCGACGCTCGCGGTCGTGTTCATCTCCATCTCGATGCTGCTGCTGTACGTGTCGAGCAGCGCGGCCTGGGCGACGGCTTCGGTGGCCGCGCCTGCCAACTGCACGGCGTCGATCGGCGCGATGCAGAACTTCGGCGGCTACTTCGGCGGCGCGCTGGCGCCGGTGGTGACGGGCTTTATCGTGCAGCAGTCGCACTCGTTCCAGCCCGCGCTCTTTGTCGGAGCCGGCGTGGCGGCCGTCGCGGTGATCGGCTATTGGGTGCTGGTGCGCGGCCCGATTCCGCCGGCCGCGCTCGACGAGCGGGCGTAACAGCAATTCAACAGCGAACCGCCGCGACGCCCGCTTTCGATGATTCGTTAGCCGGCGAGCGCGGCGGGAAACGCAATCTCATAGCGCTCGGCGCAGGCTTCCAGCGCCGGCGCGATGGTCGGATGCAGCACCACGCCGTCGCGCAACTGGTCGCGCTTCAAACTCAATCCGCGATCGCCCGGCATCCGCACGCTCGACGTTCCCGGGCGCGGCGGATTCTCCCGGCAGGCGTCGCCGATCCAGTCCATTTGCCGCTCGAACGCGGCCGGACCGCCGAAGGCCGCGGGATCGTACAGCGAAAGAAATACGGTCGCGCCCCAGCCATCCGGCGGATCGGCCCGGCCGTGACCGGCGAGACCGCCCGTCAGCGCCTCGATCAAGAGCGCCAGCCCAAAGCCCTTATGCCCCCACGTCATGCCGCCGACCGGCAGGATCGACCCCGGCGGCTCGGCTGAAAGCACGGCGGGATCGCGGCTCGGGTGTCCTTGCGCATCCAGAAAGCAGGCTTCGTCGAACAGTTCGCCTGCTTTATGGCGACGCGCGGTCATGCCGTTCGTCACGGTGGATGCCGAAATGTCGATGAGAAACGGCGTGCCCGACGTGGGAATGCCCGCTGCGATCGGATTCGGCGTGAAGACCGAGCGCGTGCCGCCGTGAGGCGCGACGCTCTGCACCGCCGGATCGGAACTCGCGAGCACGATCATGAATCCGTCCGCCGTGGCTTTCTCCAGATAGCTCGCAAGACAGGCGATGTGGTGGCTGCGCCGGATCACGAGCGTCGCGCTGCCATATTCCTTCGCTCTCGGCGCGAGCGTGTCGATGCCGCTCAGAACGAGCCACGGGCCGGGAAGACGCCGGCCATCCCACAACACGCTGGCGCCGCGGTCCGACACGACCTCCGGTTCGCCGGCGCAGGTCATCGCGCCGTTCTCGATCTCGCGGATATAGCCGGGCAGCAACGCGAGGCCATGCGTGTCGTGTCCCATCAAGTCGCCGTCGACGAGCGTGCGCGCCACGGCTTGCGCTTTCACGTCTTCCATACCGGCTCTCGTGAGGAGACGCCGAGCGAAGGCTTGCAGTTCATCGGCGGAGTATCGGACTGGTGTGTTCATCGTGATGGGTTCGGTCAGGTGAGAGTTCGTGGGCTGCGAAGAGGCTCAAATTTTCCGATGCGCTTTCGATAAGCGTCCAATCGCGAATTGAGTAGAATCAATTCCATTCGGTTATGAGTCGGCGCACGTTTACCCTATGTCGCAAGATTCCACGCTCTCCGCTGCCCAGGTGCTGACGAAGCTGCGCTTTCGGCATCTCCAGTTGCTCGAACTGCTGGGGCGCACGCGCAACCTGCGCATTGCGGCCGAACAGATGCACATCACGCAGCCGGCCGCGACGAAGATCCTGAGCGACCTCGAAGCGATGTTCGATGCGCCGCTCTTCGAACGCCTGCCGCGCGAAATGCGGCCGACCGATCTCGGCACGCTCTCCGTGCGCTACGCCAGCACGACGCTTTCTAACCTCGGCAAGTTCTCGGGCGAGTTCGCGACCTTGAAGAACGGCGGCTATGGCCATCTCACGGTCGGGTTCATTCCCGCTTCGGCCTCGCAACTCGTCACCGCCGCGATCAAGGAGATACAGCGCCGACGCCCGCGGCTCATCATCAAGCTGGTGGAGCAGAGCAGCGATCAACTCGCGGCATGGCTCGAAGAAAGGCGCATCGATGTCATGGTCGGACGCCCGACCGAGGCGCGGCACGAAGCGCTGTTCCATGTGGTCGATCTATTGGCGGAACCCGTGCGCGCGGTCGTCGGGCAGCATCATCCGTTGTTGAAAGAGCGGCGCGTGGAGATGACGAGCCTCGGCCAATGGCCGTGGATTCTGTATCCGCAAGGCACCGCCATGCGGCAGCTATTCGAAGAGACGTTCGCGGCGGCCGGCATGGTCGCGCCAGTGGGCATCGTGGAAACGCCATCTATCTTTTCGACGCTGGAGTTGCTGCAAGCCACCGACATGATCTCGCTTCAGCCGCAGGCCGCGATGGACAAGTACGTGAAGCACGGCCTGCTCGGTTATCTCAATGTGCCGATACGGCGCACCATGTCGAACTACAGCGTCATCACGCGAAAAGACGAGACGACTTCGCAAGCGATGGACGAGTTCGTTGCCATCTTGCTCGCGATCGCCGCGCAGTATTCGCGCTGACATGCAGCGCTATGCGTCGCTTCTCGTCTGCATGGCGAGTCCGGACTCGCGCTCGCGCACATGCGCGCGCCAATGCTCGATGCAGCGTCGAAGCGCGTCCTGAAGCGTCGGCAGCACGGCCGCTCTTCGGCTTGCAAGCGCGCGATAAAGAGGCTGCGGCGCGGCCGGACGCATCGACTCGGCGTTGCGCGCCTTGATCAGGCTCGTATCGAGACCGGCCAGGCTGGCTGCCTGAACCGCGAATTCGAAGCACGTGAGAGCGCCGCGACTGCTGAGATGCACGATGCCCGACTCGCGGTCGATCAACAAATCGAGGCACGCGTGCACGAGGTCGGGTGCATAGGTCGGCGATATGGTCACATCCTTCGCCGCGACGAACGAGCGCTCTTCAGCGAGGGCGTTCAAAGCCCGGTCGAGAACATCCGCGCTGTCCCACACGCCGAAGATGGGACCCGTGCGAACGACGAGCGCCTCCGGGAAACGCTTCAACACAGTGCGTTCGGTATCGGCCATGCAACGGCCGAGGCGATCGAGCGGATTGACGTCGTCCGTTTCGACATACGGATGTGTCGCGCGACCGTCGAACACGCAATCGGACGAGAAGCCGAGATATTCGATCCCGGCTGCGGCGCATGCCTCGGCCAGCGCAGCAGCTGTCGTCGTGATCGTTCGCAGGCGATCGCTCGGACTGCGCTCGGCTTCATCGGCATCCAGATGTTCCATTGCATTGACGACGGCCCACGGCTCGAAGGCGTTGATCGCATCGTTGTCCAGCACGTCGTCCGGCGACACGGCGGCGTATCGCAAGTCGCGTTGCGCGCAGGTGGTTGCGAAGAGTTGCGCCAGCGGGCCGTCGCCGACGATGAGAATCGGAGCAGGCGAGTGCGTCAGGTTGCTCTGACGCGTTGGTGCCGTGACTGAGCCTGACGCGTCTAGCACCACCGGCTCGCACAGAAAGCGGCCGGGACGGCGCCACCAACCCGTGCCGTGCAGCACGGGATGATCGTGCGGCCGGCCAGCCGCGAGATCGCGCATCAGCGCCGCAACGGCTGTTTCGCGCGGCTCGTGTCCGCGTACGTCGAACGCGCCGGACTCGTAGTAGCCGCGTTCTTCCGTGACGAGGCAGTTCCAGTCATACGAGCCGAGCAGCGCCCACACCGTCACGGCGCGCACGTCGGCGCCTTGCTCTCTTGCTTCGCTCGCGGCGGTCCATATCTCGTGCAGCCAGCGCAACTGGTCCTGACGCGTCGAGTCGATATGCGCTTCCGTGACTGCGAGCGGCAAGCGATACCGCTGCCACGCTTCGTCGATCAGCGCGCGTATGCCGGGCGGCGGATGCGCCAGCGCGCGCGCCGCTTCGATGTCCGCGAGTCGATGACCGTACCATTCGCACCGATAAGCCTGCGGATACTGATGCGTCCGGTGATCGAGCCAGCGCTCGCTCGTGATGTAGTAGTTGATGCCGACGATATCCGGCGGACACGGATTGTCGACGAACCACAGCACGTCTTCTTCCGCGACGCCCGCATCCATGAAGTATCGCCACAGCGCATGCTCGGGCGTCACCTTGCCGCACAGCAGGTCCCACGAAAGCCAGCGCCGCTCGTTGTAAAAGTTGACGAGCTCGGTCATGGCAGGCGTGCCTTGCGTCTTGCCGAGATCGTCGGTCTGAACGAGCTTCGCGTGCGGGTTGACCTTGCGCACTTCGCGCATGGCATGCACCGTCGCCCTGCACTGATTGATCAAGGCTTCGAGATACGTGCGGTCATCGGTGCCGTGCGGATGCCACACGCCGTAGAGTCCGCTGAATCGCGCGGTGGTGTTCGGCTCGTTGACCGGCGTGTAGTACGAAAGCCACGGATACCGTTCAGCGACCGCTCGTGCGAATTCCGCGAGCCTTTTCGCAAACTGCGGGTCGAGCAGTCCGCCGGGCAGCGGCCCGCTTCCGTGATGCAAGAGGCCCGCTATCGGCTCGACGCCCAATGCGCGAAGCGTCGGCAAGCGGGCATCGAGCCATGACCAGTCGGCTTCGTCGATGCTCGACGGCGCTGTTCTTTCCCACAGCACCGGATAGCGCAGCGCCCGTATTCCCAGCGAGGCGAAGCGCTGAAGATCGTCTTCCCGCGTCGCATGACCGTTACGGTCCAACTGGCTGAAGAACGTATCCCGCACCCGGTTGACCGTGCATTCCAGTCCTCCCCACAGCACCAGCCGATCATCCATATCCAGCATCCCGAAAATTAGTACGACGTGAGAGCGTGTCCTCGACGGAGTTAAGCACTCGCTATGCCGTCGCCCTGCGCGATCAGTGTTTGTCCCGAGCACGCTCGCGCTGGAACAACGATTGCCGCTTATGTCGCAGATTTGTCAGCAAACGCGACGACACGCGCATGGGGGGGCTTTGCTGGACTCTGCGCGCGGGTCGCCTTGTGCGCGATGCGTAGCGTCACTCGGCTACAACGCGAGGCGAAAGCAGCCGAGCTTCGGATGTCACCGACGCAATGGATGAATGTTCCGGGCGGATCTCCGCTCGGCAGTTACTTCCGGAGGCACTCCCTTGCGCGAGACCCAAGCCCGATCAGAACCCGTAGCCGCCACCGCGGCCGGGTCCGCAGACAGTCCGTCGACGCACGTTCGCCCGCGCATCTCCATCGCGCGATCGGGCCTGCCGCGGACGTTCCTTTGCCTCTCGCACCTTCGCTGGAACTTCGTGTATCAGCGACCGCAGCACTTGCTGTCGCGTATCTCGAAGCAGGCGGAAGTGCTCTTCTTCGAGGAGCCTCGACGAACGGATAACGCCGCGCCGTCGCTTGACGTTCGGACTACTGATGAAGGCATTCGGGTACTGACGCCGTGCCTTCCTTCCGGCTTCACGCAGGAAGAGGACGAGCGCGCTCAACGCGCGCTGCTCGACGCGTATCTGGCGGACACGCGCACATGGGACCTCGGTCTCTGGTACTACTCGCCCATGACGCTCGCTTTTACCGATCATCTCGATGCCAGGCTTATCGTGTATGACTGCATGGACGAGCTGTCCGCTTTCAAGAACGCGCCGCGGCAACTCACGGAGCGCGAAACGCGGCTCATGCGTAAGGCGGATGTCGTCTTTACGGGTGGCCAGAGCCTCTATGAGTCGAAGCGGCGTTTTCACCATAACGTGCATGCGTTTCCGAGCAGTGTCGATGTTGCGCACTTCGAAAAGGCGCGCGGGCCTCTCTCCGAGCCAGACGATCAGACGCCGATACCGCGCCCGCGTCTCGGTTTTTATGGCGTGCTCGACGAGCGCTTCGACGCCGCGCTGATCGGCGCGCTCGCCGCCGCGAGACCGGACTGGCAGTTCGTCATGCTCGGTCCTTTGGCGAAAATCCGGCCCGCTGATCTGCCGCAAGCACCGAACATTCATTATCTCGGCCAGAAGTCCTACGACGACCTGCCACGCTATCTCGCCGGCTGGGACGTCGCACTGATGCCTTTCGCGATCAACGAGGCCACGCGCTATATCAGCCCGACAAAGACGCCGGAATATCTCGCGGCAGGCCGCCCCGTGGTATCGACGCCGATTGCGGACGTGGTGTCGCGCTACGGCGAGAGCGGCGTGGTCCGCATCGCCGATGACGCGGTCTCGTTCGAGCGAGCCATCGAAAGCGCGCTCGAGGACGGACAGGACCGCGCAGCATTCATCGGCCGCGTCGAAGCGGTGCTGGCCGGAACTTCGTGGGACAACACGTGCGCCGCAATGGTCGCCGAGGTGAAAAAATGCGCATCGTAGAAACGACAGCAAACGGATCGTCCAATTCCGGATCGAGCGGTCATCCGTCACAGCCCGATGCGCGCGCACAGCACCGCAAAGGCTTCGATTTACCTGATCGTCGGCGCGGGTTTCGCGGGCAGCGTGATGGCCGAGCGGCTCGCGAGCGAGTACGGCCAGCGCGTGCTGCTCATCGACCGGCGCCCGCATATTGCAGGCAATGCCTACGACGAGTACAACGCGGACGGCATTCTCGTTCATCGTTACGGACCGCATATCTTCCACACGAACGCGCGGCGCGTACTCGATTATTTGTCGCGATTCACGGCGTGGCGACCGTACCG
This sequence comes from Caballeronia sp. BCC1704, assembly GCF_902833455.1. Taxonomy (NCBI): domain Bacteria; kingdom Pseudomonadati; phylum Pseudomonadota; class Betaproteobacteria; order Burkholderiales; family Burkholderiaceae; genus Caballeronia; species Caballeronia sp. BCC1704. The sequence continues at coordinate 1,186,985 of NZ_CADFFT010000002.1, read as the reverse complement.
GCATCGCGTGCTCGCGTCCGTCGACGGCATGCTGGTGCCAGTGCCGATCAATCTGACCACGCTCAATCGCCTTTATTCGCTCGACCTTTCGCCGCAGCAGGCCGAGGCGTTTCTCGCGGCGCGCGCCGAACCGCTCGCAGAAATAAGGACGTCTGAAGATGTGGTAGTGAGCAAGATCGGCCGTGAACTGTACGAGAAGTTCTTTCGCGGATACACCCGCAAGCAATGGGGCATGGACCCGTCGGAACTGGATCGATCGGTGACGTCTCGCGTGCCGGTGCGCACGACGGCCGATGACGGCTACTTCAACGACGAGTATCAGTGCATGCCGCTTGAAGGATATACACGCATGTTCCAGAAGATGCTGGCGCATCCGAACATCAAGGTCATGCTCAATACGGACTATCGCGAGGTCCGCGACGAGGTGACTTATCGCAAGCTCGTTTATACGGGTCCTATCGACGAGTACTTCGATCACTGTCTCGGGAAACTGCCTTATCGCTCGCTCGCGTTCCGGCACGAAACGCTCAACCAGGAGCACTTTCAATCGCTGGCGGTGGTGAATTATCCGGCCGAGAAAGTGCCTTTCACGCGCATCACCGAGTACAAGTATCTGACGGGGCAGGAGCACGCGAAAACGAGCATTACCTACGAATATCCGAGCGATGAAGGCGACCCTTATTACCCGATTCCGCGGCCCGCGAATGCGGAGTTGTTCAAACGCTACGAGGCGCTCGCGGAGGCGCATCCGGAAGTCATCTTCGCGGGCCGGCTCGGAAGCTACCGCTACTACAACATGGATCAGGTCGTGGCTCAGGCATTAAGTCTGGTCGAGCGCATCGCGGCGACAGAGGGATTCAAGAGTCGGGCCGAAGTGGCGACCGTCTGATTCTTGCAGCCTTAAGGAAGGTATGTTTTACCGTGGTTTTTCGGATGGTTGCGTCTTGCAGGTAAGCGTCGATTAACACTACACTTTCGCCGCGATGGAATTTCCGGGTATGGCCATCGCGATGGAAGTGAAATCGGCATTCCTTACCGAGGACGATCGAATCGTTGCCTCGAACAGCGACGATGCACCGAGCATCACTGTCTGGCCCGGTGCCAGTCCGCACACCGCAATGCGCGGTGCCGGACATCGATCATCCAACGCAAGACCATGTCGAAGCACGAGCAGGAAATGCTCCTCTTTGTCTCCCTGCAAGGAGCAATCGGGACGCTGGCCGGTTTTATCGGCTATTTCGTCGTCGGTGTCGATGATACCGACGCCATGTTTCGTTTTACCGCCTACATGCTGTGCGACGCGAGCGGCGCAGCGCTCTTCGTCTATCTGCTCGGCCCGCGCCTGGGACTCACCGGACGCCGGCTGATGCGCCTCAGTTTTCTCGTGCCCGGCGCGCTTCTGCTCTGTGGCGGCGACTCCATTCCGGTAATGGCAGCCGTCTACGGCTTCTTCCTCGGACTCACGTGGAGCGCGCGCTACTGGCTGGAAATGAGCGTGCTGACCGACACCGAGCGCGATAGCTATGCCTCGCGCTCCGGCGCGCTCGCCGTTGCGGGCGGCATCATCGCGACGCTCATCGCCACGCTCTGCCTTGCGAAGACGGACAACAGCAGTCACGTGCTGTACGTGGCGTATGGCGTCGTGTGCGTCATTGCCGGTCTTGCGCTCGGGCGCCATGTCTCCGAAGCGCCGATGGTCCCCGCGACGAACCCGCTCGGCGTCATCGCGCAACCGGAATTCCGCGCGTGTTTGCCGCTCTTTTTCGTCGAGTCGGGACTGCTCGGCGTCGGCGGCGCGGTCGGGTCGGTCGGCGCCGCCATGTCGCTCGGTTCGGCGAGCGACCTCGGCTGGGTGTCCACGGTCGCGGGACTGGCGGGCGCGGTCGCGCTGTACATGACGCGCAAGAGCCGCGGCGTGCATAACCGCGCGGGCTGGCTCGGCTGGTCGTGCCTCGCCGTCGCCATTTCGTTCGTGCTGCTCGGGTTCAGCGCGTGGCTTCCGGCGCTGTTCGTCGCCCATTCGATCCTGCGCGCGGCGGCGGGGCCGTTTCTCAACGCGAGCGAGCATGTGCTCAATCAACGCGCGCTCGACATTCGCGGCGAACTCGTCGACCGCATCGTCGCGCGAGATCTCGTGATGCTCGTCATGCGCATGGGTTCGCTGCTCGCGTTCTGGTGGCTGTCGAGCGCCATGTCTCCGGCGCATCTGCTCGAACTCGGCTCGGCCGTGCTCGCGCTCGGAGCGATTGCCGAATACCGCGTCGGGCAGACGTGGTTCGGCGTCGCCACGCGCGGCCGGACCGCCGGGGCGCTGGACGGCTCGCTCAATTAACACGCCTTTACGCGCTATTCCACGATGCGCGCCGCCAGCCGGTAACGGTTCCTGCCTTCGCGCTTTGCCTCGTACATGGCGCTGTCGGCGGCGGCGAGCAGCGCATCGGGCGTCGTTCGCGCCCGCGCGTTGCAGACGACGACGCCCACGCTCGTCGCGATCCTCACTTCGGTGCCGGCCAGCATGAACGGGCGGTTCATGGCGCTGCAAATGGCGTCAGCGATGCGCGCCGCGGTGGCTTCATCCGCCACGCCGTGACTGACGATCACGAACTCGTCGCCCGCCAGACGGCTCGTGAAATCGCTATGCCGCACGGTCTCCGCGAGCCGAGCGCCGACCAGCCGCAACAGCTCGTCGCCCGCCTCGTGACCGTATGCGTCGTTCACGGGCTTGAACTGGTCGAGATCCAGAAAGAACAACGCGAGCGCCTGGCGCGTCGCGCTGTCGGACGCGATGTTCTGCGTGAGATGCAGCAGCAACGCGCGCCGGTTTGGCAGCCCGGTCAGCGCATCGCGCATCGCTTGCGCCCGTAGCTGCCGCTCGGCCTGCCTGCGGGACGTCACGTCCTGCGCCATCATGTAGAAACCGATCACTTCGCGCCCGCGCATGTCGGGCACAAGCGACACGCTCCACGTGCGCGGGTTTGCCTCGTGATCTTCCACATCGTCGTGTTGTAGCCGCTCGCCCGCGAGCGCGCGCCGAAACGAAGGCGCAAGCGTTCGATACATGGCAGCGGGCATCGCCGATTCGACTGGCTTGCCGCGCATGGACGCGGTGTCGCGCCCGAGCAGCCGCCGGTAGCCGTCGTTGTTGAACTGATAGCGCAGGTCCCGGTCGACGTAGGCGATCAGCACGGGCAAGCTGTCCGTGACCTTCTGAATCGCTTCGCGGCTTTCGATGATCTCCGCCTGCACGCGCTTGCGCTCGCTGACGTCCGTGATGAATGCGAAGAGCGTCTCGCCGTCCGGCGTCGCGGCGGTCGAAATGCGCAGCTCGGCCGGGAAGAACTCTCCCGAGCGGCGCTGCGCGGTGACTTCCGTGGCTTTCGAAAGAATCGTGGCCACGCCGGTGCGAATGAAGCGGCGCATGCCTGCGTCGTGCGCGGTGCGCCACGCGGGCGGAACGATGGTCTCGGCCATCGGCAGCCCCATGACTTCGTGGCGGCCCCAGCCGAACATGTGTTCGGCGGCGTCGTTCCATTCGGTGATGTTGCCTTCGCGGTCTACCGCGACATACGCGTCCTGCGCGTTGTCGATGACCGCCTGAAGATGCTCGTTCTGCGTGCGCAGCGTCGCTTCGATCGTCTCACGCCGCGCCACCTCGCCGCGCAGCCGCATGTTGGTCGCGCGCAGTTCGGCCGTGCGCTCGTTCACTTGCTCTTCCAGTGCCGCGCGGTGCTCGCGCTGCAGCCGCTCGTTTTCCTTGCGCGCCGCGATGTCCTCCACGATCGCGATGAAATGGAGCGGCTCGCCGTTGGCCTGGCGCACGAGCGCGACGTGAAGCTGAACCCACAGGTGCGAACCGTCGCGGCGCAGATACCGCTTTTCCATCGCGTAGGTCGGAATGTGTCCCGCGAGCAGCTCACGCAGATTCTGCAGATCGCTCTCGAGGTCTTCAACGAACGTGATCTGCTGGAACGTCAGCGTCACGAGTTCGTCGGCGCTGTAGCCGAGCATGTCGCACAGGCGCGCATTCACTTCGACGAAGCGCCCATCCGGCGCGACGATCGCGGCGCCCGTCGGCGTCTGTTCGAAGATCGTGCGGAATCGCGTTTCCGAGAGGCGTATGGCCTGCGTGTCCGCGTGATGCAGCACGCGCGCCGAATACGTGCTTTCGCGCGACAGCAGTTCGCGCTCGACGATGGCAGCGAGATCACGCATGACCGCGGCATCTTCGGGCGACAGCACGCGCGGCACCGTATCGATCGCGCACAGCGTGCCGATGGCATGGCCGTCGCTCGAACGCAGCGGCACGCCCGCGTAAAAACGCACGAACGGCGGACCCGCGACGAACGGGTTGTCGGCGAAACGAGAATCGTTGCGCGCATCTTCCACGACCAGCATGTCCGCTTCGAAAAGCGCGTGCGAGCAGAAAGACACATCGCGCGATGTCTCGCACCCTTCCATTCCGAGCCGCGACTTGAACCATTGCCGATGCTCGTCGACGAGCGACACGAGCGCGATCGGCACGCTGAGCACGCGCGCCAGCACGCGCGTCACGCGATCGAACGCTTCTTCGGCGGGCGTGTCCAGAATGTGCAGACTGCGCAATACGCGCAGGCGTTCGGTTTCGTCGTCGGGCAGGGGAGCAACTTGCATGAAGGGCGGTTTCGAAGCATGAACGCGGTCAGTACGGTTCATTCTAACGGGTGCCGCCGCGCGCGCTGTCCGGCCCGGCGACAGCGAGGGCTGCGCGGGCCGACGTGAAACTCATTCCTGTCGCTGCCGCGACGCGATTTCGCCGAGCAGTGAGAACAGCTTGCCGACATCGAGCGGTTTGACGAAGTGGTGATCGAAACCGGCCGACAGCGCCTTGTCTCTGTCCTGTTGCAACCCGTATCCGGTCACGGCGACGAGAATGGCATCGGCCGTGCGCGGCTGATTCCTCAATAGCGTTGCCAACTGATACCCGTCCATATCCGGCAAGCCGATATCGAGAAGACACACGTGCGGTATCCACTGCTCGGTTTCCTGCAACGCGGTGGTCCCGCTCGCGGCCACTCGAACCTCGTTGCCGAGCGTCTCCATCAACATGGCGAGCGTCTCGGCGGCATCGGTATTGTCGTCGACGATCAGAACGCGCAGCCGCGTCAGGAACGGCGCTTCACGTGTGTCGTCCTGCTCGATCTTTCTCTGCGTCTTCGTCATCTCGGCATGGGGAAGACACACAACGAACGTGCTGCCTTTGCCGGGTCCCGCGCTATAGGCTCTCACGGTGCCGCCATGAAGCGCGACCAGGCTTCGAACGAGCGCGAGCCCTATGCCGAGTCCTCCTTGCGTGCGGTCGGAACTGCGCTCGGCTTGCGCGAACAGATCGAAGGCATGCGCGGCGACGTCGGGCGTCATGCCGATGCCGTTGTCCGTGACCGTCACCTTGATGAACTTGCCTTCGGCCGCGACCGAGAACTGGATATCGCCCTTTTCAGGCGTGTATTTCGCCGCGTTGTTGAGCAGGTTGACGAAGATCTGCGTCAGCCGCTTTTCATCGGCCCGAACCAGCGCAGCGGACGGCAACGTGAGCAGCGACAGCCGATGCTTTTTTCGATCGATGATCGGCCTGACCTGCTCGATGGCGTCAGCCGCGATGCGGTTAGCATCGAGCACTTCCATGTCGAGCTTGATAAGCCCTTGCGTCACGCGGGACACATCGAGCAGATCGTCGATCAGACCGGTCATGTGCTTCACTTGCCGCGAGATGATCTCGCACGATTTGCTGACCCGCCGCGCGTCGCTGGGCGCGGCGCGCATCAGTTGCGCGGCGCTCGCTATCGGCGAAAGCGGATTGCGCAGTTCATGCGACAGCATCGCGAGAAACTCGTCCTTGCGCTTGTCTGCAAGGCGCAGTTCCTCTTCCGCGTTGATGCGGTCCGTGATGTCCAGTTGAGCGACGACCGCGCCGACCACGGCGCCGTGCTCGTCGCGTATCGGCGCGCCGGTGCTCAGTAGCGTGCGCCGGTTCGGTGGATCGTCGAAGCTCTCGATCGAGACAATGTCCGTCGTCGGTCCGATGCCCTTGAGCACGCGGGCAATCGTCCAGTCATGCGCGTTCAGCGTTTGACCGTGCTTGTCGGAATGATCGGCCCAGCGTCCTTTCCATTGCGCGAAATCGTCGATGGTCGCGGGGCGCGGATGCGCTTCGCCCCAAAGCTGAACGAAAGAGCGATTCACACGCTCGATGCCGCCATGCTGATCGCACACGACGATGCCGATAGGCGCCGCTTCCAGCACCGCGTCGAGACGGCGCGTGGCGTCCAGTGCCTTGCGCGCGGCGGCGCGCGCGCTTTGCTCGCTCGCGAGAAGACGCTCCTCGCTCTTGCGCTGCTCGGTAATATTGGAGAACAGCACGCCGACCTGATTCGGCATCGACGCGTCGGGGCGGAACGCATAGATGTCGAACCAGCGATCCAGCTTCGACGCCCTCACCTGAACGTGAATCGGCACGCCGTTCTTCGCAACCGAACCGTAGATTTCGAAGAAATGCCGGTCGTGGCCGGGCACGAGTTCCGACATGCTCCTTCCCACGGCGTTGACCACGCTGGTCTGCGCTTCGAATGCGGGGTTCGTCGCGAGAAACCGGTAATCGACGGGTTCGCCGCGATCATCGAATGCCATCTCCACCACGCAAAAACCCTGATTGATCACATCGAAAAGCGTGCGGAACCGTTGTTCGCTCGCGGCCAGCGCTTTTTGCGTCAGATGCGCGGCCGTGACATCCGTGGTCGTGTGCGAGACGCAGATCAGCGTGCCTTCCGCGTTGAAGATCGGCGTGTTGACCGCGCTCCAGAATCGTTCCTCATAGCGCATGCTGCCGTCTTCGGCGCTGACCCACAGCGGGAAGCGCTGTAGCGGCATATGATCGGCGCGGCCGCTTTCTCTTGCACGCGCGATGGATTGGCGCAACGCTTCGACACCCGTATCGTTCGGATCGGATTCGTTATGAGGAAAGATGTCGAAGAGGCTCTTGCCCACCATGTCTTCGCGACGCAGCGTCGAGACCTTCAGAAAGGCATCGTTGACCGCGAGAACGATAGCCTCGGGCGTGGGAGAGAGCAGGTAGCTGCCGACAGGGGCGGTGTTGAATATTTCTTCGAATAATGATGGCGAAGCCATAGGCAGGGTGACGCACGATAGGCTGCGTCGCTTTTTGCTTGGACGAACCTTAGTCCCCGCAACGTCCGTGCCGGCCCCTAATATGCGCGGCCGCGGGCGGAGCGGCCGCACATGCGATCAATGCTGCGGCGCGCCCTCCCATGCCGGCAGTGTCGCCCCGTGATACACGGCGAGAATGGTCGACGCGACATTCGCCTGCTGATAGCTCTCGACGAGCGTCTTGGCCCACGGCGCCTGAGCGTCCTTCGCGTTCACCGCGATAAAGTTGCGATACGGATTGCCCGGCACTTTCTCCTGCGCAATGCGCTCCTTCGGAATTTGAATGCCCGCCTTGATCGCCCAGTCGGTGTTAACGACCGCGGCATCCAGATCGCCGATGGCGCGCCCGACGATGCCCGCATCGAGTTCCTTGATCTGCACGTGCTTCGGGTTTTCCGCGATGTCGCGAGCGGTCGGCAAGAGACCGACGTTATCGCGCAGCTTGATGACGCCGTTCGCCTGCAACAGCAGAAGCGCGCGGCCTTCGTTACTCGGATCGTTGGGTACGCCGATCGCCGCGTTCTGCGGCAGATCCGCGACTGATTTCACCTTGCGCGAATAGAGGCCGATGGGCTGCACATACGTGAAGCCGACAGGCACGATCGCATAGTGACGCGCCTGAATCTGCGCATCGAGATACGGCTTGTGCTGAAACGAGTTTGCGTCGAGATCGTGTTGCGCGAGCGCCTCGTTGGGCTGCGTGTAGTCGGAGAAGGTGGTGACCTTCACCGTGATGCCGTGCTTCGCGGCGTTGGCCGCGACCGTGCGCCAGACATCCTCGTCCTCGCCCGACATGATGCCGACGCGGACCGTCTGGCCAGCAGCCTGAACCGGTTGCAACCCTGCCACGCCCCATGCGAGCAGAACCGAGAAGAGAGCGGATTTGAATGGCGTGAAAGTCTTCATATAAGCGACGTCGTCAGTGGAAAGAGACGTGATGCTAGGGGCGCGCATACGTCGCCGCAAACAATATCGAACGCTATGCATATTGCGCGCGCAGGCTGCAATGCTTATCACGATTTCTCGCTTAGGCCGCGCGGCGAGCGTTGTTACGATGACCGGGAATGCGGCATCGACGATGCCATCGCTCATCGCCCGAGGAACCACGAATGTCATATGAAAACGCGCCGCCGTCATCGACTCGCAGACGCGCGCTCGTCACGCTTGCCGCGCTGGGCGCGAGCGCGCTTGCATCGAACATCGCTCGTGCGGACGATGCCGGCAAGACCCTGCGAATCGGATATCAGAAATACGGCAACTTCGTCGTGCTAAGAGCGCGCGGCACGCTAGAAAAGCGCCTCGCGCCGCAAGGCGTCACGGTGCAATGGCTCGAGTTTCCGGCCGGGCCGCAACTGCTGGAAGGACTCAATGCCGGCGCCGTCGATATCGGCACGGTCGGCGAGACGCCGCCTATTTTCGCGCAGGCAGCAGGCGTCGATTTCGTCTATGTCGGCAGCGAGCCGCCCGCGCCGCGCGCCGAAGCCATCGTCGTGCCGAAAGATTCGAACATCCGCTCGGTCGCGCAACTGCGCGGCAAGAAAATCGCGCTGAACAAGGGCTCGAATGTGCATTACCTCTTCGTCGAGGCGCTCAAGAAAGCGGGGCTTTCGTACGCGGACGTTCAGCCGGTCTATCTCGCGCCCGCCGATGCGCGCGCGGCCTTCGTGCAGGGCAGCGTCGATGCGTGGGTGATCTGGGACCCGTATCTCGCCGCTATCGAGCGCCAGGCGAACGCGCGTCAACTCGCAGACGGCACCGGGCTCGTGCGCAACGTCCAGTTCTACGTCGCGACGCGCAAGTTCGCCGCCGGCCAGCCGCAGATCGTGCGCGCAGTGCTGGAAGAACTCGATCATGTCGATCGCTGGGCGCGCGACAACGTACCGGCCGTCGCGGCGCAACTGTCGCCGCTCGTCGGGCTGGACACCGCGACGATCGAGCACGCGTTGCAGCGCACCGCGTACGGCATCGAAGCCATATCGCCCGCGACGCTCGCGTATCAGCAGCAGATTGCCGATACGTTCACCAATCTTCGGCTGATCCCGAAGAAGCTCGACGTGACCGAGGCGCGCTGGAACGTCGCGTAATGTGATTCGCCGTACTAACGAACCTCCCAATACGAGAAACGTCCAAGCATGAATGTCTTCTGGTTCATTCCGACTCACGGCGACAGCCGCTATCTGGGCACGTCGCAAGGCGCGCGTGCCGCCGACTACGATTACTTCCGCCAGATCGCCGTCGCCGCCGACACGCTCGGCTACGAAGGCGTGCTCCTGCCGACGGGCCGCTCGTGCGAGGACGCGTGGGTGGTCGCATCGAGCCTCATTCCCGCGACGCGCCGCCTCAAGTTCCTGGTCGCGATCCGGCCGGGCCTCAGTTCGCCGGGTCTCTCCGCCCGCATGGCGTCCACCTTCGACCGGCTTTCGAACGGGCGCCTGCTCATCAACGTCGTCACAGGCGGCGATCCGAACGAACTCGCCGGCGACGGCGTCTTCGAAAGCCACGACACGCGCTATGAAATCACCGATGAGTTCTTGAGCATCTGGCGCGGCCTGCTGGAAAGCTCGCACGAGAAGGGCAGTTTCGACTTCGCGGGCAAGCATTTGCGCACGGAAGGCGGCAAGGTGCTGTATCCGCCTGTGCAGCGACCGCATCCGCCGTTGTGGTTCGGCGGATCGTCGGCGGCGGCGCACGAGATCGCGGCGAAGCATATCGACACGTATCTCACATGGGGCGAGCCGCCTGCCGAAGTCGAGAAGAAGCTCGCCGACATTCGCCGCCGCGCCGAGGCAGAAGGGCGCAGCATCCGCTTCGGCATTCGCCTGCATGTAATCGTGCGCGAAACGGAAGCCGAAGCCTGGGCCGATGCGGACAAGCTCATCAGCAAGCTCGACGACGAGACCATCCAGCGCGCGCAGGCGCAGTTCTCGAAGATGGACTCCGAAGGGCAGCGGCGCATGGCCGCGCTGCATGGCGGCAAGCGCGACAAGCTGGAGGTGTATCCGCATCTGTGGGCGGGCGTCGGGCTCGTGCGCGGCGGCGCGGGCACCGCGCTCGTCGGCAATCCGCAGCAGGTCGCCGGGCTGATGAAGCAATATGCCGAACTCGGGATCGACACGTTCATCCTGTCCGGTTACCCGCATCTGGAGGAGTCGTACCGCTTCGCGGAGCTCGTGTTTCCGCTGCTGCCGCGCACGCAGAAGGCGTCCGCGTCAGGGCCGCTGTCGGGGCCGTTCGGCGAAGTGATCGGTACGTCGGAGCTGCCGAAGGCCGCGCAAGGTTGAACACCGCGATGAAGCCAAACCAAACGCTACGGCGTGCCGGCGCGCGCGTCTTGCCCTGGATCGTCCCGTTGCTGATTCTGCTCGCGTGGGAGGCGGCCGCGCGCTCGGGCGGACTGTCTGCGCGCGTGTTGCCCGAACCGCTCGCGGTCGCGAAGGCCGCGTGGTCCGTGTGGCAGTCGGGCGAATTGTGGGCCGACGTGAGAATCAGCGCGTGGCGCGCGTTCGCCGGCTTCGCGGTCGGCGGCGGCATCGGCTTCGTGCTCGGACTCGCGACGGGACTCTTTCGACCCGCCGAGATTCTGCTCGATTCGACCGTGCAGATGATCCGCAACATCCCCGCGCTCGCGATGATCCCGCTCCTGATTCTCTGGTTCGGCATCGGTGAAGAGGCGAAGCTCGTGCTTGTCTCGCTCGGCGTGTTTTTCCCGGTGTACGTGAACACGTATCACGGCATTCGTTCCGTGGACCGCGATCTCATCGAAATGTCTCGCAGCTATGGCCTCTCGGGCTTCGCGCTGTATCGACATGTGATCTTGCCCGGCGCGTTGCCGTCCATTCTCGTCGGCGTGCGCTTCGCGCTCGGCCTGATGTGGGTGATGCTGATCGTGGCGGAGACCATCTCGGCGCAATCGGGCATCGGCTACATGACCATGAACGCGCGCGAGTTCATGCAAACGGACGTGGTCGTGCTCGGCATTCTGCTGTACGCAGCGCTCGGCAAGCTCGCGGACATGGCCGCCCGCGCCATCGAACGCGCCAGCCTGCGCTGGCATCCCGCTTATCAACACGAGGCGCAGTCGTGACTCTGATTTCTCTCGATACCCTGGATCTTCAAAGGCCCGCATCGCGCGCCGCGGAGCCGCTCGCCCGAACGCCTGCGAGCCGCGATGTGGCCGTGTCGCTGCGCGGCGTCGAGAAGCGCTTCGGCGAGCGTCGCGTGCTGGCTGACCTCGACTTCTCGATCGAGCGCGGCAGTTTCGTGTCGATCGTCGGTCGCAGCGGCTGCGGCAAATCCACCTTGCTGCGGCTCATTGCAGGGCTCGACGAAGCCTCGGGCGGCGTGGTCGAGCGCCATGCCGCGACGCCCGGCGGCGAGTTGCAGGTTCGCATCATGTTTCAGGATGCGCGGCTCTTGCCGTGGAAAAGCGTGCTCGACAACGTGATGATCGGCCTGCCGCATAGCAGGCATAGCAGACGCAATCGGCGCGAAGAAGCCCGCGCGACGCTCGCCGAAGTGGGGTTGTCCGAACGCGAGAAGGAGTGGCCGACGCGACTCTCGGGCGGTCAGCGGCAGCGCGTGGCGCTGGCGCGTGCGCTGGTGCATCGCCCGGATTTGCTGTTGCTCGATGAACCGCTCGGCGCGCTCGACGCGTTGACGCGCATCGAGATGCAGGGCTTGATCGAACGGTTGCGGCGCGAGCACGGTTTCACCGCGCTGCTCGTCACGCATGACGTGCAGGAAGCCGTCTCGCTCGGCGATCGCATCGTGCTGATCGAACAGGGGCGTATCACGCTGGATACGCCGGTGTCGTTGCCGCGGCCGCGTTCGCGGACCGCCAAAGAGTTCGCCGAACTCGAAGAACGCGTGCTGTCGCGCGTGCTGCGTCCGGCTTGAGTCCCAGCGTGGCGCTAGCTCTGCGCCACCGCCACCTTGTTCTCCACGACATGCCATGCGTCCGGCCGATGCGCGCCGAACGCGTGCGCGAAACTCGCGGCCTGCTGACCGACCGTGCGAAGCTGCGCGACGACCTTCGGGTCCGAGCAGGTATCGGCCGACTCGAAGCGCGTCTCCAGCGTGTTGACCGCCGCGCCGAACGGCGTCGGCCAGCCGCGCAGCGCATGTACGATGGAGCGCAGCGACGTCAGCACCGTGCCCGCCGCCTGCCAGCCATACGCGGTGACGATGCTGCCGACCGCGCGGCCGTCGAGATACGGACGCTCGTCGGAGCGCAGTTCTTCGAGCGTATCGAGCGCGTTCTTGACCAGCCCCGAAATGCCGCCGTGATAGCCGGGCGTGGCGATGACGAGCGCATCGGCGGCGCGCACGGCTTCGATGAGTTCGTGCTGCTCGTCGGTGAGCACGCGCGATTCGGGCGCATAGTGCGGCAAGCTATGCAGGAACGCGCCGCCGAACAGCTGCACGCTCGCGCCGGATTCTTGCGCGCCCTTGAGCGCGAAAGCGAGCGCGCGTTCTGTCGATGACGCAGGCCGCGTCGTGCCGCCGATTCCGACCACGAGCGGACGGCGCGATGTTTCGGTTCGGGTCAAGTTCAATGCTCCTTCAATGTGAACGGTGCGAACCGTCGGACCGATCATCATAGCCAGCGGTCGGGCGCTCTGGAACGCATCATTTTCGCTAAGGATATGCACGGTTGTGCGAGGCTTTGGGGCGCTGTTCTCGAGCGCTGAGCGAGCGGTTGCCGTGCGCGGGATGCGGGCTGCGCGGCGTAAGCGCGTAGACTGTACCGAATGGACGTAATGGTCGACGTCTCGTCGCAACCGCGACGGCTGCCGATCCTGTCACAGGGGACAACAATGGACGCGCGAATTCAGCGGGACATCGTGGTCATCGGGGCGTCTGCGGGCGGCGTGCCCGCGCTCGGCGGACTGCTGGCCCGCCTGCCGGCACAGTTGCCGGCGACGCTCCTCATCGTCATGCACATCTCGCCCTACGGACCGAGCGCGCTGCACACCATTCTGGCGCGCACGACGAACCTGCGGGTCGTCGCGGCGACCGACAACGCGCCTCTCGCGCACGGCACCGTCTTCGTCGCGACCACGGACCGGCATCTCATGCTCTCGAAAGAGGGCGTGCGGATCACGCGCGGCCCGAAGGAATGTCGCGCGCGCCCGGCCGTGGACGTGCTGTTCCGCTCGGCGGCGGTGACATACGGCGAGCGCGTGATCGGCGTGATACTGACCGGCGCGCTCGACGACGGCACGGCCGGACTCTGGGCGGTCAAGGACCACGGCGGACTGGCGTTCGTGCAGGACCCGCTGACAGCCGACCATCCGTCGATGCCGGAAAGCGCGATCGCGCACGTCGAGGTGGATTTCGTCGGCGACCTCGACGCACTGGCGGACAAGATCCTGAGTACGGTGGTTACGCCCGCTGGCAGCCCGACGCATCGCGTGTCCGCGCGCGCGTACGCTGCCATCGAGAACAAAATTTCGGAGACCGGAGATGGCGGGGAGGCGAGTTTCATGAAGCTCGGCAACATTTCGCGATACACATGTCCGGACTGCAACGGCGTGCTCATGCAGATAGAAGAAGGGCCGATTGTCCGGTTCAGATGCCACACGGGCCACGCGTTCTCGATCCAGACGCTGATCGCGGAGATCGACGAGGCCATCGACGGCGGCTTATGGACCACGCTGCGCGCGATCGAAGAGAGAATCATGCTGCTGCGCCAGATGGCCGATCTCGCTGAACGGGCCGGCTCCGCGCTCGACGCCGCCGCGTATCGCGAGCAGGCCGACGAAGCCGAGAAGCGCCTCGCGCCGCTGCGTCAACTCGTGCTGGACCCCGATTCGCTCGGGCATGCGCCAGCCGGGTGATCGCGGCGGCTGTGCGCTTGCGTTCGGCCATCGCTGGATGCAGGTCATTCGGCTTGCTGCGGGTTCGTCTGGCAGTCCGCCCGGAACCAGGCATCCACCTGACGCTGCGCCGCTTGCAGATCCTCCGGATAGTACGGGTCGTACCATCTCGACGGATCGTAGCCCGCTTGCCTCAGCGCAGTCAGTTCGCTTGCGTTGCGCTGGCGGTTCGGAGGCGCATTGCTCCGAAGCGCGGCGAGGTCGCGGCATTGCGTCGGACTCAGATGCGCAGCGTTGGTCCGCGGGCCGCTGGCGGCGCAGCTCGCGAGCAGGCAGGCAAGTGCCGGAAGCATCGGCAGGAGTTTCATGGCGGTCGTCCTTCATCAAGTGTGCTGGCAGGCGGAGCAAAGCGGATGCCTCTGGGTGCGACCCTAACGCGTCTTCTGCCCGATGCAGGCCGCGAACCATGCCCGAAGTCAGCGATCGCGCTCATACGAGTGTGTGCTCGACTAATCGATGCCTTTCGGAAAATATAATTAGGACGTTTGACGAAGCGCGCAAGACCTCCGCCGACATATGATGACATCCACCGGCTCGGCGCAATCGACGCACGCGAAATTTCTCGCGTCTCGCGCACGGTGACCGGTGCATCTCAATCGAAAGAGGATAGCCAACATGTACACAATCGACCGCGACGCACTCGCTCACGCACAGCTTGCCGGCGGCGCCGCAAAAAGCACCGGCGGCAGCGGCGCAACCTGCCCGGCCGGCGGCTCGACGCTGCCGTCCGGCGGCACCAGCACGCAGACCGGCACGGCCACGTCCGTCATCACGGTGAACGGCCAGCAAGTCATCAATCAGACCGTCACGTTCTGATTGCACGAAGCACGAAGGCGCGCCGTGGATTCGCCTTCGTGCTTTCACAGCGTGGCGGAATCAGGATGCCTCCATCGCTTTGCCGGCGTTTCTCGCGCGCTTCTGCAATGCTTCGGTCGTTTCCCCTTCGCCGTCGGGACGCCAGCCGGGCGGGCGAAGCAGAAAGCCGACCGCCTGAGACACGCTCTTCGCGTGAAATACGTCTTTCGCGAGGCTCACCCAGTGCTCCATCTGAACGACGACCGGATTGCGCGACGTGGTGGGCGTCGTGAGGCCGTAGCGGCACGGCTCATCGGCGCGTTCTTCGGCATACGTGCCGAACAGCCGGTCGAAGATGACCAGCACGCCTCCGAAGTTCGCATCGAGATACGCCGCGTTCGATGCATGGTGCACGCGGTGCGCAGACGGCGTGTTGAACACGTATTCCAGCCAGCCGAGCTTCGGGATCCATGTCGCGTGCAGCCAGAACTGGTAGAGCAGGTTGATCGAGAGCGCGGCGAGCACCACTTCCGGCTTGAGGCCGAGCCACACGAGCGGCGTGAAGAACAGCGCTGCGCCGGTGATCTTCGAGGTCCAGCCGAGCCGATACGCCGATGAAAGCGTCAACTGGTTCGGCGAATGATGGACCGCATGCGTCGCCCAAAAGAAGCGCACCGTGTGCGACGCGCGGTGATACCAGTAATAGCAGAACTCCATGCCGATGAAGAGCAGGAAGACGGTCAGCGGCGTGTTGCTCGTGACCGTGTGAATGCGGTGCTCCCACGCGAACGCGAAGAACGGCGTCGCGAGCGAGAGCGGCACGAAGGCGAGCAGCTTGCGGCCGACCAGATCCGCGAGCGAGATCCACACCTCGTGCCACGCGAATGCCTTGTCGGTGCCCTTGTGTTTGCGGCTCAGCCAGACTGCTTCGATCATCGACGCCGCAAGCACGATGACGAGCACATACACCGATAACTTTCCGATCGCTTCCATGGTTTCCGCCGTGGGTGGTTAGGCATGTGCGCACTGTAGCGATGGACCTCGTTAAAAACCACGCGCAACTTGTGTCGCGAGATGTCATGCGCTGTCGTGACGCTGAAGGCTTGCCCGGCCATCGCATCGCCGCTACAATTGCGAACAATTCCTATTTACGCACGCGCGATCCATGCCCCAAGCCGCACGCTCATCCGTCATCAAGGCGCCGTCCGCATGAGGCGCGTGCTCGTGCGGCTGCATCGCTGGTTCGGCGTGGCGACTGCGCTGTTTCTGTTCGTGTCGGGGTTGACTGGCGCCATCATCGCGTGGGATCACGAAATCGACGCCTGGCTCAACCCCTCCTTCTTCCATGCGCAGAGTCGGGCCGCGCCGCTTGCGCCGCTCGATCTGGTGCGGCGCGTCGAGGCCGCCGATCCGCGCATTCAGGTGACGTACCTGCCGCTCGGCGTCGAGCCGGGCCGCACGGCGCAATTGATGGTCGTGCCACGCACGAATCCGTCGACCGGTGCGCCGTATTCGATCGACTTCAATCAGATCGCCGTCGATCCCGCGACGGGCGCGGTGCAAGGGCGACGGATGTGGGGCGCGGTGTCGCTGGCGCGCATCGACCTGATGCCGTTCCTCTACAAGCTGCACTACACGCTGCATTTGCCGGTCGTGGGCGGCTTCGATATCGGAACGTGGCTGCTCGGCATCGTCGGCATCGTGTGGTTCTTCGATAGCGGCATCGCGCTCGTGCTGTCGTTTCCAAGCGTGAAGGCGTGGCGCAAGTCGCTCGCGTTTCGTTTCGGGCGCGGCGGCTACGCGCTCACGTTCGATTTGCATCGCTCCGGCGGCGTGTGGATCTGGGCGCTGCTCGTGATGGTGGCGCTCACGTCGGTTTCGATGAATCTGAGCGATCCTGTCGTTCGTCCGGTGGTCTCGCTGTTCTCGACGCTCTCGCCGTCGTTCGCCGAAAACGCCGCGCTCGTGCGTGCGGGTCCGGCGGGGCGCGCCCCCGCGACGCGCGAGCAGATTCTGGCCGCCGCCGCGAGCGACGCGAAGCGCGAGCACATCGCCGCGCCGATGGGCGCGCTGTACTACGTGCCGACGCTGGAAGCGTACGGTGTCGGCTTCTTCGCGCCGGGACAGGACCACGGCGACGGCGGGCTCGGCAATGCCTGGCTCTACTACAACGGCCACACAGGCACGCTCGCGGGCTCGTCGATACCGGGGCGCGGCTCCGCAGGCGACATCTTCATGCAGGCGCAGTTTCCGCTGCATTCGGGGCGCATCCTCGGCGTCGCGGGACGCATCGCGATCAGCGCGGTCGGGATCGCGGTGGCGGTGTTGAGCGCAACGGGCCTCATCATCTGGATGCGCAAGCGCGCGGCGCGCCGGCATTCGGCCGCAGCCAATGCGCGGGCAGGGCGCGGGCAGTCGGCCGCTTCTTGATGTCCATTGCGGCGGGTAGGCCTCGTTCCGGCTCGGTCGCTTCGCGGCCGTTCCGTGCCACCGCCGCGCGACCGCGGACGGTATAAAATCAGAAGTACCCGCCTCGCGCGCATAGCAGCCTGTGAATCATGGAACCGACTTCGAGTAAGGAAGCGCCTCGCAGGCGCCTGTCAAAGCGATCGCTCAATGTGCTGTCTGCACTGGTCGGGATTGCCACGCTCGTGCTCGGCGTCGGCTGGCTGGTTTATAGCTGGACGGTGGATCTGGAAGTGCCGTACTTCGCGATTCCGCTCGTGCTCACGGTGCCTGTGATCGCCGCCGTGGCGTTCCGGAACATGTGGGACTAGCGTTTCGATTGACGGACGAATGATCAAACGAAGCGAGAAAACAAAAACGCCGCGATGAACGCGGCGTTTTCGTTTGATGCAGATGCGTTGGTAGGCTCGATTGGACTCGAACCAACGACCCCCACCATGTCAAGGTGGTGCTCTAACCAGCTGAGCTACGAGCCTGTGGAGCCGCGCATTATAGAGACCCTCGCCGCGATGCACAAGCCCGGCGCTTCGAAATCTTCCCGCCCCGAAGACGAGCGGAGCGCACCGCGCTAAAGCATTTTCGCGGCCAGACGTAAACAAGAGCTAAGTCCTCTCTATCGCGGCCCTCGTCAGTCGCTCGTACATTCACGCCCTCGCTTCGTGACGCCAATGTCTCATCAAACTGCCCCTGGCTCCACCGGCGCGCCGCGAACGAACCAAGGTTCCGCGCAGAACCAGGGTTTCCTGTCGTTCTTCCTGCATGCCTGCGCGAAGCACGCGGGCGTCTCCTGGCGTGACGCCGTCGCGCCTCTTCTTGCGGCCGTGGGCGCGTATGCGCTCGTCCATCTGGCGCTTGCGTCCGTCTCGGCGCTCGGCGCGATGTGCGTCGGGGCGGTGGCCGCCGTCGTCGTCGGCACGCTTGCCTTGCGCCGCGCGCTCGGTGCGACCGCGCGCCATGACGCGACCGTGGCGCTCGTCAAGGCGCTGCTCGATGCCAATCGCGAATGTCTGAAGCTGCTCGACACGAATGGCCGCCTGCTCCGCATCTCCGAGTACGGCGCCGAACTCATGCGCGCGGCCGGCCCCGATCAACTCGCGGGTGCCGATTGGCTCGACTTCTGGAGCGGCAGCGAGGCAATCGCCGCGCGCGACGCCTTCGAAGGCGCGCTGCAAGGATCGCGGACATCGTTCACGGGGACGTGCCCGACGACCGCCGGCGAGCCGAAGGTCTGGCAATCGCGGCTCATACCGGTCGAAAGGAGCGGCGGGGGCATCTACGGCGTGCTGTGCGCATCGCTCGACGTGACGAAGGAGGCCGAACTCGCCGCTGACCTGCGGGCGAAAGAAGCGCTCATGTCCGAAATGGAAGCGCATATCGGGCTCTGTTTCTACTCGTACAGCGCGGACTTCAGCTATTTCCATCACATCAGCGCGGGCTGCGCGTCCGTGTTCGGCCTCTCGGCGTCGACGCTGCGCGAGCGCCCGGAAGCCTGGATGGACGTCGTGCTGCCCGAGGACCGGCCGATTGTTCAGGCGGCGATGCAGCGGCTCGCCGAGACATCGGTCGGCGGGCGCACGCAGTACCGCATTCGCGCGAACGGCGGCGCGATCCGCTGGGTGCAGAGCACCGCGTATCCGATTCTCGACGCAGCCGGCAAAGTCGCGCGCGTGATCGGCGTGACGGAGGACGTGACGGCGGAGCAGGAGCGGCTCGTCGAACTGGACCGGCTCGCCTACACCGATTCGCTTACCGGGCTCGCCAACCGCGGCGCGCTGGTGCGCGGCATCGAGGAACGCTGCCGGCAGGACACGACGTTCGCGTTGATGTTCGTGGATCTCGACCGCTTCAAGGTGCTCAACGATACGCTCGGTCATACGGCGGCCGACCGGCTGCTGAAATCGCTGAGCGAGGACATTCAGGCGTCGCTGCCGGCGGGCGCTTTCCTCGCGCGGCTCGGCGGCGATGAGTTCGCCGTGCTGATCGACGACGCGCAGGACAAGGATCATCTCGCCGGCATCGCGAAAAGCATTCTCGGCGCGTTGCGGCAGACGGGCGAGCCGACGCCTGCGGGCACCTTCGTTACGGCATCCATCGGCATTTCGGTGTTCCCGGAGAACGGCGCGGACCACGAGACGCTGCTGACGAGCGCCGACATTGCGATGTATGCGGCCAAGAAAGCCGGGCGCAACGGTTTCCGGTTCGCCGATCAGGTCGCGACGGGGCGAATCGTCGATTTCAGGCTGGAGCGCGACGTGCCCGCTGCGCTCGCCGCCAAGCAGTTCGTGCTGCATTACCAGCCGATTTATCAGCCGCATTCGCTCGAAATGTGCAGCGTCGAGGCGCTGATCCGCTGGCGGCATCCCGCGCACGGGCTCGTTCCGCCCGACGTGTTCATTCCGATCCTCGAAGAAAGCGGCTTTATCAACGAGGTCGGCGCATGGGTGATGGACGAGGCGTTGCGACAGCTTGCGCAGTGGCGTCAAAGCGGCGCGCAGGGGCTCGGCGTGTCGGTCAACGTGTCTGCGCGTCAGTTGCGCGACGCGGCGATCGTCGATGTGGTCAACACCGCGCTGCGACGGCACGGGCTGCCGGCGTCGAGTCTCCAGCTTGAACTGACCGAGAGCGCATTGATGGAGAATCCCGAACTCGCGCAACGCACGCTGCGGGCGCTGAAGGAACTGGGCGTGCGCATCGCCATCGACGATTTCGGGACCGGCTATTCGAGCTTGCGTTACCTCGCGGATTTCTCGCCCGATACGCTCAAGATCGACCGGTCGTTCATCGCGCGGCTGGAAAGCGACTTCGCGATTCTCAAGATCGTGCGCGGCATCATTCAGCTTTCGCATGCGCTCGGCCTGACCGCGACGGCGGAGGGCGTGGAGTATCCGCCGCAGTTGCGGCTCCTGCGCGACGCGCAATGCGACTTCGTGCAGGGCTATCTGTTGAGCAAGCCGGTCGCGCCCGAGCAGATCTTCGGGCTCTCGATCGTGGGAAGCGGTGCGGAAGGCAATGTTGCATCGGTCGTGACGCAAGACGCCGGGGCGGTGCCGCATACCGCGTGAGCCTGCGGCTGCCGCTTGCGCGTCAGCCATTCAGTTCGTCGTGCAGCGCGACGTATTCCTGCGCGAGCTTGTGGCGCGGTTCGAGATAGATCATCGGCCGCGCGTGCTGATGGCTCTCGCGAATCTTCACCGACGACGAAATGTGCGACGCGAGCACGGGCAGGTCTTCGGCGCGCAGTTCATCGACGAGCTTTTGCGGCAGACTGGCGCGCGGCTGAAACTGGTTGATGACGATGCCTTCGACCTTCAGATCGGGATTGTGGTCGTGGCGAATTTCCTGCACGTTTTCCAGCACCGAATACAGCGCGCGACGCGAGAAGTCGTCGCAATCGAACGGAACGAGACAGCGTTCGACCGCAATCAGCGCCGAGCGCGTGAAGAAATTGAGCGCGGGCGGCGTGTCGATATAAACGGCGTCGTAATTCGACAGACTCTTTAGCGCGTCGCGCAGCTTGTAGATTTTGTAGCGCGATTCCAGTTTGCTTTGCAGCGTGTCGAGGCTGGGATGCGACGGCACGATATCCAGATTCTCGAACGGCGTCGCATGAATGAACGAGTCGAACGCGGGCTCGCGAAAGCTGTAACTCAGCGCCGATTCGAAGAAGCTCGCGAGGTTCGGATGCGCGTCGTGTGCCGCGGCGCCGAGCAGATACTGGCTCGCGTTGCCTTGCGGATCCAGATCGACGACGAGCGTGCGCGAACCGCGCGACGCGCTGATCGCCGCCAGATTACAGACGATAGTGGACTTGCCTACGCCACCCTTTTGATTGAAGACGACACGTCGCATCGACTGGCTTCCCCTGAATGTGTACGGGCGTTCGTGAAAGGACAGCATCGGGCGCTGCATGCGCGAGCCTGAGGCGCAACGTCATGCGCCACGCGTGATAGTAGCGCATCGCTCTTTTTGACTCGAAGTCACGGTCGGCCGATACCGCGTGTTCACGCATTTCAAAGCCATTCGCAGCCGAGTACACTTTATTTGCGGTGTCTTTACCGCAAAAGGAGGTCGCGATGAAATTCGTCGAACTGTTCAGGCGCGCCAGGCGGGGCGTCACGGTCGGTCACGCCGGAGACGCGGAGCCTCATCACGAGGATCATTCAGGCTCCGTGCAGAAGCAGGCCAGGAAGCTATGGGACGCCGTCGGCCGCAGGCGTCATAAGAACGCGAAGTGGCATTAGCCTCCATGCGCCGGTGTCGCCAGATTGCCTGAGGCGACGCCGGCGTTTGTTCATTCATCAGGCGATGCCGTCGTTCGACTGTAGACGCCGATTAACGCCACCGTTTCCGCAGCGCCGCACGTCGCGCGCTGTTCGCGATACGCGGATTCCAAACCATAGAAAGGGCGCCGTTCTCCGCGAGCGTCTTCTGGCATGCACGCGAATTCACGCCTATAACTAGCTTTCAAGCGATATTCACGCGATCGCGAGTGACAGGATAAAGACCGAACGGAGAGATTGCATGGCGGCACTCGTCGATCACCCCGCAATACTCTTTGTCGTTCTGCTGGCCGTATTTATCGTCTCGATCGCGTTGGGTGTATTCGTTCTTCGCCGCATTGCGCCGCTGCGCGATGATGAACGCGATGATTTCAATGTCGTACAGGGAGCGACGCTCACGCTATTGGCCTTGCTGATCGGTTTTAGCATGTCGATGGCGGTCAGCCGCTATGACCAGCGAAAGACGCTCGAAGAAGCCGAGGCGAATGCGATCGGCACTGAATACGTGCGAGCCGATTTGGCCGATCCGCACATCGGCGCCATGATGAGGGCTGCATTAATCCGTTATGCACGCTTGCGGCTGACCGAATTCCAGACGCGTGACCGCGACGCGCGCAGCCGCCTCGATGCAGAAACGGCGGCGGTTCAGTCCGAGTTGTGGCAACTGGCAGCGCAGGTCGCGAAGGCTCAGCCGACGCCTATCGGGTCGCTCGTGGTGGCGGGCATGAACGACGCGCTGAACTCGCAAGACTATTCGGAAGCCGCCAGAATCAATCATATTCCGCTAGGCGTATGGGTCTTGATGATCCTGATCGCGCTCCTCGGATGCGCCGTTCAGGGCTATGGCGCGAAAGGCAAGCGCCGCACGGTGCTGCTGATGACCATTCTTCCCGTGACCATTTCCTTGTCGCTCACGTTGATTGCCGACATCGACAGTCCTCGTGGCGGGATCATACGCATTCAGCCGCAGAACCTGACGCGGCTGCTTCACGCGCTGGAGAAGTGATAGCGACTCGTGGAGAGCGAAGCGCGACGGCGGCCCCGTCGCGCTCGCTTACACTCACACTTGCGCCTGTCCGCCGTCGACAAAGAGTTCGGCGCCGTTGACGAAGCTCGCATCGTCCGACGCGAGGAAGAGCGCAGCCGCAGCGATTTCGTTCGGGTCGCCGACGCGGCCCATCGGGATGCGCGACGCCAGATAGTCCAGCAAGCCTTGCTGCTGCGTGGCATCCGGACCCGCGAGGTCGACGAGGCCGGGCGTCTTCGTCGCGCCGGGGCTGATGGTGTTCACGCGGATACCGCGATCCTTCAGGTCGAGAATCCAGCTGCGGGCGAAGTTGCGGATCGCCGCCTTCGACGCCGAATACACGCTGAATGCCGCCGTGCCTTCGCTGCCTGCGGTCGAGCCGGTCAGAATCACCGAAGCGCCCTTCGACAACAACGGCAGCGCCTTTTGCACGGTGAAGAGCGTGCCCTTCACGTTGCGGTCGAACGTGTCGTGATAGTGCTCCTCGGTGATCTCGCCGAGCGGCAACATGGAGCCGCCGCCTGCGTTGGCGAAGAGCACGTCGAGCCGGCCTTTTTCGCCGCGAATCTGCTCATACAGTGCGTCGAGCTGATCCAGCTTCGACGAATCGACGCGAACGCCCGTGGCGTTGTCGATCGAAGCCACTGCCGCTTCGAGCTCGGCCTGACGGCGGCCGGTGATATAGACGTGAGCGCCTTCGGCGGCAAAGCGTTTGGCGGTGGCGAGGCCGATGCCGCTGGTTGCGCCGGTAACGAGAGCGATCTTTCCTTCGAGCTTGCGTGCCATGATTCTTTCCCTATCCATTTTCGTTGAACGATGTGAGGAGAATATCGACGCCCGCGTCGTTTCGAAATAGACTGGCCTGCAAACCATCATTGCAGGAATGAAATGACGAAGCTCCCCGATTTCGAAGGGCTGGCGATGTTCGCGAAGGTGGCCGAGGAGGGCTCGTTCGCGGCGGCGGCGCGGGCGATGGGCGTGTCCGTCGCCACGGTCTCGCGCGGCGTGGCGAGGCTCGAGGAGCGGCTCGGCGCGCGGCTTTTCAACCGGACGTCGCGCCAGCTCGCGCTGACGGAATTCGGCGGCACCATCGCGGAGAAGGCCGGCGACATTTATCGGCAAGCCGAGGAGGCCGAGAACGCCGCGAGAGAGATGTCGGTGCAGCCGCGCGGGCTCATTCGCGTGGCCGTGCCCATGTCGTTCGGCGTGCGCTGGCTCGCGCCGTTGCTGCCCGAGTTCCTGCGCGCGTTTCCGGACATATCGCTGGACCTGCATTTGTCGGATGCGACGGTCGATATCGTCGCGCAGGGCTTCGATGCGGCGCTCAGAATCGCCGCGTTGCCCGATTCCTCGCTCGTCGCAAGGCGGCTGTGTGCGGTCTCGCAGTTGCTCGTCGCTTCGCCGGAATACCTCGAACGATTCGGCCAGCCGACGCATCCGCGCGACCTGATCGGCCGGCCGTGCCTCTCGTATGCCTACCGCGCGGGCACCGAAGTCTGGCGCTTCGTGAACGACGCCGGCGACGAGGAACCGGTCACGCCGGTCGGCCCCTTACGCGTCACGAATTCGGATGCGCTACTGCCCACTTTGCTCGATGGACTCGCCATTGCGGAACTGCCCGAGTTCATCGCAGGCGAATACCTCGCCGACGGGCGGCTGGAAGCGATTCTGACCGACTGGCACCTGACCCGAGGCGGGCTGTACTTCGTCACGCCATCGGCGCGGGCGCGTCCGGCGAGAGTGACGGCGCTGGCCGATTTTCTGGCTGCGCATCTCGCGGAACCGGCCTGGCTTTCGCCGCAAGCCAAGGCGGCTGCGCGCGGCAAGCGGCGCGCTTAGCAGAGCGCCGACGCTTATGCATCGCGCCGTCGTTGCGTCAACCGCTAGCTGCTTCTCAACTCGCGCCGGATGAGCTTTCCGGTCGACGTCATCGGAAGCGATTCACGATATTCGATCAAGCGCGGATATTCATGCGCCGCGAGACGCGTGCGCACTTGGTCCTGCAGTTCGCGAGTCAGTTCGTCGCTGGGCGAGAAGCCGTCGCTGAGGACGACGCACGCTTTGACGATCTCGGTGCGCTCGGCATCCGGCACGCCTACGACCGCCACGAGCCGAACGGCGGGATGCCCCAGCAGGCAGTCTTCGATGGGTCCCGGCCCGATGCGATAGCCCGCGCTCGTGATGACGTCGTCGTTACGGCCCACATAGTGGATGAAACCATCGCTGTCCATGCGGCCAAGATCGCCCGTGAGCAGGTAGTCGCCCGCGAACTTCTCGGCTGTCGCCGCAGAATTGTTCCAGTAGCCCAGGAACATGACGGGGTCCGGCGCCTTGATCGCGATGTTGCCGATCTCGTCGAGCGGCTGCACGACGCCGTTATCGCTCACCACGCGCACGTCGTGCCCCGGCGCCGCGCGTCCGATTGCGCCGGGCCGCGCGGGAAACCAGTTGCCGCATGAGGAGACGACCATGTTGCATTCGGTCTGACCGTAGAACTCGTTGATGGTGATGCCGAGCGCTTCGCGGCCCCACGTCAAGAGCTCAGTGCCTAACGATTCGCCTCCGCTTGCGACGGAGCGTAGCCGCAAATTCCATCGCTCGCGCGGCGACTTTTCGGTGCGCAGCATCTTGAGCGCCGTCGGCGGCAGGAACACGTGCGTCACGTTGTGACGGCTCATCAGATCGAATGCCGCCCTTGCACTGAACTTGTCGAAGCGATGCGAGACAACGGTCGCGCCGTGGTGCAGCGCGGGCAGAAGAACATCGAGCAGACCGCCGATCCATGCCCAGTCCGCGGGCGTCCAGAACGTGTCGGTCTGGCTGATCGACCCGCCATGCGACATCTCCACGCCCGGCAAATGGCCGAGCAGCACGCGCTGCGCATGCAACGCGCCCTTCGGCTTGCCGGTGGTGCCGGATGTATAGATGATGACGGCGGGGTCATCGGCTCTTGTCGGCACGGGCTCGAACGTGTCGATCTGCGCGGCGAGCGCCGTGTCGAAGCTTTCGACTGCGCCGCTCTCTTCGGGCTGCGCGCCTGTCACGAAGACCGTGCGCAGCGCGGGCAACCGGTCACGGATGCCTGCGATCTTTCGCGCGCCCGCGGCATCGGTCACGAGCACGCTGGCTCCGCTGTCGCGCAGGCGAAACTCCAGCGCTTCCTCGCCGAAGAGCGCAAAGAGCGGCACCGAGATCGCGCCCAGTTTGAACGCGGCGATATGCGCGATGGCCGTCTGCGGCGATTGCGCGATCAGGATCGCGAGCCGGCTGCCTTGCACGATGCCATGCGCCCGAAAGCAGTTGGCGGCGCGATTGCTCTGGCTTCGCAACTCCGCGAAGGTCATCCGTTCGATGCTGCCGTCGCGATGTTCGTGGATCAATGCGGTGTCGTCGGGACGCGAGGTTGCCCACTTGTCGCAGACGTCCACGCCGATGTTGTAATGCTCGGGAATGGCCCAGCGAAAGCTATCGACCGCGGCTTCGTAAGTGGTTTGTTTCGACAGCATCGTCTCGCTCCTTTGTAGTCTCGTCGATTGTGCCAGCGTATCGCGAATTTCTTCGTATGCCGCGACGATTCCGCAGGACGATGAGCGCTGAAACAAATCCGCGCCTCGCATTGATGCCCCTCGTCGCTCGCGATATGCTTGAACCGTTCGCGATGGTCGAATGCAAGTCAACCGGAGACAACGGCTTGGTCAAGCGCGCATGGATCTACCCCTGCTTGTTCGCCTTGAGCGCGGTGCTTTGCGGATGCAACAAGAGCGGCTCGAAGGACGCGAATCAGGAAGCGGGCGCAGCCGCGAGTCAAACGCCGGCGCAGGCGAGCGCGGCCAGTGGTATCTCGGCCGCTTCGGGCGCGCAAGAGCGCGGTGCGTTACCTTCCGTCGCCCGGGCGCAGTTGCCGGGCGAAGCTGCCGACACACTGCGTCTAATCAAGGCGGGCGGCCCTTTTCCGTATCGGGACGACGGCGTCCTGTTTCGCAATAGCGCGGGGTTGTTGCCGCAGCAGCCGCGCGGCTACTACCACGCCTACACTGTCCGCACGCCGGGTTCGACGGATCGCGGGCAACGGCGCATCGTATGCGGCGGCGCCCGAAGACAGACGAGCGAGTGCTATTACACCGACGATTACTACGCGAGCTTCAAGCGCATCTCTGAATGATGTCATTTCAAGGAATCTTGAAATGACCGCGCGGAGGGCCTAATATCGCGGTCATGGATTCGAATCTCGCTGTTCGCGCGCTCAGCGCCCTCGCACATGAATCGCGGCTTGCGATCTTTCGCGCGCTCGTCGCGGCCGGGCCCGAAGGCTTGCCGGCGGGTGACATCGCACAGCAGCTCGGCTTATCGCCTTCGAGCCTTTCTTTCCATCTGAAGGACCTGTCGCACGCGGAACTCGTCAAGGCGAGACAGTCGGGCAGATTCATTTTCTACTCCGCCAATTTCGATGCGATGAACGGCCTCATCGGCTTTCTCACCGAGAACTGTTGCGCGGGCGCGGACTGCTTGCCTCACGCATCGCTCACCTGTCTGCGCGACAAGGCATGAACAGGCCTTCACAATTGAACGCAGCGCTCACACCGAGGAAAAATAGATGAGTACCACTAACTATAACGGCCGGAGCACGCGCTGATGTCTTCCGATCTACCCAACGTCACGCTGCCCTTACTCGACACGCCGGACATCGACAAGCTCGCGCCGCGCGCCGTCTCGACGCACGCGCCGCGCATCCTGCTGCTCTATGGCTCGCTGCGTCCCACGTCGTACAGCCGCTTGTTGACGCTCGAAGCCGAGCGCATTCTCCGGCACTTCGGCGCTGAAACGAAGGTCTTCGATCCACATGACCTGCCGATCGCCGACAGCGTTCCGGCCGATCATCCGAAGGTCGTCGAGCTTCGCAAGCTGTCGGAGTGGTCCGAGGGACAAGTCTGGTGCAGTCCGGAGCGCCACGGCACGCTGACCGCCGTGTTCAAGAATCAGATCGACTGGCTGCCGCTCGAACTCGGCGGCGTTCGTCCGACGCAGGGCCGCACGCTCGCCGTGATGCAGGTCTGCGGCGGATCGCAGTCGTTCAATGCGGTCAACGCGCTGCGCGTGCTCGGCCGCTGGATGCGCATGGTGACGATCCCGAACCAGTCGTCGGTGGCGAAGGCGTATCAGGAATTCGATGCGAACGGGCGCATGAAGCCGTCGTCGTACTATGACCGCGTCGTCGATGTGATGGAGGAGCTGTACAAGTTCACGCTGCTCGTGCGCGACCGCTCCGAGTACCTGACGGACCGCTATAGCGAGCGGAAGGAGAAAGCGCCGGCCGTGGCGGCGACGCTCGCGAACGCTGCGATGAGCCATGAGCGCGATGCGAAGACCGCGGACAGCGACGACGGGGAAGTGGAATAGCGGGGGCGGGGAGCACCCGCGTCAACCGCTCTCCCGCGCGTCGCTGCACCGCCTCAATTCGCCAGCGACAAATACGGCGAACTGAACGCCTGCGGCGGAAACACCGCCTGCACGCTGCCTTGGCGCGTGAAGCTATAGCGCACATACACGGCGGCGAGCCATTCGCGATACTGATACGCGTTGCCGAACGATGCCGTCGCGCCGAACGCGAGCTGCGGCGCGAGTTGGTATTCGCCGGTCGCGTTGAGCGAGTATGAAACGCCCGTCTTGCTCGACCCCGGGTAGACCGCGCCCGCGTCC
This sequence comes from Caballeronia sp. BCC1704, assembly GCF_902833455.1. NCBI lineage: Bacteria > Pseudomonadati > Pseudomonadota > Betaproteobacteria > Burkholderiales > Burkholderiaceae > Caballeronia > Caballeronia sp. BCC1704. Next base: position 1,158,642 of record NZ_CADFFT010000002.1, on the reverse strand, counting down.
GGACTGAGCGGGGAACTCGCGGCTGCGGACTGACGCGTGCTGTCAGTCGGGAAGTAGTTCGACGCATCCTGCCGGTAATGCTGCACGCCGATCGATCCCTTCACGTCGTAGCTGAACATCCCGAGCCGTCCCATGTATTCGACCGGAAAATTCAGGATCACGTACTGCTGCGGGCTGAAGTAACCGCCCTGGCCGTACGTGAAGTACGAGAGGTTCTTGTCGTAGTGCATCAGCGTGGTGTTCGCGCCCACGGTGAGCGTCTGATCCGCATCCTTGATGAGACGCGTATAAATGCCGCCGCCGCCCTTCACCGCGTTGTTCGTTGCGACGTGCTTGCCGTCGAGGAACTGGTACGCCGCGTTCACGTAGACGCCGTTCGTGCTGTCGTCCCAGCCGAGCGCGGCGCGCGCGCCGCTCGAAGTGACGCCGCCCCATTCGAGGCCCGCGCCTGCATCGCGCGCGCCGGCGTAGGACAGCAGGCTGTCGGTGACGGCGCGTCGCGCGATGGCGAGCGAGTACGACACCTTGTCCGTGATGGCGTTCTGATATTGCAGTCCGCCGACGACGTTGGTTTCGCGAAACCCGAGCGGCGTCGTGCCGACATCGGCCTGGATGTTGCGGTTTTCATAGCCGACGGACAGGCCGACGCCCGTCGCCGTCTGCGAGCCGAAGTCGTTGGTCAGGCTTGCCGGATTGTTGCTCGCGCCCGCGCCGAATCGCGCGAGCGTGTTGTTGGTGCCGCTCGCGGTGCCGGCATCGAGCGTGACGGGCGTGGCGCGCAGCACGATATGGCCGTTGCCCGCCTTGATGCGGCCTTCGATCGGCGCTTCGATGTCGGTGAGATTCGACAGGCCGTTCTCGCCATCGCGATTGCGAAACAGCACGCCGCCCGTGATGGTGCTGGCCTGCTCGCGGTTGATCGCCGCCAGTTCTTCCGCGACGCCAACGATTTGAGGATTTGCGGCCGGCGCCGGCAAGCCCGATGTACTCATCGATGCCGCCGTCGCCGCGCGCTGCGCGCCTTGCGGCTGCGTCGAGTAGTAGGGCTGCGCGTAGCCGGCGGGCGGCTGCGGAATGTAGGGCTGCGGCGCGTATTGTTGTTGCGGGTACCGCTGCTGCGGATACGGCTGCTGTGTATGGGCCTGCTGCGGATACGCCTGCTGCGCATACGGCTGCTGTGCATACGGCTGCTGCGGATACGGTTGCTGCGCGTACGGCTGCTGTGCGTACCCTTGCTGCGCATACGACTGCTGCTGGTACGGCTGCTGTTGATAATCCTGCTGCCCGTACGCATACGAATCAGCCGAACGCGCCTTCTGCGCTGCGCTCTTGCGCGTTGCCGTACGTTTGCCGGCCGGCGCGCTCGCCGCGGGTTGCGGTGCGTAGGCGTTGGCTTGCGCATCGCGGGCGGCGGGCGACATCGGCCAGGGCGAGCTGTCGTAACCATCGGATGCCGGCGGGTAAGCCGGAGCCTGCTGCGCATACGGCTGCTGTTGCGGATACGGCTGATAGCCCTGCGCGCGATAACCGTTCGCATCCTGCCCGGGATACGGCTGAAGCGGCGCGCCCGATTGCGCCGCGCCGTAGGTGTCGGGACCGTAGCCGCTGGCGTAAGCCGGTGCCGGCGGCGCGGCATAACCGCCGCGTTGCGCCGGACGGTAGCTGTCCGATCCGTAGCTATAGGCACGAGCCGGCGCGGGGTAAGCGACGGATGGCGCTGCGCCATCGGCTCGTGCGCGAGGCGAAAGGTGACTGCCTGATTGCGCCGACCCATAGGCATCGCCACCATAGCCGCCGAACTCGCGCGGACCGCCGGCTCGCGCCGTTGCATCGGCAGCGCCGCCATAACCGCCCGATTGCGCCGACCCGAAAGCGTCGCCACCATAGCCGCCAAGTTCGCGCCGACTGCCTGATTGCTCCGTGCCGTCAGAAGCGCCGCCGTAGCCGCCCGTCTGCACCGATTCATAAGCATCGGGAGCATAGCTGCCGCGCACACCCCGACCGCCCACTTGCCCCGTCCCATCCGCCACACCGCCATAACCGCCGCTTGCCGCCGCGCGCGGCGCGCCCGGTGTGATCGACGGAGCGGAATAAGGCACAGAATAAGGCGCTGCGCCAGGCAGACTTGGTGGCGGATAGGACGGCACGGCTTGCTGATTGTTCGGTAGGGTGACGGGCCGATACGCGCCCGCGTTATTCACACTCGACGACGAAAGCGACGCCGCAGCCGTATCGACCGCAGTCTTGCCTTCGAACGGATTGGTGCCCGGCAGCGGCATCGAAGCGATGCGTTGCATCGCGGTCTGCCAGTCGCGCGGCACGCGGCTGGCTTGACCGGACGCGTTCGCCATCGCAGGCGTATTCGCGGCGACGAGCGAGCGTTGCAGGAACTGCGCGGCGAGGTCCAGCTTGCCTTCTGCGCGATACATCCGGCCGATGCCCGCGAGCACGCCCGGATCGTTCGGCGCGGCCTCGTAGGCCCGCTTCGCAAGCGATTCGGCCAGCTTGAAATCGCGCACGCCGCTTGCCGCCGACATCGCCGCCGTCTGCAAGCCCACGTCGTCGGGACGGCGCGAGAGCGCCGCGCGGTAACACGACAGCGCGTTGCGGTCATCGCCCGCCGAGGTGTACATGCGGCCGAGCGCCGCCTGCAGGTCGGCATTGTCGGGCATCGCGGCGAGCCACGGCGAGATCACGTCGTAAGCGGCGGCGAGGTCGCCTTGCTTGCGCACCGCATCCGCCTGCGCGATGACGATTCCCACGTTCAGATTGTCGAAGTCGCGACGCTGCTGCGTGGTGAGCTGCGTCGCGGAAAGACGCCGCATGACGGAGCCGAGTTCGGCATCCTGATGCGTCGCGGACAAGATGCCCGCGTATTGGAGTTGCAAGCCGACATCGTTCGGCGCATTCGCGACCGCGCCGCGAATCAGCGACAGCGCGCGCGCCGGATCGCCCGCATTCACATACGCCGAGGCCACCGCGCCCATGAGTTCCGCGTTGCCCGCCGCGACCGGCTCGGCGCGGCGCAGGATCGCGAACGCTTGCGGGTTCTGGCCGGCAGCGGCGGCGCGCGTCGCGAGTTCCGCCTGCTGATGCACCCACAAGCGATGCTGCAGCGCCGTCATCGCGGACGTGCGCTTCGCCTGCGGAACGCGGTCCAGTTGCGCGAGACCGGCGGACCAGTCCTGCGTCTCGGCAGAAAGCAGCGCGCTCGCGTACAGCGCGTCGGTCATGTCGGGGTGCGTGGCGAGCAGACCGTCCATCATGCTGCGCGCATTGCCGACCGCGCCCTGACGGACGTAGATGCGCGCGAGGTCCAGCCGCAGCCACGGATCGTCCGGCATGTTGAGCAGCGCGTCTTCGAAGAGACTGCGCGCCGCGCCGAGATCGCCCCGCGCTTCGGCGGCGCGCGCCTGCGCGGCCTGCGCCTGGCCGCGCAGCGTGTTGATGCCGCCGGCTTTCGCCTGCTGCTCCGTGTTGAGCTTGTTGGCGAACGCGAGCGCCTCGTCGCCGCGGCCCTGCGCGGCCAACGCGCCGACGAGCCCGCGTATCGCATCGGGATTGTCGGCCTGACGGCGCAGCGCCATGCGATACGCCGCTTCCGCGCCGCGCGGATCGCCGTTCGCAAGCAGCATTTCGCCGAGCAGCACTTGCGCCGTGACATCGGACGGATCGATCGCGATGGCGCGTTCGAAAAGCGCCTTCGCCTGCGCAATCTGGCCGTTGCTGCGCGCGCCGATGGCATCGCTCGTATAAGTCCAGTACGTCGCGCTCGTGAGCGCGTCTTTCCAGCGTGCCGGGTTGCCGGCCCGCGACGCGCGTTCGAGATACGTGCGGGCCTCCGCGAAACGCTCCTGCTTCAGCGCCGCGACGCCCATGCCGCCAAGCGCATCCGCGTCGTTAGGATTGCTGGCGAGCACCGACGAAAAGCGCGCGCGCGCCGCCGCCAAATCGCCGTGATCCAGCGCGGCGAAACCTTCCGCGACGGTGCGGCCGCGCGCATCGACGGCGGCGTCGGCCTGCGAGCGTTCGCGCGCGGCCTTGTCCTGCTGCACCATCGAATCGAAGCGGGCCTGCACGGCGGCGTCGTCCGGCGAGGCTTGCAGATACGCCTGATAAAGCGGCGCATCCGATGCCCGCGCGCCGAGCCACAGAAGCGCCTGCCGCCAGCTTTTTTTCGCGTCCGCGCCGACCGCGCTGTCGCCCGACAGCTTCGCGAGCCGCGCGATGCCGTCGCGCCGCGTGGCATCGCGATACGTCAAATGCTGCGCAAACGCGAGCTGATAGCGCGGATCGTCCGGATTCTGTCGCGCCAGTTGTTCGAGGCCGCGGCGCGCTTCGTCCCAGCCTTGCGGCGTGGCGGCGAGCGCCTGGTAGTACTCGAGTTGCAACGCGGGCGTCGCAGGCTTGCCGTCGATCGCGCGCTTGTATTCCTGCACCGCCGACGCGCTCTGTCCGCTTTGCGCGAGACGCCGGGCGTCGTTCACGGTCTGATCGCGCGAACTGGTCTCGCCGAGACGCCGGCCGAGTTCGTCGATATTCGGATAGTTCGGCGCGACCTGACGCAACTGCGCGAGATACTGCTGCGCGCCGCTGCCGTCCTTGCGATCGGCGAGCACCATGCCCATGCCGAAGAGCGCGTCCGGCTGCTTCGGATTCACGCGCAGCACCTTCTGCCACGCCTGTTCCGCGAGATCGCCGCGCCGGTGCGACTGCCAGTACTTGCCCTGATCGATGAGCACCGCGAGCGGATCGGTCGTCGCGGCCTGCGCCCAGGCCATCGCCGGCGCGGCGCACAAGAGCGCCGCGATCACGCGTTTGCGAGTCGGGATCAGCATGCGCTTCTCCACGTCGGCACGAGGCGGCCCGAGTCATCGAAGCGATAACGCCCGTCGATGAAACCGCCGCCGAAGAGCCCGAGCACGCGGTCGTAGTAGACCGGCTCGCGGCCCGCGACGGGCGGCGCGGCCAGTGCTTCGAGACGCGCGCGCGCGAGGCCGAGGCCGCGTTCGTCGTTCAGCGCCTTGAAGTACGGCGCGAGCGCGCCCCAGTACGAGAGCGGGCCTTCGCCGCTCGCCGCGCCGCTCATGGTCGAGACTTTCTCGGGCGGAAATCCCGTTTGCGCGACGCTCGCGCGCATGCCGCCGAGCGCGTCGAGCCATGGACGCGCGAGCGGATCGCCCGGCGACGCCATGCCGGCCCACAAGTAGACGCGGATCGCGTCGTAGCTGCCGACATCGCCGTTCTTCGGGTCGACGACGAACTGGCCGTTGGCGCTCGCCTGATAGGCGGCCCAATCGGGCGCGTAGCCGCGCGGCGAGGTGATCCTGATCATCTTCGCGGCGTTCTGCGCGAGCTTCGTCCACGGCCCGTCCGGCATCTCCTGCGCGAGGCCGCGCAAGACCGGCAACGGCAGATAGCTCGGATTCAGACGCGTGACCTGGCCGGTGCGAAAGCCTTGCGGACCCGGCAACAACATGAGACCGAGGTTCGGCAGATCGGCGACTTCCTGCTTCACGATCTGCGTCGCGAGCGCGTAGGCGAGCTTCGTGTACGCCGGCTCTTTCCAGAGACGCCCGGCCTGAAACAAGTCGTAGGCGATCCACACATCGGAGTCCGAAGCCGAGTTCCCGTCCATCACGCCGAACGAGCCGTCCTGCCGCTTGCCCCATAGCCACGCGGGCAGGCGCAGGCTCGCCGCGTCGAACTGATTGGCCGAGAGGTTCGTGCGCGTCCAGTTGAGTACGCGGTCGAAGGTCGCGCGGTCGTTCGCGACGAGCGCGAAGAACATCGCATACGACTGGCCTTCGGACGTGGTTTGCTGCGTCTCGGTCGAGCGGTCGATCACGCGGCCGTCGGCCTGCACGACACGCTCGACGAAAAGGCGATACGCGGGCCAGTCGCATTGCTGGGCGGCGTGCGCGCCGGGGGCGGCCGCCGCGAGCATCGCGCCGGCGAAGAGTGTGGCGGTCGATAGCCGCATGTCAGTCCCTCAGACGCCGCGCGGCGATGGAACGCAGCGCGCGATAGAACAGGGCAGCGATGATGAGCGAGGCGAGCACGCCCGCGATCACCAGCAGAAACGGGTGCGACGACAGCGCCCAGCGCATGTAGTGCATCGGCGAGAGATGGCCGACGTAATACGCTTCGCCGTTCGACGTGACCGTCACCGTGCGGCCGTGGATCACGGCCATCGCGCCTTGAATCGACGGAAGCAGATCATTGTCGAGCAGGGCGGCGGACAGATCGGCGTCCGACTGCCCCGCCGCGCTGATGAGCGCCACCGCGCTGCGTCCGCTCTTGAGCGGCGACTCGAAGCCGGTCAGGAGCGCATCGCCGCTCGAACTTACGAGCGAGAGGTCCGCGCGCGCAGGCGAGCGTTCCGGACCTTGCTCGCCATGCCACCAGTCGACGAGCTTGAACGCCACATCGGAAAGCTGGAAGGTGCGCGCGTCCCCATCGCCGGAAAAAGGCATCTGCTTCGCCCAGCGTTGCAGCAAGGGCTGGCGTCCCGGCGAGCCGAGAATCAGCAGGTCCTTGTCGGCGAAGCGGTCCACATCGTTCGCGCTCGTCACGGTCACGCCCGTCACCGGATAACCCGTCGATGCGCCCATGCGGCCCATTTCCAGCAGATACAGGCTGTAGTCCGCCGAATTCGGCTCGTTCGGCAGCACGACCGCCGTCTCTGAAAGGTCCGCCATGCGCGTGAACGGAAAGCCGCCGTTCGCAAACGCGGCCAGATCGGGCAGCGCCATGTAGTGCGGGAAGCCGGAGAGGTCGATGGTCGAATTCGGATCCACCGCGCCGACGACGTTATCCAGCACGCGGCCCTGACATTCGCCGGTCTTCGGAATGTCGTAGTAGAAGTGCAGGCGCAGTTGCGCGCGCGGCGTGATGAGCAACGGCGGCAGATAAATCTCGCGGCGCGCGGCGACCGTCTTGTCCGGCAGCACGCGGCTGAAGTACGTGCCGAGATCGAACGTCGAGGTGGACACCGCCGGAATGCGCAGCGACTGCACGAAGCCGTTGTTCACGCTGATATTGAGCGACGAACGGTCGGGCGCGGGGCGCACCGTGTAGCGATAGCGCAGGTCCACCGGCACGCCCTTCGTCTGCCACATGAAGAGATCGGGCGGCACGCGCAGGTTCACGCGCACCGCGTCGGCGTCGTAGCCGTGCGCGGTCAGGTCCTGCGCTTCGGCCAGTTCGCCGAAGCGCACGGGGCGGTCGGCCGGCAGCCAGTTCGGCGCGTCATAGGGGCGGCGCGGTTGCAGGTCGTTGAACTGCGTGATGGTCGCGCTCGTGCCCGACAGCGCGTTGCGGCCGACGCCCAGCGCCTTCGCAGCGGTCTTCAGTTCGTTGTCGTCGCGGCCCAGCACGAGCAACAGACGCCCGCGCGCGTTCGCATCGCGTTCGACGAGCGCGATGGTCGGACCGGACACCGGCGGAATAGCGACGCCCGCGACTTTCGCATCGCCGACGGCGAAGACGACGGCATTGCCCGACAGCGGCACGTTGTCGGTCTGCGCCGGGAAGACCGCGCCGCGATAGCCCGCGAGCGAGCCGAAATACGACGCGACTGTTCCCGCCGCTTCGAGCGCAGGCGGGCTCGGCTTGCCCGCGAATACGAACGGCAGTTCGAGGCGGCGCACGTCGCGGCGGTCGAAGAAGGGCAGCGGCAGCGCGGCGAGGTCGGGCTTGCTGGCAATCGACGCATACGTGAGGTCGAGCGAACTCGCGTTGCTGACGGTCGCCCACAGCGTCGAATTGGACGGGTCCTCGCACTGCTGCGTGTAATGGCCGATCAACTGCACGTTGAGGTGATTGAACTCGGTGATGAAGCGCGGATCGATCGCCACGTCGCGGGCGACGAGCGTGCCCGCCTGATCGCGCGGCACGGGCAGCGTCGCGGCGACCTCGCCGTTGATGAGCACCTTCAGTTGCGAAATGGACGGCAACAGCGACGGCGAATAGCTGTAGATCAGATGCAGCACCGCGCCGGTCACGACTTCGTCGCCGCGCACCGAGAACGCGATGCCGTTCTGGCCGTCGGTGCCGCGCAGTTGCAGCGGATCGAGCGCGCCGTAATCGGCGAAGGTCAGCGTCTGGCGGCGGCCGCCGGGCACCAGCGTGCCGGGATCGGCGGTCGTCGGAATGCGCGAGGTGAGCGGCTTGTCCGGCTTGCCGGAGAAGGCGGGAACGGGCATCGCGAGCGCCGGCTGCTGGATCGCGGCGGGGTTGTAGACGACGGCCGGACCCGGCGCGGGCACGGCGCCAACGCCGGTCGCCTGCTGCGTGCCATTTGCCGCTGGCGTGCTCTCTGCCGCCGCCGCGATGGACGCGAACGGCGCGGCGAGCGCGGTCTGCAAGGCCACGAAGACGGCCAATGCACGCGCCAAAGGTCGTTCGCAAAAACGCGGCGCGCGCTCGCCCGTTTGTTGTTCAACGCGCAACTTCGACATACCCATGCCCATTATCGGTCTTTGGTTTTCAGCTTGTTCACATCGACCGGGCGCTTGTTCATCCAGGTACGAAGGTCACTGTACAAATGCTCGAACAATCCCGCGATGCCGCGCGTGCCGACCAGCAGCACGTGCGACAGGCCGCGCAGCGGCGTATCCGGGCGGCGTCCTTCGGACCAGCCGGTCCAGGCATCGGCGCGCGCGAACGTCGTCTTCACGAAGTCGTATTCCTGCTCGCGCGTGAGCTCGGAGAAGCGCAGGCCGACGCGGCCCGGCTCGGTATAGCCGACGGTCGCGGGGAACGCGTATTCCTCGTCGCCGCGAAAGAGCGAGACGGTGACGCGCTCGTGCATCGGCACGGCGATCTTGCCCGGCAGCGCGACGCCCACGCCGCCTTCCGAATAGTCGATGGTCTCGCAGGCGAGCGTGCGCCCGGTCGAGAACTTGAGCATGACGGGCATCTTCATCGACACGCGATGCGTCGCGCGCACCTGCTTGCGCTCGCTCGCCGCCGCCACCGACGCGCCGAGAATCAGCATGTTGTAGACCGTCCAGCACAGGTTGAGCAGCGTCGTGTTCACTTCGCTGCGCACGTGCCAGTACATGCCGATATGCACGATGCCCGCGACGAAGCCGAGCAGGTTCAAGAGCAGCAGGAACAGATACGGCCGCGAGATGGTCCAGTCGAAGTAGTCCTTCGCGATCTGGCCGCCTTTGGCCGTCACGTTGAACTTGCCGAGCTTCGGGTTGATGACCGCGAGCAGCGTCGGCGCGGTGATGTACGACGCGAGCACCGACTCGTACACTTCGGCCCAGAACGAATGGCGGAAGCTGCGCTGCATGCGCGAATTGGTGATGCTCGCGTGCATCATATGCGGCAGCGCGAAGATGGCGATGGTACTCGCCGCCGCTTCGATGACGTGCGCGCCGAAGAAGAGATACGACAGCGGCGCGGTGAGAAACACGAGACGCGGCACGCCATAGAAGAAGTGCAGCATGCCGTTGAGATAACAGAGCCGCTGGCCGAGCTTGAGGCCCTTGCCGGTGAGCGGATTGTCGATGCGGAAAATCTGCGTCATGCCGCGCGCCCAGCGGATGCGCTGCCCGATATGCCCGGACAGGCTTTCAGTGGCGAGCCCGGCCGCCTGCGGGATCGCGAGATACGCGGTCGTATAGCCGAGCCGATGCAGCTTGAGCGCCGTATGCGCGTCTTCCGTGACGGTTTCGACCGCGATGCCGCCGATCTCTTCGACCATCGTGCGGCGCAACACCGCGCACGAGCCGCAGAAGAACGTCGCGTTCCAAAGGTCGTTGCCGTCCTGCACGAGGCCGTAGAACAGTTCGCCTTCGTTCGGCACCTTGCGGAACGTGCCGAGATTGCGCTCGAACGGATCGGGCGAAAAGAAATGGTGCGGCGTCTGCAGCATCGAAAGCAGCTTGTCGCGCAGGAACCAGCCGAGGCAGACCTGCAGGAACGAGCGCGTCGGAATGTGATCGCAGTCGAAGATCGCGAGGTATTCGCCCGTCGTGACCTTCAGCGCCTCGTTAATGTTGCCCGCCTTCGCGTGGCGGTTATGCGTGCGGATCGTCCAGTTGACGCCGACTTCCTCGCAGAACGTCTTGAACTCGGGACGGCGGCCGTCGTCGAGGACGTGAATGGCGAGCTTGTCGGTCGGATAGTCGAGCGCGAGCGCGGCGTAGATGGTCGGCTTCACGACCGAGAGCGGCTCGTTGTAGGTCGGAATGAAGATGTCGACGGTCGGCCACTGGCTGCGGTCCGCGGGCAGCGGCAGCGGCTTGCGCTTGAGCGGCCACGCGGTCTGGAAGTAGCCGAGCAGCAGCACCAGCGCCGCGTAGACTTCGGCCGTGACCAGCAGCAGGCCCCAGGCGGCGTCGAGCGGGCGTTCCCAGTACGTGGTTTCGGTGAGCCGCCAGAACATGTAGCGGCCCGACGCAACGATCGAGAGCATGATCATCACGAGCGTCGCGTATTGTCCCTGCAGACGCCGGAATCCCAGCGCGCAGACGAAGCAGATGCTCGCGAACGCGAGCTGCTGGCCGAACGCGAGCGGCACCGTGACGACGAAGTACAGCGCGAACGCGGCGAACATCGTGAGGAGAACGACGACGATGCGGCTGCCCCAGATGCTTGCATCGACGAAACGTTCGAGGCGCGAGGTCGCGACGCTCACTTCCGTTTCGGGCGACGGTATCTTGGCCGAACTCATGCGAGCTTCCTCGAAGAAGCGGCCATCGCATCGATGGCGGCGAGGAGCCAGTCGCCGCACGCGCGCAGATCGGCGGCGGCTTGCGAGAGCGGATCGTAGTGAATGAGCGTGGTGTCGCACGCGAGCGATTCGGAGACGCCTTCGTCCTGATGGATCACGCCCGGGAACAGCTTCGCGTCGAGCATGTTGCGCAGCACCTTGAGCACGTCCTTGCTCAACTGGCGCGACTGATCGACCTGATTGACGACGTAGCCCTGGCCCGCGAAGTCCTGTCGCGGCGCGGCATAGGCATCGACCATGCGCTCCATGCCGGGAATCGCGGCGTAAGAGGCGGCGTCGGCCAGGACCACGTTCAGCGCGAAGTTCGCGGCCGTCAGCGCGGTGCGCGTGTAGACCGACGAGCCCGGCGGCGTGTCGACGATCACGATGTCGTTTGCATCCAGCGCGAGCGCGTCGAGCGAGCGCGCGAGCCACGACGGATCGCTGTCGACGAGCGCCTCGAAGCGGCGGCGGTCGTCCTCGGTCACGGCGCCGTAGGGCAGCACGGTGACGCCATCGACGCCGTCGAACATCACCGACTGCCACGGCTCGCGGCTCAGCGTCGCGCGCGAGATGCCGTCAATGCTGTCGAGCGGAATGCCGAAATGCAGGCGCAGCGCGTTCTGCGGATCGAGATCGAGCACGATGACGCGGCGGTTGCGCGCGGCCAGCACCGAGGCGAGATTGGCGGCGAGCGTCGTCTTGCCGACGCCGCCTTTCGCGGAAACTACCGTGATGACTCTCATAAGCGGGGAAGGCGGCCGGCGCGCGTGTTTGTGGGTTCGCTCTCCGGGCGGCCGGCGTGCCGCAGACGTTCGAACAGGACGTTGAGGGAATCCGCGGGTGCGTTCGTCGCCGGCTGCGCTTGCGGCCTGAAGAGCTTGCCGAGAATGGACTGGGGCGCAGGCGCGCTCGTGGCGCTTTCAGGCACTTGTGCGGGGACGCGGCGCGCCGGTTCCGGCTTTGGCGCTGCGGCCGCGTTGGCGACCGGCGGAACCGATGCAGCGGCGGGAACGGCGGCAACGGGCGAATGCGGAATCGTTTCGGTCTCTTGCGACGCCGAATCGCCCATCGCCGAAAAGCGCGACGCGCTCAGCAATTCTGCGGCGGGCGGATTGACCGGCGGAATCGCGCGGCGATGCGCGCGCATGAAGAGCTGGCGCTTGCCGCGATTGATCGGCATGCCCGTGGGTTGCGCGTCGGACGGCTCGCTCGAAGGCATCGGCGCCTCGCGACGCGGCGCGATGTCGGGGATGGCGGGCTGCGCGAAGTCGAGCGTCGCGAGCAACGGCCAGCGGGTGCGCGCCGACTGCGCCTCGTTCTCCCGGCCAATTTCCTGGTAATCGCCTGCATTGCCGCCGAAATGGTCGAACAGCTTCTGGATATCGCGCGAAGTACTCATGATGCCGCTTCCTCGTCGTGCCTTACGTGATGCGTGGCCGGTACTGCTCGTTGTGGTCCGCCGAACCGGGCGGTCGATGCCGCCGCGTCGAGGCGGCGGTCACCGGTATTCGAAATGCCGAATTCAGGCTGCGGCGCGCGCGAGCCTGAACTCGATGGCGGCGTCGCCGCCGAATTCGCTTGCCTGTCGGACAGCGAGCCCTTGCGCGCCCAGGCCGGCGAGCCACTGCTGATACGCGCCTTCGAGAAACGCCGGCGTCCACGCGAGGGCGCTCTCGCCGAAAGCCGGCAATGGCGCGCAGTAATGCACGATGCTCAGGTGGTCGCGCTCGTCGGACAGTTCGACGAAGCCCCAGTCGGTGTCTCGCCACAGCGCGTTGAGCGCGTCGGCGAGCGCGGAGGTCGAATCGCAGGGCGGCAGCGCATGCGCCTTCGCAAAACGGCTGCCCACGCGATGCATCAGCTCGCGCAGCTCGCCATGTCCGATCTGCGCCTCGAACTCATCCGCGAGCGCGGCCAGCATGCCTCGCCATTGCCGGGATATTTGACTGTCCAACAGATAATCGAAGATAGCGGCCATGTTTTTTGTTAGGCAGGCGTGAGCTACCGCGCGTGGTGGCTCAATCTCGTTTTCGTCCTCGCGGAAGATTTCTTTAGCGTGCGAGCACCGATGCGGACGTTTGTCCAGTCGCTATTACCCGCCAGAACTTACTTCAATGCAGTTTTTTTCGCCAGTGGAAAGACTAGCTGTTGTTTCTGTCAGTTCGGCGAATGCAGCGTCGCGGACGGGAGATTCCGCGTGTCTCGCGCGCGAGCGTTGAACGTAAGCTGGACGAGCGTCTCCGCGTCACCACCCGATGGCGCGCATCGGCCTCCACGGCGGCGGCAGTGTACCATCTCGTTAATGTGCCCGAACCATGCGCGTCGGGTCTTATTTCATCCTGATCGACCCTAGGCGGAACTAATTACTTGCCTGCTCGAGTCGCCGGTTAATGGGCTCGTCGTGGTTGGACGGTCTTAACGCGTCGCATGCGAATTCGATCATGCGTACTGCCGCGTCGAGAAGCGTGCGCGGCTTTTCTCGAAGACCCTGAGGTCGCCGCCCGACGTGAGCGCTAGGCGGTGTGGCTGAATCCCGCTTACATCAGGCTGCCCCACTCGTAATCGACGCTATCGGGCGTCAACGGGAAAAGACCCGCGCCCGGCGTGAACGTCAGTTCACCGAAGTAAATATGATTCTGCACGTTATAGAGGTCCACGCGCACGAAGTCGAAATCGCTCGCCAGGGTGCGCGCTACCCATAGTATTTCGTCGAGGTTGTCTGGACGCGGAGCGGGCTTGTCACTGCGCGCGTAATGCCCCATCTTGATGTCGAGCCGGTTCCAATGCGCGTCGTAAATGTCCCCGCGTGGATGCCCCTCGAAGCGATCCGATATGACGAGAATGAAAATCTGCGGATTGTCGGCGTTTCTGTTGAAGACATGGATCTTGATATCGGGCGGCACCTTGTTGTCCGGGCCCAGAAGGAGCTTCTCGAACAGAATGCGTCGCTGGATAGCCTGATAATGCCGCTCCCTCGCCACCGTGAAGAAGTTCGTCGATAACCAGCGCTGCGCCAGCTCGTTCAACGTCTCGAACGAAGTCTCGCGCTTGTCGCGGACGAGCTTCACGAACCCGCAACCGTGATTCGCTTTCATCACGAAGGCGGAAGGAAGCGCGTCGAAGTCGCGCCGCGTGAAGGAGGACGGCGCAGCGATCAACGGAATCAGATACTTGTCGCCGATCTTGTCCGCCACATAGGCGCGAACCTTCAGCTTGTCGGAAAGATCGGCATAGCGCGGGTCCGGCGCGAGGCACCGCTGCAGAACCTTCTCGTTGAATGTGGCCGGATGGCGCAGATTCGGAAACCGTCCGATCCTGCGACGATGATAGAGGCTTAACAACACCTTGTCGGGCAAGCAATACTTGAGACCGTGGATGAGCATTTGTCTGGCGGTCATTCGTTTGCCTCCATCATCAGCGGTCGCTCCGGACGCTCGCTGAGTCCGGTTCGAAACGCGCGATGACAAGCTGCGGATTGTGGACGCGACGTAGCTCGACAGGGGAGCCCGACGCCCGAACGGTCAAACGAGCATGCAGGCGCTAGGTGGGCGGACGGTTGCAACCAACCGCCACCTCGTCGCCGTGATATTCGCGGTCTTGTCCATTGGCGGGAGTCGCGTATCCGAGCGTCCGGACAAGCAGTCTTTCCAGATCCGCATCGAGCGCTTGGCCGTTGAACTCGTTCTCCACTTTGCGACGGGCGTTCGTGCGGATCGCCTCCACATCGACTTTCCCTTCGACGATTGCGGAAAGCGCCTCGGCAATGCCGCTTGCGGAGCGCTCCTCCACGAGCAGGCCGGTCACGCCGTGCGTCACGAGTTCCGGTATGCCGCTATGCCGCGTCGCGACGACCAGCACGCCGGTTGCCATCGCTTCCATGATCGAGACCGGAATGCCTTCCATATCGCCGTTGCTCGCCACGACCGAGGGCAGCAGGAACACGTCGGCGCTCTTCAGCTCTTCGAACACGCGCTCGTGTGGGCACTTGCCGAGGAAGTTGATCTCGTTCGTACTGGACGACGCCGCGCGGCGCAGCGTGTCTTCGAGCGGCCCGAAGCCGATGAGATTCAGCTGTACCGGATGCCGGCAACTGCGCACGCCTTCGATCGCGTACGCGAGTCCCTTCTTCTCGGTGAATCGGGCCACGCTCAGCACCTTCAGCGGGCGATGCAAAGGCCGGTTGCTCGCCTGTGGCTTCAGCCGGTGCGTTTCCACGCCCACATGGTGAACCTTGGTTCGCGATTCGGGCGCGCCCCATTCGATGAGCCGGTTCCGCCACAGATTACTGATCGGCAGCAGCAGCGGGCTTAGGCGAAAGAGGCGTCGATAATGCGGCAGCCATCGTTCGACCACCGCCTGTTCGCTCATGTCCGAACCATGAAAGACGGTGACGATGGGCCCGGTCAACAGCCCGGCTTCCTGCAAATACATCGCGCGCACGCCGATCGGGCCGAAGTGCGCGATCACCACGTCGAAGTCGATGCCCGCCGTGTCACCGCCTGAGACGATATCGATGAACGCCGAACGACATCCGGTCGCCGCCGCGCGCAGGGCGACGGACAGCCGCTTGCGCCGCTTGTCGTCGATGCAAGCGAGCGCGCCGAGTTTCGCGCACGACACCGAGTGACGCAGCATGCTGACGTCTTGTCGAAATACACGCAACTCCACATGGCCGCGCGTGGGATCCACCGCGGAGTCGTCGTACTTCGCCGCCAGCACGAACACCTCGTGACCGCGCTCGGCGAAGCCCTGCATCTGACGGAGAACGAACGTTTCGGAAGGAACCGGCAACTTGTCGACGATGAATGCAATTCGCATCGGCTACCCTCGGTGATGTGGTCGCGTCGAGCGCAGTGCAGTCGTCTGACTTGCGATGCACGCGGTGGATCACGTCACATCGTTGCAGTCATGCACTCGCTCGTCGTTCGTCCTGCCGATGGTAGACCATCGAAAATGGAAATGCACTCACTGCGTGGCCGCAGGAAGCGTTTCATTCGTCGCACGAATCGACGGGTAGCGTCGTCGTTGTCGGTCGATGGAGCGGGTAAGCGGTGGAACGATACGTTCAACGAACGAATGTTCTGCGCTTACCCGTTGAGGTCAGCGGGCGTTCACGCAGCGAAAGCCTGCATAGACATATTGATAGTGCCCCTGAAACCAGTTGCGAAAGCTCGGGCGCAGCATGCATGCAGCCGTTCGGGGAGAGCCGCCCTTGATGACGAAGTGCTTGCCGTCGAAGAAGTTGGCGGAATAGCCGAGATAGAACGGAAACGGCTCGAAGCCTTCGAGCGGGCCGAAGGTCGTCGATGTCCACTCCCAGCCGTTGCCGTATTGCCCTTCCGCGCCGAAGTCGCTGCGGTTATCCGGATGCGCCTGCACGGGCGTCGGGTCCCAGCGGCGGAAGTCGAAGTTGCCTTCCGCGACGTGCGGCGCGCCGATGGCCGCGCGCTGCCACTCCGCTTCTGTCGGCAGGCGCTTGCCCACCCAGCGGGCATAGGCATTCGCTTCGGCATAACTCACGTAGACCGGCCAGTCGAGCGGCAGCGCAATCTCCTCGAACATCGTGCGCAGCTTCCAGCCCGAGTCCGTTGGGCGCTGGCTGTCGGCGCCTTCGTCGCCGCGCACCCAGAACGCCGGATGCGCGATGCGCTGCGCCTCCTTCCACGCCCAGTCGGCGTCGTTCCAGAGTTCGCGGTTCCAGTAGCCGCCCGCGTCGATGAAGCGCAGATAGTCGCCGTTCGTCACCATATAGCGGTCGATCTCGAATGCAGGCACGTCCACGCGCATTTCGCCGAATTCGTTGTCCCAGCCGAAGCGCTGGCTTTCGCGCGAGAGACCGAGCGTCACGCTGCCGGCCGGCACGTGCACGGTCTCATGCGAAAGGACGCGGTCCGACGTGCGCTCGGACGCGGCATCGGCCGGTGCTTTTTTCCTGTCGACCGGTAATTGATGCAACATGTACGCGAGCGTTTCCGCGTGCATGAGCCGATGCTCGATCGCGACTTCCAGCAGCTTCGCGGGCGAGTCGTCGGTGGAAACGGGGTGCGCGACGAGCGTGATGGGATCGAAGCGCGCGTCGATGTCCGCGCGCACTTGCGCACGGTACGCGTGCACTTCGTCGAGCGAAGGCCAGTCGCCGGGTTCGTCGGTCGGCAGGCCGCCATCCACCGGGTCGATGCCGAACGCGAAGAGCTGGTCGTAGGCAGGCTGGGCGTTCGGCAGATGGAAGAGGCGCTGGTCGAACAGATTGCGGTCGAAGGCCTCGAGATGGCCGATATAGAACACGATACGGTGCCGCTCGGCGATCGGCCGGTCGTACAGATGCTCGCGCTTGACGATATCGAAGAGTTCGTCCGTGACGCGGCGCGCTTCGGCGAGGCGGTCGAGCAGCGGATGACGCAGGGATGGTTCGCGATTCATGTCGCTCGGTCTCCGTGGCAGGCCAAGGCTGTGCCCTGGAAATCACAAAAGACTAATGCGAAGCGAGGCGCGTGCCAAGCCGATAATGGCCCGCGTTTGTTCGGGCGCGGCGAACAGTGCGCCGCGAAGCCGCGTCAGGCGGGGCCGCAGGCAAACTGTCAGCAACAGCGGTCAGATACTGCGCAGGCGCTCGAAATCGCGAATACGGATGGATTTGCCGTGCGCCTCGATCAGCCCGAGCTTGTCGAAGCGCGACAGCGTGCGGCTCACGGTTTCGAGCGTCATGCCGAGATAACTGCCGATGTCGTCGCGCGTCATGCGCATGGTGAACTCGGTCGCGGCATACCCGCGCCGCGCGAGCCGCGCCGACATGTCGAGCAAAAGGCGCGCGACGCGTTCGTCGGCGCGCAGCATGCCGAGTCGCACGACATGGTCCGATTCGCGGTTGATCGCCTGGCTCATCATGCGGTGCATGCGCCGCTGAAGCGCGTCCGTTTCGCGGCACATGCGCTCGAAAAGCGCGTACGGCACGACGCAGACCGTGCTGTCTTCCAGCGCCACCGCGTCGCACGTGTGCCGCCCGTCGCCGATGCCGTCGAGGCCCAGCGCGTCGCCCGCGAGTAACAGCCCGGTGACGCGCTCGCGGCCGCCGTCGCGGCTGACGTCATGCGTGACGAGCGTCTTGAGCGAGCCCGAGCGCACGGCGTAGAGCGAATCGAACGGGTCGCCCGTGCGGAATAGCGCCTCGCCGCGCCGTATCTTGCGCGTGACGGAGATGATGTTCTCCAGCCGCGAGACATCGTTCGCGCACAGCCCTTCGGGCATGCACAGATGGCGCATGGCGCAGCTCGAACAATGCGCGGCTCGGCGCCGCATGGAAGTCGAATCGGACATGGCGGACTTCGTTTCTTGATAAATGACAAAACGATTGTCCCATAGCAGACGTTGCCGACACCGCGAAAAAATGCCGCGCCCCGGCGCCTTGCCGAATGCTTACATCATGGGTTATCCGCGGCGTCCGGAACGTTTGGAACGCCTGCCGCCGAGGGAATCAACAGCACCGGCAGCGTGGCCTGACGCAGACAACGCTCGGCCACGCTGCCGAGAATCAGCCGTTGCATGCCCTTGCGGCCGTGCGTGCCCATCACGAGCAGTTCGGCATTGAACGTGCTGGCAGCCGAGAGAATCAGCGAGGCGACGTCATCGCTCGCGGTGGCGTCGGCGGTCACGACGCTGCCGGCAATGCCGCGCGCTTTCATCGCGTAGCCGGCCTCGCGGGCGAGCGTCGCGCCTTGCTCGGCGAGCCCCGCCTGCAGCGGCGACGGATCGTAGCCGGGCACGTCCATGTAGAGCGGCCCGCTTTCGACGACGTAAAACGGCTGCATGACGGCCTCGTGCTTGACCGCGAGATCGAGCGCCGTCTGGAAGGCGCGTTGCGACGTGCGGCTGCCGTCGATGGCGACGAGGATGCGTTTGAACATGGCGTGTGCTCCGTAGATCGATGTCGAAGGCGAGACGGCGTCTCGCTGCGGCCCGGCGCGTGGGCGCGGCCGAACGCACGGGCAGGATAGCGCGCGCATTCCGCATATGGCTCGCGCTTTTCTGAGATGAGTCGATCCGCCGCATGCAACGCCGTACAATTCGTCTTTCCACCGACTAAGCGCCCGCTTAACACCCGACCGCATGACCGACGCCCGCATGACCGACGCCCCTCCGCACGCACTTGCGTTCCGCACGGCTCTTTACGCGATGCTCGGCATCGGCCTCGTCAATATGCTGGTCGCGCTGGATCAGACCGTGGTCAGCACGGCGCTGCCGTCCATCGTCGCGGAACTGCACGGGTTCGAATATTACGCGTGGATCGCGAGTGCCTATCTGCTGGCCTCCGTCGTCACGGTGCCCGTGTTCGGGCGGCTCGGCGACTACTTCGGGCGCAAGCGCTTCGTCATCGCGGCGGTGATCACGTTCACCGTGGCGTCCGTGCTGTGCGGGCTCGCGCCGAACATGCTGTTTCTCGCGCTGGCTCGCGGACTGCAAGGCGTCGGCGGCGGCATGATGGTCGGCACCGCGTTCGCCGCGATTCCCGATCTGTTCCCCGATCCGCGCACGCGCGTGCGCTGGCAAGTGGTACTCGCGGCGGCCTACGGCATCGGCACGGCGGCGGGGCCGTCGCTCGGCGGCTGGATGAGCCAGCACTGGGGCTGGCGTTCGACGTTTCTCGTCAATCTGCCGGTCGGCGCGGCGGCGCTGTACTTCATCTGGGCGCATCTGCCGAATCTGCATCGGCCGCGCGAAGGTGGCGTGAAGATCGACTGGCTCGGCGCGGCGCTCGTTGCGCTCGTGCTCGGCGGGTTTCAGTCGCTGATCGAGTCCGTGCCGAAAAGCGGCCTCTCGGGCGGCAACATCGCGCTCGGCTGCGTGGTCGTGGCGGGCGCGGCGGCGCTTCTCGTCTGCGAACGGCGCGCGACGCATCCGATCCTGCCGCTCGACATCTTCCGCGATCCGCATCTGGTCACGCTGTTCACGCTGTCGTTTCTCGCGGGCTTCGTGATGTTCTCGCTGATCTTCTTCGCGCCGCTCTTGTTGCAGGGCGGCTTCGGGCTCTCGCCGCAGGAGGCCGGTCTGCTCGCGACGCCGATTGCCGCGTGCATCGCCATCGGCAGCTTCGTGAACACGCGCATCGTGATCCATCTGCGCAAGCCGACGAAGATTCTGACCATCGGCTTTTCGCTCTTGCTGGTGGCGTCGATTGCGCTGGCGTTCGCGCGCGCCACGACGCCGCACGTGTGGATCGAGTTGCCGATGGCCGCGGTCGGCATCGGCCTCGGCTTCGTGCTCAACAACATGAACGTGTTCGGGCAGGAAATAGCGGGCCGCGAGCGCTTCGGCATCACGACGGCGCTGCTGCAATCGACGCGCATGGTGGGCGGCATGCTCGGCACGAGCATCGTGGGGACGATCGTCGCGCATCATTACGCGAACGTCGTGACGCGCACGATCAGCGTGCTCGGCGCGGGCGCGGCGGCGCAGTGGCAGCCGCGTTTTGCGGACCCGCGTATTCTCGTCGACGAAGCATTGCGCGACACCGTGCTGCGCGAGCTGACTGCGGCGGGGCTGGACGCGCCCGCGCTCTTCGACGCCGCCCGCGATGCGCTCGTGCAGTCGGTGCACATCGGCGTCATGCTGACGGGCGTGGCCGCGCTCGTCGCGGCGCTCCTCGTGCGGCGCATCGGGCATATCACGTTCCGGCGGGCAGGCAAGGGCTGAGCGGCACGCGTAATGCGTGCGCGGCACGTTCACACTCGTTGGCGCCCGTGACGGGCGGCAGCACCAGCACGGAGAAATCACCATGATGATCACCGGAGAAATGCTCATCGGCGCGACGGCCGTGCGGGGCACGGACGCCTCGCTGCGCGCCTTCGACCCGGCGCGCAACGTCGATCTCGAACCCGTGTTCGGCGGCGGCGGGGCGGCGGAAGTCGCGCGCGCGTGCGAACTGGCCGACGCCGCGTTCGATCCGTACCGCCAGGCGCCGCTGGAGACGCGCGCGCAACTGCTGGAAGCGATCGCGGACAACATCCTCGGAATGGGCGATGCGCTCATCGAGCGCGCGCAGGCCGAATCCGCGCTGGCGAAGGCGCGGCTCGAAGGCGAACGCGCCCGCACCGTCGCGCAGTTGCGGCTCTTTGCGTCGCTCGTGCGCGAAGGGCGCTGGCTCGCGGCGACGCTCGATTCCGCGCAGCCGGAGCGCAAGCCCGCGCCGCGCCCGGACCTGCGCTTGCAGAAGATCCCTGTCGGACCGGTCGCCGTGTTCGGCGCGAGCAATTTCCCGCTGGCGTTCTCGGTGGCGGGCGGCGACACGGCGGCGGCGCTGGCAGCGGGCTGTCCGGTCGTCGTGAAGTCGCATCCGGCGCACCTCGGCACGTCCGAGATGGTCGGGCGCGCGGTGCAGAAGGCCGTCGCCGAGACGGGCCTGCATGAAGGCGTGTTCTCGCTCGTCGTCGGCGCGGGCAATGCCATCGGCGAGGCGCTCGTCGCGCATCCGGCGATCAAGGCGGTCGGTTTCACGGGCTCGCGGCGCGGCGGGCTGGCGCTCATGGAGATCGCAGCGAAGCGCCCGGAGCCGATTCCAGTTTTCGCGGAAATGAGCAGCGTCAACCCGATGTTCGCGCTGCCGGGCGCGCTCGCCACGCGCGGCGAGTCGCTTGCGGCGGGCTACATCGACTCGGTGACGCTCGGCGTCGGACAGTTCTGCACGAATCCGGGCCTCGTGTTCGCGCTCGCGGACGCCAAGCTCGACGCTTTCGTGGATCACGCGACAGCCGCGCTCGAAAAGAAGGAAACGCAGACGATGCTCACCGCTGGCATCGCAGCGGCGTACGAGGACGGCATCCGGCATCGCGACGATTCGGGCGCGCAGCGCATCGCGACGGGAAAGGAGACGGAGGCGGCGAGCGGCGCGCTGCCGGCGCTGTATCGCGTGAGCGCGGAGCAGTTTCTCGCGACGCCGCATCTCGCCGACGAGATTTTCGGGCCGACGTCCGTGATCGTCGCGTGCGAGGACGAAGACCAGATGATCGCGGTGGCGCGTCAACTCGAAGGCCAGCTGACGGCGACGCTGCTGATGGACAACGACGATATCGGGTTCGCGCGGCGCCTCTTGCCTGTGCTCGAACGCAAGGCCGGGCGGATTCTGGCGAACGGGTTTCCGACGGGCGTCGAGGTATCGTACGCGATGGTTCACGGCGGCCCGTATCCGGCGACATCCGATGGCCGCTCGACATCGGTCGGCGCGATGGCGATCGAGCGTTTCCTGCGGCCGGTGTGCTATCAGGACTTGCCGGCGGCGCTCTTGCCCGAGGCGCTTGCCGACGAAAACCCGCTGAATCTCTGGCGCCTGCGCGATGGCGAACTCGGGCCGAACTGACACTGCTGCTACGGCACTTCTCACCGCCGCCGGCTCGACGATTCACGGCGCGGCGGCGGCGCTCGCTTTGCGATCGATGGCGTAGTCGAGCGTAATCGAAGCCGCGCAAGAGCCCGATGCCGCCGCGCCTTCGCGCTACATCCCGTTCACCGTTCAAGGACAACGCAAACTCATGACCCTTTCCGACCGCCGCTATCCCGACCCCGCCGTGCGCGTGCTCGATCCGCGTTTCAACGCGCTGCGCATTGCATCGGCGTCGGTCGAGTGTCTTTATCAAGGCGCGCGCTGGTCGGAAGGGCCGGTGTGGTTCGGCGACGGGCGGTATCTTTTGTGGAGCGACATACCGAACAACCGCATCCTGCGCTGGGACGAGGAAAGCGGGCAGGTCGGCGTGTTTCGCAAGCCGTCGAACAACGCGAACGGCAACACGCGCGACCGCGAAGGGCGGCTCGTGACCTGCGAGCATCTCACGCGGCGCGTGACGCGCACCGAGTACGACGGCTCCATCACCGTGCTCGCGGATGGCTATGACGGCAAGCCGCTGAATTCGCCGAACGATGTCGTCGTGAAGTCGGACGGCTCCATCTGGTTCAGCGATCCGACCTTTGGCATCGACGGCTTCTACGAAGGCGAAAAACAGCCCTCGGAGCTGAAGCCGTGCGTGTATCGCGTCGACGGCCAGACCGGCGAGATTACCGTGATGATCGACGACTTCATCGGCCCGAACGGACTCGCCTTTTCACCGGACGAATCGGTGCTGTACGTGGTCGAGTCGCGCTCGACGCCGCGCAAGATCATCGCGTTCGACGTGCTCGACGGCGGCCGCGCGCTCGGCAAGCGCCGCGAAGTCATCGACGCCGGCCCCGGCACGCCCGATGGCTTTCGCGTCGATATTCACGGCAATCTGTGGTGCGGCTGGGGCATGGGCGACGCCGAGCTCGACGGCGTGCGCGTCTTCACGCCGCAAGGCGAGGCGATCGGCCACATCGACCTGCCCGAGCGATGCGCGAATGTTTGCTTCGGCGGGCGGCATCGCAACCGGCTCTTTATGGCGGCGAGCCACGGGCTCTATTCGCTCTACGTCAACACGCAGGGCGTAAAGGGCGGCTAGGCGGAACGCGCACCGGTCTTCTCCATGATCCGCTCGGGATGGGCGCTCGCGCGAAAGCCGAAGCGCGAATAGAGGCCATGCGCGTCGGACGTGACGAGCATCATGCGGCGCAAGCCCTGCAAGTCGGGATGCGCCATCACGCATTCGATCATCCACTTGCCGAGGCCCGCGCCCTGACGCTCGGGCAGCACGAAAACGTCCGCCAGATAGGCGAAGGTCGCGGTATCGGTAATCATGCGTGCATAGCCGATCTGCCGGGCGCCTTCGAAGAGGCCGAACGCGAGCGAATGACGCGCCGCGCGCTCGACCGTTTCCCGCGCGACGCCCGGCGACCAGTACGCCACTTCGCTCAGATAGCGGTGAATCACGTCGAAGTCGAACGAAGCGATGTCCGTCGTCACGCGCCATTCGCCACGAGTCCATTCCATCGCGTTGCTCCTTTCTAGGAAAGCGACGAGCTTGAGCGACCGACGCGCTCAATGCACGGCATACACGCGGCCGGTTTCCGCGCCTTCCACGCTGCGGCTATAGGCGAGCGCCACGCGCGCGCCGCTCGCCGCCTCGAAGCCGCGAAAATACGGCCCGAAGCTCTCGCGCGCTTCTTCCAGCATGGTCGGGCTCACGGCGTTGATGCGCAGGCCGCGCGGCAGTTCGATCGCGGCGCCCCGCACGAAGCCTTCGATCGCGCCGTTGACGGCTGCCGCGCTCGCGCCTTGCCGGAACGGCTCAGCGCCGACGATGCCGCTCGTGAGCGTGAAGGAGCCGCCATCGTTGAGATAGTCGCGCGCCGTGAGCACGAGGTTCACCTGGCCCATGAGCTTGTCGTCGAGGCCTACGCGAAACTGCGCGGGCGTCATCTTAACGAGCTCGCCGAAGTGGACATGACCGGCCGTGGCGACAATCGCACCGACCGGACCGATGGCATCGAAAAGACGCTTGATGCTGTCCAGATCGAGCAGATCGACGCGATGCGCGCCACGCGTCGCGCCGATCTCGATGACTTCATGACGCGGTTGGAACTCGGCGCAGACGGCCCGGCCGACCGTGCCGGTCGCACCGATGACAGCGATTTTCATCAGCAGCCTCGCAAGCGTTGCAGTGGAAGAACGGCAACGCATTGTGCCCGCGCCAAGGCGCGATGAAAAGCCGCGGCGAGAAGTGGCGTCAGGCGGCCCGGCGCGCGGGCATCGGCGAGAGCAGGAACAGCGACGCGGCGAGACGGCACGCGAGCGTCAGCCCCGAGACGACGGCCGCTGCTGGGAACACGTGCCATTGCAGCGCGAGCGTCGGCGCGACCAGCGCCACCGTCACGAAGCCAAGGGCGACGGTCAGCCAGCGCGCCCATTGCAAGCGCGAGGCGACGCACAGATACAGCAGGCCGACGAGCACGCGCGACACGATCGACGCCGCGACCGGATGGCTGGCCGCATCGCCCGGGAATCCCATGGCGAGCGCGAGGCCGAGTTCCGCCCACGACAGCGCATACGCCGCCCCGAGGCACGCGAGCGCCGACTTGAAGCGTTGTTGCGCCGCGCTGCGCTCGGGTGCGGCCGGACGCGCTTCGCGCAGTGCGTCGTCGTTGCCGGTGTCATCCGTGGCGTTTAGGCCGTCGTAAGTCTGACTCGTGGTCATCGCCTTCCCCTTTATTCGAATGTATGCGGTCCCGGATTCTTGTCTTTCGTCTTGCTCGTATCAGAGCAGAAGGCATAGCGCAATCGTTGTGCCTGCCTCGCGCCGGGTTCGGAATGATCTTTGCTGCGGTGCTGTCGACGTCACGACAAAAGGAGCCGACGATGAGCAACACGAAAGAGCAGAACCCGACTTCCGAGCGCGATGAAGACACGGTCGACAAGGCCGTGGAAGACACGTTTCCGGCCAGCGATCCGCCTGCGACGGGCGGCGTGACGCGCATCGAGTCCGAAGACGAGAAGGACGAGAAGAAGTAAGCGCTGCGAGGGCGGCCCCGCGCGGCCGCCCAGTTTTTCGAAGCCGTTCAGGACCGCTCAATCACGATCAGCCGCGACGGCCGCAAGTGGTTCAGCGCATAGTGCGTGCGCCCCTCCAGCGTATGGCCGTGCGCATCACGCGCGACGAAGCGCAGATGTTCCTCGACGTCCGGCACCGCGGGCGCGACCATTCCCCGATCGATGACGCGATAGCCGTTCGCCACCGCGAGCGCGAACCCCTTTTGCCCCGGGCGGCTATCGAAACCGGCCAGAACGCCGCTCGCCTCGGGCACATGATTCGATAGCGTGGCATTCGAAAAGATCACGGCGTCGGGTTCGCGCGCGAGCATTTCCGCTTCGCGTTTCGCGTGAATGTTCTTCGCGTCGGTATCGACGGTGTCGTCGAGCGTGTCGTCGTTGAGCACATCGATGCCACGCGGGCGGGGCTGGGCGGCATCCGTCACCGTTGCCGTTGCCGGCTCGGCTTGCGGACTTTGCGGGCGCGCGTCGCGGCCGGACTCCGCCGCTTTCGCATCGCTCATGCGGATGTGCGCCGTCTCCGTCGACGGCGTCTTGATGGGACTGTCGGCCGCGCGGCCGGTTTGCCTGTCTTGCGGCTCGTTGGATTCGGCGTTGTTCATCTCGCGTTCCTCCTGCAAACAAAGAAGGGCTTCGGCAAGAGTCGTTCCGGTTATTTAGCGACGGAACGGCCGCCCTCATCCGATGGACATGGTCCCGGCCGCTCAAAATTTCGCGGGCGATTTTCGAGACTAAGGGCTTTCACTACCAGTATTATTTGTAGCTTGTCGCCGGCAAAGCGCAATAGGCGCAACGCGAGCAATTCAGGAGGGCGCGTTCAGGACACCTGCCGGCGTGACAGCAATGCCATTCGAACGAGCAGGGCACTTTAAGACGGGTGACTCATGCAACACGATGCCGCCTTTTCGCATAGAGGCTATCTGCTGAACTGCGCGCCCGCCCGGACGGCAGAAGGCACGTACCAACCTTACGTGGTGATCTCGCGATCAAGTGACGGCGAACTGGTCGCGAACCGCTTCTTTCCCGCGGACCTGCGCTTTCGCAGCGAGGACGAGGCCATCGCGCACGCGCGCGACTGGGCCGTGCGCTGGATCGACGCGAGCCACGTCACGGTCTAGCGCCCGGAGCAGCGCCCATGGCTTGCAAACGATTGCGCGCAACCTATGCTGGACGCGGCGCGCGCGCGTTGCGGCACGGTCGGTCGAAACCGGGTACTCTTGGCGTTCGTCCGCCGCGCCGGCCACGGCGGTTGTCACCATCGCTCAGAGATTGATACGCAGAACATGGCTTCGCCCAGCAGATCCGTGCCGCCCGGCACTTCGCCCGAATCATCCGGCGCCGTCACCGCTCCCGCACCGCGCGAATGGGGCTTGTCGCGCATCGTGGCGGAGTTGCGCGAGTCGCGCGAGCAACTGCATCGCACGCGGCATCCGCTCGGCATCCGCGAGCTGCCGTCGCGCGACGCCATCGTGAAGATCGTCAACGGGCTGCGCTCCGCGCTCTTTCCGACGCATTACGGCACGCCCGATCTCACCGACGAAAGCGTGGACTACTACGTCGGCCAGACGCTCGAAACCACGTTGCGCCTGCTGCACGAGCAGATTCGCCGCGCCCTACGCTTTCTGCCGGAACATCGCGAGACGAGCGATGCCGAACTGAGCGCGAAGGCGTTCGAAACCGCGCGCGAATTCGGCGCGCAACTGCCCGCAATCCGGGCGCTGCTCGTGTCGGACATACTGGCCGCGTTTTCGGGCGATCCGGCCGCGCAGCACATCACCGAGATTCTGCTGTGCTATCCCGGCGTGTGGGCCATGATGCATCATCGGCTCGCGCATGCGCTGCACCGTCTGGGCGTGCCGCTGCTCGCGCGCTTCATCAACGAGATCGCGCATTCGC
Organism: Caballeronia sp. BCC1704; assembly: GCF_902833455.1. Taxonomy (NCBI): domain Bacteria; kingdom Pseudomonadati; phylum Pseudomonadota; class Betaproteobacteria; order Burkholderiales; family Burkholderiaceae; genus Caballeronia; species Caballeronia sp. BCC1704. The sequence goes on along the minus strand of NZ_CADFFT010000002.1, from coordinate 1,131,571 downwards.
TGACGGGCATCGACATTCACCCGGGCGCGACCATCGGCCCGAGCTTCTTCATCGATCACGGCACGGGCGTGGTGATCGGCGAGACGGCGATCATCGGCGAGCGCGTGCGCGTCTATCAGGCCGTGACGCTCGGCGCGAAGAGCTTTCCCGCCGGTGGCGACGGCATGCTCGTGAAGGGCAACGCGCGCCATCCTATCGTCGAGGACGACGTCGTCATCTACGCGGGCGCGACCATTCTCGGGCGCGTCACTATCGGCAAAGGTTCGGTGATCGGCGGCAACGTCTGGCTGACGCATAGCGTTCCGCCGGGCAGCAACGTGTCGCAAGGCAAGGTGCGCGAAGGCACGGGCGCCGATGCGCCGCGCAACGGCTTCGGCGCATGAAACGCAAAAGGGCCGCGACGCGGCCCTTTTGCGTTTTCGTTAGCCTCTTCAGGTATTCGACACGCTGAAGCCCGACTGCTGTCCGACGATGGCGAGAAACTCGCGCCGCGTGGAAGGGTCGTCGCGGAACGAGCCGAGCATGCGGGAGGTGACCATCGAGACGCCCGCCTTATGCACGCCGCGCGTCGACATGCACTGATGCGCGGCTTCGAGAATCACGCCGACGCCGAGTGGTTGCAGCACTTCTTCGAGCGTATCGGCTATCTGCGCGGTCATCTTCTCCTGAATCTGCAGGCGCTTGGCGAAAGCGTCGACGAGACGCGCGAGCTTGGAAATGCCGACGACGCGCTTGTTCGGCAAATAGGCGACGTGCGCCCGGCCGATGATCGGCACCATGTGATGCTCGCAATAGCTCTCGAAGCGAATGTCCTTGAGCACGATCATCTCGTCGTAGCCCTGCACTTCGGAAAACGTACGCGCGAGAATCTCGTGCGGGTTCTCGGCGTAGCCTGCAAAAAATTCCTCGTAGGAACGGACGACGCGCGCCGGCGTGTCGAGAAGACCCTCGCGGCGCGGATCGTCGCCGGTCCAGCGCAGGAGCACGCGCACGGCGGCTTCGGCTTCCTCGCGCGTCGGACGATCGGCTGATTCAGCGGGCATGTCCGAGCCGGTGAGATGATGGGTGTGCGGGGCGCTCATGAAAGCTCCTGTCGGTCTGTGTTCGGATATCAGCCGACATTGTTCCACGTTTTCGAATGCCCTTATGCGCGTCAGGTGTTTCAGGCTGTTACGCCCCGCATCTTTCGCCGACCATCACGCGGGCTGGTGCTCCACGCCGCCCAGCACCATCCACGACACGCCGAACATGTCCTGAACCATGCCGAAGCGTTTCGCGAAAAAGGTCTGCGTCATCGGCATCTGAACCTGCCCGCCCTTGGCGAGCGCATTGAAGTACTTCTCGGCCTGTTGCTCGTCGTTTGCCGTGAGCGAGAGTGAAACGCCCTGAAAATTCGGCTTGCCGCTGCACATGCCGTCGGACGCCATCACCGTGGAATCGCCGATGGTGAACGCGGTATGCATGATCTTGTCTTCTGAGCCGGGCGGCATGCTGCAGCCACTCGCCGCTTCGCTGCCGCCTTGCTTGCCCGCATCGGGATTGTCCCGGTAACGCATGGTCATCAGCACCTGCGCGCCCAGATGGTCGCGATAAAACGACACGGCTTCTTCGCAGCGGCCTTCGAAAAACAGAGACGGTTGCACTGTCATGTCTGCTCCTTGGGTGAGGACGGTCAGGATGCTTCGTCGGGGTCCATGTCCATCATGAGCGGCACGGACGCGTGTTCGTGCACCACGCGCCAGTCGCCGTCGATCTTCCGGAAACACACGGTCGCGCGCACGATGTCGTCGCGCCCGCCCGCCGCCACGCGGTTGAGCGAGTGCGCATAGGCCAGCTCGCCGCTGACGGCGATACGCATGTCCACGATCTCGAACGCGAGCGGGCCGCTGATGCTGTCGAACCAGCGTTGCCAGTTCTCGCGATAACGCGCGACGCCGGTCATCGAAGCGGGCGGCACGACGTCGAACACCACGACATCGGGCGCGTAGTGCGCGACGAGCGCGGCTGTGTCCTTTGCCAGCACGGCTTGCCGCCAGGCTTCCGTCAGTTCGCGAATACGCGCTTCGTCACGCGCACGATCGTTCTCGTCGTTCATGTTCGCTCCCAGCCACGAATAGATTCGACTTGTGTACAGCGTCCACAAAAAATAGCAGAGATAATGGACAGTGTCCACATAGGCGGCACCGTCCGAGACAACAAAAATCCCATGACAAAAACCAAGCCGCGAAACACTTACCGACACGGCGACCTTCGGCGCGCGCTGATCGACGCGGGCATTCAACTCGCCCGCGAAGGCGGCCCCAATGCGATCGTCCTTCGCGAAGCAACGCGCCGTGCGGGCGTCGTGCCGAACGCGGCGTACCGGCACTTCGAGAACAGGGACGCGCTGTTGTCCGCGGTGCGCTCGGCGGCGCTGTCGTCGGTGGCCGAAGCGATGGAAGAAGAACTGGCGGCTCGCCCGAAGAAGCGCCGTCGCGCCGATGCCGCCCGTGCCGGACTGCGCGCGATCGGCGCGGGCTATCTACGCTTCGCTCAGGCGGAAACGGGGTTGTTCCGCACGGCGTTCGCTGCGGCGCAGGCGGAGTGGAGAGAGCACGATGAACCGTACGGAGTGGGACCGAGCGGCCTCGACCCGTTCCAGCTCTTGAGCCGCGCGCTCGACGAGATGGTGCAAGCGGGCGCGCTCGATGCGCGGCGTCGGCCCGACGCGGAATATCTCGCGTGGAGCGCGGTGCACGGCTTTGCGCTGCTGCTGATCGAAGGACCGCTGCAAGGGCTGGGCGCGGAGTCGGTCGAGCCGCTTGCCGCGCGGCTTTTGTCGATGGTGGAGAACGGCTTGTGACGGGACTGCGGGAGTCATCACGGCGCCAGCATTTTGTCGCACAAGGAAGAGGGCGCGCAATTCGCCGATAATGTCGCCTCGTCGCCGCTTGCTCCCTTAGCCGTCAACCCTTCAGCAATCAAGCTCGTCACGCGCCCGATGTTCGCCAACCTGCTCGTTCAACTCGTCAATGGCCTGGCCGATGCCTGCGCGCTCTTTCTCGTCGCCTCGGGACTCTCGCTGATCTTCGGCGTCACGCGCATCGTCAACTTCGCTCACGGCTCGCTGTACATGGTGGGCGTCTATGTCGCCTATAGCCTGACGAGCCGGTTCGGGGCGAGCGTCATGGGATTCTGGGCGTCGATTGTCGGCGCGGCGCTGATCGTCGGCGCGCTGGGCGCGATCATCGAAGTCAGCGTGCTGAGGCGCATCTATCGCGCGCCGGAGCTTTTTCATTTACTCGCGACGTTCGCGCTCGTGCTGATATTGCGCGATGCCGCGCTGTACCTATGGGGACCGGACGATCTCTTCGGGCCGCGCGCGCCGTATCTCGCGGGCGCCGTGCCATTGCTCGGGCATGCGTTGCCGGTCTATGACCTGGTGCTGATCGTTGCCGGCCCGCTCGTGCTTGGCCTGCTCTGGTACGCGCTCACTCGAACGCGGTGGGGCACGCTGGTGCGGGCTGCGAGTTCCGATCGCGAAATGCTCGGCGCGTTAGGCGTGAATCAGGCGTGGCTCTTCACCAGTGTCTTCTTCGCGGGCGCATGCCTCGCCGGCCTCGGCGGCGCGCTGCAGATACCGAGGATGCCGGCGAATGTCTCGCTCGATATCGACACCATCGGCAATGCGTTCGTAGTCGTCGTGGTCGGCGGCATGGGCTCGATTCCGGGCGCATTCGTCGCGGCATTGTTGATCGCGGAGATCAAGGCACTGTGCATCGGCATCGGGCAAGTGTCGGTCTTCGGTATCGCGTTCTCGCTGTCGAAGTTCACGCTCGTCGCCGAATTCGCGTTGATGGCCGTCGTATTGGTGTTTCGTCCGTGGGGCTTGTTCGGGCGCGCACAGACCGTTGCGCGAACCGCCGCGCCTGCGGACAGGCCGCTTTCCCCCGCAACGCGCCGCGTCAAACTCGGCTGGGCCATCGTGGTCTTGGTGCTCGCGCTCGCGCCTCTGGCGGCCGGCGCTTTTCCGTATCTGCCCGTATTGCTCGTCGAAATCCTGATCGCCGTTCTGTTCGCCGCGAGCCTGCATTTCATCATGGGGCCGGGCGGCATGCATTCGTTCGGACATGCGGCATATTTCGGGCTGGGCGCTTATGGCGCGGCGCTTTTTCTCAAGGCGCTGGCCTTGCCGATGGAAGCGGCACTCGCGCTCGGGCCGCTCGTCGCGGGCATCGGTGCGATCGTCTTTGGATGGTTCTGCGTGCGGCTATCCGGCGTCTATCTTGCGATGCTGACGCTCGCGTTCGCGCAGATCGTGTGGTCGATCGTCTATCAATGGGATGCGGTCACAGGCGGCAGCAACGGCCTTCTTGGCATGTGGCCGTCGCCGTGGCTGTCATCGCCCGTTGCGTTCTACTACCTCACGCTCGTTGCCGCGATAGCCGGCGTATGGCTCTTGCGACGACTGCTCTTCGCGCCGCTCGGATTCGCGATGCGCGCGGGCCGCGATTCGCCGTTGCGCGCGGAAGCCATCGGCATCGATGTCGCTCGCGTTCAATGGATCGCTTTCGTCGCGGCTGCGCTCGTATGCGGGCTCGCCGGCTCGCTGTACGCATTCTCCAAAGGCAACATCTCGCCGGAAGTCATTAGCGTCGGGCGCTCCGTGGACGGTCTCGTGATGGTGCTGCTCGGCGGCATTCAGACGCTCGCGGGCCCCATCGTCGGCGCGGCCGTGTTCACGTGGTTGCAAGACACGGTGGCGCGGCAGACCGACTATTGGCAAGCGTTGCTCGGGGCCGCCATTCTCGTGCTCGTCGTGGCGTTTCCGCAAGGCATCGCAGGCTTCGTGCGTGACCGGTTCACGGAGGCGCAATGACGCTCCTGCGCATCGACAAACTGTCCAAGTCCTTCGACGGCGTGAAGGCCGTCGACGACGTGTCGTTCTCCGTCGAAGCAGGGCAACTCCTCGCGTTGATCGGCCCTAACGGAGCCGGTAAATCGACGTGCTTCAACATGATCAACGGGCAACTCAAGCCCACGTCGGGCAGCATCCATCTGGACGGCCACGGCATCACGGGAAGACGTCCGCGCGATATCTGGCGGCAGGGGGTCGGCAGGACGTTTCAGGTGGCCGCCACCTTCAATTCGATGACAGTGCTCGAAAACATGCAGATGGCGTTGCTCTCGCACGAGCGGCGCGCGTTCGGCTTCTTCTCGCGCGTGGCGTCATCGAATGAAGACGAAGCCATGGCCTTGCTCGATCTCGTCGGCATGGCGGCGCACGCGCGGCGCAGTTGCGCCGTGCTCGCTTACGGCGACGTGAAGCGCGTGGAACTGGCGATGGCGCTATCCAACCGCCCGAAGCTGCTGCTGATGGACGAGCCCACGGCGGGCATGGCGCCCGAGGAACGCAACGCGCTGATGACGCTCACCGCGCGTCTTGCCAAAGAGCGCAACATGGGCGTGCTTTTCACCGAACACAGCATGGATGTGGTGTTCGAACATGCCGATAAGCTGGTGGTGCTGGCGCGAGGCCAGTTGATCGCGGAAGGCGACGCCGATGCGATCCGCAACGACGCCCGCGTGCGCGAGGTCTATCTGGGCACGGGCGCATCGTATGCGCCGCGCGCTGTTTCGATCGACGGAGCCGCGCGATGACGCTCTTACGTGTCGATGCGCTGAATGCGTTCTATGGCCGCGCGCAGATTCTGTTCGACGTCGCGCTAGAAGTCGGACAGGGCGAAGTCGTCGCGCTGATGGGCCGCAACGGCGCGGGCAAATCCACGACCATGAAAGCCATCATGGGCCTGCTGCCGCGCGTGACCGGCACAGTCATGTTCATGGGCGAGGACATATCGGGCATGGCGCCGTATCGCATCGCGCGTCGCGGGCTCGGTTATGTGCCGGAAGATCGCCGCATCTTCGGCGACCTGACCGTCGTGGAGAATCTGGAGACGGGCCGCCAGCCGCCGCGCGAAGGCGCGCCGCGATGGACGCCGGACACGCTCTTTCGCGTCTTTCCGAATCTCGGCGAAATGCGCGAGCGTCGCGCGAGCCGCATGAGCGGCGGCGAGCAACAGATGCTGACCGTGGCGCGCACGCTGATGGGCAATCCGCGTGTCGTGTTGCTCGACGAGCCATCGGAAGGCGTGGCGCCGGTCATCGTCGAGCAAATGGCCGATATGATTCTGCGACTGAAGCGCGAAGGGCTCGCTGTCCTGTTATCGGAGCAGAACCTGCACTTCGCCGAACTCGTCAGCGACCGCGTGGTCGTGCTGGAAAAAGGCCAGGTTCGCCATGTCGGAGCGATGCAGGCGTTCGTTCGCGACGATGCCGCTCGCCGCGCTTATCTGGGCGTTTGAGCCCGAAGCATATCGTTAGAGGAGAAGCATCGATGATTCATCAAGCAGGAAAAGTGCTGCGCGCGAGCGTGGCAGCGCTTGCGGCCGTCGCGACGTGCGCCGCACACGCGGACAGCATCAAGATCGGCGAGATCAACAGCTATAAGGCGCAACCCGCGTTTCTCATGCCCTACAGGAACGGCTGGAATCTCGCGCTCGAACAGATCAACGCGGCAGGCGGCATAAACGGCAACAAGCTCGAAGTCGTTTCACGCGACGACAACGGCAATCCCGGCGATACCGTGCGTGTCGCGCAGGAACTCGTCTCGCGGGAACAGGTGAAGCTCCTGTTCGGCGGATATTTGTCGAACACGGGCCTCGCGCTCGCGGACTACGCGAAGCAGCGCCGCATTTTCTTCCTCGCCGCCGAGCCGCTCACCGACAAGATCGTCTGGCAGGACGGCAACAAGTACACGTATCGCCTGCGGCCATCGACGTATATGCAGGTCGCCATGCTCGTCCCCGAAGCGGCGAAGCTCAAGAAGAAGCGCTGGGCGCTCGTCTATCCGAACTACGAGTACGGTCAGTCGGCCGTGGCGACATTCAAGCGCTTGCTGAAGGCCGCGCAGCCCGATGTCGAGTTCGTCGCGGAACAGGCGACGCCGCTCGGCAGTGTCGATGCAGGCGCCGTCACGCAGGCGCTGGCCGATGCGAAGCCCGACGCCATCTTCAATGTGCTCTTCAGCGCGGACCTCGGCAAGTTCGTTCGCGAGGGCAATACGCGCGGGCTCTTCAAGGATCGCGCGGTGGTGTCGCTGCTGACCGGCGAGCCCGATTATCTCGATCCGCTCGGGGCGGAAGCGCCGGTCGGCTGGATCGTCACGGGCTACCCGTGGTATTCCATCGACACCCCGGCTAACAAGCAGTTCGTCGCGGCTTATCAAGCGAAGTATCACGACTATCCGCGCCTGGGCTCGGTCGTCGGATATACGGCGATGATGTCGCTCGCCAATGGCCTCAGGAAAGCAGGCAGCACGGACGCGGACAAGCTCGCCGCCGCGTTCAAGGGCTTGCCGGTGAACACGCCGTTCGGTCCGATCGTCTATCGCAAGCAGGACAACCAATCGACGATGGGCGCTTATGTCGGCGTCACGGCGCGGAAGGACGGCAAGGGCGTGATGACGTCGTTCCGCTATATCGACGGCGCGAGCGTCCAGCCCTCGGACGAAGAAGTGCGAAAGCTGCGCCCGGCTGACTGATCACGCCTTGGGAAAGGGCTTGCTGACGAACTTCGATCCGGCAAGCCCGAAGCGCCACGGCACATCCATCGCCTTGCTGATGCCGATGCGCGGACCGGTGACGACATCGCATGCCTCGTCGGGCGGCTGAATATCGAACGGCGCTTCGAGCAGCGACGCGCCGTTATCCTTGTGCGTGATGCCGAGCGCCTGCGCGAGCCGCCCCGGCCCCGAACAGAGCAGCTTGATCGGTTCGACGCCGCGCCGCTCGCGCATGACGTCGATGCCGGTCAGCGGCTCGATCGCGCGAATCAGCACGCCCGCGCCGTGGCCTGCTTCGCGGCACACGAAGTTCAGGCACCAGTGGATGCCGTACGACCGATAGACGTAAGCATGCGCGGGCGGCCCGAACATGGACGCGTTACGCGGGGTGGGGCCGGAGAACGTGTGCGAGGCGGGATCTTCGCGGTCATAGGCTTCGGTTTCGACGATGCGCCCGCCGACGCCGTCCACGGTGAAGATGGCGCCGATCAGGCGGCGCGCGACTTCTTCCGATGCGGCGGAGAAGTCGATGAAAGGATGTTTGATTCTGGGGCTCACAGGCATCATTCTAATCAACGACCCTCACAGGAGACGCGCGATGAAAAAGTCTTGGTTCCTCAGATTCTCCAATGCGCTATCGCAAATCACGGGCCGGGCGTCGACGTTCGTCATCGCCGTCGTGCTGGTCATCGCGTGGGCAGTCTCCGGGCCGCTCTTTCACTTCAGCGATACGTGGCAACTCGTCATCAATACCTCGACGACCATCGTCACGTTTCTGATGGTCTTTCTGATTCAGAACACGCAGAACCGCGACACGGCGGCCATGCAGATCAAGCTCGATGAACTCATACGCGCGACGGAGCGTGCGCATAATGCGTTGCTGGATCTGGAGGAGTTGGATGAGAAGCAATTGATCGCGTTTCGGAAGCGATATGAGAAGCTCGCAGAAGAGGCGCGAGGTAGCATTTCGTCTTCGAGCGATGTGATCGATTTGAACAGTGCGTGCGGGCGACCGTCAAAGCGTGAGCCGGCCGAATAGATGGGAAGTTACGACGAACGCATGACCCGTGTCTCTCCAAACCGCGTGACAAAGGTACGTAAGTCCGTGTAATCTTGACGCACTCGATTCAGCGCGCTCGAAAGTAGCGCCGCTGTGCGTCTGGCACCTGTTAATTCACTTGTTTGCGGACGCTTTCCTGCAGCTTTCAATTAGCCGCCAAAGCGCAAAAGTGCCGGGGCATTTTCATTGCCTCTCGCTCAAAAAGCAAAATCTCTCTCCCTAAAGTTTCTCGCGCCGCTGCCGATAGCAGCGGCTTTTTGACTTCCTTAAACCGCAAATTGAGGCCACTTTCGCCCTCTAAAAGGCGAACTTATTTCTGGCTCGTTTGGCTACGATCTGCTTTGCCCGGTTCTCCTTTTTTGCCGGGCCCACACCTACCTCAACTCGTCCTTTAAGGAAACTCAAATGCGCAAGTTCATTAAGGCGTTCGTCCGCGACGAGCGCGGCGTGAGCGCGATGGAATACGCGATTCTGGCCGGCATCGTCGCCGTTGCACTCGGCGCTCTCGCCAGCGGCTTCTCTAAAAACATCCAAGGCTGGTTCAGCGACCTTGACAGTAAGGTCACGACGGCCAAGACCAACGCTGGCTAATGCAACGCGAGATCCGCGCGCGGCGCGGATCTTGTTCACCCTCATTCAATCGGTTCGAAAAGTGCAGCTCGCTTCCCTTGCCATCCGCCTCGGCGTGCTATGCGCGCTCTGCGTGCTCGCGGTCATCGACGTGCGTGCGCGTCGCCTTCCGACAGGCATCGTTCTGGCGATCGGCGCGCTGTTCTTTGTCGACGCATGGATCGTCAAGATGACGCTCGATCAGATCATCTCGCATCTGACGCTCGCGGTCGTCGTGTTCGCGGTCTGCGCCGCGCTGTTCGCCGCGAAGATGCTCGGCGGCGGCGATGCGAAGCTCGCGTCGGTCATTTTCCTGTGGTCGGGCCTGAGCCTGTCGCTGCCCGCGCTCACTCTTATTTCTGTGATCGGGACTTTCGTGTCTGTGATCAGTCTTGCGACGCGCAACATGAACGCCGACCAACGCTCGGCGCCGATGCGCGCGCTGGCCATGTTTTCCGGCGCGCGCGGCGTGCCTTACGGTGTGGCGCTCGCGCTCGGCGGCGGTCTCGTGATCGTGCTGCCGGCCGCGCTGCCATTGATTCTGTCGCATTGAGGCGGCGCTCCCATGTCCAACATCATCAAGTTCGCCGTGCTGCTCGTCGGCGCTTTGCTCATCGCCATGATCGTGCGCGTGGTCGTCGCCAGCGCATCCAAGCCATCCACGTCCGTCATCACGACGGAGAAGGTGCTGGTCAGCGCCGCCGCGCTGCCTCAAGGTCTGCTTTTGCGCGATGAAGACATTACCTGGAAGTCGATGCCGACCAACGACGTCCCGGCCAACGCCATCGTCGCGGGCGCGCCGGATGCGCCGGAGCTGAAGGGCGCGCTGCTGCGTCACCCGGTGAACCAGGGCGCGGTGCTGATCGCCGACGACGTGATTCTGCCGAGCGCGCCGGGCTTTCTCGCCGCGACGCTCAAGCCCGAGATGCGCGCCGTGTCGGTCGCCGTCGACGATGTATCCGGCAACGCCGGCCTGATTCAGCCGGGCGACTACGTCGACCTGCTGCTCACGCAACAGATGGACCGCCGCACGGATTCGCCGGACATGGCGGTATCGAGCGAAACGGTGGTCGAGCACGTGCGCGTGCTCGCTGTCGGCTCCGAAATCAAGCGCCCGAAAGCGAACAGCGATGCGCCGGACACCGGCATCCGAGCGCGCACCGTGACGCTGGAAGTCACGCCGCGCATGGGCGAAGTCGTCGCCGTTGCCGCGCGGCTGGGCAGCCTCTCGCTCGCGTTGCGCTCGTTCGCGACCGCGACCCGCGATCCGGCGGCTGCCGCCGCCGCAAGCAGTACCGCCGCCGAACGTCCGCCGATCTGGGCGGGCGACATCTCGCGCGCCGTGCGTGACCTGCCGCGCAACCGAACGCAACCGAGCGCGTCCGCAGGCAGCGTCGCGCCATCGATGCCGATGCCGCGCACCGTGACCATCTATCGCGGCTCGGAAAAGAGCGATGGCCAGAGCGTCGCGCAGGCCGGCAATGTCCCCGGCACGCCGCCGCTGCCGACTGTCCCCGTGTTGCACAACTGATCGCGTAAGCGGCCGGTGCAGCCGGCGACCAAGGAAACGAATGTCATGAAGAAGCAGTTCAACGCGAAAGCCAAGCCGGCGCTGCCGGTCGCTCGCGGCGCATTGGGCGTATCGGGTGCATTGGGCGCATTCGGCGCGCTGGCGTGCGCGGCGCTTTGCGGCGCAGCGGCCGCCCAGACCGTCGAGCCGCAATCGATGCCGATGCCGTCATCGGAGTCGCAATCGCGGCCCGCGCCGCGCATGGTGCGCGTCGCCACGCGCGCAGGCAGTGCCGCCAACGCGCAGCGCGGCGTCGTCACGACCGACGGTTCTCAGGGCGTGCTCGCCCTCGATGCCGGCAAGGGCTCGATGCTGCATTTGCCCGAGGATGCCGTGTCAGTGTTCGTCGCCGATCCGGCCATCGCCGACGTGCAGGCGCCGTCGCCGCGCGCGTTGTTCGTGCTCGGCAAGAAAGCCGGCTCCACCACGGTGTACGCACTTGGCGCGAATAACCGCCCGATCTTCCAGCGTACCGTCGTCGTCAATCGCGACATGCTTTCGCTCCGTGCGATGTTGAAGGCGCGCTTTCCGACTATCGACGTGGACGTGAGCGGAGCGCAAGGCTCGCTCGTGTTGACCGGTCAAGTGCAGAACTCCATGGATGCCGACGCGATCATGCAGGCCGTGTCCTCGCAGCTTGCGGACAAGGAAGTGCTCGTCAACCGCATGACGGTGGCCCGCCCCGTCCAGGTGCAACTGCGCGTGCGTATCACGGAAGTGGATCGCAACGTCACGCAGCAATGGGGTATCAACTGGCAGGCAATGGGCAATGCCGCGGGTAACTGGTACAGCGGTATCTTCAGCGGCCGCCAGATCTACAACTATAACAACCCCATTACCGGCTCGAACGGCTCGGTGACTTACCCGGTAAACCTCCCGAGTAACAACGCGTTCTCGCTGCTGACCGGCTTTCGGACCAACAACACGGATATCCGCGCGCTGATCGACGCGCTCAATCAGGAAGGTCTTCTGACCGTGCTGGCGGAGCCGAACCTCGTCGCGCTCTCCGGACAGACGGCGAGCTTTCTCGCGGGCGGCGAGTTCCCCATTCCGGTCTCGCAGACGAACGGCGCGATCTCCGTCGAATTCAAGCAGTTCGGCGTCAAGCTCGACTTCACGCCGACTGTGCTGAACGACCGCCGCATCAGCCTGAAGGTGCGCCCGGAAGTGAGCCAGATCGACACGACGGCCAGCGTCACGACTGGCGGCGTGACCGTGCCGGGTCTGTCCGTGCGCCGCGCCGACACGACCGTGGAACTGGCGAGCGGTCAGAGCTTCGCGATCGGCGGGCTGCTGCAAAGCAATACCAGTGATGTCGTTTCGCAGGTGCCCGGCATCGGCTCGTTGCCGATTCTCGGCAAGCTGTTTTCGTCGACGAACTACCAGAACAACAAAACCGAGCTCGTGATCATGGTGACGCCGTACATCGTCGAGCCGACGGATCCGGCCAAGCTACGCTCGCCGATCGAATCGCTCGTGTCACCCGCAAGCGATGTGGAGTACGCGCTCGGCCGCGGATTCGGCGCCGCCGAGGGATCGCGCGCCGGGCCGGGACAGCCTCGTCTGGTCGGCGCCGCCGGCTATGTCTATTGAGATTCGCGCCATGAACCACCTTCGTCTCATTTCGCTTCTCGCCGCTTGCGCGTTCGCCATGCCGCTCGCGGGCTGCATCAAGCCGCCCGCCGGCATGCCCGACGCGCGCGTGATCGGCTACGACGGCCACAACGCCGTGCCGCCCGACTGCGAGCAGCTTCAGCGCGCCTCGCTACTGACCGATGCTGGCGTGCGCCGCCCGGCGATGCAGTGGGGCTGCGCCACCTACACGAATCTCGCGGCGCAACTCGCGCGGCCGGAAGACGCCGTGCATCCGCAGACGCTCGGCCCGGCCGATGCCGCCGTCGCGGCAAGCGCAGTCAACCGCTACGAGAACGGCCGCGTGATTCCGCTCGACACGGCCACGTCCCGCAGCAGCAAGTAAGCGAACCGCACCGTCAACCAGTGACCAACGAGCGACTCCGAACGCCATGAGCACAACAGAATTCACGCTGATCAAGGGCAAGGGTTCGGTCCGCGCCGCCGATTTCATTGCCTTCGTCTCCGACCGTCAGACCGAGCAGGTCCTGAAGAGCTTCGTGCTCGAACAGGCGATGCCGCACGCGCATGTCGCGCTCGGCAATCTGGAGGACGCGATTTCGTACGTCAGCCGTCTCGAGCGTTCGCCGCAATTTCTGCTGGTGGACCTGCAAGGCTCCGTGATGCCGCTGTCCGACCTCAACCGCCTCGCCGAAGTGTGCGAGCCGTCGGTGCAGGTCATCACCATCGGCGAGCGCAACGACGTAGGCCTGTTCCGCAGTCTGCTTAAGATCGGCGTGCGCGACTATCTCGTGAAGCCGCTGACGGTGGAACTGCTCAAGCGCACCATCAACGTGGCCGAGGGCAAGGTGAGCCCGGTGTCGCTGGCGCGCGCCGGCAAGACCATCGCGTTCGCGGGCACGCGCGGCGGCGTGGGCGTGACGACGGTCGCGCTCAATCTCGCGCGTTATCTGGCCGAAGACACGCATCGCCGCGTGGCGTTCGTCGATCTGAACCTGACGGGCGGCGCGGCCAACAGCATGCTCGGCGCGCAGACCAACGGCGGCCTCGTGGACGTCCTGCAGAACGCGCACCGGCTCGATCCGCAATACGTGGAACGCACGCTCGTCGCGAACGGCGGCCGCCTGTTCCTGCTGACCGCCGATCTCGAATACGGCACGCAGCGCGCGCATCCGCCGGGCGCGCTCAAGCGCGTCATCGAACTGCTGTGCGACAGCTTCCACTACGTGATCATCGATGTCGGCAATCCGGGCGATTCGCTCGCCCAGGATGCGTTCGATCAGGCGTCGCGCGTCTATCTCGTCACGGATCGTTCCGTGCACGCGACGCGCGAGACGATTCGCCTGCTGCGTTTCATCGAAGACCGCGACAACAATCCGCCGACTTCCCTTCTCCTCAACAACCCGAATGCGGCGACCGCGGGCAAGGTGCAGGTGACCGATTTCATGCAGGCAGTCGGCCGCACGGTGCTGCACGAGATCCAGTTCGAAAACAAGGCGCTCGCGACTGCCGAGAACCTGGGCGAAGCGCCCAAGGAGAAGGCCGCGAACGGCTTCAATCAGGCCATCGTGCGCATTGCCAGCGACCTCACCGGGCAGCAGACGACGGTCGAACGCTCGCTGCTGCAAAAGTTCAGACTGAGGAGAAGCTGAAATGTTTGGCCAGAAGCAGGCCGTCCGCACGCCGTCGCAAACGGTCGAGACGCAACCCGAGAACGTGCATCCGCTGCCGGTGGCGGCGGTGCCGGCGGCAGCGCCGTCTCCTGCACCCGTGCCGGCGCCGACGCCCGCACCCGATGCCAACGACACCCTCGTGCGTTCCGATCTGTTCAGGGCGATCCGCAACGGCGTGTTCTCTTCGATGAACGCTTCGGCGGTCGTCGGCAAGTCGCGCGAGCAGATGAAGCCCGGCATCGAGGCGCTCGTGATGGAAGTCGCCGAGCGCGAAGGGCTGAACATCACGATCTCCGAGCAGGTGCAGATTGTCGGCGAACTGCTGAACGACATGTACGGTCTCGGCCCGATCGAGCCGCTGCTGGCCGATGAGACCATCACCGACGTGTTGGTGAACGGACCAGATCAGGTCTACGTGGAACGCCACGGCCGGCTCGAGTTGACCAACTGCAAATTCCGCGACAACGCGCACGTCATCAACGTGGCGCAGCGCATCGCGGCAGGCGTGGGGCGGCGTGTCGATGAAAGCTCGCCGATGGTCGATGCGCGTCTTGCGGACGGCAGCCGGGTCAACGTCGTGTTGCCGCCGCTCGCCATTCACGGCGCGTCGATCTCCATTCGTAAGTTCTCGAAGCGCAATATCACGCTGCATCGCATGGCGCAGCAGGGCAACATGTCGCCCGCGATGGCGACCGTGCTGAAACTGGCGAGCACTTGCCGTCTCAACGTCATCGTTTCGGGCGGCACGGGTTCCGGCAAGACGACGCTGCTCAATGCGCTGTCGCACTTCATCGGACACGGCGAGCGCACGGTGACGATCGAAGACGCGGCGGAATTGCAGCTCGTGCAGCCGCACGTCGTCAGTCTTGAAACGCGCCCGGAGAACGCCGAAGGGCTCGGCGCGGTGACCCAGCGCGATCTCGTGCGCAACGCGCTGCGGATGCGCCCGGACCGCATCATTCTTGGCGAAACGCGTGGCCCCGAAGCCTTCGACGTGCTCCAGGCGATGAACACGGGCCACGACGGCTCCATGACCACCATCCACGCGAACACGCCGCGCGACGGCATCACGCGTCTTGAATCGATGGTGATGATGGCCAACGGCAACCTGCCGCTCTTGTCCATTCGCCGCCAGATTGCGAGCGCGGTGCACCTCATCGTGCAGATCGAGCGCATGCGCGACGGCATGCGGCGCGTCACGCGCATCACGGAACTCGTGGGCATGGAAGGCGACGTCATCATCACGCAGGACCTGTTCACCTTTCGCTATGACGCGAGCGCCTATAGCGAGGAAGTGAAGGGCGTGTACGAATCCGCCGCCGTGCGGCCGGCGTTCTCGCAACGCGCGCAGTACTACGGCCTGGAAGAGGCGCTGCTCGAGGCGATGAAGCCGGCATGAACATCAACCTGCTCACCCTCTGCACGTTCGTGATCGCGATTCTGGCGGGCGTCATGTTCATCATCATGCAGGACATGCGCAAAAGTCAGCCGCACGCACGCATACAAGCGCGCATGCAGGCGTCGTTCGTCAATCACGCGGTGATCGGCTCGCGCGACCGCAGAGCCGGGCAGTTCGACACGGAGCTCTTCAAGGTCAACAAGCGCGATAACGCGTTCACACGCTTCTTCGGACCGAAGGTCTCGCGTCTCAAGGCCGTGGCGGGCGCGAACGGCATGCGCATCGTGATGGCCGCCGGCGTTCTCGGGCTCGTCATCGCGCTCGTCATGTCCCAGTTGCTGCCGCTGCCCAGTGCGGTGAAGCCGGTCCTCGTGCTCGGCCTGCCGGTGTTCGCGACGATGAAGAGCTACGCGTTCCTCGTCGCGCGCTTTCGCCGCCGCTTCCTCGACGGCTTTCCCGATGTCATCGACCTGATCGTGCGCGCCGTGCGTGCGGGCGTGCCGGTGACGCATGTCATCAGCACGGCCGCCGACGAGTGCCCCGAGCCGCTCAAGAGCGAATTCAAGCTGATGAGCGATTCGCTGCAAGTCGGTCTCGACCTCGAAGAAGTGCTCGCCGTGGCGATGGAACGCATCGAGATCGCGGACTTTTCGTTCTTCTGCGTGTGCCTGCTGCTTCAGCGCGAAACCGGCGGGCAGCTTGGCGAGACGCTCGAAAACCTGGCGGGCATCGTGCGAACGCGCCGCGAAATTCGCACGAAGGCCAAGGCGCTTACGGGCGAGGCGCGGATCACAACGAAGATTCTTGCGGCGGTGCCGGTGTGCATCATCGCCAGCATGTTCTTCTTGAATCGCGATTACGCGATGGTGCTGTTCTATACCGAAGCGGGCAAGAAGCTGATGACCTTCGGTGCGATTTCGATCGTGGTCGGCCTCATGGTCATCAGCAAGATCTCCAAGTTGGATACGTCGCGATGAAGCCGAATCAGGTCGAGACACTCATCAATCTGCTGATGCTGCTCGCGCTCTTCGCGGGCCTTGCTATCTGGTGGATGACGCGCCACGGCGGCCAGCGCGGCCGCATCGCCGAGCGTACGCGGCTTGCGGGCGCGAGCCTGCGCACGGGCGCGGGCCACGCCGACGAGCAGGAGGATGCCGGCTTTCGCAAGCGCCTGATGCGGCGTCTCGCGCGCATCGGCGACAAGCTGCCGCTCTTCGACGCGAAGTATCGGCTCAAGCTCCAGCAGGAACTCATCAAAAGCGGCTACCGCAGCAACCTCTCGGTGTCGGTGCTGCTCGCTTCGAAGTTCTGCGTGGGACTGGTCGGCGCGACGCTCACCGTGATGCTCGGCTCGCGCATTCCGGTGCTCGGCCACTTTCCCGCCGTGCGCGGCGTGGCGATGCTGTTCGCGTTCATCGTCGGCATGATCGTGCCCGAGTATCTCGTCAGCTTCATGGCGAGCCGCCGCCGCGCCGCGATGGCGAGCTGTTTGCCGGATGCGCTCGATCTGCTCGTGATCTGCACGAACGCGGGCAATAGTCTCGGCGTTTCCATTCGCCGGGTCGCGGACGAACTGAAGACGATCTGCCCGCCGCTGTCGGATGAATTTGCCTTCACCGCCGACGAGTTGAAGCTTTCCGGCGACAGCACGCGCGCACTCAACGGGCTCGCGGAGCGCATCGACTTGCCGTCCATCCGCGCGCTGATTTCTACGCTCACGCAGTCCATGCGTTACGGCACGCCCATCACGCAGGCGCTTCGCACGCTGTCGCGCACGGAGCGCGTGCAGCACATCGCCTCGCTTGAAGAAAAGGCCGCGCAACTCGCGCCGAAGATGGTCGTGCCGATGATGCTTTTCATTCTGCCCGCCATTATCGCGATCGCCGCCGGACCGTCCGTTATTCAGCTGCTCGCTTTCATCGACAAGACCAAATGAAGACTCCCCGATCCTTCGCCCGACGCGTTTCGCTGCTGGCCGGTTGCGCCGCGCTTGTTTTGATCGCCGGCGGCTGCACGACTACGACCACCACGCACGCGTCCACCGACCTGCGGCCGGTCAGCAAGAACGGCTCGCCCAGCGCGATGAGCGAATTGCGCATTGCGCAGTCCGCGCTCGAATCGGGCAACATGGACATGGCGACGACGCTCTACGAAAAGATCCTGCAAAACAATCCGAACTCGGTCGAGGCGCTGACCGGGCTCGGCAATGCGCTCTACACAGTGGGCGACTTCACGCGCGCCGGCGTCTATTACAACAAGGCGAGCGCGATCGATAAGTCCGCGCCGGCGCCGCTGATCGGCGCGGCGCGCGTCGCGATCCGCCAGCGCCGCTTCGACGATGCAATCGCCACGTACCAGCGCGTGCTCGCGGAAAGCCCCGACGATCCGCTCGCCGCAGCGGGCCTCGGCGCCGCGCTCGACTTGCAGGGCAAGCACGACGAGGCGCAAACGGTGCTGCACGAAGCGTTGAAGCGCAATCCGGGTGACACGTCGCTGTCCATCAACCTCGGCCTTTCGCTCGTGATGTCGGGCAAGCCGCGCGACGGCGCAAACGTGTTGCTTGATGTGACGCGTTTCCCGGCCGCGCCGCCGCAGGCGCGTCAGGATCTGGCGCTCGCGTACGGCCTGCTCGGCAACGACGACGCAGCCGCCGAGATTCTCGGCCGCGATCTGCCGAAGTCGACCGTGCAGGACAACCTGCGCTTCTATGAAATCCAGCGTCAGCGCATGGGCATGAGCGACGCGTCCGTCACGTCGGTGAGCGCGAGATGAGCGCCGCACGCCGTCCGTTCTGGCGCCGTTGCCTGCGCGACGACCGCGGGATTTCGACCATCGAATTTGCGATCGTCGGGCCGCTGTCGTTCATCCTCGTTCTCATGACGATGGAGCTCGCGCTCGACATGTGCGTCGATGCGACAGTGCAGATCGCGGCGCAGCAGGCCTCGCGCACGGGGTTGACCACCGTCGACCCGGCGAGCGGCACGCGCTCGGATCAGGCCAAGAAGATCATCAACACCATTCTCGGCGGCTGGACGAACATCGGCGCGACCATCGTCATCGACACGGTGAGCTACGGCGCGTACGGGGCCATCGGCACCAGCAATTCGACGGACGGCAGCCTCGGCGGTTTCGGCGATGTCGTGTCGTACAACATCACGCTGACGATGCCGCCCTTCACCGGCATTCCCAAGCTCGTCGGCATCAACCAGCTGGTGTTCCAGCGCAACTACATCGTGCAGAACGAGAAATGAGCTTCGCACGCCCTCTGCTGCGCCTTCTCGCGCGCTTCTCCGTCCGCCTGTGGCGCTCCAATGTCGGAAGCGTGACGGTGGAATTCGTCATCATCACGCCGCTCATGTGTCTCGTGCTATCGGGCTTCGCCGAGATATATCTGTACATGCGCGCGGCGAGCACGCTCGAGCACACGGCCTTCACGCTCGCGGATTCGATCGGCCAGTTCACGCAGGTGCTCGACAGCAACGCGACGACGAACGCCAACAATCTCGGCGCGCTGTGGGCAGCGGCCGCATTGCTCGCCGCGCCGACCGACCTTCAGACGAACGGCGCGGTGTTCATCTCCGCCGTGTGCGACCTGAAGGGCACGAGCGGTTGCAAGATGCCGGGAACGTCCGACGTCAGCTCGACGGACCAGACCGATCTCACGAAGACGGGCACGCAATACAGAAGCTGGCAGCGCGGCGCGCCCTGGAACGCCTCGGGGCTCGTCTCGCAGATCGGCACGACCAACATGCTGCCGACGACCTGGCCGTTTCGTCCGGGCGATTCGGCCGTGATCGTCGAGATTCTCTACAACTACGACCCATGGGCCGCGACGCGCGCCTTCTGGAGCAGCGCGCCCGGCATGCGGACCATCTATCAACGCATCTACGTGCGCACGCGCAACGGTTTGCCGCTTAGTCTGAATACGTCATCGTGAAAAACAGGCCCGTGTCTTGCACCGGCGCGCGCGCTCACGCGAAGCCCGCCTTCTTCGCCAACTTCGGCGGCCCGCGCATGCCGCGCTCGGTGGCGAATCTCGTCATGGGCGAAGAGGGCGCGCTCACTGTGATGTTCGCGCTCACCGCGAGCGTGATGATCGGCACGCTCGCCACCGCGCTCGATACCATCGACGTGGCGAACTCTTCGTCGCGCATGCAGATGGCGCTCGACGTCGCCACGCTGTCGGCGGGTGCCGACCTCGCGCATTTCAGTTCGACGACCGGCGCGAATCTGGCGCAATGGCAGGCCGACGCGCGCGCCTATTACGACGCCAACATGCCGACCGGCTACCTCGGCCTCACCATGCCGAACTCGAACTTCACGGCGACCGTGACCGGCTCGCCAGCGACGGGGCAGACTATCCAGCTTTCGGCTTCCGGGTCGGTGCCGCTCTACGCGCCGTACATTTTCGGCACGACGAGCAGTTCCAGCGGCGGGACGGGGAGCGGCGGCAGCGGCGGTTCCGGCACGACCCAGCCGACGACGCAGACCATCAGCGCAAGCAACTCGGCGCTGCGTCTGCCGAAGAGCACGCTGGAACTCGCGCTGATCCTCGACAACACCGGCTCCATGGCCGACACCGCGGACGGCTCCTCCACTTCGTCAGGCGCGTCGACCAAGCTCCAGGGCCTTCAAAGCGCCGCGAACACGCTCATCGGCCAGATTCTCGGCGTCTCGGGCAACGACTCGTATATCGGGCTCGTGCCTTTCACGACGATGGTCAACGTCAAGGGTTCGCTGAGCACCAACGGTTCGTGGATGCAGCAGGATTCCAGCAAGTGGCTCTACAACTCCACCGGCGTGACCATCTCCAATTGGAGCGGCTGCGTGGTCGAGCCGCACGATTCGAGTGGCCATATCGAGCCGCAGGCCTATGCGCCGAAAAGTTCGCCGGGCTTCACGCCGTGGTACTTCAACGTGCCCCCTTCCGGTTTCTCGATCAGGTACTACACGAGCAGTTGCAACGCGTCGACCAGCGTGAATCCGAATCCTGCGGTCATCAAAGGCGTGCCGCTTTCGTACTACCGCGGCAGTTACGGCTCCGCGACGCTGTGTAGCGGCGGCACCGCGACTTCGCCGACCAGCAGCTGGTCGCAGACGACGACGAGCACCAACATCACGTACGACCAGAACGGCAGTTCCAGCGACTTCCTGCCGTGCTCGATTCAGCCGGTCGTGTTTCTCACGAAGAACCAGAACACGCTTACCTCCGCCATCAACTCGATGAAGGCCTACGGCTCGACGATGATTCCGACCGGGCTGTTGTGGGGCTGGCGCATGTTGTCGTCGGACTGGTCGCCTGCGGTGGCGGGAAGCAACAACGGCTGGACTTCGTCGAGCGACACGACGCTGCCGCGCCCGGAAACGACGCAGGGGCTGCAACGCGTGGCGATCGTGCTGACCGACGGGGTCAACGATCCCGGCACGACCTCCGGCACGTTCCCGATGCCGTACTTCAACCAGCTCTCGCAAGGCGACCGAAATTTGAAGTCGGTGCAGCTCGGACTTAACGGAGTGACTTCTAGTGCCGACAATCTCAATACCTTCCAACTCGGCGTCTGCTCGGCGATGAAGAACAGCGGCATCACGATCTATGCGATCACGTTCGGCAAGTACGGCACCGACAGCACCAGCGTGAAGGCGCAGCAGACCATGCAGTCGTGCGCCACGCCGGGCAACTATTACCACGCGCCGGACAACGCGACGCTCAACCAGATTTTTCAGCAGAT
This sequence comes from Caballeronia sp. BCC1704, assembly GCF_902833455.1. NCBI lineage: Bacteria > Pseudomonadati > Pseudomonadota > Betaproteobacteria > Burkholderiales > Burkholderiaceae > Caballeronia > Caballeronia sp. BCC1704. Next base: position 1,110,335 of record NZ_CADFFT010000002.1, on the reverse strand, counting down.
TGCTGGAAACCTGGGTGTGCTCCGACTGACTCAGTGACGTTAACAAGGAAGGGCGTGACTTTTTCCTGGACTTCATGCAGCAGGTGACGTGATGAACATAGATGCAGCACTCCGCGCGAATCCGGTGGCAGCCTGGCTTCAGGCGCATGCCGATGTTCTGGTGGAAGCGGCCATTCGCATCGTCACCGTCGCGACGCTCGGCCTCTTTCTTTACGGCTCCCTTGTGCAGTTCTGGCGCGATCCGTCGCGCGTCACGGTGTTGCTGATGGTGCTTTCCGAAGTGGTGACCATCGTCTTTTCCTTGCTCTCGCGCGTGCCGGGCAAGCGAGACTGGAACGTGCTGTCCGTGATGGTCTCGAGCGTCGCGACGTTCTACTTCCTGGCCTTCGATATCAAGCCCGGTATCCATCTGATTCCCGAGTGGGTGGCAGTTTGCCTTCAGGTGATCGGCATGTCGGTGCAGATCAGCGCGAAGCTCTCGCTGCGCCGCTCGTTCGGCATCTTGCCGGCGAACCGCGGCGTGGTCGTGCACGGGCCGTACAAGCTCATTCGCCATCCGATGTACTTCGGCTATCTCATCAAGGACATCGGCTTCCTGCTGCCCAATTTCGGGTTGCAGAACGTGATCGTGCTCGCCGTGCACTGGACGTTGCAGGTGACGCGCATCGTTCGCGAGGAGCGGCTCTTGTCCGAAGACGACACCTATCGCGAGTATGCGAAACGCGTGCGCTATCGCTTGATTGCAGGCATCTTCTAGCCGGCGCCGGGCACGCGTGTTGCTCGCTGCATCGGCATCTCCACATCCCAAGGAGCACCGACATGCCCGAGAAGAAAACCCTCGAACGCGCCGAGAAAGCCAAGCGCGCAGGGAAGTCGCCGAGCACGCAGGCGGGCGCGTTCGTGAAGGAGCAGATCGACCACGTACGCGAAGGCAAGCACGGCGCGAAGTCGGCGAAGCAGGCCATCGCGATCGGCTTGTCCGAGGCGCGGCGCGCGGGCGTCAAGCTCAAGACGCCCAAGAAGGGCGAAGCCTCCGAAGGCACGCGCAAAAAAGCGGCGCAGGATACCAAGGCCGCGCATCGCAAGACGAAGAGCCCGAGCACCGAGTCGAAGGCGAAGCGATCCGCCACGTCCACGCGCGTGCTCAAGCGCGAAAGCTCGAAGGCCGCGTCGCACAAGTCGCTGTCGAAGCAGGCGCACGCGAGTGCAAGCCGCCGCTCGGCCGCCGACCGTTCCGCCGCCGCCAAGAAGGGCTGGGCCACGCGACGCGCGAACGCGGCAGGCAAGAAGTCGCATTCGGCTTCGCGTCACGCATCGCGTTGAAGCGGCGTTTGCGCCGGTGCCAGCGTGCCTGCGGAATCAGGCATGCAGCGCTAGCCTCAGTGGTTCGAGCGCGAGATAATCCGTGCGCGCGATGCAGTGCATCGCGCCGAACACGGCCTCGGTCGTCGCGGTGATCCAACGCCGACTGCGAGCGAATGCAATCGATACGAACCACTCACTATGCGCATTGAACGCACGCCGCTCGTCACGACGACGCTCGGCACCACGCGCGAACTGGTCAGCTTTCACTTCGGCGTACCGGGTGCCCACGAAAAGGTCTACGTGCAAGCATCGCTTCACGCAGACGAGACGCCCGCCATGCTCGCGGCGTGGCGGCTGAAGCAGCGGCTCAAGGAACTCGAAGCGAGCGGGCGCGTGCGCGGCGAAGTCGTGCTCGTGCCGGTGGCTAATCCCATCGGCTTATCGCAGCATGTATTCGGTCAGTTCCTCGGGCGCTTCGAGAGCAACAGCGGGCACAACTTCAACCGCAATTTCCCCATGCCGCCTGCAAGCGCGTTAGTCGAACGCATTCGCCCACGCTTGTCGGCCACGGATGCCACGCAGAACACGCGGCTTCTGCGCGCGGCGGTGCGCGAGATGCTCGGCGAAATGAGCGCCGCCAACGAGTTCGAATCGTTGCGGCTCGCGCTGCTCAGGCACGCATCGGACGCGGACATCGTGCTCGATCTGCATTGCTCGCGGGAAGCGACGCTGCATCTCTACACCAGTCCCGCAAGCTGGCCCGCCATCGAGCCGCTTGCCCGCTATCTCGGCGCGAACGGCGTGCTGCTCGCGACCGATTCCGGCGGCCAGTCGTTCGACGAGATTCACGCGTTGCTGTGGAACGAGGTGCGTGCGTTGCTGGGCGAAAGCACGCCGCTCGGTGCGCCGAACGTCGCGGCGACGGTGGAGCATCGCGGCCAGCGGGACGTGGACTATGAACACGCAGAGCGCGATGCAGAAGCCATCGTCGACTTCCTGATCGCGCGCGGCGTGATCGAAGGAAAAGCGCGCGAACTTCCGCCGCTCGCGCAAGCCGCGACGCCGCTCGCGGGCAGCGAGCAACTGACGGCGCCGGTAAGCGGCATCATCGTGTATCGCGCGGCAATCGGCGCGATGCTGAAGGCGGGCGATGCGGTCGTCGACATCATCGATCCGCTGACGGATGCCGTGACCACCGTCACCACGAAGAACGATGGCGTCTTCTACATGCGACGCGCCATTCGCTTCGTCTACGCAGGCGCGCCGATCGGGCGAATCACCGGTGCAACGGCGTTCCGAACCGGCGTGTTGATCGGCGCGTGACGCGGCGCGAATGCCGCGGGCACGCGCCTCAGCGTTACCGCGCGTCAGTGATGGTCTGATTCAACGTCTTCCCTGCGATCACCGTATTGTTGAGCACGATGTCATGCACGTTGTACGCGTAGATCGGTCCGGGCGTGGTCGCCGTGGCCGGTCCCGCTGCGACAGGCGTACCGAAATCGCAATTGGTGATCGTGACGCCGGCAATGGCGGGAATCGCGGGCGTCGGCGCGGGTCCGTTGTAGTCGAACGCAACGGGGCCTTGCGCGACGATCGCCTGAAAGCATGAGCCGGTGACGCCGTTCAGCGTGACGTTGCTGGCCTTGACGTTGGAGATGTTGACGTTCTGCACCAGCGCCGGGCGCGTGCGGATGGCGTCCTTCGACGGCTGATAGTCGCAATCGAACGTGATGATGCCGCCTTGCGCCGCCGACGGATTCGCCGCGCTCGCCGTGACCACGCCGAGCGGCACCGTCGCGTTGATCGGGCTGCCCGCGAGCAGGCTGCTGCCGTAGCCCGACGGCGTCAGACTCACCCCATTGGGCAGCGTCACGTTATCGACGTAGAAGTTCTTCACGAAGCCGCCGCGATTCATGTTGGTCTTCACACGAATCGCGATGTTGAGCGAGTTCGTCGCCCAGAACTTGTTCAGCATCTGAAGGTTGCGCGCATAGATGTTCTGCACGCCGCCGCCCATTTCGCTGCCGAGCGTGATGCCGCCGTGGCCGCTGTTCATCGTGCAGTTCTGGATGACGTGGTTCTGCGCGGGCCCGTATTGCGTATCGAGGTCCTTGCCCGACTTGATCGCGATGCAGTCGTCGCCGGTGTTGAACGTGACGCTGTCGCACAGCACCATGTCACAGGCGTCGGGATCGAAGCCGTCGTTGTTCGGGCCGATGCTGTCCACCGTCACGCCGGTGATGACCACATTCTTGCAATCGGTCGGATGATGCTGCCAGAACGGCGTATTGATGGTGCGGTAGCCCTGCATCAGAACATTAGTACACCCGATGAATTCCACCATGCTCGGCCGCAGATAATGTCCGATGCCGAAGATGCGCTTCTCGATCGCCACGCCCGCTTCCGACAGCGCGGGCAGATAGTTCTGGTCCTGTTGCCACGGCGTTGCGGGGTCGGTGAGCTTCGCGTAGAGCGCATCCGAAATGCCGGGCACGGCGGTCTTCAGATCGACGTTGTTCGGATTGGCGAAGGCCTGCGAGGGCGTCGACGAGCCCGCGTAGCCGTAGGCGCCGCTATTGCCTTTCCACGTCCACCAGCACGTCGACGTATTGCCGCTGCCGGCGAACGGCGTCATGGCTTGACCGTTGAGCACCGATGTATCGCCTTCGCCGGTGATCGCGATGTTCGTCTGGTTACGCGCGTAGACGGGCGGGCCGTAGTTCAGGCAGTCGTTGGCCTGCCACCGGCTGTAGTAGAGCTTGCCGTTCGCGCCGCAGTCGATCGGGCCGTCCTTCGCGTAGTCCGCCGGATTCGGGCTAAAGAAGATCTCGCAATTCGCGCTCAAGTGAAAGTCGACGTTGGATTGCAGGATGATCGGCCCCGCGCAATACCAGTTGCCGGCCGGCACGACCACGCGTCCGCCGCCCGCCGCGCTGCACGCCGCGATGGCCGCGAGGAACGCGGGGCGCGAGTCGAAGGAGCCGGGCGCCTGCGTCTGGTCCGCGCCGGTGCTGAGCGGCGACTTCGACGGATCGGTGTACGGGCTCGTCGCGGCAATCACGGTGCACGGCTTCGCGCCGTAGTCGGTGACGAGGAACTGGCGGCTCGGCACCATCGACGTCGACACGTTCTTGAGCGCGTTGATGATCTGCGTCGCGGCACCGGACGGACCCCAGATCGGGTCCTCGGGCGTGGCCGGGGCGCCCGACTCGTGATGGCCGCCTCCGCAGCCGGCGAGCACGCTCAGACTGCCGAGTCCGCCGATGAGCGGCGCGCTCGCCGACGCGCCGGCGAATTTCAGCAGCGAGCGACGGCGGGCAGAAGCGGGGGCGGTGGGGCGCTGTTTCATGCTTGTCTCCATTCCGGTATCGACCGGTTTTGATGTGGCGCTTCAAACGACGTCGTATGACAGCCGCAAGCGTAAGCGCCCATGTAAGAAACCGTTTTCCTGTCGTGACAATAGCGACGTCGCGCGCCGTGCGTCAAGGCATGCACATGAGCGATAGGCTCGGGACTTTCCCGTAAGGAAGCGATTACCCATGCGGCGTATCTCATACGACATCATGTGTCACTATTGCCGCAGCCGTCCGGCGGGGAATCGCGCGCGGTTCTAGAATTGACGCTTCGCTTCCCGAATGGAGGAGCCATGCTGACCTTCGAACTGCACGCAGAGACGCCGACGCTCGACATCGCCTACGCCGACGCCGGCCCCGCCGACGGACCGCCCGTGATCCTGCTGCACGGCTGGCCAGACGCCGCGCGCGCCTGGTCGAACGTCGCGGCGCGGCTCAATGCGGCGGGCTACCGCACCATCGTTCCGGAACTGCGCGGCGCGGGCGGCACGCGCTTCCTGCGCGCGGGCACCATCCGCGATGGCTCGGGCGTCGCGCTGGCGCAAGACGCAATCGATCTGGCGGATGCGCTCGGCATCGCTCGTTTCGATGTGGTCGGTCACGACTGGGGCGCGCGCGCCGCCTACACGCTCGCCGCGCTGTTCCCCGAGCGCGTGCGGCGCTTGGCGGCCATCGCGCTGGCGTTTCAGCCGCGCGGCAAGTTCACGTTGCCGCGGGATTTCGCGCAGGCGCGGCGCTTCTGGTACCAGTGGTTCATGTCGCTCGACGACGCGCCGGACGTGATCGCCGCCGATCCGAAAGGCTTCGCGCGCATCCAGTGGAACACATGGTCGCCGCCCGGCTGGTTCGACGAAGCCGAGTTCGCCGCCACGGCGCGCGCCTTCGAGAATCCGGACTGGGTGTCGATCACGCTGAACGCGTATCGCCGCCGCTGGCGCAGCGATCAACCGTCGGACCCGGCGCTCGAACCGTTGTACGAGCGGCTTGCGACGATCGAGCGCATCGGCGTGCCGGCGCTGATGATTCAGGGCGGCTCGGATTTCTGCGACGACGTCTCGATGTCCGAAGGGCAGGAAGGCTGCTTCACGGCGGGCTATCGGCGCGTCGTGATCGACGGCGCGGGGCACTTTCCGCCACGCGAAGCGCCCGATGCCGTCGCGGACGCGCTCATCGCTCACTTGCGCTGACGGCGAGCGGGCGAGCTACTTGCAAGTGCCGGGCGAACGCTTCGCCCGCTTTTTGCGACCGGTACTGTATGGGTGTACAGTACCGGTCGCTGCGGCAGGCGCCTGCCGCCGGACCACCGCGCGGCGCCGCCCACGGCCTGACAGGCCGTCCATCACATTGAACCGGTTGAAAAATTGGCATCGAACAACGCAATCCGCATTCGCGGCGCCCGTCAACATAACCTCAAGAATCTCGATATCGACTTGCACACCGGCCAGATGACGGTGGTGACCGGCCCGTCCGGTTCGGGCAAGTCGAGCCTCGTCTTCGACACGCTGTACGCCGAAGGCCAGCGCCGCTACGTCGAGACGTTCAGCGCGTACGCACGCCAGTTCCTCGACCGCATGGACCGGCCGCAGGTCGATCGCGTGGACGGCGTGCCGCCCGCCATCGCCATCGACCAGACGAACCCGGTGCGCAGTTCGCGCTCGACGGTCGGCACGATGACCGAGCTCAACGATCACCTGAAGCTCTTCTACGCGCGCGCCGCCGAACTCTTCGACAGGAAGACCGCCCATCGCGTGCGGCACGACACGCCCGAGACCATCTACGCGGAACTGCTGGAGCGCACGCGCGATGCCGATCCGCGGCTCGCGGTGACGTTTCCGGTCGAACTGCCCGACACGACGAGCGACGACGAAGTCGCGCAGTGGCTTTCCGCGAGCGGCTACACCCGCGTGCAGGCCAAGCGCCATGTACAGACGGAAGCGGGCGCGCGGCAAGTGCTCGATGTCGTCGCGGACCGGTTTCGCCTGCAAGGCACGGAGCGCTCGCGCGCGCTCGAAGCCATCGAAGGCGCGCTGCTGCGCGGCAGCGGGCGCGTGAACGTCTATGTGCTGAAAGACGAAACCGAACCCGATATCTGGCGCTTTTCGACCGGCTTGCATAGCCCGGAAAGCGACTTGCGTTATGCCGATCCGCAGCCGGCGCTGTTCTCGTTCAACTCGGCTTACGGCGCGTGCGAGACGTGTCGCGGTTTCGGCCGCGTGATCGGCGTGGACTACGGCCTCGTCATCCCGGACGAGAAGAAGACGCTGCGCGAAGGCGCGATCAAGACGCTGCAAACGCCCGCGTGGAAAGAGAATCAGGATGATCTCGTGCGCTACGGCGCGAAGGCGGGCATCCGGCTCGGCGTGCCCTGGAGCGAACTGACGCAGAAGGAGCGCGACTGGGTCATCCACGGATCGCCGGACTGGACCGGCAAGTGGGGCAGCCAGTGGTACGGCGTGCAGCGTTTCTTCGACTATCTGGAGTCGAAGGCGTACAAGATGCACATCCGCGTGCTGCTTTCCAAGTACCGCAGCTATACGACGTGTCCCGCCTGCGCGGGCGCGCGGCTCAAGACGGAATCGCTCTTGTGGCGCCTCGGCACCAACGAGCAAGCCGACGCGGTGCTCGCGCCCGCGGACCGCTTCTTGCCGAACGGCGTCGACTGGACGCGCGATCAGCTCGAAGCGTTGCCGGGCCTGACCGTGCACGACCTGATGCTGATGCCGATCGAGCGCATCCGCCGCTTCTTCGATTCGCTCACGCTGCCGTCCACGCTGCTGGACGAGGCGCTCAAGCTGCTGCATGCCGAAGTGCGCACGCGCCTCAAATATCTGTGCGACGTCGGCCTCGGCTATCTGACGCTGGACCGGCAAAGCCGCACGCTGTCGGGCGGTGAAGTGCAGCGCATCAACCTGACGACCGCGCTCGGCACGTCGCTCGTCAACACGCTGTTCGTGCTGGACGAGCCGAGCATCGGGCTGCATCCGCGCGATCTGAACCGCATCGTGGAAGCCATGCACCGTCTGCGCGATGCGGGCAATACGCTCGTCGTCGTGGAGCATGACCCTTCGGTGATGCTCGCGGCGGATCGCCTGATCGACATGGGACCGGGGCCGGGCGAGCGCGGCGGGCAGATCGTCTACGACGGCACGCCCGACGATATCCAATCAAGCGATACGTTGACCGGCGCGTATCTCGGCGGCCGCAAGCACGTCGCGCATGCGTCGAACTGGACGCGCCGCGCGGTCGATGCGAACTCGCCGCGTCTGGTCCTCGAAGGCGCGAGCGATCACAACTTGCAGGACGTGACCGTCGAGATTCCGCTGGAACGCCTCGTCTGCGTGACGGGCGTTTCGGGCTCGGGCAAATCGACGCTGATCCAGGACGTGCTCGCGCCCGCGCTCATGCGCCACTTCGGCAAGGCCACCGAAGCGCCCGGCGCGTTTCGCGCGCTGAGGGGCGCGGATCAACTGAGCGACGTCGTGTTCGTCGATCAATCGCCGATCGGCCGCACGGCGCGCTCAAATCCAGCGAGCTACGTCGGCGCGTTCGACGAAATCCGCAAGCTGTTCGCGAAAGCGCCGCTCGCGGCGCAGCGCGGCTACGGCGCGAGCATGTTCAGCTTCAACTCGGGCGACGGCCGCTGCCCGACGTGCGGCGGCTCGGGCTTCGAGCATGTCGAGATGCAGTTTCTCTCCGATGTCTACCTGCGCTGTCCCGATTGCGACGGCCGGCGTTATCGCGCGGAGATTCTCGATGTGAAGATCGAGCGTGGCGGGCGCGAACTGAGCGTCGCGGACGTGCTGGAACTGACCGTGAGCGAAGCCGTCGAGTGCTTCGCCGGGGACGCGGACGTGCTGCGCGTGCTACAGCCTATCGTCGATGTCGGTCTCGAATACGTGAAGCTCGGCCAGCCGGTGCCGACGCTCTCGGGCGGCGAAGCCCAGCGCCTGAAGCTCGCCGGCTTTCTCGCGGAAACGGCGTCGCCGAACCAGAAAGCGCGGCTTTTCATGTTCGACGAGCCGACCACGGGCCTGCATTTCGACGACATCGCCAAGCTGATGCAGGCGTTGCGCAGGCTGCTCGAGCGCGGCCATTCGCTGATCGTCATCGAGCACAATCTGGACGTGATTCGCGCGGCGGACTGGATCATCGACCTCGGTCCCGAGGGCGGCGACGGCGGCGGTCAAGTGGTGTGCGTCGGCACGCCGGATGACGTCGCGGCTTGCGAGCAGTCGCACACGGGCCGCGCGCTCCTCGACTACGAAGAAGCCATGACGCCCGGCGCGGCGGAAAAGCGCGCGGGCGTGCCGCTGCAACTCGCGGCGGAAGTGGCGAGCGCGCGGCGCGCATTGCAGGGCGAGGATGTGGTGCGCATCGTCAATGCGCGCGAGCACAATCTGAAGTCGCTCGATGTCGACATCCCGCACAACAAGTTCAACGTCGTGACGGGCGTATCCGGCTCGGGCAAGTCCACGCTCGCGTTCGATATTTTGTTCCACGAAGGACAGCGGCGTTATCTGGAGTCGCTGAACGCGTATGCGCGCTCCATCGTGCAGCCGGCGGGCCGTCCCGAGGTCGATGCGGTCTACGGCATTCCGCCGACGGTTGCCATCGAGCAGCGGCTGTCGCGCGGCGGGCGCAAGAGCACGGTCGCGACGACTTCGGAAGTCTGGCACTTCCTGCGCCTCCTGTACGTGAAGCTCGGCATCCAGCATTGCATTCACGACGGCACGCCGGTTCAGGCGCAAAGCTCCGAGCAGATCGCCGCGCAGATTCTGCGCGACTTCAAGGGGCAGCATGTGGGCTTGCTCGCGCCGCTCGTGGTGAACCGCAAGGGCGTCTATACCGATCTCGCGAAGTGGGCGAAAGCGCGCGGCAACACGCATCTGCGCGTGGACGGCGACTTTTTGCCGGTCGATCCGTGGCCGAAGCTCGACCGCTTCCGCGAACACACCATCGAACTGCCGGTCGCGGATCTCGTCGTGTCGGCGGAGAACGAAGCGGACCTGCGGCGTCTGCTCGACGAGACGCTCGAAATCGGCAAGGGCGTCATGCATCTGTGCGCGCCGCTCGACGAACTGCACGGCGCGCTCTCCAGCGGCAAGCGGCGCGGCAAGGAAGAGAGCATCGTGTTTTCGACCAAGCGCGCGTGTCCGGTCTGCGGCACGAGCTATCCGGAACTCGACCCGCGCATGTTCTCGTACAACAGCAAGCATGGCTGGTGCAATACGTGCGTCGGCACGGGCGTCAAGCTGACGCGCGAGCAGCGCGCCGCGTTCGACGATACGGTGTTCGCGCAGGATGATCGCGGCCGCGAGCAGAGCATCGGCTCGGTGGATCAGGAACCGGACGATATCGTCGATCAGCCGTGCGCGGACTGCGAAGGCACGCGCCTCAACGACGTCGCGCGCGCGGTGACGTTCGGCAATTACCCGATCACGGAAGTGGGCCGCTGGACCGTGACGGACACGCGTGAGTGGGTCTCGACGCTGAAGCTCACGGGCCGCGACGCGGACATCGCGCGCGACGTGGTCAGCGAAATCGAGGGGCGCCTTCAGTTTCTGGAGGAAGTCGGGCTCGGTTATCTCAGCCTCGACCGCGCCGCGCCGACGCTTTCGGGCGGCGAAGCGCAGCGCATTCGTCTCGCCGCGCAACTCGGCAGCAACCTGCAAGGCGTCTGCTATGTGCTGGATGAACCGACCATTGGCCTGCATCCGCGCGACAACCTGATCCTCTTGAGCGCGCTCAAGAAGCTGAACGACAAGGGCAACACGCTCGTCGTCGTGGAGCACGACGAGGACACGATCCGGCGCGCGGATCACATCATCGATATCGGGCCGGGCGCGGGCAAGCGCGGCGGCACGGTTGTCGCGCAGGGCAGCGTGACGGATCTCGCGGCGCACAAGGCGTCGCTGACCGGGCAGATGCTCGCGAACCCGATCGTTCATCCGTTGCAGCCGCGCCGCGAAGTGCGCGCGGCCGTCGGCAAGCGTCCGGCCGTGCCGGAGCAATGGCTCACGGTCGAGAACGCGACGCTGCACAACCTGCGCAACGTGACCGCGAGCGTGCCGCTGAACCGGCTCGTTGCGATCACGGGCGTATCCGGCTCGGGCAAATCGACGCTCGCCCGCGACGTGCTCATGACGAACCTGCTCGATGCCGTCGGCCGCTCGGTGCTGTCGTCGCCGGCGGTGCGGCGCGCGCGCAAGGCGGCGCAGGCCGACGCCCCGGCCGCGAAATCGCGCGCCAGCGTGCTCGCCCGCGAAACGCCGCGCCCGAAGTTCGACGTGGTCCACGCATGGCAGGGCTGCTCGGGCGTCACCGGTTTCGAGTCCATCGACCGCGTGCTGGAAGTCGATCAGACGCCGATCGGCAAGACGCCGCGTTCGTGCCCGGCGACCTACATCGGCATGTGGGACACCATCCGCAAGCTCTTCGCGGACACGCTCGAAGCGCGGGCGCGCGGCTATACGCCGTCGCGCTTCTCGTTCAATACGGGCAACGGGCGCTGCCCCGCGTGCGAAGGGCAAGGCGTGCGCACCATCGCGATGAACTTCCTGCCGGACGTCAAGGTTCCGTGCGACGTGTGTCACGGCCAGCGCTTCAATCCCGAGACGCTCGCGGTGCCGTGGCGCGGCAAGAACATCGGCGAAGTGCTGACCATGGAAATCGACGAGGCCGTCGAGTTTTTCGCGTCGATGCCAAGCATCGCGCATCCGCTGCAATTGATGAAAGACGTGGGCCTCGGTTATCTGACGCTCGGCCAGCCGTCGCCGACGCTCTCGGGCGGCGAGGCGCAGCGCATCAAGCTCGTCACCGAGTTGTCGAAGGTGCGCGACGACATCACGCGGCGCGGCCAAAAGCCGCCGCATACGCTCTATGTGCTGGACGAACCGACCGTCGGCTTGCACATGGCGGACGTGGCGAAGCTGATTCGCGTGCTGCACCGGCTGGTGGACGGCGGCCATAGCGTGATCGTGATCGAGCACGATCTCGACGTGATCGCGGAAGCCGACTGGGTGCTGGATCTCGGGCCGGAAGGCGGCGTGAACGGCGGGACCATCGTCGCGGCGGCGGACCCGGACACGCTCGCGAGTCATCCGCGCAGCCATACGGGAACGGCGCTGCGGCCGGTGCTCGGCAGAACGCGGCCTGCCGAGGATGCCGCCTGATGACGCCGCCGCCGGTTTCCGACCTGCGGACGCTGCTGGCGTCCATGCAGCCGGAGCTTCAGCCCGGCGTCTATGTGTTCGCGTCGCTGCCGCACGACGCCGCGCCGGGCGGCGCGGGCATCGTCGCGACGTTTCGCGAGCGCGATGGGTTGACTGTCGTCATGGAAGAAGGCGCGGCCCTTGCCGCTGGCGTCACGCCGCTCTTTCGCGCGGCGTGGATCACGCTGACGGTGCACTCGGATCTGAACGCGGTCGGGCTGACCGCCGCGTTCGCTCGCGCGCTCGGCGACGCGGGCATCAGCTGCAATGTGATGGCAGCGGCCTATCACGATCACATCTTCGTGCCGGTCGAAGCAGCCGGCCGCGCCATGGATGCGCTCTTGAAGTTGCAGCAAGGGCGTTGATATGCTTGCGCGCTTCCACACTTCTATACCGACAAGCAGATGGAAACGCAGGATAAAGCCGTAGCTCTGAAAAGGATGAAGTGGTTCGCCGCCGCTTTGCTCGTCGGCGCGGGCGTGCTGTTCGCCATCGCGAAGAGCCAGCACGACGCCGGCGCGTGGGCGTGGGTGTCCGCGTTCGCGGAAGCGGCCATGGTCGGCGCGCTCGCGGACTGGTTCGCCGTCGTCGCGCTGTTTCGCCATCCGCTCGGCGTGCCGGTGCCGCATACGGCCATCCTGCCCGCGAACAAGGCGCGCGTGGCCGATAACCTCGCCGTCTTCGTGCGCGACCGCTTTCTCGGCACGGATGCGCTCGTTGCCCGCGTCGATGCGTTCGATCCGGCAAGCCGCCTGTCGGTGTGGCTCGCGGAGCCGAAAAACGCCGAGCTGCTCGGCAATCGCGCGGTCGGAGCGGTCGGCCAGTTGCTGGCTTTCATCGACGACACGCGCATCAAGTCCATGCTTCACGACGCGATTCGCCGCCGCGCCGAGGCCTTCGATCTTTCCGCCGCCGCCGGCAATCTGCTGTCGACGCTCACCGCCGACCGGCGCCATCAACTGCTGCTCGACGAGGGCCTCAAGCAAATGGCGGCGTGGCTCGACAAGCCCGAGGTGCAGGAGATGCTCGCCACGCGCATCGTCGCGGTGGCGGGCGAGGAGTATCCGAAGCTCATCGGCATGCTCGGCTTCGTCGGGCTCGATGCGGGCGATCTCGGCAACAAGTTCGCGGCGGGCCTCGTGCGCGGCGCGAACCAGTGGCTGCACGACGTGACGAGCGACCCGGAGCACGAACGCCGCAAAGCCTTCGATGCCGCAGTGGAACGCTTCGTCGAGCGCCTGAAGTCCGATCCCGCGTTCAAGGCGCGCATCGACGAGTACAAGCGCGAATGGCTCGATCGCCCCGAATTGCGCGGCTACGTGGACGGCCTGTGGGACGAGTTCACCGCGTGGCTCGCCGCTGACCTGAAGCGCCCGGATTCCGCGCTGCACTCGAAAGTGGTGGCCGTCGCGGCGGGTTTCGCGCAGGCGCTCGGCGGCGATCCGCTGCTGCGCGATTCGATCAACGAGCATATGCGCGATGCGCTGAAGGCCCTCGCGCCCGAGTTGCGCGAAGGCATTGCGAAGCACATCGCCGCGACCGTCAAGCAATGGGACGACGCCACGCTGGTGCGCGACGTCGAGCTGAACATCGGGCGCGACCTCCAGTTCATTCGCGTGAACGGCACGCTCGTGGGCGGCGCGGTCGGGCTGCTCATCCACGCAGTCACAACGTTCACGCTCTGACGCTAGCTGCGGGCGACGGTCACGCCCCCGGCTTCCAGCGGCGCGTGTCTGCCCTCGATGCCGTTGACGGTCACGGTGAGCCCGCCCGTCAGCGCGAGCGCGAGCAGCGGGCCGCGCCCCGGTTGCCCGCGCCCGAACGCCGGCACGGCCCATTCGTCGCCGCCCGGCGTTTGAAGCACGTAACGGGTGTCGGGGCCGAGCGCGTCCGAATCGATCATGCGGACGATGCTGCCGGTCTCGGTCTTCGGAAAACGCGTCGCCTGGCAATGGAACGTCGGGCTGCCCCGATGCGGCAGTCCGACCGACACGCCCGTGATGTTCGAATTCGCGTCGGCCGTCACGCTCACCGGAAGATGCAGCGCCAGCGCGGTCATCAGCATCTGATGCCGGCTCGAATGTTTCGCGGTGTTCATCTGGGCGCAGAAGTGCGCGCCGTCGGATGCGCGCAGCACGTAGCGGATCTGGTCGAGCGCGTCGGAATCGATGATGCGCACCAGCGTTCCGCTCTGCATGCCGGTCAACTTCTGGCCGAAGAGGATCATGGAAGGCGCCGCGTCCGACGACAGCGCGCCGACCGCAATGCCCGTGATGTAATGCTCTTCGTTACCGCTCAGCGTGACGGGCAAGCCCGCGCGCAATGCCAGCATGGCGAGGTGGTGCCGGTTCGCGTGCTCCTGCCTGTCGATTCGGGCGTGATAGCGCGTGGCCTCCGGCGTCTTGACGATGACGCTCAACGTCTCGGCCGCCTCAGTGTCGATGATCTCGTCGATGAGACCGGAACGCGGCGTCGTCGAAATATAGCCGGGCGCGCAGTTGAAGTTCGGCCCGAACGCTCTCGATCCGACGGAAATGGCGTTGAGATAGTAGTCGGCGTCGCCGGCGACGGTCACGGGCAGCTTTGCCCTGAAAGCGGCCATCAGCAGGGCGCTCCGGTAGCCGTGCTCGTTCGGGCACATCTGCACGCAATGATGCGAGCCGTCCGGGCTGCGGATGATGTACGCCATGCTGCCGAGCAGATTGGCGTCCTCGACTTGCACGACCGCGCCCGTGCGCACGTCTTCCAGCAGGCGCCACGTGTAGCCGAGCGCGGGCAGCGGGGCGACGTTCGGCAGCGTCGCGGCGAGGTCGGTGATGTGGTGCGTGGCATCCGCGCGAACCGTGACCGTCAGGCCTAATTCGAGCGCCGCCATGAGAATCGCATTTCGAACCGGATACTCCCGATAATCGACTTGCGCGCAATACTCCGAACCGTCTTCGGTCCTTAAAACGTAAATAATGATATCCGGCGATTGCGGATGAATCGCGCGGCTGATAATGCCGGTGCGTAAGTCCGTCAAGAAATAATCCGCAGACGCCAATGAAAGCGTGCTGATTCGAGGCCTGATTTTCATGTGCGCAACGTGCGACCTCTAAGCGGGGCGCGGGCTAAAAAGAGTAATGGCAAATGGCGGAGCGTGCACGCACGAGAGCCGCCGCAACGATATGCGAACAGTCGAATGATGAGGATTAGAACGACCGTTCTAGAAATTTAGTTTAAGAATAATTCCGCGTCAATTAATATCTGAAGTTTTTGAAAGCGAGTTTATTAAGACATTTCTTGCAGATAATAAGACTGTCTTAAAGTCGAAGTGGTGAAACCGGTTTCTTGATAATCGAAAACTGGTTTGTTTAATAAACGAACGCCAATAGACGTGCGATGATCTAAACAAGCGGCTGATTTCTCAAACGCTCTCACGACAGCAAAACATCGAGCGGAAAAGCTGCAGTCCGGCCGCAGTCGCGCGAAAATGCCCACTTCCGCGCGGCGCGACTCTCTGCCAGGACCACCATGCCGAACACGAACGCCGAACTCATCGAACGCTTCTACCGTGCGTTTCAGCGCGCCGACGCCGACGCCATGGCGGCCTGCTACGCGTCCGATATCCGCTTTCAGGATCCGGCGTTCGGGCTACTGCATGGCCGCGAAGTCGGCGACATGTGGCGCATGCTGCTCGGCCGCGCGGCCGACTTCACGCTGACTTTCGACGGCATCAGCACGCTCGGACAGACCGCGAGCGCGAACGCCGTCGCGCGCTACACGTACTCCGCGACCGGCCGCGCAGTGGTCAACGAGATCGCGACGAAGTTCGCCATCCGCGACGGCCTGATCGCCGAGCAGACCGATACGTTCGACCTCTGGCGCTGGAGCCGTCAGGCGCTGGGCGTCTCGGGCTGGCTGTTCGGCTGGACGCCGCGCATGCAGAGCGCCATCCGCACGAAGGCGCGACGCGCGCTCACCGACTACCGCAAACGGGCGGCGACATGACGGCGATCGACTCGACGCGGCTGGAAGACGAATGGCTCGAAGCGGACGCGCACGGCGGCCTCGCGTCCGGCACGGTGGGAACCATGCGAACTCGCCGTTATCAGGCGCTGTTGCTTGCCGCGACGCAGCCGCCTGCGGGGCGCGTGGTGCTCGTGAACGGCATCGAGGCGTGGGTCGAGATAGGCGGCGAGCGCTTCCCGTTGACCATGCAGCACTACGCGCCCGACGTGCTGTACCCGGACGCCACCGCGAGTCTCGTTTCCTTCGATACATCGCCGTGGCCCACATGGCGCTATCGCGTCGGCGATGCGCAAGCGGTCGTGGCCGCGCTGTTCGTCGCGAAGGAGAGCGGCGAGACCGTGCTGCGCTGGCGCCTCGAAGCGGATGCGCGCCCGCCGTCCGCGACGCTGCATGTGCGCCCGCTGCTGTCGGGGCGCGACTATCACGCGCTGCATCGCGAGAATCCGGCGTTTTGCTTCGACGCCACGACGGACGGCGAGCGCGTTCACT
This sequence comes from Caballeronia sp. BCC1704, assembly GCF_902833455.1. NCBI lineage: Bacteria > Pseudomonadati > Pseudomonadota > Betaproteobacteria > Burkholderiales > Burkholderiaceae > Caballeronia > Caballeronia sp. BCC1704. Next base: position 1,093,966 of record NZ_CADFFT010000002.1, on the reverse strand, counting down.
GGCGGCCGTACGCCGATCTGCCGGCCATCGGCGCGACGGCGAACGGCGCGTATCGGCACGCGCCCGACTGGTATCGCAATTTCTGCTATGCGCGCGAGCGTGAGCGCGGGCTCGATTTCATCGAAGATCTGGCGACGCCGGGCGTCTTCACGTTCGATCTGAACGCCCGCGAAGCCGTGATGGTCCTGCACGCCGATACCGGCAGCAACGTGCCGCGCGAAGCGGATGCGCTCGCGCACGCGTCGCGGCTCGCGGCCCGCGAGTCGGAGCGCCGCGCGGCGTTTCCCTCACGCCTCGCCCGTTCCGCCGATGCGTATGTCGTCAACCGGAAGCAGGGGCGCACCATCATCGCGGGCTTTCCGTGGTTCACCGACTGGGGCCGCGATACCTTCATTTCGATGCGCGGCTTGCTGATCGCGAGCGGCCGCCACCAGGACGCCGAATCGATTCTGCTCGAATGGACCGACGCGCTCTCCGAAGGCATGCTGCCGAACCGTTTCCCCGACAGCGGCGGCCAGCCGGAGTACAACTCGGTGGATGCGTCGCTGTGGTTCGTGATCGCCGTCCGCGACTATCTGGCGACCGGCCATGCGCTCGCGGCCACGGCGAGCCGCCTGCAACGCGCGGTCGATACGATTCTTGATGGCTATGCGCGCGGCACGCGCTATGGAATCGCCGCCGACGAAGACGGCCTGTTGCGCGCGGGCGTGCCCGGCGTGCAACTCACGTGGATGGACGCGAAAGCCGGCGACTGGGTCGTGACGCCGCGCATCGGCAAGCCGGTCGAGGTTCAGGCGCTGTGGATCAATGCGCTCGCCATCGCGTCGGCGTGGAACCCGCGCTGGCAGACGCTGTGCGCGCACGCCCGCCAGAGTTTCGCGGCGCGCTTCGTCGATCCGGACACGCACGCGCTCTATGACGTCGTCGATGCCGACCACGAGCCGGGCAAGATCGACCGCTCCATTCGCCCGAACCAGATCTTCGCGGTCGGCGGGCTGCCGTTTCCGCTCGTCGAGGGCGATATCGCCCGCGCGGTGGTCCATCAGGTCGAAGCGCACCTGCTGACGCCGCTCGGCCTGCGCACGCTCGCGCCGTCCGACCCGGCGTATCGTCCGCATTACGCAGGCGGCGTGCTGGAGCGCGACGGCGCCTATCATCAGGGCACCGTCTGGCCGTGGCTCATGGGGCCGTTCGTCGAGGCGTGGCTGCGCGTGCGCGGCGCGGCGGGCGTGCGCGAGCGCTTCCTCGCGCCGCTCTATGCGCATCTGGACCGCTACGGGCTGGATCACATCAGCGAAGTCGCGGACGGCGACGCGCCGCACGCGCCGGGCGGCGCGCCGTTCCAGGCGTGGTCGCTCGCGGAACTGCTGCGCGTCGAGACGCTGCTCCGCGCGGCGTGAAGGCCGTCGAATGTGCGTCGTGTCGTGAAAACGCGCTAAATTAGCCGTTTCCCGCACGCTGCACCGAAGGCCGCAACAGGAGACGCCCATGGCGAAGACGCGCACCGTCAATCAGATCGACACCGTGGAAGGCTCGCGGCTGCATTCGAGCGACTGTCCGCGGTGGCAGCGTTGGGGGCCGTATCTGAGCGAACGCCAGTGGGGCACCGTGCGCGAGGACTACAGCGAGTTCGGGACCGCGTGGGAGTACTTTCCGCACGATCACGCTCGCAGCCGGGCGTATCGCTGGGGCGAGGACGGCATCGCGGGCTTCGGCGACGACAAGCTCAACTGGTGCGTGTCGCTCGCGCTTTGGAACGGACGCGATCCGATTCTGAAGGAGCGCCTCTTCGGCCTCACGAATCAGCAAGGCAATCACGGCGAAGACGTAAAGGAGCTGTACTTCTATCTCGACGGCACGCCGACGCATTCCTATATGCGCATGCTGTACAAGTATCCGCATGCGGCGTTTCCGTATGCCGATCTCGTCGATGAAAACGCGCGGCGCGGCGCGGACGTGCCCGAGTACGAAGTGCTCGATACCGGCGTGTTCGACGACGAGCGCTACTTCGACGTGCAGGTGGAATACGCGAAGCACACGCCCGACGATATCGTGATGCGCGTGACCATCGAAAACCGCGCGGCCTATCCCGCCACGCTCGACGTTCTGCCGCAAATCTGGGCGCGCAACACATGGTCGTGGAAGCCGACGCCGGCCAAACCGTCGCTGAAGCTGCGAACGGAGCGCGGCGTCACGCAGGTTGCAGCCGATCATCACGGTCACGAGCCGATGATCGTCACGGCGTGGTCGCCGGATACGGACGGCATCGAATGGCTTTTCTGCGAGAACGAGACCAACGTGCGGCGTCTGTTCGGCATGGAAGGCGCGGGCCCGTTCAAGGACGGCTTCAACGACTATATCGTCGCGGGTGATGAAGACGCCGTTCGCCGCGATGCCGGCACGCGCGCCGCGGCCCGCGCGCATCTCACGCTCGACGCGCACGCGAGGGCCACGGTGTTTCTGCGCTGGCGTCCCGAATCCGCGCCCGACACGGTCCCGCTCGATGCCGATGCGCTGTTCGCGCGCCGTATCGCGGAAGCCGACGAGTTCTACGGCGCGTTGCAGCATGACATCGCGGGCGCGGATCAGCGGCTCGTGCAGCGGCAGGCGCTCGCGGGCATGCTGTGGTCGAAGCAGTACTACCAGTTCGACGTCACGCGCTGGCTCGACGGCGATCCGCTTCAGCCGAAGCCGCCGAAACAGCGCCGCACCGGGCGCAACGCGGACTGGCGGCATCTGTGCAACGCGGACATCGTGTCGATGCCGGACAAGTGGGAATACCCGTGGTACGCGTCGTGGGACCTCGCGTTTCATGCGGCGGCGTTCGCGCTCATCGACCCGGCGTTTGCGAAGCGGCAGTTGCTGTTGCTCGTGAAGGACCGCTATCAGCATCCGAACGGCCAGTTGCCGGCGTACGAATGGGCGTTCAGCGACGCCAATCCGCCCGTGCACGCGTGGGCGACGTGGCGCGTGTACGAGATCGACCGGGCGATCACCGGCAAGGGCGACCGCGACTTTCTGGAGCTCGTGTTTCACAAGCTGCTGCTCAACTTCTCGTGGTGGGTGAACCGCAAGGACGCGGACGGCCGCAACATCTTTCAGGGCGGGTTTCTCGGGCTGGATAACGTCGGCATCTTCGATCGTTCCGCGCCGCTGCCGACGGGCGGTCATATCGATCAGGCCGACGGCACCGCGTGGATGGCCGCGTATGCGCTCGACCTCATGCGCATCGCGCTGGAACTCGCGTATGCGAACCCGGTGTTCGTGGATATCGCGGTGAAGTTCTTCGAGCACTTCCTGTATATCGCCGAGGCAGTCAGCTGCGAGGACGGCTGCGACACGGGCCTGTGGGACAGCGAGGACGAGTTCTTCTACGACAAGCTGCGCCTGCCGGACGGCTCCAGCGTGCCGATGCGCGTGCGGTCGATCGTCGGGCTGATTCCGCTTTTCGCGGTGCATGTGCTGGAGCCGAGCGTCTATCGCGCGTTGCCGGAACTGCGCGAGCGCCTGCACTGGTTCCTCGAACATCGGCTGGACTTGTCGCGGCTCGTCTCGCGCTGGAATATCGCGGGTCAGGGCAATAGCGTGCTGCTGTCGCTTCTGCGCGGGCATCGCATGAAGGCGCTTTTGAAGCGCATGCTGGACGAGTCGGAGTTTCTGTCCGATCACGGCGTGCGGGCGCTGTCGCGCGTGCATCGCGACAATCCGTTCGTCTTCTATCACAACGGCGAGAGCTTCTGCGTGCAGTATCAGCCGGCGGAATCGACCTCGCGCGTGTTCGGCGGCAACTCGAACTGGCGAGGGCCGGTCTGGATGCCGGTGAACTATCTGCTGATCGAATCCATTCTCGAATTCCACCGCTATTACGGCGACGATTTTCGCGTGGAGTATCCGACGGGCTCGGGACAGACGTTCTCGCTCGCCGAAATCGCCGACGAGCTCGCGCGCCGCGTGTCCACGCTGTTCTTGCTCGACAAGAACGGCGAACGGCCGGTGATGGCGGCGTATCCGCTGTTGCAGGCCGATCCGCGCTCGCGCGATCTCGTGCTCTTTCACGAGTACTTTCACGGCGACAACGGGCGCGGCGTCGGCGCGTCGCATCAGACGGGCTGGACGGGGCTCGTCGCGTTGTTGTTGCAGCCGCGCGCATTGGGTCCGTCGGGCGTCGTTCCGCTCGCGGGCGAAGCCGATGCCGACGTGCAGGAGTTCGCTGGCGCCAAGTAGCCGCTAGCCATGCGTGCCCGCTTTGTTCGGAGAAGTCTTATATCGCTGTTCTCTGCATCTGCGTAACTTTTGCGGACGCGAATCCGCGGCGCATGGAGAACGAAGATGAACCGATCAGCGAATACTTACGACATGAGACAGGCTGCAGCCGTACGCGCCCCGCGGCTCGCTTGCCGCACGGAGCACGAGGAAAGTCCGCCGTTCGCGTGGATCATGCTGGTCTTCTTCGCGGCGATGTGCGGCGGCGCAGGTGTCACCTGCGCGTTCGACAGCATGGCGGCCGGCTGGATGGCGGGCGTCGGCATCCTCGCGGCGCTCGGCGGCGCCATCGACCACTGGTTCGCGGGCGCGGCGGCGCTGGAACGCCGCCTCGAAGCGCGTTCGCGGGCGCGTCACCGGGCGCTCCACAAATCGGCCTGCAAGGGCGGCCTCGCGGCGCAACGCCAGTTCCGCTCCGACGCGACGACACGCGAATGGACGTCGATCTCGGCTTATCGCAGAGATCCGCCGTTCGAGTCCGCGTTCATGCCGTCGCTTCGAGGCTAGCGCCGCGCGTTACTGGTCGCAGAGCAGCAGCAGCTTTTCCTGCGCGGTGCAGGATGACTTCTTCTTCTGCGCGGCGGCGTCCGTGCCGCGCGCCGACACGGTCTGCGCCGAGCCCTGCGACTGCGCGAGCGCCGCGCGCTTCGCGATGCACGCGCGCAAGTGCTTTTCCATCGGCGGATAGTATTTCCAGCCGCGCGTGAGCGGCGGCAGTTCGAGGTGGACCTGCTTCCACTTCGGGTGCCCGCTCGCCTGCAGCGTATCGAAATTGGCGCAGAGCGAATCCGCGAACTTCGACAGCGCGCCGACCGTGCCGCGCAGACCGTAGTCGTACGTGACGAGGAACGCCTTCACGGTCAGCGTCGGCGTGTCTTCCTGAATCCAGTTCGGGTAGCTCGTCGTGCGGATGGTCGCGGGGAAATACGTCTGCTTCGCGCGAGCCGTTTCAGGGGCGGACGGGTCGAGGCGCAGCAGCTTGATCTGCTGGAGCAACTCGGGGTTCATGTCCTGAAAAAGCTTGGCGGGCTGGCCGGCAACGATCACCGCGACGTCGATCTTGCGCACGATGAGCTTGGCAAGCGCGTCTTCGTTGTTGTAGTGCTGCTCGTTGACTTCGGGAATCGGCTCGCCGAACATCAGCCGGTACAGCGTTTCGGCGGACTGCGCCGTGCCGCTGCCGATCGGCCCGACGCTGATGTTCTTGCCCTTGATCTCGTTGATGTTCTTGAGCGGCGAGTCCGAACGCACGACGAAATAAATCTCCTCGTCGTAGAGCGGCATGATGAGCCGCAGCGGCTGAATGATCCGGCCGGCCTCGGCGTTGCCGGAATTCGCCATGTCGAGGTAAGCCTGATACACGTCCGACTGCACCAGCGCGAACTTCACGCCGGGCTCGTAGCGCATGCGCTGGACGTTTTCCGCCGATCCTTTCGACGGCAGCACTTCGAGGTCCATGCCGGCGGGCTCGGCCACGTACTTCGACAAATCCTGCCCGATTTGAATATAGGTGCCGCGTTCCTGCCCGGTCGTGATTTTGTACGGCACGGGATCGGCCGCGTAGCCGGCTTGCGCGGCGCAGGCGAGTCCGATGAAAGCGCAGAGGGCGAACGCCCTCTGCGCGGCAATCCGCATGAATTGGCTGGAGACCATGATTGACCCTTGAGTCGAGTTGGACGGGTTCTTTGAAAGTCACGCGACGCGCGGGCGTCGCGTGAAACGGGTGATGCGGTAATGCCGGTAATGCGATGGCGCCGAGGCGATGCGTGAACCGGTCAGCGCGCGGGCGCGGGCCTTTCGTTGCCGCTGCTCCAGCCATACTGTTTGATGGCGCGCTCCACATCGTCGGTCTTGTCGGCGTCCATGCGCGCCGTCACGCTCGACGCCCCGAAGGATGTTGCCGTGCGCGCGGTGCCGCTGACGGTTGTCGTGGGCAGCGTGCTCGCGGTGGCGGTCGCGGCGGTCGTCGTGGCGACCGCCGGACGCTCCATGCTGGCGGGCCGCACGGCCTGCGAGCCGGACGGCAATGCGTGCGCGGCTTGCGGCTGGATCGCGGCAGCCTGCGGCAGAAGCGGCGGCACTGACGACTGCGGGCCAGAAGGCGTCGCGCGCTGGGTCGGCGCGGCAGCGGGCGCGGGCCGAGCTGAAGGCGCGACATACATGCCGTTCGGCGCGGCGGGGGCGACATACATGTCGCCCTGCACGCTGCTCGGCGCGACATACATGCCGTTGCTGTTCGGCGGGCTCGTCGCGACGTACATGCCGTTGCCGGACTCCTGAGCCTGCGTCGGCGCGGCGGTCGACGGCTTGGCTGCAGCCGGAGCGGCGGGCGCGGCGGCGACAGGCTCGGTCGCTGCGGGTGTGGCAGGCTTGGTGGCAGCCGCGACATTGGGCGACGGCGGGAGAATCGTGGCCGCGACCATCGCGTTCGTCGCGGCTTGCGCACGGGCGATCTTTTCGGCGCGCGATGTGTATTCGGCGGCGCGGGCGTCGTCGAGCGCGGCCTGCCGGGCAGCGGCAGCGGCAGCGGCGGCCGCCGCCGCGTTCGCGTTCGTGCTACGTTGTCCGCTGCGCTTATCGGGCGCGGGCTTCGCGGCGAGCGCGTCGGTCTTGTCCGCCTGCGGAGCCGATGCAACGTTTGCCTGCGCAGCAACGGCAGCGGGCGGCGTCGCTGCCGCAGCGGGCGCCGGCGTGACGCTGCCGGCGACGGCGGTGCCGGTGTTCGGCACGTCAGTGGGACTGCCGGCCGTGGTGCCTTTCTTTGCGCCTTGCGGCGTCGCGACGAGCCAGCCGGCATGCGTGATCACGCGCTCCAGCATGGCCTGCGACTCGGCGTTGCCGCCATCGAGCGCCAGCGCCTCGGCGGCATTCTGCTGCACGCACGCCCACGCGGACGTGCGTTCGCAGGCGCGCGCCAGTTGCAGCGCCGCGTCGCGTTGCTGTTCGCGTTTGACGAGCTCGTCTTTCAGCGCGTCGAATTCGGGGCGCGCCTGCTCGCGAGCCGGCAGCGCCTTCATCCGGGCGCGCGCCAGCGTCAGATCGTGCTGGTCCAGCGCCGCGCGCGTGCCTTGCAGCGGGTCGCCCGGAGCGAGCGTCAACGCGCCTGCTTTCGCCGCGCCGGGAGCTTGTTGCGCGGGCGCGTCGGCGGGAGGGCTCGTGTCGGTCGAATTGGATGCATCGGTTGCGCCGCGCCCGAACGGGCCGAGTTTCGCGTCGATCGCACCGGATGCGCTCAGGTCGCCTGAAGCCGCGCGGTCGTCTGCGCTGTATCGTATATAGGCGACGCCGCCCGCCACGAGCGCCAGCGCGCACGCGCCGGCGATGAGCGTTTTGCTGCCGTTCCACCGGCTTGGGCCGGGCAGGGCGTCCGGATCGTTGCTCGGATCGGCGTAAGCGTTGCGCGCAGATTCCTCGACGCGCTTTGCCCGGTGCTCGGCGGCCTTCTGCGCGATGCGTTCGCTCGCGCGCTTCGGATCCCAGCCGCCGGCCCAGCCGGAATGCATGCCGGGTTCGCCGTCGTCGACGGGCGTGGAAGCGGACGCCGATACGAACGGCGGATTCGACATCTGTTGCTCGAACATGTTGGCGCGCGGACGTGCCGCGCCGCCGCGTTTGCGGCCGAAAGCCGCGCTGCGATCGGCGCCGCAGTTCGGGCAACTGTCGGCGTTCTTGCGCACCGTGCTGCCGCAGCGCTGGCAGACGACGGAGAACATGGATGCGGGAAACGTCAAACGCGTGGTCATGCTGAAGCCCTCGAAGGACATGTGCGATAACGTGGCCGCCGTGCGCCCGGCCCATGCGATGAACGCCGGGGCGTCCGGGCGGCAGCAATCCTTCGTATTGTTTCCTACACCGGCCAAGCGCCGGCGGAAGACGAAATCCGAATATGGCGTCAACCCTCGACGCACGTCAATTGCGTTTCGCACCTACCTCGGGCCGCCCGGTGGCGGCGGCTGCGCGCTTGCTCCGTGCTGCGTGTCGCCGCGCTTGCCGATGAAGCGGCGGCGCATGGCCCTCGTCGGATGCGAATGCGCAATCGGTGCAGCCGCGACACCGTTCCGGTGCGCGCGCGGCGCCACGCTTCGCTACTCTCATCGGGATATTCTGGGCGCGGGGCGGCGGTGGCGAGACGCCATTCTTTAGCCGATAACCGACAATGCCCGGCGGCCGCTCGCTAAGCCGCTGATGCGAAAGCTCTTCCGGGGCGCGCGCCGTGTTGTTTTTCCATCGCATCGGGCGCGGCGAATGCTACGGCGGTCGATAACAAGGATTCCGAACTATTGACGGACCACAGACATATTGGCGGGCGCTTATCTCGGCAATCGACAGGCGGCGGCCGGCATGTTCACGATGACGCTGCACGACCGCGCCGGTTCCGCCGATCCGTTCGCCCCGCAGCGCGAAGACGGCGGCGCGTCGACCGCGTAGGCGCGAACATCGACAGTGAAGCGGAAGCGCCCCGAGGGGCGCTCCGTGGCAACGATCAGCTGGCCAGTTGCAGCTTGCCGTCGATACGGCGGTTCAGGCCGAGCGGATTATCCGACTTGACCGGATCGGGCAGCAGCGCTTCCGGCAGATCCTGATAGCTGACGGGCCGCAAGAAGCGGTTGATGGCGAGGCTGCCGACCGAGGTCGAGCGGCCATCGGCGGTCGACGGATACGGGCCGCCGTGGACCATCGCGTGGCCTACTTCGACGCCCGTGCCGAAGCCGTTCACCAGAATACGGCCCGTGCGGCGTTCGAGCGGAGCCACGAAGCTGCGCGCGTCGGCGTAATCGGCTTCGTCGATTTGCAGCGCTGCGGTGAGTTGGCCTTCGAGCGATTCGATCAGATCGCGCATCGTGGCGAGGTCCGGACAACGCACGACGAGCGATGACGCGCCGAAAATCTCGTCCTGCAGCGCGTGGTTCTCGCGGAACGCGTCGGCGGTCGTGACGAAGAGCGCCGCCTGACCCTGATTGCCGCCCTGCGCCGGCAGGCCGCGAGCGGCGGTCTTGACGCCATCGTGCGAAGCAATCTTCTCGACCGCGCCTTCGTATGCCTTGTGGATGCCCGGCGTGAGCATCGTCTGCGCGGCGGTTTCCTTGAGCGCCGCCGATGCCGCTTCGATGAACTTGTCGAGGTCCGGGCCGTCGACTGCGAGCACCAGGCCGGGGTTCGTGCAGAACTGGCCCGCGCCCAGCACGAGCGACTGCACGAAACCACGCGCGATCGCTTCGGTGCGGTTCGCGAGCGCTGCCGGGAACAGCAGAACCGGGTTGATGCTGCTCATTTCCGCGTAAACCGGGATCGGCTCGGCGCGTTCGGCCGCGAGCTTCATCAGCGCGGTGCCGCCGCCACGCGAACCCGTGAAACCGGCCGCCTTCACGCGATTGTCCTTCACCAGACCCTGACCAATGTCGCGGCCGCTGTCGAAAAGCAGCGAGAACGTGCCTTCCGGCATGCCGCAGTCCTTCACGGCCTTTTGCACCGCGCGGCCGACGAGTTCCGCCGTGCCCGGATGCGCCGAGTGCGCCTTCGCGATCACCGGGCAACCCGCGGCCAGCGCGGACGCTGTATCGCCGCCCGCGACGGAAAACGCCAGCGGGAAGTTGCTCGCGCCGAACACGGCGACGGGACCGACGCCGATATGACGCAGGCGCAGATCCACGCGCGGCATGGGCTTACGGTCGGGCTGCGGCGGGTCGATGCGCACGCCGAGGTAATCGCCGTTGCGCACGACATCCGCGAACATGCGCAACTGGCCGACCGTGCGGCCGCGCTCGCCTTCCAGACGCCCGCGCGGCAGGCCGCTTTCGATCATGCAGCGTTCGATCAGGTCGTCGCCGATATCGAGGATGTTCTGCGCGATCGCTTCGAGAAACTTCGCGCGGGCTTCGGGCGCCGTTTCGCGATAGACGTCGAACGCGGCCCACGCGAGCGCGCACGCGCGGTCGAGATCGTCGAGCGTTGCGCCGCCGAATCCCGGTTCGATGGCTGCGCCCGTCGATGCGTTGACGGCCTTGATGGTGCCGTTCGTGCCGCGCACCGATTGCTGGCCGATGAGCAGGTTGCCTGTGAGTTCCATGGTGTCTCGTCCTTCCGTGATAGAGGGTCGCGACGCTTCCTTGGCGAGCGTCGTGCTGCGCCGACTATACGGCCCGGCGAACGCGCCTGTATAGTGAAAGCTTTCCATCGCTTGATCGCTTTTTGGAATCACCGGCGCTTTATTTCTTACGATGAAGACGACTCTCGATGTCCTGATGTCGCGGCTGCGCATGAAGCAGCTGCAACTCTTGATCGCGCTGGACGATCACAAGTCGCTGCACAAGGCGTCGAGCGCGATGGCGATGACGCAGTCCGCCGCGAGCAAGGCGCTCGCCGAACTGGAGTCGATGCTCGAAGCGCCGCTTTTCGAGCGCGCGAAAACGGGACTCATCCCGAATCCGTTCGGCCGCTGCGTGGTGCGCTATGCGCGCGTGCTCGCCGCCGATTTATCCGCGCTCTGTCAGGAAGTCGCGCAGATTCGCGCGGGCACGGGCGGGCGGCTGACCGTCGGCACGATTATGGGCGCGGTGCCGGGCGTCGTCGCGCCGATGGTCAACGAGATGCACGCGAAGCACCCGGATCTCGCCGTCGAGATCGTCGAGGACACGAGCGCCAACATGCTCGCGATGCTGGACGACGGCCGCGTCGATCTCGTGATCGGCCGCGCGAGCGTGTCCGAGCAGCCGTCGAAGTATCACTATCAGCCGTTGACGGACGAACCGCTGTGCATCGTGGCGGGACGCGCGCGCGGCGACGGGCAGGTCCGCGAAGCCGCGCTGGCGGATCTGGCGAACCGCCGCTGGGTTACGTATCCGAGCTATCTGCCGATGAGCGCGCTGCTCGAGCGCGAACTGGATCTCGCCGGCCTGCCGATGCCCGCCAATCCCATTTCGACGGCATCGCCGTTCGTCACGGTGACGCTGCTGCAGGAGAGTCCCGAACTCGTATCGATTCTGCCGGCGAGCGTCGCGCGCGTGTTCGAGCGCCACGGCATGCTGCGCGTGCTGCCGATACGCATGAAGCTCAAATCGCAGACGTATGGCATCGTGACGCGAAAGGGCGGCGCGCTTTCACCAGCCGCGCGCCAGTTCGTGCAGATGCTGCGGGATAACGGGCGGGCGCAGTGACGCGGCATCAGCGTGTCGCGACGAAAAAGAGGCGCGGGAACGGCAGCAGCACGGTGCCGTCGGCGAGAACCTCATAGGCCGATTTGAGCGCTTCGCGGTACTGGTCCAGAAAGGCGGTCTGTTCATCCGCCGAGAGCTTCGCGAGCATGGGTCGCAACGCGCTGCCCTTGAACCATTCGATGACGGCGTCGATGCCGCCCGCGAGCGGATGATGGTAGATGGTGCGCCACACATCGACGCGCTCGCAGTTCGGCGTGAGTCGCGCGTAGTACCAGTGCGCATCGTGGCGGAGCGTGCGCTCGGTGCCTGCGAGCCGCTCGCGCCACGGCCCGTTCGCCGCCACCTCGCGCATGAGCCTGTGAGAGGGCTCGTCGAGATTGTCCGGCATCTGCACCGCGAGCCGTCCGCCGGGCGCGAGCAGGCTGACGAGTCGCGGCAGCAGCGTCTCGTGATCGGGAACCCACTGCAAGGACGCGTTCGCGAGTATCAGATCGTACGGGCCGGCTTCGTTCCAGGTCGAGATATCCGCCAGCTCGAAGCGCAACTGCGGCAGGCGTTTGCGGGCGGCCTCGATCATGTCGGCGGAACTGTCGATGCCCACGATGCTTGCCTGCGGCGCATAGGCGAGCAGCGTCTCGGTCGAGTTGCCCGGCCCGCAGCCGAGGTCCACCGCCGCGCGAACCGTCGCGCCCTGCGCCGCGTGAAGGAGATCGCGGACCGGCCGCGTGCGCTCCGCTTCGAAGACACTGTACTGCTTCGCTTCCCAGCCGCCCGATGAGGTCATTTTCTCTCCTTCCATGAGTGCGTCACGCGTGACCATGCAATCTTGCACGATCACGCAGCCGCGCGCGAGCATGAAGGCGAGCGCTGCAGGTAAAGCTTGACGTAAGTGGTTGAACAGACCGGTCGGATTTGCGCTAAACGCATTTCTGGCGGCCTATACTGCCGAGGTATGTGCCGCCCTGTCGCACTGTCGCACTTCCGGTCCAACGAGCGTTCCTTTAGCGCCGTCTCCGGCGCACCAAAAATCGGAGAATCGCAATGCGCGACATTCCCGCCGACGGCATGAACGGACTCGTGGCCGCGCTGCGCACGCAGCAGGCCGCGCTGACCGAGAGATGGATGAAGCTCGTCTTCGGCGATCAGGAAGTCGAGCATTCGGACCAGCTCACGTATCGCCAGCTAGCGGATCATCTGCCGAGCATCCTCGAAGAAATCTGCAACGTCCTCGAAACGCGCAACCTGAGCGGGCAGGAAGGCGCGCTCGAGCACGACGCCCGCCAGCACGGTCAATGGCGCTGGCAGCAAGGCTATCGCATCGACGAACTGGTGCGCGAGCTCGATCTCTTCAGACAGGTTCTGTTGTCCGCAATCGGCGATTACGCGGCGTCGCACGAAGACTTCAGCCGCGCGGACGAAGAATACGCGCGCCTCATGACCGACGAAGTGGTGAGCCTCGTCACGCTGGCATCGGTTCGCGAAGCGGTGACCGAGCGCGACCGGAAGATCGACGAATACACCGGCATGCTGGAGCGCGCGAATCAGGAACTGACGCTGCGCCAGCAGCTCATCGGCGATCTTTACGAGTCGCGCATGCAGGTCACGCGGCGCGTCGCGCATGATCTGCGCAATTTCCTCAATGTGTTCTCGACCGCGCTGCAACTGGCCGCGCGTTCGCCCGGCAGACGCGATACCGCGCTCGGACTCGCGAACAGGCAGGTGGTGGACATGGCGACGCTCGTCGACGAGATGGTCGAATACTCGAAGCTGTTAAGCGACGATTCCATGTTGACCGTCGACAGCTTCGATCTGGCAAGCCTGTTCGACGAACTGATGCAGTCAAGCCGCGTCGCCACGGAGGCGAAAGGGCTCAAGCTGACCGGACATGTCGATGCCACGCTGAGCACCGTGGTGTCGAACCGGCTGAAGGTCAAACAGGTCGCGCTGAATCTGCTGTCCAACGCGGTCAAGTACACGTCGTCGGGCGAGATCGTGTTGTCGATCACCGCCGCGCCCGAGGACCGCTGGCGGCTGCGCGTGGCCGATACCGGCGTCGGCATCAGCGAAGCGGATCAGGAGCGCGTGTTCGAGGAGTTCCAGCGCGCCGCCGGGGACGATATTCCCGGCACGGGGCTCGGCCTCGCCATCGTCAAGGAACTGACGCGCACGCTGGATGGTGAATTGCGCTTCCATTCGTCGAAAGGGCACGGAAGCGTGTTCGAAGTGACGTTTCCGCTGGTTCTTACGCCCAGGAGCACGAGCGCGGAGTGAGCGCACGAAAATGAAAAAAGGCGAACGGATCGCTCCGTTCGCCTTTCGTGCGGCCTAGTTGGTCACTTACGCGGCGACTGCTTCCTCGGCCGGCGCTTCGTCTTCCACCGATGCGCGGATCAGGTGATCGAACGCCCCGAGCGATGCCTTCGCGCCTTCGCCGACCGCGATCACGATCTGCTTGAACGGCACCGTCGTCACGTCGCCGGCGGCGAACACGCCCGGAACCGAGGTCGCGCCCTTCGCATCGACGACGATCTCGCCGTGCTTCGACAGTTCCACCGTGCCCTTGAGCCACTCGGTGTTCGGCACGAGACCGATCTGCACGAACACGCCTTCCAGCTCCACGCGATGGCTCACGCCCGTCGCGCGGTCCGTGTAATTCAGGCCGTTGACCTTCTTGCCGTCGCCGGTGATTTCCGTCGTCTGTGCGCTCGTGACGATGGTCACGTTCGGCAGGCTGCGCAGCTTCTTTTGCAGCACCGCGTCAGCGCGCAGTTCCGCGCCGAATTCGATCAACGTCACCGCCGCCACCACGCCCGCCAGGTCGATCGCCGCCTCGACGCCCGAATTGCCGCCGCCGATCACCGCAACGCGCTTGCCCTTGAAAAGCGGGCCGTCGCAGTGCGGGCAGTACGCTACGCCGCGTCCGCGATACTCGCGCTCGCCCGGCACGTTGATTTCGCGCCAGCGCGCGCCGGTCGCCAGCACGATCGTCTTCGCCTTCAGCACCGCGCCGCTCGCCAGTTGCACTTCGTGGATGCGGCCCGGCACCAGCTTCTCGGCGCGCTGCACGTCCATCACGTCGACTTCGTAGCTCTTGACGTGCTGTTCGAGCGCCGTGGCGAACTTCGGTCCTTCCGTTTCCTGCACCGAGACGAAGTTCTCGATCGCCATGGTGTCGAGCACCTGACCGCCGAAGCGCTCGGCGACGACGCCCGTCGCGATGCCCTTACGCGCTGCGTAGATCGCAGCCGCCGCGCCAGCCGGCCCGCCGCCGACGATCAGCACGTCGAACACCGGCTTCTTCTCCAGTTCCTTCGCGGCACGGGCGGCCGAGCCGCTATCCAGCTTCGCGAGGATTTCCTTCACGCCGCTGCGGCCCTGGCCGAAGCTCTCGCCGTTCAGGAACATCGTCGGCACAGCCATGACCTGACGCTCTTCGACTTCGTTCTGGAAGAGCGCGCCGTCGATCGCGACGTGCTTGATGCGCGGATTGATGATCGCCATCACGTTCAGCGCCTGCACGACTTCCGGGCAGTTCTGGCACGACAGCGAGAAATACGTCTCGAAGCGATAGTCGCCGTCGAGATTGCGAATCTGTTCGATGGTCGCGTCGTCCAGCTTGATCGGGTGGCCGCCGGTTTGCAGCAGCGCCAGCACGAGCGACGTGAATTCGTGACCCATCGGAATGCCCGCGAACTGGATGCCCGCGCCCTTGCCCGGCTCGCCGATGGTGAACGACGGACGACGCGCGGAGGCGTCCCCTTTCTCGACGACGCTGATCTGCGTCGACAGCGAAGCGATTTCGTCGAGCAGGCCCTTCAGCTCACGCGACTTGTCGCTGTCGTCGAGGAAGGCGACGAGCTCGATCGGCCGGGTGACCTTTTCCAGATAGGCTTTCAACTGATTCTTGAGGTTGGCGTCCAGCATGGCGTTGTCCGTTCCGTGGCGTTGTTCTTGGGATGTTGCGGACACGCTCCGACACGGCGCGAAGCGCCGCATCGAAAGCGTGTTTGGAGCTTTAACCTTGCCGCCGATTCAGCGACAAGGTCCGTGATGCGCTCGTCGAATGACGAGGCTTAGATCTTGCCGATGAGGTCCAGCGACGGCGTCAGCGTTTCAGCGCCCGGCGTCCACTTGGCGGGGCAAACTTCGCCCGGGTGCGCTGCGACGTATTGCGCGGCCTGCACCTTGCGCAGCAGCTCGCCTGCGTCACGGCCGATGCCGTTGTCGTGGATTTCGCACAGCTTGATCTCGCCTTCCGGGTTGATCACGAACGTGCCGCGCAGCGCCAGGCCTTCTTCCTCGATCAGCACGTCGAAGTTGCGCGAGATCGCGAGCGTCGGGTCGCCGATCATCGGATACTGGATCTTGGCGATCGTTTCCGACGTGTCGTGCCATGCCTTGTGCGTGAAGTGCGTGTCGGTCGAAACGCCGTAGATTTCGACGCCCAGCTTCTTGAATTCTTCGTAACGATCAGCCAGATCGCCGAGTTCCGTCGGGCAGACGAAGGTGAAGTCGGCCGGATAGAACACGAACACGGACCACTTGCCCTTCAGGTTTTCGTCGGTGATGGTCACGAAATCGCCGTTGTGATAAGCGGTGGCCTTGAACGGCTTGACTTGGCTGTTGATGATCGGCATTTAGCAGATTCCTCTAGCTGTGTTGTTGAAGGAGTGAATGGATTATGAACTAAAACTATCAATCCTTGGAAGTGGATTGATTTTATCATTCTAATTGATCTGGGCTATTGTGTCGATCCACCCGTTGCCACCCTGCGGCATCCGGCGGCATCTGGCTTGCGAAGCGGTTCTGTCTCAATCGTCCATCAAGGGGTGTTCATGAAGATCGGAATCATTGGAGCGGGAAACATCGGACAGGTTCTGGCCGAGCATTTCACGAAGTGCGGCCACGACGTGAACATTGCCAACTCGCGCGGGCCGGACTCGCTGCGCGACGTCGAGCGGACCACCGGCGCGACCGCCGTCGAGGTGCGCGACGCGGTGAAGGGCGCGGAACTCATCGTCGTGACGATTCCGGAGTCGAAAGTGCCGGATCTGCCGAAGAATCTGTTCGCGGGCGTTCCAGAGAACGTCGTCGTGGTCGATACCGGCAACTACTATCCGCAGCAGCGCGACGGGCGCATCGAGGAGATCGAGAAGGGCATGCCGGAAAGCCGCTGGGTCGAACAGCAGATCGGCCGGCCGGTGGTGAAGGCGTTCAACAACATCTACGCGGCGCATCTGCGCAAGAACGGCAAGCCGGCGGGCACGCCGGGGCGCATCGCGCTGCCGGTATCGGGCGACGACCATCGCGCGAAGACCATCGTGATGAAGCTGATCGACGAGATCGGATTCGATGCGGTCGACAACGGCGAAATCGACGACTCGTGGCGTCAGCAGCCCGCGACGCCCGTCTACACGGCGGACCTCGACGCAGCGGGCGTGCGCGAGGCGCTGAAGAAGGCCGATCCGGTGCGCAAGCCCGAATGGCGCGCGACGGACCGCAGTCCCGGCACGTTCGAGAATCCGGCGTGAGTTGCCGATAGGGGAAATGAGTAAAGCCGGCGCGCGCCGTGCGACAATCTGCAAACTTTCCCGATGGGCCTTACCATGACATGCCGGGCCTGCGCGGCGCATCTGCCGCCGTTCCCGGCATCGTGGACTCGCTGATTGACTATGAAAACCGCTTCTCCCTCGCTGGACGTACAGAACTCTCATCACCGCTTCGGCGAATGCGCCGAATGCGCGGACGTCGAACTGGCCGCGACCGCCACCATTCCGACGCGCTACGGCACCTTCGGTTCGTACGTTTATCGCGTGAAGGAGACGGATGTCGAGCACATCGCGTTCGTGATGGGCGACGTGAGCAACGGCGAATCGGTGCTCACGCGCCTGCATTCCGAATGCGTGACCGGCGACGTGTTCGGCTCGTATCGCTGCGACTGCGGCGAGCAGCTCGACCTCGCGCTGCGCTATATCGCCGCTGAAAGCCGCGGCATCTTGCTGTATCTGCGCGGTCACGAAGGGCGCGGCATCGGCCTCGCGAACAAGATTCGCGCGTATGCGTTGCAGGAGCAGGGGCTGGATACGGTCGATGCCAACCTGCACTTAGGCCTTCCCGACGACGCCCGCGAGTACGACTCCGCCGCCGCCATCCTGCGCGCGATGAACGTGAAGTCGGTGCGGCTGATGAGCAATAACCCGTCGAAGTTCGACACGCTCCTGCGCCACGACATCCCCGTGAGCGAGCGCGTGGCACTCGCCATTCCAATGCGCGAAGAGAACGAGCGCTACATCAAGACGAAGCAGGCGCGCTTCGGACATTACTTCGACGAGAACGAATAGAGCGCTCGCGCTCGCCTTCGCGCCTCAACGCGCGTCGTGAAAGATCACGCCCAGCATGTGCCGCTTGCCTGACCGCAGGCGGCTCACGCCGTGCCGCATGTTCACGCGATACACGCCGCGCGTACCGTTCACCGGCCGTTGATGCACGGCGAAGAACACCGCGTCGCCTTGCGCGAGCGGCACCACTTCCACGCGCGACTGCATGCGCGGCCGCTGTTCCGTCATCACGAACTCGCCGCCGGTGAAGTCGCGTCCCGGCGCGGAGAGCAGAATCGCCATCTGAATCGGGAAGACATGCTCGCCGTATAGGTCCTGATGCAGGCAGTTGTAGTCGCCCGGCACGTAGCGAAGGAGCAGCGGCGTCGGGCGCGTCTGGCCCGCGCGATGGCATCGCTCGATGAACGCCGCGTGTTCGTCCGGATAGCGCGTCTCGATGCGCATGACCTCGTTCCAGCGATTCGCGATTGGCGCCAGATGCCGGTAGGCCGCGCCGCGCACGGCATGGAGCACGTCGGGCAACGGATACCCGAAGTACTTGTACTCGCCGCGTCCGAAGCTGTGCCGTTCCATCACCACCCGGCTGCGAAAGCGCGCGTCGTCGTCGTACAGCGCGGCGAGCGCCGCGCATTCGTCGCGCGAAAAAAGGCCCGGCGCAACGGCCGAGCCCTGGCAGTCGAGTTGCGTGCCGAGATCGTTCCAGTCGAGCGCGTCGATGCGCCCGGGAATGTCCGCGCTCGCATCGGTCGCGAGCGCGCTGTCCATCGCCTTCATGCAGTTACTCCGGATGTGCGTGTGCCAGGGCCCACTGTGCGCCTCACGCGCCGCCCGCACACTCCGGGTCTTGCTGCGCCATTCAGCGCGGCGTCGCGACTTCGGTGATGCGGTTCTGCAACTCCGTCTTGCGCGCCTCGATCTTCTGGCCGAGCGCCGCGACGTCCAGCTTCGTCTTGCGAATTTCCTTGAAGAGCTCCGACTCCTCTTCCTCGACGTGATGCATCACGTTTTCCTTCAGCACGCGGAAGGTCGCGTCGAAGCCTTCGTCGCCGGCCTTCAGTTGCGTGAACTTCTCGATCAGCGTCTTGACGAGGAAGTGCTCGACGTAGGCTTCCTCGACATCGATCTTCTCGTCGTCGCTGCCGAAGGCTTCGCGCGCGGCCGGATAGAGCAGTTCTTCTTCGACGATCGCGTGAATGGTCAGCAGCTCGCAGGCGCGCTGAACGAGCGTCGACTTGCGTTCGAGGTCGTCTTTCGGCGCGCGGTCGAAGGCTTCGAACAACTGTTCGACAGCGCGATGGTCTTCTTCGAGAATCTTGAGCGCGTCGAGCGGTTCTTGTGCGGTGGACATCGGGCTTCTCCTTATGTGTGGCCGGGCTTCGGACAGCCGCAGCTCATGGGGTGCCGTCAATCAGCAAGAGCGATGCCCGCTGAGTCCCGCTCGCGCAGCAGCTTGACGTCCCACCACGCCGGCAGGAGGCGCCGCACGTCGGCGCGGGCGAAACGGTCGTCGATCAGATACAGCACGCCGCGATCTTGCGGGCCGCGAATTACGCGGCCGGCTGCCTGCACGACCTTCTGCAAGCCGGGAAAAAGATAGGTGTAGGCGTAGCCGTCGCCGAATGCCGCGTGCATGCGCGCCTTTAGTTGCTCGTTCACCACGTTCAGTTGCGGCAGCCCCAGCGTCGCGACGAATGCGCCGATGAGCCGCGTTCCCGGCAGATCGATCGCCTCGCCGAACGCGCCGCCGAGCACCGCGAAGCCGATGCCGCGCCCGTCCGGTTCGAAGCGGGCGAGGAACGCGTGCTGGTCGGCCTCGCTCATGCCACGGGACTGTTGCCAGCAGACGATCGACGGATGGCGCCGTTCGAGCGCCGACGCCACTTGCGCGAGATAGTCGAAGCTGCTGAAGAAGCTCAGATAGTTGCCCGGCGCGCGGACGTACTGAGCGGCGATCAGGTCCGCGATGCGGTCGACGGATCGTTCGCGGTCGCGAAAGCGCGTCGATACGTCAGCGACGGCGCGCACATCGAGTTGATCGGCGGTGAACGGCGATTCGACGTCGATGCGCACGGTCGTCGCGGGCAGGCCGAGCGTATCGGCGTAGTAGTGCGCGGGCGTGAGCGTCGCCGAAAAGAGCGCGACGCTATGGGCGCGGGCGAAGCGCGGCGCGAGATGCGGGCCGGGAATCACGTTGCGCAGGCAGAACACCGCGCGGCCTTTGCCGGACAGCGTGATGTCGAAGATCGAATGCGTGCCGAAACGCTCGGCGATGCGCGTGAAGTGCAGCGCGTCGAAATAAAAGCGCAGCACTTCGGGCGTGAAAGTGTCCGGCTGCTCGGCCATCGTCTCCGTGAGCGCCGAGATCGCGTGTCCGAGCGCGCTCAAAAGCGCCGCGGGCGGCTCGTCGTGCGCCGCGTAGTCGATGCCCGCCGCCAGTTGATCGCGGCTCGCGTCGCTGAAACTGCGGCCGACGCGCGCCAGCATCCGCTTGAAGAAGGGCGGCGCGCTGCGGCGCATGGCGTTGAAAGCGGCCTGATCGAGCGACGCCGAATACATGCCGCGCGCCCGTTCGACGAGGTTATGCGCCTCGTCGACGAGCACGGCCACGCGCCAGCGATTTGCCTCCGCGAGCGCAAAAAGCATGGCACTCGTATCGAAGTAATAGTTGTAGTCGCCGACGATCACGTCCGCCCAGCGCGTCAATTCCTGACTCAGGTAGTACGGACAGACGGCGTGCTCGCGCGCCGCATCCGCCACCGACGCGCGATCCAGATGCGCCCGTTCTAGCGCGGCGGCGCGGGCAGCCGGCAGGCGATCGTAGAAGCCGCGCGCCAGCGGGCATGACTCGCCGTGACACGAGCGGTCCGGATGCTCGCACGCCTTGTCGCGCGCGACGAGTTCGACCACGCGCAGTGACTTGGGCGCGGACGCGGCGAGCGTCGAGAGGGCGTCGAGCGCCAGCTGACGGCCCGCGCTTTTCGCGGTCAGAAAGTAAATCTTGTCGAGCTGCTGCGCGGGCCACGCCTTGAGCAGCGGAAACAGCGTGCCGATCGTCTTGCCGATGCCCGTCGGCGCTTCCGCGACGACGCATCGGCCGGACACCGCCGCGCGATACACCGCTTCGGCGAGCGCCCGCTGTCCGGGCCGGAACTCGCCGTGCGGAAAGACGAGCCCGGAAAGGGCCGCATCTCGCGCCGCGCGATGCCGCACTTCTTGCTCCGCCCACGCGATGAACCGCTGGCATTGGGCGCTGAAATGTTCTTTGAGCGCTTCGGCGGTCACAGTCTCCGCGAGCGCGGTCTCCGTCTGATCGACGATATCGAAATACACGAGCGCGATTTCGATGCTATCGAGTCCGAGCTTGCGACACATGAGATGGCCGTAGACGCGCGCCTGCGCCCAATGCAGATGCCGATGATTCTGCGGCATGGAATCGAGCTTGCCGCGATGCGTCTTGATTTCTTCGAGCCGGTTCAGCGCGGGATCGTAGCCATCCGCCCGGCCGCCCACGCGCAGCGGGCCGTAGTCTTCGGACAGCGCGATTTCCTTCAGATAACCCGCCGGGCGGCGGCTCGTGACGGTGACGTGGCCCGCCACGCCTTCTTGCGCCGTGGGCGTCGGTGTGAAGCGCAGGTCGAGATCGCCTTGCTTCGCGGTGAACTCGCAGAGCGCGCGCACGGCGACGGTGTAGGCGGGCTCGGAAACTGTACGCATGTACAGTAGTCTAGCATGCGGAATAACCGGCTCCGGCGGCGCGTTCAGTGGATGCGGCGTCGATCGAGATCGCCGTCCAACGAACGGAGGCATCTATGAAGTTCGCAAGAATCGTCGTGGTCGCTCTGGCGCTGGTGACGGCCGCACTTGCCGGTTGTCAGACGGACGGCGGCGGCGCATCGTACAACCGCTCGTCCAGCGGGAGCAGCAGCGGCGGCGGCGCGTATTAGAATCGGACGTCTCTCGACTCGCGACGGATGGATCGAACGATGGCACCCGACAACGCGCCCGCGGTATCAGGCTGGCATGCGCATGTCTATTTCGACGCCCCGAGCCGCGACGCCGCATGGCAGTTTCGGCAGGTGATCGCAGAGCGGTTCGCCGGCGACATCGAAAGCGGCGCGCTGACGCTCGGCCGCTTTCACGAACGTCCGGTCGGACCTCATCCGCTATGGTCTTTTCAGCTCGGATTCGGCAGCGAGCGACTGACGGCGATGCTCGAATGGCTCGCGCTGAATCACGGCGAACTGGATGTGTTCATGCATCCGAACACGGGCGACGATCTGCGCGACCATCGCGATTCGGCGGTCTGGATCGGCCATTCGCACGAACTCGTGCTCACCGCCTTTTCACGCTAGCCCGCGAAGCGGAGCGCGTCCGCCTCGCGCGCGATGCTTAGTTGATGCTTACTTCTTCGTGCCGGCCGGCTTGTTCGAGACGACGCGCACGGCGGGCGGCGTCGGCAAGCTGGCGGTCGCGGTTGCGCTCGCCTCGGTCTGCGCGGCCTCCACGACCTGGCGCGTCGAAGTGCGCGCCGCTTCGTAGGCCGAGTTGGCTGATTGCGTGGCGGAATCGACGACGGATCTCCACGCCGACACGACCGCCTCGCTGCCGAGCGGCGCGCTCGTGACGAGGCTTTCGACGATCGCCTGCGCGTTGCGCTGCGACTTCTCCAGCTGGTCCTGCGTCGCTTGCATGTAGGCGCCGCGCACGCCAGTAGCGATTTCGTTCACGTCCTGCCAATAGGCTTGCGCGCGCTGCGCGTTCGCTTGCATGCGGGCGTTCTGAACGGCGAAAAACTCCTGAATATCGCGGACGGAGAAGCTCTTGCCGATGAATTCCTGCTGCTCCGAGAAAGCGGTCCGCAATGTGCGAACGTTCAGTTCGATCAATTTTTCGAAGCCCTGAACCGCCTGAGTGGCGAATCCGAAGGTGGCATCCAAGCCGGCCCGCTGGGTCGCGAGAAAGGTTTCTGGCGCAAGACTGCTCATGCTGGACTCCATTAGAAGTTGCTTCAATTACGTGATTGTGCAGCGCAGCGAACGACTCATTCTAGAGAAAAGATAATGCCTGTCAATTCCCATCTTCAGGTATCGCGATAATCGCCTAATTGCGCGGGTGAACTCGGCTTACATTAATCGGTATTAAACGCTGATGTAATTCGCAGGCAATTTAATTGCACGATCGTCCGTATTAACGACGAGAACCGTTTAGGGTCGGAGAAGGGTAAACACCGAGGCGCTCAAGCGCCGATGCGTTATTTCCCCACTTGACGCTTCCCCTTGCCGCTTGAAAGAATTCGGCCCTGCGTTTTGCAACACGCAGCGCGGAATCACTGTCACTGAGCCGTCACCGTGACTTCGTATGATTCCGACCTGCGCGAATATCAGCCGGCGCTGAACGGCGAAAATATAAAACGAGAGAGTTGAAGCAACATGGGCCGACATACCCAAACCATCGGACACCTTGAACGTAGTCACGAAGACAACACCCTGCGGCGCGCAATGGCCGCGCGACTCGACCGCGCGATGCAACGCGCCAACGTAAGCTCCGCCAAAGCGGCCAAATGGGTCGATGCGAGCGAACACGACGTGCAGTTCTGGCGGCGCGGCATTACGGTGCCGCCGCTTCACGCATTCAACCGCATCGCTCATGCGCTCGATGTCGACGTGCATTGGCTCTGCACCGGCCAGACGCACGTCTCCTGAAACGTTGCTTCTAGGAACCGGCGGGCGTCGGTCCGCCGCTTATTTGCGGTTGTGCATGAGCACCGTGCCGATTCCGCTCGCGGCAATCACGCACATGCCGGCCGTCATCCACACGTCGGGCACTTGTCCGAACAGCAGCCAGCTAAAGCACGACGCGAACGCGAGCTGCGCGTACGAAAAGGGCATGAGCACCGCGAGGGGCGCGCGCCGCAAGGCCTGAAGCATCAGCAATTGGCCGCCGGTTGCCATCGTCGCCATGAACGCGACGAGAAGCCAACTGCCGGCGCCGACGTGCGCAAGTTCAGGCAGCAGCCGCGCCTGATCGGCCCAGACCAGCGCGCACAGCACGACCGTCGCGACGAGCGCGGTCAGGAAATTCGTCGTGATGGCGTCGTCTACGCGCGACAGGTGGCTCGATACCACCTGGAAGCACGCGAAGCTCGTCGCCGAACCGATCGGCAAGATCACCGACCAGGTGAAATCGCTGCCACCCGGCCGCACGATCAACAACATGCCGACGAAACCGAGCACGACCATCGCCCATTTTCCGCGCGAGACGTGGTCCTTCAGGACGAGCGCGGCGAGCAGCGTCGAGATCAGCGGCGCGAGCATCGCGAGGGACGTGGTGACGGGAAGCGGCAAGTAGCGCAGGGCGGCAAACGTGCATGCCGAGTTCGTCAGCAGCAGCAGCGCGCGGACGATTTGCAGTTTAAGACTGCCGGTGTGGAAGGTGCGAAAGAGGCCGAACGCGCCGCGTCGCGCCTGCCAGACGCCAAGCACGATCATCTGAAACAGATAGCGCACCCACAGCAGCGCGACGACCGGCACCGCGGCGCCGATCAGCTTGACAGTGGAATCGCTTGCCGCGAAGGCGGCCGTGGTGAGAATCATGACCGCGATGCCGGCGCCGGCGTTGTCCGCAGCCACCGCGTACCGTGCTTTGCCCTCTAAAGTCGCCATCGAGTGTTCGCCGGTTGATCATCCGTGGATCAGGACGGCACTTTTAAGCCGTTGCTTCCATTCTGCGTACATCGACAAAACCTGGCAAGGCGACAGTCAGCTTCCGCGAGCGGCTGTTGTGCCGAGGTCACTTTGCTAAAAATGTACTGGACGGTTCATTCTGAATGAGTTTGCGTTCGTCCGCGCCTTCGTGAAAAGCTGAACGCCGCACGCAATTGTTCGCGCGAACGGCTTTGCCATCCGCAGACTACCGCTACACTTAAAGTAATTTCTCAACACTGCGGCGGGGAGATGACGATGAGAGCCCGACCAAGAGAGATGGTGCGTCTGCTCGCCACGTTGCGGCATTCCGCGCAATGTCGAGCGCTGCGCGCGGCGGCGGCACAGGAGGCGGTGCGTCTTGCGCAGCAGGAAGCGGAAGAGGAAGAAGCCGATCAGGCCGAGCGCGATTCGACGTCATCCGGCGAAGCGGGCACGGCTGGCGCCGGGACCAGGCACCGGCGCATGCATTAGAGCCACGAACGCCGCGCTTTAAGCCCGCGCGCGGTTTCGGTAAGGAGAAAAGCGCCAGTGACCGGCCGGGTCCTTCACGGCAACTGCGCCGTGCTCGTGCAGCATGTCGCCGATCGCGCCGGGCTTGATGTCGTCGGTCATACGGATGATGAGCAGCGTGCGTTCGCGGCAACTGTCGTCGGATGCGGCAGGTGCGGGCGGCCGCGGCGCGAGCGGCTCGCGCACAGCGAAGCGGTTGTGCGCGCCGACCACGCCCTGATGTTCGCCATGCGCGACGTACTCGGCCTCGTCTTCTTCATGCGACGGCATCGCGAGCGCTTTGAGTTGCGCGTCGCCGTGGCCCGCGCGATACAGATGCGCGTCGTCTCGCGACAGTCCCGCAGTTTGCAGCGCGCGCAGCGCCTCGTGTCCGTCGCGATACGAGTCGAACACGCCTACGATTACCTGATTCGTCTGGTTTGCCGTCTGATGCATCGTCGCCCTCCGTCGGCCCGCGCACGCGCAGGCCGCCTGTTCGCGCCGTTATCGCGGGCGGGCGTCGCTGACCGGGATCGAACGACGGCGCCTGGCGATACGTGCGCGTGTGTTGATCGTAAGACAAATGGAGCAACGGCCGTTCCCGCACGGGTGGACCTTTGAGCGGCGACGCACTGGCAATTTTGCCGGGTTGCGACCCCAACGCGGATCGCCTAAAGTGTCTACCTTCTTTCAGACTCCGCGTGCCGCCAGCGGCGCGCCCCTCGCGAGGCCCGAATGACGGCGAAAGCGTGCGCGTGGATCTTCGTGCTGTCGGCAGCGGGCGCGGGTCCGGCGTGGGCGGCGCAGTGCTACGCCGACGGCGATATCGTCACGCTCGAAGGCACGGTGACGCGTCAGGCCACGCATCAGACCGACGCGGGGGCAAAGCCTGCGTGGGTGCTCTCGCTGGCGAGTCCGGTGTGCGTCGTCAACGCGGGCAGCGGGCAGGGCGGACGGCAGCAGTCGAATGTGTCGGCGGTGCAGATCATCGACGCGGAGCCCGGCGAGAACGCGCGCGTTCAGCTTACGGGCAAGCTGGTCACGGGCAACGTGAGCGCGTACTACGCGGTGCCGACGGCCATCTGGGTGCTCAAACAGCGCGTGCTATCGGGACAGTAGTAATGGTGGCCGTCAAGCGGCTTTTGCGCGCGCCCGGCAGTATTGCGCGACGACCCATTGCAGCGGGCGTTCGTCGAGCTTGCGCTCTTCGGCGAACCGCATAATGGCGTCGAGTTGCTGGCCGCTGCAACGAAAGGCCTCGCGGCGCGGTACGGAATGTTTGTTGATGTGCTTGGTCATGGCAATCCCTTTTTGCTTGGTTCTCAACGGACCTTGGGACCTTCCCCGGAGGGCAGGCTGGCCGAACGGTGACCCGTCCGTGCGCCTGCTGCTTTCGTCATTAGGCCGGATCGCGGCGATCCTGACCGGCTGCTAGCGCACATAGTCACCAGAACGCTTGACTTCTCGCAAAGCGTGGGCCTGAGGGTGTCCACGAGCCTTCGCGCGAGCGGAATTTCCCAATGCGCTCAGCCGTTTAGCACTTCATGAGGGCGATGAGAGTTGCCGTCGGAGCATGCGACGGCCGAGGGCCAAGAGCCGGCGCGGGAGACCGGAAGAAGGGAATAAGGGCTCTTTAAGGCGGCGGGCATCGCGAGGTGGCCGCCGCTGAGCCCTAAGCATCGCGCGGTGCCGGGTGCATCGTCGATATCGCAGTCGACGACGCAGGCCGCGAGACCGCTTGCCACTCGGCGCAAAGGCACTCGTTGCCACGCGAGCGCCCGACACGACTCACGAGCCTGTGCGAAGCAGAGGACACCGAGCAGCACCGCTCGGCGCAGTCGATAACGGCGTGCCGCGAATTCTTTCGTACAAGGTCGGCTAGAGGTACGCCGAAGGCACGGAGCTGCTTGCTCCTTGGCATGCAGTCTTTCGGAAGACTCGTCGCGATACCGCCTTCCGATTCGTTCACCCTGCATCGCGAGCGAACCTCGTATCAGCAGTCCTCGGCACACGCGAGGAGCGTCAACTTGGGCTAACGTCGCCTGCCGCTTCGGACGGCAAGCCGGCGCGATGCGCCTACCGAAGCATCGACCAATCGTCCGATGACCCGCGTCACCGAAAACATAGTGGGGAGAGCGCCAATATTGGCGTCGTTTTAGCGCCTCTATAATCGGCGCCATTCCGACTTGCGCGCCCCGAAGCACCGATGAACACGACCGCACCCCTTGCCGGCAGCGCCTCGCCTCGCGCGTTCGAGGGCATCGCGTCGCCCCGTACCTCCGCCTTGCAGAACATGCTCGCGCATTTCGCGCTGCTCGCGCCGGTGTTCGACGCCATGCCCGATATCGTGTTCTTCGTGAAGGACCGCGAAGCGCGTTACGCCATGGTCAACAGCACGCTCGCGCGGCGCTGCGGTCACAAGGACGACAAAACCGCGCTCATCGGCAAGACCGCCGAAGACGTGTTTCCGCGCCGCTTCGGGCGGATCTACACGGCGCAGGATCAGGCGATCATCGCGCAGGGCGTGCAACTGATCGATCAGCTGGAACTGCATCTCTACCCCGGACGCGAGCCCGGCTGGTGCATGACCTGCAAGCAGCCGCTGCACGATGCAGAGGGGCGTATCGTCGGGTTGGCCGGCATTTCGCGCGACTTGCAGGCGGCCGAAAGCACGCACCCGGCGTATAGCCGGCTGGCGGCCGTCGTGCAGCACATTCAGGAAAACTACGTGCAGCCGCTCAATATGCGAGACCTCGCCAGAATGGCCGACATGTCCATCGCGCAGCTCGAGCGGTACTTCCACAAAGTCTTCCATCTGACGCCGCGGCAAGTGCTGCTCAAGACGCGGCTCGATGCCGCCACCGCGCTCTTGGTGACGCACGACAAAGTGACCGATGTCGCCGCGCTCTGCGGCTACACGGACCACAGCGCCTTCACGCGCCAGTTCAAGGCGACCGTCGGCATCACGCCGACGGAATACCGGGCCTTGGTGCAGACAAGCGCGCCGCGCGTCGAACAGTATGCAAACGTCTGACGGTAGAACGGGCGCGGCGCATGCCGGAATTACCGGCGAATGTGCCGTAACGGTGCAGGCAAATACGTCCGAAATACGCGCGATGCGCCGCCTGACGGGGCTAAAACGTACGTCGGTCCGTTTTTTGCTCGATAAGAATTGCTGGGACACGGCGGCCGGGCAGCATTTCACGCCGACGGGTGCCCGGACACCGCGAGACGTTCAGCACCGGCGCACGCGCGGCGAAAAATACGGTGCGTCCGGAATTCCCGCCGCGATTTTCTGTCAATCGCCACGCAAGCGCGCGACGGTCGGCAGAAGGTAGTGAAGCGGCGAGCCGTGGAGACCGTGCGCGAGAATTCCGTTTTAGGCAGTTGAAAAGAACATGATGAACGAAGTGGCAAGACTGGGGCATGCGCGGATCGTACTCATCGAAGACGATCCCGAAAGCAGGGAATCACTGCAGATGTTGCTGGAAGAAGAAGGCGCGCAAGTCGTCGCCGTGGCCGACGCCGAAGACGGCGCGGAAACCGCGACCCGTGTGCTGCCCGATGCGGTGATCTGCGATCTCGACCTTCCTGGAATGGACGGTTTCTACCTTATCCAACGTTTGCGCGACCACGAAATACGCGGGAATCTGCCGCCTTCGGTCGCCATCGCGCTCACCGGGCACGACGGCGACGAGTACCGATTACGTAGCATCGGGGAGGGCTTTCAGCACTTCATGACCAAGCCCGCGCACCCGGACGAACTCGTCACGCTGATTCAGGACGCGCTCAACGCGCGTGTCGTGACCTGAGACAGGAAGCGCCGCGCGCGATGCTGCGCGGCGCTCGCCTTGCAGGACGCTACGAACGGTCGCGGTTGCGCGCCCGC
Source organism: Caballeronia sp. BCC1704 (assembly GCF_902833455.1). Lineage (NCBI taxonomy): Bacteria > Pseudomonadati > Pseudomonadota > Betaproteobacteria > Burkholderiales > Burkholderiaceae > Caballeronia > Caballeronia sp. BCC1704. The sequence continues at coordinate 1,065,129 of NZ_CADFFT010000002.1, read as the reverse complement.
GTGGCGCCCGTGATGACGGCGATTCCCAGCAGAATCACGGCCACGATGGCGATGGTGTGTTGCGCCACGTGCATGGCGACGAGCGCCCACGACACGCCGCCGATCAGAATGAGCCAGCCCACGAGATAGATGATCAAAGTCATCGGGTTCTCCTTTTACTTGTCGGAATAGTCAGGATAGGCACAATGCGCTGCCGCGCGCCATCCTTTGCCTGCAAGAGTCGTACCGTCCGGCCAACGCGAAGATATGCTCACCGTCCATCACCTGAACAACTCCCGCTCGCAACGCGTGCTATGGATGCTCGAAGAACTCGGCGTCCCCTACGAAATCAGGCGCTACGAGCGCGATCCGCAGACGATGCTCGCGCCGCCCGAACTGCGCGCCGTGCATCCGCTCGGCAAGTCGCCGGTCGTCACGGATGGCGCGCTCGTCATCGCGGAGTCGGGCGCGATCATCGAATATCTGCTGGACCGCTACGGCGGAGAGCGCTTTGCGCCGCCGCACGGGGCGTCGCCTGAGCGCGTGCGCTACAACTACTGGATGCATTACGCGGAAGGCTCGGCCATGCCGCCGCTCCTGCTCAAGCTTGTGGCGTCGCGAATCGGAAAGGCGAAGATGCCGTTCTTCGCGAGGCCGATTGCCCGGCGCATCGGCGAGACGTTGCAGCGCGGTTTTATCGATCCGCAACTGAAGCTGCATTTCGGCTATATCGAAAGCGAACTCGCGAAGTCGCCGTGGTTCGCGGGCGATACCTTCAGCGCCGCCGACGTTCAAATGAGCTTCCCGCTCGAAGCCGGCAGCCAGCGCGCGGGCGCGAAGGATTGGCCGCATATTCGCGCGTTTCTCGAACGCATTCACGCGCGGCCGGCTTATCGGCGCGCCCTGGAGCGCGGCGGCCGCTACGACTACGCAGGCTAGGCGCCCGCGCAGGAAAGCGCCGCGCGTTGCGTACAATGAGGCGCACCAAGCGCCGCTTCCCTAGCCGCGCGTTTCGTCGCAAGTCCCTCACGCTCAAAGGCAACGCATGGCCCGAATCGTTCCCGACGACTGGAAGAACCTCGAAGCGACCGGCGCCGCGGCGCGCGAACTGGAGACGCTCGCGCTACTCGAAAAGCTGCCCGACGACTATACGGTCTATCACGGCGTCCACTGGACGCGCATCAACGAAGGCTTCTCGGTTTTCGGCGAGGCGGATTTCGTCGTGGTTGCGCCGTCGGGCCGCGTACTGATGATCGAGATGAAGGCCGGCTTCCTGCGCGAAACAGGCGCAGGGCTCGTCAAGGTCTATCTGCAGAAGGAGCGCAATGTCGCCATCCAGCTTGCGCGCACGCTGGAAAACCTGCACCGGCGCTTCACGGCGGCGTTCGGCGCGGGGACGTATCGCATCGAGGAACTGCTGTATTGCCCCGACTACACGGTGAAAGACGCGGCGATCGCGGGCGTGCCGCCGGGCCGTATCGTCGATGCAAGCCGTAAGGCGCAGCTTGCGCGCGTCGTGCTGGAGATCCTGCCGCCCGACGAGCCGCGCTTTGAAGCGGCCGCGCGCATCCACCATTTTCTCGCCGATGAACTCTCGCTCACGCCGGACACGAACGCGCTCGTCGGCGCGGCGAACACGCTCGTCACGCGGCTGTCGGGCGGACTCGCGACGTGGGCGAGGCGCCTCGAATTCGAGCCGTTCCGTCTGCGCGTGATCGCGACGGCGGGCGCGGGCAAGACGCAGCTCGCCGTGCGCGTGATGCGCGACGCGCTGGCCGCCGGCAAGAGCGTGCTCTACGTCTGCTTCAACCGGCCGCTCGCGGACCATATTCGCGCCATCGCGCCGAAAGACGCGAAGATCGCGAACTATCATCAACTGAGCGCAGCGGTTGCGCGCGATGCCGGCAGCCCGCCGGATTTCAGCCAGCCCAACGTCTTCGCGACGCTCGAAGAGCGCTTCGCGGCCGTGCCCGTGCCGGAGCACTGGAAGACGGACGTGCTGATCGTCGACGAGGGCCAGGATTTTCAGGCCGCGTGGGTCGAGGCGCTCGAACGGCTGCTCAAGCCCGATGCGGCGTGGTGGTGGCTCGAAGATCCGATGCAGAACCTCTATCTGCGCGAGCCGGTGCCTCTGCCTGGCTGGACGATTCTGCGCGAAACCACGAATTACCGCAGTCCGCGCGACTTGCTCGGCTTTATCCGCAAGATCGTCGGGCCGGATGTGCGGCTCGATGCGGGCAGTCCGTTCGACGGCTCGGACGTCACCGTCTCGACCTACGAGGACGGCCATCCGGACGAAGTCATCGAAGCTACGAAGCGCGCCATCACGCATGCGCTGTCGCTCGGCTTCCGCAAGCAGGACATCGCGGTGCTGTCGTTTCGCGGGCGCGAGGGTTCGGCGCTCACGGCCGTAGATCATCTTGGGCCGCACCGGCTGCGCGCGTTCACCGGAACGTACGATCTCTTCGGCAATCCTGAGTATCGCGAGGGCGACGTGCTGCTGGAGTCGATCTATCGCTTCAAGGGGCAATCCGCGCCGTGCGTGATCCTCACCGAAGTCGACTTCGACACGCTCGACGATCAGGCCGCGCGCAAAGTGTTCGTCGGCGCGACCCGGGCGACGATGAAGCTCATCGTGGTCGCCTCCGAACGCGCGACGCACGCGATGGAAGCGTTGCGCTAGGCCGCGCCGCAGTCGTCTCATGCCATTCATGCAGAACCGGCGTCCGTGGCTGCGCCGCCTCTGGTATGCGGCGCTGATCACGCTGGCGGTCGCGCCGCCGCTCGGCGCGGTCGGCTACATGCTGTATTCCGGCCTGCTGGCCCGGCAGCCGCACGGCATGGTCGTGCCGTACGAGGGCTTGTACTGGGACGCCGCGCAGTTCCAGATTGCCTACGAGCGATTCGAAAGCCAGGTGCTGCTGTTTCGCAGCGGCATCGACGAGGATGCCGGCGCGGTCCGCGATTCCTATGCCCGGCTGCGGGCGCGGCTCGACATCGTGTCAGACGCCACGCGCACGCCCGAAGGCCACGACGCTATGCACAACCGTCAGCAGGAAATCTTGCGCCAGTTGCATACGGCGCTCGATTCCATCGAAGGCGACGTGAACCGGCTGACGGTCAGGCAAAGCCGCGCGCTGCGGGTGATCGGCGTGCTGCGGCAAAACGCGCCCGCCGTCGCAGAACTGGCGACCGGCAGGCGGCTGATGGACGCCGCCGAGCGCGAGAACATCGTGCGCGACTTCGAGGCCAAGCGCCGCTATCTGCTTTATGGCGGCATTTTGCTCGGCTTGCTATCGGCGGCGGCGACATCGCTGCTTCTGCTCAACGGGTATCGGCGCGCGCGCCTGATCGAGCAGCAACGCGCCGCGCTCTCAGCCGAGCATCAGGCGACGCGGGCGGCGCGCGAAACCGCTGTCGCGAAAGACACGTTCCTCGGCATGATCAGCCACGAACTGCGCACGCCGCTGCACGCAATCGTCTCCTCCATCGAACTGCTCGGGCTGAATCTGCGCGGCGAGGCGGATCGCAAGATCATTCAGCGGCTGGAAACCGGCGCGCGTCATCTGGAAGCGCAAATGCGTGACCTGACCGATTACGCGCGCCTCGGCGCCGGCAAGCTCGAACTGCGCCTCGCCGCGTTCGATCCCGCCGACCTGCTCGATTCCATCGTCGATGCGAACCTGCCCGCCGCTTCCGCGAAGGGCCTGGAGTTGCGCGGCGAATACAGCGGCGAGCGTGGGATGCTCCAATCGGACCCGCATCGTGTGCGCCAGATCGTCACGAATCTCGTCACCAACGCGATCAAGTACACGGACGCCGGGTCCATCGACGTACGCTTCGTGCGCGACCAGGCGCGTCTCGATATCTCGGTGACCGACACGGGGCCCGGCATCGCGCGGGAACAACTGCCGCTCATCTTCCAGGAGTTCACGCAGCTCGATTCGTCGAGCACGCGGCGTTTCGACGGCGCGGGGATGGGTCTCGCAGTCGTGCGAGGCTTGGTCGATCTGCTCGGCGGCAGCATCGACGTGTCGAGCGAGGTCGGGCAGGGCGCGGCGTTTCGCGTGAGCCTGCCCGCGGTGTCCGTCGACGAGATGCCCGAGCGCCGCGACGACGACGCCGAAGCCTCCGGCTTGCGCAAGTCGCGCGTGCTGGTGATAGACGATCACGAGTCGATCCGCGACTCGCTGATCGAGATGCTGACGCTTCTGGGTTACTGGGCCGTGGGCATGCCGGACGTCGACAGCGCGCTCGCGTGGCTGCGCGCCAACGACGCCGACGTGATCCTGCTCGACCTGCACATGCCGGGCAAGGACGGCTACTCGTTCGCCAATGAATACCGCTCGCGGATCGCGCCGGGCGCGAGCGTGCCGATCATCGCGGTGAGCGCGTATGTGCCCGAACTCGTCGATCCGACCGCGACGGTGCTCTTCTTCGACTATCTGCTGAAGCCGGTGCGCTTCGAGGTGCTGAAGGCGGCCGTGCATCGCGCGGCCACGGCGCGGCGGCGCGCTGCCTGAGGCTTAGTTCCGCAACAGCCGCTTCGACAAGTCGGCCACCAGAATGCCGAGCCGCGCCGGCTTCTCGAAGCACGCGACGTTGTAATCGCGAATGATCTGGCTGATTTCCGATTCGCTCGCCTTGCCGGTCGTGAGCTCGCCGGTGAGCACGAAGATCGGCGCATCCGGGTTGTCGGACTCGCGCACCGCCTGTATCGCGCCGGCCGACGTGTGCGCGCCGAACAGCCAGTCGATCACCACGGCGTCGAAGACTTGCGACTGCAGCGCCTCCAGAAACGCGTCGAGGCCATAAAAGGCCATCGCGGTGAAGCCGGTCATTTCCAGATAGTCGTGCAGATTGTCGGCCGACGCGTGATCGTCATCGACGACCGCGATCACGGGCTTCTCGGTATCCGCGCGGCGCGGCTGTATCTCGATCTTGTGGACGTCGCTCGCTTGCTGCAACAGCACGCCCTCGTGGCGCGTGACGATCCAGCGGCCGTTCACTTTCTGCGCAATGAAATCGGGCCGGCTGCCCGCGTCCAGTGCATCGCCGATCCACGCGGTGCATGGAATCTCGACCGAGCCGAGCTTCAACACGGCGTCGTGGGCGGTGCCTTCGGTTTCGTCGGGGCGCGTATCGATGCTGTCGAAGAGCTGGAGCGCGGGCTCGTCGAAGGCGTCGGCGACGCGGCGAATCTGCGCGAGCGTCCACGGGCTGTTGCCGCGCAGCTTGCGGTGCCCTTGCGAAAAGCTCAGATCGAGAATGCGGCACAGTTCGGCCGTCTGCTGACGCTTGCCGATGCCGTGACGGCTCATCAGCTCGCGCACGCGCTCGGCGACGGCGAGCGATTCCAGTGAAGAGGTTTCAGAGACCATGCTGCCAGGCGGGGCGGAAATAGCTGCGAATGCGCAGCGAACCGCCCATTGTAAAGGGCAGCGCTCGGCGTGCTCGAAACCGAAACGATGAAACAGCCGCCAATGTTCAGCATAGGAATGAAAACCGGCCGGTTGATCAATCTTTACAATGTAAAAATCTGTTGACGCGACTATGCTCAGAAAGCACAATGTTTCCATCGTAAAGATTCGTGTTGTGACTTTCCTGACGGTTCAACGGAGAACGATCATGTCCTTTCAAGCAATCTTGGCCGGCACGCCGGCATGGGTCTGGGTGTTGTTGGCGGTGCTCATTTCGCGCGGCCTCAAAGCGATGAAAGGCGGCACGGCGCCGCTCTCGAAGCTCGCGGTCGTGCCGGCAATCTTCGCCGCGTGGGGCTTGCTGCATGTCGTCACGGGGCCGGACGCCGGCTGGGAACCGGCAGCGACGTGGCTGATCGGCGGCGCAATAGGCAGCGGCATCGGCGCGATGCTGGCGAAGAACAGCGCTATCGCCGTGGACCGCGTGCGGCGCACCGTCACCGTGCCGGGTTCCATCGTGCCTATGCTGCTTATCCTCGCGACGTTCGCATCGAAATTCTTCATCGGCTTTGAACTGGCGACCGGCGCTGGGATCGAGTCAACGTGGGCCGTGCTCAGCGCGCTGATTTCGGGCGTGGTCGCGGGAGTCTTCGCGGGGCGCTTCCTGGTCTACTGGCTGGCGATGCGCCCGGCGGCGGCTTTGTTGGAACGCGTGTGACGGGCCAAGAAAAAAGCCGCCAAGCCGATGCAACGGCTTCACGGCTTTGGCGTCGGAACGCGCGCTTACTGCGGCTGGATGTTCGCGGCTTGCAGGCCCTTGGGACCCTGGCGCACTTCGAACAGCACCTTCTGATTTTCTTGCAGCGACTTGTAGCCGTCCGCCCGGATTTCCGAGAAATGCGCGAACACGTCAGGGCTGCCGTCATCCGGCTTGATGAACCCGAAGCCCTTCGTGTCGTTGAACCATTTCACAGTGCCAGTTGCCATTATTTCCTCTTCTTCTGCAGCGTTGAGCGAGACCGAATCTCGCTTGGGTAAGTAATCGTTGAAGGCGCCTTCACGCGAACGCGGCTTCGGCGGGGATTTCGTCGAGCAGCGTGGAGAGTTGGCTCTCCGTCTCGCGGCCGCTGAATTCGCGCAGCGTCGCGAGCAGCGTGCGCCACGGCGCGGGCCAGCGCGTTTCACGCACGCAGCGGCCGGTCGCGTCGGTGATGCGCAAGAGCGTGGTATCGGGGTAGTAGGTGAGGGTGACGGGCATTCCGTCGAGAACGCAAGTAGCGGTACAAGGCTTCGGTGTGAACATGCTGTTTTTGTTGGATAAGTGGTCGTCGGTGCGCGCGGCGCGCGCCTGGTCGGTCGACGGTGCAAAGCATTTAGCAACGTCTGTGCCTGTTGTTCGCCGTGATCTGTGCATGCCCGGCTCCATCGTCGAATTTCGAAAACGCGTTTCGAGATGTTAAGCGGCGAATGCTTCAGTTTTGTGTTAGTTAGCCGACGTTCCGCGGATAAACTGCCTCGCACTTTATTCGAGGAGTCTCATCATGTTCGTTACTGCCTTGTTGCTTTGTCCGGTCGGTGTCGCCGCGCTTTTCGCCTTCGCCCTGTATGCCGATAAGGTGTTTCGGCGCGGCAGCCGGCAAAAGCCCGCGCCGATACGCTTCGAGCCCACGCAGCGGCCCGTCTCCGACCACTGACGCATAAAGCCACCGATCCGCTTTCGTTATCGAACGATCGCCCATTCGGATTGTTCCGTTATCGCTGGCCGACTATAGTGCTATCGACAACACAACAGGAGACAACGCATGAACCAGATCGATCTGGCGGAACGCACCGTGGTCATCACCGGCGGGGCGCGGGGCATCGGCCTCGCGGTCGCCGAGCGGGCGCTGGCTTCGGGCGCGAACGTGGCGCTGTGGGATGTCGACGCCGAGCGGCTGCAGCGCACGCGCGCCGAACTCGCGTCGAAGCACGAGCAGCGCATCGTCAGCGAGTCGGTCGTCGAGCTGACCGATGAAGCGTCCGTCGATGCCGCCGTGCAATCGACGCTTGCCGCGCACGGCAAGATCGACGTGCTCGTGAACAACGCGGGCATCACCGGCGGCAACGGGACGACGTGGGAACTGGCGCCCGACGTGTGGCGCCGCGTGATCGACGTGAATCTGATCGGCCCGTATCTGACCTGCCGCGCCGTCGTGCCGCACATGCTGAAGAACGGCTACGGCCGCATCGTCAATGTCGCGTCGATCGCGGGCAAGGAAGGCAATCCAAACGCCTCGCACTACAGCGCGTCGAAGGCCGGACTGATCGGGCTGACGAAATCGCTCGGCAAGGAACTCGCGGGCAAGAACATTCTTGTGAATGCCGTCACGCCCGCCGCCGCGAAAACCGAAATCTTCGATTCGATGTCGCAGCAGCACATCGACTACATGCTCTCCAAGATCCCGATGAACCGCTTCCTCATGCCGGAAGAAGCGGCGTCGCTCATTCTGTGGCTCTCGTCCGAGGACTGCGCATTCAGCACGGGCGCGGTGTTCGACCTGTCGGGCGGACGCGCGACTTACTGATCCGCGCGCTTCACTGGAGAGAGACATGGACCATTCCGCCGCGGCGGAAGGCGCTGTCACGTCCCGCGTGATGCGCCGGCTGCTGCCGTTTCTCTTTGATGTACGTGCGCGTGCCGGCGCGCGGCGCGGCTCCCCAGTCTCGCGTAGATAGCCCCAAGCCCGCGAACGCGTCCTGACCATTCCAACATACGGAGACGAAACCATGTCCATGCCCACTATTCGCCAGGTTCGCGCTTTCGTGGTTCGCGGCGGCGGCGCCGATTATCACGATCAGGGCGCCGATCACTGGATCGACGATCACATCGCCACGCCGATGGCGCGCTACCCCGAGTATCGACAGAGCCGGCAGTCGTTCGGGCTGAACGTGCTCGGCTCGCTCGTCGTCGAGATCGAAGCAAGCGACGGCACCGTCGGCTTCGCGGTCACGACCGGCGGCGAGATCGGCGCGTTCATCGTCGAGAAGCATCTCGCGCGTTTCATCGAAGGCCAGCGCGTGACGGACATCGAGAAAATGTGGGATCAGATGTACTTCGCGACGCTCTACTACGGGCGCAAGGGCATCGTGCTGAACGCGATTTCGGGCGTCGATCTCGCGCTCTGGGATTTGCTCGCGAAGGTGCGCAAGGAGCCGGTGTTTCAGCTGCTCGGCGGCCCGGTGCGCGACGAATTGCAGTTCTACGCGACGGGCGCGCGGCCGGACCTCGCGAAGCAGATGGGCTTCATCGGCGGGAAGATGCCGTTGCAGCACGGCCCGGCCGAAGGCGAGGAAGGACTCGCCGCGAACATCGCGAAACTCGCCGACATGCGCTCGAAAGTGGGCGACGACTTCTGGCTCATGTTCGACTGCTGGATGTCGCTCGATCTCAACTACGCGAAGCGGCTCGCCACGGCCGCGCACGAATACGGCCTGAAATGGCTGGAAGAAACGCTTCCGCCCGACGACTATTGGGGCTACGCCGAACTGCGCCGCTCCGTTCCGCGCGGCATGATGGTGACGACGGGCGAACACGAAGCGACGCGCTGGGGCTTCCGCATGCTGTTCGAGATGGGCTGCGCGGACCTCGTGCAGCCGGACGTGGGCTGGTGCGGCGGCATCACGGAGTTGATTAAGATTTCGGCGATGGCGGATGCGCATAACGTGCTCGTCGTGCCGCACGGGTCGTCGGTGTACAGCTATCACTTCGTCGTGACGCGGCACAACTCGCCGTTCGCCGAGTTTCTGATGATGGCGCCGCAAGCCGATCAGGTCGTGCCGATGTTCACGCCCTTGCTGCTCGACGAGCCCGTGCCGGTCAACGGCCGCATGAAGGTGCCGGAAACGCCGGGCTTCGGCGTGCGGCTCAATCCCGAATGCGCGCTGGCGCGGCCTTATACCCACTGACGAGGCATCCCATGCTGCTTGAGAACAAAGTCGTGATCGTGACGGGCGGCTCGCGCGGCATCGGGCGGGCGATTGCGCTGGCGAGCGCGCGCGAAGGCGCGAACGTCGCGATCAATTACTGGCGCGACAACGATCAGTCGTACGGCAAGGCATCGGCGGTGGAGTCGATCGTCGGCGAGATCGAGGCGCTCGGCCGCCGCGCGATTGCCGTCGAAGGCAACGTCGCGGAACGCGAGACGGGCATCGAACTGGTGCGGCGCACCGTGGAAGCGTTCGGACGCGTGGACGTGCTGTCGAGCAATGCGGGCATCTGTCCGTTTCATGCCTTCCTCGACATGCCGTCATCGGTGTACGAAACGACGGTCGCCGTGAATCTGAACGGCGCGTTCTATGTGACGCAGGCCGCCGCGAATCAGATGAAGACGCAAGGCACGGGCGGCGCGATCGTCGCGACGAGTTCGATCAGCGCGCTCGTCGGCGGCGGCATGCAGACGCATTACACGCCGACGAAAGCGGGCGTGCATTCGCTCATGCAGTCGTGCGCCATCGCGCTGGGACCGTACGGCATCCGGTGTAATTCAGTGATGCCCGGCACCATCGCGACGGACCTGAACGCCGAAGACTTGTCGGATGCCGACAAGCGCGCGTACATGGAAAAGCGCATTCCGCTCGGCCGTCTCGGCGCGCCGGACGATGTCGCGCAATGCGTGGTGTTTCTCGCGTCGGACCGCGCGCGCTATGTAACGGGCGCGTCGCTCTTGGTCGATGGCGGGCTCTTCGTCAACTTGCAGTGACGGCGAGCGAGACGGCCGAGTATTTGCGCAGTAACGCGATGAAGTACTCGGCCGGCTCGCTCAGCGTTTCGAACTTGCGGCGCAGAAGGCCGAAGCCAGACAGGCTTTTGCCGATCTCGACGGGCAATTCCACGAGCAATTGCGCGCGCAGATAGTCGCGCACGACGGACTCGGGCAGCATCGCGACGGCGTCGCTGTTTTGCAGCAGTTGCAGCGTCGCGAAGATGGACGCGCATTCGACAATATCGGCAGGCGTAGTCAATCCGGCGCGCGCGAGTTCTTCTTCGAAGAGACCGCGCGCGGGACTCGTGATCGGCTGAAGAATCCAGGGCCATCCGACGAGCGTGTCCAGTGCGAGCGAAGCCTTGCTTGCAAGCGGATGCTTCGCGCGCACGACGAGGCGCATCGCTTCGCGAGCAAGCGGTTCGAAGTCGAAATCGTTGTGCTGTAGCGGCGTGGTCAGGCGGCCGAGCGCGAGATCCACTTCGCGGCGATGCAGCAGTTGCACGACCTGATCGCTCGTTTCGCCGAGTATGCGCACGTTCAGCAGCGGGCGTTCGGACTTCAGTTCGGTGACGGCCATCGCGAGGACGTCGGGCGCCGCGCCCATGATCGCGCCGACTGTCAGTTGTCCGTGACCGCCGCGCCGCTTGTTGTCGAGATCGTCGGCGAAGCGCGTGAGGTCCGCAAGCGAGCGGCGCGCGTAGGCGAGCGCGGCGGTGCCGAGCGGCGTCGGATGCATGCCGCGCGCATTGCGATCGAAGAGCTGGAAGCCGAATGCTTCTTCGATATCCGCGAGCATGCGGCTCGCGCTCGGCTGCGCGACGTTGATGTTGTCCGCGGCCTGATGAAGATTGCGCGTGTCGTCGAGCGCGACGAGCAGCGCGAGATGCTTGAATTTGAGGCGATTGACGAGCGCGAGCTGTGAGACGTTCTGGTTCATTGAAGAGCCCCGCATGATGCAACGCAACGATGTTCGCTGATACGGTTTTGCGATCGGCCAATCCTGCTTTCGGATTGTCGTGCTATCGGTCGGCGCATTATAGTCGCAGCCATAACGCGCCTCTACGCAAAGACAGGGCGCATCGAACATAAGAAGGCGGCCGCCATGGAGACAGTGGCTTTTCGCATGACCCTGAAGCCGGGCATGCGCGAGGAGTACGAACGGCGCCATCGCGAGCTATGGCCCGAACTGGCCGATGCGTTGCATGCGGCCGGCATCCGCGATTACCGGATCTTTCTGGATGAAGCGACCGGTCATCTCTTCGCGACATACAAGCGCGCGGAGACACATACGACCGACGCGCTGCCGAACTTGCCCATCATGCGTAAATGGTGGGACTTCATGGCGGAACTGATGGAGACGCATGCGGACAACGCGCCCGTCGCTGTTGCGCTTGCGCCCGTGTTTCATCTTGCGTGAATCAGCCCGAGCCGCGAGGACACCATCATGCAGGTTGTCGATCCGCATATTCATCTGTGGGACCTATCCACGCATCATTACCCGTGGCTCGCCAATCCGCAGACGTCATTCGTCGGCGATGTGCGCGAGTTGCAGCACGACTATCTGCTCGCCGACTTGCTGCGTGATGCAGAAGGCATCGACGTGCTCAAGCTCGTGCATGTCGATGCGAATCACGATCCCGCCGATCCGGTGGAAGAAACGCGCTGGTTGCAAGGCATCGCGGACGGCGAAGGGCGCGGCATGCCGAACGGCATCGTCGCGGGCGCGGATCTGTCGCGCGACGACGCGCCTCGCGTGCTCGAAGCGCACGCGGCGTTCGCGAATACGCGTGGCATTCGCCAGATACTGAACGTGCATGACAACCCGCTCTACGACTACGTAGGCCGCCACTACATGCACGAGCCGCAATGGCGCAAGCATTTCGCGTTGCTGAGGCGCTTCGGTTTGTCGTTCGACTTGCAGCTTTATCCATCGCAGATGCTCGATGCCGCGCAGCTTGCGCGGGAACATGTCGACACGCAGTTCATCGTCAATCACGCGGGCATGTTCGTGGATCGGGCGTCACCGGCGGGTTACCGCGCGTGGCGTGAAGGGATGCGCGCGCTCGCGGCATGCCCGAACGTCGCGGTGAAAATCAGCGGTCTCGCGATGTTCGACCATCGATGGACCGTCGAGAGCTTCCGTCCTTATGTGCTCGAAACCATCGACACCTTCGGCAGCGAGCGCGCCATGTTCGCGTCGAACTTTCCGGTAGACCGCTTGTTCGGCTCTTACACGGCGATATGGAACGCGTATGCGCGCATCGTCGAGGACGCCAGCGCGAGCGAGAAGGAAGCATTATTCGTTCGGAATGCAGAACGTATTTACCGCATCTAGGCAGGAGTTTCGATGACACCAAGGCTTGAAATGCGGCATGCGAGCAGGTCATTCGGTCGCGTGCGCGCGCTCAGCGATGCGAGCTTGCAGCTCTTCCCCGGCGAGGTGCACGCGCTGCTCGGCGAAAACGGCGCGGGAAAGTCCACGCTCGTCAAGCTGCTCGCGGGCGTTTATCAGCCGGATTCGGGCGAGCTGCTGGTCGACGGCGTGGCGCGGCGTTTCGCGAATCCCGCCGAAGCACGCAATGCCGGCATCGCGGTCATCTATCAAGAGCCGACGCTCTTCGCGGATCTCTCCATCGCGGAGAACATCTATATGGGACGCCAGCCGCGCGACCGGCTGGGGCGTATCCGCTACGACGAAATGCATCGCGAAGTGGATGCGTTGCTTGCCTCGCTCGGCGTCAACATGCGCGCGCAACGGCTGGTGCGGGGGTTGTCCATTGCGGATCAGCAGGTCGTCGAAATCGCCAAGGCGCTGTCGCTCGATGCGAACGTGCTCATCATGGACGAGCCGACCGCCGCGCTGTCGCTGCCCGAAGTGGAGCGGCTCTTCGCGATCGTGCGCGGGCTGCGCGAGCGCAACGCGGCGGTGCTGTTCATCACGCATCGGCTCGATGAAGTCTTCGCGCTGACGCAACGCATGACGATCATGCGCGACGGCATGAAGGTTCACGATGCGCTGACCGCGGACATGACCATCGATTCGATCGTGAGCAAGATGGTGGGCCGCGATCTCGACACGTTCTACCCGAAGGCCGATGTTTGGCCGGGGGATGTGCGTCTTTCGGTGCGCAATCTGACGCGAGAAGGCATCTTCAAGAACGTGTCGTTCGATGTGCGCGCGGGCGAGATCGTCGCGCTCGCAGGTCTCGTCGGCGCGGGAAGAAGCGAGGTCGCGCGGGCGATCTTCGGCATCGATCCGGTCGACGGCGGCGAAGTCAGGGTCGGCGGCGACAAGATCGAACTCGGCAGACCGGCTGCTGCCGTGCGCGCCGGGCTCGCGCTCGTGCCCGAGGACCGGCGCGCGCAAGGACTCGCGATGGAGTTGTCCATCGCGCGCAATGCGTCATTGACCGTGCTCGGGCGATTGATGCGGCACGGTCTGATCTCGTCGCGTAGCGAAGCCTCGCTCGCCGCTGACTGGGGCAAGCGCCTTCGCCTGAAAGCCAGCGATCTGGATGCGCCCGTCGGCACGCTATCGGGTGGCAATCAGCAGAAGGTCGTGCTCGGCAAGTGGCTCGCGACGAACCCGAAGGTGCTCATCATCGACGAGCCGACGCGCGGCATCGACGTGGGCGCGAAGGCCGAGGTGTATCGCACGCTCGCGGAACTCGTGAAGGAGGGCATGGCTGTGTTGATGATATCGAGCGAACTGCCCGAAGTGCTGGGCATGGCGGACCGCGTGCTCGTGATGCACGAAGGCCGTATCAGCGCGGACATCGCCCGCGCCGATGCGAACGAGGAGCGCGTGATGAGCGCGGCGTTGGGTGCGGCATTGGGCGCGCCTGCGCATACATTGGGTCACGCGGCATGATGACACGACACTCTCCCAGCTTGCCCGCCATGCCCGCCGCGCAGGACAAGCGCGACGGCTTCGCGGCATCCATCGCGAAGAGCCGCGAGTTGACGCTCTTCGTCGTGCTGCTCGCGCTCGTCGGCGCGACGGCGGCCGTGAAGCCCGACTTCCTCAACTTGCAGAACCTGCGCGACGTATTGCTCAACGTGTCGATCATCGGCTTGCTGACGGCGGGCATGACCATCGTGATGTTGATGCGGCACATCGACCTGTCGGTGGCGTCGATCGTCGGCGTGAGCGCGTATGCGGTCGGCAGCCTGTTCGTCATGTTTCCGCATATGTCCGTGGCCGTCGCGATGCTCGCCGGAATATGCATCGGACTCCTGATCGGTGCATTGAACGGCGCGCTCGTCACGTTCGGCCGCGTGCCGTCGCTCGTTGCCACGCTTTCGACGCTATACATCGTGCGCGGCGCGGATTACGCATGGGTCCACGGCGGACAGATCAACGCGACGAGCCTGCCCGATGCGTTCGCGAGAATCGCGACCGGCTCGTTGCTCGGCGTGCCGAATCTCGTGTTGATCGCGCTCGTCGTGCTCATCGCGCTGTCCGTGTATCTGAAGCAGTACCGCGGCGGACGCGAGCATTACGCGATCGGCTCGAATCCCGAAGCGGCAAGGCTTGCAGGCATTCGCGTGGACCGTCGCGTGATGATCGGCTTCTTGCTGTCGGGCGCGATTGCGGGGCTTGCGGGCGTGCTGTGGCTCGCGCGCTTCGGCACGGTGGATGCCAGCACGGCGAAAGGCATCGAACTGCAAGTGGTCGCGGCGGCGGTTGTCGGCAGCGTAGCGATCACGGGCGGCGTGGGCACGGTGGCGGGCGCGACGCTTGGCGCGCTGGTGCTCGGCGTCATCAACATCGCGCTGGTGGTGCTGCGCGTGTCGCCCTTCTGGCAGCAGGCGATACAAGGCGCGCTGATCGTCGCGGCGATCACGCTGGACACCTTGCTCGCGCGTTCCGTCGCGCGCCGCATGATGAGGAAACGCGATCATGGCTAAACCGGATTCCGCTTTGTCCATCGCCAAACGCCGTCATTTGCAGTGGGAAGCGATGCTCGTCATCGTGCTCGTCGTCTCGCTCGTGGCGGGGCGCGTGCTCGCGCCGATGTTTCTGTCGTCGGCCAATCTCTCGAACATGCTGGCCGATTTCACCGAGATCGCGTTGATCGCGCTGCCGATGACGCTCGTCATCGTGGCGGCCGAGATCGACTTGTCGGTGGCGTCGGTGCTCGGCGCATCGAGCGCGCTGATGGGCGTGCTCTGGCATATGGGATTGCCGATGCCGCTCGTCATCGCCATCGTACTCGTCGCGGGCACGCTCGCGGGGCTCTTGAACGGGCTCGTCATCGTGCGCTTCGGCTTGCCTTCGCTTGCCGTGACCATCGGCACGCTCGCGCTCTTTCGCGGCCTCGCGTACGTGTTGCTCGGCGATCAGGCCATCGCGGATTTTCCTGCGTCGTACACGGCGTTCGGCATCAATACGGTCGGCGATACGTTCCTGCCGATGCCGTTCCTGCTCGTGATCGCGGGCGCCATCGTCTTCACGGTTCTATTGCAGGCGACGCCCTTCGGACGCAGCCTCTATGCCATCGGCGCGAACCCGACAGCCGCGCAGTTTTCCGGCATCGACGTCGGCAAGACGAAGCTCAAGCTCTTCATGATGTCGGGCGGGATGTCGGCGCTCGCGGGCATTGTTTATACGCTGCGCTTCACGAGCGCGCGCGGCGACAATGGCGAAGGCTTCGAGTTGTCCGTCATCGCGGCGGTGCTGTTCGGCGGCGTGAGCATCTTCGGCGGACGCGGCTCGATGATCGGCGTGCTGCTGTCGCTCGTCATCATCGGCGTGCTGCGCAATGCGTTGACGCTCGCGGACGTATCGAGCGAAACGCTCACCATCGTGACCGGCGCGTTGCTGCTTTCGTCGGTGCTGATACCGAATCTCGTCGCGCGCTGGCGGGCAGTACGAGAGAAACGCCTGATGACGCAGACCTCATGACGCAGACCCTATGACGAACCGTTATACCCCGCGTTGACAACCCGCGCCGAAGCCTGTTTTTCAGGGGCTGCGCGCAATGACAGGAGACATCCCGACATGAAAAAGACCTATCGATTCGCACGCGGCCCGATGCTCGCGGCGGCCTTCCTGGCCGTCGCCGTGGCGTTGACCGCAAGCGCCGCCGAAGTGAAAAGCGGCCTCAAGATCGCGTTCGTGCCGAAGCAGATCAACAACCCGTATGAGGTGATCGCCGACGATGGCGGCATGGCCGCGATCAAGGAGATGAAGGGCGATGGCAAGGTCGTCGGGCCGTCGGACGCGGGGGCGTCGTCGCAAGTCAGCTATATCAACACGCTCATCACGCAGCGCCAGAACGCCATCGTAGTCGCGGCCAACGATGCCAACGCGCTCGTGCCGTACCTCAAGAAAGCGATGTCGCAGGGCATCAAGGTGGTGACATTCGATTCCGACACGGCACCCGAAGGCCGGCAGATCTTCGTGAATCAGGCCGAGTCCGAGGCCATCGGGCGCGGGCAGATTCAACTGCTCTCGAAGCTGATCGGCGGCGAAGGCGAATTCGCGATTCTTTCCGCCACGCCCAACGCGACGAATCAGAACACGTGGATCAAATGGATGCAGGAGGAGTTGAAGAAGCCCGAGTATTCGAAGATGAAGCTCGTGAAGATCGCGTACGGCAACGACGATGACCAGAAATCGTTCGTCGAAACGCAGGGCTTGTTGCAGGCGTATCCGAATCTGAAGGGCATCGTCGCGCCGACATCGGTGGGCATTGCCGCGGCGGCGCGCTATATCTCCAGTTCGCCGGCCAAGGGCAAGGTCGTCGTGACGGGCCTCGGCACGCCGAACCAGATGCGGGCGTTCATCAAGAACGGCACCGTCCAGGCGTTCCAGTTGTGGGACCCGGGCCAGTTGGGCTATCTCGCGGCGTTTGCTGCGGCGAACCTTGCGTCGGGCACGATCACAGGCAAGGAAGGCGATTCGTTCGATGCCGGCAAGCTCGGCAAGCGTACGGTGGGCAAGAGCGGCGAAGTGATTCTCGGGCCGCCGACCACGTTCGACGCGAGCAATATCGATCGTTTCAATTTCTGAAAGACGCGGCGGAGCGGCTACGCTCCGCCATTGTCATACGATAAGCAACCCTAACTATCGACGCGACTTCGACAGCCGGTGCGCGAGGCCCAGATTCGTCGCGATTTGCCAGACATACACGCGCGAGAAGCGCACGCCGAAGCGCCGCTCGATCAGCTCGCGCAGACGCGCATTGGTCCACGCGTCGCTCGGAAAGCCGTGTTTGCGCGGGGAATTCTGCAACGCGGCCGCGATCCAGTCGAGCGCTGCCCGGTCCAGCACGGACGTGCGACCGCCGACGCCCATTTTCGCAAGCGCGTCGAGCCCGCCGTCCGACACGATGGCCCGGTAGCGGCGCACTGTCTGCACCGAGAGATGCAATTCGTCCGCGACCGTCTCCACCGATGCGCCTTCCAGTAGTCTGCGCCCGGCGGTCATGCGCCGGACGACGCTCGGAAGGGTGGCGGGGCGGGACGGCATCGCGCTGGTCGCTCGGTCGCGGTCCGCGGCTCTTTGCGCCGTGCGTCAGCCGCACAGCACGGCGGCGCAGCCGCGCGCCGGTGAGGGCGCCGGGCAAGGGCGGGGCGCGTTCAGACCGGGCGCGGCGTCACGGCGTCCGTATGCGTTCATGCGTGGCTCCTTGTCGGGAGACTGCGGAACTCGATCGGGCGTGGTCAATGGCGAAAGGATGCGCGGCCACGAAAGCCAGGCCGGCTACTTGTGGGCTACCAATAAACGTTTTAAGGCGCAATGGACACGCGTCGCCGAAAATATTTTGGCTTGAATATTCGACGTGAATTGCCTATGGGCGCACGCACGCGCGTATCGACAGGTGCCGATGCTCAGTGACGGGACGGTATTTCGTCAGTGCGTGCGCGAAAGACCCAGCCTCGCAGACACATCAAACGCGATAGAACTCGATATCCTGACCCGCATGTACCGCGCGTTTCAACCATTCGGGCATGTCGCCGACGCCGTCCCACGTGTCGCCGCTCGCGTTTCGGAAAACCGGACCCGCGCCGTTCGATACCGGCACGGACGGCAATTTCGGCATCGCGCGATGCGGTTTCGGCGCGCCATTCGCCGCGTTCCCGTTGGTCCTGGTGAACGTGGGCGGTACGGGAGGCGCGGCCTGCGCTTCGGCTAATGCTTCGGCCAAAGCGGTTTCCGTAATCCCGAATTCGGCCATTCGGCTGCGCAAGTACGCAATGATGCTATCTCGCTTTCTTTCGTCCACGGCTTTCCTGATTCAGCTTTTTGATTTGCAGAAGACGAACCCATGCCCCGCGCGGACCGGGGCGGTTCGATGACTTAAATATATGTATTACCAAGCGTGGCGCAGTGTGTGCCGCTCGTCAATTGGTGTATTTACCGCGAGGCTGTTTTAATCCGCCAGACTCATTGACGCATTCGCCGAATAGAGCCGGTCCGGTCCATTCACTCGCTCGAGGATCACCGCGACGGACGCACGACAAGAGTGCGCGCGGGAAGTCACGCCGAAAACCGCGATCCGCTGAGGGGCATGCCGCGCCGCCGCGACCAGGCGGCGGCCGAAAGGCTCACTCCACTTGTATTGTATGCCGGTCTTGGCAGCGTTTAAAAAGTTTTAACGCGAATGTTGTTCTCCCGGTAATTCCGCGCCGTGCGCGCGAATCGCGGCAATGAGTTCCGCCGGCGTTATTTCATAACGGACTTCGCGATGAATGCCGGGTTTGCGTTCATCGATCTCGATCAGCAGCACGGCCTTGCCGTCAGCAGCGGGTTCGAGCTTCAACGAGCGCACTTCCTGGCCGGTGGTGTCGTCAAATTCGGTCAGGAGCGTCATGGCTCCGGTGGCTGCGCTTCTCGGCATCGACATTCTTCCTCCCGTCTTGCGACGCATTTGTTGTTGTTCCGCTGCATCGCCCAGCCGCGCGCAGCGAATGGCGTGCGCGCTCCAAAGACGAAACAGGGCGGATACGGCGGACGCGAAGCGCGGCGCCTGCGCGAGCGCGCTCCGGTATCTCATTATTGCCTGTCAAATGCGCGGGCGTCCAGCGCGCGAGATTTCCAGCCGCTTGCGCCCGCTTGCGCCCGCTTGCGCCCGCTTCCGCCGTTCCCGCCCTCAGGCGTTGGCGGCGATGGCGTCGCGGACCTGCGCCGTGATCTCGAACGAACGCAGGCGCGCCGCGTGATCGAAAATCTGTGCCGTGACGATGAGTTCGTCCGCCTGCGTCTGGTCGATGACCGAGCGCAGCCCGGCTTCTACGTCGCTGCGATCGCCGATCACCGAGCACGACAGCGAGTGCTCGACGCCCGCGCGCTCGGCCGGCGTCCACGCGATGGATTCGACGGGCGGCGGCAGTTGTCCCGGCGTGCCACGTCGAAGATTGATGAACTGCTGTTGCAGGGATGTGAACAGGAAGCGCGCTTCGTCGGCGGTGTCGGCGGCGAAGACGTTCACGCCGACCATCGCGTAAGGCTTGTCCAGCGTGGCGGACGGCCGGAATTGCGAACGATAGACGTGCAACGCGGTCATCAGATAATCCGGCGCGAAATGGGACGCGAACGCGAACGGCAGGCCGAGCGCCGCCGCCAGCTGCGCGGAAAAGAGCGACGAGCCGAGCAGCCAGGTCGGCACATGCAGTCCCGCGCCGGGCACCGCGCGCACGCGCTGGCCTTCCACGGGATCGGCGAAATAGCGCTGAAGCTCCACGACGTCGTCGGGGAACGAATCGGCGCTGCCTTGCAGGTCGCGGCGCAGCGCGCGCGCGGTCGTCTGGTCGGTGCCGGGCGCGCGCCCGAGCCCGAGGTCGATGCGGCCCGGAAACAGCGAGGCGAGCGTGCCGAACTGCTCGGCGATCACGAGCGGCGCGTGATTCGGCAGCATAATGCCGCCCGAGCCGACGCGAATGGTCTTGGTGCCTGCCGCGATGTGCGCGATCACCACCGACGTGGCCGCGCTCGCGATGCCCGTCATGTTGTGATGCTCGGCGAGCCAGTAGCGCCGGTAGCCCCAGCGTTCGGCGTGCTGCGCGAGATCGAGCGAATGGGCGAAGGCGTCGGCGGCGGTGGAGCCGAGCGGAATGGGCGAGAGGTCCAGCAGCGAGAAGGGGATCATTGCGAGTTTGGCGTGCTACAGCGTGATGGCGTGGCGGCGCGACATGCGCATGGGCAGAGCGGCCTCGACGCGGCCACGCGTTGGATATTCGATTGTGCCGAAAGTCGGCGAAGTCTGCCGAAGCGGTCGCGAGCCGAGGATTCTGAGCGGAGTCTGCGCCGACGTTAGGCCAGCACCGGATATCCGTGCTTCGCCGCTTCGCGTTCGTAGCGAAGGATCGGCGCGTAATCCGCTGGCGTGAGGCGCACGAAGCCTTTGAGCCGCAGCCGGCTGGCGAGTGCCGGGTCCTGCGCGACGGTATCGCTGAGCGCGGCGGCGAGCGCATCGACGATATCCCGCGGCACGCGCTTCGACGCAATGAACGGCAGCGCGGGCGCGCTCGCCGTCAGGCCCAGTTCGCGCACGCCGGCCGCCAGTTCCGGCCGGTGCGTGCGCACGAATGCGAGCGTCACACAGTCGATGGCGGCGATATCCGCGCTTTTATCGATCGCGACCGCATGCAGCGACGCGAGATGTCCGCCGCTCTTCGCCACGGAAGCGAAGAAGCGCGAGCCCTGCGCGAACGGCGCCACGGCATGACGGAAGAGGTTCATGCCGCTATTCGAATCGTCGTCGTTGTAGACCGCGCGCAGCCCGCGGCAGTCCGCGAGCGACGCCGCGTTCACATGCGCGCCCGCGACGAGCACGCTGCGATAGCCGCCGCTTTCGGAGCCGCTTTCGCAGCCGCTTTCGCAGCCGGGCGCATCGAAATCGGGCGTGGCGACGAGTTGTACCCGATCATCGAGCGCATGCAGCAGCGGATAACCGCACGTCTGCGACAGCAGCAGGTCGTCGCGCAGCCAGAAGCCGGTCAGGTCAGAAACCGAGTCGGCAATGCCGAGCGTATCGCCGCGGGCCTTCAGCGTGTCGGCGAGGCGGGTGTGCACGGCATCGAGCAACGCGCGCCAGTCGGCGGCGAGCGCGGGCGTGACGTTGTACATCGGCAGGGCGGCGGTCCAGTGCATCGTCGGGAAATGGCGGGGAATGTCGCATCGTAGCGGTATTCGCAGCGGCGCGTCCCGGAATAGTTGACGAATCAGGCCGGCGCAGTCTCTTGCGGTCTCAGCGCGAGTCGACGACCTCTCGCGGCAAACGTCGCGGTGACAGACGGCTTATCGTCCAACCTCCAGGCGATGCAGCGTCGAGGCCGCCGAAAGGACCGGCCGTCGCCCGCGTCACAAGCCGCCCGAAGCCGCCTCCGCGCTTTCCGCATGCCCGAACGTTCGCACTGCTGCGTCCTCGCCCGCGCCCGCGAACGGATGCACCGGCGCGACCGCGCGCGCGAACGCATACCGCCGGAACCACTCGCCGTATCCTTCCACGACGAAGCCGCCATTGCTCGCCCGATACGCGTCCCGCCGCTCGCGATAGATGGCAGCCAGCGCAAACCACGGCACGCCCGGCAGGTCGTGGTGCACCGCGTGGAAGTTGTTGTTCAGGAAAAGCACCCGCCACGGCCACGCGGCCTCGTTGATGACCGTTCGCTCACGTTCCGCGCCCGCCGCGCGATGCTCGTGGAACGATCGCACCGAAGCAAGCGCGAGCGCCGCATAGCCCACGCCTGCGAACGCGCGCCACGGCACGCCGCATCGAGTGTCGAGCCACCACGCGAGCGCCACGAGCGCGGCGAGATGCGCGACCCAGCTCGCGACGATCCGCCAGTCGCGATCGATAATCGCCTGCGCCGCTTCCCGCCACGATGCGGCGATCGCGAACCACGGCCCGATCAGCACGCGGCCCACGAACGTGTTGCGCGCGGCGATCGCGCCACGCAATACGACCCCCCCGCTCGCCCACTGTTCGGGCGTCACATAGTAGCTTTCGGGATCGTGCCCGGGCACGGTCAGATGCGCATCGTCGTGATGACGCAGATGCGACGCGCGATAGACCGCATACGGAAACCACACGGCGAGCGGCGCCAGTCCGAAGAGCATGTTGACGAGCGGCCAGCGCGTCGGGTGCCCGTGCAACAACTCGTGCTGAAGCGACATGTACCAGCACGACAGCACCGCGAGCAAGCCGAGCGCGAGCGGCATGCCGAGCGTACGCGCGCTCGTCGCGACGCCGAACCAGCCGCCGTACACCGCGACGATCACGAGCCAGGTCGGCCATTCGGTGCGCCAGCGCCACGACGCGCGCCGATCCTGGATTGCATCGCGTTGGGCGTCGTCTAGATAGCGTGGCATGGCGGGCTCTGAAAGGCGAAGGGCCATGTTAGCCGCGAGCCGCCGCAAGCCCAACGAACGAATACGCCTATGTTTTTCGCGCAGAGCGAATTGGGGCGGTTTTTTCGCGCTCTTTTTCCCGGCAAATGAATAGGATGTCGAATCAATTTACGTCTGCGACACGGCCGCGTGCCCCGCAAGCGATTATTGGCCGCCAGCCGAACCAAGGTATTCTCTGACGCTGTCCCCGGTTCTTCGCCGCCACGCGCCCCTATGACCCGATCCACCGATTCCGCCCGCTCCGCGCGTCTTTTCGCCGGACTCATCGCGTTCAACGTGCTCGCGTGGCTCTGGGCGCTCATCGCGTTTCGTCACTATCCGCTGCTCATGGGCACGTCGCTGCTCGCGTATTCGCTCGGGCTTCGCCATGCGGTCGATGCCGATCACATCGCCGCCATCGACAACGTCACGCGCAAGCTGATGCAGCACGGCGAGCGCCCGCTTTCGGTCGGCGTGTTCTTCTCGCTCGGACATTCGACCGTCGTGATGATTGCGACCGCGCTCATCGCCGCCACCGCGCTCGCCGTGCAGGCGCGCTTTGCGGCGTTCCGCGAAATCGGCGCGCTCATCGGCACGTCGGTGTCCGCGTTTTTCCTGTTCGCCATCGCCGCGATGAATCTGGTCGTGCTGCGCGGCGTGTGGCGCGCCTTCCGGCGCGCGCGCCGCGGCGACGCGCTGAACGACGACGATGCCGACCTGCTCGTCGTCGGAGGCGGCCCGCTCGCGCGCATCGCGCGGCCGCTCTTTGCGCTGATCGGCAAGAGCTGGCATATGTATCCGCTCGGCGTCCTGTTCGGCCTCGGCTTCGATACGGCGACTGAGATCGGGCTGATGGGCATTGCCGCATCGGAGGCGGCGCGCGGCATGCCGGTATGGTCGATCCTCGTGTTCCCGGTGCTGTTCGCAGCCGGCATGTCTCTGATCGATACCGCCGACAGCCTGCTGATGGTCGGCGCGTACGGCTGGGCCTTCATGAAGCCGGTGCGCAAGCTCTACTACAACCTCACGGTGACGCTGGCCTCGGTCGTGATCGCGGTGTTCGTCGGCAGCGTCGAGGCGCTCGGGCTGCTCGCGGATCGCCTGCAACTCAAGGGCGGGCTGTGGGACGTCGCCGCGCGTCTCTCGGACCACTTCGGCGCGCTCGGCTATGCGGTCATCGGCCTCTTCGCCGCATGCTGGCTGGCCTCCGCGCTGCTCTACAAGTGGCGCGGCTACGATGCCGCCGACGACGCGCTCGACTCCGGCATCGCGCGCTAACTTCGCCGTTCGCCTTCGCGCCAGCTTTCGTTTTCCTGATGCGGGCATCGTTTCTGCTGTCGATGAGCGCCTGCCGTTCATCGGTTCCGGCATCGAACGGCTCTCAGGGAGAACAGACCATGGCAGATACGCAGGACGGCTCGCGCGAGGGTTCCGCAGGCGCGGAATCACCGAATCTCGACGATGCACAACGCGAACAAGCGGCCGAGCATTCCACGCCACACGCGCTCGTCATTCACGAAATCGTGCGGGAAGAAGGCGAGGCCGCGATGGAGCGCACCTTCGCCGCGTTGATGTGGTCCGCGCTCGCCGCCGGCCTGTCGATGGGCTTCTCCTTTCTCGTGCAGTCCATACTTGAAAGCGCGGTGCCCGAGTCGCAGTGGAGCCACCTCGTCACGAGCCTCGGCTATACCATCGGCTTCGTGTTCGTCATTCTGGGGCGGCAGCAGCTTTTCACGGAAAGCACGCTGACGGCGGTGCTGCCCGTCCTCACGCGCCGCGACATGAAGACGGTCGCCAAGACCTTGCGCCTGTGGATCATCGTGCTGGTGTTCAATCTGATCGGCACGGCGATCTTCGCGGGCCTGCTGCAACTTCCCGGCGTGTTCTCGCCGGAGGTGACCGAGGCGCTCGCCAAGGTCGCGAAGGCGCCGTATGCCGGCAGCTTCGGCGTGACGTTGGCGCGGGCGTTGTTCGCGGGCTGGCTGATCGCGTTGATGGTCTGGCTGCTGCCGAGCGCGAGATCGGCGCGTCTGCTCACGATTCTGCTCGTCACGTACACGGTCGCGGTCGCGAAGCTCTCGCACGTGATCGCGGGCTCCGTCGAAGCGGCTTATGGGGTGATGTCGGGCGCGGCCAGCCTTTCCGACTACTTCCTCGTGTTCCTCCTGCCGACGCTCATCGGGAATATTCTCGGCGGCGTGTCGCTCGTGGCGATTGTGAATCACGCCGCCATCGCGCCGGAGATTAACGGCACGGCGCAGAACGCGGACTAAGCGGACTAAGCCGACGGGCGGCGCGGCGCGTTACTTGTTGTTGCCCGCGCCGGTGCCGTACAGCCCGTTGTTGAAGCCGCCGGCGCCGTTCGTCGAGTGTTCCTTGCCGACGGTCTTCCCACGCGATGCGCCCGCCGCGTCCTTCGACTGCGGCTTCTGCGTCTCATGCACGGCGACGCCGGACGGATTGGCCCGCGCGGTCGAATCGGACGTGCGGTTCTCCTGCTGATCCGAGCCTTCCGGTTTCGTGATCTGCGCGCTGGCGCACACGCTGGTTGCGGCGGCGAAGCACGCGAGCAGCGTGGCGGCGATTCGTTTGCGTGATGCGGACATGAGGTCTCCATGCAGTTCGTGAGCCAAGAGCCGAGCACGAACGATGCCTGAGAAGCGCCTCCGCCGTGCCGGCCCGAAGCTCTCGCTGCGAGCCTGCGCGCCCGCCGGCCGGACCGTGCGGGCGATGAGCGTCGCGCACGTGGCGCGAGTGGCGAAAGCGGCGGTCAGGCCGCTTTCGCCCAAAGCCTATTGGTCGACCTTTTGCGGCTGCCGCCGTCGCGCGGATGAATGTGGACGGCATCGAGTGCGGCGCGCAGCGCCTGAATGCGCTGCTTCTGCGCGGGCACGAGCGCATAGCCGCTGACGACGGCTGTGAGCCGCTCGCGCCAGTATTCGACGTTGAGCGTTCCGGACGACTGGCTCTTCATCGCGCGAAGCTGCGCCACGGCGCGTTCGATATGCTGCAACTCGACGTCCGCCATCGCCGAGGGCAGCAGGCTGCCCTTGGTCTCGCTCTTCTTCTTCATTGTTGGTCTTCCTCTCAGCCGCGCGGCGTGACGCTGTCTCGCGTCTCCCATCGCACGGGCACCCCGTTCACCCACGCGCCTTCTATTGAAACGTCGCGGGCGGCCCTTGCTCATTTTCTGAATTTGTTCGGGCGTGACCGGCAGGCGTGATCCGCAGTCTTGCTCGGCGGCTGCCAACGGTACGACCGTTGACAAAAATGTACGCAACGGAGGCCTGTTGCCTCCGTCTGTCATCGCACATTGATCAAGGGGCTGGCGCGTTTTTCGATGCTGCGCCGCGCCACGCCGAGCATGCAGAGGCGGGCGGCGAGCTTAGTCGGCGTCGTCGGAGGAAGGCTTCTCCGCGCGCTTGCCGCTGCGCCCGATCTGCGCTTCGAGCGCTTCGTCGAGCTTGCTGACCTTGCGCGGTTTCGCGGGTTCGCGTGCGTTGACGAACGCGATGAAGTCGTCCATCGGCAATGGTTCGCACAGCTTCTTCGAACCTTCGGCCGCGCGTTCGACGAGATAGAAGTAGCCGCCCGGCATGCTCACGGCCGCGTAATGCGGATTGCCGCTGCGCGTCTTGAGCCGTTCGACGGCGCTGATGGCTCGTGTCGAGCGCATGATGCTAGGCCCGTCCGCTCACGGCGCGCACTTCTTGCCCGCGCCTTCGATCCACATGTTCGACACGTGGCGCTCGCCGGGGTAGAAGCGGTAGGTGGTCTCGCCGTTGTCGTAGCGGACCTTGACGACGTTCGAGTCGCCGAATTCGAGCATGGTGCCTTGCGGAATCGCCGTCTGCTTGTAGGTGGCGTTGTGTTTCTTCGCTTCGTCGGTGATGCACTGGACGATGCTCGCAACTTCGTTATGCGTCGATGCGGCTTCGACTTCCGGCTGGCCGGCGTCTTCGTTATGAAAGCGGCCGCAAGCGGCGATGAGAAGGGGCAGCGCGAGGGCCGCGGCGAGTTTCTTCATGATCTTCCCGGTATGAGGGTGTGGATTCGAACGCTCCATTAGAGCACAGCGTCTTTACAGTTCGGCGCAGTGTCGATGGCAGCAACCTCCGCGCCCGAACGTCTAAGCGTAACCCCTCGCTTTACGCGTCCGGCGGCACGCCCAACAGCGGCAACGTCCCTCCGACGATGCCCGAGAACACCGGCCCCGCGACGGTCCCGCCGTAGTACGCGCCGCCCGATGGCTCGTCGATCATCACGGCGACGATCAGGCGCGGATCGCTCATCGGCGCCATGCCGACGAACGACGCGCGATATTTGTTCGCCGCATACGACCGCCCGATTTGCTTGCGCGCGGTGCCCGTCTTGCCGCCCACGCGATAACCTTCGACCGCGGCGGCGCGTCCGGTGCCGTCCGATCCTGTGGCCGCTTCGAGCATGTCGCGCACGGCCGCGGCCGTCGCGGGCTTAACGACCGGCGTGCCCGCGCGGCGCGTTTCGCCGTGGATGAGCGTCGCGGTATGAAAGCGCCCGTCGCCGGCATACGCCGTGTAGATCTGCGCGATCTGCAAGAGCGAGAGCGACAGGCCGTAGCCGTAGGCCATCGTCGCCTGTTCGATCGGCTTCCAGCGCTCCGGCGCGCGCAGCCGTCCCGTGGCCGCGCCGGGGAACGTCAGTTCCGGCGCCTGTCCGATGCCGTATTCGCGGTACTTGTCCCAGATGGTCCGCGCGGGGATCTTCAGCGCGAGCTGCGTCAGCGCGACGTTGCTCGACATCTGCACGGCCTCCGACACCGTGATGACGCCATGATTCGACGTGTCGTGAATCACGTTCGGCCCGATCTTCAGCGTGCCGGGGTTCGTGTCGATGCGCGTGTCCGGCCGCACGTGACCCAGGTCGATGGCGAGCGCGGCCACGAGCGGCTTGATGGTCGACCCCGGCTCGAAGGTATCCGTGAGGGCGCGGTTGCGAAGCTGCTCGCCCGTGAGACGGCGGCGGTCGTTGGGATCGAAGCTCGGGTAATTGGCGAGCGCCAGCACTTCGCCGTTCTTCGCGTCCAGCACGACGACGCTGCCCGCGCGCGCCCGATGCTTCGCGACGGCCGCCTTGAGTTGCGAATGCGCGAGTTGCTGGATGCGCCGGTCGATCGTCAAGTGGATGGTCTCGCCGTTCTGCGGCATCTCCGTTTCGCCGATCTGCGATACCACGCGCCCGAGCCGGTCGCGGATGACTTCGCGCTGCCCGGCCGAACCGGCGAGGCGCGCGTCGGCGGCAAGCTCCACGCCTTCCTGGCCGCGATCCTCGTTGTCCGTGAAGCCGACGACATGCGCCGCCGATTCGCCTTCGGGATAGAAGCGCTTGGTGTCCGGCACGAGCGTGATGCCCGCGCGACCGATCTCCGCGATGCGCTCGGCCGTCTCTGCCTCCACCTGGCGCTTGAGCAACACGAAGCTGCGATCCGTGCCGATGCGGCGGCTGAGTTCGCTCGCCGGAAAGTCGAGCAGCTTGGCGATGTCGTCGGCGCGGGCGGCGTCGAAACGCTTCGGGCTCGCCCAGACTTCGTACGTGGCGAGGCTGACCGCGAGCATCGCGCCGTTTCTGTCGACGATGCGCCCGCGCGTGGCGTCGAGCGCGAGCGTTCGCTGATAGCGCTTCTGTCCTTCGCCGATATAGAACGCGTGATCGACCACCTGCACCCACAGCGCGCGCCCGGCGAGCGCGAGGAACGCGACGGTGACGCCCGCGAGCACCAACGTCGAGCGCCACGCGGGCAGCCGTTGCGCGAGCATGGCGCTGCGATGATGCGTGCGGAATTCGCGGCCGCGCGTTTTATTGCTCTTGAACATCGGCACGATGCGTCAGGCGGGATCGGACTGGGCGAGGCGCGCGAGCGCGGCGTCGAGATCGGACGAAGCGATCGAGCCGTCCGCATCGGGCAGACGAATGCCGAGATCCTCGCTCAGCACGCGCCGAAGCGCTTCTACGCCGATCAGTTCGCGATGCGTGGTGCCGTCGCGTTCGTCGTGCAGCGACAGACGCTGGTCGAAGAGACCGTAGCGGCGCCCCGGCGCGAGCCGCGCAGCGAGCAGGTGATGCACGAAGATCGACTGCGGATACGTGGAGACGAAGTAGTTCGACATCTCATAGTCGATGTCGTATTGCGGATCGAAGTCGAAGCGGTAGATGGCCGTCCACATTCCGTCGATCAGCGCTTCCATCCGATAATTCGGCAGGCCCGCATCCCAGTCGATGCGTTGCAGCCTGAACGCGCCGTGCGGCGTGATCTGCTCCAGACCGCCTTGCAGCGCGAGCGGCGCGGAAAGCGTCATGCCGCCGAAGCCGACATCCGCGACGAAGGCGCCTTCGTCCAGCTCTACGACGAGCAGCATGTGCGAGCGCGGCGGCATGACCGACGCATCGCGGCCCCACAGCACGCGGCCCGCGTAGCTTTTCACGCGAAAACCCAGTGCTTCGAGTACGCTGCGGAAAAGCAGATTGTGTTCGTAGCAGTAACCGCCGCGCCGGTTCATGACGAGCTTGCGTTGAATCGAGGCGAGATCGATCCGTACC
The DNA here is from genome assembly GCF_902833455.1 of Caballeronia sp. BCC1704. NCBI lineage: Bacteria > Pseudomonadati > Pseudomonadota > Betaproteobacteria > Burkholderiales > Burkholderiaceae > Caballeronia > Caballeronia sp. BCC1704. Next base: position 1,036,069 of record NZ_CADFFT010000002.1, on the reverse strand, counting down.
GGCCGGCCGAGCAGCACGTCGAGATTCTCGAACGGTATCGCCTGCGGATGCAGCAGATGCAGCGCGCGCAGCGTGTCGAGCGTGGGCGCGGGGCGGTCGCCGCCGTTAAAGCCGATGCGTGCGAAGTAGGCGGGCAGGTCGATGAGCGTGTCGGGTGAAGTCATGTCGGTGTTGGCCTCGTGCTGCGAAGTCGCGCAAGCATTCTACGACACGCGAAGCGGAAAATTACAGATAGCCTACGAACGTAACGAGGCGCCGTAAGAAGCGATGCGCGATTGAACTGTGCCGCGTCGCCGGAGGTCTTTCCATTTTCGCTCAACGGATGAGGACACCCACGTCATGCCGAATGATGCAGACAATAGCAGTCAGGCAAGTGCTTCGAAGCCGTCTTCAGCGTCGCCCGCAGCGAAGCGCCGCGCGCCTGCGTGCACGCTCGTGATCTTCGGCGCGGGCGGCGATCTCACGCGGCGGCTTCTGATGCCCGCGCTCTACAACCTGTCCGCCGACGGTCTGCTCGACGACGACATGCAGATCATCGGCGTGAATCACGGCGAGCGCGAGACGTCTGCGTGGCGCGATGAACTAACCGAGTCGCTGCGCAAGTTCGCCGCCGACAAGGCCAGCACTTTCCATACGTCGAAGTTGAACGAAGACGCGTGGAACCGCGTCGCGAACAAGCTCGAATACTTCGCGGGCGAGTTCGACGACGACGGGACCTTCGAGCGGCTCAAAGCGCGTCTCGCCGAGATGAAGAGCCGCAATGTCGTGTTCTATCTCGCGGTTAGCGCGCGGTTCTTTGCACCGATCGCAGAACATCTCGGGCGCGCCGGGCTTCTGGAGGAGCAAGACGGCGCCTTCAGGCGGCTCGTCATCGAAAAGCCGTTCGGCACCGACCTCGCTTCCGCGCAGGCGCTCAACAGCTGCATCCTCGCGTATGCGAAGGAATCGCAGATTTATCGCATCGACCATTTTCTCGGCAAGGACACCGTGCAGAGCATTCTGGCCGTGCGCTTCGCGAACGCCATGTTCGAGCCGGTCTGGCGGCGCGAATATATCGATCACGTGCAGATCACGGCGTCGGAGACCATCGGCGTGGAAGGGCGCGGCAGCTTTTACGAGCAGACCGGCGCGTTCCGCGACATGGTGCCGAACCATCTCTTCCAGCTGCTCGGCATGGTGGCGATGGAACCGCCCAATTCCTTCGACGCCGAAGCCGTGCGCGACAAGAAGGCCGAGGTCTTCGACGCGATGAAGCCGCTTTCGGCGCGCGACGTGGTGTTCGGGCAATATGAGGCCGGCGCGGCGGGACCGGGTTATCGCGAAGAGCCGGGCGTCGCGAAGGACAGCCGCACCGAAACGTATGCGGCGGCGCGCGTCTTCATCGAAAACTGGCGCTGGGCCGGCGTGCCGTTCTATCTGCGCACCGGCAAGCGGCTCACGGAGCGCCGCACGGAGATATCGGTGCAACTGAAGGCGGTTCCGTTCCGGCTGTTCCGCGACACGCCCGTCGACGAGCTGACGCCGAACGTCTATACGCTGCGTATCGACCCGGCGCACGGCACGACCTTCGACTTCAACGTCAAGGTGCCCGGTCCTGTGATGCAGGTGGGCGCGGTGCGCTCGTCGTTCGATTACGGCGACTTCTTCGCCGAGCGCGCGAACGTCGGCTATGAAACGCTGCTCTACGACTGCATGCTCGGCGACGAAACGCTGTTTCAGCGCGCCGACAGCATCGAGACGGCGTGGGCGGCGGTGGATCGCGTGCTGCACCCGGAGAGCGACCTGCCGGTGCATGGCTACGCGGCGGGCAGCGCCGGGCCGGAAGAAGCCGACCGTCTGCTCGCCGAAGACGGCCGCGCGTGGCGTCCGCTGACCGACAACCGCAAGAAGAACTGAATATTGGATAACAACGATGACCAGCGTGAGCACGGAAACCCGAACGAAGCAAAGAAAGCGCGTGAGCACCGCGAAGGGGACGGTGAAGGCTGACCGCATTCTCGCCATCGACATCGGCGGGACAGGGCTTAAGGCCGCGGTGCTGTCCGAAGACGGCGAGATGAAGAGCGAGCGCGTGCGCGTGCCGACGCCCAAGCCCGCGATGCCCGACGTGGTCGTCGATACGCTCGTCGCGCTCGTGCAGCCGATTCTCACCGAGCCGCCGACGCACATTTCGATCGGCTTTCCCGGCGTGGTGCGCGATAACGTCGTGCTGACCGCGCCGAATCTCGGCAACGAATACTGGCAGCGCGTGCCGCTTGCGGACATGATTTCCCAGCGTCTGGGCGGCATGCCGGCGCGCATGATCAACGATGCCGAAATGCAAGGACTCGCGGCTATCGAAGGTCGTGGTCTGGAGTTCGTGCTGACGCTCGGCACGGGCGCGGGCACCGCGCTCTTTCGCGACGGCGAACTGATGCCGCATCTGGAACTCGCGCATCATCCGGTGTCGAAAAGCCGAACCTACGACGAATACATTGGCAACGCCGCGCGCGAGAAAGCGGGTAACAAGCGCTGGAACCGCCGCGTCGAGAAGGTGCTCGGCATTCTCGACACGCTCGTCAATTTCGACAAGCTCTGGATCGGCGGAGGCAACGCCACGCATCTGAACTTCGAATTGCCGCCGAACGTGGCGGTCGTATCGAACGCGGCGGGGATCGAGGGCGGCGCGAAGCTGTGGCATCCGCGCTCGGTTCGCGAGACTCGCCAACTCTCCGACTTCAATCAGCGCGAAGGAGCGCCTTCATGAATGCCAATGGCCAATTCGGTTTGCACAGCATAAGCGGCGACGCCGCCGCCGCGTTCGAGGCGCTCGCGCAGGTTCAGCTCGTCGTATCGGACTGCGACGGGACGCTGCTTCACACCGACAAATCGATCAGCGAGCCCGCGAAGGACGCGGTGCGGCGTCTGCGGCAAGCGGGCGTCGAGTTCACCGTCGCGAGCAGCCGGCCGGGCGCGGGCATGCGCTATATCGTAGAGACGCTCGGCGTCGCCATGCCGTATGCGTCGTATAACGGCGGCAATCTCGTTCAGCCGGGCACGTGGGAAGTGCTCGCCGCGCACAAGCTGCCGCGCGATGCCGTGCAGACGTCGCTCGAGGCGCTCGCGTCGGCGGGCGTGGATGCGTGGGTGTTCGTCGGCGACGTGTGGTATCTGACCAATCCCGACGGCGCGTATGTGCCGCGCGAACGGCGCACGGTCGGCTATGACGGCGTGCTCGTGCAGCGTTTCGACGATGTGAATCTCGATGCCGTCGACAAGATCGTCGGTTCGACAGCGGACGCGCCGCTGCTCGAACGCGTCGAAGCGCAGTTGCAGACTCAACTCGAAGGGCGTGCGAACGCGGCGCGCTCGCAGAGCTATTACCTCGACATCACGCATCTGCTCGCCAACAAGGGCGACGCGGTGCGCGAACTGGCGAAGCGCCGGAACGTGCCGCTCGAGCGCGTGGCCGTGCTCGGCGACATGAGCAACGATATCGCGATGTTCGAGATCGCGGGGACGTCGATTGCGATGGGACAGGCGTCGGAGGCGGTGCAACGACGCGCGAGCCTCGTCTCGTCGACGAACGACGAGGACGGCTTCGCGGTGGGAATTAACGCGCTCTTGTCGGCGCGTGGGTTGTAGCGTGTAGCGTGATATGGCTGGTTTAACGGCGGCGCATCGGCGCGCGGGCTGCGCCGCCGCCGCTCGCACGTTCGTCTTTGTGACGGAAGTTGATGCGGCCCTTCGTCATGTCATACACCGACATTTCCAGCGTCACGCGGTCGCCGGCCAGAATGCGGATGTGGTTCTTGCGCATGCGGCCCGAGGCATACGCGCCGACGACGACGCCATTGTCCAGCGTCACGCGATACCGGCTGTCGGGAAGCACTTCGTCAACGATACCGTCGAGTTCGATCAGTTCTTCTTTCGCCATTTGAGCTCCTGTTCAAGTAATAGTGGGTGCCGCGCCGCTCGACGCCACGCAACGGCATTCGCGAGTGTCGGCGGGCGACGGTGCGCAGAGCGCATCGCCGCTGCAACGCGTCGGAAGCGAAGTCGGGCGTGATCCGGCGCGCTCGAACGACGAACGCGCCGCGTCTTGCTTTCAGGCTCGTGGCGAGCTTGACGGCATAGGCCGGAACGACGGAACTCGCCTTGGAGCGGCAAGCCCTGGCCGGCATGACCGGGACGGCGACGCCGGCTCCCTGCGAGGCTTCGACCGAGATTCAGGGCGATGCCGCCAGTGCCGACGTGCGGTGTGATGCGGTGAATGAGTCTGCTGTGACTTCCAAGTGCGGTCAGAAAGCCGAAAAACAAGCTACTGAGAAAAGCTACTGACCAAGCACTGAGTCTGCGTCGCGACAGAGTCCGTTTAGACAGAGGAAACCGCGCAAAAGTTCCTTGCGCGATGCCCGGCGAGTGATGCTGTGTTCTTGCGATGACTTCGCATCGAACCCGTATTATAACCAACCTGCCTTCTTGAAGCGCCAGTACAGCACGATATCGACCAGCAACATCGCGCCGATGCATGCCGGATAGCCATACGTCCAGTCCAGTTCCGGTATTCGGTGGAAGTTCATGCCGTAGATGCCGGCGATCATCGTCGGGACCGCGAAAAGGGCGGCGAACGAGCCGAGGCGCTTCGTGACTTCGCTTTCCGCCAACGCGATCAGGCCGAGGTTCACCTGAATGGCCGTCACGATCATTTCCCGGCGGCCTTCGATCGTCTTCACGATGCGCAGCAGGTGGTCGTAGACATCCCGAAAATATTCCTGCATGCCCGCGCACACGCCGGGCGGCCGCCCGCCGTAGAGCTTGCTCACGGCTTCCAGCAGCGGCGCCGTGTGATGCTGCATGAGCGTCATGCGGCGCTTGAGCGAGTACAAGTCTTCGATAATCTCGCGCGACGCAGCCGAGCCGTTGCGCTCGAAGATGCGTTCTTCCACTTCGTCGAGCGCGTTGCCGAGCGATTCCAGCACGGGGAAATAGCGATCGACGACGGCATCGAGCAGCGCGTACATCACGAACGCCGGGCCGTGCTTGAGCAGCTGCGGCTCGCGCTCGCAGCGTTTGCGCACTTCCTGGAACCCTTGCGTGGTGCGGTTGCGCACGGAGATCACGTAGTTGCGCCCGACGAACACGTTGATCTCGCCGACGAGCAGTTCGCCTTCCTCGTCGAATTCGACGGTATGGAACACCGCGAAAAGCGAATCGCCGTACTCCTCGATCTTCGGCCGCTGATGCCCGTGTTGCGCGTCCTCGACGGCCAGTTCATGCAGGCCGAACTGATGCGCCATGTGCGCGAGCTCGCCCGGGCCGGGCTCCTTCAACGCGACCCAGATGAACGAGTCGGGCAGGTCCCGGTACGTATTGATGTCGTCGATCTGTACGTCTGCGAGCTTTCGGCCGTTCTGATAAGCCGCGCAATTGACCAGCATGGGGCGCCCTTGTTATCTCGATGTAATCATCCACGCGCATTTTGCAAGATTGCACGACAGGCGCGGGCGCGCGGACCGTATCGCTGAAATCTTAGCGGATCGCGACGCGCCACGCGCCCTGTATTTGCACGCGCGCGCGGCGTTCAGCTTGCCGTATAGTCGAGCTGCGGCACGACTTCCGCGGCGGGCAGCGCAGGTACGTTCGACTGCATCGCGTCGAGCTTGGTCAGCTTGCCTTCGACTGTCGCGCCGACGTCCATGCGCAGCTTCTGGTAGTAGATGTTGCCGTGCACATGCGCGTTCGACTGCAGCTCGACGAAATGCGCGACCGTCACGTCGCCGACCACGCGGCCGTTGATGATGACGTCGTAGGCGCTGACGTTGCCGTGAATCGCGCCCTGATCGCTCACGACGAGCAGCGATTCGTCGCCGGCGCGGCCGGTGACGTTGCCGGTCACCTGACCGTCCATGCGCAGTCCTTCGCTGAATTCGAGGTCGCCCGAAATATGGACATTCTGCGCGATCAGGGTGGAGAGCTTGGCCGGCTTGACGCCTTGCGAATCTTTCTTCGATGAGAACATGGCGGTTCCTTGCGATGCGGTAAAGGGTGGCTTCCTACGATCACGCGCCATTGCGTGCTCGGTCGGTCGGATGAATCAGCGTTGCTTCTTCAAAAAGGCGATATCGGTTTGCAGCCGCTCGATCTGCGCGGCGCTTTGCATGGCGCGCTGTTCGAGCGCGGCGCGCGCTGCCGTCTGCTGTTCCAGCGCCAACTGCGCATGAGCCAGTTCTTCGCGCAGCTTTTGCTCGGAGACGGGCGGTGCGCAGAGCACGTCGAGCTTGCGCGCCTGTTCGTGCGAGGTCTTGAGCGCGTAGCCGGCCGCGACGAGCGCGCCGATCGCGCAGATGGCCGCGATCACGCCGGGGATATACGCGGTGCTGCGCTTGGGCGTGAGCGCATAGGAATGTTGGGTCAGCTTCAGCGAGACCCGCTTCGAATCAGCCTTGCGCATTGGGTTTCTGCCTGAAGAGCATGAGATAAGGCTTCGGATTGAGCTGCGCGCCGCCCACGATCACTTCGAAGTGCAGATGCGGCCCGGTCGAGCGTCCCGTCGAGCCGACTTCGGCGATCTCGTCGCCCGGCATCACGTACTGGCCTTCGGTCACGAGAATGCGCGACGCGTGGCCGTAGCGCGTCACCGTGCCGTTGCCGTGGCGGATATCCACCGCGTTGCCGTAGCCGTTGCGCTCGCCCGCCTGAATGACGCGCCCGCCCGCGCTCGCGAGAATCGGCGTGCCGGTCGGCGCGACGAGATCGAGCCCCGGATGGAAGCTCACGTGTCCGGTGAACGGATCGATGCGGTTGCCGTAAGGCGAGCCGAAGTGCGAGCCGGGCGCGGGATCGCGGCCGGGAAACGCCATGTACGCGGTGTAATGCGCAATCGCCTGGCCTTGCAACTGCGAGAGCGTGTCGCTCAGGCAGCCGATGACCTTCTGAGCGTTCTTGAGTCGCTGCGAAGGCGTGCCATCCTGCGCACGCTCCGCGTTGCAAAGACGCGGCGGCAGTTCCGGACCGCCCGCGCCGTCGAGCGCGCTGGCGGCGCCTTCGCTGTCGGGCAGCGGCGGCACGTCGTGGACGCCGGCGGCCGTCCTTGCGCCGGGCGCGGCCTTCAGCCGGTTATCGAAATCGCGCAACTCGCCGACCTGAGCCGCGAGCGCCGCGACGCGCGGCACGAGCGCGCCGATGTCCGCGTCGATGCGCCCGAGCTGCTCGATCTCATAGGAACGGCGCGACACGAACGCCTGCTCTTCGCCGAGATGACTACGCGCGAACGTCGTGCCGATGGCGATGCCGAGCGCGAGCGCGGCGATCAGAAGCGCGATCAGTCCGATAACGGCGATGGTGCGAGCCGTGCGCGCTTCGACGAAGCGCACGCGCTGGCTCGACACGGAGCGTCTTGACCAGATGACGAACGACATCAGCGAACGGCGTGCAGTGAGCCGGCGCGCGCGTCCGGACGGGGTTGAATTAGGAGAAAGCTCAATCGATTCACGGAGATAGCAACGCCGCGACGGACGACGCGATAAAGCGGGCCGGCAGCGGGCCGGCGATTATGCCGCACGGTGCCCGGCGCGCCGACAGTTCGTCGGGATGGCGAATCAAATTAATACGAATCCGGCGGATGATGCCGATTGCCGATGCGTGAACGCATCGGCGGAAAGCGGCCATTAAACCACTTGGGCGCGCGAACAACGTCAAAAAGGTTGAACCTATCTCGAAAGTATGTTCAGGATGACTTGATGTCGACCCAGCCGATCTCGGGCGCGTCACCCATGAGGAACGCGTGGTTCAGCTCGGCGGCGGCGCGCAGGTAGTCCCAGACGGCGGTGATGCGCCTCAGCCGGCGCAAGTCTTCGCGACACGACAGAAAGAACGCGCGCGTCACGACGATCTCTTCCGGCAGCACGGGCACGAGCCGCGCGTCGGGCGACGCCATGAAGCACGGCAGAATGGCGAGCGCGCGTCCCTGCAACGCGGCGTGATACTGCGCGATCGCGCTCGTGCTGCGCCAGCGCGACACCGCGCCCGGTACCGCGCGCTCCAGATACAGCAGTTCGTGACTGAACGCGAGGTCGTCGATATAGCTCGCGAAGCGGTGCTCGCGCAGATCGTCCTTCGCGCGAATCGGTGCGTGGGCGTCGAGATAGCCGGGCGTCGCGTACAGCTTCAGGCGATAGTCGCAGAGCTTGGTGTAGACGTATTGGCCTTGCTCGGGGCGTTCGAGCGTCACCGCGATATCCGCCTCCCGCTTCGAGAGGCTCACGAAATGCGGCACCGGCAACAGGTCGATGGAGATGTTCGGATGCGCGTCCTGAAACCGCGCGAGATGCGGCGCGAGAAAGAAGCAGCCGAAGCCTTCCGTTGACCCGACCCGCACGTGGCCCGACAGCGCGTGCCCCGTGTTGGCGATCTGCTCGGCGGCGGACTGCACCGTGGTTTCCATTGCATCGACGAAGCCGAGCAATCGCTGGCCCTCCGCGGTCAGCACGAAGCCGCCGCTGCGCGACTTGTCGAAGAGCAGCGTGCCGAGCGCGTCTTCGAGCGCGCGCACGCGCCGCGCGACCGTCGTGTAATCGACGCCCAGGCGCTTGGCCGCGCCGCTCGCGCGCTGCGTGCGCGCTACTTCAAGGAAATAGCGCAGGTCGTCCCAGTTCAGTTTCGCGGCGTCGAACTTCGGGCCTTTTTGCATATCGGTCGGGTGTTTTTCTAGTGCCAGGGCGGACTTTTGCATAACTATACTCAAAGGCACGAGCCTGCCGAATAGTGCCGGATAGTGCTGAATAGCGGGCCGAGACCTATAACGGAGACGACATGCCTTTCCCCTCGACGCTTTGTCCGCGTCACGCCCGCGCGTCTTCGCTCCTTTCTCCGCACTGTTCCAATCGAAGGAGTCATCCGTGAATATCGTTGCTGAACATCCGGCGCAGGGTGCGCGCCCCGGCGCGTCCGTGCGCACCGCCAAACTGCTGATCGACGGCGCGTTCGTCGAATCGACAACGGGCGAATGGCGGGACATCGTCAATCCGGCGACGCAGGAAATAGTCGGCCGCGTGCCGTTCGCGACGGCGGACGAGGTGAACGCCGCCGTCGCCGCCGCGCAGAAGGCGTTCGAGACGTGGCGCACGACGCCGCTCGGCACGCGCATGCGGCTCATGCTTCGCTTTCAGGACCTGATTCGCCAGAACATGAAGCGCATCGCGCAGACGCTGACCGCCGAGCAGGGCAAGACGCTCGCGGACGCGGAAGGCGATATCTTCCGCGGCCTCGAAGTGGTGGAACACGCGTGCGGCATCGGCACGCTGCAAATGGGCGAGTTCGCGGAGAACGTCGCGGGCGGCGTCGACACGTACACGCTGCGCCAGCCGATCGGCGTATGCGCCGGCATCACGCCGTTCAATTTCCCCGCGATGATCCCGCTCTGGATGTTCCCGATGGCGATCGTGTGCGGCAACACCTTCGTGCTGAAGCCGTCCGAACAAGACCCGCTTTCGACGATGGAGCTGGTCGAACTGGCGATGGAAGCGGGCGTGCCGCCGGGCGTGCTCAACGTCGTGCATGGCGGCAAAGAGGTGGTCGATGCGCTCTGCACGCATCCGGATATCAAGGCGGTGTCGTTCGTCGGCTCGACGGCGGTCGGCACGCACGTCTACAACCTCGCAAGCCAGCACGGCAAGCGCGTCCAGTCGATGATGGGCGCGAAGAACCACGCCGTCGTGCTCCCGGACGCGAACAAGGAGCAGACGCTCAACGCGCTGGCCGGCGCGGGCTTCGGCGCGGCGGGGCAGCGTTGCATGGCGACGTCGGTGGTCGTGCTGGTGGGCGCGTCGAAGGACTGGCTGCCGGATCTCGTCGAACGGGCGCGGTCGCTGAAGGTGAACGCGGGCACGGAGCCGGGCGCGGACCTCGGGCCGGTCGTGTCGCGCGCGGCGAAGGAGCGGATTCTCGGCATGATCGCGAAAGGCGTGGAAGAGGGCGCGACGCTCGCGCTCGACGGCCGCGATATCACCGTGACCGGCTACGAGAACGGCAACTTCATCGGCCCGACCATTTTCTCGGACGTGAGCACCGACATGGCCATCTACCAGACGGAGATTTTCGGGCCGGTGCTGTGCGTGCTGGAAGCGGCCACGCTCGATGACGCCATCGCGCTCGTCAACCGCAATCCGATGGGCAACGGCGTCGGTCTCTTCACGCAGAGCGGGGCGGCGGCGCGCAAGTTCCAGAGCGAGATCGACATCGGACAAGTGGGCATCAACATTCCGATTCCGGTGCCGGTGCCGTCGTTCAGCTTCACTGGGTCGCGCGGCTCGAAGCTCGGCGATCTGGGGCCGTACGGCAAGCAGGTCGTGCAGTTCTACACGCAGACGAAGACAGTTACGGCGCGCTGGTTCGACGACGCCACCGTGAACGACGGCGTCAACACGACCATCTCGCTCCGATAACAACGACAAGGAGACACGCGATGCGAATCGGTTTTATCGGACTCGGTCACATGGGCGGCCCGATGGCCGCGAATCTGCTGAAGGCGGGTCACGCGGTGACGGCTTTCGATCTGTCGCCGCCCGCGCTCGACGCGGCCGAGGCGGCGGGCGCGGCGCTCGCGAATTCGCCGCGCAGGGCGTCCGAAGGCGCGGAAGTCGTCATCACGATGCTGCCCGCCGCGCCGCACGTCAAAGCCGTCTATCTGAACGACGACGGCGTGCTCGCAGGCGTCAGCGCGGGCGTGCCGCTCATCGACAGCAGCACGATCGATCCAGCCACCGCGAAGCTCATCGGAGAGGCCGCGGCGGCGCACGGCAATCCGTTCGCGGATGCGCCGGTGTCGGGCGGCGTCGTCGGCGCGCAGGCGGGCACGCTCACGTTCATGGTCGGCGCGGACGAGGCGCTCTTCGAAACGCTGCGGCCGGTGCTCTCGGGCATGGGCAAGAACATGGTGCGCTGCGGCGAGACGGGCACCGGACAGATCGCGAAGATCTGCAACAACCTCTTGCTCGGCATTTCGATGATCGGCGTCGCCGAAGCGATGAAGCTCGGCGAAACGCTCGGCATCGATCCTTCGAAGCTGGCTGCGATCATCAACACGTCGACGGGGCGCTGCTGGAGCTCGGATACGTGTAATCCCTATCCGGGTATTGTCGAGACAGCGCCGGCATCGCGCAGTTATAGCGGCGGCTTCGGCGCAGACCTGATGCTCAAGGATCTCGGCCTCGCCGTGGATGCGGCGCGCGGCGCAAAGCAGCCTGTTTTCATGGGCGCAATTGCGCAGCAACTCTATCAATCGATGAGTCAGCAAGGTCTCGGCGGACTCGATTTTTCAGGCATCATCAAGCTATACGGCAAGCATGAGTGAGCGGATTCGGCACGCACGTGCGTGCCGAATCTGAGAGCCGGAATAACTGCTTTATTAAGTTGCACTGCACAATGCTTCGCGCTGCGGCTTATTGGGCGGAGTCATCGGGATTACGATGATTCGCTTTCCAAAAAAATGTCCTATTCTGAAAGCACGACGCGCGTGTGCCGTTCAGTTCCACACCAGGAGAAACGGTGTCGCGCGCGCCTCCGATGCAGGCGACGAGCCCGGTCTTTCGGGCGATCAGATGAGGAGCACGCGATGCAAGTTACACGTCATTTCAATATGGAACTCCGGCATGCCACGATGCCGACTTACGTAGCCAGCTATTTCTTTCCGTTGCTGCTTTTGGCATACGAAGCCTGGCGAGTGGGATCCTGGGTTGCGGTGAACGGCTTCAACTTCATGAACTTCAATGCGATGGGCTACGAGTTCGCGTTGATGATCGCCGTGTTCGCCATGCAGGTCATCGTGGAAATCGCGTTCCTCGCGGGGGCCGTGCTGACGCGCCATAAAGATGTCGGCCACCGGCTGGCGAATCTGCTGCTCGGGCTGTTCTGCTCGATGGTCGTGCTCGGCTTCGACCTTGCGCTGCAATATGGGCTGAGCGGAAGCTGATCGGCGTAGTCGTTATCGCCAGAAAGAAGGCCGGCTTTGACGCCGGCCTTTTTCGTTTTGCGAGTGACGTCATACTAGCAGCCCGCCGCGCTCGCGAGGTTTGGCGGCTTGGCGGCGCGTTCGGCGTACCACTTGTTGCTGGCGTCGCGCAACGCAGTGCGCAAGCCTTCCTCGACGACCGGGTGATAGAACGGCAGCTTCAGCGCGTCGTCGAGCGTCAGTTCGAGCTGGATCGCCCAGGCGAGCAAATGGCCGACGTGCTCGAGCGCCGGGCCGCAGCCTTGCGCGCCGCGCAGTCGGCCGGTTTTGGCGTCGGCATAGATGTGCAGGAGGCCGCGATTTTGACGCATGACGCGGCTGCGTCCCTGCGTTTCGAACGACACCGCGCCCGTGACCGTCATCTGCTTGTCGAGCGATTCGTACGACGCGCCGACGATGACCACTTGCGGCTCGCAGAACACGATCGAGAACGGAATCTTGCGCTTCACCGGCTGCACGTCCGGGAAACGCGCGGCGTTTTCGCCGGCGAGCTTTCCTTCGTCGGCGGCGTCCTGCAGCCACGGACGCGTGCCGTCGCAGTCGCCGGCAAGGAAGATCGCGCTGTCGCCGCACTGCATCGTGGATTCGTCGAAGCGCGGCACGCCTTTTTCGTTTAGTTCGATGCCCGCGTGTTCCAGCGCGAGCGGCTTCAGATTCGGCGCGCGGCCCGTGGCGGCGAGCACGAGGTCGAACTGTTCGGTGCGCGTGGCGCCGTCGCGCGATTTGAAGCGCAGCGTCGGCCGGCCGTCTTGCAGCGACATATCTTCGATTTGGCCGTGCGGATCGAGATAGAACTCGTCGGCGAGCGCAGCCGTCAGCGCTTCGCGCACGGGCGTGTCGGAGAGCGCCGCCACGCTGCCGCCCTTGCCGAACATGAAGACTTCCACCGACAGTCTCGCGAGCGCCTGCCCCAATTCCAGCGAGAGCGGCCCGGTGCCGAACACGGCCATGCGCTTGGGCAGCGTGCGCAGTTCGAAGAGATCGTCGCTCGTGATGAGCTTGTCGCCGAAGACTTTGAGCTCGTCGGGCACGCTGGCCGCCGCGCCCGTCGCGATGACGACGCTTTTCGCCTCGACCCGCGTGCTTTCGCCGACGCGCAGACGCCCCGGCGCTTCGAAGCGCGCCTGTCCGCGCAGCAATGAGCCGTCCGGGAACGCGTCGATTTCCTCGACGATGCCGCGCACGAAGTGATCGCGCTCCCCGCGCACGTACTCCATGACGCGCGCCGAGTCGGCATCGAGGGCGTGCGTGCCTTCGATGCCGCGCGCCGCGAGCGAGCGGGCGTCGTGCAGGCCGTTCGCGGCGGCGAGCAGCAACTTCGACGGCATGCAGCCGACGCGCGCGCACGTCGTTCCGAGTTCGCCGCTTTCGATCAGCACTGCCTTCACGCCCGCATCGCGCGCCGCGCGAAACGCGGCCATGCCCGCCGTGCCCGCGCCGATCACGGCGACATCCACTTCGATCGTGTTCATAGGCGAATCAGCCGTTGTCGGCGAAGCCCGGATACAGCGTCATGCCCCCATCGACGAAGAGCGTCGTGCCGACGACGTAATCGCTGTCATCGGACGCGAGCCAGACGGCGGCGCGGCCGATGTCGTCCACCTCGCCGATCCGTCCGTACGGCACGAGTGTCAGCAGGCGGTCGAGCGCTTCCTTCGAATCCCACGCGTCCTGGTTGATCGGCGTGCGGATCGCGCCCGGTGCGATCGAATTGACGCGAATGCGCTGTGGCGCGACTTCCTGCGCGAGCGACTTCATCAGCATCTGAATGCCGCCCTTGGACGAAGCGTAGTTCACATGCCCCGCCCACGGAATGACTTCGTGCACCGAACTCATGCAGATGATCTTGCCGAGCGCCTTCGACACCGGCCGCGGCCCGCGCCGCACGAACTCGCGCACCGCGCGCTGCGCCGTAAGAAACTGCCCGGTCAGATTCGTGTCGATGACCTTGCGCCACTCGTCGAGCGTCATGTCGACGAACTTCGCGTCCTGCTGCAATCCCGAATTCGCGACGACGATATCCACCGTGCCGTAGCGCTTTACGACGGCGTCGAACATCTTGTCGACGGCGTTCTCGTCGGAGACGTCCGCGCCGACGGCGAACGCCTCGCCGCCGAGCGCGGCAATCTCGTCGGCCAGCTTTTCAGCCGGCTCCGCGTGTGAGTGATAGTTGATGGCGACGTGCGCGCCGGCGTCCGCCAGCGCCTTCGCGACGCCCGCGCCGATGCCGGAGCTGCCGCCGGTCACGAGCGCAATCTGGCCTGCGAGGGCTTTTTGCATGAGCCTTCCTGATGTCGGTTGATTCGATGTGAAGCCGCAGCAAGGTGCGCGCCCGACATGCGACGCATTCTCATGCGCCGACGAGTTGCCGGTAGACCTCGGCGTAACGTTGCGCCGCCGTCTCCCAGCCGAAATTCTGCGTCATCGCGCGCTTGACGACCGTCTTCCACTCGGTGCGCCGCGCCTTCAGCGCAAACGCACGGCGAATCGACGCGACCATGCCCGCGCGCTGGAATCGGTCGAAGACGAAGCCGGTGGCCGTGTCGTCGGCGAGATTTTCGAGCGAGCAATCGACGACCGTATCCGCCAGGCCGCCCACGCAATGCACGAGCGGCAACGAGCCGTAGGCGAGCGCGTACAACTGCGTGAGCCCGCAGGGTTCGAAGCGCGACGGCACCATCACGACGTCGCTGCCCGCGATGATCGAATGCGAGAGCGTTTCGTCGAAGCCCAGCTCGACCGCCACCGCGCCCGGATGCGCCGCCGCGGCGTTCTTGAGTCCAGTTTCGAGCGCCGGGTCGCCGGTGCCGAGCACGACGAGCTGCCCGCCGCGCTGCACGATCTCGGGCACCGCCGACAGCAGCAGATCGATGCCTTTCTGCTCGGTGAGCCGGCTGACGACGCCGAAGAGCAGCGCGTCGTCGTCGCGTTTGAGTCCCATGCGCTCCTGTAGCGCCGTCTTGCACTTGCTCTTGCCGGCGGGTTTCGCGGCGGTATAGCGGGTGGCGATCGCGTCGTCGATAGCGGGGCTCCAGATCGCATAGTCGACGCCGTTCAGAATGCCGCTGATGTCGTGCGTGCGCGTCTGCAGCAGGCCGTGCAGGCCCGCGCCCTGCGCTTGCGTCTGGATTTCGCGGGCGTAGGTCGGGCTGACAGTCGTGATGCGGTCCGCGTAGTACAGGCCGGCTTTGAGAAACGAAGTCTGGCCGTAGAACTCGACGCCTTCCACCGCGAAGAAATCGGCCGGCAATTGCAGCGCGCCGAATTGCGACGCGGGAAAGACGCCCTGATACGCCAGGTTGTGCACGGTCATGACGGTCGGCACGCGCGGCGAGCCGCCACGCTCGAACGCGCGCAGATACGCGGGCGCGAGGCCCGCGTGCCAGTCGTGCGCATGGACGATATGCGGCCGCCACGCGGGATCGGCGCCCGTCGCGATGCGCGCGGCGCTCCAGCCGAGCAGCGCGAAGCGGCGGTCGCTGTCGGCGTACGGCTTGTGCGACGCGTCCAGATACGGATTGCCCGGCCGATCATAGAACTGATCGGCCCGCACCACATAGACCACGACGCCGTGCGGCTGTAACACGCCGCGTTCGAGGCGCACGTCGCCGGCGCCGAACGCCGCGCCGAGGCTCGTCACCGGCTGGATATCGGAGAGCCCGGCGATCACGGCCGGAAAGCCGGGCAGCACGACGCGCACGTCCGCGCCGAGCTGCGATTGCGCGGGCGGCAGCGCGCCGACCACATCGGCGAGGCCGCCGGTTTTCAGAAGCGGAAACATCTCTGCTGCGACATGCAGCACGCATACGGTCATCGGCGCTCCCGTCGATTATGGTTGACTGCGTTATCGGGCGAGCGGCGCGCCCGCCCCCGGTCCGGCCTGGACTCGCGATCAGCGCTCGGCGAGCCGCGCGAGGGCATCGCGCGTGACGAGCGTGACGCCCGACTCGGTGCGGAAGAACCGCGCGGCGTCTTCTTCGGGATCCTCGCCGATCACGAGACCCTCGGGCACCGTGCAGCCGCGGTCGATCACCACGCGCTGCAAGCGGCAACTCGGTCCTACCGTCACTTGAGGCAACAAGACTGCCTCGTTGATGTTACAGAACGAGTGCACGCGCACCGCCGACGAAAACACCGACTTCGACACCTGCGAGCCGGAAATCACGCAGCCGCCGCAGACCAGCAGATTCGTGATCGCGCCTTGCTGACCGTTTAGGTCGCGCACGAACTTGCCGGGCGGCAACTGTTCCTGATTGGTCCAGATCGGCCATTTGCGGTCGTAGAGATCGAGTTGCGGAATCGTCGACGCGAGATCGAGATTGGCGGCCCAATAGGCATCGACGGTGCCGACATCGCGCCAGTAGGCGGGCGCGTTCGGATCGTTGTCGGACGTGACGCAGGACATGCCGAACGGATGCGCGATCGCCCGGCCGCTCGTCACGACGCGCGGAATGATGTCCTTGCCGAAATCGTGGTCCGTGCTCGACGCGGCGATGTTCTCTTCGAGCAGTTGATACAGATACTTCGCGCTGAACACGTAGATGCCCATGCTTGCGAGCGCGATGTCGGGCTTGCCGGGCATGGCGGGCGGATCGGCGGGCTTCTCCAGGAACGCGGTGACGCGGCGGTTCTGGTCGACGTGCATCACGCCGAAGGCCGTCGCTTCCATGCGCGGCACTTCGATGCAGCCGACCGTGCAGTCCGCGCCGCTCTCGACGTGGTCGAGCACCATGCGCGTGTAGTCCATCTTGTAGACGTGATCGCCCGCGAGCACGATGATGAATTCCGGCGCGATCGACCGGATGATGTCGAGGTTCTGGAACACGGCGTCGGCGGTGCCGCGATACCAGCTCGAATCGACGCGCTGCTGCGCCGGCCAGATGTCGATGAATTCGTTGAATTCGCCGCGCAGGAAACCCCAGCCGCGCTGAAGATGGCGCAACAGCGAATGCGCCTTGTACTGCGTGACCACCGCGATGCGGCGAATGCCCGAATTGAGGCAGTTGGACAGCGCGAAGTCGATGATGCGGTATTTGCCGCCGAAGTGGACGGCGGGTTTGACCCGCTTGTCCGTGAGCGGCCCGAGACGCGTGCCGCGACCGCCCGCGAGGACGATTGCGAGCGTGGACTTCTGCAAGTCGGTGCGATTCTTTGACGGCGTCTCCATGTCGGCTCCTGATTTTGACCTGCGTCTGTTGATGTCGTGTGGATGCTAGGCGGTGCTTCGATCCTCGAGGGTTTGGCGGCCGCTGCGTCGGGCGGTGCGCGCGTTGATGTTCGTAGCATTATCGGCGCGCGTTCGAATCCTGCGGGGCTGGCGTTCGAATTTTTGTTGCCGGCAGGCATTGGTCGTCGAGCGCACTGAGCAAGGCACATGCCAGAGCGCGTGTCGCGAAGCGCGGGGTGTGACGCGGCGGCGCTGTTGCATGCGCGCGACTGGACAAAATGCGGCGCCGCAATTTATAACGAGCACGCGATGCCGCGCCGTGCGTTAGGGCGGCACAATACAGAACGTCCCGCCGAATCGACCCTCACCGCTCTCACGCAATCCCGGAAATGACAACATGAACAATGTCCTGAGTATCCAGTCGCACGTCGTGTTCGGGCATGCGGGCAACAGCGCGGCGGTCTTTCCCATGCGGCGGCTCGGCGTCAACGTCTGGCCGCTCAACACGGTGCAGTTCTCCAATCACACGCAATACGGCCGCTGGACCGGCGGCGTCGTGGATGCCGAGGAACTGCAAAGCGTGATCGAAGGCATCGGCGCGATCGGCGTGCTCGCGCGCTGCAACGCGGTGCTCTCCGGCTATCTCGGCGCGACGGAGCAGGGCCGCGCGGTCGTCGAGATCGTCAAGATGGTGAAGGCCGTGAATCCGCGCGCGCTCTACTTCTGCGACCCGGTGATGGGTGTGGAGGGCGGCTGCACGGTCGCGCCCGGCATCGAAGATTTCCTCGTCACGACGATGCCCGAAGTCGCCGATGCGATCATGCCCAATCACAACGAGCTTCAGAAGCTCACCGGGCGGACGATCGAGACCGTGGAAGAAGCGGTCGATGCCTGCCGCGAAGTCATCGCGCGTGGGCCGCGCGTCGTCCTCGTGAAGCATCTGCTGGATCGCAACAGCCGCGCCGATACGTTCAACATGCTCGCCGTCAGCGCGAACGAGGCATGGTTCGCGCAGCGGCCGCTTTATCCGTTCGCGCGGCAGCCGGTCGGCGTGGGCGATCTCACGAGCGCGGTGTTCGTCGCGCGCACGCTGCTCGGCGATTCGCTGCGCAACGCGCTCGAACATACGCTCGCGGCCGTCAACGCCGTGGTGAAGGCCACCTACGAGGCGGGCCGCTACGAGCTGGAGATCGTGGCGTCGCAAGACGAGATCGCGAAACCGACCGACCGCTTTCCCGCCATTCGTGTGACCGGTAACGCGCCCGCCGCCGCCCGCTGACGATCAGGCGGCCGCCGCTGCCGCCATCGCCTTGAAGTTTTCGGGCGTAGCGAATGCCAGATACTCGGCCTGCATCTCGGGCGTGAGGAATTCGAGCATCGTGGCGTTCTCGATCCAGAACTCGATCACGTCGAAGAAATGGTCGCCGCGCGTGCAACGCACGGCGCGCCAGCCTTCGCGCTCGCCGATCGCGAGAACCTCGGCGGCGCTGCGCTGGGTCGCGATAGCCATATGGAACGCGCTGTATTGCGGCCGCTCGACCGTGCCCGCGCCGTAACTCACGCTGGTTTCGTGTCCCCCGCCGGGCGTAATCACGCGATCGCTCGGATAAACCTCGATGATGCTGCCGCGCTCGTCGCCCGCAACGGCCATCCAGGCATCGGGAAACGGCGAGAAGGGCGCGGCGAAGCCGTCCCACAGTTCGGCGAGCACGTGCGCGACGTGCTTCGGGTCGCGGGCGGGAATGGACGCGTGAAAGATCATGTGAGCACTCCGATAGAGAGCGGCGCGGTTTGCGCGAGGCAATGCGCGTGGATGCTTTCACGCGGCGCCAGTGAGTGTCAATTGGCGTTAGCCGCGACATTGCGGATTAATACTTTGTTTTGTCTTCCCAAATCTTTTTGTCTCGTCATTTGAATGATTAATAGCCGCGCGATAACCACGCTCGTTCAAAAGCCCGACAAATTCACTTGCGGCAAATAGGCTTGAACGTTACGCTTCGTTTCACCAGCGATTTACCCGATTCGCAGGTAGACGTTTTTCTATTGCTCAGATTCCTTGAGCCACTACAAATAGCGCCCTTCAAGGCGTGATTCTGTGGCCAGTGCATGTGTCGGGCTTATTCGACCGCATGCAAAAGCCATATAGGCAAAACTTGCGCGCATGAGACCAGCGCCTCCGAGCGAAACACACGTTTCGCCCGGTCTCATGTCGCGCGCGACGTTTTGTTGATGCTCGATTCACGCAGAAGGCATGCATGCGCATGCCATCGCGGAGCGTTGTGCGCCTGAAAGCGCATGCCGCAACGAATTTATTTAACGATAGGCGGAGTTGAGACATGGAAGGAAAACATACTCGTTGGATTGGCGCGCTCGCTTCGGCAGCCGCGTTAGTTTTACTGGCCGGTTGCGGCGGCGGTGGCGGTGGAACCAGTTCGAACGGAACGGGCACGACCACGACGACAGGCAGCGGCTCGGGCGCAAGTACGCCGAGCGGTTCCACTACGGTGACGCCGACGCTCGCGGCAGCGACGCAAGTGGTCGACGGCACCGCCATCGGCGCGGCGCAATGGGCAAGCGGCTCGACCGCGAGCGGCGGCACGGGCCAGCAGGTGAGCAGCCTCAACTGCGCGGTCGCGGGCAATACGTACAGCTACTCGCATCTGTCCATCTATCAGAACGGCAAACAGCTGGCGCTGCCCGCGGGTATCGGCACTGTCGCGCCGAGCCTGGCGTTGCAGACGGGCTGCGTCTATCCGGTGCATACCGACGACAACACCGGCAAGATTCGCATGGACGAAACGAGCAATGCGTCGTACACGCTCGGCCAGTTCTTCGCCGTGTGGGGGCAGCCGCTTTCGTCGACAAACGTGGCGGGGCTCACCGGGACGGTCACCGCGTGGGTGAACACGGGCGGCGCGCTTCAGAAGTACACGGGCGATCTCGCCAGTCTCGTCCTGCCGCAGCACGGCGAAGTGACGCTTGCCATCGGCACGCCGCCCGCGCAGATCCCCACCTACACGTGGATCGATCCGCCCGCGTTCAACACTAACCCGGTCACGCTAGTGTATGGCGGCGTCGTCGGCGACACGGCTGCCTGGCCGGTGGGCGGCACGGCGACGGGCTCGACCATCGACGGCATCGTCTGCGGCGCGGGCATGGCGGAGACGTTCCACGTCCACGCGCACGTCGCGATCATCAAGGACGGTCAGTGGCTGCAATTCCCGAAGCAGGTCGGCATTCCGGGAAGCTGCAACTATGAGATGCACACGCATGACCAGACCGGCATCATCCATATCGAGACGCCGAACGTGAAGACCTATACGCTCGGGCAGTTCTTCGACATCTGGGGCCAGCCGCTGACGACGACGAACGTCGCGGGCGTCCAGGGCAACGTCGTCGTCTATATCAACGACAACGGCGACGTCCGGCGATACCTCGGCGATCCGCGCGACATCGTGCTGACCTCGCATCGCGATATCACTTTCCAGATCGGCTCGCCGGTCAGCTCCCTCCCCACGTACTCGTGGTATGAGCCGCAATAAGCGATGAGCGGTAAGCGGTAAGCGTCGCCGGAAACGGCGGCGAGACAGGCGGGCGGCGTTTGTTGAACGCCGCCCGTTTTCGTTGCGCTGGCCAAAAAAAAGCCGCCCGGGGTAGGCGGCGAGAGCGCGTCCGTTGCGAGACTGTCCCGAATGGGGGGAACGGACGCGTGAGGAGACAACTGGATGCAGGTGAGTATCGCAAGGCCGGATGGCCGACTCAACCGGCATTTGGTAGCACTGAGTTTCGCGTTGGCGGGATTATGGCGATCCGCGCATTTCTATCGGTGTCCGTCGCCGAAGCTGATTGCGTTAGACGCGAATCAGCACTCGTTCGACGGCATCAGACGCGGATAGCCGGGCTGCGCCGAATCGATCGTCGTGACGCAGGCGCCGGGTTGCACATCGAGCGTGCTGTCGATTTCCCGCTTCGCGCCGTCGCGGGTCTGTACGCCGTAGCGATACACCTTCGCGGTTTGCTCCGGCGTCTTGTCGAAAAGGCTCGTCAGATCGAAGCTGAGTCCCGCGCCCGCGCCGATACCGCTCCAGCCGCTTCCGCGCACGCCGCCGCCGCCGACGCTCACCGCCGGCCTCGACGACGACGCCGCGCCGGTTGCCACCGTGGTCAGATACTGCTTGTCCGCGATGCGCGCGTTGGCGAGCCGGGCGTCGGCGGGAAGCGCGCCGGATGCGCCCGGACCGCTTGCGCACGCCGCGAGCAGCGCGCATGCGACGACGGCGACGCCAGTCAGCGCCGGGCATTTGACCATGCGTTGATACGTTTTCATTGCAGCCTTGATTGACTTCTGGAAACCCTCCGTTCTGACGTCGAGCGTCTGTGCCGCAAGAGCCGCGAAGCATCGGACAAAAAAATGCCGCCCGACAAGGGCGGCGAGCCGATGTATCGACGGCAGCCGGCATGCGCGGCTGAGGGAGGCGCGCGCGCCGCGGTATGGTGCAGCAGCGCCGTGCCTATTTGAACCAGACTCCTCCGATTCCGCCAGCCGCCGATTCAATCGCGCAACAGGAAGTCCACGATGGCGTCGCAGACGCGGCCGAACATCTGCGTGCCCGTGACGGTCGGACAGCCGCGAGCTCGGGCGGCTTCAATGAACGGCGTGATGGGCGGCTTGGTCACGACGTCGCCGATGAATGTCGTCGCAGGGAGGCGCGAAACGTCGAAAGGCAGCGGATCGCCCGCGCGCATGCCGGCTGGCGACGCATTTACCACGATGTCGTGTGTCGGCGCATCGCCGTCATCGGCGATGCTCACCGCGCCGCGTCCCAGCGATGCGAGCCGCGAGACGAGCGCGCCAGTGCGCTGGGCATCGAAATCCCGAATGGCGAGCGACGCCACGCCGGCCTCGATCAGCGCGTGACCGATGGCCGAGCCCGCGCCGCCCGCGCCGATCAACAGCGCGCGCTTGCCAGCCGGCTCGCAGCCTGCGTCCGCGAGCGCGGCGACCATGCCGACGCCGTCGGACATGCCGCCGTGCCACGCACCGTCGGCATTGCGTCGGAGCATGTTGGTCGCGCCCAGGAACGTCGACTCGTCGGTGAGCGTGCGGCAGTACCGCGCGGCGCTGAACTTGTGCGGCACCGTGATGATGATGCCGTCGACGTTCTGCATCGGCGTCACGCCAGCGAAGAAGGCGTCGAGATCGCCCGGCGCGACGTGCGCGGGAACGACGATCGCGTCGCGACCGGCCGCGCGCATCGCCGCCGTGACGCCGGAGGGCGAGCGCACCTGCGCAATCGGATCGCCGACGATGAAATACACGCGGGTCGCGCCGCTCAGGCCCGCATCGAGCGATGCGGAAAAGGAAGTGTCGTGCGCCATGCGTCGGGTCTCTCAGTTGGACGCGCGGGGAAGCGCGTGCGTCGATGTGAAAATGCGTGGATGGCGAACTGTAGTGGAGATTGAAAAGGGCTTCAATGAAGTCCATCGTGAGAAGCAACTAACGGTCGAACCGCTGCGCCTCCGCTTAGTTAAAAGAGGAATACACACGCAGAAAACCGCGTCTGCAAAAGCAGGCAGGCGGCCGAGCCGCTGACGCCCTCT
This sequence comes from Caballeronia sp. BCC1704, assembly GCF_902833455.1. Classification (NCBI taxonomy): domain Bacteria; kingdom Pseudomonadati; phylum Pseudomonadota; class Betaproteobacteria; order Burkholderiales; family Burkholderiaceae; genus Caballeronia; species Caballeronia sp. BCC1704. The sequence goes on along the minus strand of NZ_CADFFT010000002.1, from coordinate 1,013,312 downwards.
GCGCAGTGCGCGATCGATGACGACGCGCGCGAACGCAGAGCAGCACACGCCCTCTATCCGCTGACCCTGCACTATCCTTTGCCAATCAAGCCCCTTCCGAGGCCGATCATGTCAGTCGCGACCGCCATCGCTCCCGCGCGTGAAGTGCACGACCTGCCGTCGCCGCGCGGTCTGCCGCTCATCGGCAATCTGCATCAGCTGCCGCCCGCGACGCATCATGTGACGCTCGAACGCTGGGCCGCCGAGCTCGGCACGCCGTACGTGTTCCGGCTCGGCCGCACGCCGGTCACGGTGTGGTCGGACATCGAATTGAGCCATGCCGTGATGCGCGAGCGGCCACATCGCTACCGGCGCTACGAGCCGATCGAAGCCGTGCTCAAGGAGTTCGGCTGCAACGGGCTGTTTTCGGTGGAAGGCGCGGCGTGGCTGCCGCAACGCCGCCTCGTCATGCAGGCGCTCTCCATTCCGCACATCAAGGCGTTCTATCCGACGCTCGCGGCCATCACCGACCGGCTGCGGCGGCGCTGGGAAGCGGCGGCGCGCTCGGGCAGCGTCGTCGACATGATTTCGGACCTGAAGCGCTTCACCGTCGATGCGACGAGCGCGCTCGCCTTCGGCGAAGATCCGAACACGCTGGAACGGGAAGGCGACCTCATCCAGCAGCACCTCGCGCTTCTTCTGCCGATGCTCATGTCGCGCGTGAATGCGCCGTTCGCTTACTGGCGCTATCTGAAGATGCCGCGCGACCGCCGCTTCGAACACGCGATGGCCGAAGTGCATCGCTATATTCGCGCGCTCATGGCCCGTGCGCGCGAACGCATGCAGCCACAGGAGGAGCCACGCAATCTGCTCGAAGCGATGCTCGCCCTGCGCGACGCGCCCGGCGCCGACATCACCGACGACGACGTTGCAGCCAACGTGATGACGCTACTGGTGGCGGGCGAAGACACGACGGCGACGTCGATTGCCTGGGCGCTGCTGTTTCTCGGAACCGACGATGCGCTTCAGGCGCGCGTGGCCGCCGATGCTCGCCGCGCGCTCGGCGACGCGCCCGTGTGCCCGACCTACGACGCGATGCGCGCGCTCGATTCGTGCGAAGCCGTCTGCACCGAGGCGAGCCGCCTGCATCCGGTCGCGCCGTATTTGTCGTTCGAACCGCTGGAAGACGTGCAGTTGTCCGGCGTGCGCTTGCCGGCGGGCACCAAGATGTTCATGCTGAATCGCCCGGCCATGCTCGATGCGCGCCATTTCGCCGATGCCGCGCGCTACGACCCGCAGCGCTGGCTGCGCGATCGTCGGCGAGATGGAGACTCGGATGCGCCGACGCATGAACCGCGCGCGTGGATGCAATTCGGCGCTGGGCCGCGCGTGTGTCCGGGGCGGCATCTGGCGTCGGTGGAAATGCGGCTCGTCGTGTCGATGCTGACGGCGAACTTCGTCGCACGGCTCGCGACCGATCCGGCGAACATCCACGAAGTCTGCGCCTTCACGATGGTGCCGAGCGAAATGCCGATGCGGCTTCAATTGCGCGATAGATCCGTCGCGTCTCACTGAGCATTTGGCGCGGCAGGCACGCCGCCTCCGGTGGCCATCCACAGCACTTCGGCGTCCTCTTCGCTCGTGGAGATCGCCGCGTGCCCGGTGCGGCTGTCGAAGTAGATGCTGTCGCCCGCGTGCAGATGCGTCGGCGCGTAGAGTTCCGAGTACAGGCAGACGCTGCCGCTGATCACATACAGAAACTCCTCGCCTTCGTGGCGGCCCCAATCGTCGAAGGCGTCGAGCGTGTGCGCGGAGATGCGGATGCGAAACGGCAGCATTGCCTTGTGCGCGAGTTCGGTGGCGAGCAGTTCCATCTGATAGCCGCGATACGCGTGGCGCTGGCCCTGATCGCGGCGCGTGAGCGCGCGCCGTCCGCTCGCGCTCGACGCGCTCGTGTTGCCGAAGAGTTCGCCCAGATCGATGCGCAAGCCGCGCACGATTTTTTGAAGCACATCGAAAGTGGGCGACATCAGCCCGTTCTCGATCTTCGAGAGCGCCGAGCGCGACACGCCGCACAAGCGGCTCGCCGTGTCGAGCGTCATGTCCTGCGCCACGCGCGCCTGTCTGACGCGGCGGCCGAGATCGGCGGCGGACTGCTCGGGCAACTGGCGAGTGGGAAGGTTCGTCATCACGATGCGAGGAAATTTTGTTTCCGATAATAGCATTGAGCTGAGCTTCCGAGGCCCCGCTTGCCAGCCGCCTCGCCCCGTGAGAACCCGTATATTGGCGACGTTGTAGCGCGGCGCATCCGCGCGTATAGTCTCTCGCAACCGCGCGAAGTTTCTGATCAGAAACACGTCGGCGCACCGTTCAACGCAGCAGCACGAGAGGATTCCACCGTGGACGCTCAATCGATTCTTTCCGACCTCGGCATTGCAGGGCTCGTCGAGGACGGCGACCTCGCCGTCACGTCGCCGATCACGGGGCAGGTCATCGGGCGCGTGAAGCGCCATACCGCCGCCGAGGTCGACGCCACGCTCGCTCAGGCGCGCACCGCGTTCGCTCACTGGCGCAACGTGCCCGCGCCGCGGCGGGGCGAACTCGTGCGGCTGCTCGGCAATCGCTTGCGCGAGAAGAAGACCGCGCTCGGGCGGCTCGTCTCGCTGGAAGCAGGCAAGATCCTGCAGGAAGGACTCGGCGAAGTGCAGGAGATGATCGACATCTGCGACTTCGCCGTCGGCCTATCGCGGCAGCTTTACGGTCTGACGATCGCATCGGAAAGACCGGGGCATCGCATGGCGGAGACGTGGCATCCGTTCGGCGTCTGCACCATCATTTCCGCGTTCAATTTTCCGGTCGCGGTCTGGTCGTGGAACGCGGCGCTCGCGCTCGTGTGCGGCAATGCGGTCGTCTGGAAGCCGTCGGAGAAAACGCCGCTGACCGCGCTCGCCGTGGATCGCATCTTTCGCGAAGCGCTCGACGAGTTCGGCAGCGCGCCACCGGGACTCGCGGCAGTGGTGATCGGCGACCGCGACATCGGCACGCAGCTCGTCGCGGACAAGCGCTCGGATATCGTCAGTGCGACGGGCAGCACGGAAATGGGCCGCGCGGTGGGCGTTGAGGTCGCGCGCCGCTTCGGCCGCTCGATTCTCGAACTCGGTGGCAATAACGCGGGCATCGTTTCAGAGACGGCCAATCGCGATCTAGCGCTGCGCGGCATCCTCTTTTCGGCGGTCGGCACGGCGGGCCAGCGGTGCACGTCGCTGCGGCGTCTCTTCGTCCACGACAGCATCTACGATGAAACCGTCGCGCGTCTCAAGGACTTGTACGCGAAAGTGCCCATCGGCAATCCGTTGAACGACGGCGTGTTGATGGGGCCGCTCATCGACGTGCAGTCGTTCGCGCGCATGCAGGACGCGCTGGAACAGGCGAAGGGCGAGGGCGGCAAGGTCTTCGGCGGCGAGCGCGTGACGGTCGAAGGCTGCGAGAACGGCTACTACGTGCGCCCCGCGCTCGTCGAGATGCCCGCGCAAACCGAAGTTGTCCTAAAGGAAACGTTCGCGCCGATTCTCTATGTGATGCGCTACCGCGATTTCGACGAAGCCATCGCGCTGAACAACGCGGCCGTGCATGGCTTGTCGTCGTGCGCGTTCACCACGGACCTGCGCGAAGCCGAGCGATTCCTGTCCGCGTCGGGCAGCGACTGCGGCATCGCGAACGTGAACATCGGGCCGAGCGGCGCGGAAATCGGCGGCGCGTTCGGCGGCGAAAAGGAAACGGGCGGCGGACGCGAATCGGGCTCGGACGCGTGGAAGGCCTACATGCGCCGCGCGACCAACACGATCAACTACTCGTCCGAATTGCCGCTCGCGCAGGGCATCGACTTCAATCTCGGCTGAAGCGTTCAGCGCAAACGACTGCGACGGGGGCGGCGTGGCTCAACAGGTAGTGATCGTCGGTGGCGGCGTGATCGGGAGTTCGGTCGCGTATTTCTTGCGGGCATCGGACCCGGGCGTGCAGGTCACGGTGATCGAGCGCGATCCGACTTACGCGCGCTCGTCGTCTGCGTTGTCGGCGGCATCGGTCCGCCAGCAGTTCTCGACGCCGCTCTCCGTGCGCATGTCGCTGTTCGGCATCGAGTTCCTGCGCGACATCGGCGAGCGGCTCGAAGTGAACGGCGAGCGGCCGTCCATCGACTTGCACGAAGGCGGTTATCTCTTTCTCGCGACGCCGCGCGGCGAAGACACGTTGCGCGAGAATCATGCGATGCAACGCGCGCTCGGCGCCGACATCACGCTGCTCGATCCCGCCGCGTTGCGGGCGCGCTTTCCGTGGCTCAATACGGACGACTTGGCGGCGGGCGCATTCGGCGAGCGTGGCGAAGGCTGGTTCGATGGCTACGGCCTCGTGCAGGCGTTGCGACGCAAGGCGCAGTCGCTCGGCGCGCGTTACGTGACGGCAGACGTGACCGGCATCGAACGTGAAGGGCGGCGCGTGACGCGCGTGCGCGCATCGAACGGCGAAGCATATTCGTGCGATATGGTCGTGAATGCGGCCGGCGCGTGGTCGCGTGCCATTGCGGCGATGCTCGGCATCGACCTTCCGGTACACGCGCGGCGACGCAGCATCTTCAATGTGTCGTCACCGGCGAAGCTCGACGCGTGTCCGCTCCTGATCGACCCGACCGGCGTCTATTTCCGCCCGGAAGGGCGCACGTATATTTGCGGGACGTCGCCATCGGCGGATAACGACCCCGACGACCTTCCGCTCGACGAAGTGGACCACGCCCTTTTCGACGACGTGGTCTGGCCGACGCTCGCGCATCGCGTGCCGCAGTTCGAGGCGTTGCGGGTCGAGCGCTGCTGGTCCGGCTATTACGAATACAACGTGCTGGATCAGAACGCGATAATCGGCTTTCATCCGGCCATCGACAATTGCATCTTTGCAAGCGGCTTTAGCGGACACGGCCTGCAGCACGGCCCGGCAACCGGGCGCGGCGTCAGCGAAGTGATTCTGAATGGCCGCTATACGACACTCGATCTAGCGCCGCTCGGTTGGGCGCGTGTCATGGAAGGCCGGCCGATTGTGGAGAAAAACGTCGTTTAGGGAATGTTGTTTCGTACGTCGCGAATACGCTTTATGCGGGCACTTTTTAAATGATCGACACCGTCTTTCCTCGCGTCTATCGATGAAATCCACTAGGGCCACTTGGCCCGAGGAAGCGCATGCTGAATATGTCTCGATTATTCGAGTGTAAACAGGAGGCAAAGATGGATGCTCGATCCAATACGCAACACGCGCATTTTGCAGAATGGATGGACGATCAGCAGGCCCCGGGCGACTCGACTGCAACGGCTTCCCACCGCTCTAGCCAGGTGTGCGCCGAACCGGAATATGTTGCCGACGTATGCGGCCGTTTCGCGGGAGAAAAAACAGAAGAGGAACAAAAGTCCTGCGTGGTTCGCGGATATAACTAAGCGTTTTGCACTGCGATTCGTTGCGCGGCAATTCGGCATTCGAGAATGGGCGCGCAGCGAATATCGATAGCCAAAGGCAATTCGCGCCGAACGGCGGATCTGCGTATCGTAAGAGACGCGCAGTCGTCGCGGTCGGTTCGCCACATTCCATCGTTACAAAGCATTGCGCCGACGCAAGAAGAAAACAGTGCGTCGCTCGAATCCGTTTTCTTTCTGAACGCCTACGCTGGCGTATGCAGAAAGTGCCTGCCTATATATCTCACCGCGCCTTTTTTTTTGCGCGTCTCGTTCGCGTCGCTGGAGCGCCGTATGATGCACGTCGATGAACACGCGGCAGTCGAGCCACGATTGCCGCCTTCCCTGTCCACTGTTTCGTCGGAAATCGACGACCGTGCGCACCGCATCGACTCGCCTGTGCGCGGACGCTCGTTCATCGACGCGCGCAACGACGCGGACGGCCTGCGGCGGGCGCTGGCGGCGTCGACGTGCGTGATGGTCGCGTGGTCGCTCTTCGAAGTGCCGTGGGAAATCGATGCGGACAGCCGCAGTCAACAGATCGCCGCCGTGCTGACGGCCAAGGCGCTCCTGATGCTGATCGCGGGGCTTGCGCTGCGCGGGCGGCGCTTTGCGCGCTATCTGCTGTTGTTCGTGTGCGTCACGAGCGTGCTCGCCATCGCGCCTGAACTGCCCGGCGAGTTCGGGCATGCGCCGTGGCTCGCCATTCTCTCGACGGTCGAATGCCTGACGAAGCTCGCCACGCTGACGCTCATCGCGCTTCATCTGAAACCTCGTCTGCGCTGAACCTGCGTCGTCCTTGCCGGGGCCGGCGCGCGCAGGCGCGGCCCTGCGATGGCACAATCCTCCCAAGCTCAAAAGTCGACGCGACGAAGAAGCTCTGACGCAGGGAGACGCACAGTTGGCGAATCTGGATCTCGACAATCCTTTCCTCGAAGCACTCGGCGCGACACTGACCGCGTGGCGCGACGGCTACGCGGAATTCACGATGCCGATACATGCGGGCCATCTCAACCGCCAGCGCATCTTGCAGGGCGGCGCAATCGCCACGCTGCTGGATGCCGCCTGCGGCTACACCGGTCTCTTCACGACGGCATCTGCTCCCATTCACGGCTTCACGCTCTCGCTCACGGTCAATTACCTCGATCGCGGCATCGGCGATAAGGTCGTGGCCAAAGGCTTTCTCGAACGTAAGGGACGCTCCGTGTACTTTGCGCGCGGCGAGGCGTGGGTCGACGATCGCTTGATGATCGCGAGCGCGCAGGGAACCTTCAAGTACGCGCGCTGAACGGTCATGGCGCTCAAGAACCTGCTGCGGCGTCTCGACCTCACGACACTTCAACTCTTCGTCGCGGTCTTCGAGGAAGGCACGCTCACCCGTGCGGCGGATCGCGAGGCCATCGCGGTGTCGGCGGCCAGCAAGCGGCTGCTGGAACTGGAGCAGGCCGTCGGCGCGGCGCTCTTCGAACGCAAGGCGCGCGGCATGGCGCTGACGCCCGCCGGCGAGACGCTGCTGCATCACGCCCGCCGCGTGCTGCGCGATGTCGAGAACATCGGCATCGAACTGGCCGAGCATGCGAGCGGCGTGCGCGGCTACGTGCGCATGATGGCGAACCTCTCGGCGATCGTGGAGTTCTTGCCGGAAGACTTGCGCGCGTTCTCCGCCGCGCACGGACAGATCAAGATCGACCTCGAAGAGCGGCCGAGCGGCGGCATTGTGGATGGCGTGCTGGACAGCCTCGTGGATCTCGGCATCTGTTCGGGCGATGCCGATACGCGCGGCCTCGAAAGCACGCATTATCGACATGACCGGCTGATTATCGTCACGCCCGGCGATCATCCGCTCGCCATGCGCGAACGCGTGTCCTTCGCCGATACGCTCGCCTTCGATCACATCGGCCTGCATTCGGCCAGTTCCATCAATGCGCGCACGCACCTCGCCGCGCGACAGGCGGGCAAGCCGCTGCGGCTGCGCATTCACGTGCCCGGCTTCGATGCCGTGTGCCGCATGGTGCAGGCCGGCATGGGCGTCGGCGTGCTGCCGCTCGCAGTGTTCGAGGCGATGGGGCGGCAACTCGGACTCGCCGCCGTTCCGCTGGACGAAGCGTGGGCCGCGCGCAGTCTCATCATCGTCGTGCGGGATGCGACGGCGCTGTCCCCGGTAAGCCGGCTGCTATACGACCATCTTCGCTCGATAGAAGCCGCGCAGCGCTGATCGCTGATCGCTGACCGCGGAGCGTTCGCGTTTGACGAACGGTCCTTGCCGAAATGCGGTTGGACGTAGCGCATGCGCCGCCCATAAGCTTGTCTTCAACGATACATTCACGGAGACAAGCAACATGAGCGGACCGCTTACGGGCATTCGCGTCATCGAGATCGGCACGCTGATTGCCGCACCGTTTGCCGCGCGCATGCTGGCCGAGTTCGGCGCAGAAGTCATCAAAATCGAGGCGCCCAATGGCGGGGATCCGCTTCGCAAATGGCGAAAACTTCACGAGGGCACGTCGCTCTGGTGGTATCTCCAGTCGCGCAACAAGAAGTCCGTTTGCGTGAATCTCAAGTCGCCCGACGGGGCGGACGTCATCAAGCGTCTGGCCGTCGATGCGGACATCGTCATCGAAAACATGCGGCCCGGCGCGCTCGAAAAACTCGGGCTCGGCTGGGACGTTTTGCATGCAATAAACCCGAAACTCACGATGGTTCGCATCTCCGGCTATGGACAGACAGGTCCATACCGCGATCGTCCGGGCTTCGGCGCGATCGGCGAGGCGATGGGTGGCATTCGGTATACAACCGGCGACGCGGACGGCACGCCGGCGCGCGTCGGCATTAGTCTGGGCGATTCGCTCGCGTCGCTTCATGGCGTGATCGGCGCGTTGATGTCGCTGCTGCGCGTGAAGACGGGGCAAGGCGACGGACAGGTCGTCGATGTATCGCTCGTCGAAAGCGTGTTCAATCTGATGGAAAGCCTGGTTCCCGAGTACGACTTGCTCGGACACGTGCGCGAGCGTAGCGGCGGTGCGTTGCCGGGTATCGCGCCGTCGAACACGTACCGCACGGAAGACGGCGGCTTCGTGGTGATTGCGGGCAACAGCGATCCCATCTACAAGCGCCTGATGCAGGTCATCGGCCGCCCGGATCTCGCCGACGATCTCGCGCTCGCACATAACGATGGCCGCGTGCGCCACAGCGCGATGCTCGATGAAGCAATCGGCGCGTGGACATCGCATCACGCGATGAACGACGTGCTGGCCGCGCTCGAAGACGCGGACGTGCCGTCCGGCCGCATCTATTCCGTCGCTGACATCATCGGCGACGCGCACTATCAGGCGCGCGACATGCTGTTGCAGGCGAGCTTGCCGGGCGGCGTATCGGTGAAGATGCCGGGCATCGTGCCGAAGCTCTCCGACTCGCCGGGCGAAGTGCGCTGGCAGGGCCCGGCTCTCGGCGAGCACACGGCAGGCGTGCTCGCTTCTCTCGGCTTCGACGAAAGCGACGTGCAACGGCTGCGCGCCGAAGGAGCCATCCAATGACGCGCGATTACAGCGAACAGTTGATCGTGCAGGAAGTCGCGCCGCGCGACGGCTTGCAAATCGAAGCGAAATGGGTCGAGACCGCAGACAAGATCGCGCTGATCGACGGGCTGTCGGCGTGCGGCTTCACGCGCATCGAGGCAGGCTCCTTCGTCTCGCCCAAGGCGATTCCCGCGCTGCGCGACGGCGATGCGGTCTTCCACGGCATCCGACGCGCGCCGGGCGTGGTGTACGTCGCGCTGGTGCCGAACGTGAAGGGCGCGCAGCGCGCGGTCGCGGCACGAGCCGATGAACTGAACCTCGTGATGTCGGCAAGCCAGACGCATAATCGCGCCAATATGCGCATGAGCTGCGAAGCATCGCTCGAAGGCTTCGCGGAGATAGTTCGGACAACGAATGTGCGTCTGAATGGCACGGTGGCCACGGCGTTCGGCTGTCCTTTCGAAGGCCGCATCGATGAAGACCGCGTCGTGTCAATTGTCCGCAGCTATCGCGAGATGGGCGTCGAAGGAATCACGCTGGCGGATACGACGGGAATGGCGAATCCTCGTCAGGTCGAGCGCGTCGTATCGCGCGTGCTCGAACATGTTCCGGCTGCCGCGTTGACGCTGCACTTCCATAACACCCGCGGTCTGGGACTCGCTAACGTGCTGGCCGCATACGACGCCGGCGCGCGACGCTTCGATGCCGCGTTAGGCGGGCTGGGCGGTTGCCCGTTCGCCCCCGGTGCGTCCGGCAACATCTGCACGGAAGACCTCGTGAACATGTGCGACGAGATGGGCATTCCGACGGGCATCGATCTGGAGAGACTGATCGCGCTGTCCCGCACGCTGCCTGCGCTCGTCGGCCATGAGGTGCCAGGGCAAGTGGCGAAGGCGGGGCGCAATAGCGACCTGCATCCCGTGCCCGATTGAGTACCCCATCACAGTGAGCCATTTGAAGCAGCCGGTCCGATAACAATTCCGATCACGGACGGACAAACAAGGAGACAATCATGAGCGACCTAAGCGTATCCGCCGCGGACAAGCCGCAGGCATTGCGGAATACGAGCGACATCGTTCGCAAAGTGGCATGGCGGCTCATGCCGCTCATCATGCTGTGTTATCTGTTCGCGTTCTTCGACCGCATCAACATCAGCTTCGCGAAGTTTCAGCTGCAAAGCACGCTCGGCTTTTCCGATACCGCCTACGGTCTGGGCGCAAGCCTCTTTGTGATCGGTTACGTCCTATTCGAGGTGCCGAGCAATTTGCTGCTGTACAAGGTCGGGGCGAGGCGCTGGATCGCGCGCATCATGATTTCGTGGGGAATCGCGACCGCGCTCATGGTCTTCGTGCAGACCGAATGGCAGTTCTATGCGCTGCGCTTCGTCATCGGCGCAATGGAAGCCGGCTTCGCGCCCGGCGTGCTGTACTACCTGACCTTGTGGTTTCCGGCGAGCTATCGCGGGCGTATCACGTCCTTGCTGTTTCTCGCATCCGCGTTCTCGGGGCTCGTCGGCGCGCCATTGTCGGGCCTTGTGCTCGGGCATATGAACGGCGTGCTCGGCATCGCGGGATGGCATTGGCTCTTTCTGCTCGGCGGCTTGCCTTGCGTGCTGCTGGGCGTGCTGGTGCTCAAGGTGTTGAAGGACCGCATCGACGATGCCGCGTGGCTCACCAGCGCGGAGAAGAGCACGCTCAAGAGCCAGATCGCGACGCAAAGTCAGGCGACGACGACGGGTCATTCGCTCCTCGGCGCAATCCGGACACCCGGCTTTCTGATGCTCGGCCTCATCTACTTTCTGATCCAGATCGCGTCGTACGGCCTCAACTTCTGGGCGCCGCATCTGATCCGCGCGGCGGGTACGCATAATCCGACGATCATCGGCTTGTTGACGGCGGTTCCCTATATCTGCGGAGCGGTGTGCATGGTCGTCGTGGGGCGCATGTCCGACACATCCGGCGAGCGCCGCAAGTTCGTCTGCGCGCTGCTCTTGATGGCGGCGGCGGGTTTCTTCGCGGCAGGCGCATTCGACCAGCAGACGACGTTCTTGATCGTCGCGCTCGGCGTGATGGGCGCGGGCGTCATCGCTTCGATTCCCGCATTCTGGGCATTGCCGCCGAAGCTGCTGACGGGCGCCGGCGCGGCGGGCGGCATCGCGCTCATTAACACACTTGGGCAGCTGGGCGGAATCGTGAGCCCGGTGATGGTCGGCCGTATTCGCGATGTCACCGGCAGCACGACGCCCGCGCTGTATGCAATCGGCGCGATGAGCGTCGTCTGTGCGCTGTTGTTGCTGTTCGGCTTGCCGGAGGCGTTGCGGCAGCGAGACCATGCCGCAAGTGCGCGTTGAGGCTTAAGCGGTACGGCGAGCGCCCGGCGAGCATCGCTGCTGCCGGGCGTTTCGCATCTTGCATGCAGCATGCAAGATGCAGCGCGCAGCATGCAACGACTATCGAATCAGCCGGCAAGCAAGCGCCGGCAATGACGCGAGATCTGCGTTTCCTCATCGGTAGGCACGACGCGATGCGGCGCATCCAGGAACGCCAGTCCTTCGAGTATCTGCGCGCGAATCGCCTCGCTGTGCTCGCCAATGCCGCCGCTGAACACGATCAGGTCGAGCCCGCCGAGCACGGCCGCATACGCGCCGATGGTCTTTCGGATCGCGTCACAGAACACGTCGATCGCGAGCGCCGCGTCTGCATCGCCCTTATCGCGGCGGGCGAGGAGGGTCTGCATGTCGTCGTCGGAATTCGACAGCGCCTTGAGGCCGCTCGAACGATTGACGAGCGCTTCCAACGCGTCGGCGTCGAGCGATTCGTTGCGCAGCAGATGAATCATCACGCCCGGGTCGATATCGCCGCTGCGCGTCGCCATCGGGATGCCGCCTGTCGGCGTCATGCCCATCGACGTATCGACGGAACGGCCGTTTTTCAGCGCGCAAAGACTCGCGCCGGACCCCAGATGAGCGATCACGACGCGCGAGGGCACCGCGTCGCCCAGCGTGCTCACGATGTACTCATAGGACAGCCCGTGAAATCCATAACGCACGACGCCGCGTTCCGCATAGTCACGCGGTAACGCGAAGCGCGTCGCACGTTCCGGCATCGTGCGATGGAACACCGTATCGAAGCATGCAAAATGCGGCATGCCGGAAAAGATGCGTTGCGCTTCGTCGATCAGCGCAAGCGACTGCGGCAGATGCAGCGGCGCGAACGCAACCGCTTCGCTGAGGCGCTGCTTGACTTCCGGCGTCAGTTCGCAATGCGCGCGCACACGCGGGCCGCCGTGCACGACGCGATGCCCCACCGCCGCAAGCGGCTCGTGCAAGTGCTCGCGAAGGGCATCGGCGACGCGCTGCAATGCGTCGTGTTGCGACTCCATCAGATGATCCTGCGAGATATCGATGCTGCCATCCGCCGAGCGCATGGAAAGCGATCCATTCTCGCGCCCGATGCCTTTCGCGCTGCCCGTGAGCCATGCCTGTTCGTCGTTACCGCGTGGCACGAACACGCCGAACTTCAGCGACGACGAACCGCTATTCAACACCACGATGCCCTGTGTCATCGCATCAACCCTTCCACGTCCATTCGCGGATCTCGTCCCGATCGATGCCTTCCTCGTGCGCATAGCGAATGCTCTCGATGATCTGATTCTTGAGCATTTCCTTCGTATGCGCCGCCGTGCTCGAAAGACCCGGCACGCGGTCGATCACATCGATAGCGAGGCTGTAGCGATCGACGCCGTTAATGATGGCGAGTTCGAACGGCGTATTGATGTTGCCGCGTTCGCGGTACCCGTGCACGTGCATGTTGTCGTGATTCGTGCGGTTGTACGTGAGCTTGTGCACGAGCGACGCATACGAATGGAAGTTGAAGATCACGGGCTTGTCGCGCGTAAAAAGCGAATCGAAATCGCGATTCGACAAGCCGTGCGGATGATCGGTGTCGGGCATCAGTCTGAACAGATCCACCACATTGACGAAGCGGATCTTCAGGTCAGGGCATTGCGTCTTGAGAATCTCGACGGCGGCAAGCGCTTCCATGGTCGCGATATCGCCTGCCGATGCAATGACCACATCCGGTTCGTGATTCTGATCGGTCGATGCCCAGTTCCATATGCCGATGCCTTTCGCGCAATGCACCATCGCGTCCTGCATGTTGAGGTACTGCAAGTGCGGTTGCTTGTCCGCGACGATCACGTTCACATAGTCGTGCGAGCGCAGGCAATGATCCGCCACGCTCAGGAGGCAGTTCGCATCCGGCGGCAGATAGATACGCACGACCTCCGGGCTCTTGTTGGTGACGACGTCGAGAAAGCCCGGGTCTTGATGCGTGAAGCCGTTATGGTCCTGACGCCAGACAAGCGACGTGATGAGCAGATTGATGGACGGCACAGGCGCGCGCCACGAGAGCTCCTTCTTCGCTTTTTCCAGCCATTTCGCGTGCTGATTGAACATCGAATCGATAACATGCACGAACGCTTCGTACGTCGCGAAGAGGCCGTGACGCCCCGTCAATACGTAGCCTTCGAACCAGCCTTCGAGCGTGTGCTCGGAAAGCATCTCCATCACGCGGCCATCCGTTGCGAGCGCGCTGCCGTCGGCGTCTTCGGGCTTTATTTGCGCGAGCCAGCGTTTGCCCGATGCTTCATACACGCCGTCGAGCTTGTTGCTTGCCGTTTCGTCCGGGCCGAAAAGACGGAAACTCTGCATGTTGCGACGAATCACATCGCGCAGAAAGGTTGCGAGGACCATCGTCGGCGAATGATAGACGCTTGCCGCGCTCTCGACTTCGAAGGCGTAATCGCGGATATCCGGCATATCGAGCGCTTGCCGCAGCAAGCCGCCGTTTGCGTGCGGATTTGCGCTGATACGCCGGCCGCCCACCGGCGCCAGTTCGCGCAGGCTCTCGACGAGGCGTCCGTCTTCATCAAAGAGTTCTTCCGGCTTGTAGCTTCGCATCCAGTCTTCGAGCACAGCAAGACTCTTGTAGTTCGTCGCCGGATCGAGCACGGGCACCTGATGCGAACGCCAGAAGCCTTCGACCTTGTGACCATTCACTTCCTTCGGACCTGTCCAGCCTTTCGGCGAGCGCAGCACGATCATCGGCCAGCGGGGACGCGTCACATCGGCAGGATTTTCGCGGGCGCGCTGCTGTATCGCGCGAATGTCGCCGATGCAGCGTTCCAGCGTCGCGGCCATCAACTGATGCATCGTCTCGGGGTCATCGCCTTCGACGAAATACGGCGCGTAGCCATAGCCCGTGAACAACGCTTCGAGTTCGTCGTGCGGTATGCGCGCGAGGATGGTCGGATTGGCGATCTTATAGCCGTTCAGATGGAGAATCGGCAGCACCGCGCCGTCGGTCGCGGGATTGAGAAACTTGTTCGAATGCCACGAGGTCGCGAGAGGACCGGTTTCCGCTTCGCCATCGCCGACCATCGTCGCAACGATTAGGTCGGGATTGTCGAAGGCCGCGCCGAAAGAATGCGACAGGCTGTAGCCGAGTTCGCCGCCTTCGTGAATGGAACCCGGCGTTTCCGGCGTGCAATGCGAGCCGATGCCGCCCGGCGACGAGAACGCGCGAAAGAGCCGCAACATGCCGCGCTCGTCAGGGCTTCGGTCCGGATAGATCTCCGAGTAATGTCCTTCGAGATACGAGTTCGCGAGCGTCGCGGGCGCGCCGTGGCCGGGTCCGGAGACGAACATGACGTTGATATCGTCGCGCTTGATGAGGCGGTTCAGATGCACCCACACGAACGACTGCCCAGGGTCGGAGCCCCAGTGGCCGAGCAGACGTCGCTTGATGTGATCGGGCTTGAGCGGTTCGCGCAGCAACGGATTGGCGCGCAGGTAGATCATGCCGACCGAGAGGTAATTGCAGGCGCGCCAATAGGCGTCGATATTACGCAGCACGTCGGGAGCGAGAGGGGTGTGCGTCGCGGTCTTGCCTTGGACGTCGTCGTTCAATTGCTTCTCCTTGCGGTGAAAGTTCGGGTCGAGCGTCGGCTTGCGGCTTGATGCGAGTGATTCGGCTAGGTCGGAGTCGTGTGATGGATCGCAGTGAATTTCAGGGGCGTATCGAGCGCGCCCCTGAGAAGCGAGAAGAATATGGAAGCGTCGCGCAACATCATACTTGTGTTCTCGCGACGAAGTTTTGACAAACCGCAGGCGCGGTTCATTGCATGGCGGACTGCGCGAGATCGTAATCCATTAGCAAGGCTTTATTGTCTTCCCATACGCCGATGTAATGCACCATGAAGCTCTCGGGACGCCGGTAGATCCAGGGCGTATTCCACTCGATGAAAGACGCGATGCGCGTCGCGTCGAAGTCCCCATGCCGTTCGTATTCGCGAATGAAGAAGTGCTGATCGCCCTTATTCGCATAGACACTCGATTTGTCGTCAAGTTGCGCGCACGCATGCAGAATGTGATGGAACGCGTCGTAGTTGGTTTGCGTGCGGCGAAAGCCCATGATGCCGGAGTTGAACGTCCAGGTGCCGACGTCGCGGGCGAACACCGCGTCTTGTCCCTGCATGATGGATTGGAGGGGGCGATTCATGTCGTTGAACAGCACGTCGGCATCGACCCAGAAGACCCATTCGTGATGCGGCAGATATTCGCGCAAGAGAGCGGGCTTGAGCCAGTTGCCCGCTGTGTTGCCGTCGTTCAGATGCGCGGGAATCTCGCGATGAACATACAGCGTATAGCCATGACGCGCGCAATAGCGCCTGAAATTGGCCTCTGCAATGCGCCCGTAGCGAGCGACGTTCGGCGTATAGAGCGTGACCACGGCGATGGGCTGGCCGGGCTGATAAACGCTTTGTGCGCACGTTTGGTCCGTGTCTGCGCCGAAGAAGGACAGGAACGGCGAGCCCCGCGCCGTGCATGCGTTGATATGCGCGAACAGCGCCGTGCGAAACCGCCGATGCTGCGGCTCTTCGCGGATGCATACCGAGAAAGCGGGCCACTTCGCCCACACGCTTTCGAGCGCGACCGCAGCGGGCAGGGACGCATGAACCCCGCCGATGATGGTGGGAAAAGGAAGCGCATCGAAATCACACAGCAGCATGCCTTCTTTCGCGGGAAGCTCGACGCTGAACCGGCAATGCGTCACCAGCTTATACAGCTTACGGCGAACGTCTTCGGTGTTACGCCACACCTGAATATCGGTCTGCGGATACGGCGAGTCCTCGCAGGTAAGAAGCCAGTCGCGGCCTTCGAGTAACTCGGGCAAGGGCATGGCGCCGATGATCGCGGCGTTCTGCGTCAACAGCATGATGATGGCGCCGGGTTCCGCCTGGTTCAGCCATTGCAGCAGCGTTTCGTACTTGAACATCCAGAGCACGTGCGCGCTGCTGCCGGACAGCTCCGACATGTCGATCTCAACGTGGCGGTAACCGTGAGCGCGAGCATACCGGCGATGATTGGCGAGCGCGCCGGGCGCGTGGTCGGAAAGCAGGCTGATGACGATCATGAATGCAATATGCAAAAGAAGGGGAAGCGGCGGAAGGCGCGCCGGGACGGCCGTAGGATGGCCGCAATCAACGCCCGGTCGATTGGGATCTGTCCGAAAACGGCATGCAGAATGCAAAACGCGGTTTCGCAACCACCCCTAGAATGTGTCGATGACCGCCGACTCCACATCGCCCGGCGACGCTCTCGCGGGCTTTCATCCCGCTGTCGTCAGCTGGTTCCGCGCGCACTTTGCAGCGCCGACCGCCGCGCAGGCGCGCGCGTGGCCGCTCATTCATGCCCGCCGCTCCACGCTCGTCGCAGCGCCCACTGGTTCGGGCAAGACGCTCACCGCCTTTCTCGCCGCGCTCGATGAGCTCGTGCGCGACGGCATCGCGGGCGGCGGCGTGTTGCCCGACGAGACGCGCGTCGTCTATGTCTCGCCGCTCAAGGCTCTGTCGAACGACATCCGGGTGAACCTCGAAGAGCCGCTCGCCGGCATCGCGCGCGAATTGCGGGAGATGGGCGCGGCCGCGCCGGAGATCCGCGCTGCCGTGCGCACGGGCGACACCACCCAGCAGGAGCGCAACGCGGTGAAGAAGCGCCCGCCGCATATCCTCGTGACGACGCCGGAATCGCTCTACGTGCTGCTTTCGTCCGACTCCGGCCGCGGCATGTTGTCGACCACGCGCACTGTGATTGTCGACGAAATACACGCCGTGGCGGGCGGCAAGCGCGGATCGCATCTGAGCCTGAGTCTTGAGCGGCTCGATGCACTGTGCGAGGAGCGCGGCGCGGCGGCGCCCGTTCGCGTCGGGCTCTCGGCGACTCAGAAGCCCATCGAGCTCGTCGCGAAGTTTCTCGCGGGGGAAGGCCGTTCATGCGACATCGTCGACGTGGGGCACGCGCGCGCACGCGATCTCGCGCTCGAACTGCCGCCGATGCCGCTCGAAGCGATCATGTCCAACGACATGTGGGAGCGTGTCTACGACCGGCTCGCGGAGTTGTCCGCGCAGCATCGCACGACGCTCGTCTTCGTGAATACGCGGCGCATGGCCGAGCGCGCGGCGCGGCATCTGACGGACCGGCTCGGCAAGGAGGCCGTCGCGGCGCATCACGGCAGCCTTGCGCGGGAGCATCGGCTCGACGCGGAACAGCGTCTGAAGCGCGGTGAACTGCGCGTGCTGATCGCCACCGCTTCGCTGGAACTGGGCATCGATATCGGCGACGTGGATCTTGTATGCCAGATCGGTTCACCCGGGTCCATCGGCGCATTTCTGCAGCGCGTCGGGCGCTCGGGGCACCATGTCGGCGGCGTGCCGAAAGGCCGGCTTTTTCCGACTTCGCGCGATGACCTCATCGAATGCGCCGCGCTCGTCGACTGCGTGCGGCGCGGCGAGCTCGACGCCCTCACGGTTCCTCGCGCGCCGCTCGACGTCCTCGCGCAGCAGATCACCGCCGAGGTCGCGTGCCGCGAGTGGGGCGAGGATGCGCTCTTCGAGCGTATCCGCCGCGCGTATCCGTACGCGACGCTGGACCGCTCGCGCTACGACGCCGTGCTGCGCACGCTCGCCGAAGGCTACACGGGGCGCCAAGGCGTGCGCGCCGCTTACGTGCATCGCGATGCGGTCAGCCGCACGCTGCGCGGCCGGCGCGGCGGCAAGCTGACCGCCGTGACGTCGGGCGGGGCGATTCCCGATAACGCGGATTTCGCCGTGTTGCTTGAGCCGCAAGGCTTGCAGGTCGGCACGGTCAACGAGGACTTTGCCGTCGAAAGCCTTGCCGGCGACATCTTCCAGCTCGGGAATACGTCGTACCGCATCTTGCGCGCGGAAGGCGGGCGCGTGCGCGTCGAGAATGCCAACGGCCAGCCGCCGAACATTCCGTTCTGGCTCGGTGAAGCGCCGGGCCGCAGCGATGAGCTTTCGTTCGCGATCTCGCGATTGCGCGCGGACGTCGATGCGCGCCTCGCATCGGGCGAGATTGCGCCCGCGGTCTCTTGCACGCTGGATGCTGCATGCAAGATGCAAGATGCCGAAACGCGCGTCGATGCCACGGTCCGCTGGCTTGCCGACGAAACGGGCATCGGCACGGAAGCGGCTCGGCAAATCGTCGAGTATCTGGCCCGCTCGCGCGCGGCGCTCTCGGTTCTGCCGACGCAGGACACGCTCGTCATGGAGCGGTTCTTCGACGAATCCGGTGGCACGCAACTCGTCATTCACGCGCCGTTCGGCAGCCGCGTGAATCGCGCGTGGGGACTCGCCCTGCGCAAGCGGTTCTGCCGCACGTTCAACTTCGAGCTACAGGCGGCGGCGACCGAGGACGCGATCGTGCTGTCGCTGACCGGTAGCCATAGCTTCATGCTCGACGACGTGTGGCGCTATCTGAAATCGGCCACCGCCGAGCATGTGCTGATTCAGGCGCTGCTCGACGCGCCGCTTTTCGGCGTGCGCTGGCGGTGGAACGCGACCAACGCGCTCGCGCTGCCGCGTTACGCGGGCGGGCGCAAGGTCGCGCCGCAATTGCAGCGGATGAAGAGCGAGGATCTGCTCGCGGCCGTGTTTCCGGACCAGGTCGCGTGCGCGGAAAACGTCGTCGGCGAGCGCGACGTGCCGGCGCATCCGCTCGTCCAGCAGACCATCGACGATTGCATGCACGATGCAATGGACAGCGACGCGTGGCTCGCGCTCCTGCGGCGCATCGAGGCGGGCGACGTGCGGCTCGTCACGCGCGACTTGCCTGCGCCATCGCCGCTCGCCGCCGAGATTCTGTCGGCGCGGCCGTATGCCTTCCTCGACGACGCCCCGCTCGAAGAACGCCGCACGCAGGCCGTGCTCGCGCGTCGCTGGACCGATCCGCACTCGACGGACGATCTCGGCGCGCTCGATGCCGACGCCATCGCGAGCGTGCGGGCCGAAGCGTGGCCCACCGTCACGAGCGCCGACGAAATGCACGAGGCGCTGACGAGTCTCGCCGCGGTGACGGACGCCGAAGCCGCCGCGAGCGACGGCTGGCCCGCATGGCTCGACGCGCTGGCCCGCGCCGGCCGCGCGACGCGCTTGCAGATTGCCGAGCACGACGGCTTGTGGACGCCCGTCGAGCGCCTGTCGCTGCTGCGCGCCGTCTACGAACGCGCGCCGATGCACCCGCGCCTGACGCCGCCGCCCGGCTTCGACGCGGTGTGGACCGCCGACGACGCGCTCGTGGAAATCGTGCGCGCGCGGCTGTCGGGCTTCGGCCCGCTGACCTTGGCGGAGATCGCGCGGCCGCTGGCGCTGCCGGCGTCGTCCGTCGCGGTCGCGTTGACGCGCCTCGAATCCGAAGGCTATGTGATGCGCGGCCATTTCACGCCGAACGCATCGGACACATCTGGCGTCGATGAGCAATGGTGCGAGCGCCATCTGCTCGCGCGCATTCATCGCTATACGGTGCGGCGGCTGCGTCGCGAGATTGAGCCGGTCGAGCGGCAGGACTTCATGCGCTTCCTGTTCGAGTGGCAGCGCGTCGCGCCCGATGCGCGTGGCGAGGGTCGCGACGCGTTGCTCGCCGTGCTCGAACAGCTCGAAGGCTTCGAGGCGCCCGCCGTCGCGTGGGAGGACGAGATCCTGCCCGCGCGCATCGCGGATTATTCCGGCATGTGGCTCGACGAGATTTGCCGCGCGGGCAAGATCACGTGGTCGCGTCCGGCGGGACGCATGCGCGCTGCGGGCGGTCCCGTGCGCGGCACGCCGATCGTCCTGCTGCCGCGACGCGCCCTCGCGGCGTGGAATGCGCTGATGCGCCCGGACGAAGCGCCTACGCTGTCGTCCCGTGCCGAGCGCGTCTTCGATGCACTGTCGGCGCACGGCGCGATGTTCTTCGACGAACTGCTCGCCGACACGCGCATGCTGCGCACCGAACTGGAGGACGCGCTCGGCGAACTCGTCGCGCTCGGTCTCGTAAACGCCGACAGCTTCGCGGGCCTGCGCGCGTTGCTCGCGCCCGCCGCCAAGCGCAACGCGATATCGCGGCGCACGCGCAGGCCGGGCGGCGGGCTTTTCATCGGCGGAATGGACGATGCAGGCCGCTGGGCGCTGCTGCATCGCGCAAGCCCCGATCATGACGGCGGCGATGCCGAGCACGTCGCGCTCACCTTGCTTCGGCGCTACGGCGTCGTGTTCTGGCGACTGCTCGAACGCGAGGCGCAATGGTTGCCGCCGTGGCGCGAACTGCTGCGCGTCTATCACCGGCTCGAGGCGCGCGGCGAGATACGCGGCGGGCGCTTCGTGGCGGGACTCGCGGGCGAGCAGTTCGCGCTGCCCGAGGCCGTGCCGCTTTTGCGCGAGATGCGCAGGCGGCCGAAGGAGGGCGCGTTCGTCGCGTTGAGCGCGGTGGATCCGCTGAACTTCGCCGGAACGCTGCTTCCGGGCGACAAAGTGCCGGCTCTGGCGGGCAACCGCGTGCTCTATCTGGATGGTGTGCCGGTCGGCGCGGTGATCGCGGGCAGGACGCATGTTTTCGGCGACGCCGACGCGCCCATGCGCGAGCGCGTGCGTCTTGCCCTCGTCAAGCGAAGCGCGCGGTCGTTGAGCACGTCTTCCGCGCGTCAGATGGCGGTTCCCGACTGATCGCTCTGAATCACTTCGATACCAGCTTGTGAACGAACGGCCCCGGCTGCTGCACGGGCACGTCTTTCACGGGCACGCCGGGGTAATCGACCACGCGCTGCGGGTTTGCATGCAGAATGCGAAACGACGAACGCATGCGCTCGCGCGCGCCACCGGCGATGCTGGCCATCGCTTGCCGGTCCAGCTCGACGCTGTCGGCGAGGTCCCTGATCTTGATGACAGCCATGACTGCTTCTCCTTGATGAGTGCCGCGTCCCATTGAGTATAAAAACAACCGGGCGCGTGGTTGCGTCTAACAAAAGCCAACGGGCGACGAAAGGCCGAAGCCTTTCGCCGCCGACGCTCTTGGGGGCGCTTGCCGTTAGCGATGCATTTGGCGCATCAGAACACTGCCGCGTTCAGACGCGCGAACTGCTTCGGATCCACGTTGATGGACGGCGCGCCGAAGTTCGCGCCGATTACGCCGACGTCATTGAGCGTGTTGACGTTCACGTTCTGCAACTGCGAGATGTTCTGCAGAATGCCGACGTTCACGTTGACGTTCGCATACGGACCGTAGGCTTGCCCGCCGGAAACGGCGGACATCGCGCGGCAGTCCAGCTCCTTGCTGTGGGACAAGTCCCGTACGACGATGGACGACATGATGGTGCTCCTCGCGAAGAGATTCGTAGGTCAGGCGCGCAGCATGCCCAGACCGCCGCCGATGTTGATGTTGCTCGAGTTGCTGGCGGTCTGAACCGGCTTGATCTTGGCATCGATGTCGCTTGCGAACGCGACGTTCACGCCGTTCTGGCTCGACGTATTCTGCTCTTGCTGCACCATTTGCTGCGTGTTGAACGAGAGCGACGTCTTCGAGAAGTCGAAGCTCGGCACGAAGTAGCCCATGCCGCCTCGCACGGCGGACATCGCGCGGCGATCGAGTTGTTCGGCGATAGGCAGGTCTTTGATGGTCAGCGTCTTCATAGCGGTTCTCCTTGGGTGCGCATGGCGCGTTCGGTTGCGGATTCGAGCAACATGTCTGCTCGGGCCAGTTCAACGCATAGGGTGTGCCAAGCGCTGTGTGTCGCGGCAGAAAACGCTGGAAGTGCCTTGTTTCATGGGCTTTTGCGAGATTCACGCGTCGATGAGCCGGGCATGAGACGAAGAGGCGAAGGCTCTTCAATGCCGCGCCGAACCCAACAGCCGAATGAATTGTGTCGGTCTGCGAAAGACATGTGCGCGATGCCGCGCATCCGATAAAACGCCATTTGCTTAAGCCGGATACGAAGGCTAGTATCGAACGATCCACCGGCGTTTGTTACGACAAGTGCATGGCCGGCCGACCACGTTCATCCGGAGCCGCAACGCGTCGCACAGATGACTAGCTTTCAAGAATCGCTTCGCGCATACCGGGGCGAAGGCGGGTCGCGCGACGCGTTCTTTGCGGGGGTCGACGGCGCACTGGCCGCCGAGCGCAGCCCGCCCGCGCGGCTCATGCAGATCCTCGACGAAGCCCACGCGGCCAATCCGCTGCCGCCGGATATCTATGCCGCCATCCGCCGCCGCATCGAGCATACGGCGCGCACGCGCTTCGAAGGCGAACCCGGCACCGCGTTCGAGCCGGGCCGTGACGAAACGCGCATGCGCGCGCCGCCCGACTTTCCGCCTCCGTTGCCGCCGCGCGTGACCAACGCCCCGGGCGCGGGCAGCGACCCGAGCGGCGCGACATCGGGCCAGGCGACGCAAGTGCTCGCGGACACGGAACAGGTGAAGGGCGTCGGGGACACGCTCAATAATCGCTTCGTACTCGAAGAGTGTCTCGGCATAGGCGGGATGGGCACCGTCTATAAGGCGCTCGATCTTCGCAAGCTGGAGGCGTCGGACAGGCGGCCGTATGTCGCCATCAAGGTGCTGAATCTGCAGTTTCGCGGCAACCCGAAGTCGCTGATCGCGCTGCAACGCGAAGCCCGCAAGGCGCAGCAGCTCGCGCACCGCAATATCGTCACGGTCTACGACTTCGACCGCGACAACGCCATTGTCTATCTGACGATGGAGTATCTCTCCGGCCAGCCGCTGTCTAGAATGCTTCGGACGCCGAACTATAAGGGCATGCCGTTCTCGCAGGTCTTTCCGCTCTTCAAGGGCATGGCGACCGCGCTTGCCTACGCGCACGAACGCGGCTTCGTGCATTGCGACTTCAAGCCCGCGAACGTGTTCGTGACCGACGCGTCGGAAGTGAAGGTCATCGACTTCGGCATCGCTCGGGCGATCCAGCGCCCGGACGAGGAAAGCGAAGCCACCGTGTTCGATCCCGGCAGCCTCGGCGCGCTCACGCCCGCGTACGCGAGCCCGGAAATGCTTGAACATCGCGAGCCCGACCCGCGCGACGATATCTACGCGCTCGCCTGCATCACCTATGAGCTATTGACCGGCAAGCATCCGTTCGACCGTGTTCCGGCGACGCAAGCCAAGAGCGCCGGCATGAAGCCGCAGCGTCCCGAGCAACTCGGCAACAAGCAATGGAAGGCGCTCAAGGCGGCGCTTGCGTTCGAGCGCGAAGCGCGCACGCCGACTGTCGCGCAGTTTCTCGATGAAATCAGCGAGGAGCCGCCGGCCGCGTCGCGATCACCGAAGGCGAAGCCCGCGCACTTGCCGAAAGCCGTGATCGGCGCGGTCGCGCTCGCGCTGATCGGAGGAGCAGCGTATTACGTCGTCGCGCACAAGAAGGGCGGGAATGCGCCGCCTGCCGTCGCGGTCGCTCCGCCGACACCCATGCCGACGCCCGAAAAGCCCGCGATCACGCCCGCTATTCCCGCCGCCACGACGCCGACGCTCACGATGGCCGCCGTCACGCCGGTCCTTGCGAGCGTGCCGTGCTCGGCGCTCGTTGCGTCGGTTCACGACCAGACCGTGGACGTGCAAGGGTTCGTGTCGGAGCAATACGGCCTGACGCAGTTGAAGGGCGCGCTCGGGCGCGTGCCGGGCGTCAGGACGACGAACTTCGGTGTGCAGCCGGTCGCCGACGACAAGTGCGATCTGCTCAAGGTCCTCGGTCCGTACTGGACGACCAACCGGCAGTCTGGCCGGCCCGCGTCCGTGCATACGCGGTCCAATCAGACGCGGCTGACCGAAGGCGATCCGCTGATCGTCGAGCTGATGACTCCCGGCTTCGATTCGTACGTGAATGTGGATTACTTCATGCTCGACGGCAGCGTCGTGCATCTGCTGCCGAACGCACATGCTCGCGACAACCAGGCGCCGCCCGGCTACACCGCGACGCTCGGCAGCATGGGTGATTGGGTGGTCGGCAAGCCGTTCGGCGCCGAGATGATCGTGCTCACGGTCGCGCCCGCGCCGCTCTTCGACGCCCCGCGCCCCGACAGCGAGGCGAAGCCCGAGTATCTGCGCGCGGTCGACAAGCGGCTTGCGGCGCTCGCGGCCCGTTACGGTCGCGAGCGCGTGGCCGTCGATATCGTTCAGATCACGACCCAGCCGAAGAAGTGAGCGTTAGCTTTGCGGCTTCTCGACCGCGGCCTTGAGTTCCTGCAACGCTTCCTCCATGCGCTTGCTCACGAGCGCATAGGCTTCGGCCTGCGTCTGCTGCGTGGTGCGCGCGATGTCCTGCATGTCGGCGAGCGCGTTGTGCAGCGCGCGCTGCACGACCTCGTTCGCATTGAACGGCGGCTTGCCCGACGACGACGCGATCTGCTTCGCGATGGACTCCAGATCGCCCAGCGTGCGGCGCAGGATTTCGAGCTGCTTGTCGCGCAACGCCTCGATGCCGCCGAACGCGACGCGATTGGTCGCCGCGAGCGCCTCGACGTCCTTGCGCCGCGATTCCATGATGGCGGTGACGTCGAACCCTGGTAGCTGATACTGCTGGAACATGGCGGCAAACTGGCTGAACGGATCGCTGAATTTTGATTGATTCATCTTGCCTCCCAGGTTCATTCGGACAAGCGCGGGCGCGATTCGATGACCGTCGCCTTCACGCGGCAGTGCGCCGTTTGCCGCCGTTTTAATACGAGCGGCCGGCTCCTGATACTACCAATATACGTGTCCGAAATGGGGCAAGGGAAAACACCAGATCGCGCAACGGACGACTTGATTCAGGTCAAATGCGGCTCGCCGCAAACGACCATCATAAGAATGAAGAAGCCGCACGAGGCGGCGTGGAGATAAGCGATGGTCAAAGCCGAAGCGCGCATCGTCGCGGCGGCGATCGCGGTTTTCGTGGCGCTCGCGGGCATCATGGTCGCGTTGCACGGCCTTGTCTTCGACAGGCAGGCCGCGCTCGATTACGGCGCGCTCGCCGTTCTGATCGGCGTCACGTCATTCGCGGTCCTCTTGATGCCGATGCCCGAAGACCACGCCTGACGCTTCAGCCGACAGCGCGTGCGCCGCGTCAGAAATATTCGTCGCCCGCGAATACGCTGTGCTCGGCCTTGATCTGCGCGCGGTCGACGCACTGCACATGCCAGCGGCCGACGCGTGGGTTCGACGCGCCCTCCGCATACCACAGCACGCGCCCAGCGACGCCTTCGGGCGGGCCGCCGGGCGCTTCCACATCGAGTTCTTCCAGCTTGCAAACGGGCTGCTGCGCATGCGGATGGCAGATCAGCGTGCCGTCCGCCGCGGAACCGAGCCCGCCCCAGTCCGGCACATCCACCGACTGATGGCCTTCGCGGGACCAGCGGCGAGTTTCCTTGTCGAGCCACAGGATGGCGTAGGCGGCGGGTGGCGCGCCCTCGAAACCATCCAGCTTGACGGTAATACGCATGACATCCTCCATGAAACGAGTTTCGACGGGGCGGACGCTGACTGCGTTAGCGGCGTGTTGTGAGTTGCGTCGCTGGAGCTTCGAATCGGGTTCGACTATGCGCGAGACATTGGGTTCACGAGCGATGAAAAGCAAGTCCGGTGCCGATGTCGTGAAACGCTCGCGCGCGTGCTTCAAGCATAGTCCCAGCCGTTGACGCTTTGACGACAACCGTCATCATCGCGTGGATATGGCTTGGCAGACGAGCGCCAGACGAGTGCGCCGTGCACCACCGCGTCCGGTTTGCGCCCGGGATCGGGCCTTCGCGAAAGATAGACGGCATAACGAACGATCGTCAGACGTGCGCGAGCCGCGCCCGGTCGACAATATGCAAATGCCGCCCGGTGAGTTCGATGGCGTGCTCGCGTTGCAGCTTCGACAACGCGCGGCTCACCGTTTCCAGTTCCAGTCCGAGGTGGCTCGCGATATCGGCGCGTGTCATGGGCAACAACATGTCGGCGCAATCGTCCGGCGCGAGTCGTGACGACAAATCGAGCAGGAATGCGCCGACGCGTTCGCGCGCCGGCAACGTGCCGAGCATCACAGCGAGCCGTGCCGCGCGCACGATTTCCACGCTCATGATGGCGAGCAGCGCGTGCTGCATCCGCGCATATTCGCGGCACAACGGTTCGAGAATGCCGACCGGCATGATGCGCACGACGCTGTCTTCCAGCGCGACGGCATCGCTCTGATGACAGCCGGTGCAGATGCCGTCGAGCCCGAGCGTTTCGTCTGCCAAATGAAAAGCGGTGACCTGGGTGCGCGGGGCGGTGTCGTCGGCGGCGGGGAGGTAGACGGCCACGCTCTTGAAGCTGCCCGACTGCACCGTATAGAGGCTCCGAAGCGGCTCGGCGGCGCAGTAGAGCGCATCGCCGCGAACGACGGAGCGAGTCGGAAACGCAATGCCGTCGGTGTCCGCGAAGTGCACATGCAGGGCGGCGGGCCGACGCGCGTCGTCGGAATCGTTGGCGCTGACCATGCCCGTTCTCCTGCAAGTTCCACGCATCCAGTATGGTCTACGCCACGCGTAACGGGAATGCATCAATTGGCAACGGCATTCGCCAGCGGCAAGACGATCCGCGCTTGTGCGCCGCCGCCTTCGCGTGGACGTAGTTCGAGCGTGCCGCCGTGCAGCCGCGCGATGCGCTCCACAATGGCGAGCCCGAGGCCCGTGCCCTTCGGCTGGCCTTCGCCGCCGCCGCGCTTGAAAGGCTGCTTGAGCGACTCGGCATCCTGCGTGCCGAGTCCCTTGCCGCGATCTTCCACGACGATGCAGACACTGCGCGTCTTTTCGTCCATCCACGTGCGCACGCCGAGCCCGACGACGCCGTACAGCACCGCGTTCTGCATCAGATTCATCAGCATGCGCATCATGCCGATGGGACGGAACGCGAACGGCGGTATGTCCCCGAGCGACAGCGCGAACTCGTGGCCGAGGCCCGCGAAATCCGCAGCGAGATTCGCGACCAGCGCATTGATGTCGCCGACGACGGGCGATTCTTTCGCGCCGCTGCCCGCGTAGTCCATGAACTGCTGGAGGATGGTGTCGATCTGGTCTAGATAGCTTTCCGCCGATGCCGCGAACGATGCGTCCACCGACGGCACCGAGGACATCGCCATGGCGAGGCGCAGCTTGGTCATCGGCGTGCGGATGTCGTGCGAGATGCCGGCGAGCATCAGCGCGCGCGTGGCTTCGGCTTCGGCGAGCGCCGCTGTCATGCGATTGAACGCGGCGCTCACTTGCGCGATCTCGGTCGGGCCGTCGGTCGGCAACACGCCCGGCTCGCCGCCCGCGGACAAGCGCCGCGCGGCATCGGCGAGATCGGCAAGCGGGCGGTTCAGGTGGCGCTGAATCGCGTACGCCGTCGCGATGGCGAGGGCGCCGAGCCCGAGCGACAGCAAAAGCGTCGTGGTCAGCCCGTCGTCATGCGCGGCTTCCGGCACGGGAAGCGCGATCCAGCGCGGCTCACCTGCGATGTGCACGCGAATCCACAAGCGCTGCTGCGCATCGGCGGATGTTTCGGCGCCTTGCCAGCGCACGGGCATGTCGGCGGGCAGATGACGGCGCAGGCTTGCGACGAACGTATCGCGCTGATACGTCCGATAAAAGCGCAGCCACGAGCGCGGCGGCTCCGCGTTGGCGTTCGCGGGCAAATCCGCGCGGGCGTCGAGACGTGAGGTGGCGGCCGGCATGTCGCGCAGCACCGTATCGAGCGTCTCGATGTAACTGGCGAACGTCGCGGCGGCCCGCTCGATGCGCGGCGTCTGAATGAAGTGCAGGAGCACGGCGAGCGCGCAGACCTGACTCACCGCGACGAGCGCGACGAGCAGCAGCACGTTGCGCGCGAAAAGCGAGCGCGGCGCGAGGCTCACGGCTCGATATCCGCGAGCAGCATATAGCCGACGCCCCACACGGTCTTGATGAAGCGCGGCTTGGCCGGGTCGTCTTCGATCAGTTGGCGCAGGCGCAGCACCTGCACGTCGATGCTGCGGTCGAGCGCGTCGTGCTCCCGGCCGCGCGTTCGGGCGATGAGGTTATCGCGGCTCACCGCGCGATTCGGCGACGATCCGAGCGCGTTGAGCAACTGCATCTGCGCCGAGTGCATCTCGAACGGTTCGCCGCCGCGAAACAGGCGTTGCTTGCCGAGATCCAGCCGGAAGTCGCCGAAGCGAATGACTTGCGTGGTCAGCGTCGGATCGCCTGCTGCGATTTTCTGCCGGCGCAGCAGCGCGCGCACGCGGGCGACGAGTTCTTGCGGCAGGAACGGCTTGGCCAGATAGTCGTCCGCGCCGGTTTCGAGTCCGACCACTTTGTCGACGGGATCGCCCTTTGCCGTGAGCATGAGGATGGGCAGCGTATGGCCTTCGGCGCGCAAGCGGCGGCACACGGACAGGCCGTCTTCTGGTTCCATCATCCAGTCGAGCACGAGCAGGTCGTACGGTTCGCGCTGAAGATAACGGTCGAGGCGCTTGCCGTTTTCCACGACGCGCACCTCGAACCCTTGCGACGTGAGAAACCGCTGAAGCATGTTGCGCAGTTCGGCTTCGTCATCGAGCACGATGATCTTCGGCGCGGTTTCCATGACATGGCCCCGGTCAGCGTTGCGCGGCGTGCTCGCGCATGAAGGCTTCGATCTGCGGCAGCGTCACGTAGCCGTTTTTCTGCGCGTCGATCTCGTCGAAGTGCTTCGCGACCATCGGCATGCCGGTGGATGCCTGATCGCGCGTGAGCTTGCCGTCATGCGTGACGTTCGCTTGCGCGAAGCGCGTTTGCAGCATCTGCATGCCGCGTTCGACGCGCGGCGAGACACCCATCGGCTGCGTCGCGGTCTGCGCGAACGCGGGAGCGGAAAGAAGGGCGAGGCATGTGGCCAATGAAGCAATTGAAGCGGCAATCTTCTGCACGACGTTCTCCTTGTCGAGATGCAAGCGAAGTAATCGGTGACAGAGATTTTTATTGAGGCGTGCATCGAAGGCAATGACAGCGGTGCTACGAATCATGTCGAGATATGTCGTGGTCCGCAGTCATGCGCCGCGCCGACATACGGCGACACAAGTTGCCGCTAACGCTTTCGTTTCTCCTTTGGCTATCGTTGCTCGGGTCGCGCCTTCAGCGATTCAAACCATCGATACGAAAGGACATCACGATGAACATCCGTCTGCTCAGTCTTTCCGCTGCCGCCGCTTTCACGTTGACCTGCACGCAGAGCGCGTCGG
This sequence comes from Caballeronia sp. BCC1704, assembly GCF_902833455.1. NCBI lineage: Bacteria > Pseudomonadati > Pseudomonadota > Betaproteobacteria > Burkholderiales > Burkholderiaceae > Caballeronia > Caballeronia sp. BCC1704. The sequence goes on along the minus strand of NZ_CADFFT010000002.1, from coordinate 983,751 downwards.
CGGGAACGGCCGTTCAGGTCTCCTACGTCGCGCCGGCCGTGGTCTATTCGCCGCCGCCGCGTCCGGTCTACTACTACGCGCCGCCCGCCCCGCCTTACTACTACGTGCCCGCACGCACGGTCGTCGCCGTGCCGGTCGCGCCGCCGGTTGCGGTTATCGCGCCGCCTCCGCCGCCGCCGAAACCGCCAGTCGTGGTCGTGAGCGCGCCGGTGCGCGTCTACGCGCCGCCCGTGCGCGTCTTGTATGCGCAGCCGGTCGTGGCCGCGCCGATGGTTGTCGTGCGTTGACCGCGATGCAATGAGCATAGTGCATTTCGCCCGCGCCATGCGAACGCGCGGACGCGGGACCGATGCTTGCGCTCAAGCCTGCGATGACGCATCCACGGCCTCTATACTGAATGAACCACGTCGGCGCATGATGTTCGTCGCGTGGCAATCGTCAGAAGGAGGGCCTAGCCATGTTGTTCATCGTCAGTTGGACCGCGCTGCCCGAAGTCCGCGAGCGGGCAGCGGAGCGGTTTCTTCAGAACGCCGGCGCGCCGCCGGAGGGTGTCCGATTGCTCGGGCGCTGGCACGGCATCGGGTCGATACGCGGCTTCGGCGTGGCGGAGAGCGACGACATCGAGCCGGTCGCGCGATGGGCGTACGAATGGTCCGATCTGTTCACGCTCGACATCATGCCGGCGCAGACGGACGAACAGCTCGGCAAGCTGCTTGCCGACGCGGCCGGGCGGCGTTAGACGTTTTCGCGGCGAAATCGGGGCTACCCCGGACAGGAGACAAGCGTGACGCAAGCCACTACCAACGAACCGTGCATCATTTCCGTCGCCATTACGGGGTCGGTGCCGCGCAAGAAGGACAACCCGGCGGTCCCCATCACGATTGCCGAGCAGATCGAAAGCACCCACGAGGCGTACGAAGCCGGCGCGACGCTCGTGCACCTGCATGTGCGCGACGAAGAAGAGCGGTCGAGTTCGGACCGGCATCGCTTCGAAGAACTACAGGACGGCATCCGCAAGCATTGCCCGGACATCATCATTCAGTTCTCGACGGGCGGCCGCGGACGATCGTTCGAGCAGCGCGGCGCGATGCTGGACCTGAAGCCGGACATGGCGTCGCTTGCCACCGGTTCCGTGAACTTTCCGACGATCGTGTATGAGAATCCGCCCGACTTCGTGCGCTCGCTGGCGCAACTCATGCTCGATCACAACGTGAAGCCGGAGATCGAAGTCTTCGATCTGGCGATGCTGTACAGCACGGTCGATCTGGTGAATCAAGGCTTGCTCAAGAGGCCGGTCCACGTCCAGTTCGTGCTGGGCGTGAAAAACGCACTGCCCGCGCGGCGCGAGATTCTCGAATTCGAAGTCGAGCAACTGAAGAAGCATTTGCCCGACGCAACGTGGGTCGCGGCGGGCATCGGGCGGCATCAGCTCGAAGTGAATCATTGGACGCTACAGATGGGCGGCCACTGCCGGACTGGTCTCGAAGACAACGTCCGCTGGGACAAAGACACGCTCGCGAAAAGCAACGCGCAACTGGTGAGCCGCGTGGCGTCGTTGTGCGCGGAGTACGGGCGTCCGGTGGCGAGCGCAAAGGAGGCGCGCCGGCTGCTTTCGCTCTAACGGTTCGCGCTGAGACGGCTTGAAGATACGGCGGGCGCCCGCGAGCGTCGGGTGCCTCGCCGGACTCAATGCCAACGACGCGGAAGCCAATTGCCGGAAAATCTGCCTTACAATCGTCGTGTACCCTGACAAGCTGTCCAGCGTGAACATGAACGAGCGTAAGTCGCCCGGCCTGGCCGACCGCATCTACAGCGACATTCTCAACAGCATCATCGAAGGCGAGTTCAAGGAAGGCGACCGGCTCATGACCGAGCACGCGCTCGCGGACCGCTTCGCGACTTCGCGGCCGACCGTGCGCGAAGCGCTGGCGCGTCTGCGCGCGGACGGCATCATCGTGACGCGGCGCGGCTCGGGCACGACCGTCGGCCGCCGCCCCGATCCGGACGTGCGGCGCTTCGCCCCGCTCGAAACGCTCTCCGACATTCGCCGCTGCTACGAATTTCGCATCGTCACCGAGGCGGGCGCGGCGGAACTCGCGGCGCAGAAAGCCGATGACGACGATCTTCACGCCATCGAGCAAGCGTGGATTCGACTTGAACGCGTGGTCGAAGCGCAGCAGGGCATCGGCGCGAGCGATGACTTCGCGTTTCATCTCGCAGTGGCCCGCGCATCGAAGAACCAGTTCTTCATCAGCGCGATATCGTTCATCGAAGAGCAGGTTGTGTTCAGCATGAATCTCTCGCGCAATCTGTCGCTTGTGAAGACGCTCGAACGCCAACGGCTCGTGCAGCGAGAACACCTCGATATCCTCGAAGCCATTCGCGCACGCGACTCCGTTCGCGCCGGTCAGGCGATGAAGTCCCATCTTGCTGGCGCCCTGGAGCGCATGTTCGGCAACTAGATGTCATACGACTCTCGTCGGCGCATGCGGGGAAACGCTGATTAATGCTTTGATCCGTGAAGTTGTTTGACAACTTGATACCGCCTTTGCTAGCTTCCACGCACGGTCAGCCCATGCCAAGCGAGGCGTCATTCATGAAAGTCGAACCGATCACCGTCAGTGAGTTCTCCCAAAGCGTCATGGCCGTGCCGCCCCTTGCGCGGCGGGGCGACTATTCGCTCGACGAGGCTCAGAACCGCGCGCTGGTGGCCCATATCGAAGCCGGCGGCGTGCGAACATTGCTGTATGGCGGCAACGCCAACCTCTATCACGTCGCAGTCAGCGAATACCGTGAGCTTCTCGAGATGCTGGCGCGAATCACCGGGCCGCAAACGCGCGTGATCCCAGCGATAGGCCCCGACTACGGCAAGATGCTCGATCAGGCGCGCATGCTCGCGCAGACCGACTACCGCACCGCGATGGTCCTGCCGCTCGCGGGTTTCACGACGCCGCAGGGCGTCGCGACCGGCCTCAGGCGACTGACGGATATCGCCGGCATGCCGTTCACGCTTTACATCAAGAGCGAGGACTACATCGATGTCGATACCCTCGCGGCGCTCGTCGCCGATGGCACGCTGCTTGCCGTCAAATATGCGATCGTGCGTGCCGACCCGTCCGACGATCCGTTCCTGCGGCGGCTGCTCGACAGCGTGCCGGCGTCGCAAGTGATATCCGGTATGGGCGAGCGGCCCGCGCTGGTCCACACGCGCGACTTCGGCCTCGCCGCCTGGACGACCGGCTCGGGTTGCATCGCTCCGCACGCCGTGATGGCGCTGCTGCGGGCCGCGAAGTCCGGCAAAGTGGACGAAGCGCAGCGTCTCTACGACCGCTTTCTTCCGCTCGAAACACTGCGGGACGACATCTCGCTGATACGCGTGCTGCACGACGCGGTCACGCGTTCGGGCATCGCGGACATGGGTCCGATCCTGCCGCTCCTGTCGGCCACGCCTGAACATGCGCTGCCCGCCGTCGAGCGGGAGGCGCGGGCGCTGCTGGCATTCGACCGCACGCTCGCAGGAAACGCCGGGTAAAAGAAGTAAAACAAGCGGGGTAACGGCGCGCTCCGGGTATATCCCGACAGCCGGCCGCAACGCCGCGCCACCACGCATAAAACTGCCTTTCTACGCTGCAAGGAAACAGGGAAAGCCGCCGCCGATTTGCTTGACATACGATGATTCGGTTGGCTATTTTTCAGCTTCGTGAGCTAATAACGACGCGAGGGCGCCGACCGACAGACCAAGAGACAGCGCACCGAGCACGATCAGAACGAAGCACGAACAGGCCGGCGATCGAATTCATCGACAGAATCGACAAGCGACCGGACCTCGTCCCAATAGCGGTTGCGAGAGAAGTGAGGAGACAACATGGCTTTCAAGGCAGGACTGTCAGTGAAACTGGCGGCGCTCTTCGTCGCCGTCAGCGCGGCGTTCGCGTCAAGCGCGGCGCAGGCGGCGGACCCGGTGGCGATCAACATCGTGGACGTCGCGGGCAATCTTCAACTGACGCAGAAGGGCTTCGAAGCGTTCAAGGCGAAGTACCCGGACCTCGTGTCCAGCATCACGTTCACCAACGCGCCCGCGCCGCAACTGCCGGGCAAGATCAAGGCGATGCAGGCGGCAGGCCGCTCGGACATCGACCTCGTGGTGACCGGCACCGATGCGCTTGCCGCCGGCATCCAGCAAGGCCTGTGGGAAAAGCTGCTGCCCGAGCACGCCGCCGTCTTTCCCGGCGTGCTGGACAAGTACGCGCCCGGTCCGCGCAAGATGCAGGACATCGCGCAGGGCTACGGCCTCGAAGTGACGTACATGCCCGCCGGCCCGCTGCTCGAATACAACCCGGCCAAGGTCAGCGATCCGCCGAAGACGCCTGATCAATTGCTCGCGTGGTGCAAGGCACATCCGAACAAGCTGATCTACGCGCGCCCGGCCAATTCCGGTCCGGGGCGCACGTTCCTGATGGGCTTGCCGTACGTGCTCGGCGACAAGAATCCGATGGACCCGGTCAACGGCTGGGACAAGACCTGGGCGTTCCTCAAGCAGCTGAACGACTGCATTCCCTACTACCCGGGCGGCACGTCGGCCGTGATGAAGGAACTGGGCGAAGGCACGCGTGACATGACCGTCACGGTGACCGGATGGGACATCAATCCGCGCGCACTCGGCATCGTGCCTGCCGAATTCAAGGTACAGGCGTTCGACAACATGACGTGGGTGAACGACGCTCACTACATGGTCATTCCGAAGGGCGTGCCGAAAGAAAAGCTCGACGTGCTCTACAAGCTGATGAACTTCATGCTGGAACCGGCGCAACAGGCGTTGACGTACGACGACGGCTATTTCTATCCCGGCCCGGCAGTCAAGGACGTGCCGCTTTCCGCCGCGCCCGCGAAGAGCCAGGAAGTGATTCAGAAGTTCGGCCGCCCTGAGTACGCGAAGCTGCTGGCTGACAGGCCGCACGTCGTGCCGCTGAATGCGCAGGCCATGGTCGCCGCGTTCCAGAAGTGGGACCGCGAAATCGGCGCGCAGAAGACGAAGTAAGCACATCGCACTCGCAGGGCTTTGGGCGGCGGCGCTCCTTCGGGGGCGTCGCCGCTCGCGCAACGGGAAATCGCCATGAAGCACACTTTTGAGCAGTTGCGCCTCGACTCGGTCTCGCGCAGCTTCACCAACGCGCAGGGACATCAGCTCGCCGCGTTGAAGGGCCTCGATCTCAACATCCAGCGCGGCGAGTTCATCGCGCTGCTCGGGCCGTCCGGCTGCGGCAAGTCGACCGCGCTGAACTGCATCGCCGGATTGCAGCCGCTGACGGGCGGCGGCATCTGGCTCGACGACAAGCGTATCGACGTCCTGCCGCCCGAGAAGCGCGGCTTCGGCATGGTGTTTCAGAACTACGCGCTCTTTCCGCACATGTCGGTGCTCGATAACGTCGGCTTCGGACTGAAGATGCGCGGCGTGTCGAAAGCGGAAGCGGTCAAGCGCGCGAAAGCGGCGCTGCAACTCGTGCAGCTCACGGGCCACGACGCGAAGCTCCCCGGCCAGCTCTCGGGCGGCCAGCAGCAGCGCGTGGCGATTGCGCGCGCGATCGTCATCGAGCCGCCGCTCGTGTTGATGGACGAGCCGCTCTCGAATCTCGACACCAAGCTGCGCATCGAGATGCGCGCCGAAATCCGCCGCATTCACGGCAAGCTGGAGCGCGCGACCATCTACGTGACGCACGATCAGGACGAAGCGCTCTCGATGGCGGATCGCATCGTCGTGATGAAGGAGGGCGTCGTGCAGCAAGTCGCGCCGCCGAAAGAAGTCTATTCGCGGCCGAAGAACCTGCATGTCGCGCGTTTCATGGGCTTTCGCAATGTCGCGCCGTTCACGCTCGAAGGCACGCAGGGCGACACGGTTGCCGTGAGCGCGAACGGCGTGCGTCTCTTCGGCACGCCGATGGAAGGCTTCGACAGCAAGAACGTGAGCGTCGCGCTGCGTCCGGAAGACATGGAACGCGCCGCGCCCGGCGACCAGAACGCGTTCGACGCGCACGTCGAGACCGTCGAATACGGCGGCCGCGATTCGCTCATCCGAGTGAACACGGCGTTCGGCAAGCTGTGGGCGCGCATTGCGGGCGAATGCGCGGAAGGCGAGCGCATCGTGCTGCGCGTGTCGCCGGCGAAGGCGCTCGTGTACGGAGAAGAAAAATGATCGCGCTGCCCGCGCAGCGCGACCCGAAGGGCTGGCTCGTCGCGCCGGCGCTCGTTTTCATCATCGCGCTCTTCATCTATCCGTTCGCGTACGGACTCATGCTGTCGTTCAAACCGATGAACGGCGGGGGCGCCTGGGCGAACTACGTGTCGTTCTTCACCGATACGTCGATGTGGCCGACGATCATCGTCACGCTGAAGCTCGCCGTGCCCGCGACGATCATCAACGTGGGCATCTCGGTGCCGGTCGCGTTCGCGTTGCGGCGCTCGTCGCCGTATCAGAAGTTCGTGACCACGCTGCTCGTCATTCCGGTGACGCTCGGCACCGTGCTGATCGCCGACGGCATGCTCACGTACTTCAGCCCGAACGGCTGGTTCCCGCAGGCGGTTCAGGCGCTTCATCTTTATGGCGACGAAGTGCGGCTCACGCATAACTACTGGGGCGTGCTCATCTCGCTGATCGTGTCGGGCTTTCCGTTCGCGTTCCTGCTGACGCTTTCGTACGTGACGGGCATCGACCCGACGCTCGCGCGCGCCGCCGCCACGCTCGGCGCGAGTCCGTGGCAGCAGTTCCGCCAGATCTATCTGCCGCTGTTGCTGCCCGGTCTCACGATGACCGCGTGTCTTTCGTTCGTGCAGGCGTTTTCGGTGTTTCCGTCGGCGGTGCTGCTCGGCGCGCCCGCAGGTCCGACGCGCGTGATCTCGATTGCCGCGTCCGAAGCTGCGTTCGAAAGCTACGACTATTCGCTCGCATCGACGATCGCGATCGTGATGGGCTTCGTGCAATTGCTGGTCGTGGGCGGCATGCTCGGCGCGCGCCGCTTCTTCTACACCGGCCCGGTGAGCGGAGGGAAGGGATAATGGCAACCGACAACCGCGCGGCGCCCGCCTGGCAGGCCCCCGCGCCGACTCAACGCTCCGGCAAGAACATGAAACAGCAAGCGAGCCTGCGCGACAGGGTGTGGAAGGCGTTCGTCTGGGTCACGATGGGCTTCTTCCTGCTCAACGTGCTGCTTCTCATCGCGACGGTCGCGGTGAATTCCGTCGCGACGCGCTGGTTCGGCACGCTGCTGCCGCAGGGTTTCACGCTGCACTGGTACGCGCAGGCGTGGAGCGACTTCCAGTTGTCGAGCGTGCTGCTCGTGACGCTCGAAGTGGTGGGCGCGGTGGTGCTGCTGTCCATCGTGCTCGGCGTGCCCGCAGCGTATGCGCTCGCGCGCGTGCAGTTTCCCGGCAAGCGCTTCGCGATGCTCGTGTTCCTGCTGCCGCTGATGGTCCCGCCCGTGACTTACGGCATCCCGATGGCGACGGTCATGTACAAGTTCCATCTCGCGGGCACGCTGACCGGCGTGATTCTCGCGAATCTGGTGCCTGCGCTGCCGTTCGTGATTCTGGTGATGACGCCGTTCATCGAGCAGATCGATCCGAATCTGGAATCCGCCGCGCGCATTTTCGGCGCGAACACCGTGCGCTATTTCCGCTATGTGCTGTTGCCGCTGCTCGTGCCGGGCATGCTCGCGGCGGGGCTGCTGGTGCTGGTGCGGACCATCGGCATGTTCGAGCTGACCTTCTTCACCGCCGGGCCGACGACCCAGACGCTCGTCGTCGCGCTGTACTACGCGGTGTTTTCGACGGGCGTGCGCGCGCCGCAATCCATCGACGCAATGGCGATGATCTACATGGCCATCACGCTCGTCTGGGTGTTGATCGCGCTGCAATTCGTGAGTCCGACGCAGCTGGTCTCGCGCGTGAAGGAACAACGGCAATGACGTCTACGCAGCCGACGCGACGAGTCGTCGAGTTACACGCCGAGCCGCGCCTTCGCGTGGCGAACGGCCCGCATGTGATCGAGGTGGCGCCGTCCGCAGGCGGGCGCATCACGCGCTTCACGACGCACGACGAAGCCGGCGCGCACGACTGGCTCGTGCCGATCACCGCGTCGAGTTGGCCGTGCGACGCGTGGCCGAAGGGCGGCAGCTATCCGCTCGTGCCGTTCTCGAACCGCGTGCGGGATGCGCAGTTTCCCGCGCCCGGCGGCGAACGCGTGACGCTTGCGACGTTCCCTGGCATGGCGCACGCGCTGCATGGCTTCGGCCAGTACGCGGCATGGCGCGTCGAGCGTCACGATGCCGACTGCATCGAACTGCACTACGCGCATCGCGAGGGCGAGCATGGCTGGCCGTGGGCGTTCGACGCGATCCAGACGATTCAAGCGGCCGCCGACGGCGCACATTTGTCGATGCGCGTCGTCAACCGCTCGCCGCGTCCGATGCCGGCGGGCTTCGGTTTTCATCCGTACTTCGCGGCGCTCGAAGCGGAACTGGATGCCGCGACGCTCTGGCGTCATGAAGCCGAGATCGCGCTGGGACCATCGGACGAGCATCCGCCGCGCCGTCATGTAAGAGAGTCGGACGGCTATACGCGGTATCTGAGCGGCTGGGACGGCCGCGCGACGCTTTCCTATGCCGATGGCCGCGCGCTCGCGCTCGAAGCGGACGGCGCGCTGGAACATGCGGTCGTGCATTGCCCGGCAGGCGGCAGGTATCTGTGCGTCGAGCCGGTCTCGCATGTGAGCGACGGCTTCAATCTCGACGCGCAAGGTATCGGCGGAACGGGCGTCGTCGTTATCGCGCCGGGAAGCGAAGTGTCCGCGTCGCTCGCCATGAGACCGGGGCGCTGAACCGGCCCGCCGCTCACCGCGCGAGCGGCGCGGTAAAGAACGCATCGACCAGATCGACGATGCGCCATGTCGAGCACGGACGCCTGCAATGCGCGTCGAAACCCGCGTCCTTCAGCTTCTGCACCGGATCGGCAGGCCACACGTTGCTCATCGCGACGAGCAAACGCCCCGTCACGTCGGCGTCCATGCGCAGCGTGCGAATGAAGACATAGCCGGGATCGCTGTCCAGGGCCGTATCGAGCACGAGCGCCTGCGGCTGCCAGCTATGCAGCAGCGCGCGCACCGACGCCAGATCCTGCGCGTGGATGACCTGCAAGCCTTTCAGCCGAAGCTGCACCGCGAGCGACTCCGCGATGGACTTGTCCTTGTGCGCGATCAGCACGCGCCGCGCGGAGTCGCCCGGGCGCGCGCGCTTGATGCGCCACAGGGCGAATTCGCTTTCGTTGTCGAATGATCGAGGTGGCATCGCGTTCTCCTCTTCGTGACGGATGCGTCGAGTGTCGGCCGGCCGCGCGCCGCCCGACACCCGGCGGCGGCGGGGAACGGCGAAGATTCTGGGAGACTGCCGAACGTATCCCTTCGAATGGAGGGGTTCGATCCATGACGGGCGCGCGTAATATCGGAAGCGTTCTCGGGGACTCGCAATGGAAAACGGCTATTTCAAAACAGTATTGCTGGTAGAGGACGAAGGGCTCACGCGCAGCGCGATGAAAACGCTGATCCTCGCGAACGAGCCCTTGCTCGAGATCGACGAAGCCGATGGATTCGAGCAGGCGAAAGCGAAGCTCTCGGCGAATTCGTACGATCTCATGTTTCTCGACTATCACTTGCGCGGCCAGGCCACCGGCATGGACCTGCTCAACTGGATACGCGAGGAGGAGCGCGAGGTTCAGACCATCATGCTGTCCGCTCAGGACGACCGCGATACCGTGCTGGAGTGCATCCGAAACGGCGCGTGCGGTTTCATCTCGAAGGGCAGCGAGCAGGGCGCAAGCGTGTTTCGCGAAGCCTTGAAGACCATTCTCAACGGGCGCGTCTATCTGCCGAACACCGTGCTTGGCAAGGGCGGCCACAGCCCGAAGCCCGTATCGACGCATGCGGGCGTCACCATCGAATCGCTCGATCTTCCGCCGCGCCTGACCGAAACGCTGCGCTATCTGCTGCAAGGGCTGTCGAACAAGGCTATCGCGCGCAAGATGAACATCAGCGAGAACACGGCCAAGGAATATTCGAGCGACCTGCTCGCGCGCTTTCATGTCACGCGGCGAACCTTCCTGATCGTCGAAATGGCGCGGCGAGGCATCGAAATGCCGATGGGCAACACGTCGTCGGCGTCCTGAGCCGTTCTTCCCGGCTCGGCGCCGTCGCGCGCGCACCGCGTCCCCTTTTCTCAAAACTCCGAGGATTCGCACCGGAATGGTAAGGTAGAGCCCGGTTTATTTTGAGATGGGAAACGCGCAGGTGAAGAGCAGGTCGATGACTCACGGAACGAAAGGCGTCAGCGCGGCATTCGCGCTGGCAACGGCGGTCGCGCTCGCTGCATGCGCGCCGCTTCCCGATCAGCAGAAAAGCGCCGATGCGGCCGCGGCTGCATCGGCGGCGCAAGCCGCGCAAGCGGCCTCGGCAGCCGCAGCGGCGAAGGCCGCCGCGCAGCCTTCGGGGCCGACGGAACAGCGCATCGTGGTCGGCGGGGCGAACGGGTATCGCGTGACCGTCAAGACGACGCCGCCGGCGCAGGTCTGCGACAACGCCGCCTTCGCGGACGGCGTGCGCTACGGCTATGCGCTGACATGGAACCGGCTCGTCGGCGAGGCCGTGCGTGAGAACGGCGGCAAGGCGCTCAAGACCAAACTCGGCAAGTTCGACCCGTCCGCGATCCACTCGCAAGACGATCAGTACAAGATCCAGTGGGATGGCAAGGAGCGCACCAACGCGTGCGCGTCGGACGGATACCTGATCGGGCGGATCGTCGGCACGCACCTCGCCGGCGTCGACATGCGCAACGGCAAGCCGTCGTAAGTACGCCGCGTGCTTCAGTCGCAGGCGTGCGCCGCCGTGACGTAGCGGCTGCCCGCCGCGCTGTCGCCGTAGATCGTGTAGCCGGTGCCGTACGCCGCCGGCTGCGCGACGACCAATATCGCCGATGAACCGCCCTGTCCTGGAACCGATACCGCCAGCGAATCGGGGCCGAGGCCATATTCCCGCACGCGCGGCGCCATGGGCGTCCACCGCGCCTTCACGCACTTCGTGAAATCCAACGTCGCGAGCGTCGACGCGCCCGAGCCGATCGGCACGGTTTTCAGCAGCGCGTCGTCGGTGCTGACGCACCCGTTGAGCGCCAGCGCGAAACAGACTGCCAACGTGCTTGTGACACTTTTTCTCATATTTCCGATGCCTTTGGTGGTGTTATCCGCTTAGTCTTCTCGCCGATGATGCGCGGCGCGCTCGTATTGAAGCAGCCTTCGCTCCCGACGCTTTCCCGAATATCGGTCAAGTTGGGTCAACCGTAGCCGTTATACAGGCGTTTCTTACGCGCAAACCGTTTTGTATGGCGAGCCGCAGGCGAATACCGACGCGGCGCGCCCACTGTGCATCATGCGCCGCCCCCGATAACAACGATTTGCGCCGCAGCCGGCAGTGTCATCGCCGGATCGCGGCGCGAGCAAGTTCAGAAAACGCATGTCTCGCAGAAAGTCGTTCACCTCGCTTCGCGCCATTCGCACGTTCGGACGCTCTTGCTTCGCGCGTCTCGATCTCCAACGGTTCGCCGCGCCCGCGCTCACTGTTCTCGTGTGCGCGCTGCTCCTCGTCGTGTTCCAGCATCTGTCGCATACGGTCGATTACAAGTCGGTCGTGCGCTCGCTGCGGACGCTCTCGCTGCAAGCGTGGGGCGCGGCGCTGTTCGCCACCGCGCTGAGTTTCGCCGCGCTCGTCGGCCGCGATGCCGTCGGCTTGCGGCACATCGGCGTCGCGGTGCCGCGTTCCCTGCTGTGGGTCGGCGCGACGGTCGGCTCGGCGCTCGGCAACGTCACGGGCTTCGGCGCGCTGACGGGCGGGGCGGTGCGCTGCCGCGTCTACGGCGCGGCGGAAGTGACGCCCGCGCAGGTCGGCCGGCTGTCGATCTTCACGGGCGTGACGCTCGCGCTTTCGCTCGCGTTCATGGCGGCGCTCGGCATGCTGTGCTCGGCGGGCACGGTGGCGAGCATGCTGCATCTCTCGCCCGCGATACTGCGCGTGCTCGGCGCGGCGCTGCTCGCGGTGTTCGTCGCGATGCTCGTCTTCTGCGGCAGCGAGCAGCGCACGCTGCGTTCGCGCTGGACGTGGCTCGCGTTCACGGTGCCGACGCGCCGCGACTTCATCGCGCAGACGGCGCTCGCCGTCGTCGACGTGCTCGGCGCGGGACTCGCGCTCTGGGCGATGCTGCCGGGCGCGCACGTCGGCTTCGGCGAATTCATGACGGTGTTCTCGACGGCGATGCTGCTCGGGATGATCGGCCATACGCCGGGCGGTGTCGGCGTGTTCGAAGCGGCGATGGTCTTCGCGCTCGGCCGCAACGTCGCGACGCCGGACGTGCTCGCCGCGCTCCTCGCTTATCGCGCGATTTATTTCGGTCTGCCGCTGATTCTCTCGGCGGCCGTGATGGCCGCGTTCGAAGGCCGCGCGCTCAAAGGCCGCTTCTCGTTCCTGCATCCGCGCCGCGTGTCGTCGCTCGCGCCGTTGTTCCTCGCGATCGTCGCGTTCGCGGCCGGGTCGATGCTCGTCATCTCCGGCGCGACGCCCGCATTCAAAATGCGCATCGCGCTCTTGCAGACGGTGATTCCGCTGTGGGTGCTGGAAAGCTCGCAACTGCTCGGCAGCGTGATGGGCGTCATGCTGCTTTTCGTCGCGCGCGGCCTCATGCGCCGGCTCGACGCCGCGTGGTGGGTCGCGCTGATTCTCGCGGTCGCGAACTTCGCGCTGTCGCTGGCGAAGGGGCTCGCATTCATCGAGGCGGGCGTTCTCGCGTTCCTCATCGCGCTGCTCGTTTTGACGCGCGAGCGCTTCAATCGCCGGGCGTCGCTGTTCGCCGAGCGATTCACGGCCACGTGGCTCGTTTCCGTCGGCATGGTGATGGCGGTTGCGGTTTGGATCATGTTCTTCGCCTTCCGCGACGTACCGTACAACACGGACCTCTGGTGGCAATTCGCGTTCGACGAGCGCGCGCCGCGTGCGCTGCGCGCGACGCTCGCAGCCGGCGTGTTCGCGTGCGCGTTCGCCGTCTGGCAGTTGCTGCGCCCGGCGGCGGGCCGCTTCGAGATGCCCGCGCCGCAGGATCTCGCTGATGCCGCGCGCATCTTCCGGGCGCAGGAGCGCAGCGACGCCGGCCTCGCGATGATGGGCGACAAGAGCTTTCTGTTCTCCGAGTCGCGCGAGGCGTTTCTCATGTACGCGAAGCACGGCCGCACGTGGGCCGCGCTGCACGATCCGGTCGGCCCGCGCAGCGAGTGGGCAGGGCTGATCCGCCGTTTCGTGGAACTCGCGCATTCGCACAACGGCCGCGCCGCGTTCTATCAGGTGCGCGCCGACGCGCTGCCGCTGTATCTCGACGCCGGTCTCACGCTGATGAAGCTCGGCGAGGAAGCACACGTCGCATTGTCCGAGTTCGATCTAAAAGGCTCGCACCGCGCGCATTTGCGCTATGCGTTGAAGCGCGGCGAACGCGACGGGTTCGATACGGAACTGATCGGCCCGGACCGCATCGCGGAAAGCATGCCGATGTTGCGCGAGATTTCCGACGACTGGCTCGACAGCCGCTCGGCGCGTGAGAAAAGCTTCTCGGTGGCGGCGTTCAACGAGGAATATCTCGCCGCGCAGTCGGTGCTGCTCGTGCGTCAGCAGGGCGTGCCGGTGGCGTTCGTCACCTTCATGACGACGGACCTCAACACCGAAGCGACCGTCGGCGTGATGCGTCACGTGGCGGAAGCCTCGTCGTATGCGATGGAATACCTCTTCACCAAGCTCGCGCTGCATCTGAAGGAGGCGGGGTTCAAATCGCTGTCGCTCGGCATCGCGCCGTTGTCCGGCATGGAGCCGACGCCGCTCGCATCGCACTGGCATCGGCTGGCGGGGCTCGTATGGCGCTTCGGCGGACGCTTCTACAACTTCCGCGGCCTGCGCGGATTCAAGAGCAAGTTCCAGCCGCACTGGGAGCCGCGTTATCTCGCGGCGTCCGGTTCGGTCAGCGTGTTTCTCACTTTGGCGGACCTCTCGTTGCTGGCGGGAGGCTGGCGTTCATGAACAAGTTTGGCAAGAAACTTGCGGCGCTCGCGGCGGCCGCCGTCTTCGGCGTGTCCCTGATCGGCGCGGCGCACGCGAACACCATTTCGGGCGGCCGCTACGGGCAGGTCACGGTGACGAAACCGGCGGGCGCGATGACGGGCTTCGTCGTGCTGTTGTCGGACAAGAGCGGCTGGAGCGAGTCGGACCAGCAAGCCGCCGATGCGCTCGCGGCCAAGGGCGCGATGGTCGTCGGCGTCGATACGCCGCGCTACGCCGCGCGCCTCGCCGCCGAGAAGAAGGAGACGTGCCACAACCTCGTCGGCGATGCGGAGGATATGAGCCACCAGCTCGAACGCACGGTAGAGACGAGCCGCTATTTCTCGCCGATCTTTGCCGGTGCGGGCCAGGGCGCGACGGTCGCGGAACACGCGCTCGGCCAGGCGCCGGACAACACGGTGGCGGGCGCGGTGTCGCTCGCGCCGGAAGCCACGCTCGACGCGCGCTTCAAGCCGTGTCCGCCTGACCCGACCATCATCCACATGAAAGGCTTGCCGGGCTTCATGGAGCGCGCCGCGTGGCAACCCGGCCGCACGAAGGCCGACGCGCTCGTGGCAATGACCGCGCCGCATCTGACCAAACCGGAGGCGCCTGCTGCGAACGATGTGTCCGATCTGCCGCTCATCGAATTGCGCGCGTCGCAGCCGACTGATTTGCTCGCGATCGTCATTTCGGGCGACGGCGGCTGGCGCGACCTTGACAAGACGATGGCGCTCGCGCTTCAGCGCGACGGCGTGTCGGTGATCGGCATCGATTCGCTGCGCTATTTCTGGAGCGAGAAGTCCCCGCAGCGCACCGCAGCGGATATCGCCCGCGTGGTGCGCACCTACAGCGCGCGTTGGCATACGAGCCACGTGGCGCTCGTCGGCTATTCGTTCGGCGCGGACGTGATGCCGTTCGCGTACAACCGTCTGCCCGACGACGTGCGGCGCCAGGTCTCGTATATCTCGCTGATGGGCTTCGCGCCTGAGGCCGATTTCCAGATTCGCGTGACCGGCTGGCTCGGCATGAAGGCGAGCGACAAGGCGCTCAAGGTCAAACCGGAGCTCGCGCAACTGCCGCCCGCGATGGTCCAGTGCATCTACGGCGAAAAGGAAGACGACACGCTGTGTCCCACGCTGACGAAGACGGGCATCGACGTGGTGAAGCTGCCGGGCGATCATCACTTCGGCGGCGACTACGACGCGCTCGCGCGGCGGATTCTGGCCGGCTGGCGCAAGCAGATCGCGGCGAAGCAAGCGGCGTGAAGCAAAGGCGATGATGGCCGGTTTCGACGGAGCCGGCCATGTCTCAACGATCACCGCGACCATTTGGCTCTCACTTGCGTCGACGTGGAAGCCACGAAACGCTTCTGCGTCGACGGTTTGAAATGCAACTCGAAACCTTCGGCTCAGGTCGCATGGCCTTTCGTTTTGGCAATCAAAGATTCATCTGCATGTGTGCGGCGCCGAATTGGAGGCAAAGGCACTTTTGCCCGTATCGGGCGCGCTCGACCTGTGTTGAATCGCCGCGGTGCCGCTGGATCCGGTGATCGAGCGGCTTTCGCGCATTAACGTGCCATAAAGGGACCGGTCGAGCGCACGGGCGCGACGCAGATGCTGCGCTCGGTCTAAGTGCGCGATCCCGAGCACAACCCGATTGAACTCCCCGATCTCACTTCAGCGGCCCCAAATAATCCCGCTTGCCGATCGGCGCGCCGAGGTGGCGCAAGATGTCGTGAGTCGTCGCGACATGAAAATAGAAGTTCGGCAATCCGAAGCCGAATAGATAATCGACACCCGAAAACGACGGCGAAAAGTCCGGAAACTTGAGCGTGACGGTGCGCGTCTCGCTGCCTTCCATCGTCGCTTCCTGAATGCTCTTCAAGTAAGCGATCGTCTTCGCGATGCGTTCCTGCAACGCCGCGAAGCTGTCCTCGTTGTCCTCGAACTTCGGCGCATCGACGCCGGAAAGACGCTGCGCCGAGAGCTTCGCGGTATCGCTCGCGCGCTGGATCTGCGCGGAAAGCGGCAGCATGTCGGGCGCGAGCCGCGCGGCGATGACATCGGCGTGGGCGAGGCCTTTTCCGTCGGCGAAGGCGGCGCCTTTCTCCAATAGCGACGAGCAGACTTCCAGCCCGCGGATGAACACCGGAATCGACGCGCGATACATCGAGAGGGACATGGTCTTGCGCTCCTTGACGTGGTGCGGACCGTTGCGGTCCGGGTAGTAATGGGCGACAAGCATAGCGCCCGCCGCGGCGCTGCGCACGAACCGCCGGCTACGGCCGCGCGTGCCGCGCCTCCCAGTCTCGCAATTGCGCCTGATAGCGTTCGAGCGCCTCCTGATAGATGTCGAATACGCAGGGATTGCAGCCACTCTGGCAGCAATCGCCCGGGGCGGGGCGCTCGGGCGGCGTGGGGCGCGGGTCGTCTGGAGGAGCGTCGGGATTGTGATTGTTCATCGCGCTTGGATGCCGGTTCATCGGACGCGACTGGCGGCTGCGTTCGCAGGCCGCCACGTTTTGGCGGGCCGAGAATTGAGCTTGGACCGCCTGTTCATCCGACGCAAGCGCAAGCCGTGCGCGCGCAAACACGGCCGACTGAGCGGCTCCCAACGGCAAACTCAACGGCTAACTTTTGGCGGGTTCATCATTCGCTCAATGCGATACTGCCGCGAACGTCGCGAACGCAGTTGCGGCATCCGACCCACTCGACTGGACCGAAGGACTCCCTCGATGAATCAGACCATCAGGCTTGCGATCTTCAGCGCGATCTTGAGCGCGGTGCTCGCCGGCTGCGCGTCGTCGCCGGACGCGTCCGACCGGGCGCGCGCCGCGCCGGGCAAGGACACGCCGTACAGCGCCGAAATCCGCCGCACGCAGTCCGGCATTGCGCACGTCCGCGCCGCCGACTGGGGCAGCCTCGGTTTCGGCTACGGATATGCGCAGGCGCAAGACACGCTCTGCACGCTCGCCGATGGCTTCGTGACCTATCGCGGCGAGCGGTCGGCGTACTTCGGCGCGGACGCCCGCCTGCCGAGCGGATCAACGTTCGGCCAGCCGCGCAATCTGGACGCCGATTTCTTCTTCCGCTTAGTCGACGATCAAGCCGCCGTCGACCGTTATCGCGCCGCGCAGCCACCGGAATTGCGCGATCTCGTCGACGGCTTCGCATCTGGCTACAACCATTATGTGGCGGATCTCAAAGCCGGCCAGTTCCCCGGCGCGCACGCCGCTTGCCGCAGCCAGCCGTGGGTCGAGGACATCGAGCCGGACGACATCTACCGTCGCGTGATCGCGGCGAATCTGGCGGGCGGATCGGCGCGTTTCGTGCAGGCCATCGCGGCGGCGCACCCGCCGAAGCCGGGCGCGCAGCCGCCGGCCGCGTCGCTGGACATTAGAGAGCGGCGCGACGCCGTCGGCGACATGCCCGGCCTCGGCAGCAACGCGCTGGCGTTCGGCGCGCCGATCACGCGGGAGAAGCGCAGCATCCTGTTCGGCAATCCGCACTGGTCCTGGCAAGGCCCGGACCGCTTCTATCAGGCGCAATTAACGATTCCCGGCCGCCTGAACGTGGCGGGCGTGTCGTTTCTCGGCATGCCGCTCGTCGTGCTCGGCTTCAACGAAAACATCGCGTGGACGCATACTGTTTCGACCGGCCGCCGCTTCGGCCTCTTCGAAATGACGCTCGATCCCGCCGATCCGACGCATTATCTCTTCGACGGCGCGAGCCAGCCGATGACGCCCGTGCCGCTCACGGTGCGCGTGCGCCGCGCGGACGGCTCGCTCGAATCGGTGTCGCGCACGCTGTATCGCACGCGCTTCGGTCCGGTCGTCGATCTGTCGGCCATGAACGCGGGCCTCGGCTGGAACGCGCAGCGCGCGTACGCATTCGCCGACGTCAACGCGGACAACGTGCGCAGTTTCGAGAACTTCTTCGCATGGGACCAGGCTCGCTCGCTCGACGATTTCATCGCGATACAGAAGCGGTACAAAGCGATACCGTGGGCCAACACGTTCGCCATCGGCCGGGGAGACCCGCGCGCGTGGTTCGCGGATATCGGCCCGATTCCCGGCGTGCCCGATGCGCTCGCCGACGCCTGCACGACGCCGACGGGCCGCGCGCTGGCGAGCCGGATGCCCGGCGTGCCTGTCCTCGACGGCTCGAAAACCGCCTGCATGTGGCGCAGCGATCCCTCTAACACGACGCCGGGCGCGCAGCCGGGCACATTGCCGGTTACTCAATTACCCAGCATGCTTCGCGGCGATTACGTCGGCAATTTCAACGATAGTTACTGGCTCACGAACGCGAACGTCCCGCTCACCGGCTACGCGCGCGTGCTCGGCGCGACGCGCTACGAGCAGTCCATGCGCACCCGCTACGGGCATCTGCTCGCGGCGCGGCTGCAGCGCGACCCCGGCGGCGTGACGCGGGCCGCGGTCGAGCAGGCCGTGCTGGAGACGCACTCGCTGTCCGAGCAGTTGTATCGTCAGCCGGTGCTCGACGCCGTCTGCACGCCCGGCGACGCGATGAGCGCGCTCAACGACGCCTGCGACGTGCTGCGCAACTGGAACGGCACGGCCGATATCGACGCCCGCGGCGCGAATCTGTGGGACGAGTTCTGGCGGCGCGTCACGAAGCTTGCGCCCGAGACGCTGGCCGCGACGCGCTTCGATCCGGCGCGCCCGATCGCGACGCCGAGCGGCCTGAAGACGGACAGCCCGGAGGTGGTGCAGGAGTTGCGGCAGGCGCTCGGCGGCGCGGCGCTCTCGCTGCGGCTCAACGGTTTCGCGCTGGATTCGCGGCGTGGCGACCTGCTCTACACGACGCGCAATGGCGCGAACGTGCCGCTCTACGGCGGCTGCGACGACGCCGGCTACTTCACGGTCGTCTGCGCGGGGCGTCCGCTCGATCCGAAGGGCTATTCGATGGACGCGAACGGCCACGGCGACAGCTACATGCAGGTCGTCACGTTCACGGCCGACGGCGCGGCCGGCGTCGAGGCGGACACCATGCTCGCGCCGTCGGAATCGGACGATCCCGCTTCGCCTCGCTCGGGCGACGCCACGCGTCTGTTCGCAGCGAAGCACTGGCAGCGGTTCCCGTTCACCGACGAAGCCATCGAAGCCGATCCGGCGCTCACGCGAATCGTCATCAACGGCGCGCGCTGAGATCGCGAGACGCTTCGCGAGCCGGAAGTTTCCCGTCTATGATGGAGGTTTGCCCGCATGGAATCTCTGTCATGACTACTGGCGACAGCACACCGCAAGAAGAAGCAGTCCGGCTCGACGCGTCCGCGCTGCAGGCATTCGTCGACCGCAAATGGAACGACGAGATCGTTCCGGCGCTCACCGATTACATCGCCGTTCCCGCCAAAAGCCCGATGTTCGACGTCGACTGGGCGCGCCACGGCTTCATCGAACGCGTGGTCATGGACGCCGTCGACTGGGTGAAGGCGCAGCCGGTCAAAGGCTTGAAAGTCGAAATCGTGCGGCTGACCGGGCGCACGCCGGTGATCTTCTTCGAAGCCCCGGCCACGCGCTCGGGCAGCACCGAAACGGTCGTGCTGTACGGCCATCTGGACAAGCAGCCGGAATTCGAAGGCTGGCGCAGCGATCTGGGTCCGTGGACCCCGAAGCTGGAGGACGGCAAGCTCTACGGGCGCGGCGGCGCGGACGACGGCTACGCGACCTACGCCAGCATCACGGCGCTCGCGGCGCTGGACGCGCAGGGCGTCGAGCGGCCGCGCTGCGTCGGCATCATCGAGACGTGCGAGGAGTCGGGCAGCTACGACTTGCTGCCGTACATCGACGCGCTGCGCGACCGGCTCGGCGACGTCGGACTCGTGATCTGTCTCGATTCGGGCGCAGGCAACTACGATCAGCTCTGGCTGACCACGTCGCTGCGCGGGCTCGTCGCGGGCGACCTCGAAGTGCAAGTGCTCGAGGAAGGCTTGCATTCGGGCGGCTACGGCGGCATCGCGCCGTCGACGTTTCGCATCATGCGGCAGCTGTTCGAGCGCCTAGAGGACGCCGCCACCGGCAACCTGCTGCCGAAAGACTTCCACTGCGCGATTCCGGCGCAACGCCTGCGCGAAGCGGAAGCCACGGCGCAGATTCTCGGCGACGACGTCTGGAAGAAGCTGCCTTGGAGCTGCGGCCAGGATGGCGGCAGCGTGCTTCCGACCACCACCGATCCGAAGGAAGCGCTGCTGAATTCGACGTGGCGGCCGTCGCTGACCGTGACGGGCGCAGCCGGCCTGCCGCCCCTCGCGGACGCCGGCAACGTGCTTGCGCCGCGCACTGCGTTCAAGCTGTCGCTGCGCCTGCCGCCGCTCGTCGAGGCGACGGAGGCAGTCGCGCAGCTGAAGTCCTTGCTCGAATTGGATCCGCCGTACAACGCGAAAGTCACGTTCAAGCCGGAAGCGGGCGCGGCCACAGGCTGGAGCGCGCCGGAACTCGCGCCGTGGCTTGCGTCGTCGCTGAACGACGCGTCGCGCCGGCATTTCGGCGCCGATGTCGCCTATATCGGGCAGGGCGGCACGATTCCCCTGATGAATACGCTGAAGGAAGGCTTCCCGCGCTCGCAGTTCATGGTGTGCGGCGTGCTCGGCCCGAAATCGAATGCGCACGGACCGAACGAATTCCTGCACGTTCCGTATGCCCGCAAGCTGACGGCGGCCGTGGCGGAAGTGATCGCGGCTGCGCCCTGAGCTTTTTTTCCACGGTTGTCGGACTGACGCCCGCGCTTGCGGGCGTTTTCTTTGGTTTGGCTGAAAATGAAACTGGTCAGGCCAGTTGATCGTCTGTAAAGTAGAAGGCCCCGCGTCGCACGTAGAGACGACGCGTCAGCAATCGACTTTGGAGACGAGAGTCGCAATGAACGAAACGAGCCAAACCGCAGTAAAAGAACAGCGCATCGCCGCCGACACCTTGCATGCCTACGTCCGCGCCATCTGGGAGCACGCCGGCAGCGCGGCGCGCGAGGCGGAACTCGTAGCCGATCACCTCGTGATGGCCAATCTGTCGGGCCACGATTCGCACGGCGTCGGCATGATTCCGCGCTACACGTCGTCGCTCGCCGACGGCCAATTGCAGCTGAACACGCACGCGGAAATCGTCCGCGACGCCGGCGCGGTGCTGACCATCGATGGCCGCAAGGGCTTCGGGCAGGTCGTCGCGTACGAGGCGATGGAGCACGGCATCGAGCGCGCGAAGAAGTTCGGCGTGTGCGCGGTGGGGCTGCGCAACGCGCACCACATCGGGCGCATCGGCCACTGGGCGGAGCAATGCGCGAAGGCGGGCTTCGTGTCGTTCCACTTCGTGAACGTAGCGGGCGATCCGCTCGTCGCGCCGTTCGGCGGCATCGACCGTCGCTTCGGCACGAATCCGTTCTGCGCCGGGTATCCGCGCGACGGCAAAAACCCGCTCGTGCTCGATTTCGCGACGGCGGGCATCGCTTACGGCAAGACGCGCGTCGCGTATAACAAGGGCGTGAAGGTCGCGCCGGGCATGCTGCTCGACCACGAAGGGCGCCCGACCGTGGAGCCGAAAGTCATGCACGAGGAGCCGTTCGGCGCGCTGACGGCGTTCGGCCTGCACAAGGGTTCGGGACTGGCCGCGCTGTGCGAGATTTTCGGCGGCGCGCTGTCGGGCGGCTACACGACGCACGAGAGCACGCTGGAGAAGTCGAGCGCCATTTACAACTGCATGACGTCGGTCATTCTCGATCCGAACGCGTTCGACGCGCCCGCCGCGCAGGCCGAAGCGGAAGCATTCCTCGAATGGATGAAGGCGTCGCCGCGCGCCGAGGGCGTCGATGCGATCTACGCGCCGGGCGAGCCGGAAGAAGCGCGTCGCGCGGAACGCAGCGCGAACGGCGTGCCCATCGATCCGACCACGTGGAAGCAGATTCGCGAATCGGCGCAAAAATCCGGCATGACGGAAGCCGAAATCGCGCAGTACGCGGACGCATTGAAGTAAGCGCAAGACGCTGGGCGGCCGGAATTGGTCAAGCCAATTTCGGCCCGCGTGGTGCCAATCAGCGCACCATCTCTTTTTCGATCCACTCGATCACCGACGTGCGCTTCGGTTGCCAGCCGAGGAGCGTGCGGGCGCGCTCGCCCCGCACGCGGCTGTTCGACCCGAGCCCGTAGGACGCCATCTCGTAGCCCCATTCCTCGATCGCCTGTTCCAGCGGCCAGTCTTCCGGGCCACGCAAGCCGAGCGCCTTCGCCATCGCGGTCGTCATGTCGCGGAACTGCGCCTCGCCGCTCTCGATGAAGTAGAACGCGCCCGCCGGCGTCTTCGCGAGTGCCAGCCGGTACGCATCGACGACGTCGTCGATATGGACGTTCGACCAGATATTCAAGCCGCGGCCGACGTGCCTGACCACGCCGCTCTTCTTCGCTTGCCGCTCGAGACGCGGCAACTGGACGCTCGCGGTGTCCGGAATCGCGCCGTGACCGTAGATGAGCGTGTTGCAGAGCACCGCCGAGCGCACGCCGCGCTTAGCTGCGTCGAGCACGAGACGGTCGATGGCGACGCGCGGCGCCTTGTCGGCGGTCGGCTCGGGCAACTGCGCCTCGGTGTAGATGTCCTCCGACGCCTCGCCGCCCGAACCGTCCCCGACGATGCTCGATCCGCTCGTGTGCAGCAGCGGCTTGTCCGACCCTTCGAGCGCACGCACCAATGCCTCGACCGCGCCGCGATGATCGCTGCTGGCCGCGTTGATGACGGCATCGGCGGTTCGCGCTTCATCGGCGAGCAGGGCGCTGTCGTCCAGACTGCCGACGACCGGCTCGATGCCCGCGCGCTTCAGCGCATCACGCTGCTCTTCGCGGCGGATGAGTCCACGCACGCGATGCCCGTCACGAACCAGCCCCGCCGCAATCGATCCGCCGATAAAACCGCCCGCGCCAGTCACAAATATATTCATTCGTTGCTCCATTGATTGAACCAGTGCGCCCAGTATCGTCCGTTTCGACTTTCGCAAAAACCGTGTTAGTCTCAAAGGAAACTTGACTGGAATTCAATAATCGACGCGCCGCCATGAAGACCAACACCGACGAATTGCTCGTGTTCGTGACCGTCGTCGACAGCGGATCGATGACGGCGGCGGCCGAACGCCTGCAACAGACGGTGTCGGGCGTGAGTCGGACGCTGACGCGGCTGGAGAAGAAACTCGATGCGACGCTCGTTCGCCGCACGACCCGCCGGCTGCAACTCACCGACGAAGGCGAGCTGTTCCTGACCCGCGCCCGCGCGATACTCGCCGCGATGGACGACGCCGAGGAAGCGCTTTCCCGACGCCGCGAGCGCCCGGCGGGCCGGCTGCGCGTGGATGCGGCGTCGCCGTTCATGCTTCATTGCGTCGTGCCGCACGTCAGAGCGTTCGCCGAGCTCTATCCAGATATTTCGCTGGAACTGACGAGCAACGAGCGCATCGTCGACTTGCTGGAACAGCGTGTCGATATTGCGATCCGGATCGGCGCGCTGCAGGATTCCACGCTGCACGCACGCGCGCTCGGCAGTAGCCGCTTGCGCGTGCTCGCCAGTCCGGCTTATCTGGCCGAGCACGGCGAGCCGCGCGACGTCGACGAACTCATGTGCGCCCGGCTGATCGGCTTCACGGCGCCCGAGAGTCTCAACGACTGGCCACTGCGGAATACGCGCGGAGGGCGCGAGGCGGAGTTCGTGACCGTGGAGCCCGCGATTTCCGCGTCGAGCGGCGAGACGATCCGGCAGTTGGCACTCGACGGCGGCGGCATTGCGTGTCTCGCCGACTTCATGACTGCCGCCGATGTCAAAGCGGGCCGCCTGCGCCCGATTCTCGACGATGCGCTGCGCGACGTTCGCCAGCCGATCAGCGCCGTCTATTACCAAAGCGAGTCGATGGCCGCGCGGGCCCGCGCGTTCCTCGACTTTCTCGCGGGCAAGCTGGCGCTCTGACGGCACCGCTGCTCCCACTCGATACAGGACTCCACCATGCCACCGATCGAAGCGATCAACGCCCCCGGCCTGCCCATTCCCGCCGGCCACTACAGCCATGCGACGCGCGCCGGCAATCTGATCTGCGTCTCGGGCCAGTTGCCCGTGCGCCCGGACGGCACGCACACCGGCGACCTTCCTTTCGAAGAGCAGGCCGAGCAGACCTTGCGCAACCTACGAACCGTGCTCGAAGCGGCGGGCGCAGCGCTCGCGGACTGCATCGAAGTGACGGTCTATCTCGTCGGCGTCGAGCACTGGAAGGCGTTCAACGACATCTACGCGCGTCATTTCGGCGCGTGGAAGCCGGCGCGCGCCGTCGTGCCGGTCGGCGCGCTGCATTACGGCTATCTGCTCGAAATCTCGGCGCGTGCGTGGGTCGAACCGGCTCCGGTTTAAGCGAGATCCAGCGCGTTGGTCAGATCGCCGAGCGGCGCTTCGCCGTTGGCCGCCATCGCCCGGTCGCGCGCGGCCACGCCGTCGAGCGGCGCAAGGTCATGCACGCGCGAGATGAAGCGCAGGATCGAGTTCGTGTCGTAGACCGTGTGATCGACATAGCCCTGCTTCGCGAACGGCGAGATGACGAGCGCCGGAATGCGCGAGCCCGGCCCCCAGCGGCCGCCCTTCGGCGGCGCGACGTGATCCCACCAGCCGCCGTTTTCGTCGACGGTCACGATGACGACCGTGTTCTGCCACTGCGGACCGCGCCGGATATGCTCGATCACATTGGCGATGTGGCGGTCGCCCGAGGCGACATCCGCGTAGCCGGCGTGCATGTTCAAGTTGCCCTGCGGCTTGTAGAACGTGACAGGCGGCAGGCGGCCGGCGTCGATATCGGCGAGCAGTTTGTTCGTGGAAGGATCGTCGCCGATGCCGGCATCGCGCACATGCCGCTCGCGGGCGGCCGTGCCGGGCGCATAGTTGCGAAAGTAGTTGAACGGCTGGTGGTGGTACTGGAAGTCGGGCACCGCGCCGGTGTCGCGGTGATCGAGCGCGTATTGCCACGCGCCGCTGTACCACGCCCAGTCGACGCCCTTGTCCGACAAGCGGTCGCCGATGGTCGCGTAGGTCTGCGGCGGGAGCACCAGCGCGTTCGACGTATCCGCGAAGCGCGGGTCGCCGCCGGGCGCGGGCTTCACGTTGCTCGGCTGATACGGCGGGAACATGGTGTTGACCGCGTAGCCGTCGGCGGTCAGCGCGCCGTCGCGGACAAACTTCGGCGGGCCGTCCAGCGCAGAGCCTGGCGAATCGGGCGCGAGCTTGAGACGCGTGCCGGTTGGGTCGTCGCCTTCGACGACAGCCAGCAGTTTCGCCGCCGGGCCGTTCTTTGCGTCCGGATAGAAGGGTGCCTGCGCCGAAATCAGGAAGATGTGGTTCAGCCACGAGCCGCCGAACGCGGACATGAAGAAGTTGTCGCAGAGCGTGTACTGCTGCGCGAGGCCCCAAAGCTTCAGCGTATCGGGCGAATTCCGGTAGTGGCCCATGACGAGGCCGCCCGAGTCGCCCCACGCCGCAAACTGATTGTTGCGCCCGGCGTTGATCTGCATCTGGTTCTGATAGAAGCGATGCACCAGATCACGCGTGATGACGCTGTTGGGCAGCGGTTCGCCGTGCGCGTCCATGAGGCGGAAAGGGCCGTTGGGCAGCTCGCTGATCTGATGTTCCGCAATGGCGTAACGCTTGCCATCCACTTCCTGAGCCTGCGGCACCAGGCCGCCCCAGATCTTGGGCAGCGTGGGCAGGGGCGTCACGCCGTCGCGGTCGAACTGCGTGCATTGCGCGGACGTCACTGCCGAGAGCGGATACTGCACGCCCGGATAGTCCCCGTAGAGATTCGTGAAGCTGCGGTTTTCGGCGTAGATCACGACGATCTGGCGCGCATGCGCCGCGAGCGCGCGGTCCAGCGTAAGGTCTGCCGCCGTCTTCGGCGTGGCCGGCTTGTGATCGAACAGATTGCAGCCGCCGAGCGACCATCCGGCAAGGCCGACGCCCGCAGCCAGCAAGCGCCGCCGCGCGGGGTCGACAGGGGCGTCGTCGGCTGCGGGAAGTTCGAGATTCGGCTCGTCGTTCGGTTTCATCGCGTGACTCCTCGTTGCATGCACACGCCGGCCGGCGCGCGGATGATCGACGCCAAAACGACGCTCGCCTGACGCTCGCGCCTCGTTGGGTCTGACAGCGCATGATGCCGCATCGACCGGATGACGGAAACCCGGCCGAACGGCATAAGCAAAAAAACCGGAACATGCGATTTTGCCTATGACATTCGGCCGACTGGAAACCGCCGAGCCGCGTGACTAACATCAACTGAAGACGAGCTTTATTCCGACGAGAACGAGGGTGGCGGCGAGCAGGTAGCGCAGCAGTGCTTCGGGCGCCTTGGACGAGAGATTGCTGCCGATCACGATGCCCGGAATCGAACCCACGAGGAGCGACACGAGCAACGACCAGTCGACCGAGCCCATCATCCAGTGGCCCGCGCCGGCAATGAGCGTGAGCGGCACGGCGTGCGCGACATCGGAGCCGACTATGCGCACCGTCGCGAGGCGCGGGTAGAGCAGCAGTAAGACGGTCACGCCGATGGCCCCGGCGCCGACGGACGTAATGGAAACCAGCGTGCCGAGGATCGCGCCGGTCAGCACGGTCCACGCCGCCGTGCGCGCGGGCCGTTCCGGGCGGCTATGGCCCTTGCGGTAAGCGAAGCGCGCGAGCTGCGGTCGGAACACGAGGGATACGGCGGTTATCAGGAGCGCCGTGCCGAGGATCAACTGAATCAGCCGCGCCGTGCCGGGCGAGGTAATCCCGTGCTGATTCAGGAAGTACAGGGTGACGGCGGCCGCGGGCACGCTGCCTGCCGCCAGCCTACCGGTGATGCGCCAGTCGACGGACCCTTTCAGGCCGTGGACGAGCGTTCCCGCGGTTTTGGTGGCGGCGGCATACAGCAGGTCGGTTCCCACGGCGGTGGCCGGATGGATACCGAAGAGGAGCACGAGCAGCGGCGTCATCAGCGAGCCGCCGCCCACGCCGGTCAGCCCGACGAGAAAGCCGACCGCCAGCCCGGAAGCGGAATAAAGTAAGTCGATATGCGGAAATGACATGCGCGCGGAGAGAACCGGTCAGGCGTCGGTGGGTCGAAAAACCGTCGATGATAGCCGGTCAGCGGTTCACCTGCTGCACGAAACCCGTGCGCGAGCCGCCGGCCGTTCGCCTGTAACGGCTCACGGCGCACTGCGAATCGCCACTTTGCGCCATCGGGCGCCCCTTTCACGTCACTTTCAGGAAGGTGCAATGGATACGAAGCAACAGACGCAGAACCCGACGCAACAGCAACAACAGCAGCAGCAACAGCAGCAGTTGGCGGCGACGGACGAGGCATTCATCCCAACCGAGAACGTCAACCAGCCGACCGAGCGGCAATTCGTCCTCAAGTCCGGCAACACCTTCGCCGTCTACGACGCCAACGGCGATATCCGCGGTCGTGACGACGGCCTGTTCGTCAACGACACGCGCGTGCTTTCGGAACTGGTGTTGACCTTCGGCGGCCGCGCGCCTTCGCTGCTATCGGGGAGCGTTTCGAGCGACAACGCCGTGTTCACCGCGCATCTGACGAACCGGCCCTTGCCGCCCATCGGCGGGGCACGCACGCCGGAGGGCGTGATTCACGTCGAGCGCAAACGTGTGCTATCGGGACACGTGCTGCACGAAAGCATCGTGCTCACGAACTACGGCACGGAACCGTCGACGGTGCCGCTTTCCATCTCGTTCGCCGCCGACTTCCTGGACATGTTCGAAGTGCGCGGCACCATTCGGCCGAAACGCGGCACTTTGCGCCCGCCCGCCGTCGAAAACGGGGAAGTCGTGCTGAGCTACATCGGACTGGACGAAGTAGAGCGCACCGCGCGCATCCAGTTCACGCCCGCCCCGGACGTTCTCTCGCCGACGCGCGCCGACTACGCGCTCCACATTCAGTCGGAGACGGCGATTTCGGTGTATTTGTCGGTCACGGCGGTCACGCACGCCCTGAACGACGCCAGCGAGGAAAGCAAGCGCAACGCAGCGGAAGCCCCGGAATGCGCGCCGGAATCGGGACGGCCGGCCATCCGCGAGGCGCTCGTCGACGCGCACCGCAGCATGCGCGACAAGCGCCGCGCCGGCGCCCGCGTCAGATCGAGCAATCCGCTCTTCAGTGAATGGATCGACCGGTCGCTCGCGGACCTCGGCTTGCTGACCACGGATCTCGAAACCGGCCCGTACCCGTACGCGGGCATTCCGTGGTTCTCGACGCCGTTCGGACGCGACGCCATCATCACGTCGCTGCAAATGCTGTGGCTGCAGCCGACGCTCGCGCGCGGCGTCCTGCGCTTTCTGGCTGCGCATCAGGCGCGCGAAGACTCGGCGTTCAGAGACGCCGAAGTCGGCAAGATCATGCACGAGACCCGCAAGAGCGAAATGGCGGCCACCGGCGAAGTGCCGTTCGCGCTGTACTACGGCGGCGTGGACAGCACGCCGCTTTTCATCGTGCTTGCCGGCGCGTATGCGGAGCGCACGGGAGACCGCGCGCTCATCGACGAAATCTGGCCGGCGCTGCAACTGGCCGCCGGCTGGGTGGCGCGCCATTGCGACCGAAACCCGCATGGTCTCTTGAGCTACCAGCGGGCGACCGAATACGGCCTTGCCAATCAGGGCTGGAAAGACAGTCATGACTCCGTGTTTCATGCGGACGGCCAGTTCCCGATCGGGCCGATTTCGCTCGTGGAAGTGCAGGCTTATGCATCAACGGCGTTCTCCACGATGGCCCGCCTTGCCCGCGAGCGCGGCGAGCATGAGCGGGTAGCGGAGTTCGAGCGGCGCGCCGAGCACATACGCGAACGCGTCGAGGCGCTCTTCTGGATGCCCGAGATGGACTTCTACGGCATCGCGCTGGATGGGCGCAACGAGCTTTGCCGGGTGCTCTCGTCGAACGCGGGGCATCTGCTTGCATTCGACCTCGTGGAGCGCAAGCGCGGCGAGGCGGTCGCGCGTCAACTGGAATCCGCGCTCTTTCACACCGGCTGGGGCGTGCGCACGCTCGCAGCAGGGCAGCCGCGCTTCAATCCGATGTCGTATCACAACGGCTCCGTATGGCCGCACGATTCGGCCATCTGCGCGCGCGGCCTTGCACGCTACGGCGAGCGCGGCGCGGCGGTTGGCCTGCTGCAATCGTTGTTCGAGGCGGCCGTCACGTTCGACATGCGCTTGCCCGAGCTCTTTTGCGGCTTCACGCGGCAGCGCGGCGAGCGGCCCATTGCGTACCCGGTGGCGTGCCTGCCGCAGGCATGGGCGGCGGGGGCGCCGTTCATGATTCTTGAGGCGTGTCTGGGCGTGACGATCGACGCGGTCAACGACGAAATCCGCGTCGACCGGCCGCAGTTGCCCGAGGGCATCGACTGGCTGGAGATCGGGGATCTGCGAATCGGCGAGAAGAACGTCACCATCACGTTCCGGCGTGTGGGCGGGCAAGTGGTGCCGTCGGTGGAGGGCGATGCGCGGGTCGTGGCGGTGCTGTGAAGTCCGCGGGGGCGCGCGGACGGGTGCCGGGCGCCCTCGTCGGAGAGGGAAGCGTGATTGGGAGTAGGCCTTCAAGCGGCCGAGGGAGTCCAGCCGCTGATCAAACTGCCACGCCCAGCGCCTCACCAACAACGCAGCGCGGAGCGAAGCGAACGCTAACTCAAACCGCCACACTCCCGACGTAATTCTCCGCAAGCGCGGTGGCCGCTGCGCGCGACGTCGTCACATGCTCGAGCTCGGCAACTTGCAGCCGCTGCTCGAAAGGCGAGTTGTCGTCGAGCTTGTGCAGCATGCGCGTCATCCACCATGAAAAGTGCTCGGCGCGCCACACGCGCTTGAGCGCCGTCTCCGTGTAACGGGCAAGCGAGGCCGCGTCGTTTTCCTCGTAATAGCCGACGAGCGCCGCCGTCAGCACGCGCACGTCCGACACCGCCAGATTCATGCCCTTCGCGCCGGTCGGCGGCACGATGTGCGCCGCGTCGCCGGCGAGGAAGAGCTTGCCGGACTGCATCGGCGTGGAAACGAAGCTGCGCATGCCGACGATGTTCTTCTGAAAAATGCGCCCTTCAGTGATCTGCCAGCCGTCCGCCGTATCGACGCGTGCGTGCAGTTCGGCCCAGATGCGGTCGTCGGACCAGGCATCGACCGAATCTTTCGGGTCGCACTGGAAGTACATGCGCTGCACGCCGGGCGAGCGCGTGCTGATGAGCGCGAAGCCGCGGTCGTGCCGCGCGTAGATGAGTTCGTCGGACGAAGGCGGCGCTTCAACCAGAATGCCGAACCAGCCGAACGGGTACACGCGCTGATAGTCCTGCCGCACCGCCTCCGGAATGCACTTGCGGGAGACGCCTTGCGAGCCGTCGCAGCCGATGATGAAGTCGCACTCCAGCTCTTCGTCGCGTCCCTCGTGGCGGTACTTGATGCGCGGCTTGCGGTCGCTGTTCTCGGCGAAGTCGTGCAGCGAAACGTCCGACACGTTGAACTTCAGCGCACCGTTCGCCGCCATGCGCGCCGCGACCAGATCCTTGATGACTTCGTGCTGCGCGTAGACCGTGATCGAGTGGCCGGTCAGTTCGGTCAGGGCAATGCGTCGCCGCTGTCCTTCGAACGCGAGTTCGAAACCGTGATGCAGCGCGCCTTGGGCCTGCATCCGCGCGCCGAGGCCGGCTTCGTTGAGCAGGTCCATCGTGCCTTGTTCTAGCACGCCCGCGCGAATGGTGGATTCGATGTCCTGCTGGCTGCGCACTTCGAGCACGACCGATTCGATGCCGCGCAGATGAAGGAGATGAGAGAGCAGAAGCCCCGCCGGGCCCGCGCCGACGATGCCGACTTGAGTACGCATGAATGTCTCCGTTGCGTCGTGATGTTGTGC
The DNA here is from genome assembly GCF_902833455.1 of Caballeronia sp. BCC1704. Lineage (NCBI taxonomy): Bacteria > Pseudomonadati > Pseudomonadota > Betaproteobacteria > Burkholderiales > Burkholderiaceae > Caballeronia > Caballeronia sp. BCC1704. The sequence continues at coordinate 952,683 of NZ_CADFFT010000002.1, read as the reverse complement.
GTACAGTGTCGGCATCGTGGCGATATGCCGCAACGCGATACAGCGGATAGCGCCTATCCAATATCGGGATAACGGCCGCAAACCCTTGTGAAATCGGGTCCGGTGCTTGCTGACCAAGGGTTTATCCCGACTCATCAACACGAGGACACCGACATGGACGCAAGCGCATATCCGAAGCCGCCTTTCGCCGACCAGCAACAGGAACGCACGCCGGGCCTGACCGAAGCGATGAATCCGAAGCCCGATCACGGCGAAGAGACTTACAAAGGCAGCGGCCGGCTTGCCGGCAAAGCGGCGCTGATCACGGGTGGCGACAGCGGCATCGGCCGCGCGGTGGCGATCGCCTTTGCGCGCGAGGGGGCGGACGTCGCCATCGCCTATCTGGACGAACACGACGACGCGAAGGAAACCGCGCGCTGGATCGAGCAGGCGGGGCGCAAGGCGCTCTTGCTGCCCGGCGACATCACGGATCGCCAGCATTGCCGCGACATCGTCGCAAAAACGGCCGATGCGTTCGGCCGGCTCGACGTGCTCGTGAACAACGCGGCGTATCAGATGACCTACGACAGCCTCGAAGAAATCAGCGACGACGAGTGGGACAAGACCTATTCGACGAACATCGGCGCGATGTTCCGCATCACGAAGGCGGCGCTCGCGCACATGAAGGAAGGCGCGGCGATCATCAACACGACGTCCGTGAACGCGGACTCGCCGAATCCCGGCCTGATCGCGTATGCGAGCACGAAGGGCGCGATCCAGAACTTCACGGGCGGGCTCGCGCAGTTGCTGGCAGAGCGCGGCATTCGCGTGAACTGCGTCGCGCCGGGCCCGATCTGGACGCCGCTGATTCCGTCGACGATGCCGGCCGAGAAGGTGAAGAACTTCGGCTCGCAGGTGCCGATGAAGCGCCCCGGCCAGCCCGCCGAACTCGCGCCCGCCTATGTGATGCTGGCTTCGGACGAGGGCAGCTACATCTCTGGCGCGACCATCGCGGTGACGGGCGGCAAGCCGATCATTTGACCGGCCTGCCGGCTACCCTCGCGAGCCCGAGACTTACTCGCCCGCCGCTTCCGTCAACTGGTTGCGGCGGTATTCGCCCTGGCGCGTTAGCATCCAGCCGGGGTATTCGGCCGGCAACTGGCTCACTTCGTTGAGCGCCGCGAGTTCGTCCTCGCTGAGCCGCACGTTCGTCGCCGCGATGTTGTCATCGAGTTGCTCGATGCGCTTTGCGCCGACGATCACGCTCGTCACCACTTTCTGGTGCAAGAGCCACGCAAGCGCGATCTGCGCGACCGACACGCTCTTCGCCTCGGCCACGCGGCGCATCGCGTCGATGCAGTCGTACGCGCGATCGACGTTGACCGGCGGGAAGTCGAACTTCGAGCGGCGGCTGCCTTCTTCCTTGCCGCCTTCGCGCGTGAACTTGCCCGAGAGCAGGCCGCCCGCGAGCGGGCTCCACACCATCAGCCCGACGTTTTCGCTCTGCAAGAGCGGCACCAGTTCGCGTTCCAGATCGCGTCCGGCGATCGTGTAATACGCCTGCAACGATTCGAAGCGCGCGAGCCCGAGCCGCTCCGAAATGCCGAGCGCCTTCATGATTTGCCAGGCCGCCCAGTTTGACACGCCGATGTAGCGCACGTGGCCGTGCTGCACGAGCGTATCGAGCGCGCGCAGCGTTTCTTCGATCGGCGTGGCCGGATCGAAGCCGTGAATCTGATAGAGATCGACGTGATCGAGTTGCAGGCGCTTGAGGCTCGCCTTCACGCCGTCGATGATGTGAAACCGCGACGCGCCCCGCGAATTCACGCTCTTGGTGCCCGCTTCGCCCAGAATCTTCGTCCCGACGACGACATTCTCGCGCGGCACCTTCAGGTTCTTGAGCGCCTGTCCGGTGATGATTTCCGACTGGCCGTCGGCGTAGACATCGGCGGTGTCGATGAAGTTGATGCCCGCGTCGAGCGACCGGCCGACGAGCTTGTCGGCGTCCGCCTGCTGAAGCTGGCCGATGTTGTCCCAGATGCCGCCGCCACCGCCGCCGAACGTCATGGTGCCGAGGCACAGTTCGGAGACGAAGAGGCCGGTGTTGCCGAATTTCCTGTAGCGCATGGTTGCTCCCGAGTGGACGATAGGCGTGAAGCGTTCGCTGAAATGCGACGAGCGTTCGGTGCCGCCAATGCAGTATCGTCCGGCAACGCGCGGCGTTCATAGCCTGATCCTGTCGAATCCTTGCCTGTTCCTGCAAACGCGGGGGCAGCTTGCGCGCACGATCGCGCTCGCGCGAGTAAGCTATGTCGACTTCTTCCACGCTCGAGTCCCTTCGGAAACCATGGCGCTGAACGACACGCCCGGCCTCGCCGGAAAAGATGGTCACGATCATTCCCGCGAAACGCACCGCGTTTCATCCGACTCCACGCTCGATCAGGCGCGGCTCGATCTGGTCGCGCTGATCGACCGCTTTACCGTAGGCTGCGAAGGCACGACGGAGACGCCGGTGCCGGGCCTTTTCCTGCATCGCGTGATGAATCCCGGCGGGCCGAAGCCGGGCATCCAGACGCCGGCGCTCGCGCTCATCGCGCAGGGTTCGAAGCGCGTGATCGTCGGCGACGAGGTGTACGTCTACGATCCGATGCACTATCTCGTTTCGTCCGTCGATTTGCCGGTGATCGGCCAGGTGACGGTCGCGAGCGATTCGGAGCCGTATCTCGGCCTGCGGCTCGACCTCGATGTCGAAGAGATCACCTCGCTGATCCAGGACCAGAACCTGCCGCCCGCGACGCAGACCGACGCTTCGCGCGGCCTGTTCGTCAATCGCCTCGGCACGTCGATGCTCGACGCCGTGCTGCGCCTCTTGCGCCTCATCGACACGCCGGAAGACGTGCCGATCGTCGCGCCGCTCGTCAAGCGCGAGATTCTGTACCGGCTGCTGATGAACGGCTCCGGCGCGCGGCTGCGCCAGATCGCGCTCAACGACAGCCAGACGCAGCGCATCGCGAAGGCCATCAAGCTGCTGCGTCAGCATTTCGATCAGCCGTTGCGCGTGGAGGACATCGCGAAGGACGTGCATATGAGCGTGTCGTCGCTGCATCATCACTTCAAGGCCGTGACCGCGATGAGCCCGCTGCAATATCAGAAGCAGTTGCGCTTGCAGGAAGCGCGGCGGCTCATGCTGCTCGATATCGCGGATGCCGCGACGGCCGCGCATCGCGTAGGCTATGAAAGCGCGTCGCAGTTCAGCCGCGAGTACAGCCGGCTCTTCGGCGCGCCGCCCCTGCGCGATACGCGCCGCTGGCGCGATGCGGCCGCCGCCGGCGCATGAGCCGCACGACGCACGACGCACTGCGCATGACCTCACGAATGCTGACTGGCGATGCGTCGGCGCTGCCGCATCGGTTTATTTCATCGTCCGCGGAATAACGCAGCGCCGCGGGACGTTCTGCGGAAACTGCCACGTACTTTTTTCGCGAGGAAGATGAAATGAACAAGCACATTTTGATGAGCGTCAGCGTCACCGCAACCGTCGCGTGCGTCGCGTCGTCGGCTTTCGCGGCGGCGCCCAAGGAAGCCAACGGCATGTATGTCGACGAAAACGGCATGACGCTCTACACGTTCGACAAGGACACCAAAGGCAGCCCGAGCGCGTGCACTGGCGGCTGCGCGCAGGCGTGGCCGGCCGCGATGGCGAGCGACTCCGACCAGCCGAGCGGCAAATGGACGACCGAAGCGGCCGACGGCGGCAAGCAATGGGCCTACGACGGCAAGCGCGTGTACCGGTTCGCCAAGGACACGAAGCCCGGCGACAAGAACGGCGACAACTTTCGCAACGTGTGGCACGTGGTCAAGCCTTGAAGCCGTGACCGGCGCGATATAAAGCACACTCGGAAGCACGCTCGTGAACTTCGAGCACGATCTTCTCGCGCACCTCCCGCAGTTGCGCCGCTATGCGCGCGCACTGACGGGCGATCGCGCGTGGGCCGACGACCTCGTGCAGGATGCCACCGAACGCGCGCTCAACCGCGCGAGCATGTTCCGCGCGGGCACGAATTTGCGCGCGTGGCTGTTCACGATCATGCGCAACATCTATATCGATCAGTTGCGGGGACGCCGCGATATTGCCGTCGACGATGAAACCGCGCCCTGGCGGCAGATGGCCGCGCCGCGCGGCGAAGTCGATGGCCTCGTGCTGCGCGACGTGCAGCGCGCGCTGTACTGTCTGCCGGTCGAGCAGCGCGAAGTGATGCTGCTCGTATGCGTCGAGGAAATGAGTTATCAGGAAGCGTCGCAGGTGCTGAACGTGCCGGCGGGCACGGTCATGTCGCGCCTCTCGCGGGCGCGCGAACATATGCGCGTCTTGCTGGGCGAAGAGAAGGAGCGTCCTGCGCCGTTGAAAGTGGTGAGCCGCTCATGACGAATCAAGACCGCCCGGCCGACGACAACGAGCGCGCGTTGCAGGCGCTCTCCGCCTATATCGACGACGAGTTGCCCGGCGACGAACGCGACGCGACCGCCGTGCGCATCGCTAACGACGCCGCCTGCGAAGCGACGGTGGCCGCTTATCGCGCGCAGGACAACGCGTTGCGCGCGCTGTTCGCGGCGGAACGGGCGGAGCCGCAGATCGTCGTGATGCGGCCGCCCGCGAGGCAACGTTATCTGCTGGCTGCGTGCCTTCTCGTCGTCGGTATCGCGTGCGGATTTCTCATGCACATGCTGCTGCCTTCTTTGGGCGAGCCACGTGCGCGTTTCGCTGAGCGCGCGGATATCGCCTACGCGGTGTATGCGCCCGAGCAGCGGCACGCGGTGGAAGTGGCGGCGTCACAGCAGGATCATCTCGTGAACTGGCTGTCGAAGCGGCTCAACCGGACGCTCACGATTCCATCGCTTGCGGAGTACGGCTTCGAGCTCGTCGGCGGGCGTCTCTTGCCGGGCGAAGAAGGGCCGGCCGCGCAATTCATGTATCAGAACGCATCGGGCGAACGGCTCACGCTGTACATGACCACCGTCGCGCGCAACGACGCGAAGGTCAGGATGCTGCGCGACGGTCCGCGTACGACGTACTACTGGGCATCGGATCGCGTCGGCTATGCGCTCTCCGGGCAAATCGGGCAGGCGAAGCTGCAGGCGATCGCCTATGACACGTGCAAGGAACTGGGCGGGGATCCGAAGAATTGGTGACGCGTGGATTCACGCAATGTCTGGTTGGGCGCAAGCGTCAGGTGAAGTGACAGAAATCCATACATAGCATTCTTCGTTAGCGCTACTCTTACGGCGCCGATGTCTTAATTGATAGGGAATGCTTAATATGATTAAGGGTGTTCATGTGCGTGCTACGCAAGATCCGGGTGACGACTTGCGCGGTGCTCGGTTCGTTGCCATTCGGCTAATTAGCTCCGAGATAACTGCGCTGTCGCAAGAATTTATGAGGTCATCAAGCCGAACCAGCGCGATCATTTGCGGAAACCGTTCGTCTATGCGGTTCGTGGAGAGGCTCCCGCTCTTGCGCGCCGAGAAGAATGAGAATGAGCGCCGCGGCGATGGATATCTCACGGTTCCCCATTCTCGTAGCGCTGAGCGCGAAACAGCAAGGTCTTGAGCATGCCGGTTCGCTGCGTCTTCACATTAAATAATCGCCGCACTTCCACACTCGTGTGTGAGGGGTATGGAACGGTAGAGGCGTTCTCGGGACAAAAAGAAGGCCGGGATAATCCGGCACGGATTGAGACGCCCGACGTCGGGCCGATACCGCCGGGAATCTATTATCTAGTGGACCGGCAATCCGGCGGACTGCTCGGGAGAATGCGCGACATCCTCTCACCGATAGCTTCGGCCGACCGCACGAAATGGTTCCGCTGTGGAATCCGAAAAGCGGCAACGTAACGATGGTGAACGGCGTCGCGCGTCGAAACTTTCGCTTGCATCCAGAAGGCCGACGCGAACTTAGCGAAGGCTGCATTACTTTAGTGAATCCCGCTGAATTCGAACTGTTACAACGATTCATCCGGCGTTCGCCGCCAGTTTTGTCGGTGCCCGGATCCTCGATGAAAGCATACGGCACGGTGACGGTTCGATGATGACTCCGCGTACATCAACCCTTCTTCGGCGCGCGGCCTTAGGTGGCATCTTTGTGATCGGCTCGGTCATGGGGGGCGTGTGGCTCACCCGAGCCATCGTAATCCGTGAGGACGAGATGCCTTATTGGATGGACGTTGCCACGCGCCGTCTATTGGCCGTGTTTGGCGCTAACGATCCTCCCATCGAAGACATTATCGACACCAGTCTTCTAGCAACGTTTCTGGTTTGCTGGATGGTTGCGAGCATCGGCCTGCTTTGTTTGTGGCGTGTTGCGAAGTGGTGGCGCGCGACACAGCGCCGGTGAGCACAGAGGCACGAAACGCGCACGAATGAACCCAGTACGCCGTAGGTAATAGGACATCTCGAATGACTTCAGACATCTTTATCCAGCTCGACGGCATCAAAGGCGAGTCACAAGATGCGGACTTCCCCAACGCCATCGACGTAATTCACTGACAGTTTCTCATCGAACAAGATGCACGCATGCTGTCAGGCTCCGGCGGCGGCGCAAGCAAAGCCTCAGTGTCCGATCTCGTGTTTCAGCACGAGGTAGATTGCGCATCACCGACGCTCGCGGCCTTCTGCTTCCAGGGCAAGCACATCAGCGAAGTCAAACTCTCGATGCGCAAAGCGGGCGGGTTGCCGTTTACGTTCTATCGAATCACGATGTCCGATGTGGTAATCACAAAAAGTCTTGCCTTCGGCTGACGGCGGTTACGCAATCGAAACAGTCGGTCTATCGTTCTCACGCATGAAGCAAGAATATATTCTGCAGAATCGGCATGGTGGCGCGATGGGTGCCGTTACGGGATTGATCGACATGAGGAACAATCAGACCGCGTAGGCTCCAACGCGGTCTCGTGCGCGAAGACGCTCACGCTCGGGCTGCTCGAATGCACCATCCGGTCCAACAGGTCCCAGCACGACCCGCCGAGAAAACAAAAAGCCGCAGCGACCCGATGCGCTGCGGCTTTCTATCGAGCGAAGCCCGGGATCAACCGTGATGCATGTGATGACGTTCCCACTCCGCGCGCTGCCAATAGCGGTGCCCGTCCCAGTAACGATCGCCGTGCCAGCCCACTTTCACGGCATGGTGATGCCCGTGATGAACATCAGCGGATGCGACGTTCACGAGACCTAAGCCGAGCGAAGCGGCAACGGAAGCGATAAGCAGGCTCTTCTTTGTCATGTCGAACATGATTGGCTCCTTCAAGTAAATGGTTCGCAGCGTGTCAGACCGTTCCGGCTTTAGCGGTAATAGTCGTGATGGTGGTGATAGCCGCCTCCATCGGGCACGATGATGCAGCCCGACAGCGTGCTTCCCAACACCACGCTCAGTACCGCAAGAATCGCTAACTTCTTCATGGGTTTCTCCGTGTGAATCCGTGGAAACCAATTTAGCTGTTAGCAAAATGACAAGCCGTGTTCGTTTGTAAGCAAAAGTGTTGCCTGAAATATTTACGAAGCAGGCTTATAAACACGACGCTTGCCGCCGTTCATCGCACGATCTGCGGCTTCATGTTCGGCGTGAGCGAGACGCCGACCACTTGTCCGTCGCGCACGCCGCAGCGGCTATCGACGCGCATCCATTGCGCCTTGCCGCGCGCCTTGGCAAACGCGCGCATCAAGATCACCTTGTCGACGGGAATGGGATTGGCGGGGCTCAGGATCGCCGTGTCGTCGTCGATCTTCGCGGACAGCACGCGGCGGTCCGGCACGATCAGCGTGTCGTACTTCGGCGCGTTCTCGACCCAGCGGTCGAAAGCCGCGACGCATTGCACGACGGTATCGGGCACATGCAGGCGCGTGAGATACGAATAGTCTTCGGTAGGGTCGGGCGTCTCTTGAGCCTGAACCATCTGGAACAGCGACGCCGAAAGCAGAAGCGCGCACAGCGCAGGGGCGATCAAGGGTTTCATGCAGTCACGATGGGCGTTGTCGGCAGGGAACGAGATGGAGCACGGACGCGCATCGCAGGGAGAAGCGCGGCTCGTTTTTGAGATGCCGAAGTATACCGTGCGATGTTTTTCTCCGTCGAGCGCATCGAAGATCGAATGCCGATCGAAAGCCTTCGCGTCGCGTTGTATGCTTGTCGTGAGCCGGCTTATGAATCGAGGCACATCATGAAACAAGCGCGATGGATGCAGCGGGACGGTCGAGGGCTCGAGCACCTCGTGCTCGATCAGCGGTCCGATGGCGTCGTCATCGAAAGTGTCGTCGTGGGGGAGGGCGAGGCCGGGGCGTTCGGCATCACCTACCGTATCGAGTGCGATGCGCGCTGGCAGGTCACGCGGCTTGCCGTGAAGCTAGCCGGCGGCGGGTCGATCGATCTGCATCGCGCGCACGCGTGGACCGACGAGCACGGCGCGCCGCACGAGGCTCTCAACGGCTGCATCGACGTGGACATCATCGCGACGCCGTTCACTAACACGTTGCCCATCCGCCGCCTGCGCTTGCAGCCGGGCGAGCGGCGCGAGATTCGCGTCGCGTACGTGCGTGTTCCCGAGATGACGGTGAGCGCTGTCGCGCAAGCTTATACATGTATCGAGCTGAACAGGCGTTACCGCTTCGAAGGACTCGACACGGGCTTTACCGCCGAGATCGCGGTCGATGACGACGGCCTCGTGACCGACTACCCCGGCCTCTTCGAACGGATCGCGTAAAGACGCGCCGGGCCGCGAGCGGCGATAATGCAGGTCATCGAAGACTTTCTGGCATGACTCAAACGATGACCGATACCGCACTTACCCCTGAATCGACAAACGGCCCGCGTCTCACGAGCCTCTCGCATGGCGGCGGCTGCGGCTGCAAGATCGCGCCGGGCCTGCTCGCCGATCTGCTCAAGCGCAGCGCGCCGATGCCCGCGTTCCCGAATCTGCTCGTCGGCAACGACACCGCCGACGACGCCGCCGTGTACCGGCTCAACGATGAACAAGCCATCGTCGCGACGACGGACTTCTTCATGCCGATCGTCGACGATCCGTTCGACTTCGGCCGCATCGCCGCGACCAACGCGCTCTCCGACGTCTACGCGATGGGTGGCAAGCCGATTCTCGCGCTCGCGCTCGTCGGCATGCCGATCAACGTGCTGCCGCACGACGTCATCGCGCAAGTGCTGAAGGGCGGCGAGGCGGTGTGCGCGGAGGCGGGCATACCGGTCGCGGGCGGCCACTCGATCGACTCCGTCGAGCCGATTTACGGGCTCGCGGCGCTCGGCGTCGTGCATCCGTCGCGCGTGAAGCGCAACGCGGCGGCCCGCGCGGGCGACGTGCTGATTCTCGGCAAGCCGCTCGGCGTCGGCGTGCTCTCGGCGGCGCTCAAGAAGAATCAGCTCGATGCGGCCGGCTACGCCGCGATGATCGCCGCGACCACCAAGCTCAATCGCCCCGGCGCGGAACTCGCGCAACTCGACGGCGTTCACGCGCTCACCGATGTCACGGGCTTCGGTCTGCTCGGGCACACGCTGGAACTCGCGCGCGGCGCGCGGCTGACGGCGCGCATCCGTTATGCCGCGCTGCCGTGGCTGCCGCAGGTGGAGCGATTCGTGCACGCCGGCATCTTCACGGGCGCGTCGGGCCGCAACTGGGCCGCGTATGGCGCGGACGTCACGCTGGGCGAATTGGCGGGCACGTCGATGGAAGCGGCCCGAACCTTGCTCACCGATCCGCAGACATCGGGCGGGCTGCTCGTGTCGTGCGCGCCCGAAGCCGTCGACGACGTGCTGGCGATTTTCCGTGCCGATGGCTTCGCCGAGGCGGCGGTCATCGGCGAAATGACGGACGGCGCGGGGCGCGTCGAGGTGCGCTAACACAACTCTCCTGGACAATCCTCAGCGGGTGCACATGAAGGAAGAATCGCCGAAAGCCATCTTCTACGCGCTCGCCGCGAATCTCGGCATTGCGGTTTGCAAGTTCGCGGCAGCCGCGTTCACGGGTTCCGGCTCGATGTTCGCGGAAGCCATTCATTCCACCGCCGACTGCGGCAATCAACTGCTGCTGCTCTTTGGGCTCAAGCGCGCGCAGGCTCCGGCGAACGCGCTGCATCCGCTCGGCTCGGGACGCGAGATCTACTTCTACGCGCTTCTCGTCGCGCTGTTGCTCTTCTTCGTGGGCGGGGCGTTTTCGGTGTACGAGGGCGCGCATCGGCTGCTGCACCATGAGCCGTTGTCGAATCCGATCGTCGCGCTCGTGATTCTCGGCGTGTCCGTCGCGCTGGAGGCGTTTTCGCTTGCCGGCGCCATGCGCGAGATTCGCAAGACCACGCCGAACAAGACGCTGTGGCGATGGTTCCGCGAGACGCGCGAATCGGAGCTGCTCGTCGTGGCGGGCGAAGACGTGGCCGCGCTCGCGGGTCTCGCCATCGCCTTCACCGCCGTGCTGCTCACGATGATCACCGGCAATCCCGCCTACGATGCCGCCGGCTCCATCGGCGTCGGCCTGCTGCTCATGGTCATCGCGTTTCTCGTCGCCCGCGAGGTGAAGTCGATGATCGTCGGCGAGTCCGCGAGCCCCGAAGTGCGCAAGGCCATCGACGCGCATCTGCGCGCCCGTCCGGAGGTCACGCACATCATCAGCCTTATTACGTTGCAGTGGGGCAAGCATCTCGTCGTCGCGGTGCAGGCAGAGATGATCGACTACCCGAGCGGCCGGGCGATGATCGATGCGATCAACGTCATCGAAGAAGACCTTCAGCGTGCTTTTCCCCAGGTGCGCTGGGTGTTCTTCGAGCCGGATGTGCCGCGCGAAGTGCGCAAGTCTGCCGCCGCTGCTTAAGCACCTGCGCCGCGTATCAGGGTAGATGCGCGGGCGGACGCGCATGGTGCGGACGCGGCGTGACAGGCGTCGCGGGCACTTGGGTGCGGCCGTGGTCCGGAACCTGCGTGACGCCCATCTCGGGCAACGGCGCGGCGTGTCGCCCGTTGGCGGCAAGCGAGCCCGGCGCGGCGCGCGGCGTGTTCGGCATGCCGCCCGGCGACGCAAAAAGCGGAGCGGGTGCGCCAAGTGCTACAGACAACGAAGCCGCCGCGAGCGCGACTTTCGCCTCCCGCGCACCGTCTTTCAACCAGCGAAATCGACCCCGGTACTGCGAACGTTTGAGCATTGTCCTTGTCATTGTGGTTTCAACATCAACGCGATAGCACGCTTCGGTCCGCGGCGTGCAGTGCTTGCGGCGCGCCGCCTGTCGAGCCATCGCGTGATTCCGTGCCGTGCGCGTCGTCCGCATCGAGTCCCCGAAATTTCGTGATCTTCATCCGACCCATGCGCAACTATTTACTTGCCGTCTATTTCATTGTCGTGTCGGGCCTCGTCTCGATGCTCTCGCCAACCGCCCTGGCCGCCGCGCCCGCGCAGCATGCGTCGCAGCCCGCGGTCGCGCTGACGCCGCAACAGGCGCGCGATGCGCTCTCCGTCCTAAACGATCCGCAGCGGCGCGCGCAAGTCGCCGACACGCTGCGCGCGGTGGCCGCGGCCGGCACGCTCGCCGCGCCGGCGAGCGCGGCGCAGCCTGCTTCGGCTGCGGGCGCCGCGCCGGCATCCGGGGCGTCGGGCGTGCTGGCGAATTCGCTGAAGGCCAACGGCCTCGCATCGCAGATTTCGCGTCAGGCGGGCAACTGGCTCGTGCATTTCTGCACGGGGCTGCGGCACTCGGTGGCGGCGCTGCTCAACGTGCGCTCGGTGGTGCACTGGTGGCACGACCGGCTCGCGAGCGAGCAGGCGCGGGATCTGATGGCCCACGTCGCATGGTCGGTGCTGCTCTCGCTCCTGCCCGCGCTCGTGATCGAATATCTGGCGGGGCGCCTTCTGAGGAAGTCGCGCGAGAAAGTCGCCGCGCGCGGAGTCGCGGACGCCGAAGTGACCGAGCCGGAACTGGTGCAGGAGCAACGCGCCGCCGAACATGCCGAGGATGCGGCGCACCGCTCCGGCGACGAAGTGCAGCAGCATGTCGCGGAGCGAAAGGCGGACGCAGCACGTGGCAAGCGCCATGCGGCGCGGCACTGGACCTTGCTGCGGCGGCTGCCGAACGCGCTGCTGTATCTCGTGCTGAAGCTGATCCCGCTCGGCGTGTTCATGGGCGCGGCGACCGTGCTGATGTCGGTTTTCATCGACGACAACACGACCGAGGCGCACGTCGCGGGCGCGTTGATCGACGTGTATCTGGTCTGCCGCCTCGTGATGATCGTGTTCGGCTTCTTCGTCGCGCCGCGCGCGCGCGGCTTGCGGCTCCTGCAAATGCGCGATCAGTACGCGATGTACATGTACCGCTGGCTGCTGCGCATCGTGATCGTGGCGGGCGCCGGTATCGCGCTCGCGAACGGCTGCGAGCCGCTCGGCCTGACCGATGCCGCGCATATCGCGATTCTAAAAATCGTCACGCTCGTCGTGCATCTGATGGTCGCGTGGGTGATCTTCGAATCCCGCAGGCTCGTCGGCGAGAGCATTCGCCAGCGCATGACGGCGTATCGGTCGATCGCGCTCGTCGGCAGCTGGGTCGCCGATGTCTGGGCGGGCGTCGCGATCTTCTTCGTGATCGCGCTGTGGTTCGTGTGGGCGCTCGACGTGCAGAACGGCTACAGCACGCTCTTCCACCTCGGCGGCGTGTCGCTGCTGGTGCTGGTCGGCGCGCGCGTGGCCGCGATCGTCGCGTTCGGCGCGCTCGGGCGCATTTTCCGCGACAACGAAGACGAAGACTTCGCGAGCAAGTCCATCGCGCATCGCCATGCGTACCGCTATTACCCGATGCTGCGCCGGATCGTGCAGACGGTCATCGGCGTGGCGACCGTCATTGCGCTGCTCGAAGTGTGGGGCGTGCATGTCGTGCGCTTCTTCACCTCGGGCGGCGTGGGCAACCGGCTCGCGTCGGCGATTCTGACCATCGCGGTCGCCGCCGTGTTCGCGGTGCTCGTATGGGAGACGGCCAACGTGCTGGTCGAGCGTCGTCTCGAACAGTGGAACGCCACGGGCGACCGCGTGCGTGCCGCGCGCCTGCGCACGCTCTTGCCGATGATGCGCACGGCGCTCCTCGTCGTCATCGGCATGGTGGTCGTGCTGACGGGGCTCTCGGAGATCGGCGTGAACACCGCGCCGCTGCTCGCGAGCGCCAGCATCTTCGGCGTGGCGCTGGGCTTCGGCTCGCAGAAGCTCGTGCAGGACTTCATCACCGGCATCTTCCTGTTGATGGAGAACGCGATGCAGGTCGGCGACTGGGTCACGGTCGCGGGCGTGTCGGGCACGGTGGAGTATCTGTCGATCCGCACGGTGCGCCTGCGCGGCGGCGACGGCTCGCTCTACACCGTGCCGTTCAGTTCCGTGACGACGGTGAACAACACGAACCGGGGCATCGGCAACGCGGCGGTGCGCGTGTCGATTGCGCTCGGCCAGGACGTCGATCTCGCCATTGCGACGCTGAAGGAGATCGGCAGCGCGCTGCGCCAGGACGAGGCGTTTAGCGACGGTATTCTCTCCGACTTCAGCTTCTGGGGCGTGGATGCGGTCGATGGTTCGACCGTCACGCTCGCCGGCCAGATTCAGTGTCGCGACAGCGCGCGCTGGCCGGTGCAGCGCGAGTTCAACCGGCGCATTCTCAACGAGTTCACGGCGCGCGGCATCGAGATCGCGAATCCGCAGCGCAACTTCGTGATCGTCGGCGGCAACGGGCACGAGACCGCGCAGGAGCTTCAGCAAGATAGCGAACGGACAGGCGCGGAACAGCGCGCGGAGCCGTCGAAGGCGTCGCAGCATCCGACGAGCGAAGCGGCCGCCGGCAGCAATGTCGCCGCGAACGCGCCGCCGCCGCGCGGCGCGCAGAGCGGTACATGAGCATCGGAGCCCGCGCGGTCGAATAGCTTATTGGCTCTCCTATAATCGTCCGGGCCGGTCGCGCCGGCACATGATTGCCACGGCGCGCCGGCTTTTCTTCGAAGTTCGAACCTTCAAGAGGACGATGCTCGCCATGAAAATCGCCGCACGGTTTCAATCGACTCGTTTCAAGCGCGCGCCCGCGAAAATGCGCACGGCGCTCGCCGCCGCCGGCCTCGCGACGCTGTGCGCATTCACCGGTTGCGCCTTCGCGCAACAACCCGACGACATGAGCGGCGAACGCCACGGAGACGGCGAACGCCACGGAGACGGCGGCCGGCACGTCAAGGTGATGATCGTCACCATGTTCGGGCCCGAAGGCCAGGTCTGGCTCGACAACCTCGGACCGTGGCAGGCGGTGCATGTGCCGGGACTTTCGCCGGACTATCCGGACGTGCACTGCAACCGCGACGACGTGTGCGTCATCACCACCGGCATGGGCCACGCGAACGCCACGGCGTCGATCATGGCGTTGACGTTCTCCGACCGCTTCGATCTGCGGCACACGTACTTTCTGATCGCGGGCATCGCGGGAATCGATCCGGCGCGGGGCACGCTCGGCTCGGCGGCGTGGGCGAAGTATCTGGTCGATTTCGGCATTCAGTGGGAAATCGACGCCCGCGAAAAGCCCGCGGACTGGCCGACCGGCTTCCTCGGCATCAACACGAAGAGCCCGCACGACAAACCGCCGCTCGACTATCGCACGGAAGTGTTCGCGCTGAACGCGTCGCTCGCGGACGCGGCCTACGCGCTTTCGCGCAACGTGACGCTCTCCGACAGCGATCAGGCGAAGGTGGCACGCGCCAAGTTCAACTACGCGCCGGCGAACCAGCCGCCACGCGTGATCCAGTGCGACACGCTCGCGGGCGATACCTGGTGGTCGGGCAAGTACATCGGCGAGCGGGCGCGTTACTGGACGCGCCTCCTGACTGACGGGAAGGGCGTCTACTGCACGACGCAGCAGGAGGACAACGCGACCTTCGAGGCGCTCAAGCGCGCCGCGAGCGTCAGGCGAGTGGATTTGTCGCGCGTGGCGGACCTGCGCGCCGGCTCGGACTTCGACCGGCCGTACGAAGGCCAGACGGCCAGCGACAACCTACTGAACTATTCGGCGCAGGGCGGTTTTACACCCGCCATCCAGAATTTGTATCTGACCGGCAATCCTTTCGTCCAGGAAATCGTCTCCCACTGGGGCGCGTGGCGCAAAGGCGTGCCTCAGCGATAAGCACCGGGCAAACCCTCGTTTTGTCCGATGTCACAGCGTAGTAACAACACATCAGAAGCTATTACATCCATAGCCGCGAATCGGTAATTTCCGGTATCGCGGCTTTTTTACCGCCTTTTGGCCGAAAAGCGCGTCTCAAAAATATCTTTCAAGCTGTCAACCGAATGCCCGAACGCCCCGTTGTTCCGGGCGTCAGGCAATTACTCATATAAAAACCCAGCCTCGCAAAATTCGAACGAACAGACGAAAACCTCACGTCGAAACGCAGTCAAATTTGCCGGTTTCTCGACGAAGCAAACGTTACCGATCGAAAGTGTTGTTTGCAACAAAATATTATTGAGATGGTCTTGCGTTCGATTAAGGCCGTACTTAGAATCCGTTTCACAGTGTTGTTACAAGTTGTAACGGCCTGTATCAAAGTACGTAGCCGGGCGAAGCGAGCCTGGTGAGGCACAAAAAAGATATCGGCAAAAGCCGGCGAGAAATCGGGGATTTACTGGAAGCAGCAACCATGAACGGTCGCGAGACGCTGGAATCGATCCGGGAAATCAACTTGTCTTACATCATGCTCGCACAGCGTCTGCTGCGCGAAGACCGGGCCATCGGCATGTTTCGGCTCGGGCTGTCGGCCGAACTGGCTGACCTCCTGTCTGGGCTCACGCTCGCGCAGGTCGTCAAGCTCGCGCAATCCGACAATTTGCTGTGCGCTTTCCGCTTCAACGATCACTCGATGCTGTCCGCATTGACGCAGCCCGCGAAGAACGCGGACATCGCGCCGACGCACGCAGCCATCCTGCTGGCTGGCCAGCCGGCCGAACAGTTCGCTTAAGAGAGACGGAGCGAGCCATGCTGAAGAAGAGCCTCACCGAAGACGCCCAGGAAGTGTTCCGCGCCATCGCGCTGATCGAACTCGGCGCGCGCATGCAAGTGCTGGAGAGCGAACTCACGCTTTCGCGGGATCGCATGATTCGTCTTTATCGCGAAGTGAAGGGCGTGTCGCCGCCCAAAGGCATGCTGCCGTTTTCGGCGGACTGGTATATGACGTGGCTCGCGAATATCCACGCATCGCTGTTCTACAACACCTATACGTTCCTCAAGAACGAAGCCGGTTGTTCGCATCTCGATGCGTTGACCAAGGGGTATCGGCTGTATCTCGAGCACTGCAATCATAGCGGCGCCGAGGCGGTACTCGACCTTACGCGGGCCTGGACTCTTGTGCGCTTCTTCGACGCGGGCATGCTGCAGATGACAGCGTGCTGCCGCTGCACCGGGAAGTTTGTCGCACACAAACATGATTTGCAGAACAACGTGGTGTGCGGGGCCTGCCAGCCGCCGTCACGCGCGGGGAAGACCAAGAAAGCGGCGGCCGCTCGACAGGCCGTTCAAGAAGCCGCTCTGGAGGTTGTGTCTAGCAAGAGCGAAGTGCCGCCAGCACCGGAGTTTCCGGCGCATGTCGCACTCGAAAACGTGGCGGCCTTGCAGCCGCCGCGCGCAAGCCTGGTCGCACAGGCTGCTTAGGCGGTAGCGGCGCCGGCGCATCCTTCGAGGACCATCCAGCGTGGATGTTCTGGATGGTGGATGACCGGCATGCCGCTACCGCGTTTTACTTTCTGCACCAGCTTTCTCGCTTCGTTCACGCCGGCGCGCTTGCCATGCGCGCCGCTGCATTTTCCGCCCCCAAGTAAAATGCTTCGATGGCACGCGCTTTCGAAGGACACGCCTTGGCTCAGGCACCGAATCACTCCCAGCAGGGCTTTTTGCTGACGCGTCATTGGCGCGATACGGCCGCGGGCACGGAGGTCGAGTTCTGGCTCGCCACCGATGACGGTCCACGCAAGGTCCGCATCGCGCCGCAAACGCCGGTTGCGTTCATCCGCGCGGAAGATCGCGACAAGGCCGAGCCGCTCGTGCGTGCCGTGCGCGATGCGCAATTGCGCGAACTGCCGCTCACGGACTTTCGACACAAGCCGGTGCTCGGGCTTTACTGCGCGCAGTATCGTCAATTGCTCGCGCTCGAAAAGACGCTGAAGAATGCGGGCGTGACCGTCTACGAAGCGGATATCCGTCCGACCGAGCGCTATCTGATGGAGCGGTTCATCACCGCGCCCGTTTCCTTCGAAGGCGAAGCGCGCGACGGCGTGGTTCACAGTGAGCTGAAGCCTGCGCCGGCGTATCGTCCGGCGCTCAAGCTCGTCTCGCTCGATATCGAAACGAGCGCTACGGCCGAGCTCTATTCCATCGCGCTCGAAGGCTGCGGCGTGCGGCAGGTCTATATGCTCGGGCCACCCACGGGCGACGCGCATCCGCCGCTCGACTTCGACCTCGAATATTGCGCCAGCCGCGCGGAGATGCTTCAGCGTTTCAACGCGTGGATCGCCGAGCACGATCCCGATGCGATCATCGGCTGGAACGTCGTGCAGTTCGATCTGCGCGTGCTGCAAAAGCATGCCGACGCTCATGACGTGCCGCTGGCCATTGGCCGCGATGGCAGCGTGATCGAATGGCGCGAGCACGGCATGAAGCGCAATCACTTCTTTGCGTCCGTCGCGGGACGGCTCGTGGTGGACGGCATCGAGGCGTTGCGCTCGGCGACGTGGAACTTTCCTTCGTTCAGCCTCGAATACGTCGCGCAATCGCTACTGGGCGAAGGCAAGGCGATCGACAGTCCGTACGCGCGCATGGACGAGATCGCGCGGCGCTTTCGCGAAGACAAGCCTGCGCTCGCACGCTACAACCTGACCGACTGCGAGCTCGTCACGAAGATCTTCGAGAAGACCGAGCTTCTGCCGTTCCTGCTCGAACGCGCGACGGTGACGGGACTGGCCGCCGACCGCAGCGGCGGCTCGGTCGCGGCGTTCACGCATTTGTACATGCCGCGCATGCATCGCTTAGGGTACGTTGCGCCCAATCTCGGCGACGTGCCGGAAGAAGCGAGTCCCGGCGGTTTCGTGATGGATTCGCGGCCCGGTCTCTACGATTCAGTGCTCGTGCTCGACTATAAAAGCCTGTACCCGTCGATCATTCGCACCTTCCTGATCGATCCGGTCGGTCTCGCGCAAGGCATGAGCGAAGCGCAAGAAGAGACGCGCACCGTGCCCGGATTTCGCGGCGCGCGCTTTTCGCGCGACAAGCATTGTCTGCCGGCCATCGTCGAACAAGTATGGGAAGGGCGCGAGGCCGCGAAGCGTCAGCGCAACAAGCCGCTTTCGCAGGCACTCAAGATCATCATGAACTCGTTCTATGGCGTGCTCGGTTCGAGCGGCTGCCGTTTTTTCGATCCGCGGCTCGCCTCGTCCATCACCATGCGCGGCCATGAAATCATGCATCGCACGCGCGAGCTGATCGAAGCACGCGGCTACAGCGTCATTTACGGCGATACGGATTCGACCTTCGTGTGGCTGCGCCGCGCCCGCAGCGAGGACGACGCCGCGCGCATCGGCCGCGCGCTCGTCGACCATGTCAACGATTACTGGCGCGAGCATCTGCGCGAAACATTCGGCCTCGAAAGCGCACTGGAACTGCAATTCGAAACGCACTTCAAGCGGTTCTTGATGCCGACGGTTCGCGGCACCGACGAAGGCAGCAAGAAGCGTTATGCGGGACTCACGCAACGCGCGGACGGCAGCGAAGAAATCATCTATAAAGGGCTAGAGACGGTGCGCACGGACTGGACGCCGCTCGCACAGCGTTTCCAGCAAGAGCTTTATCTGCGCATCTTCAAGGACGAGCCTTATGAAGACTATGTGCGCGATTACGTCGAGCGCACGCGGCGCGGCGAGCTGAACGACCTGTTGATCTATCGGAAGCGCCTGCGCCGCAGCCTCGACGACTATGAGCGCAACGTGCCGCCGCATGTTCGCGCCGCGCGCACCGCCGACGAATTCAACGCGCAGCAGGGACGCCCGCTGCAATATCAGAACGGTGGATGGATCAGCTACGTGATGACGGTCGGCGGCCCCGAGCCGGTCGAAGCGCGTCATGCGCCTATCGACTACGAGCATTACGTGAGCAAGCAGCTACAGCCCGTGGCCGACGGCATTCTGCCGTTCTTGCGCAACGACTTCGCCACGCTGATGTCGGGACAGCAAGCGCTTTTCTAGGCATCAAAAGACGAACGGGCGTGCGCGGGCGCGGCACTTGCTGCCGCTTTACGCGTTGCTTGCATCGACAACGAGAATGGAAGCATGCAGATGATGACTGCGTCCACGGAAATCAGCCGCTCGCAAGTTCGTAACCGCATCGTGAAGGACCTTTGGCAGGCGATCTGGACGTTTCGCTTGCAGACGCTCGGTGCCGTTGCGTTGATGATTGCGTCGCGCCTTGCGGTGGTGTCCGTTCCCCTGATGCTGAAACACGTCATCGACGAGTTCAGCAAGCCCACCGCGAACGCCGTATTTCCGGTCTTCGTGATCCTGACGTACGTGCTGATGCGCTATCTCGGCGACGTGCTCAACGAAGCGCGTGACGTGCTGTTCAGCGTCGTCACGCAACGCACGGTCGCGTCTTTTTCAGCGCGCACGTTCTCTCATTTGCACAACATGGGCGCGCGTTTCCATGCGCAGCGCGAAACGGGCGGCGTGGTGCGCGACGTGCAAAAAGGCGCGGACGGTATCGGTTTTTTGCTCGGCGTCGCGATTTTCACCATCGTGCCGACGTTGATCGAAATCGGCACGGTCGTCGCCATCATGGTGAGCCAGTATGCGAAGACGTTCATGGTTGCGATCGGCGCGACCTTCGTCTGCTACGCGATCTATACGCTGATCTTCACGCGCTACCGCATGCGTTTTCAACGCGCGGTGAACCGGCTCGAAGCGCAATCGGACAGCCGCCTCGTCGACAGTCTGCTGAACTACGAGACCGTCAAGCTCTTTGCGAGCGAAGACGTCGAACGCCAGCGTCTTTCCACCGTGCTCGACAAGTGGGTCGACGCGCGCACCGCGAACCAGCGCGCATTGACGATCCTGCATGTGGGGCAAAGCACCGTGATCGCCATCGGCATCGCGGCCGTGATGCTGCTCGCCGCGCAGAGCGTGGTGGCGGGCACGATGAGCGTGGGCGACCTCGTGCTCGTGAATGCGTATATCGTGCAAGTGTGCGCGCCGCTCAACACGCTCGGCTTCGTCTTTCGCGAGACGAACGATGCCATCGTCAATGTCGAACGCATGTTCGAGATTCTGCTTGCGCGGGGCCGTCGCGGTGAAGACGTGGACGAGGCAGATGCCAAGCCGCTCGTCGTGACGGCCGGCGAGATCGAATTCGAGCACGTGGACTTCGGCTACGATCCGGCGCGACAGATACTGCGCGATATCGACTTTCGCGCGCATCCCGGCAAGAAACTCGCGGTGGTCGGCGGCAGCGGCTCGGGCAAGTCCACACTCATGAAGCTGCTTTTCAGGCTTTATTCACCGACGGCGGGTGTCATCACCATCGACGGTCAGGACATCCGGCAGGTCACGCAAAAGAGCCTGCGCGAAGCAATCGGCATCGTGCCGCAGGATACCGTGCTCTTCAACGATACGATCGCCTATAACATCGCCTATGGCCGGCCGTCCGCCACGCGTGCCGATATCGTCCGCGCGGCGCGTGCCGCGCAACTGGACAGCTTCATCGAACGATTGCCCGATCATTACGACACGCGCGTCGGCGAACGCGGCGTGCGGCTCTCGGGCGGCGAGCGGCAACGCATCGCCATCGCGCGCGCCATTCTCAAAGATCCGCGCATCATCGTGTTCGATGAAGCCACCTCGGCGCTCGATACGCGTTCCGAGCGCGCCATTCAGAGCGAACTCGACCGCCTCGCGCAAGGCCGCACGTCCATCGTCATCGCGCACCGGCTCTCGACTGTCGTGAATGCCGACTGGATTCTCGTGATGGAGCACGGCCGCATTGTCGAGCAAGGTCAGCATGCGGAATTGATCGAGCGCGGTGGCGTGTATGCGCGCATGTGGGCGCTGCAATCGCAACAAGGCGAGCTTGCGCAAGTGCAGCGCAAGGTATCGGCGCAACCGGTCGGCCTCGGCGCGCTGATCGCGGGCGTGGTCGATGGTCTGCACGAGGAGATCGTCGAACATGGCGTGCAGCTTTACACCATGATGCCCGATGCCGATCTCCGCGTGACCGGCGACCCCGGCGTGCTGCAGTTCGTGATAGCGGATCTGTGTCGCACCGAGATACGCGCGGCGGAGCGTGGCGAGCGCGTCGAACTGCGTGTGGAACGCGAAGCGAATCAGGTACGTGTTTGCGTGCTGGGCCGTCGCGCGCAGCCCGCGCCGCTTTCGCAGGAGCAGGCTCGCCGGCTCGAACAGGCGCTGGCGGAAACGGGCGGCACGTTCACGGTCGGCTATGTCGACGGCCACCTCGCCTACGTCGCGATGATGCCGCTGCGTCCCGTGGTCGATACCGACAGTCTCGCGGGCCTCGCGGAGCCGAACGCAAACGTTACCGGCACTCTGGAGGGCCTGTGCGTCATGGTGCTGGACGATCAGGAAGCCGCTCGCGAGGCGCTCGGCGCGGTGCTGGAGATGTCCGGGGCGGGCGTGAGACTGGCCGCGTCGGGCAAGGAAGCGCTCGAATGGCTCGCGCAAGCGCCGACGCAGGAATGGCCCGATGCGTTCTTGTGCGACATCGTGCTCGGCGAAGAGGACGGCTATCAGGTGTTGCGCCGCGTGCGCGAACTGGAAGCAAGCCGCCGTGTGTCGCTCGGGGAACGCATGCCGGCCATTGCGTTGACAGGACACACGCAGACGGAAGACCGGCTGCGCGCGCAGATGGCAGGCTTTCAGTTGCACTTGACGAAGCCCGTTCCCGCCGAGCGGCTGATCGCGGCGATCAGGCAGGTCGCCGCGCGCACCGAAGCATGAGGATACGATATGGACACCGAAGCATCGGCGCGCATCGTTGAACTAAAGCCGACGCAAGGCGCGCTCGGTATGGAGCATGTGCGAGAGAAAATGCGTCTTACGAGCAGCACGCCCGAGCACGAACGCGCGGCATTCCTGCGCGAACACGCATTGCGTGTGGTACGCGGGCCGGGCGGCACGCTGCATGTGATCGATCATCATCACTGGGCGCGCGCCTGGTATGAACTGGGCATCGACGTCGTGCCGGTCATGATCGCGTGCGACTACAGCGACCGCGATCAAGCTTCGTTCATCGCCGCGCTGCGCGAGCGGCGCTGGCTTCATCCCTTCGATGCGCAAGGCCGCGAAACGCCGGTCGAAGCACTGCCGCCGTCCATCGCCGCGATGCCCGACGATCCGTATCTGAGCCTTGCTGCCTTCGTGCGAATGGCCGGTGTCTATTCCGATTCGCCCGAGGTCAACGCCAAGTTCGCGTGGGCCGGTTACTTTCGCAAGCACGTGCATGGTGACTTCTCGTCGATTGCAGGTTTCGCCAAGGCGCTCGCGCAGGCAGTCGCGGCTTCTCGTCAAGACGAAGCGCGCGCGCTGCCGGGCTACAACGTCAAAGCGTAGCCAGTGCCGAACGAGTCTGCTGCGCCTCGATGATCTGCCGGAAATACGCGGCGGTGCGGCGTAAGCCTTCGTCGAGCACGGTCACCGGTTCCCAGCCGAGAAGCTGGCGCGCCTGCGTGATATCCGGCTGACGATGCCACGGATCGTCCATCGGCAGCGGGCGGAACACGATCTCCGACTTCGAGCCCGTCAACGCGACGATGCGCTGCGCGATCTCCAGCATCGACAGTTCATGCGGATTGCCGAGATTGACCGGGCCCGTCACGTCGTCGGGCGTGTTCATCAAACGGATGAAGGCGTCCACCATGTCGTCCACATAGCAGAACGAACGCGTCTGCGTGCCTTCGCCGTAGACGGTGATCGGCTCGCCGGCGAGCGCCTGCATCATGAAGTTGGACACCACGCGGCCATCGCTCGGATGCATACGCGGCCCGTACGTATTGAAGATCCGCGCGATCTTGATGTTGAGACCATGCTGCCGGCGATAGTCCATGAAAAGCGTCTCGGCGCAACGCTTGCCCTCGTCATAGCACGAGCGCGGGCCGATCGGATTCACATTGCCCCAGTACGCTTCCTGTTGCGGATGAACGCGCGCATCGCCATACACTTCGCTCGTCGATGCCTGAAAGATCTTGGCCTTCACGCGCTTGGCGAGCCCGAGCATGTTGATCGCGCCGTGCACGCTCGTCTTCGTGGTCTGCACCGGATCATGCTGATAATGAACCGGCGACGCAGGACATGCGAGGTTGTAGATCTCGTCCACTTCCACGTACAGCGGAAAGGTCACGTCATGACGCATCAGTTCGAAGTTGGGACTGTCGAGCAGATGCGCGATGTTGTCCTTCGTGCCCGTATAGAAGTTATCGACGCACAGCACGTCGTGCCCTTGCGCCAGCAGGCGTTCGCAAAGATGCGAGCCGAGAAAGCCCGCGCCGCCCGTCACCAGAATGCGCTTGCGATATGCTTCCTTCATGTCGGTTCCTTTTTGTGGTGATTGGTCGCGGTCGGTCAACTGCAGACATGGCGCAAGGTCGCTTCCCATTCGGCGGCGAAGCGGTCGATGTTGAAGCGTTCGAGCGCGAGACGGCGCGCGCCTTCGCCGAGACGCCGCGCTTCCGCGGGATCGCGCAACAGTTGTTGCATGACATCGACGAGCGCGTTCGTGTCGGTATGAATGAAGCCGCTCTCGCCGTTGCGAATGACGGTGGCGAGTTCCGTCGTCGCGAGACCGATGATCGGCATGCCGATCGTCATGGCTTCGACGATGGCGAGGCCCAGGCTCGTCCAGCGAATCGGGTTGAAGAAGAAGCGGTATTGCGCGGAGAACGCAGCCAAATCCAGATTGCCGATCTCGCCCAGACCGCCCGCCGATTCCGCGTCCATGCCGACCAGATCGAGCGGCACGCGTTGCGCGGCATCCGCGAACACGTCGCTGCCGAGCCTGCGCCCGCGCTGCCGCAAATGATTGATGACGACGATGCCGCGTTCTTTCTCGCCCGTATAGCGCACGCCTTCCGGCACGACCACGCCATGTTCGATCACGCGCGTCGGTGTTTCGCCGCTGTCCCACATCAGGCGATTGAAGTGCGTCACATGCACGAGTAGCGTGTCGCGATCCTGCACCCAATGGCGTTGTTCGAACGGATTCTCCTGCGGCGGATCATGTTCGATATACACGCGAGGCAAGCGCCGCTGCGCATCCGAAAGCAGGTTGATGCGATCGTCGTCCCAGTGCGTGCGATGCTGAAACAGCACGACGTCGAACTCGCGCGACGCGACTTCGTCGGCGGGTACCTCATGGACGTTGTCGCCCCACGGCAGCACGCCGACTTTGCCCGCGTAGCCGGGCGGATGACCGGGCTTCGTGACGAGATAGAAATCGTGCTTCGCCTGAGTCAGGTAGTAGAGGTAGTTGCCGTGCACGTGCCATGTGAGCACGCGCAGACGTCGTTGATTAGCAGTGGGCATCGGTTTCCAGTTTTTCTACGGGCAATTGAAGTCGTGCGACATCGAACACTTGCGCAACGCTCACATTGAGCGCGCAAGGATGCCCATACGGACACTCGCGAAACGAACAGGGACGACATGGCGGATAGTCCGCGAGCACGCGATGCCTTTCGTGATCGAGCGGCGCCCAGCGTTGCGTGTCGCTGCCCGAGGCAATGACGACGCTTTTCGTTCGCATCGCGGCCGCCACGTGCGAAAGCCCCGTGTCGTTGCACACGATGAGTCGCGCGCGCGCGACGAGCGCCGCCAACCCGCCGAGCGACGTTTTGCCGGTCAGGTCTATCGCGTTCACGCCGGGCGTGTTCGCGATGCTCGCGGTGATGGCCGCTTCGCCTGCGCTGCCTGTCAACGCGACTTGCCAGCCATCGCTCGAAAGCGCGGCTGCCACTTGCGCGAAGCGTTCTGCAGGCCAGCGTCGCGAAGGCAACTGGGCGCCGGCATGCACGAGAACGAGCCGTGCAGTGTCGAGGCCATACCGTTCGATCAGTTGATCGCACTCGCGCGTGTCGTGTTGCGTGAGCGGAATTTCGAGCTGCGTGTCGTGCGCATCGATACCCAACGCCTGCATCAGCGCGTTGTAGCGCGCGACTTCCTGCAACGCGTCGGGCCACGGAATGAATACGCCTGCGCGCGGTGCTTCGTCGGGCTTGAGAAAGCCCGCGTTGACGCGCGCGTGCATCGCTTCGATGATATCGTTCGCCACGCCGCCGCTGCCGTGCAACTGGATCGCGAGATCAAAGCGGCGCGCGCGCATGGCGTCGTAAAAGGCGGGGAGGTGCGCGTCCGTTTCTTCTTGTTCGGGAAAGCCGACGGCGCCCGGAAACAGGATCAATTCATCGACGAGATGCGTATAACGTTCGACGAAACTATGCGCCCACGGCAAGCCGATCAGTGCGATGCGTGCATTCGGATAAGCGCGGCGCAGGGCACGCATCGCGGGCACGCAGCACAGCATGTCGCCGAGCTGAAGCGCCCGAAAAATCGCAATGCGCTCGACATTCTCCGGTTTCATATGAATACCACGCGGAACTTGACGGCGCCATAAATTCGCCAGTACACCGAAAGAAACGGTATCCATAGCGATGTCCACGCCATTTCTAGCACGTGCGACGGTGTCAGCGCGGTCGACTTCAGGCGCTTGAAGCAGAACCATGCGGTCATGCCGAGCCAGCCCGCGAGGCAGACGCCCGCGAGCTTGTTGTTGCCGTTCGCGAGCGCGAACACGGCCACGACTACGGCGACGATGATCGCGTAATAGAGCAGCGGCGGCAGGCTGCGAATGCGTGTCTTGAAGAGCGACCGATGCTTCTTGTAGAGCAGCGCGTCGAACTGGCTCTTCTTCTGCTGCGACAAGCTCACGCCCCAGCGTGCCGGCCGCACCGGATGCAGAACCATTGCATCGTGCGATCGCACGATGTGCGCGCCAATGCGCATCAGTTCGAACTGAAGATCGGAGTCTTCGCGCCATGCCGACGTAAAGCGCGCATCGAAGCCGTCCACGCGTGCGAGCGCCGAGCGCGTCACGAACGTATTAGCCGTC
Organism: Caballeronia sp. BCC1704; assembly: GCF_902833455.1. Classification (NCBI taxonomy): domain Bacteria; kingdom Pseudomonadati; phylum Pseudomonadota; class Betaproteobacteria; order Burkholderiales; family Burkholderiaceae; genus Caballeronia; species Caballeronia sp. BCC1704. Next base: position 926,517 of record NZ_CADFFT010000002.1, on the reverse strand, counting down.
GCGAATTCCGCGCGGGAGAGACCGGCAGCGTCTTGTTCGTAGTCGGTCGGACGCGGGCCGAGCGGCACCACGATACGCCCCGATACGGCGTCCGCGCCCGCCCGCAAAGCAGCGACGCCTGCCGCGAGCCAATGCGGATCGGGGATCGTGTCGTCGTCGGTGAACGCGATCAGCGGCGCGCCCGATGCGCGCCATCCCGCATTGCGAGCGCCCGCAGGGCCTTGAGTTGCGGTAACGGGAACGTAGCGGATGCGGGGCGCTTCGTCGAACTCGCGTGCGAGCGCGGTCACGCGCGAGCGAGTGGCTTCATCAGGACCGTCATCGCACACGATGATCTCGAAGCGCGCCTTGTCGTAGTCCTGCGCGATGATCGCCCGCAGACAGCGTTCCAGCATGTCGGGCCGCCGATACGTCGGCACGACCACCGACACGTCGAAGGCCGCGCCCGCCGCTGCGCCCGCATTGCGCTGCGTGGACGCGTCCCTCGCGCCGTCGTAGGGAAACGAGCCTGCAATCGTGCTCATGCACGCACTCCCGGCTTCTCGATCAGGAACGGCCCGATTACGAGCGCATCGAGCGGCGAGGTCCAGAACGATTCGAGCGCATCGCGCGGCGAGTTGACCATCGGCTCGCCGCGCGTATTGAACGACGTATTCACGAGCACCGGCACGCCCGTGCGCGCCTTGAATGCGGCGAGCAAGTCGTAATAGAGCGGATGCTGCGAGCGGTTCACGGTCTGCACGCGAGCCGTGCCGTCGATATGTGTCACCGCCGGAATGCGCGACTTCATGTCCTCGCGCACATCGAATACGAAGAGCATGAACGGCGCGACGCGTGCATCGACGAACCAGTCCGCAGCATGTTCTTCCATTACCACGGGCGCAACCGGCCGGAAGTCTTCGCGATCCTTGATCTCGTTCAGGCGCGCCTGCATGGACGGATCGATCGGCGACGCGAGAATCGAGCGCGCACCGAGCGCGCGCGGACCGAACTCCGTGCGTCCCTGATACCAGCCGATCACGCGATTGGACGCCAGGATCTCAGCGGTTTCGCTCGCAATATCGTGCAGCCGGCGATACGGCGTCTTCGACCACTTGAGGAATTGCTCGATCTCGTCGTCTTCATAACGCGGGCCGAGATACGCGTGATTCATGTGCCAGCGCCGGCTGCTATCGCCTTGCTTCACGCGCTCCTGATAGTCGGTCCAGAGCGCCGCGCCGAGCGCGGTGCCCGCATCGCCCGCAGCGGGTTGAACCCAGATGTCTTCGAACGGACCACGGTCACGCAGACGCGCGTTCATCACGCAATTGAGCGCGACGCCGCCTGCCATCGCCAGATGCTTGAGGCCGGTGCGTTCATGCAGCCAGCGCGCGAGATCCAGCGCCGTTTCTTCGAGCACCACTTGCAGCGAATGAGCGATGTCGTAGTGATGCTGCGTGAGCGGACCGCCGCGCTCGCGTCGCGGGCCAAAGCGCTCAACGAGACGCGGCGCATCCACGGTGTAGCTGCCGTCGTTGCGATACTTCACGATCTCGCGGAACTGATCGACGTATGCGGGCTTGCCGAACGAAGCAAGCGCCATGACTTTGTACTCGTCCGACGAGTGAAGGAAGCCGAGATAGTCCGTCACGGCTTCGTAGAGCAAGCCCAGCGAATGCGGCAGTTCCACTTGCTTGAGACGCTTGTACTCGCCATCGACGAACTGACCGAGACTCGTCGTCACGCCTTCGCCGCGGCCGTCCATCGTGAGTACCGCAGTGTTTTCATACGGCGCCGCGAGGAACGCGCTCGCCTCATGCGACAGATGGTGATCGACGTTGTGCCACTCGAAGCGCGGCGCGCGTCCGCCGCTGGCGAAACGCTTCTTCAGATGATGCGGCGCGCCGTCGAGCAACTGGCCGCGGGCATTGACGATATAGCTCAGGAAAAGCGGGTCCCACGGCGATTCCGAGGGATTGCCGGTCACATGCTCCGACGGCATGAAGGGCAGGGCGATGGTCGCCTTCGCCTGCTTGGGCATGCCCGAGAACAGATGCGGATCGTACGAATACGCTACATGGTCGATATCCGCGAGTTCGATGCCGGCTTCCTTCAGGCAATAGTCGATGGCATCGAAAGGAAGCTGCCACGTCGAGAAAGGCACGGGGCGCTTCGCATGCTTCACATGCGTGAAACGCTCGTCTTCCGCCGCCGCGATCACGACGCCGTCGCGAACCAGCGCCGCCGCGCTGTCGTGATAGACCGCATTGATTCCGAGTGTGTACATAAGGCGCGTCTCTCAGGGTAGTGTCAGATGAGCAGGATGGTGTTCGGTGCGGGCATCGAGTAAAGACAGCGCGGCATCGACGACTTCATCGACGCTCACGCCGAGCAGACACGCGTGATGCCCTTCGGGACACACGCTGCGATAGCACCAGCGGCAGGGCACGTCGCGGTACAGCACGCGATGCGGCGTTTGCCACGGCATATGCTGCGGATTGGTGAGCGCATACAGATCGACGACCGGCGCGTTAAGCGCCGATGCGATATGCACAGGACCGCTGTTGTTGGAGATCAGCACGCGCGCATGGGCGATCAGTGCCGCGAGCTCGCCCAGTTCGAGCGCGCCCGCGAGACTGACGACGCGCGTATCGCCAGCGCTGACGGTCTCGCACAATGGGGCTTCGCTCGCCGAGCCGGTCACGAGCACGGGCCAGCCGGTTCCATCCGCGAGCACGCGCGCGGCCTGCGCGAATCGCTCGGGCGGATAGCGCCGCGATGCGGCGGTCGCGCCGGGATGCATGACGAAGAAGGGCGCGTCGAGATCGACACCGCGTTGGTCCAGCTTGCGCGCAAGCGATGCCTCGTCTTCGGCGCGCAACGCGAAGCGCATGCGCGTATCCGCGTGCGTTGCGCCGACGCTCTCGACGAGCGCAAGCTGCCGCTCGACTTCGTGTCGCGTGCCCTGTTGCGGCTCGCGTTCCGCGACCCAATCGGTTAGCAGGCCGTATGGATTCTCGCGGCAATGCGCGAGGCGCAGCGGAATCTTCGCCAGATGGCAAAACATCGCTGCGGGAAGCGGATTCTGGCTATAGACCGTGAAGATGACGGCGGCATCGAAGCCGAGCGATGCAAGCCGCTCGCACATCGCGATGTCTCCGCTCGCATCGATGGCCTTGTCATGCTTGACCCACGGCGCATCGTATTCGATCACGTCGTCGATATCGTCGATGAAGCGCGCCGCCTGCGCGCCCGAACGCGATGCAAGCAACGTGAGATGCCGCCCCGGATACGCGTGTTTGAGCGCATGCAGTGCGGGCGTCGTCATCAGCACGTCGCCGAGATTGTCGAGACGAATGCAGAGAATGCGCCGCACGTCCGCGCCCCATACGCGCTGAGGCGCGATGGCCGGCGCGCGCGCGTGCGCGTTCGCGGGCTGAAGAGGGATGGCGATATCGTTCGCCCGTGACGGATCGCGCTTCATGTCGCGAGCTCCGTCGCATGCCACGCACGCTCGATGATGCGCGCGGCTTCGCCCATGTCCTTCGCAGTGGCATCCGGTTCACGCAAGGGACCACGCTGCCACAGCGTCTCGTTGCCGTTGTCGATCAGCACCGCGCGGCAGCCCGCGCGATGGCCCGCTTCGATATCGTCGAGAATGTCGCCTACGAACCAGCTTCGCGCCAGGTCAAGGTTCAGTTCGCGCGCGGCACGCTCAATCATGCCCGGCGCGGGCTTGCGGCAATCGCATGCGCGTGCATAACTTGCGACCGTGCCTTGCGGATGATGCGGACACCAGTAGATGCCCGCGAGCCGCGCGCCCGCTTCGGCAGCGAGCTCGTGCAGCTTGCGTTCGACGTGCCGAAGCGCTGACTCATCGAACTTGCCGAGCGCGACACCGCTCTGATTGCTAATAACGACAAGCGGCACATTCATACGCGCGAAGATGGCAAGCGCATCGCGCGCGCCTGGCGCAAGACGCATCTTCGCGGGATCGACGTTATAGGGCACGTCGTCGAGCAGCGTGCCGTCTTTATCGAGGAAAACGGCGGGCTTCATGCGGTGGCGCTGCCGTATGCGGCGCGCCGGCTGTCGAGGTCCTGCGCGATATCCACCCCCGCCACGCGCGCATAGACGCGTTCGAGCGACTGCGCGACGCCGGACCATGTGAACATCGCGCGAGCGCGTTCGAGGCCCGCTGCGCCCATGCGTTCGGCGCGCGCGGGGTCGCGCTTCAGCGTGGCGAGCGCATCGGCAAGCGCGCGCGGGTCCTTCGGCGGCACGAGCAGACCCGTTTCTTCATGGGCCACCGAATATCGAATGCCGCCCACGTCCGCGCCGATGACCGGCCGGCCGCAGGCCATGGCTTCGAGCGGCGTGATGCCGAACGGCTCATACCACGGCGTCGTCACGAACACATCGGCTGCGTTATAGAAGGTCTTGAGGCGTTGCCTTCCATGACGGCCGAGAAAGTTCACCTTGTCGGCCACGCCGCATTCCTGCGCAATGCCGCGCAGACGCCCGATTTCCGGCGTCGCAATCTCATTCGCTTCATCGGAGTTGCCGCCGATCACATAGAGATGCGCGTCTTCGTTCAGTTCGCGATTGCAGAGGCCGATGCCGCGCACCACGTTGTCGATGCCCTTGCGCGGCACCATGCGTCCGAGTTGCAGCACGATGAAGCGGTCCTGCGGCCAGCCGAGACGCTCACGCGCTTCGACCTTCTTCATCGGATGAAACTCGGTGCTGTCGAAGCCGCACGGCACGAGGTCGATGCGTTCGCGCTCCGCGTGATACAGCGATATGAGGTCCGCTTCGTCTTGCGGGCATTCGGCAATCACCGAATCGGATTCGCGCACGAGCGCATCTTCGATCTCGAAGCGTTCATCGGGGAAGCCATCGCCCGCGCCTTGATGAATGCGCCGCACGCGGCCGAGCGCATGAAACGTCGTGACGAGCGGCACGCCCAGCGCTTCCTTGATGCGCATGCCGACGAGTCCCGACATGAAGAAGTTCGCATGCACGACGTGATAAGGCGTCGCCTGCTTCTTGAAGAAGCCGATCATGAAGCGAGCGAACTCGTCCATGTGCGGAAGAAGCTGTTCCTTCGCGAGTTGCACCGGCGGACCCGCCGGCACGTTGATGACGCGAATGCCGCGTATGCCTTCGAAACGCGACACCAGCGGCAAGAGAGAACGGTCGCGGCGCGTGAAGACATCCACTTGATGGCCGTTGCGTGCGAGCTGCCGCGCGACGTGCGCGACATAGATATTCTGCCCGCCGCTATCGACACCGCCCGCTACCGCGAGAGGCGACGCATGCTCACTGATAAGTGCGATCTTCACGTGTAGGCCCCCTCGATTCGCGTTGTTCGAAATGGGCTTCGAGCCGTTGAGCGCGCACAGGGATTGCCGCGTCTTTCGAAGCTTGATGGCCTGTGAGCATTCGTTGTGCCACCAGCGCAAAATTGCGCAGAATCGTTGGTTCGTTGCGGGACGAACAAAATTTCGTTAGACGTAGCTTCGACAGCAGCGGCGCGGTTTTACACGGTGTGTGTAGCGTCTGCCGGTATCGTGGCGTGTTTGCTTGCCTCTACCCGGGCATGGCGGCGGTCGTCCTCGCGCACGATCGATCGCATGATCCGCACGTGAGTGCCCACCACGCGCCGATGTGCGAGCGCCCAAGGCAATCCACGCAATATCTGAATCGCATCTCGCCAGAACGCGCCTTCGCGCCACATGACGGCGAGCGCCTGCATGCTCGCGTGCAAGGCTTCGCGCAACGGCAAGCGAAGCCACGCGACCCACGCTGCGTTACGCGCGAGCAGGCGTCTGCGCAAGGCGCTGTCGCGGATCGGAGAAGGGTGATGATGCAGGACGAGTTCGTCTGCATAGACGAGTGCGTGGCCGTGATCGAGCATGTCGAGCGCAAGCAGCGATTCCTCGCCGCCTATGAAAAGCCGCGGCTCATAGCCGCCCATCTCCCGATAAACGCTCGTGCGAAACACGCTCGCGCCGGCCATGTAGCCGATGAGCGCCGGCCCCGGCAAACCGTTCGCGCCGAGCGGGCTCACGCGCATGCGCTCGCAGGTTTCGTCGGCATCGCCGTTTTCGCCGACGACCACGCGCGCGCTCAACACCGCGACGCGCGGCGCGGCATCGAGGATCTCGATTGCGCGCGTGAGCGAGCCGGGGCTCCACCACGTGTCGTCGTCGCAGAAGGCGACGTACTCGGTGCTGACCTTCGCGACGCCAAGATTGCGCCCCGCTGCGCCCATGTTCGACGGCGCGACGACGAGTTCGACGAACGGGAAGGCTTGTGCGATGCGTGCCGCGGTATCGTCGGACGAGGCGTTATCGACCACGACAATGTCGATGCGATCCGGCAGCGCCGCGAGTCTTTCCAGTGTGTCGAGCACCTGATCGGCGCGGTTGTAGGTCAGCACGACAACAGTGAGGCGCGCGGCGGCGTCGTGAGCAGCGCGCGCAACGCGTTGCGGCAGCGAGCTCATGCGCGTGCCTCCGCAACTTCGAGTGTCCAGAAGCGCTCGGGCCGGAACACGTCGTCGTATCCGTTCGGGCCGAATGCCTTCAATTGGCTCGCGTACGCGGCCACGGCTTCGCGCTTCAACGCTTCGCGGCGCGTGGCTTGCCCATGCTCGGGAAGGCGCGCATTGAGCGGCGTAGCGTCGATGCCGCGTTTTATCAAGTCCGCGAGCCGCTGCTGCAAGAGCGCCCGGTGGCATCGATAGAGCGCCTCTTCATAGGCGATGCACGGCAGCTCGGGATGGCGCAACCATGCATCGCACGCGGCCTCATGCACGAGCGCGTGGTCCGAATGAAACAGGCCGAGCGGGATCAGCAGCGTTTCGGGGCGATGCTCGTCTATCGCGTCGAGAAACGCCTGCGTCAACATCGCGCGCGTGGGCTTGTCGGCGTCGGGCGCGAAGGGTACGTATTGCGAGTCGAGGAAGCCGAGATGCAGCGGCGTCGCGCCGAGCAGCCCGAGCGCGCGGTTGTCTTCTTCGATGCGCGCGGCCATCGCCTGCTTCGCGTCCACGAAGCCGCACTGGGCGTCCCAGTCCGTGCTGGCATCGGCGGCGGGGCAGCCCGTAAAGACCGTGCAGACCAGCACGTCGGCCGCGCCGGCGAGCGACGCGCCGCAACCGAACACGGCGTCGTCGAGATGGGGAGAGATGAGCAGCGTTTTGCGCGGGACTTCGATCATAAAGGAGCCGTTGAGAGCGAATGACGGCTCGTCGAAACGCAAGTACCGCGCCAGCGGTGAAACTCGACGGACGTAACGGCGCGGTCAGAAACGCACGCCGACGCCCGCTTCGATGATGTCTGCGTCACGGTCGTAGCGCGTCACCATGCGGTTCCACGTTGCGCGCACGAGCCAGCGATTCGTAAAGCGGTAGCTCGCCGACACCGAGACGAGGCCGGCGAAACGGCCATCGCCGGTGCGGTTTTGCGGCAGATCGTCGTTCTGCGTGATCGACAGATACGGTCCGGCGCCGACGCCGAGCGTCAGCCGGTCATCGAAGAACGCGCGCGTCGCCCACAATTGAGCGGCGACGCCGTCGCGCCGCGACTGCACGTGGCCGCCTTCGTGCAGATACGACGCGGTGAAATCGACGTACTTCCACAGCCCGCGCCGGTATTCGATGCTTTCCGCCACGTTCGATTCAGAATCGAGGCTGTTCAGGATGGTCGTGCCGACCAGCACCGTGACCTCGTTGCCGGTGACGTTCGTCGTGCGCGACGGCGCGGAGTCACGCGGGCCGTGGCCGTTCGGGGCGTCGAGCTGATAGCCGATGCCGAAGAGCAGGGCGGTCGTGTCCGGGCCGCCGAACGCCTGCACGCGATTGAGCTTCATCTCCGCGATCCAGCGGTTATCGAAGTAATACGCGGCGCGCAGCGTGAATATGCCACCCCAGCCGTGCGTGTTGGAATAGTCGCCGCCGGCTTCCGCCTCGCTGGTGTCGAAGTAACGGTACGGGCCCGCGCCCGCCGACAATTCGAGGCGGTTGTTCCAGAGCGGCATCCGCGCCCACAACTGCGCCGCCTGACCGTCGCGGTGATGGTTCGGAATATGACCTTCGTTGATCCACGAGAAGCTCCAGGCCGCGTACGGGCCGAGGCCCTCGCGATAGCTTGCTTCCCACGAATACGTGTTCTGGCTGCCGCTCTGGAGCGGGCCGGCGAGAATCGAGAATTCTTGCGCTTGGACCACGTGAGCCGTGGCGCTGAGCGCGAGGGCGGCCATTGTGAAGGCGGCGTGTCTGTACGGGCGTCTTTGAGCGAGAGATGGCATCGAAATAAAGTCGGAACCGGGAATGCAGATGCCTTCGAAGTGAAAGCGTCGTCCAAGCATAGCGGCTAAACGAGAATCATGCCGATATTGCAGAAAGGGAATGTTCGTCGACGCACGTCCTGACTTTCGATTCGGCGCTACAAATAAGGCGTCCGTGCCGCGCGCGTCGGCATGCGCGGGACGCCTTCGCACTCCAGCCATTTCGAAGCGAGGATCAGATGGACGCCATTCCAGTGGAGTACCGCGGGTGTGAGTTGTCGGCGATTGTCGCGCGGGCGGCCGGCGAGTTCATCGCGACGGTCCTGATCGAGCGGCCCGACGGCGTGCGGCGCGCGATCGGCCCGTTTCGACCGTTTGCCACGGCCCGGGCAGCCGAGCAGTTCGCCATCCAATATGGCAGGGACGAGCTGGATGGACGCCACGTGCCGCGCGGCGTTCACATGACGACTTGCGATGATGCGGCTACGGGACGCTCGACCGCCGTTGCGCCGGAGCGGCGCTTATAGCCACGCGATGAACGGCCCCGCCGCTCGCGCCGCTTCCATATCCGATAACGCACGACTGAAATGCCCGGGTCTCTGGCCCGGCGCGGCGGGGCAGGTCCGCTGAATTCTTCGTCGAGTCGGCAAAGCGACGCGCACTGTGCATTGAGGCCGCGCCAGTCCGAACGCACCGCCCGGCAGGCATCCGAACCCAAATTGCAAACGCCCGCGTCGTCGCGTTGGCGCAGCGCGAATTGCCGAAGAGTCACGGCGTGCGCGCTGTCAGCGTCGCGCCGCGAACGAACGGTCGTTCAGACGACATGTCGGTGATGTGATCGCCGACGCGCTCGCGCGAAGCGTCAGGCAGCAGTCGGCACATTGGCCGACAGCACGCTTTTGCACACGCACCGCAGTGTCCGTTACCATGCGGGCGCCGCGCGGGTCCGCCTCCCGCGGGCATTTCAAAAGCAGACATGAACAGCGCCATACCCGCCACCCGCGTCAATTACTGGGCAGTCGTCTCCGTGCTGCTCGGCACGTTTCTCGGCAACCTCGATTCGTCCATTGCGAATGTCGCCTTGCCGACCATCGCGCACAACCTCTCGCGCAGCGCAGCCGATACGGTCTGGGTCGTCACCGCGTATCAGCTCGCGGTCGCCGTCTCGGTGCTGCCGCTCGCCGCGCTCGGCGAAATGCTCGGCTTCCGGCGCGTGTTCCTGTGGGGCTTCGTCGTCTTCACGCTGGCGTCGATAGGCTGCGCGCTCGCGCCGACGCTGCCGCTCTTGGTCGCTGCTCGCGCGATTCAGGGCGTGGGCGGCGCATGCATGTCGACGATCGTGCCCGCGCTGCTGCGGCAGGTTTATCCGCCGAAGCTCGTCGGACGCGGCGTCGCGCTGCTCGGCTTGACCGTGGCGCTCTCGGCGGCGCTCGGGCCGACAGTCGCGGCGGGGATTCTCTCGGTCGCCGGATGGCGCTGGCTCTTCGCGGTGAACGTGCCGCTCGGCATCATCGGCCTCGGTCTCGCCAGCACGATGCTGCCGCCCGGCACGCCGAACGCCGCGCGCCGCTTCGACTTCGCGGGCGCGACGCTCAGCGCGCTCGCCATCGGGCTCTTCATTCTGGGCGTGGGCGGGCTCGGTGCAGGCGAGGGCGCGGGCGAGGGCCATGTGCAACTGCGGGCGCTGCCTCTCGTCGAGATCGCGTGTGCGTGCGTTGCCGGTTTCGCGCTCATCCGCCATCAACGCGGACGGTCCGCGCCGCTCGTGCCGCTGGATCTGCTGCGCATTCCGATCCTCTCGCTGTCCTCGCTGACGTCCATCTGCTCGTACGTGGCGCAGACGCTCGCCTATCTCGCGCTGCCGTTCATGCTCCAGCACCAGTTCGCCCGCAGCGCGACGACGACCGGACTGCTCGTCACGCCGTGGCCGCTCGTGATCGTGTTCGTCGCGCCGCTCGCCGGTCGCCTGTCGGACCGGCACGCGCCGGGGCTGATCGGCGGCATGGGACTCGGCATCATGGCAATCGGGCTATGTCTTTTGATCGGGCTGCCGGCATCGCCTTCGAACGTGGACATCGCGTGGCGTGTCGCGGTGTGCGGCATCGGATTCGGCTTCTTTCAGACGCCGAACAATCGCATCATGCTGACGTCCGCGCCGCATGAACGCAGCGGCGCGGCGGGCGGCCTCATGACGATGGCGCGCATGATCGGCCTTTCGCTGGGCGCGGCGCTCGCCGCCGTTGCGTTCGGCATGTATGGACAACACGGCGCGCAGGTGTCGCTCGTCGGCGCGGCGGCAGCGGCCGCGATTGGCGTCGCGGTGGGCATCGTGCGCGTGATTCGAACAGGCGAGCGCGCCGCCGGTCGTTAGTGCTTTCATGCTTCTTCGCGCGTCCTACAATTGAGCGCGGGTCGCTCTTCGCCGCGCGCAGCGATACTTCGGTTGACGCAATAATTTGCAAGTTCGTTGACCGCAACGGATATGCTTGGCCCCTTGCGCGCGGCCTCTTGCGCCGCGCTTCGTGCGTCCACGCTATTCACTTGCCGGTACAACATGGTCACACTGGTTAGCTGCTTCTCCGACCGCCGCGCGACATCCTCGCGCGACAACCACGCCGAATTCTGTCGCCGAACGCAAGCGGCTCATTACGACGAGTCGATGTCGAGCAGCGTCGATTCGCTCGAACTCGGTGTCCTCTTCAAATACCAGATGATCAGCGACCGGCTCGCGCGCGCGGCCGAAGGCGAGGTCGTCATCTTTGCGACGGAGAATGCGCTTTTCGTCCGCTTCGAAGATTTCGGCCGGATCATGGAAGGACGAGACAGCCTCGTGACCAAAGGTTTCTTCGGCATCAATACGGAAATGTTCGTTGTCCGAAATACCGAGGAGAACCGCCGCATCGCGCGCGGCATGGCTGCGCGATGCCGGGCCTTCTACGAGTACGGCAAATTCGTCACGGAGGAGGAACTGCTGGAGGCATTTCCGGCTGTTGCCGACTGGGACCTACTCAATGGCGTGATACCGATTGCATCCATGTGGTCGAGCCAGCACCCGGACTTGCGCGGCGCGCCGGTGGTGGCGGTGTCGCTCGTGTTCACGCCGCGTCTCTATAGCAAGTATGGTCCGCGCTGGCGAGCCGTGTTCGCGCGTCATCTGAACGCGTGCCATGCGGCCGGACATAGCGCGTTCTTCGACGCCTTGCCGCCGCCTCGATGCGATACCGACGAGCCGTTGACCGTCTATCAGCCGGGCAGGGCAATCGCGGTCGTCATGTTGTACACGCCGAACATCGCGGGCTATGCGCGGTTCGGCGAAGCGAGCCTGCGCGCGTTCTGCGAGCGTCACGGCTACACGTTGTATCAACATCGCGCGGTGCCAGCCGACTTTCAGCGTGAAGCATGCGGCAACTGGTCGAAGCCGTTTCTGCTCGCCAAGTATCTGCCGCATCACGAATGGGTCTTCTGGATCGATGCCGATATTCTCGTCATGAATCCTTTCGTGAAGCTCGAACGATTCACCGAGGGCCGCGACCGCGTGTTGACCGCCGATATATGCGGCTGGCGCTTCAATTCGGGCGTGATGGGCTTTCGCAACACGGAGGCGAACGCGAACGTGCTGCAAAGCGTCCTTGCGCGCGTGCTGGAAACCGAGGACATCAAGTACACGTTTTCGAGCCAGGGCGACCAGTTTTATTTCATGGAGCAGATGATTTCGCACGGCCTTTGTCCCGAACCGGACTCTGCGGACCTCGTGAGCTTCAACGAACTCAACACGCCGTGGTACTACGCGAACCCGGATACGTTCATGTGCCATTTTCACGGCTTGAGTACGGAACTGCGGATGTTGTTTATGTCGATGGATAAGGTTCCGGAAGGCGGATACGAGTCGATCGAGGTGTAGCCCCCGCCGCACGACGGGACCGAGGCTTGCTGCATCGTTCTTGAATGATGACCCCGTCAAAGGAGGGCAGCATGACCCAGGTCTCAGGCGATAACGACGGCTCGCGCGCAACGGCCGACGACATGGACGAACCGGTGGGCGCCCCCGCCACTGGCGATACGCGGCAAGAGAAGCTGGATGAGCGCGAAAAGCAGAAGCATCCCGCGAGCGAGAACGCGCTGCCGACCGCACAAGACAACAACCCCGTGCCGCCGCAATCGACGCGCGACTAGTCCACCAATCTGACGAGGATTTGCCGAATGAGCGACTATATCGACTGCATTGCCGCGCTCGACCGATGCGCCGCCGCTTGCGACAACTGCGCTTCGGCCTGCATTGCGGAAGGTCATCTGCCAGACATGGAGAAGTGCATTCGTCTGGACCTCGACTGCGCGGCGCTGTGCCGCTTCACGTCGGAATCGCTGGCGCGGGACACGCAGTTCATGCGCGATTTCCTCGACCTGTGCGCGCGGATCTGCGATGCATGCGCGGACGAGTGCAGCCGGCATACTGCGAGCCATTGTCAGGCGTGCAGTGACGCGTGCCGGAAGTGCGCGGAGGCGTGCCGGGCTTTGTAGCAACGGTAGGTATGCGTGCGGGATCGCTATGTTCATTCATCGCACGCTAGAGCTACAGGTACGCGCCGACTTCGCCGTCAGTCCGGTGTTCCCCTCGTCGGATGGGAATTTGCGAACACCTGCGCGAAACGGTGGCGAACCGCTGTAACGCATAAGTTGTTGCGTTACGTTACCGCCGACAACGGCGGAATAAAGGCAGGAACGCACTGCCTCTACGCGCCATGACGATAGCGAAAGACGCAAGCAGCCTGTGAATGAAAGAACCGGCGATGTCCGTTCTGTCGATGTTCAGCCGTCGACCGATCTTCGAGTAATCGTGGCGCAAATTCATCGGCGCCTGCGTCGGTATAGCGCAGTTGCTCCAGGTACTGACGAGAAAGAGCGGGTTCATGGCTATGGCTTACCGCTGAAGCGATCGCAGCGGCACCGATGCTCAGCATGAGGAAGCGGAGGGACATGGAGCGAGCTAGACACGTTCCCGGTTAGTAGGCTGTCCTAATCGTAGATTCTCGTCGTAGGGATGAAAGGTCAGACTTTCGCGCGCTAATGCGAGGGTAGGTGCAACCGGACCGCTCGCGACTGCACTCTGCGTCAGCGTCAGCCTTCTCTGCAGCCGTTGTGGGGAGAAAGCGTCCGATGTAGCAGTGGCGCCTCCATTGGACGCCTGGCGCCTCAGCGTGGGCAGCGCAAGCCCCTAAAAATTTATGCGCATAACATCGCGGCAAATAAGTGACCGGTCGGCTGGGTCATTGCGCCGGGATTGCGTAACTTATTCCGAAATCTGCTTGACGCCGATTTAATCAACGGCGACGATTCCCAAAACCAATAAAAATCGTCTGGCCAATGACCGCACAGTCCGCTTCCGAAGTTTCTCCGACTCTTGTCCGCCTCGCCGCAACCGACATCCCGCTGAACGCGCCCCTCGGAGCGCCGCTCCTCGGACCCGACGGCGCGCTGCTTTTCGAAGCAGACGTCGTCATCCCCGACGAAACCACGCGCGATTTCCTGTTTCGACATTTCGAGCCGCACCGCGCCTCGGGGGCGCCCGCGACCGCGGAATCGACCACGGATGCCAGCCGCGAAGCGCCGCTGACACTCGACGACATGGGCCTAGCGATCGGCGGGCGTGTCGGCCTGCGCGGCAGCGGGTGGTCTGCATCCTCGATGTACGCGAGCCGAGTCATCGGTTTCTCGGCTGTGCGGCGCAACGGTGAGCGGTCGCTCTTCGTCACGCAGCCGGTGATGACCGGCGTCGCACCGCTCGAACTCACGCGCGGAGAGACGGTGGAACTCGTCGCGCTCACGGGCCGCGGCGTATTCCGCTTCGCCTGCACGGTCGATGCGACGAGTCGCGAGCCGTTCAGCTATGTTGTGCTGTCCGCGCCGGGCGCCATCCGCCGCCTGCGCACGCGCAAATTCACCCGCATGCCGACGCGGCTTGCAGCGCTTTATTCGATCGAAAGTCAGCCGAGCGCATCACCGCAACTCGGCCGCGTGAGCGACATCAGTCCGTACGGCATGGCGTTGACCGTGCCCGCGCCGAGCGCGCAGGCAGGCGACCGCCTGCGCCTGTCGTTTCGCTTCAGCACGGATGGCATCGACGTGGAGATCGATACATCGGCGTTGGTGCGCCACGTCGGCGCGGCGGAATCCGGCGACGCGGGCATCGCGTACGGACTCGAATTCGAAGCGCTGGAACCGTCGCAGCGTATCGCGCTGAAGTCGTTCATGGCGGAGCATCACTGCTAGCCGACTTCCAGCAAGCGTCTCGGCTCAGCTGCCGGGAAAACCGTCGGGAAAGAGCCGCTCGATAGCCGCTTCGAAATGCTGGACCGGCGCGGCGCCGCGCAGGGCGATGGGCGGCGGCGGCTCCTTTCCGGGTGCCGGCTCGCGCGACAGCACCGCGAACGGAACGCCGGTCACGCCGATCTTCTTCGCGAATTCCTCGTCTTCGACGACGAGATCTGTGTACGTGCCTTCATCGAGCGCTTCTTCCAGAAGCTCCGGATCGACGCCACAGGTCGCGGCGATGTCCAAGAGCGCGTCGGTGTCGCCGATATCGATTCCTTGCTCGAAGTACGCCTTGAAAATCGCACGATGCACGACGTCGTAGCGGCCCGACTCACGCGCGAAGAGCGCCGTCTCGAACGCCTTGCGGCTGCGCGGCGCGACGGGCGGCATGCGCATGAGCAATGCGCGCTCGTCGGCGAGCGGGCGCACCGACTTCTCCCACGACTCCGCGATGTGTTCGCTATTCGGATCGAGCAGCGGCGCGGGCTCCGGACGCAGCTCGAACGCGTGCCAGCGAATCTCGACCGCGTCCCCGTAGGCGTTGCGCAACTGGTCGAGCACCGGCGTTTCCAGATAACAGAACGGACAGACGAAGTCGGACCAGACGTCGATGAACAAAAGGGGCGTGGATGCCATGAAAGCCTCGAAACGAATGAAGTGCGGCGGCGTCGCCAGCGAATCCGGTATGTTAGCGCGTGCCGCCGCGCGCCGCGAAGGCGCCTGGTTTCGTCAGAAGCCGCCGTCGATCTCGATCTTGCTGCCGTCGAAGAAGCGCGACAGACGGAACGCATGCGGATCGACGAGCGGCGCGTCGTTGGCGACGATATCGGCCATCAACTTGCCCGCGCCGGGACCGATGCCGAAGCCGTGCCCCGAGAACCCCGTGCCGATGAAAAGCCCCGGCACGCGCTCGACGCCTGAGATGACGGGCACTGCATCCGGCGTCACGTCGATATAGCCGGCCCAGGACTGCTCCATCGCCACATGCGCGAGCGAAGGGAAAATGGACCGAAACTCGGCGAGCGCGGTTTCGTTGAATGCTTCGACCGGCGCGGGGTCGAGCGTGCGCACGCGCTCGAAGACGGTTTCGCGGTCGAGCGGCCAGCGGCGCGGGCGGCGCAACTCCTCGAAGAAGCGCGCGTTGAAACTGAGCTTGATGGAACCGAGCTGGCTCTTGAGGGCGGGCAGGAACTTGCCGAACAGGCGAAAGCTGTCAGGCGTGATGTCGCTATAACTGCGAAACGCGTTCGCAATCGAATAGCCGCCGTCCAGCCGCTTGCGATAGCCGACCGACTGATTGCACGCGCTCACTTCCGGGCCGCCGGACAGCGGCGCGGTGCGCACGACCGACGAGCGCACCATCAATTGCGGCACGTCCACGCCGAGATTGCCGGCGAAGAGCCGCGTCCACGCGCCGCCCGCGATCACCGCGCTGTCGCAGCGAATTCGCCCGTGTTCCGTCACGACGCCGCTCACGGCGCCGCCGCTCGTTTCCACGCCGCGCACGGCGCAGGGCATCGCGATCTTGACGCCGCGCTCGCGCAGCGCGGCGGCCATCGCGGGCACGGCGCGTTGCGGTTCGGCACGGCCGTCGCTCGGCGTGTAAATGCCGCCTGCGAAGCGCCGCGCCGCGCCCGGCATGAGCGCGGCGGTTTCGTCGGGCGACACGATGCGCGAATCGAGCGCGCCGCGTCCGACCTTCGCGACGGCGCGCGCAAGCCACGCTTCATGATCGGCGAGGGCGTCGGCGTCATCGGCGGCATACAGAATGCCGCATTCGCGATAGCCGCTGTCGATTCCCAGATCCGCGTCCATGCGACGCCACAGCTTCAGGCTTTCGAGGCTGAGTTCGAGCTCGCGCAAGTCGCGGTGCGTCGCGCGGCACCAGCCCCAGTTGCGGCTCGACTGCTCGCCCGCGACGTGGCCCTTCTCGCACACCGCGACCGAAAGCCCTTTCTCTGCGAGAAAGCGGGCGGTGCTGATACCGATCACGCCGCCGCCCACGACGACCACATCGACGCGCTCGGGCAGCACGATATCTTCGGCAATGCGTTCGGTCGGCGGTCCCATGTTAGGCCGCTCGCCGGATTGCGGCGTGTCGTGAGAGTGAATCCATGTTTTAAGCGTGCAGAGAGTTGAACGAGCCCACGCATGCTAAGTGAATCGGCGGAGCTTCGCCATCTGGACAAAAGTCGTGCGGCAGCGCGCTTCCTGCGCCACGAGCACCGATCCGTTACGATGGACGCGATGCTTCGCGCGGCGCTTTGCGCGCGGCGCGTCTATCGACAAGCGTCATCGAGACCGGACGCGCCGCGCGCATTGACCCAAGCGAGGCCAGCGCGCTCGGTCGAACGCAACTGAAACCATCTTTACGGAGAACTCTCGTGCAAAAGACTGCATCGGCTAAATGGAGCGGCGGCATCAAGGACGGCAAGGGTTTCATCTCGACGCAAACCGGCGTGCTCAACGAAGCGCCGTATGGATTCAAGTCGCGCTTCGAGGAAGGTCCGGGCACGAACCCCGAAGAACTGATCGGCGCGGCGCACGCCGGCTGTTTCACGATGGCGCTTTCGCTGCAACTCGAACAGGCGGGCATGAAGGCGGAAAGCCTCGAAACGAAGTCGACGGTCACGCTGGAGAAAGACGGCGAAGGCTTCACGATCACGTCGTGCCAGCTCGACCTGAAGGCGAAGATTCCGGGCGCGGACAAGGCCGCGTTCGACAAGGCCGCTCAGGCGGCGAAAGAAGGCTGCCCAGTGTCGAAACTCTTCGCCGGCAATGCGAAAATCACGCTGAACGCCGAACTCGAGTCGTAATTCGCACCGAACGGCGCATCGCGGACGGCTCAGGCCGTCCGTTTTGTTTTGTGTCGCGCTTTTTGCGTTGTCGTCGGCGCGCGGTCCGCCCGCTATCATGCCGATGGATCGTCGCCGCAGGCCGACGATCCCATTCACCCGATCAGCCGGGAGCGCCGATGAAACTCAAGCTCGACTGGACCCTCGTTGCGCCGATTCTCGCGCTCGTCGTGCTCGGCGCGGCCGCGCTCATTCACGGCGCCGTGCTGACCGCGCTGGCGGCGGTCGCGCTGGCGTTCGCCGTGTTCGCGGCGGTGCATCACGCCGAGGTGGTCGCGCATCGCGTCGGGGAGCCGTTCGGCACGCTGGTGCTCGCGGTGGCGGTGACGGTGATCGAAGTGGCGCTGATCGTCTCCGTGATGCTGTCCGGCGGTCCCGAGAAGGCGGCATTGCCGCGCGATACCGTGTTCGCCGCCATCATGATCTGCGGCAACGGCATCGTCGGGCTGTGCCTGCTGATGGGCGGCCTGCGGCATCACGTGCAGGACTTCCAGCTGCAAGGCGCGAGCGCGGCGCTCGCCATTCTCTGCGCGCTTTCCGTGCTGACGCTCGTGCTGCCGAACTTCACGAGCACGGTGGTCGGCCCGGCGCTTTCGACGTCGCAACTCATCTTCGTCGGCGTGGTGTCGCTCGTGCTGTACATGATGTTCGTGTTCGTGCAGACCATTCGCCATCGCGATTATTTTCTCCCGTTCGCGCCGAAGGCCGCGAGTTCGCCCGATGCCGCCGACGACGGCCCGCACGCGCCGCCGCCGAGCAACGCGCAAGCATGGATCGCGCTCGTGTTTCTGATGCTGTCGCTCGTCGCGGTGGTCGGGCTCGCCAAGCTGCTGTCGCCGGCCGTCGAGGCAGGCGTGGCGGCGGCGGGAGCGCCCGAGGCGGTCGTCGGTGTCGTGATCGCCGCGCTCGTGCTGCTTCCCGAAGGCTTCGCTGCGCTGCGCGCGGCGCGGCTCGACCGCTTGCAGACGAGCCTCAACCTTGCCCTCGGGTCGGCGCTCGCCAGCATCGGATTGACGATTCCGGCGGTGGCAATCGTGTCGATCGCCATCGGCCAGCCGATCGCGCTCGGCCTTGCGCCGAAGGAAATTACGATGCTCGCGCTGACGCTCGTCGTTTCCGTCATCACGCTCGGCACGGGCCGCTCGACGGTGCTGCAAGGCGTCGTGCATCTCGTCATTTTCGCGGCGTTTCTGTTCCTTTCTGTCGTGCCGTGACTCATTGCGTTTGCTACCATTCAGGGTTTTCCCGAAAGGGGCCACCGCGCGCCGCGCGTTTCGAAGTAGAGGAACGCAGCGCGCCAGCAATCACCGCAAGTCTCGAAGGATTGGAATGTCGCAGAAGAAGTTCGTCAGCAAGTCCGCATCGTTCGCTCTGCGCGCGATGCTCGCCGCACTCGCCATCACCTCGTTCTCCGCGCACGCGAAGGAGATCACGCAGATCCGCTTCGCCGTGGATCCGTCGTATCCGCCGTTCGAATCGAAGCAGCCTGACGGCAAGCTCGTCGGGTTCGATATCGATCTCGGCAACGCCTTGTGCGCGCAGATGAAGGTCAAGTGCGTCTGGGTCGAAAATAATTTCGACGGCATGATTCCCGGCCTGAAAGCGCGCAAGTTCGACGCCGTGCTCTCCGACATGGGTATCACCGAAGAGCGTCTGAAGCAGATCGACTTCACCGAGCCGCTCTACGACACGCACGCGCAACTCGTCGCGCGCGCCGGCTCGGGCATTCTGCCGACGCCGCAGGCGCTCAAAGGCAAGCGCGTCGGCGTCGAGCAGGGCACCGTGCAGGAACGCTACGCGAAGGCGAAGTGGGAGCCGCAAGGCGTGACGGTCGTCCCGTACGGCGATCAGGAACAGGTCGAAGGCGACCTCGTCGCGGGCCGTATCGACGCCATGTTCACGGACGCGGCGCAGGCGGCCATCGGCTTTCTGAAGAAGCCGCAGGGCAAGCCGTTCGCGCTCGTCGGGCCGATCGTCGAGGACAAGGCGCTCATCGGTCCGGGCACGGCCATCGGCCTGCGCAAGGGCGACGCCGATCTGCAGAAGGGCCTGAATCAGGCGTTCGACGCGATCAAGAGGGACGGCACGTTCAAGCGCATCATGGCGAAGTACTTCGCGACCGACGTTTCTATCCAGTAAGCGCCAAGCGTCGCGCATCCGGTCGAAAGGCATCGCTCGCGGTGCCTTTCGTTTTTTCAGGCGGCAGTGTCGAAGGTCAGGCGCCATGCAGATTCACGATCATCCGCTCGTCGGCGCCGCGCTCGGCACCCGGCGCGCGATCAGAAGCTATTCGTTCGGACCGGCAGACGACGCCGCGCCGAAGGTCTATATCCAGGCATCGCTTCATGCCGACGAGTTGCCCGGCATGGTGGTCGCGTGGATGCTCAAGCGCCGGTTCGCCGAGCTCGAAGCCGCGGGGCTGCTCAACGCGCGGATCGTGCTCGTGCCGGTGGCGAATCCCGCCGGGCTGAATCAGCATTGGTTCGGCACGCACATGGGCCGCTTCGACATGCAGTCGGGACACGACTTCAACCGGCGCTTTCCCGATCCCGGCCCGGCGCTGGCGACGCAACTCGAAGACCGCCTGACCGACGACGCCACGCGCAACGCAGACCTGATCCGCGCCGCGTTGCGCCGGCATTTCGCCGCGAGCGAAGGCGCGACGGAACTGGAGTCGCAACGCATCGCGCTGATGCGTCTTGCCTGCGACGCGCATCTCGTCATCGATTTGCATTGCGACTGGGAGGCCGTCGCGCATCTTTACACGACGCCGGATGCGTGGGCCGCCATCGAGCCGCTCGCGCGCTTTATCGGCAGCGAGGCGCAATTGCTGGCGGACGTGTCGGGCGGCGAGCCGTTCGACGAAGCGTGCACGTCGGCGTGGCGCTTTTTGCGCGATGCGTTCGGCGCGCGTTTCCCGATTCCGATGGGCGTCACGCCGGTCACGCTCGAACTGCGCGGCGTGCGCGATGTGTCGCACGAGACGGCGGCGCACGACGCTCAGGCGATCGTCGATTATCTGATTCACGCGGGTTTCGTCGCCGGTCGCGCGACCGAGCCGCCGGCGTTGCGCCGTCCCGCTACGCCGCTTGCCGGCTGCGAGTATCTGTATGCGCCGCAATCGGGCGTGATCCTGCATCGGCGCGAGGTCGGCGAGCGCGTGCGTGCCGGCGAGACGATCGCCGACATCCTCGATCCGTTAGAAGACCGGCTCGTTCCGCTCGTCGCGCAGACGGAAGGCGTGCTGTACGCGCGCCACTGGACGCGCTTCGCGACGACGGGAATGCTCGTCGCGCGGATCGCGGGCAACGGGCCTGCGCGTCACGGCGAACTGCTGGCGAAGTGAAGAATCGGAAATTGCGACCGGGAGATTGACGCGAGACGGTGTAGCTTTTTTGAGAATTGGTTGCAATGCAGCATGAAAAGCGTATAGTTAGGGTTATCCCCTAGCTACTTACCCTGAGAGCTTTCCATGAAAACCACCGCTCAACAATCTGTGCTCGTTTCGTTCGGTTCGTGGATGCGCGCGGCGAAGGCTGCGGTGCGTCGCGAGTGGAATCGCGCGCTGCAATTGCATCTGCAGAACTGCGAGATTCTCGTCGAAGCGTATCGCAAGTAAGTCCGAGTCCGCCTCGGCCTGACGCCCGGTCAAGCGCATCAGCATTCGACAAAGCCCCGGAAGCCAACGCTTCCGGGGCTTTGTCGTTTCAACGCACCGCGTCTAGATCGCCCAGCCGCCGAGATAGAACACCGCGAGCGCCGCTGCGATCGCCACCGTTCCCACGTTCAGCTTGCGGATTTCGCCCGCGACCACGCGCCCGATCACCAGCGTGCAAAAGCCGAGCATGATGCCGGTCACGATGTTCGCCGTCAGCACGATAAACACCGCGCAGACGAGTCCCGACATCGTGTCGACCGTGTCGTCCATGTGCAGCTTCGCGACGTTGCCGAGCATCAGCAAGCCGACGTACATCAGCGCGGGCGCGGTCGCGTAAGAGGGCACGAGGCTCGCGAGCGGCGAGAGGAACATCACCGCGAGAAAGAGCGCGCCGACGACGCTCGCCGCGAGCCCCGTTTTCGCGCCCGCCGCCACGCCGACCGACGATTCGATATACGCCGCCGCCGGCGCGCCGCCGAAACACGCGGAGAAAATCGAGCTGATGGAATCCGCCGTCAGCGCGCGGCCGCCGTTCACGATGCGCCCGTTCGCGTCGATCTGGCCCGCCTGGCCCGCGACCGCGCGGATCGTGCCGGTGGCGTCGAATACAGCCGTCATCACGAGGGCGAGCACGCTCGGCAGCACGGCCATCGACAGCGCGCCTTTGATATCCATCGCGCCGATCAGCGACGCATGACCCGGCGCGGACAGCGACGGCAACGCGAACACGCCATGAAAGCGCACGGCCGGATCGATCACGAGGCCGATCGCCGAAAGCCCGATCACCACCAGCAAAATGCCGCCCGGCACGCGCCGACGCTCCAGACCGAAGATCGCCGCGAGCCCGGCCACGGACATCAGCACGGGCAGCGCCGTGATGTGACCGAGCGACACCGGCATGCCCGGCGCGGGATTCTTCACGATCAGACCGACATCGTTGGATGCGATCAGAAGCAGAAACAGCCCGATGCCGATGCCCGTGCCATGCGCGACGCCCGTCGGCAGATTGCGCAAAATCCACGAGCGCACGCCGGTCACGGAAATCGCCGTGAACACGACGCCCATCAGGAACACCGCGCCCAGCGCGATGGCGGGCGAGAGGCCCTTGCCGAGCACGAGCCCGAACGCCGTGAACGCGGTCAGCGAAATGGCGCAGCCGATGGCGATCGGCAGGCGCGCCCACACGCCCATCAGCAGCGAGCCGAACGCGGTGGTGAGGCACACGGCGACGAACACCGCGCTGGTATCGAAGCCCGCTTTGCCGAGCATGCCCGGCACGACGAACACGGAATAGACCATCGCGAGAAACGTCGTGACGCCGGCCACGACTTCGCGTTTAGGCGTGCTGCCGGCTCGCGAGATGCCGAAGTAGCGGTCGAGCGCGCCGCCGCTGGCCGTCTGAACATCCTGTTCCCGATTGACGGGCGTGATATCGCCAAGCTGCTGGGCGGGGGATTCCAACATGAGCTGCTCCTTTATCAGCACGCTGAAACGAATGGCCGTGCGCGCGTCGATGCGCACTGCGGTTCCGTCGTCAGGGTCGTCTCGTATGTAGTTCTGGATATGCCGAGTGCGTCGCGCACAGCGGCGCATGGTGCACTCGGTCAGGACAGAGACTAGGGGAACGAAACGCGCGGTCCAATCCCGCGCGAAACATGCCGCTCATGCCAGCATTCTTATAGTTCTGAGAATCCCGCCTAGGACGGGCGTAGGAGCGCGACCAGCGAAAGCCGGACTAGGGCAAATGCCTAGTCCGGACCGACCACGATACTTTCACGCTGTAAGCGTCGGCATCCCTTTACTGAATGACGCGCGACACGCCACGCCCGCGCGGATCGGACATCGGCTCGGGCGTTTCGCCGTTGATGCGGATAGCCTGAATATCGCCGTTGAAGCCTTGCATCGAGAACGTGTAGCCCTTCGCCTCGAGTTGCTTCACGACCTCCGGATCGAGCTGATGGAACGGCTCCTGATAGATCGTGTTGGGCGGCAGCAGTTGATGGTGAAAGCGCGTCGCGCCCACCGCTTCGGCCAGCGGCATGTGGAAGTCGTACACGTTCGACAGCACCTGGAAGATCGACGTGAAAATGCGCGATCCGCCCGGCGTGCCGATCACCATCGCGACCTGATCGTCCTTCGTGAGGATGGTCGGCGTCATCGACGAGAGCGGGCGTTTGCGCGGCGCGATGGCGTTCGCGTCGCTGCCCACCACGCCGAACATGTTCGCCACGCCCGGTTTCGCGGAGAAGTCGTCCATCTCGTCGTTCAGCACGACGCCCGTGCCTTCCGCGACCACGCCCGCGCCGAAGTAGCCGTTGATCGTGTACGTGTTCGACACCGCGTTGCCCCACTTGTCGACGACGGAAAAGTGCGTCGTCTCGGCCTTCTCGGGCATCGACGTGCCGAGCCCCGGCTGCACGCTCTTGGTATCGGACGGCGTCTCCGGATTGACTTCCTGCGCGCGCTTCAGGATGTAGTCGTCGTCGATCAGTTGCGCGACCGGCACCTTGTAGAAGTCGGGATCGCCGAGATACTGCGCGCGGTCGGCGAACACGCGCTTTTCGATCTCCGCGACGAGGTGGATGTACTGCGCGGAATCCAGTGGCACGCCTTCGAACTTATCCTTCAGGTCGGCCTTCATCTTCAGCAACTGCACGAGGCCGACGCCGCCCGAACTCGGCGGCGGGGCGGTAATCACGCGATAGCCGTTCCAGCTCGCCACCACCGGCTGCCGCCAGACCGCCTTGTACTCCTTCAGATCGCGCGCGGTGATGAGTCCGTGTCCGGTCATCGACGTGGCGATCAGCTCCGCGGTCTTGCCCTGATAGAAGCCCTTCGCGCCCTTGTCCGAGATGCGCTGCAACGTCTGCGCAAGATCCGGCTGCTTGAACACTTCGCCCGCTTTCATGCCGCCGAAATACAGGTCGAAGTTCGTCTTGCCGGCGAAGTCTTTCGACGCGCGATCGCGCCGCTCGATCAGTTGATCGTCGACGACAAAACCGTCCTGCGCATACTGGATAGCGGGCGCGAGCACCTGCCTCCATTTCAGCTTGCCGAAACGCTTTTGCGCTTCCCACATGCCTTCCACCGTGCCCGGCACGCCGACCGCGCGATGCCCGTACAGGCTCATGCCCTTGATGACCTCGCCTTTGTCGTCGAGGTACATGTTGCGCGTGGCGGAAAGCGGCGCGCGCTCGCGGTAGTCGAGGAAGTACGGTCGATGGTCAACGTAAAGCGTCATGAACCCGCCGCCGCCGATGTTGCCCGCTTCCGGATACGTGACCGCGAGCGTGAACGCGATGGCGACGGCCGCGTCGACCGCGTTGCCGCCCTGCTTGAAGATCTGCTCGGCCGTGTCGGCGGCGTACTTGTCCGCGACGGCGACGGCGGAGGCGGTCAGGACTTGCGGCTGCGTGTCCGCTGTCTTCGCATACGCTGGCGACGTTTCGACGAAGCCCGCGACGCTGAACGCGGCGACGGCCGCGGCTGTCAGCGCGAGGGACCGAAAGCGATGTTGCTGTTTCAACGGCATCTCCTGCATTCTCCTTTTTTCGGTAGCGACTTGCGCCTTATAACACGGCCGGCGCGCCTCACGGCATCAACTGGCCGCCGTTGACGTCGATGATCTGGCCGGTCACGTAGCGCGACATCGCCTCCGACGCGAGATACAGGAACGCGCCGCTGCAATCGTCCGCCTCGCCGATATAGCCCATCGGAATCGACTTGCGGAAGCCTTCCAGTTGCTCGGGCGTCGAGAAGCGGTCGTGAAACGGCGTGCCGATCACGCCCGGCGCGACGGCGTTCACGCGGATGCGGTCGGCGGCGAATTCCTTCGCCATGCCCTTCGTGATGGTGCTGACGAAGCCTTTCGACGCCGCGTACAGCAGCGCGCCCGGCCCGCCGCCGTTGCGCGCCGCCACCGACGTCACGTTGATGATCGAACCGCCGCCGCCCGAGCGCAGCGAAGGCAGCGCCGCGCGCGTGAACACGACGACCGAGCGCGCATTGATGTTGATGACGTCGTCGAAGAGTTCGTCGGTCGCGCTTTCGAGCGGCTCGCGCTTCACGAGGCTGCCCGCGTTGTTGATGAGCACGTCGATCTTGCCGAACGCATCGACCGTTTGCGCGACCACGGCCGCGATCGCCTTCGAATCGCGCACGTCCGCGCCGACGGTGATCGCGCTCACGCCGAGCGCGCGCACGTCTTTCGCGACTTCCTCGGCCTGGTCCTTCGAACTGTTGTAATGCACCGCGACATTCGCGCCGTAACGCCCGAACGCGCGGGCCGCCGCCGCGCCGATGCCCGTGCTCGCGCCCGTGATGAGGATCGACTTGCCTTTCAGATCGTGCATAAGTGCTCCGTTTGATGGGGAAGTGGGACGTGCTCCGACCGAGAGTATGAAGCGAATAGTGAAAACTTGTTAAGGGCGCGTGGCGCGCTTTGCGGCGCTCGCCCAAAACCGGCACCATTTGAGGTGCGCCGCCGGTGGCGAATGCGGCGTCCGCTAACCTTTGCCGATTCCAGGAGGCATTCATGAGTGCACCAGTCGATCCCATCCCCGAAGGCCGTCATGGCGTGATTCCGTATATCGCGGTGGCGGGCGGCGTCGCGGCCATCGACTTCTACAAGAAAGCGTTCGGCGCGACCGAAGTCTTCACCATGCAGGAGCCGGGCGGGCGCGTCGGGCATGCGGAGCTGCTGATCGGCGGCAATCCGTTTTATCTGAGCGACGAATTCCCCGAAATGGAGGTGAGAGGTCCGCTTGCGATCGGCGGCACGCCGGTGATGCTGCATCTGTACGTGGAAGACGTCGATGCCGTGGTGCAGCGCGCGGTCGACGAGGGCGCCACCATTTTGCGCCCGGTCGAAGACCAGTTCTACGGCGACCGCGGCGGCAAGCTGCGCGATCCGTTCGGCCATGTCTGGTGGATCGCGACTCACAAGGAAAACGTATCGCCCGAGGAACTGCGCGCTCGCGCGGAACGCCTCTTCGGCGGAGCCTGATCTTGCGGTGAGTGTGTCGTCGCGCGATTTTTGCGACGACACGCTGCGGTCCGTTCGGTGGAGCCGGCGCAGGCTCGCTCCGGTCTTAGTCGCTCATTCGGGCGATATTTCGAAAAATTTCGTCATCAAGCGCGATTGCGGGTGGCATCCGCATGACCGATACGAAATACTCGCCGGCAGTCATCAAGCAAATCGAGCGCCGCTCGGAAATGTTCCGAACGCGACGCATGGTTTCGACTCATTAGACGTACTAAGCGCGATCGTTCGTTGGTTTAGCGGATATGCGCTAAACGTTGCCGCACGCGCCGCTTCCAGAAGAAACACGACAACGAGACAAAGAGGAATCCGATGAAGTCATTCGCCGTTCTAAGCTGCTTACACCGCACAGCAATTGCGGCCGCCAGCACCGCCTTCGTATTCGCGGCGATGCCTGCCGCAGCCGCCATCGTCCCGCCCGGCGTGACGCTTGCCGCCAAGCAGGAACTGGTGCGCAACAACGGCTCGGAAGTGGAGACGCTCGACCCGGCGCTCGTCGAATCGGTCGGCGCGGCGAATCTGGCGCGCGACCTGTTCGAAGGGCTGACCGCCACCAATGGCGACGGCGCAGTCGTTCCCGGCGTCGCGGAGAAGTGGGAGCAGAAGGACCCGACGACGTGGATTTTTCACTTGCGCAAGAACGCGCGCTGGTCCAACGGCGACACCGTGACCGCGAACGACTTCGTCTACGGCTGCCAGCGTTTCATCGATCCGAAAACGGCGTCGTCGTACGCGAGCGTGTTCGGTCCGTTCCTTCTGAACGGCGCGGAGATCGTCGCGGGCAAGAAGCCGGCGAGCGCGCTCGGCGTGCGCGCCATCGACGCGACCACGCTCGAAGTGAAGACTTCGGGTCCCGTGCCGTTCCTGCCCGAGTTGATGTCGAACGCGAACCTCGGGCCGGTGCATCGCGCGACGGTGGAGAAGTTCGGCAAGG
This sequence comes from Caballeronia sp. BCC1704, assembly GCF_902833455.1. Lineage (NCBI taxonomy): Bacteria > Pseudomonadati > Pseudomonadota > Betaproteobacteria > Burkholderiales > Burkholderiaceae > Caballeronia > Caballeronia sp. BCC1704. The sequence goes on along the minus strand of NZ_CADFFT010000002.1, from coordinate 899,446 downwards.
AGTGGACGAAGCCGGGCAATCTCGTCAGCAACGGTCCGTTCCAGTTGAAGGACTGGCAGGTCAACAGCAAGCTCGTGCTCGCGAAGAACCCGAATTACTGGGACAAGGAACACGTCCAGTTGACGAAAGTCACATACTTGCCGGTCGAGGACGAGAACACGGACGTCAAGCTATTCCAGTCGGGCGAGAACGACATGACGTATCAACTGCCCACCGGCACGTATGCCAAGTACCGTCAGCAATTTCCCAACGATATCCGCAACTCGCTGATTCTCGGCACGCGCTACTACAGCTTCAACAACCGCGATCCGCTCCTGAAGGACGTGCGCGTGCGCAAGGCGCTTTCCATGGTGATCGACCGTGATCTGCTCGCGCAACGCGTGACCGCCGACGGCCAGACGCCGAGCTACGGCCTGCTGCCGAAGGGCGTGAGCGGCGCGGACGTGTCCGCCTATGAGTGGGCGAACTGGCCGATGGACAAGCGCGTCGCGGAAGCGAAGAAGCTGCTCGAACAGGCGGGCGTGAAGCCGGGCACGACGCTGCGTTTCGCGATGAACACGAGCGACTACAACAAGAAGATGGCGATCTTCGCGGCGTCCGAGTGGAAAACGAAGCTGGGCCTCGCGACCGACATCGAGTCGATGGAATTCAAGGTGCTCTTGAAGAAGCGCCATGACGGCGACTACCAGATCGCGCGCAACGGCTGGGTGGCGGACTACAACGACGCGACGACCTTCCTCACGCTCGTGCAGTGCAAGTCCGAGCAGAACGACAACTTCAACTGCAATCCGAAGGCCGACGCGCTCGTCAAACAAGCAAGTGAAACCACGGATCTCGTCAAGCGCAAGCAGTTGATGACCGAGGCGGCCAAGCTCGTGATGGACGACTATCCGATGCTGCCGCTTCTGCAATACGGCTTGCCGCGCCTGGTGCGCAGCACGGTCGGCGGCTATTCGCTGAAGAATCCGGCGGACCACTACGGCAGCAAGGACCTCTACATCGTCAAGCATTGACACCAAGGACGCGCTCTCATGTGGTCATATGCTCTGCGTCGCGTGCTGCTCACGCTGCCGACGCTCCTGATCGTCGTGACGGTCTGCTATCTGCTGCTGCACGCCACGCCCGGCGGTCCGTTCGACGGCGAGCGCAAAGTCTCCGCCGAAGTGCTCGCGAACCTGCAGGCGAAGTATCACCTCGGCGAGCCGTTGTGGAAGCAGTATCTGCTCTACCTCGACGGCCTGCTGCACGGCGACCTCGGCGCGTCGTTCCGTTACGCCGACTGGAGCGTGAACGAACTCGTGTTGCGCGCGCTGCCCGTGTCGCTCACCATCGGCGGCGTCTCGATGGCGCTGGCCATCGTCATCGGCGTGCTGCTCGGCGCGGGCGCGGCGCTGCGGCGCAATAGCATCGCGGACTACGCGCTGATGCTCGTCAGCAACGCGGGCAATGCGTTCCCGTCGTTCGTCATCGGGCCGGTGCTGATTCTCGTCTTTGCCATCGGCCTCAAGTGGCTGCCGGCGGGCGGCTGGAACGGGGCGGACGCGCGCTACATGGTCCTGCCGGTCGCGCTTCTCGTGATGATCAACGTCGCGACGGTCGGCCGCGTCACGCGCGCAAGCCTCATCGAGGTGATGAACACGCCGTACATTCGCACCGCCCGCGCGAAGGGCTTGCCGATGCGCGCCATTGTGCTGCGTCATGCGCTCAAGCCGACGCTGATCCCGGTCGTCTCCGTGATCGGGCCGCTCGCGATCTCGTCGATCACGGCGGCGGTCGTCACGGAGTCCGTGTTCTCGCTGCCCGGCATCGGCAAGCTGATCGTGAACGGCGCGGCCAATCGCGATTACACGCTGGTGCTCGGCCTCGTCGTGCTGGTCACGGTCGTGGCCGTGCTGCTCAACCTGTTGGTCGATCTCGCGTACGCGTGGCTCGATCCGAAGATTCGTTACTAAAAGGGCGCACGATGAAATCTGCTTCTCTGGCGCCGATGCTCGAACAGGCGGTCGCGGGCCGCAGTCCGTGGCAGGACGCCCGCGCGCGCTTTCTGCGCAACAAGGCGGCGGTCGTGAGTCTGGCGCTGCTCGCCGTCATCACGCTCGCGTGCATCGTCGGGCCGTGGGTCTTGCCGAACGCGTTCGATTCCGCCGACTGGAACGCGATGAGCGTGCCGCCCACGTTCGCTCACTGGCATCTTTTCGGCACGGACGAAACCGGCCGCGATTTGCTCGTGCGCTGTCTGGTCGGCGGGCGCGTCTCGCTGATGATCGGCGCGCTCGCCACGCTGACGTCCGTAACGCTCGGCATCGTGTGGGGCGCGATTGCGGGCTTCGTCGGGGGACGCGTCGACAACGCGATGATGCGCTTCGTCGACATGATGTACGCCATTCCGTACCTGCTCATCGCCATTCTGATGGTGACGCTGCTCGGCCGCGAGTTCTATCTCGTCGTGCTGACCATCACCGTCTTCTCGTGGATGGACATGGCGCGCGTGGTGCGCGGCCAGACGCTCGCCATCCGCTCGAAGGAATACGTGGAGGCGGCGCGTGCCATCGGCGTGCCGACGCGGCGCATCATCGCGCGGCATGTGGTGCCGAATCTGCTCGGCATCGTCGCGATCTATACGACCGTCACTGTGCCGGGCGTGATTCTCACGGAGTCGGTGCTGTCGTTCCTCGGTCTCGGCGTGCAGGAGCCGATGACCAGTTGGGGCGTGCTGATTCAGGACGGCGTCGGCGTGATGGAAGCGTCGCCGTGGATTCTGCTGTTTCCGGCCGGGCTGCTGTCGGTGACGCTCTATTGCATCAATTTTGTCGGCGACGGGCTGCGCGATGCGCTCGATCCGAAGGACAGGTGAGCCATGCCGCTAGTCGAAATCAACGATCTGCGCGTCGAGTTCGCGACACACGACGCCACCGTTCGCGCGGTCAACGGCGTGAGCTTCACGCTGGAAGAGGGCGAAACGCTCGGCATCGTCGGCGAATCGGGCTCAGGCAAAAGCCAGACGGTGCTCGCCATGCTCGGGCTGCTGGCGTCGAACGGGCGCGCAAGCGGCCACGCGATGTATCGCGGCGAGAACCTGCTCGGCATGTCCGCGAAGGCGCTGAACCGGATTCGCGGCAACCGCCTCTCGATGATCTTTCAGGACCCGATGAGCTCGCTCAATCCGTACCTGACCATCGAGCGGCAAATGACCGAAGTGCTGGAACTGCACAAGAACATGACGCGCCGCGAGGCGAAGAAGCGGGCCATCGCCATGCTGGAAGCCGTGCGCATTCCCGAGGCGGCGCATCGCATCGGACAGTATCCGCACGAGTTGTCGGGCGGCATGCGGCAGCGCGTGATGATTGCGATGGCGCTGCTCTGCGAGCCCGAAGTGCTGTTCGCCGACGAGCCGACCACCGCGCTCGACGTCACCGTGCAAGCGCAGGTGCTGCAACTGCTGCGGGACTTGCAGCGCGATTTCGGCACGTCCATCGTGTTGATCACGCATGATCTCGGCGTCGTGGCCGGCCTGTGCGAAAAGGTCATGGTGATGTACGGCGGCCGCGTGATGGAGCAGTGCGATGCCGCCACGCTGTTCGCGAAGCCCTCGCATCCGTACACCATCGGCTTGCTGCGCGCGTTGCCGCGCCTCGACCAGCAGGGCGGCGAGCTCACCGGCATTCCCGGCAATCCGCCGAACATGGCGCATCCGCCGGCGGGCTGTCCGTTCCATGAACGTTGCGCGGATGCCGCCGCCGAATGCGCCGAGCGCGCGCCCGCGCTCGCGGCGGTCGACGGCGCGCACTGGCTGCGAGCGTGCCATCGGCCCGTGGATGCGCTGAAGACGCGTTATCGGGAGGCGAGCCATGTCTGACGCGACATCGACCATTCTTTCCGTGCGCGACATGCGCGTGCATTTCCAGGTGAAGGCGAAGAGCCGCCTGCCGTGGGCGCCCGCGCGCACGCTGAAGGCCGTCGACGGCGTGAGCTTCGATCTGCGCGCAGGCGAAACGCTCGGCGTGGTCGGCGAATCGGGCTGCGGAAAGTCGACGCTTTCGCGCGCCATTCTGAATCTGATTCCGGCGACGAGCGGCGACATCGTGTGGATGGGCACGAATCTTACGCGGGCGTCGCCGCGCGAATGGCATGCGGCGCGCGCCGACGTACAGATGATCTTTCAGGACCCGCTCGCATCGCTCGATCCGCGCATGACGGTTGGGCAGATCATCGCGGAGCCGCTGACCGAGCATCGGCCGGGTATCGGCAAGCAGGAAAGTCAGGCACGCGTGCGCGCGATGATGGCGAAAGTCGGCCTCCGCGAGCAGATGATCAACCGCTATCCGCACGAGTTTTCGGGCGGGCAGTGCCAGCGTATCGGGATTGCGCGGGCGCTCATCGTGGAGCCGAAGCTCGTGATCTGCGACGAACCCGTTTCCGCGCTCGACGTCTCCATTCAGGCGCAGATCGTCAATCTGCTGAAGTCGTTGCAGTCGGAGATGGGCCTGTCGCTCATCTTCATCGCGCATGATCTTGCAGTGGTGCGCCATATCTCGGACCGCGTGATGGTGATGTATCTCGGCCGCGTAATGGAGCTTGCCGACAAGCAGGCGCTCTACGAAACGCCGCGGCATCCGTACACGCGCGCGCTGCTTTCGGCGGTGCCGGTGCCTGATCCGGCCGTCGAGCGCGGCAAGACCGTTCAGATCTTGTCCGGCGATATCCCGAGCCCTATCAGTCCGCCTTCCGGCTGCGTGTTCCATACGCGTTGCCCGATGGCAGAAGCGCGATGCGCGTTGGAAACGCCCGAATTGCGCGTGCTCGATAACGGCGCGTCGGCCGCGTGCTTTTTCGCCTGATGCGCAAGTTTCCATAGCTCACGACATGGACGCGTAGTAGCCCTAAGCACGCGTCGCTCGTCCCGACTGCTTCGGTCGCCGGGCGCGGCTCGTTGCAGCCGTCGATTTTGAGAGTTGGTTTGTGCAGTCCGCAGGTTGAGTCAGTCGTTGGAGATACTTTTCGTGAAAAAAGAAAAACTTTCAGTCGCACTTTCGATTTTGCTGTTTAGCAGCGTGATGGCCGCAACCGTCTCCGCATATGGCCAGGAAGCCGATACCGAGCCGCTTTCTCGCCATACCGAAACCGTCCCGAGTTCGCCGCCCAACACCGAAGCCGATGCGCCCGTGAGCAGCCAGGCGAAGTCGAAGGGCTTTATTGAAGACTCGCATTTTAATTTGCTCGGCCGCTCTTTCTCGGAACATTTCGAACCGAAGGGCGCAAAGAAGAAAGACGCGTGGGTGCTCGGCGCGCAGGCCGTATTCGAATCCGGCTTCACGCGCGGGCTCATCGGGCTCGGCGGCGACGTGTCGATGTTCGGCGCGTTCAAGCTGAACGGCGGCAACGGCGCGGGCACCCGCGTACACGTGGGCACGGACGGCGGCGGCGCGAACCAGCTTGCGTGGGCGTATCCGGGCGTGTGGGACGTGAAGGCGCGCGTGTCGAACACGGTGCTCAAATACGGCCAGCAACTCTTCGACAACCCGTTCCTCGTGCCGCACGACAATCGCGCGTTGCCGCCGACGTATCGCGGCTTCTCGCTCGCGAGCGACGAGGTCAAGAATCTCACGCTGAAGGCCGGCACCGTGGATGGTGTGATCTCGCGCGGCATGACGACCGTAACCGGGCTTTCAACCGAATACGGCGGCAAGCACGTCTCACAATTCACGTACTTCGGCGGCGACTGGACGCGCGGCGACGATACGGCGGTCACGCTGTACGGCAGCATCGCCAATAACGTGTGGCAGCAGTACTATCTTTCCGCGACGCAAAGCATCGGCGATGCGAAATCCGTGCGCTGGACTGGCGCGCTCAACTATTACTACACGGGTGCCATCGGCGACAAGCGTCAGGGTCCGATCAATAACAATGCGTATAGCCTGGCGCTCGCCGGCACGCATGGCGCGCATACGCTGCAATTCGCCTTCCAGCAGATTCTCGGCGACCAGATGTTCGACTACATGCACGAGTCGGGCGGCGATTATCTTTCCAACTCGCTGGATGTCGACTACAACCAGCCGCACGAAAAGTCAGTCAGTCTTTCTTATTCGCTGAATCTTAAGGACTACGGCATGCCCGGGTTCAAGGTGACGACGTGGGTCGCATATGGGTGGGGCGCAGACGGCAGTGCCATGGCCAATAGCGGCACGGTCAACGCGAGCAGCTATATCGTGAACGGGGAACCCGTGCACGGCACGCATCACGAATTCGGCATTATTCCGAGTTACACCGTGCCGGAGGGCAAGTTCAAGAACACGTCGGTCAAGTTCTATTACATGCATCACCAAGGCAGTAAGTATTATTCCGACGGTACGAGCGACATTTATCGGTTGATGGTAAATGTGCCGTTTAATGTGTTCTAACTGAGCCATCCGTCGCAAGCGTTTACCCTACAAATAGCGCTCTTTACATTACGATACGCTTTCATCTATAAAGAGAGTGCGTGCAGCGGATTGCCATGTCTCGCCCACGCCCATCGCCCGTCAGCCTCGTGACTGCCGGGCTTTTTTTTCGCCACCGCCGGATCAGACCGCGCTTTCACTTGCTTACAGCCGGCGTTGTCCTAAGTGGAAACCCGGCCGTTTCTTTCGCTTGACTTACTAGATATATCAAATACTGTGTATATGCGATGACGCGTTTGCGCGGTCGCAGGAGGCGTCGCTCGACGTCCGATGACACAAGGCAGCAATGCCAAGGAGACAGGCATGGGAACTGACCGGATAAACCGCCAGGTGGGTGCGTCGCGTCTTGCGTCGCCGTGGGTGCAGTTGGTTTTTGGCGTCATCTGCATGGCGATGATTGCCAACATGCAGTACGGATGGACGCTGTTCGTCAATCCGATCGACGAGAAATATCACTGGGGCCGCGCGGCGATTCAGGTCGCCTTCACGATTTTCGTCGTTACCGAAACGTGGCTCGTACCGATCGAAGGCTATCTCGTCGACAAGTACGGCCCGCGCCCAGTGGTCGTTGGCGGTGGCGTCCTCTGCGCGATTGCCTGGGCGATGAACTCGATGGCGTCTTCGCTGCCGCTCCTGTATCTCGCCGCTGCGATCGGTGGCGTCGGCGCGGGCGCCGTCTACGGCACGTGCGTCGGCAACGCGCTCAAATGGTTCCCTACGCGGCGCGGCCTCGCGGCCGGCATCACGGCGGCTGGCTTCGGCATGGGATCGGCGGCGACGGTCGTGCCCATCGCGCACATGATCAAATCGAGCGGCTACGAAGCGACGTTCCTCTGGTTCGGGCTCGGGCAGGGCCTCGTCGTCTTCTTGCTCGGCATGGCCCTGTACGCGCCACCTGCTCAGTTGCTCGCGGCGGTCAAGAGCACGGTCACGCGCGCCGTTTATAACGCGAGCCCCAAGCAAGTCCTGGCATCGCCCATCTTCTGGGTGATGTACGCAATGTTCGTGATGATGGCGGCCGGCGGTCTGATGGCGACCGCGCAGCTCGGACCGATCGCGAAGGACTTCGGCTTGCAGGATTCGCCCGTATCGATTCTCGGCCTGACGCTGCCGGCGTTGACGTTCGCGCTGACCATCGACCGAGTGCTCAACGGCCTGACGCGGCCGTTCTTCGGGTGGGTATCGGACAGAATAGGGCGTGAGAACACGATGTTTCTCGCCTTCGCGATCGAAGCGGTGGGGATCGTCGCGCTGTCGAACTTTGGCCACAACCCGACGGCGTTCGTGGTGCTGACCGGAATCGTGTTCTTCGCGTGGGGCGAGATCTACAGTCTCTTCCCCGCGACTTGCGGCGACACGTTCGGCCCGAAGTTCGCGGCTACCAACGCGGGCCTTTTGTACACAGCAAAAGGCACGGCGGCCCTGCTGGTGCCGTTTTCGAGCGTCCTCACCAAGTCGACGGGAAGCTGGCACGCCGTCTTCATGCTCGCGGCCGGAATGGCGGCACTGGCGGCGCTCCTCGCGCTCTTCGTGCTCAAGCCGATGCGCAGCGCCCACACGCAGAAGCATGCGCGCGAGGTGGGGCGGGAGATGGGGTATGCGCCGTTGAAAGAGTAGGCGATGTCGGCGCGGCGGGCGACCGCGCTCGATTCCAACCGCTTAGGACCAGAAACGGACCCGCCGTTGCCCAGCGCGCGTCCGTCTTCTCGACGCAAATGAACGCTCAATCAAGCGCAGCAGCCGGCCCGAAGAACTCATAGCGGCTCTGCGCTTCCGGCACGCCGAGCGCCTTGAGATGCTTCTTCACCGCCTTCATGAACGACATCGGCCCGAGAAAGTAAGCATCGACGTCGCGGTTCGCAGGCAGCCACTGGTCGAGCAGCGTTTCGTTCACGAAGCCGACGCCGTGCGGCTCGCTGTCGCCGTCGCGCCGATTCTCATAGCAATAGAAGCGTTTGAGTTGCGGATAACGCGCGGCCAGTTCGTCGATCGTCTCGCGGAACGCGTGCGCGCCGCCGTGCCGCGCCGCGTGGATGAAATGGATCGGGCGCTTCGTCGTGGCGAGCGCGGCGTGGAGCATCGCGAGCGTCGGCGTAATGCCCACGCCGCCGCTGATCAGGACGAGCGGCTTGTCGCCGTGTTCGAGCCTGAAGTCACCGGCGGGCGGATACAGGTCGAGCGTGTCGCGTTCGTGAATGCGGTCGTGCAGGAAGCTCGACACCCTGCCTTCCTTCTCGCGCTTGACGCTGATGCGATATTCGCGGCCGTTGGGCGCCGCCGACAGCGAGTAGTTGCGACGCAGTTCCTCGCCGTCGACGAACACACGCAGCCCGATGTACTGTCCCGGATGAAAATCGACGAGACTGCCGCCGTCCTCGGGCACGAGATAGAACGACGTGATTTCATCGCTCTCCGCGACCTTGCGCGCGACGACGAAGCGCCGCGTGCCGCGCCATCCACCCGGCGCGTGTTCGCGCTCGCTGTAGATCCCTTCCTCCAGGCCGATGAGCAGATCCGCTAGCTGGCCATAAGCAGCGGCCCACGCCTCGATGACGGCGTCGGTGGCGATGTCTGCGCCAAGCACTTCGCGGATCGACCGGAGCAGGCAGCTTCCGACGATCGGATAATGCTCCGGCTGAATATTGAGCGCGACGTGCTTGTTGATGATCTGCCCGACGAGCCCGCCGAGCTTGTCGAGCTCGTCGATATGCCGCGCGTACATCAACACGCCGTTGGCGAGCGCGCGTTGCTGGGCGCCGCTCGCCTGATGCGCCTGATTAAACATCGGGCGCACTTCGGGGTGTTCGTTCAGCATGGTGGCGTAGAAGTGGCGCGTGAGCGCTTCGCCGCCGCTTTCCAGAAGCGGCACGGTCGCTTTGATGATGGAACGGTGTTCTGCTGACAGCATGGTGTAGTCCTCGTGACAAGGGCGGGGCCGAAAAGCCCCGCGAGCGATTTGTGCCGTCACCTCATACAGCTTCTATGCCAGTGTAGAATCCCCGTAGATTCAACGACTTGTGGGGAAGCATGGTCACTTCGACCCTAGTCCAAAAGACTGCCGATGTAGTCGCGATGACTTCGCGCGTCGTCTTAGACGCCCTTGTGCCGCTGATCGAAGACCTATCGCACGACATTCCAGATACCGAGCGCTATCGCCGATTGCTGAGCACGCTACGCGCGCTTTTCCCGAGCGACGCCGCTGCGCTGTTGCGGCTCGACGGCGAGACGCTGGTGCCCCTCGCTATCGACGGCCTATCGAGCGATACGCTCGGCAGGCGCTTCCTCGTGCGAGACCATCCGCGGTTTGCGCGCATCCTTGCGCGCCCCGAGCCGACGCGTTTTCCCGCGCATTCCAGTCTCCCCGATCCCTACGACGGCCTCGTCAAGCACGCCGGCGCGCATCTGGAAGTACACGATTGCCTCGGCAGCCCTCTGTTCATCGGCGGACGTCCGTGGGGCGTGCTGACGCTCGATGCGCTCGATCCCGCGCGTTTCGACGGCATCGACATGGCTTCGCTCCAGGCATTTCTGAGTCTCACGGCGGCGACGGTGAGCGTCGCTGAACGCATCGACCGGCTGGCGCGCACGAGCGAGGCGGAGCGCCAGCGGGCCGAGGTGTATCGGCAGGCGAGCGGCCCGCGCCGCCGCGAGATGATCGGCAGCAGCGCGCCGCAGAAGCATTTGCTGGAAGAGATCGGAATCGTGGCGTCGAGCGATCTGACCGTGCTGATTACCGGCGAAACGGGCGTCGGCAAGGAACTGGTCGCCTCCGAAATTCACGCGCGGTCGCTTCGCGCGGACAAACCGCTGGTGAGCCTCAACTGCGCGGCGCTGCCGGATACGCTCGTCGAGAGCGAGCTTTTCGGACATGTGCGCGGGGCCTTCTCGGGCGCGTCGTCGGACCGGCGCGGCAAGTTTGAACTGGCCGACGGCGGCACGCTCTTCCTCGATGAAGTCGGCGAGCTGCCGCTTGCCGTGCAGGCCAAGCTGCTGCGTGTGTTGCAGAACGGCCAGTTGCAGCGCATCGGCTCGGACAGCGAGCATCGCGTGGATGTGCGGCTGATCGCTGCAACGAACCGCGATCTCGCCGAAGAAGTGCGCGGCGGACGCTTTCGCGCGGACCTGTATCACCGCCTGTCGGTGTATCCGCTCGTCGTGCCGCCGCTGCGCGAGCGTGGTCGCGACATCTTGCTGCTCGCAGGCTACTTTCTGGAGGAGAACCGGTCGCGGCTCGGCCTGTCGGGCCTGCGACTCTCCGCCGATGCGCAGGCCGCGCTGCTTGCCTACCGTTGGCCGGGCAACGTGCGCGAACTGGAGCACCTCATCGGGCGAAGCGCGTTGAAGGCGCTCGCGGGGCATCGCGAACGGCCGCGCATTCTGACGCTCACCGCCGCGGACTTCGGCATCGGCGATACGGCGAGCGTCGCGCCGCCCGCACCGCTCGCATCGGATGCGCCCGCTGCTGTCGGCTTGCGCGAAGCGGTCACGGCATACGAGCGCACGCTGGTTCTCGATGCGCTCGCGCGCAATCAGCAGAACTGGGCATCGACGGCGCGCGAGTTGGGCATCGACCGGGCGAACCTGAACCGGCTCGCGCGACGGCTCGGGCTCAAATAAAGAGTGCGAATCTCAAAAAAAATCGCCATCTCCGCAGAGCCAATCCATAAGCACCACAGAGACCGTCAACCGCTTGGTTGGGCATCTCGAAATAATGCGCGCGTTTGATCAAACGCAAAGTTTTGTGTCGTCTTGTCACGCGCAGCGATCGCATGTATTGAGACAATCTCAGGACTGGAGAAAACGAGGCTCGTCTCCTACCATCTGAAAAGCCAAGCACGACCCGCCACCGGCAAGACCTGCGGCTTTGAAGAACAGCGTCGCCGTGTCCATTGCATGCGACTCATTGCATGCGACCGGCCGCGTCCAAACGAAAACGGCAACCTGAAACGGGGGATACGTGGGAAACGTGGCTCAGCGCAGCGCCTTGTTGCTAATTTCGGCGCTCTGCACGTTTTGCGGCTTCGATGCGTACGCCGCGGACGCGCCTCTCGAACGCGCGCCCGACACCATGCAGGCGCGCGTCATGGGTTGCGCCGCGTGCCACGGCGCGCACGGCGAGGGCACGGACAACGATTACTTTCCGCGCCTCTCCGGCAAGCCCGCCGGTTATCTGTACAACCAATTGCTCGCGTTTCGCGACGGCCGGCGCAAGTATCCGCCGATGAACTACCTGCTTGCGTACTTGCCCGACGCGTATCTGAAACAGATCGCCGATTATTTCGCCGCCGAGCGCCCGCCGTTCCCGCCGCCGTCCGCCGTCACCGTCGATGCCAAGACGCTCGATCTCGGCAAGACGCTCGTCATGAAGGGCGATGCGTCGGGCAAGGTGCCGGCGTGCGTCAGTTGTCACGGGGCGTCGATGACCGGCATGGAGCCGGCGATCCCCGGGCTGCTCGGCCTGCATGCCGACTACATCAGCGCGCAACTCGGCGCATGGCGCTACGGCACGCGCTCGACCGTCGCGCCGGACTGCATGCGGCAGGTCGCCCAGCTTCTGAGCGAGCGGGACATCACCGCTATTTCCGCCTATCTGGCTTCGCTGCCCGCGCCGGCGAATCCGACGCCCGTCGCCGCCGGCTCGCTGAAGATGCCGCTCGCGTGCGGCAGCGTCCAACACTAGAGAGGGCCGACGTGCTTCGTTTCAGACAACTTCGGGCGCTTGCCGTAGCGGTCTTCTTCGCGGCGTGCGCCGTGCCGGCCGGCAACGCGATGGCGCAGGCGAAGCCCGCCGATGCCGACACGGTCAAGCGCGGCGAGTATCTGGCTCGCGCGGGCGATTGCATCGCGTGCCATACGCTGCCGGCGGGCAAGACCTTCGGCGGGGGGCGTCCGATGGACACGCCGTTCGGCACGCTCTACACGCCGAATATCTCGTCGGACAAGGAGACGGGCCTGGGTTCGTGGACCGCCGACGAGTTTTACAACATGATGCATACGGGCCGCTCGCGCGACGGCTCGCTGCTCTATCCAGCGATGCCTTTCGCGTCGTACACAAAAGTCACGCGCGCCGACTCGGATGCCATCTACGCGTTCCTGATGTCCACGCCGTCCGTGCATCAGCCGAACCGTCAGCATGAGTTGCGTTTCCCGTTCAACCGGCGCGAGTTGCTGATCGGCTGGCGGTCGCTCTTCTTCAAGCAGGGCGAGTATCAGCCCGATCCGAAGCAGTCCGTCGAATGGAATCGCGGCGCGTATCTGGTCGAAGGTCTCGGACATTGCTCGATGTGCCATACCGCGATCAACGCGCTCGGCGGCAACGTCAGCTCGAAGGCGTTCGAAGGCGGCCTCATTCCGATTCAGAACTGGTACGCGCCTTCGCTCACGTCGAACAAGGAAGCGGGCCTCGGCAACTGGGGCATGGACGACATCGTCGGCTTGCTGCATGCAGGCGTCTCCGACCGCGGCGCGGTGTACGGGCCGATGGCGGAAGTGGTCTACGACAGCTTGCAGTATCTGAGCGAAGACGACGTGCGCGCGATGGCCGTCTATCTCAAGGCGCTGCCCGCGCGCACCGGCGACAAGTCGGCACCGCCGACGCAGGCCGTGGTCGAGCAGCGCACGAGTCTCTCGCCGCTCGGCAAGAAGATCTACGACGCGCAATGCGCCGTCTGTCACGCCGCGCAAGGCCAGGGCAAGCCGCCGCATTTTCCGCCGCTCGCGAACAACCAGTCGATCGTGATGAGTTCCGCGGTCAACCCCATTCGCATGGTGCTCAACGGCGGCTATCCGCCGGGCACGTTCAAGAATCCGAAGCCCTATGGCATGCCGCCGTTCGCGCAGTCGCTGTCGGACGTGGAGGTGGCCGCCGTGGTCACGTATATCCGCACGACGTGGGGCAATAACGGCGCGCCGGTCTCCGTGAAGGAAGTCAACGAACTTCGCTCGGCGCCCCTTTACTAGTCTCGACACGACCATGAACGACGATCCGAACGAAGACGCAAGACTCGACGAAATCGTGCGCAGCGGGCCGGGCGGTGCGCTCGCGCTCGCGGGCATCGCGACGGCCATTGTCATCGGCATCTGGTTTGTCTTTTACTTCGCCGTGTTTCTGCCTCGCGGCGTGATCCAGTGATTCATTGAACCCACTCTTTCAGCAGCGATTTATGGCCATCCATCCAGGTTCACATGAAGTCGCGGAGCGCGTCGAGAAACGCTGGGCGATGCTCGTGCTCGCCATTGTCGCCGTGCTGGTCGCGATGGTGGTCTACACCGGCCTGCACTGGGCGATGATGCCGCCTTCGCGCGTCGAGACCGTGCGGCCCGAGACGCTGCACGTGTCCGGCGAATTCGTCGAAAGCAATCTCGGCACGGCGCCCGAGGCCGACGGCTCGGTGACGGTGCGCGTCGTCGCGCAGCAGTACTCGTTTACGCCGCAATGCCTGCTCGTGCCGGCAGGCGTGCCGGTCACGTTCCGCGCGACGAGTTCGGATGTCGTGCACGGCTTTCTGATCACGAAGACCAATATCAACTCGATGCTGGAACCGGGCTATGTCTCGACCTTCAAGACCACGTTCGACGAACCCGGCGACCATCTGATGCCGTGCCACGAGTTCTGCGGCGTCGGGCATCACGGCATGTGGGCGCATGTGAAGGTGATCGATCGCGCCGAATTCATGCAGATGGCCGACAAGTTGCCGGCCCATTCGCGGAGACTGTCCTGTGTTAAATAGCAAGCGCCTTATCCTCGCGCACTTTTGGCTCGCGTTCGCGGCCTTCGGCGTCGCGCTGTTGCTCGGCGCCTGGCAGATGTTCGCGCGCAGTCCGCTCTTCATCGGACTGCAAAATCCCGAGATCTATTACCGGTCCGTGACGGCGCACGGCTCCGCGATGGGCTACGTGTTCCCGACGCTCATCGCAATGGGCTTCGGCTACGCGGTGAGCGAGCTCGCGCTCAAGCGCGCGCTCGTCGGCGTGCGCTGGGCGTGGCTCGGCTTCTGGTTGGTCGCGGTCGGCTCCGTCATGGCGATGATTCCGGTCGCGATGGGTCTGGCCTCCGTGCTCTACACCTTCTATCCGCCGATGATCGGCAACGCGTTCTACTATCTCGGCGTGGTGCTGGTGGTGGTCGGATCGTGGATCTGGGTCGCGCTGATGTCGGTGAATCTGCACGCATGGAAGCGCGACAACCCCGGCAAGACCGTGCCGCTGCCGATGTTCGCGACGGTCGCGGGCGCGTATCTTTGGGGCTGGACGGCGGTAGGCGCGGCCATCGAAGTGCTGTTCATGATCCTGCCGGTGGCCATCGGCTGGAAGAGCACCATCGACGCCGGTCTCGCCCGCGTCTTCTTCTCGTGGACGCTGCACGCCATCGTCTACTTCTGGCTGATGCCCGCGTACATCGCGTATTACACGATCATCCCGCGCGCCATCGGCGGGCGTCTGTATAGCGACGCGATGGCGCGCATCTCCTTCATCCTGTTCCTCGTGGTGTCGATGCCGATCGGCATTCACCATCTGTTCGCCGATCCGCAAGTGGGTTCGGGCTTCAAGTTTATGCATTCGGTGTTCACCGCGCTCGTCGCCGTGCCGACGCTTCTGACCGTGTTCACCATCTGCGCGTCGGTGGAGATCGCGGCGCGGCTGCGCGGCGGCCGCGGCGCGCTCGGCTGGATTCGCGCGCTGCCGTGGGACAACCCGATGATGCTCGCCGTCGCGTTTTCGTTCGTGATGCTCGGCTTCGGCGGGGCGGGCGGCATCATCAACATGAGCTATCAGCTCGATTCGACCGTCCACAACACGCAATGGGTCACGGGCCATTTCCATCTGATTTTCGCGGGCGCGATCGTCATCATGTACTTCGCGATCGCTTATGACCTGTGGCCGCATCTCACGGGCCGCGCGCTGCGTGACGTGAAGCTCATGCGCTGGCAGTTGTGGCTGTGGTTCATCGGCATGATCGTGCTGACGTTCCCGTGGCATTACGTCGGCGTGCTCGGCATGCCGCGACGCATGGCGTTCTACGATTACAGCGATCCGCAAATCGCGGCGCAGGCGGCCTCTGTCGTGACATCGACCATCGGCGGGTTCATTCTCGTCGTGTCCGCCATTCTGTTCTTTGTCGTGCTGATACGTGCGCACCGCGCGCCGCGCGTGAGCGTCGAAGAGTTCCGCTTCAGCCGCGCGATCCATGAGCCGCGCACCATCCCCGTCGCGCTGAACAGCTTCGGGCTGTGGCTCGCGCTGATGATCGGCCTCACGCTCGTCAACTACGGCTATCCGATCGCGCAGCTCGTCTCGCGCTCGGATACCTCGGTGCCGGCCGTTCCCATCGGAGCGCAGCGATGAGCGACGAACGCCTCTTCACCTTGCGCAACCGCTGGTTCGCGACGAGCGTATTCGCCACGGTCGGCGTCGCGGCGGTGTCGGCGCTGATCGGCTTCGTGTGGCTGCCGTCCGCGCAGCGCGACGCCTCGTTCACCGGCGTGTGGAACGCCATCTGCAGCGCGGCGGGCGTGCCGCGCGTGTGGCACAGCGGTGACACGACCGTCCAGCCGACAAGCAGGCTGTCCGCCGTCGAAGTCACGCCGCAAATGCTCGCGCACGCGAGCGCAAACTCCATCGGGCGCGGCGCGACGCTCGCCCTGCGATGCACGATGTGTCACGGAGAACGCGGCATGAGCCAGGCGAATTCGCCGAATCTCGCGGGGCAGTATGCGTCGGTCATCTACAAGCAGTTGATGGATTT
This sequence comes from Caballeronia sp. BCC1704, assembly GCF_902833455.1. Lineage (NCBI taxonomy): Bacteria > Pseudomonadati > Pseudomonadota > Betaproteobacteria > Burkholderiales > Burkholderiaceae > Caballeronia > Caballeronia sp. BCC1704. The sequence continues at coordinate 883,264 of NZ_CADFFT010000002.1, read as the reverse complement.
TCAGACGGGCGCGCGCACCAATGCCGTGATGTCGCCGATGGCCGCCAACCTGAGCGATCAGGACATGCGCGATCTCGCCGCCTACTATGCGAGCCTGCCGAGGCCGCCCGCGCAGCGCAAGGTCAGCGATTCGCTCGCGCCCGGCATCGTCTCCCACGGCGCGCCGATGCGCAATGTCGCGCCGTGCGCGGCGTGTCACGGCGGTATCGACAACAAGGCGGGCAGTCCGTGGATCGACGGCTTGCCGGCGGCGTACACGAAGGCGCAACTCATCGCGTTCGCTAAAGGCACGCGCACGAACGACATCAACGAAGTCATGCGCAATGTCGCGCGCAACATGACGCCGGAAGAGATCGATGCCGCGTCCGCGTACTACGCGCGCGAGTTGAACAAGCAGTAGGCCGCAGCGCGGAATCGCCGCCCTGGGCGCAGGGGCTTCGTTGCCGCGCCCGGATGCTTTCTGTATCGTGGACCGTTGAATGCTGGCAACGCAGGACAGCCGGCACAACGGAAGACGACTACATGAACGCTTCGAGCAGCACCATTCAGACGGATGTATTGATCATCGGCGCCGGCCCCGTGGGCCTGTTCGCCGCGTTCGAGGCGGGCGTCCTCGGGCTTTCGTGTCATATCGTGGATGCGCTCGGGCGCATCGGCGGCCAATGCATCGAGCTGTATCCGGACAAGCCGATCTACGACATTCCCGCCATTCCCTCGTGCACCGCCCGAGATTTGGTCGACCGGCTCCTCACGCAAATACGCCCGTTCGACGTGCCCATTCATCTCGACCAGCGCGTGCAGTCCGTCGAGCAGCGCGAGGATCACCGCTGGACGGTGCGCACCGAACAAGGCATGACCTTCGATGTCGCCGCCATTCTGATCGCGGCGGGCAACGGCGCGTTCGTGCCGCAGCGTTTGCAATTGCCGGAAGCGGCGGCGCTCGAAGGACGCGACGTGCTCTATAGCGTCGCGCGCATCGCCGATTTTCAGGACCGCGAGGTCGTGATCGCGGGCGGCGGCGATTCGGCGCTGGATTGGGCGAACGCGCTCGCGGGCGTCGCGCGCAAGCTGACGCTCGTGCATCGGCGCAACGGCTTTTCGGCGGCGGCGGCCTCGGTCGCAGCGATGAAGGCGAAGGTCCAGGCGGGCGAGATGAGCTTCGTCGTCGGCATGATCGATTCGCTCGACGCGCCCGATGGCGCGCTGCGCGGCGTGCGCATCAAGCACGTGGAAGGCACGACGGATATCGCGACGGACAAGCTCATCGTGCTGTATGGCCTCGTCGCGGATCTCGGCCCGATCGCCGGCTGGAATCTCGACGTGCGCGGCGGGCGCATCGAAGTCGATACGTCGAACTACGAATCGTCGCGGCCGGGCATTTTCGCGGTCGGCGATATCGCGAACTATCCGAACAAGCAGAAGCTCATTCTTTCGGGCTTCCACGAAGCGTCGCTCGCGTTGCGCAAGGCTTATTCGTACGCGTATCCGGACAAGAAGCGCACGCACATCCATTCGAGCTACGACGCGAAGCTCGCCGAGCGCGTGCAGGCCAGCGCAACGGACGCCTCGCATCCCGCGGGCTGACGGCAAGCGCGCCGCAATGCGGAGAGCAGGGTGATCGGGCGAATCATCCGCTGGCTGTTGCTGCTCGCGTTCGTCGCGGCGCTGGTGCTGGCGTACGGCGTGTACACGCGACGCATCGCCGTGCCGGAACGCTACGATCCGTTCGCGCCGCTCGACGTGCGCGCGCCGCCCGGCCCGCTGACCGAATTCAAGCTCTGGCGCACGACCCACGACCCGCAACTCTGCGATGCTGCGCTCGCGCAATCGGGCCTTCAGTATCGGCCGATCGCGGAGACGTCCGGGCCGGGCGGCTGCGAACTGACGAACGTCGTGCGCGTCACGCAATCGGACGACGTGCGCTTCAGCGCGCCGTTTCTCGCGACGTGTCCGCTCGCGCTCGGCATTGCGTTCTTCGAGCATCAGTATCTTCAGCCCGCCGCCATCGACGTGTTCGGCGAGCGCGTGACGCGCATCGAGCATGTCGGCAGCTACGCGTGCCGCAACGTGAATCATCAGAAGGACGCGGGGCTGAGTCAGCATGCGAGCGCGAACGCCATCGACCTGACCGGCTTCGTGCTCGCGAACGGTCGGCGCATCGCGCTCGCGCGCTGGGAGGACACCGCGTCGCCCGATGCGGTGTTCCTGCGCCGCGTTCACGACGGCGCGTGCCGTTCGTTCGACACCACGCTCGGGCCCGACTACAACGCGTTGCACAAGACGCACTTTCACGTCGACATGGGCCCGTATCGCATCTGCCGCTAATGCACGCGCGAGTCGGAATCCAACGTCAGGTTCGCTAGAATCGGGATGAACGCGGCGTGCGTCACGCGATGCGCGCCGTCCGCATTTCATCTCCTACCCGAAGGAAAGCGCGCATGACGAACCAAGCGGCCCCGATACAGGAACCCTACGAACGACGCGCCTTGCTGCTGCATCTCGGCGATGTGCTGGAGACGGTGTTTTGCCTGAGCCAATGCGCCGACGAGTACGCGAGCATCGGCGACGCGGTGCGCGGCAACGACGCGCTCGCGGGCTTCACGCTGCTCGGTTTCGTCGATGCGCGCATGACGCCGCGCGAGTTCATCCGGCGCGCATCGGGCGCATTCTTCGTGTGGCCGAAGGCGCTGCTCGACGAATCGCTGAATCGTCCGATGCTCGCGAACACCGTGAAGCACGATCTCTTCGAGGACAACCCGACCGGCTGGCGCGCGTATGTGGAGGAGAGGCGCGGCGAAGTGCCGTGGTTCGGCGAGGACTTGCCCGAGATCGCCGAAAGCGCGGCGCCCGCGCATGCAGCCCGCGAGGACGCGCCGAAGCCAAAGAGCGAGGACGCGCCGGAGCCAAAGAGCGAGGACGCGCCGAAGCAGAAGAGCGAGGACGCGCCGAAGCAAAAGAGCGAGACCCAAAAGCCGTCTCGCTATCTCACGTGGCCCTGGCCGAACAAGACGACGTGAACGCGGCTCGCGTCCTTTAAACGATCAAGGCTTCTTTCCCATGCTGCCCGCGTCGGTATCGAAGCCGAGGCCGTTTGGGCGCTTCGGCGGCGGCGCTTTTCCCGCCGACGTCTTGCCCGGCTGCGTTCTCAGCACGCCGCTTGCGTGCTCGGCCGCGACGGCCGGCGGCGTGACGTTCTGTTCCTGATACGCGGGCGTGCTGTCGTTGTCGAGCCGGCTCGGCTTCGTCTGGTTCGGCTGCGTGGTCTGCTGACCGCTCGGATGGCCTTCCGGCCTCGACGTCGGATTTTGCGCGTTCGCCGCCATTGCGAATGTGGCACCCGCCAGCATCGCCGCCAGTCGAGCCGCTGCTCCAAAAGTGGGTCTCATCTCGTTCTCCCAATGTTCTGTCCTTTGCTTCTGTAAAAGCAAGCAGCGGACCCGGCCGTTTTCCTTGTCGATGCGCAAGGTGTCGCGTCGCGGGATAAGCACACGCTGAATTCCGTTGTTCGCCGTCAAGTAGACGCTCGCCGCTCGCCGGGACAATCGAGCTTTCAACCGGGAATGCGAAAGATGAGAACGAAACTTCGGGCGATGCTGCTGGCAAGCGCGGCTTTCTTTGCAGGGACGGCACATGCCGGTGATGAAACGATGACCGGCATTCACGCGGGCGACGTGCTGGTGCGCTTGCGGGCGATCAGCATACAGCCGCAGGTGTCGGCGGGCGGCACGCTCGGCTCGCTGGGCGTCGATGTGAACAATGCGATCGTGCCGGAGCTCGACTTCACGTACATGATCCGCGATCAGATCGGCGTCGAACTGATTCTCGCGACGTCGCGGCATCAGGTGACATCGAACATCGGCGGACTGGGTGGCGTGGGCGTGCTGCCGCCGACCGTTCTGCTGCAATATCACTTCAATCATCAGGGCCATGTGCGGCCGTACGTCGGCGCGGGACTGAACTACACGTACTTCTACAACGACAAGCTCGAAGCCGGCGATACGCCCGTGTCCATCAAGCGAAGCAGCTTCGGCCCGGCGTTGCAGGCGGGCGTGGATGTCGACGTCGCAAAGAACGTCTTCATCAACGCGGACGTGAAGAAGATCTGGATGCGCACCAGCGCGTCGGCGGGCGGGGCGGATCTGGGGTCGCTCAAGATCGATCCGTGGGTGCTCGGCGTGGGCGTCGGCATGAAGTTCTGACGCGGCGGCGGGGCGCGCCGGATGCGGATTTTGGCGGAAGATACCGGTGTTTCTGGCGTGGCGCGGTGCGTGAGCGCGGTATCCTTGACAGCAGGCCCGGCGCAGACTCGCGGCCATACGCGCGAGCGACGCGGTGGCGAGCGAACTGCAACGACTAAAAACACCGCATCGGGGAACGCAGTCAATGAAACCTTCACATCTCGCGGGAATCGCCTTGCTCGTCGGCTCTTGCGCCGCTCTCGCGCAGCAGCCGATGACCTTGCCCGGCCGCAGCCAGAGCGCCGGACAACAGGCCGTGGACAACGCCGCCTGCTATGCGTACGCCAATCAGACGACGAAGGTCAACATGGCGCGAGAGTCGCAGGCCGCGCCGAAACAGAGCACAGCCGACACGCGCACGATAAGCCCGCCGCGTGCCGTCGAGCCGCCGCTGCCGCCGACCGCATCGGGCGCGCTCGCGGCATCGGCTGCGTCGCCGGCTTCGGGGGCATCGGCCGCCGTGGCGGCGTCCGGAGCATCGGCGGCGGTCGTCGCGGGCGCATCGGCGCCGCGCGGCGCGTCGGCGGCAATGGCGGCGTCCGGCACCGCAGGCACGGGCATGGCAGGCATGCCAGCGATGCCGGGCATGGCGAGCGGCGCATCGGATGCGCTCTATAGCGGCGACATGAAGATGCCGCCGCTTCCGCCGCCCGAGCCGCCGATGGTCCGCTACTGGCGCGCGTACGGCGAGTGCATGCAAAACCGCGGATACTTCGTGCGATGAGCGCCTGAGCGCGCTCGTGCTTCGTCGCGAGATTGCGGCGAAGCAGGCAACGCCGGGAGCGATGCATGAGCCGCCATTTCATTCACGAAGGACATTGCGCCTGTGGCGCGGTTCGGGTGCGCGTGTTCGCGGAGCCGAACGAGGTCAATCTCTGTCACTGCATGACGTGCCGCCGCATCCACGGCGCGCCGTTCGGCGTGTACGCGATCTTCGCGCGCGACGCGGTGGAGGTTTCCGGCGACACCATCGCTTGGGAAAGCTCCGCGACGGGCCGCCGCCATCACTGTCCGACGTGCGGTTCGCCGGTCTATCTCGCTTTCGATGGCGTGCCGGAGATCGAAGTGCCGACCGGCATCTTCGATGAGATCGGGCTGTATCCGCCCGAGTATGAGATCTGGCGCGATACCGCCGAGCCGTGGCACGACGCTCAAGGCAGGGCGCGTTATGTGCGCAGCCGGCCTCAATAGCAGCGAGGCAGTCCACGATCGGGTTCGCGTCGTCCGCTTCAGCGCAAACGACGCGGCCTCAGTAGCGGGCAATACTTCAAGATCGATGTGCCACCCCCCAAGGCCAGCCGCGCTACCCGCGCAGCCGACCAGATCAGCGCCTCAACACTCCACGATCGCCTTCACGACGCCCGCCTTCGGGTCAAGCAACGACGAAAACTGCGCGGGCACATCATTGAGCGCCATGCGATGCGTGTTGAGCGCATCCGTCGGCACGTCGCCGCGGCGCATCGCGGCGAGCACCGTCTCGAAGTCCTCTGGCGTGGCGTTGCGGCTCGCGAGCAGCGTCGCCTCGCGCTTGTGGAACTCGGGATCGGCAAAGGAGATGCGGTCCGGCACGATCGACACGAGCACGTACTTGCCGCCATGCGCGATGAACTCGAAGCCGCGCTCCATCGCGCGCGAATTGCCGGTCGCGTCGAACACCACGTCGAAGAACTCGCCGTTCGTCAGTTGCGATAGTTCCTCCTTGTCGCGCTCGCCGATCCGCACGGTGGCGTTCACTTTCAATTCGCGCTTGCAGAACGCGAGGCGATCTTCGCGCGTATCCAGCGCGGTGACGTTCGCGCCGCGCAGCCGCGAGAACGTGATCGCCGCCATCCCGATCGGTCCCGTGCCGACCACCAGCACGCGCTGGCCCGGCTGCACGTCGGCGCGCCGCACGGCATGCGCGCCGATCGCGAGAAATTCGACCATCGCCGCCTGATCGAGCGTGACGCCTTCGGCCTTATGGACGAATTGCGCGGGCAGATTCAGATATTCGGTAAACGCGCCGTCGCGATGCACGCCGAGCACCTGAATGTTGACGCAGCAGTTGGTCTTGCCCTGACGGCACGCAATGCACTTGCCGCACGACAGATACGGCATCACATAGACGGTATCGCCCGCTTTCAAGGCGCTCGCGGCGTCGGCTTCCTCGATCACGCCGGACAACTCGTGGCCCATCACGCGCGGATACGACAGATACGGCTGATTCCCGGTGAAGATGTGCAGGTCCGTGCCGCACACGCCGACGCGCTTCACGCGCAGCAGCACTTCGTTCTCGGCGCGCTGCGGCTTCGCGCGTTCTTCGGCCTTGAGGGTGCCGGGGGTTTCGCAGATGACGGTCAGCATCGTGTCTCTCGTTCGAATAAGGTGGGGCAGCGCACCAATCTATCGGCGCGCCGCCGTTTGGTCAAGCCAATTCCAGAATCGACGAAGTGGTAAGGCCGGTGCATCGGTAGGCATTTCGCCTTATATTTTCAAGATACCGCACCGGCAACTACCGCGCGTTTTTTTGCGCACCAAGGACAGCACGTGCTTTCACTTCATGACTTCGTCGAGCGGCATCCGCGGCTCTTCGTACTTTCCGGCGCGGGGATCAGCACCGAGTCCGGCATTCCCTGTTATCGCGATCGCGAAGGCCAGCGTACCGGCCGCGCGCCGATTCTCCTCAAAGACTTTCTCGACTCCGATTACGCGCGGCGGCGCTATTGGGCGCGCAGCCTGATCGGCTGGCCGGTGGTGGCGAGCGCGCGGCCCAACGCGGCGCATCACGCCGTGCGGGCGCTGGCGGCGCGCTCGCGCGTGCATCGGCTGGTGACGCAGAACGTGGATGGTCTGCACACGCGCGCCGGAAATCCGGACGTGATCGAACTGCACGGGAACATCGGCCGCGTGCGCTGCATGGACTGCGGCGCGCGGCACGAGCGGGCCGACGTGCAACGCTTGCTCGAAGCGGCGAATCCCGACTTCGTGGGCTACACGGCGCCTGCGGTGCCGGACGGCGACGCGCTCATCGAAGACCTGGACTTCGGCGCGTTCGACGTGCCCGGCTGCACGCGTTGCGGCGGGCTGCTCAAACCGGACGTGGTCTTCTTCGGCGAAGGCGTGCCGCGCGAGATCGTGCAGGACGCGGCGAGCGCGCTCGACGGCGCGGACGCGATGCTCGTGATCGGCTCGTCGCTGATGGTCTATTCCGGCTACCGCTTCTGCGAGTGGGCCGCGAAAAGCGGCAAGCCGATCGCGGCGATCAACATCGGCAAGACGCGCGCCGATGCGCTGCTCGCGCTGAAGGTGGAAGCACCGTGCTCGGAGGCGCTGGGCGAACTGATCGCGCGGCTCGACGCGCGATCGGCAGGTAGCCAGGCCGCGCCCGCCTAGCTTCTTATTCGGCACCACCCTGAGCACTTGGGCCTGCCGCTCGGCATCCGACCTGCGCTAGATCAGCGCGGGCCGCGTTGCGGTGACGATGTCGAACCTTCGCTGCCCGCGCGAAGGTGGAAGCGTCGTGCTCCGAGGCGCTGATCGAGCTGATCGAGCGGCTCGACGCGCGATCAGCAGGCAGCGGAAGCGGCGCCCGCCTAGCTTGCCTCGCGCGCTGACGGGGAAGCGCCAAGCTCGGAGCGGCTGGGCATGTTGATCGCGCGGGTCGACGTGAGGCGCGTGGACGGCGAAGCCCCGCCCGCCTAGTTCGCTTGGTTCGACAACACGCCAAGCGTCTTGGCGAGCCGCTCGGCATCGGACATCCGCGAGAACAACGCGGGCGTCGCGCGGGCCGGGTCACTGTGAAGATGTTGAACCTTCGTCGCCCGCGCTGAAGGCCTACGCTACCTCATTGCGCGGCTCGATGCACCATCCCAATCAGCGAAGCCGCGCCCGCCTAGCTCGCCTCGCGCGACAACACGCCGAGCGCCTCGGCGAGCCGCTCCGCATCCGACATCCGCGAGAACAGCGCGGGCGTCACGCGGACCACGTCTCCCGCGTCGGGGCCCGGCCGCGTCACGGTGAAGATGCCGAAGCGTTCGCGCAGCGCATCGCACGTCGCGCGGGCGCTCTGGCCGTCGAGCCGGAAAGCGGTGATGCCGACCGCCATCGACGGATCGTCCGGCGTGAGAATGCGCACGCCCGGCAGTGCGCGCGCCGGCTTCACCCACGCATCGCGCAGCGCCCGCAGACGCGCTTCCTTCGCATGCGCGCCGATGCGCGCGTGCAAGTCCAGCGCCGCCGGCACCGTGAGCCACGCGGCGAAATTCGGCGAGCCGGTATGCACTCGCGAGCGGATGTCGTCGGCAGGCCAGGCGCGGTCGCCCAGATACGCATCGATGTTGTTCAGATATCCACGGCGGATGAAGATCGCGCCGCAGCCGAGCGGCGCGCCGATCCACTTGTGCAGATTCAGCGCGGCGAAGGGCGCGTCGAGCGCGGGCACGTCGAAGTCGAGCGCGCCCCAGGAATGCGCGGCATCGGCGATCACGTCCGCGCCTGCTTCTTTCGCCAGGGCCGACAGTTCCGCGACCGGCATCACGAGGCCGGTGGCGAAGCAGACGTGCGAAACCAGCACGAGCCGCGTTCGCGGATGCTGGCGCAGCGCTTCAGCGTAAGTTTCGATGACCGCGCGGCGGAAATCCTCGCCCGCGCGCGGTTCGGGAATCGTGATCTGCACCGGCGTCACGCCGCGCCGCTCGCGCAGCCATTCCATCGCATCCTTGCCGCACGGGTAGTCGAGATCGCTGTACAGCACGGTGTCGCCCGGCGACAGGCGGTTGTAGCCGCTGATGAGCGCGAGCAGCGCCTCGGTGGCGTTGCGCGTCAGTTCGATTTCGTCGACGCCGCAGCCCATCGCCGCCGCGACGCGCTCGCGCAGGCCGTCGTGGATCGCGCCCCAGTGCGGACGCACGAGCGTCGTCGTCTCGTAATTGAGGCGGTCGATCCAGTGATGAAACACCGACTTCACCGGCTCCGCCATCGCGCCCCAGTAGCCGTTCTCCAGATTGACGACGGCATCCGTCTGCCGATACAGCGCGCGCACGGCGTCCCAGTACGTCTCGTCGGTGGCGACGTCGGCGGACGAAGCAGGCGAGGGCGGCAGCGCGCGCAACGCGGCGTCGAATTCGGGCGTGCGGATATCGAGCGGATCGGTCATGAGCAAAGTGGAGGCGGAAAGCCGTCATTATCGTCGACGAACAGAATATCGACGATGACACGTGCAGCCCTTCAGACGCGCGCCCGCCGCGCCGTAATCAAATCTAGAGCGACGCGACGCGCGGACAGCAAACGTTCGCGTCCTTTTTTCGCGCCGAAGAGCGCGGGCGTCATGCAAACAACGATTTTCCGGACCTGAGAGAGCCCCAAGCGTGAATCTCCGCAATATCACCATCAAGAACAAACTCATCGCCGGCTTCGGATTGCTCGCCGTGCTGCTCGTGCTGGTCGCGGGCATGTCGCTGCGGGCGCTGTCCACGGCCACCGACGGCTTCGCGCATTACGTGCACGGCATCAACGCGCGCGCCGACGTGGCCGCGCAAGTCCGCGCCGCCGTGGACCGCCGCGCCATCGCGGCGCGCAATCTCGTGCTGGTCACGAAGCCCGCCGATCTCGAACTGGAGAAGGCCGATGTCGAGCGCGCGCACGCGGACGTGCAGGCGCGCCTCAAACAGTTGCAGGACATGGTCGCGTCCGCGAACGACACGAGCGACAAGGCGCGCAGCCTCGTTGCCGAAATGACGCGCGTCGAGGCGCTGTACGGACCGGTGGCGACCGCCATCGAAGCGCTCGCGCTCGCGGGCCGTCACGACGAAGCCATCGTGAAGCTCGACGAGGATTGCCGCCCGCTGCTCGCGCGCCTTGTGAAGGCCACCGAAGACTACGCGACTTATACAAATGTGCGCCGCGACGAAATGGTGCGCGAATTCGAGGCGAACTATCAGGCGCAGCGCAACGTGCTGCTCGCGCTGTGCGTGTTCGGCGGACTGTTCGCCGTGATCGCGGGCATCACGGTCACGCGGTCGATCACCACGCCGATCGCGGAAGCGGTCGGGATCGCGCAGACCGTGGCGCGCGGCGATCTGCGCAGCCGGATCGTCGCCGAGACGAAGGACGAAACCGGCGATCTGCTGCGCGCACTCGCCGACATGAACGCGCGCCTGACCGATACCGTGAGCCTCGTGCGTGAAAGCGGCGGTGCCGTCGGCAGCGCGGCGAAAGAACTCGCGATGGGCAACACCGACCTGAGCCAGCGCACCGAAGAACAGGCCGCATCCCTACAGGAGACTGCAGCGAGCATGGAGCAGCTCACGTCGACGGTCCGTCAGAACGCGGACAACGCGCAGCAGGCGAGCTCGCTGGCATCGAATGCGTCGGAAGTCGCGCGCAAGGGCAACGATGTCGTCGGCCGCGTCGTGTCGACGATGCAAGGCATCAGCGATAGCTCCGCGCGCATCGCCGAGATCACCGGAATGATCGAGGGCATCGCGTTTCAGACGAATATCCTGGCGCTCAACGCGGCGGTCGAGGCGGCGCGCGCGGGGGAGCAGGGACGCGGCTTCGCGGTGGTCGCAACGGAAGTGCGCAGCCTGGCGCAGCGGTCCGCGACGGCGGCGAAGGAGATCAAGGAACTGATCGCGGAGTCGGTCGACAAGGTGCGCGACGGCTCGGCGCTCGCGGGCGAAGCGGGCTCGACGATGAGCGAAGTCACGCAGGCGGTTGCGCGCGTGACCGACATCATGGAGGAAATCGCGGCGGCGTCGGTGGAGCAGGGACGCGGCATCGAGCAGATCAATCAGGCCATCACGCAGATGGACGAAGTGACGCAACAGAACGCGTCGCTTGTGGAGGAAGCGGCGGCCGCGTCGCAGGCGCTCGAAGAACAGGGGCGCAAGCTGAACGAAGCGATGGGGTTCTTTAGCGTGGAGGCGGGCGGTTCGGTGATTGCGGCGATTGGGGCGCCTGCGCCGGTCGTCGCGCGCAAGGCAACGCGGCCCGCGCCGGTGCGAAAGGCAGCGGCGAGCGCTGAAGCTGATGCGAGCGGATGGAGCACGTTTTAACGCGAAGTGAAGCGTGGCAAGCCGCTGTGTCGGACTCCGCGTTTGCATGCACGATCGCGCGCCAGTCCATCTCGCCGCGAAACAGACATACGGCTTTTCCGGCGCGTCGGCGGGCGACGCACTCAAATGGCGAAGTGTCGATCGACGGCGCGAGTGGTGGTCCACGCCGCGCCGCGCTCCACGTTCGCATCGACGGACCCGTGCCCTTTGATTCGCCGAGAAGCCCCGCCCGCCGCATTCAACGCGTCGGCGAGCGAGATGAGGAGCGCGGCGGGCGTCGGCAGCACGGATTGCGAGTCACGCTGCGCCGCGCGCACGCCATGGCAATCGACGAGCACGCCCCGTCGTTTCACCCGCAGCAGACTCTGCGTGTGTCGGGGCGCGTGCAATCGGCCTCGCACAGTGGGATGGTCGTAACGTGCTAACCAGCCGAATTCGCCGCCAACGCCCCGCCGCGCTCACGCATTCACATCCACGATCACGCGCCCTTTGATCTCGCCGCGCAGCAAGCTCGCCGCGCTTTCCGGCGCATCGGCGAGCGAAATGGCGCTCGCGACGCGCTCGATGGTCTCGACGGGCACGTCCGCAGCCATCGCGTTCCACGCCGCGATGCGCTGCTCCGTCGGCACATGCACGCTATCGACGCCGAGCAGCGCGACGCCGCGCAGAATGAACGGCGCGACCGTCGCCGGAAAATCCATGCCCTGAGCGAGGCCGCACGCCGCGACCGCGCCGCCGTATCGCAAGCTCGCGCAGACGTTGGCGAGCGTGTGGCTGCCGACGCAATCGACCGCCGCCGCGAACCGCTCCTTCTGCAGCGGCTTGCCCGGCGCGGACAACGTCTGTCTGTCGATGACATCCGCCGCGCCGAGTTCGCGAAGCCGCGCCGCTTCTTCGGGCCGGCCCGTCGATGCCAAGACGCGATAGCCGCGCTTCGCGAGAATCGCCACCGCGAAGCTGCCGACGCCGCCGTTCGCGCCGGTCACGAGCACGTCGCCGTCGCCGGGCGCGACGCCGTGCTGCTCCAAAGCCTGCACGCAGAGCATCGCCGTATAGCCGGCCGTGCCGACGGCCATCGCCTGACGCGTCGTGATGCCCGCAGCAAGCGGAATCAGATGCCCGGCCGGCACGCGCGCCTTTTGCGCGAGACCGCCCCAGTGCGTTTCGCCCGCGCCCCAGCCGTTCATCACGACGAGATCGCCCGGCTTGTAATACGCGTGCGTACTCTCCTCGACGACGCCCGCGAAGTCGATGCCGGGCACCATCGGAAAGCTCCGCACGACCGGTCCCTTGCCCGTGATTGCGAGGGCGTCCTTGTAATTGAGTGTCGAATATTCGATGCGCACGAGCACGTCGCCCTGCGGCAAACGCGACTCGTCGATTGACTGAATGGACGCAACCGTGCGGTCGTCCTGTTTGTCGAGCAGCAGCGCGTTGAACATGAGAGTTCCGTCGAACGTAAGAGGGATGCAGCGGCCACCGCGCCGCTGCGTCATTCAATCACCAGATCAGTGATGTTCGGCGTCGGCGCGCGGCGCCGGCGTGGACTTCACCTTCGAGTACTGGAACTCGGGCAGCGCCTTGATGGCGTCCTTGGTCGCGCCCGGCAGCACGAGCTTGCCGTTCTTCACGTCGAACTGCTCGATCGGAATCGCCACGTCGTGGTGCGACACGCCGAGGAACTGATTGGCCGCGATGATCGCGAACGAGACCGAATGGTCGGGCGCGATGATGATGTCGTGGATCACGCCGACGCGCGCGCCTTCGTCATTGACGACAGGCTTGTTCAGAATCGACTTCTTGACGCTCCATCCGTCGATGATCGCGGTCGAGACCTGGACGGACACGCCGAGCGGCTGCGCGCCCGCGACCTGCGCGAACGAAGGGGTGGAAACGAGCGTGGAAGCAAGGCCGATGGCCGACGAAGCGAAGAGCGATGCCACGAGTTTCAAGTTCATATCGATTCCTCAAAAGATTTGGCAAGACGGTTCTGCGAGAAGGCGCAATGGACGGCGCGGTAGCAGTTTGACCGTTTCCCGGGGCTTTTGCATGAACCGCGCCGCCGCTCTTTTCTTTCTTCCGCCACTCAGTGCGATATGTGCTTGAGCGCGTTGCCTTTATGGACCGCGCGCTTGCCGCTCTTGTCGCTTTCGACTTCGTAGTGGGGATCGTCTTTCGACGCGTTGACGGTGTGACCGTCGAGCGTGGTGCGCTCGGAAATGACGCGCACCACGCGGCCCGTGGTTTCGCCCTGCGGCGTATTCCAGCTTACGTGGTCGTGGACTTTCAGCGATCGGCTCATGTCGGGCTCCGTTGAAGTAGACATGCGCATGGTGCAACGGCCATGCCTGTCGCCGGAATCAGCGCAGGCGCATGAGCGTCGCTTCGTCCGGCTGGCCGTCGAAATGGCGGCGTAGCGTTTCGTCGAAGAGCGGCTCGTCGGGCGCGGCGCGCGCGAACAGCGTCATCGACGAATGGAATTTCATATGGTCCGGATAGCCGAAAATGTCCTCGACGCTGCGCCCCTCGACGCCATTGACGATGCGCGTCAGTTCGACGAGCCGAGCGCCCAGCACCGGATGCGCGAGATACGCCTGCGCCTCGGCAAGCGACTGAATCGCGTAACGCTGCGCCATCGGGCTGTGCCCGAGCCCGGCGATCTGCGGAAACACGAACCACATCCAATGCGTGCGTTTGCGGCCGGCTGAGAGCTCGGCGCGCGCTTCATCGATGATGCTTTCCTGCGCACTCACGAAGCGTTGCAGGTTGAACGGATCGCCCATCGATCGTCTTTCTCCCGTTGAACGTCACGCGACGGCTTCCTGGATTCGCCGTTTCAGCGCCGCATCCGGATAGACGCCGATGCCCGCGTGAACGTTGTCCATCATGTACTCGCGGCGGCCCGTGCCCGGAATGACGCACGTGACCGCCGGATTGCCCAGCACGAACTTGAGCAGAAGCTGTGCCCAGCTCGCGCAGCCCAGTTCGGCCGCGAAAGGCGGCAGCGGCTTGCCGCGCAGCTCGGCCAGCAGCGACCCGCCGCCGAACGGCTGGTTGACGATCACCGCGACGCCACGGTCCGCCGCGAGCGGCAGCAGGCGCGCTTCGGCGTCGCGGTCGTTGGCGGCGTAATTGATCTGCACGAAGTCGACGCGCTCGGCGCGCAACACGGCTTCGACCTGCGGGAACGCGCCCGACGTGTAGTGCGTGATGCCGATATAGCGCACGCGTCCGGCGGCTTTCCAGTCGCGCAGGGTGGCAAGCTGCGTGCGCCAGTCGAGGAGATTGTGGATCTGCATCAGGTCGATGCGGGGCGCGGCGAGGCGCTGCATCGACTGCTCCATTTGCGCGATGCCTTCCTCGCGGCCTTCGGTCCAGACCTTGGTCGCGACGAACGCCTTGTCGCGCGCGTGCAGTTCGGTGAGCAGCGCGCCGGCGACGGCTTCCGAGCTGCCGTACATTGGCGAGGAATCGACGACCGAGCCGCCCGCCGCGAACAGCACGCGCAGCACGTCGGCGAGTTCGCGGCGGCGGGCGGCGTCGTTGCCGACATCGAACGTGCGCCAGGTGCCGCATCCGACGACGGGCAATGCCTCGCCGGTCGAGGGAATCGGGCGCCTGTGCATCGGCTCGATGGCCGCGTCCGCGGCGGATGCGCCAACGCCGGGCAGGGCGAGCGCGGCGGCTGCGGTCGCGCGCAGGAAGTCGCGCCGGCCGGGCGAGCGCCGCGTGTTGAGAGGCTTCATGACTCCGACTCCCGCTTTCGTTGTGCAGGAGCCACAGAATAAACCGCGCGGCGCGGACCCGCGCGCTACTTCTTTCTCGCTTCCTCCAGACACGCGGCCAGCTTTTCGAAGTAGGCGAGCGCCTTGGCGGTCGGCACCACCGATTTCGTGCGCAAGTCCGCGCCGGTTTCATCGAGCGTGACGAGACCTTGCTGTTTGAGGCGCGTGAGCTTGCGGTGGACGGTGGCGGGCGCGCCGGCGACGGAAAGCGCCATCGTTTCGGTGACCGTCAGCGTGCGGCCCGCGTGCCAGGCCGCCGTCAGCGCTTCGAGAAGGCGCTCCTCGGCCGCGTCCAACTTCGGCACGGAAGGCAGCGCCTGCACGGCCTGCGCGAGATTCAGAAAGCGAAAGTAAGCGTCGACGAGCGGTTTCTTCGTCATTGTCATGCGCTTGCTCCAGCGCTTGGGGAAATAGACATCGTAGTGCAGTGAATCATACTCGTTCGCGTCTGACGCTCCTTGCACAAAAAACTTATCAAGCTGATAAGCAAATGCTATGATGCGAAACAATCGAGTTGGCAATGAATTGCTGAATATGGCTGATTGCTACGCGAGAACCTGAGAGAGATGAGAGAAGCGGTGAAACAGGCGCCGCCCGGCATCGAAGCCGGGCGGCGCCATCCTTCGGCCGGTTCATGAATCACCCAAACGCCGCCGCAACGGCGCGACTCGCACCATCACCCACAACGCCAGTTTGATCGCGTAGATCATGATCAAACTGCCGGATAAATCTCCCACCACCATCACCACGAAGCGCTTACCCGCGCCCGCGGCTTCCCCATGCATGGCGAGCCAGATCTGATGCAGGGCGGGACTGGCGATCGAATACAGCAGAATCAGCAGCAAAAGACGCTTCGCCGTCAGATTGGATAACGACGTGCGCAAACCGAGCGCGCCGGTCGCGAATAGATAAATAAGATAAGGCGCGAGCGCGGAGATGGTGCCGTAGAAAAGCGAGCGCACCGGATCGTCGGGAAAATACAGGAAAACACAACTGACCCAGGCGGCGCACAGCATGCCGATTGCGCCGGCTTCCCCGAAGAGCAGCGTGCAAAGCAAGCGCATGCCGGCTGGCAGATAAATCCAGTTAGCGCCAGGCACGTATTCGGAATGCGGAAACAGTAATTCGTTTCCGACAAGCGTGACGAGAAAAAGCGCGGCCGTGCTCGCGATAATCGGCACGCGTTGACGAAGATATTTCATGACATGTGATAACGGTGAGGCAGCGGCGCGAGTCGCGTTGCCGTGCGGCTAATATGCGCAAACTGCAAACAAGCAGCGATATTTTATTGATCGATTCCGGCGGCAACATGCCTATCATTTAAGTCGGCACCTTTTATTACATCGAAAGAAGCGGCCGATCTGGCATCGTGCGCTGTCATTTCGCTCTCGTTCAAAATATGCCCGTTCAATCCGACGCCCGACTTCCGGTCACCATCGACAGCGTTCGCGCGTTGCGCATGGCCGGGCGGGCGCCCGAAGCGCAAGCCATGCTGCGCGAGATCGCCGCACGGCCCGATGCCGGCGGCGCGTGGGCGGGGCAGATGGGCATCGACATGAACTATCTCGGCATGTTCGCCGAGGCGGAAGCGTGGCTGACGCGCGGCCTTGACTATCCGATGCCGAACGTCAGCCGCTATCGGCTCACTGAAGAGCTGATCATGGTGCTCTTGAGCCTAGGCAAATACCACGAAGCGCACGAACTGCACCGCGCGAATCGTGACACCGGCTGCGCGGAGGCGCTCCTTCATACGTTGTTTTGCGGCGACAGGACGTGGATCGAGCGGCTCAAGCCCAAGATGCTCGGGATGGACGAGCCGGTCGCCGGCAAGTCGATTCTTCTGCTCGTCGAAGGCGGTTTCGGCGATTTCGTGCTTTTCTCGCGCTATGTCGATGCCCTGTTGCGCGAAGGCGCGCGCGAGGTGGTCTTCGAGATGTTCGATTTCTGGCGCGACGTCGTGCGGCCGCGAGAGCGCGTGCGCCTGTCGGTTCCGACGGTCGACGCGCGCTCGATGGAAGTCCAGCGGTGCGACCGCGTCGCCTCCGTTTTCCATCTGTGGGCGCGCTATCAGCCGTCGCCCTACGCGCCGCAAGCCGATCCGGCGGCGCTGATCGGTCTCGATGCCGCCAAGCCTTTGGCGCCCGAAGCGAGCGCACTATTGCACGCGGACGGCCCGCGGCCGAAAGTCGGCTTGATCTGGCGCAGCGCAAGTGGCGCACGCCACGAGCCGTATCGGTCGATGCAGTTAGCCGTCCTTGCCAGCCTGCTCGCCGATACGACGTGCCGTTTCTACTCGCTGCAAGTGGGCGAACCGGGCGACGCCGAGCGCGCGTTGATGAACGCGCACGGCGTCGTCGACATGGCGCCGTATCTGCACACATTCGGAAATACGGGCCGCGCGTTCGAGGCGCTCGATCTGATCATTTCGATCGACAGCGGGCCGGCGCATCTCGCCGCCGCGCTGAATCGCCCGGTGTGGGTGCTGCTTGCGCAGGCCTGCGATTGCCGCTGGTACGACTGCGCGCGCTTCACGCCGTGGTATCCGTCCATGCGTCTCTATCGGCAGACGCAACTCGGCGACTGGTCGCGCCCGCTCGCGGAATTGCGAGCGGACCTGCATCGCTTCGCCGCGTCGAATGACGCTTACGGCTTGCGCAACGCCTGAGCGCGCCGAAAGCCGCGGAAGCGTTCGCGTTGGTGTTCTTCGTCGAAATGCGCGCGCGCCGGCTTCACCAGATCGCTGCGCGAGACGATGCCGACAAGCCGCATCGACGCCTTGTCCGCCACGACCGGCAGGCGTTCCAGGTCATGCACGGCAAGGCGCGTGGCAGCGAGACGACACGGTTCGCCGGGCAGCGCGACGGCAGGCGCGGCATCGTTTTTTTGCGCGAGCGCCTCCCCGATCGTGATGCCGCCCGATTGCGACGCCTCGCCGAGCGCCGCCAATGCCGCGCGATCCAGCATGCCGACGAGCGCCCCGTCGCGCACGACCGGATACGCCCGGTGCGCCTGCTGCGGCCCGAAATGCCGCGCGAGCACGTCAGCGAGCGGCGTCGCGGCGTCGATCGTGTTCACGTCGCGCGTCATGACTTCATCGACGTGGTGACGCTCCAGCGGGTCCACCCCGTATTCGCGATAGATGTGATACCCGCGCCGCGCGATCTTCTCCGTCATGATCGAGCGACGCATCACCACGGTGGCGAAGCCGTGGGCGACGAGTGTCGCCGCCAGCAGAGGCAGAAGCGCGTTGCTGTCGTGCGTGAGGCCGAACGCGAAGACGATGGCGGTGAGCGGCGCGCCGAGTGTCGCGCCGAGCGTCGCGGCCATGCAGACGAGCGGCCACAGCGCCGTGTCGTGGCCCGGCAAGACCGCGCCGAGCACGGTGCCGAGTCCCGCGCCGAGCATCAAGAGCGGCGCGAGTACGCCGCCGGACGTGCCGGACGCGAGCGCCACGACCCAGATCACCGCCTTCACCGCCAGAATCGCGAGCGCCACCTGAATGGCGATGTGCTGATGCAGCAGATCGCCTATCACGTCATAGCCGACGCCGAGCGCGCGCGGCTCCAGATATCCGCCGATGCCGACCACGACGCCGCCGATGGCCGGCCACCACATCCAGTGCAGCGGGAGCTTGCCGAACGCATCTTCGAGCTTGTAGAGCGCCGCCGACAGACCCGACGCGAGCACGCCCGACAACAGCCCCGCGACGAGGCACGACAGCAGCGAAATCATGTGCGGCGGCTGCGTTTGCATCGGGAAAAGCGCGCCGGTGCCGAACACGAACGCCCGCGCGAAGCCGGCCACGGCGCACGCGAGCGCCACGGGCAGAAAGCTGCGCGGCCGCCATTCGAAGAGCAGCAGTTCGACGGCGAGCAGAACCGCCGCGACCGGCGTGCCGAACACGGCGGTCATGCCCGCCGCCGCGCCCGCCACGAGCAGCGTCTTGCGCTCGGCGGCCGTCACGTCGATGCACTGCGCGATCAGCGAGCCGAGCGCGCCGCCCGTCATGATGATCGGACCTTCCGCGCCGAACGGCCCGCCGCTGCCGATCACGATGCCCGAGGACAGCGGCTTGAGCACCGCCACTTTCGGCGACATGCGGCTCTTGCCGAAGAGAATCGCTTCGATGGCTTCGGGAATGCCGTGACCGCGAATCTTCTCGGAGCCGAAGCGCGCCATCAGTCCGACGATCAGCCCGCCGATCACCGGAATCACGATGACCCAGGCCCCAAGCGTATGGAGCGCGGGCGAGCGATCCTCGATGGAGAACGTCTGGAAGAAAAACAGATTCGTGAAGAGATGAATGAGCGCGAGCAGCACGACCGCCGCAAGCGTGCTGATGCCGCCGATGACTGCCGCGAGCCCGCAGATGCGCAGCAGCCGGTCGTTCACGGAAAAGTCGCGTTTATGATGATTCATGGCTGTCACTCCAGAAAACTCCGCGAGATTTAAAGATCGATTTGCGGGACGCGGAACGCGCCGTCGAGCGATTTCAACTCCGCGCGATGCAGCGCCGCGAGGCGCGCGAGCACCTGCTCGCCGCGCGCTTCGAGATGCACTTGCACTTGCCGGCGATCCTCCGCGCTCTGCTCGCGTCGCACGAGCCCGAGCGCTTCGCAGCGCGTGACGAGCGCCACGACGCCGTGGTGATGCGATTGCAATCGCTCGGCCAACTCACCAACCGTCGCCCACGCGCGGCCCGGAAAGCCCTTGATGTGCAGAAGCAGCAGGTATTGCAGCGGCGTAATGCCTTCTTCCTGCGCGGCGCGCTCCGAGAACCGCTCGAAGCGGCGCATCTGATAGCGGAATTCGGAAAGCTGCTCGAAGTCCGGCTTGGTCAGGGTGCGTGCGTTTTTCATCGTTTTTTCAGGCGCTCTTGCGCTCGCTCGCGAAGCTCTGGCGATACAGCCCCGAGATCAGATCGGTTTCGGTAATCATGCCGAGCAGGCGCTCGTTGTGATCGACCACCGGAATGTGGTGGTGCCCGAAGTCCGCGAACATCGGCACCAGTTCCGCGATGGGCGTGCGGGAGTCGATCGTGCAGACATCGGTGGTCATCAGTGAGCCGACGCGCGCAGGCGTCTGCGACGGCCCGCGCATGATGCGCTCGACGGCGCGCGCGAAGGCATCGCGGGGCGCGGACCGGTGCGCGGGCGCGAGGTCCGCTCGCGTGACGATGCCCCGCACGCGCCGCGTCATGTCGATCACCGGCAGCGCCTTCACGCGATGCCGGGCGAGCAGCGCGAGCGCCTCGTCGACCGTGGTATCGGGCGTCACGGACACCACGCCGCGCGACATGATGTCCGCGCAACTGAATTCGGTGAAGCGGCGCGCGTAAGCCTGCAACTGCGTTTCGCGCAGCAGCGCTTCGAGATCGTCCGGATCGACGTCGAGCATTTCGCTGCGGCGCGCGAGCACGGCTTCGAGATCCGCGCGCGTGAAGGCCGCGCCGTCCGGCGCTTTCGGCGACGCCTGCGCGACGTGCGGATAACGGTGCCCCGTCAGCGCGTGATAGACGATCGCCGAGCACAGCAGCGCCGCCGACTGGATGGCCACCGGCGCGAGCACGAAGCCGTAGCCGAGCGCGTGGATCGACGGGCCGCCGAGCACCGCGGTCAGCGCCACCGCGCCCGAAGGCGGATGCACGCAGCGCAGCGCGAACATCCCGCAGATGGCGAGCGCGATGGCGAGCGCCGCGGCATCGACGGGATCGTGGATCAGCGCGGCGCACGACACGCCGACGATCGCCGACACGAGATTGCCGCCGATGATCGACCACGGCTGCGCGAGCGGACTCGCGGGCACGGCGAAGAGCAGCACGGCGGACGCGCCCATCGGCGCGATCAGGAACGGAATCGCCGCGCTATCGCCGACGAGCAGACGCGCGATGCCGCCCGTCAGCGCAATGCCGATGAGCGCGCCCGCGCCCGCGCGCAGCCGTTCGGTCCATCTGAGTGTGACGGGTGCGGGAAGGAAGCCATGTAACCAGCGTAAGAGGACGGTGCGCGACACGTTTTCAGCGAGGAGTTCTTGTGAGAGGGTCAATGAATCGCGCGTCGGGAGCGCGGCGAAGCGTGAAATTATATCGCAACGTGATACAAATTGTCGCGGCGACATCGGCTCGGGTACGATGAACGTTCGCGCGTTTCCTCGTGAGCCGAACATGAGCCGGTTCTTCATGCGAATCCCGTACGCATTGGCGCTGTGCCTGGCTGCGACCGGCGCGTGGGCCGCGCCGGCGCCGGACGCCGACGAGCCGTCCACCGTCGTGAGCGACGTCCACGAGTTCGTCGTAGCGGACGACGGCTCGGTCAGCGAAGACGACCGCACCGTGCTGCGCGCGAACACGGCGGCGGGCGTCGACGAGATCGCGCAGCGTTACGTCTGGTACGACCGCAGCGTGTCGAAGGTGGACATCGTGGAGGCCTATTCCGTCGATGCGAACGGCGCGCGCCATGACGTCTCGCCCGATCAGATCCGCGATATTCAGGAGCCGCGCTCGGCGGGCGCGCCCACGTTTCAGGACGCGAAGCTGCGCGCGGTGATCTTTCCGGCTGTGGGCGTCGGCTCGACGGTGCACCTGCATTCGCGCAAGAGTCAGGCGAGCCCGGTCATTCCCGGCCAGTTCGGCTATTACGTCGAGCCGGGACAGCGGCCGGTGCTTGACCAGCAACTCGTTTTCGATCTTCCGGCGACGAAGCCGCTCTACGCCGATACGCGCGGCTATGTCGCGCGCGCGCCTGTCACCGCAAACGGCCGCACGCGCTATGTGTTCGATTACCGTCGCGAGCAGATCGCGCGCATGGAAAGCGGCTCCGTCGGCTATGCGCAATACGGCGACCGGCTGATGGTCTCGACGTTTCCCGACTACGCGAGCTTCGCGGCGAGCTATCGCGCGTTCGCCGTCGATGTGAGCGCGCGTGATCCTGCCGTGCGGGCGCTCGCTCAAGCGCTGACCGCCAACGACGCCGACGCGCGCGCGAAGGCCCGGACGCTCTACGACTGGGTGCGCCGCAACATCCGCTACGTCGCGATGTTCATCGGGCAGAGTCCGGCCGTGCCGCATCGCGTGACGGACGTGCTCGCGAACCGCTACGGCGACTGCAAGGATCACGTCGCGCTGTACGGCGCGCTGCTGGACGCGGTGGGCATTCGCAACGAGCCCGCGTTGATCGGCCTCGGCTCAGTCTACTCGCTGCCTTCGGTGCCGGGCTACGGCGCGGGCGCGATCAACCACATCATCACGTATCTGCCGGACTTCGCGATGTTCGCGGACAGCACGGCGTCGAGCGTCGAGTTCGGCTTTTTGCCGCTGGCGGACATGGACCGGCCGACACTGCTCGTCGATAGCGGCGCGCTCTCGCGCACGCCCGCGACGCAGCCGTTGTCGCGCACGGCGCGCCTTCAGATCGATGTCGCGCCGCAAGGCGAGGCGACGTTCGCGTATTGGGTAGAGGACGCGGGATGGAGCGCCGAGCTGGAGCGCATGAATCTGCGGCTCGCGAGCGCGCAGCGGCGCGATCAGATCGCCGCGGACCGCCTGCGTTTCACGAACTTGCACGGCGCGGGCGCGTTGACCACGACCGATGTGGATGCCACCAGCGGCCCGTTCGCGACGACGCTGCGCGGCACGCTCGACGACGTCGTCTGGCCGACCGGCACGACCGCCTTGCCCGCGCTCACGAGCCTGTCGGGCGGCATCGCCACGCAGACGCGCAACTGGCTCGCGGAACGCTCACGTACGCAGCCGTATCTGTGCGTGGGCGGCGCTTACGACGAGGTATCGCAGATCGCGCTGCCTAAGACCATGCGAGTCGCCGAAGTGCCCGACGATCTCGACCTGACGAGCGGCTTCTTTCGCTATCGCTCGCGCTATGTGTTCGATCCGGCGAGCAATGTGATCCAGGTATCGCGCACGCTGGATGCGCGTTTCGGCAAGCAGGTCTGTTCGCCGGAAGATTTCGAGGCATCGTTGTCGGCGCTTCGAAAAATCGAACGCGATACGCAGGCGCAGATCATCGTGAAGGTATCGGCGCAGTGAGCGCGGTCACTGCGTGTCGCGCGCCACGCGAAAGCCGTTCTGCGACTGACGCACGCTCGCGCTGTACTTGAAGCGCGTGGCCGATTGCATATAGTCGCCGCCTTCGCGCCAGGAGCCGCCGCGAATCACGCGCACCGAACAGGAGGGCTCGTCCCACACGCGGCCATCGACGGGCGCGCCCTTGTATGAGCTATGCCAGCAGTCGGCGACCCATTCCCACACGCTGCCGTTCATGTCGTAGAGGCCATACCCGTTCGGCGCGAACGAACCCACGGGCACCGGCGCATCCGCGCGATACGGCTCGCCGCAGTCCTTGCAGTCGGCCGTGCCTTTTTTCATCTGATCGCCCCACCAGAATGTGCTTTGCGTGCCGCCGCGTGCGGCGAACTCCCATTCCGCTTCGCTCGGCAGACGATACGGCTTGCCGCCTACCTTGCTCAACCACTTCACGTAGACCTGCGCATCGTCCCAACTGACGTTGCGCATCGGCGAATTGGGCGGCGGCGGGGCGCTTGCGTTGCTGTCCGGCGCGATGCGGGTGCAGGCGCCCGCATCGGCGCACGCATTCCACTGCTCGACGGTCACTTCGTATTTGCCGATGGCGAACGGCCGCCCGAGCGTCACGCGATGCGACGGCTTCTCGCCGGGATCATCGTTATTGCTGCCCATCGTGAAAGCGCCCGGCACGATGGGAATGAGCAACGGACACTGCGGGCAGTCCTTGATCTCGTTGCCCGTGGGCTTGGCCGTGGTGTTCGTCGGTGCCATCGGTTTGGCGCTTGCGACGGGGCTGGGCGGCTTGGCAGCAGCCGATGCTTGAGCCGATGCTTGAGCCGATGCTTGAGCCGATGCCGGAGCCGCAACGGAAGGCTTCGCGCTCGCCGTCGCTTTCAGCCGGTCGATGCGCGCCTTCGCAAGCGCCGCAAAACGCCCGTTCGGATACGACTTCAAGTACGCCTCGTAATCGCTCGGATACGTGCTGTCCTTGATCTATTCCCAGAACGCCAGTTCGTATTGCTCGCTGCTGTCTTTCGGCAGAATGCCGCGCATGCGGATCGGTCCGCCATCGGTGTTGGCAAATTCGGCCATCGCCGGCAGAGCCACCGTTGCGCGTCCGAGCGTGACATTGCCGGTCAATGTCGATGCCACCCACGGCCGCTGTGCGCCCCGCGAGACGTTGGCGACGTCGGACGCGGCAGTATCGAATGAAGCGGACGTCATCTGCTTGTCTTTCGCGAAGGCGCGTAGAAGCGCTGCGGTATAGCGACCGTTGCGTCCGTCTTCGGCTGCGCCTGCGTTGAACTGCGTTGCGAATGCGATCAGCGTTCGCGGCGGAAGTTGAAGAGGTCCGGCCGAAACATGAGGCGATGAATAGCCCAGACACATGTCGAGTATGACGACGTTCGTAGCAAGCGGCCTCGCACGCGCCATGCGCGCCGCGAGATCCTGCGCTGCGATGCCTTTCTCGATGTTGCTTGCATCGATCGGCAAGAGCAGCGCCTGTCCGCGCGCCTCAACGCCGTGCCCGGCGAAATACACCAACGCGGTGTCGCGCGGACCAAGATGATCGATGAATGACTGAACGGCTTGCCGCATTGCATCGGCACTGAGATTCGTGCGGCGCGTCACGTCGAAGCCCATTGCGGAGAGTGCGGCGCTCATGTCTCTCGCGTCGGTGGCCGCGCTGCTCAGCGGCTCTTCGCCGTAACGGTCGTTGCCGATGACGAGCGCGACGCTATGCGCTGAACCGTCGTGATCGATGAGTACGGGAGCGGGCGACTGACCGGATTGCGCGAAGGCTGCGTTCATGGCGACGAACACAATCGCAACGAAGAATATCCGCCACATATTCATACCCGGTCCGTATGGCGTTGAGGGAGACGCACGTGTGCCGCACAAACAACGATAGCACGCTGTCCGCCACGTTTTGATCCCCTAAACGTAGGTATCCGCATGCAGCGTCCGCGACCCCTCGCACGCATGTATCTTTTCAAATCGTTACGTTCTAATCTGAACACAGAGCTTGATCGTTGGCCTGTGAACGGCCTTTCTTTGAAGAGGCATCCGAAACATGCTGAGAAGAACTGTGCTCGGCGCGCTCGCTTCCATAGCGGCGCTGGCCGCGGACGCGTCGTTTTCCGCCGGGCGTACCCGCAGCCCGGCACCCGCGAACGCAGAGGCGTACATCATCTGGCCGCCCGACGGCGCCGTCCTTTCAGGCGGCAAGCTATGGGTTCGCATGGGCCTGCGCAACATGGGCGTGTGTCCGAAGGGCATCGATATGCCTAACGTGGGCCATCACCATCTGCTGATCGATACGGACCTTCCGCCGCTCGACCAGGAGATTCCGTCGGATCGCAATCATCTGCACTACGGCGCGGGCGAAACGGATGCGCGCATCGAGTTGCAGCCCGGAAAGCACACGCTGCAACTGCTCATGGGCGATTACAACCATGTACCGCATGACCCGCCCGTTTATTCGAAGAAGATCACGATCACGATGAAATGAGCCGGGCCGTCGCTTCGTCCGATGCACACCGTCCGGCGCACATCCTGAAGGTACACGACATGAAACGACGCACTGCCGGCGCACATTCGTGCGCACGTTCGATTCTGCTCGCCGCGGCGCTAGCCGCGCCATTCCACGCGAGCCACGCGGCGGGCGGACCGACGCCCGCGCCCGCCAACGCGCACGCCTATATCGGCTATCCCAACGACGGGCAGACGCTTCCGGCGGGAAAACCATTTCGCGTATGGTTCGGACTGCGGTTCATGGGCGTCGCTCCGCGCGGCGTGAAGTTTCCGAACACCGGACATCACCATCTATTGATCGATACGGATTTGCCGCCATTGGATCAGGAGATTCCGTCCGACCGTAATCATCTGCATTACGGCGCAGGCGAAACGGAGACCATGCTCGAATTGCCGCCGGGTAAGCATACGCTTCAACTCTTGATGGGCGACGACCGGCATATTCCGCACAATCCGCCCGTCTATTCGAAGAAGATCACGGTCTACGTCAGGTGAGCAGTGTCGGTGAAAGACGAACAGTCGGACTACGAAGTGTTTGTCTGCAGCCGATCGCGAACGCGGACTGGCATCGGGCAGTTGGAGTGAAAAGCCTTGTACCGCAAGGCATCGCAGGAATCAGCGTAAAGATGGCATAACCCGTGCATTGTACTGGCCCGAGCAAACAGATTGCTCAAAGCCACCCGACGCGCAATGCGCACCCAAGGAGAACCACCATGAAAACGCTGACGATCCTCGACATTCCCCTCACCGAAGAACTCGACCGCCGCGCGATGTCGGCTGTACGCGGCGGCAGCTCGTTCTACTTTCCCGGCTATGACGTCTCGAAGGTCGAGCTCTCGTTCGATACGCAGCAGTTCATCGGCCAGACGCAGAACACGCAAAGCCAAAACGGCGTGAACCTGGCGTTCGGCGGCAACATCACGGCCCACGTCGCGCCGAAGCAGCAAGCGACCAACACGAGCACCATCAACATCGGGTCGGGCTTCGAGCTCCGCTGATCGACCACCATCCATCACTCTCAAGCCAGGAACCGACATCATGTCTACGCTGACCATCCACGATCTCGTCCATCACGCCGAACTGGGCCGCCATGAAATGTCCGCAGTGCGCGGCGGCACCGGCTTCTATTTCCCGAGCTACAAGTCGAGCTTCGATCTGAGCGCCACTACGCAGCAACTGACTAATCAGGCGCAGAACACGCTCAGCGCAAACGGCGTGAACAACGCTTTCACGTATGACACCACGGCGAAAGTCGCGCCGCATCAGAAAGCGGACAACACGAGCCACATCAACGTCTATGGGCCGTATGCGGCGTGAAGCAGGAACACGCCGGATAACGGCGGAGTAGGTGTTTCATGTTGTTGGCAGTAGAGGCGGAGCACGGGGAGCTCCGCTGCATCAACCGCCTGTCGCAAGGCGGCGCGGATCGCTCATCGTTCCGGAGACGGCGAGCGATCCGCACCCGAGCGCGGTGATGGAGAAACGCGCATTCCTCGTACTAGCCTGATCGTCGGAGCAGATCGTGCGAGCTTTGATCCCCTCGTCGCGCCTCATGACCGCATGCGCGATTCTCTTTGCCGCCGTGCTGCTCGCCGGCTGCATCGATGTGAGTGTGCCCGTCTATAAGCGGCCCGATACGCCGGAGAAGACGGCGTTCACCACGATAAGCGTCCCCAGAGCCGCTCCCGCTGAGACGATCCGCCCCGATTGGTGGAAGCAGTTTCAGGATCCGTATCTCGACGGACTGATCGACAAGGCCATTAACGGAAACTTCGATATCAAGGTGCTTGCAGCGCGAATTCAGGTAGCGGGTGCGCAAATCGGCGAGGCCCGCGCGGGCGCGCTGCCTTCGATGGATGTGGGCGCGGGCGCCAGTTTCGAAAAGACGACGGGCCAGCCGTTCACGAAGCAATACAACCTCGGCACGCAGGTGAACTGGGACATCGACATCTGGGGCGCCGTGGAAAAGGGCGTGCAGGCGCAAAAAGCCGAGTATCGCGCGAGCGAAGCGGACTGGCGTGCCGGCTATCTCGAACTCGTCGCGAACGTTTCGACGACGTACTTCCAGATCCTCCAGTTCGATGACCAGATTCAGCAGCAGATGCTGACCATTGCGACGAACCAGAAAATACTGACGATATTCGAGGGCATGGAGAAGAACGGTCTTGTGCCGCATACGCAGGTGCTGAATCAACGCGCCGAACTGAATCGTCTTACGCGTGATCTGCTTGAACTGCGCCGCGCTCGTGACCTTGCGGACAATGCGCTGGCTACGTTGACCGGCGTGCCGGCTGGCGAATTCAAGGTGCCCGACGGCCAATTGCAGAAGCGCGTGCAGATTCCGCCTGTGCCTTCCGGACTGCCGTCCCAGTTGCTTGCGCGACGGCCCGATCTGATTGCCGCTGAATATCGCGTGCTCGAGTCTTACGATCTGGTCGGACAAGCAAAACTCGCGCAGTTACCCACGATTAGCCTGACAGGGCGTGGCGGCACCGCGAGCTTTGCGTTGACGGACTTATTGAAGTCCTTCACGTTCAGCTTCTTACCGAGCATCAATATTCCGATTCTCGACCCGAGCGTGCGTGCGCACGTTAAGACCACCGAAGCGCAAAGCACGGCAGCGGAACAGCAGTATCGAGGCACGGTGATGAATGCGTTCGAGGAAGTGGAGAATGCGCTCGTCAACCTTGATTCGCATACGAAGCAGCGAGAAGAATTGCAGCAGGAAGTCGCGCATCTGACGATCGTCGCCGCACAGATCGATGCGCAACTCAAAGAAGGCGTGATTTCACAACTCGAAGTGTTCGAGACCGAACGCACGCTGCTCGCGGCACAACTCGCGTTGCTCGCAAATCATCAGCAGATCTTGTCGGACACGGTCACGCTCTACAAGGCGCTCGGCGGCGGATGGCCGGCGGTCGACGTACAGAGCGCTGCCATTTGAAAAGAATCAGTGAATCGCATGGCTAACGATCGTACCGGAATACGCGGCGTCCACACGATGACGTTCGCTCACCCTAATGCCCAATTGACTAAGCGAATGCGTGTCTTACACTTCGAACAGCCGCTCGCTTCGCAGCGGCCCGACGCATCCTGTGAACTGACATGGCTCCAGGCGAACCGATAGCCGAACCGCAGCCGCGCGTGGACGAAGCATTCGATGTCGTCCTTCAGCCGGCGTCGCGCGGCACTCCAGCGCATGCGTTGAGCGAGATTCGCATCGAGGATGACCTCTTCGCGATCGGCCGCGGCGAAGCGCCGTTCGACGAGAGCCCGCCCGAAGCCGTCGCGCAACTGTCGCGTCGTCACGCGCGCATGTTCATTGAGCACGGCTGCGTCTATATCGCGGACTTGGGGAGCAAGAACGGAACGACGTTGAATGGCACGCCCGTGCGTGATGTCCCCGCTCGCGTAAGAAACGGTGACGAGATTGCGTTCGGTAGCCGGCTCGCGTATCGCGTGCAATTCGTGCCCCGTCGTCGTCGAATTCATGCGGCGAAGCAGGTCGCGCTCACGCTCGTGCCAGTGCGCGAAGAACTCGGTCTCGAATCGATCGAAC
This sequence comes from Caballeronia sp. BCC1704, assembly GCF_902833455.1. NCBI lineage: Bacteria > Pseudomonadati > Pseudomonadota > Betaproteobacteria > Burkholderiales > Burkholderiaceae > Caballeronia > Caballeronia sp. BCC1704. Next base: position 854,075 of record NZ_CADFFT010000002.1, on the reverse strand, counting down.
TCGCGCAGTTTCCATATCTCGTCAGCAAGACCGACGACATCTTCGCGCGTTATCGGCCGCGTTACCCGCATCAGGTCAACTACGTGTCGCGCCGTCACGCGCATGTGTTCGTAAAGGGCGGGGCGCCCTTCGTCGAAGACCTCGGCAGCACCAACGGCACTTTCGTCAACGGCCAACGCATAGGCGACTCGGCTATCGCACTCAAGGACGGCGACACTCTGGCGTTCGGCGGCACGCATTTCGTCTATCGAGTGAGTCTGCATGGCGACGAAAGCGAATCCACGTTGACTGAAATGGCGGTCCAAGCGCAGCCTGATGCCCAAGACGAGCGCGACAGTGACAAGACGACTTTCGTCGGCTCTGCGCATTCGTTTCTTGACATCTTCTGCGTGGATCATGCCGCGCCGGGCGATGATGAGATCAACGCCGACGCTCAGGCCGACTCGGCTCAAAAGGAACAGCGCGGCGAGGTCAAACTCAAACGCGGCAAGTGGGCTCTCTTCATTCGCGAGTTGGAACGGGCGTTCATAGGCGAGGATCAGCGCGTCACGCGGCGGGCACGCGTCGTCACTGTCTGCGTGTTGTTGGCGTTTGCAGCCGGAGGCTTCGCGCTTTTTCATGCCGGATCACTCGAGCGCCGCGCGAAGTCGCTCATGGCAAGCGGCGACTATGCGCAAGCTGCGGTGTTGAGCAACGATTATCTCCGCATGCATCCGCACGACGCGCCGTTCACGTCGATGAACACAGAGGCCGTTCTAAGGGCCGACGTGCCGCGTTGGCTGGTCGCGTTGCGCAAAGGCGATTATGCGCAGGCGGACAGCATCATCGCGCAGATGGACGCGTTGAGCGAGCACAACGCGGAAGTCCGTTCCATGCTCGATGAATTGCGCTGGATCGGCAAGCTCGAACGTTTCGTCATGAGCCGTGGCGGCCCTGACGCGCCCGTTCGAATGTACGCAGACGAACCGCGCATCGCGGACATCCTGAAGCATTGGGAAGCGGATGCGGGAAGTCATCAGCGCGATCTGGACCGCATCGCGGGCTACGTGCCCGAGTTTCGCGATCCTTACGCGCTCGCGCTCAGCCATCTGCGCAAGCTGCAAAGCGATGATTCGGTCTATCTCGCCGCCATCGATCGATTGAATGCGAGTGTCGTGAAGAGCCTCGCCACGGACGACCTCGATGCGATCGATGCCGCGTTGAAGGACTATGCAGACCGGTATCCGCGTCTCGGCGGTCTCGATCGCCTGCGCGCCGATGCGAACGCCTACGCGAGCCTCAGGCACGCGATGACCGCGAAGAGCCTTGCACCGCTCGCCGACTGGATCGGAACGACGACATTCTCGACGCCGCCTTTCAAAGACAAGTGGGCGGAATTAAGCGCGCACCAGTTGCCGCCCGCCCCTGTGATGGCGCAATACGCCGCTGTATCCGATGCCTGGCGCAATGGGCGCAGTGCCCAGGCAATTGACCTCTTGACGAAGATTCCGCAAGGCAACTGGACGCCGACCTTGCAGGGCGAACTGGCTCACAAGAAGGCGGTGGCCGCCCAGTTCGACGAGTTGCAAAAGACACGCGGCTCCGGACGCTATGAAGACGCACTGCTTTCGTTCTATGAATCGCTCGACCCGCAGAGCGACGGCTATTTCGCTAAGGCCATCGCGCCCGACATGGCCGCGCTCAACGGTAAAGCAGCCGTGCGAGGACAAGCGTTGATGACTCATGCGCAGACGCTTTGGGAGCAGTACCGGACGAACGGTGGAATAGGCGGGTCGCAACGGCTGGAGTCGGATGTGTCGGATGGCTTTCGAACGCAAGCCAAGCGCTTGTCGGATGCGCGGGACGCTTCCGTTCGCGGCATGCGCATGCTCAGGCAAGCCTCGCAAAACGGCGCGGCGGATCAAGGCAAATGGAATGCGCTGAGCAAAGAGATCGATGACGAAGCGGCTCTGCAACGGCGCTCTCTACAAGACCTTCGCATGGTGCTGGATCCGTCGCTGCTGCAAGCGAAACTCAACCTGATCGGAGGGACGAGCGGTGAAGCGCAACGCGCCCCTTAGGCCTTTCTCGGAAGCGCTCGGCGATCACGGCGCGGAAGGCGTCGCGATTCTGACGGCTGAACCGCTGAAGCTCACGCAAGCCGTGGTGCTTGCCATGGTCGCGCTCGTGGTTGCGGCGCTCGCGTGGTCCTTCATCGGTCACGCGGACGTCCTCGTTACCGCGCAAGGCACGCTTGCGCCCGAATCGGAGGTGCGGCGCTTCTACGCGCCTATCGACGGAGAACTGGCCGACCTCTATATCGCGGAAGGGCAACCGGTGCGCAAGGACGACGTCGTGGCGCGCTTGAACGCACGTGGCGCAATCGAAGCCGCGACGAACGCACTGGAAGCGCAACTCAAGCTCGACGACGCCGAGCGCGAATGGAAGCAGTTTCCCGAGAAGAAGTTGCTGATGGAACGAAGAATCGCCGCGCTCAAGGACCAGATGGAAGTCGAGGAACATCAGCATCAGCAGCGAGTGAGCGAAGGCACGAGCAAGCTCGCCGAAGGGCAGAAGGCGCAACTCCAGGAGCAGCGCAGCGTGCTGGAAAATGCGCGCCGCGCCCGCGACGCCGCAAAAAGCGAACTCGACCGCTTCGCGCGACTCTTCGCTTTGCCGGGCGGCGGCGGCGTGTCGGAATCGCAAGTGGAAGCGAAGCGCAACGTCTATCTCGAAGCGGATGGCGCTTATCGCGTCGAACAGGCGAAGCTCGCTGAACTCGACTTTCGCTTGAGCCATGAATTCAAGCAAGCGAAGGCGCAACTCGAAACGAGCGGTCAGGAAGCAACGAGCCTCAGGCTGCAATACGAGTCGGCCATGCGCGAGGTGACGAGCACGGAAGACAAGCTGCGGTTGCAATTGCAGACCGCGCGTCTCGTCGCGGACGCCGCTGCGCGCATCCGCTTCGAGAACATCGACAAAGACAACTTTCTGCTGATTCTGGCCCCTGTGTCGGGTGTGGTCACGGACGTGACCTCGACTCAGCCGGGCGACAAGATTCAGGCGAACACGCCGCTGGGTGGTATTGCGCCGGCAAATGCGCGGCCGGTGCTGAAGATAGAGATTGCTGAGCACGATCGCGCGTTTCTGCGCGAAGGGCAGCGCGTGAAACTCAAGTTCAATGCGTTTCCTTATCAACGATATGGCGTGATCGACGGCACGCTCGCCTTCATCTCGCCAGCGACGAAGCCGGGCGCAATCGCGAAGCAACCGGTCTATGAAGGACGAGTGACGCTGGACCGCGACTACTACCAGATTGCCGGTACGCGATATCCGCTTCGCTATGGCATGACGGCTTCCGCAGAAATCGTGGTGCGCGAGCGGCGACTGATCGACCTCGGGCTCGATCCCTTCCGCAGCGTAGCGGGCTAGCGGGCTAAACCCAACGGAGAACGACATGACGGCGATTGTGCGAATCGACGATGAAGTGGTCGATGTCGACGAGTTTCTCAGGCTTCTGAAACTCAATGGGCAGTTCGACGGACTCGTCGAGCAACTGGTTCGCGACAAGCTCACGGTGAGCGCGGCAAAGAAGGCCGGCGTCACGCTCACGGCGGACGAGATACAGACCCGCGCCGATCAGTTCCGGCGCATCCGCGGGCTGCACCGCGCAGCGGACATGAACAACTATCTCGACGCGCTCAATGTGAGCCTCGACGAATTCGAGACCTATATCACCGATACGCTATACCAGGAGAAGATGCTGGAGCAGGTAGGCACGCAACGCGCCATCGAAGAGTATTTCCAACTCAATTCGCCGCGATTCGACGGCATCGAGGTGCGTCATATCGTTCTAGATTCCGAGGGAAGCGCGAAGGAGATGATGTCTTATCTCAACGACGATCCCGACAGCTTCGCGGACATGGCGCGCGAACATTCCCTCGCTGATACGCGCGAAGAAGGCGGACTTATCGGCCGCGTGATGCGCGGGCAGTTGCGGGCGGATATCGAGGCCAAGGTGTTCAATGCCGAGCCGGGCGACCTACTCGGTCCGTTCGTCTCCGCAGACGGCGCCTCATACGAGATCTTTGCGGTGACGTCCAAGTATCCCGCCCAACTGGACGAAGACACGACAGCGGAAATCCGTCGGCTATTGCGGGAAGAATGGCTCTTCGCAAGAGCGCAGGAACATGTGATTCAGGCGCGCTGAACATTACACACGGACATGGACGCACCATCAAACCTCGACTCGCTCGCCAGTTTCCTCGCGACGGTGGAGATATTGTCACCGCTCTCGCGCGATGATATCGAGCAGTTGGCTCAATATGCGGAGTCGCGCCGCTACGGCTTCGGCGAAACCGTGTGCAATGCCGGCGACGTGGCTGATGGTCTCTATGTCGTGAGAGCAGGCTCCGTGCGCATATTCACCGAGGAGCACGGCAAAGAGATCAGCATGGGCCTGAAGAAGGAGCGCGAGACTTTCGCCGATATCGCGATGCTGCGCGACTATCGGCATGAGTCGTCCGTGCGGTCTTCGGGCAAGACCGAACTTTTGTTCATTCCGCGTCGCGCGATCGAGCCCGTCATCGCGAAGAATCCCGCGGCGCTCGCATTCGCGACCAGCTATGTCGCCATTGCTTCAGCAGGCGGTTTCGTCGCCAAGCTGTTCGATCTGCGCGGCAAGCTCGACAAGGCGGAACTCGAAGAATGCGTGAGAAGCGTCGGCGTCAAGCGTATCGGTGAAGGGAAGGAGATTCTCAGGCAGGACGCTCGTGACGACAGGCGCCTGTATGTCGTGCGTCAAGGCGAAGTGCGCATCGTGCGCGAAGAAGGCGGGCATCAGTACGTGCTTGCAACGCTCGGCCCCGGCGAGATTTTCGGCGAGAAGGCGTGCGTGATGCGTCAGGAGCAAATGGCCTCGGCCATTGCGAACGCTGATACGCGCTTGCTCGTCATCCCCGAGAAGACAGTGCACTTCATCATCGAGCGCAACGTCAGGCTGCGCGAAGTGCTCGAAGAGCGCATTCGGTTCAGTGAGCGCGAGTTACAGCGGCAAAAGAAGCTCGCGGAACGCCGCAGTCTTCCCGCGATGCTCGACTTGCACAGCAAGCCGGAACTCGGCGAACGGGTCATCAAACGCTTTGCATGGGTGCAGCAGGCCGAGGAGATGGATTGCGGGGCCGCGTGTCTTGCGATGATCTGCCGGCACTACGGCATCGGGATGACGCTCGGCAAGCTGCGCGAACTGGCTAACGTGACGACGCAAGGCGCGACGCTCGACAGTCTCGCGCGCGCGGGCGAGGCGCTCGGCTTCACCACGCGCGGCGTGCAGTGCACCTATGAATCGTTGCGCGGGTTCGAATTGCCGTTCATCGCGCATTGGGAGGGCTATCACTACATTATCGTCTACGGCATTTCGAAGGCGAACGTGTGGGTGGCGGACCCGGCGATTGGCTTCAGAAAGATGACCGTGGACGAGTTCGAACGCGGCTGGAGCGGTACGTGTCTGGTCTTTTCGCCAGCGCAGGATCTGGTGCAGAAGGCGGTATCCAGTTCGCCGTGGATACGCTTCGTCGGATACATGAAGCCGTACCGCACCATCCTGCTGCATCTCTTTCTCGCCACCTTCGTCATTCAGGTTCTGGGCGTGATTCCGCCGCTCATCATCCAGAACATTCTGGACGGCGTCATCGTTCACCAGAATGTCGGATTGCTTCACGTGCTGATTGCCGGACTCATTATCTCGAACGTCTTCTCGCAACTCATGTCCACTATCCGCGCGTATCTGGCGAACTTCATGATGCGCAACATGGACTTCGCGATGATGTCGCAGTTCTTCAAGCATACGTTCTCACTGCCGTTCAGCTTCTTTGCCAAACGCAAGACCGGGGACATCTTCGCGCGGTTCCAGGAGAATCACACGATCCGCGCGTTTCTGACTGAATCCACGGTCACGACAGTGCTGAACCTGTTGATGATCTTCATCTACTTCACCATCATGTTTCTCTACAACGTCAAGCTGACGTTGCTGCTGATTGCGTTCATCATTCCGCTGACGGCGCTGACCGTACTCGCCACACCTCGCATCAAACAGAACGCGCGGGAGACGTTCTCATCGGGGACGGACGCCCGGTCGTACCTGATGGAAGCGCTGGGTGGCGCCGAGACCGTCAAGGGAATGGGCATCGAGCGGGCCGTTCGCCTGAAGTGGGAGAAGAAGTACGCCAAGTCACTTGAGATTCAATACAAATCTCAACGCTTCAATATTGCGGTCGGCTTCTGCAGTCAATTACTGAATGCCGCCACGACCATTGCAGTGCTATGGGCAGGGGCCAATCTGGTGCTCGCGCGCGAGTTGACCATTGGCCAGCTCATCGCGTTCAACGCATTCATGGGCAGCGTATTGTCGCCGCTCATGGGGCTCATCAATCTCTGGAGTCTGCTCAACGACGCCGGCGTCGCCATGGAGCGTCTCGGCGATGTGCTCGACATCGAGCCCGAGCAGAAGCCAGCGGACATGCAGCAACGCGTGATGCTGCCCGACCTTCAGGGCGACATCCGGTTCAATGGCGTCTACTTCCGCTACGGTGAGGGCGACGCGCCTTATGTGCTCGAAAACATTAGCTTCGATATAAAGCCGGGCGAACTCATTGCAGTGGTAGGACGCAGCGGATCGGGAAAGACGACGCTCGCGAAACTGCTCGTCGGCTTCTATGCGCCGACGGAAGGCAAGATGACCGTCGATGGCTACGACATCAACGTGATCGACAAAGGCTTCTATCGCGCGCAGATCGGTTATGTCATGCAAAGCAATTTGCTGTTCTCCGGGACCATCGCCGACAACATCGCAAGCGGCGACGAAGCGCCGGATCGCAAGCGCATCGAGGAAGTCGCGAAGATGGCCGACGCGCACGGTTTCATCAGCAAGATGCCGCTCGGCTATGAGCAGGTGGTCGGCGAACGCGGCGTGGGGCTATCGGGCGGTCAGATGCAACGCCTGTGCATTGCACGCGCGCTGTATCATGACCCGCGCCTGCTGGTATTCGACGAAGCGACCTCCGCGCTCGATACGCAATCCGAAAGCAATATTCTCGGCAACATGCAGGAGATTTTTAAAGGGCGAACGGCCGTCATCATCGCGCACCGCCTGTCGACCATCATGCGCGCCGACAAGATCCTCGTGCTCTACGAGGGCGGCATCGTGGAGCAGGGCAAGCATGATGAGCTAGTCGCGAGGAAGGGCATGTACTACCAACTCGTGCAGAAGCAATTGAGCGCAGCATGAAGATACTCGACCAACCGGAAAGCGACAGCAACGTACCTGCATCGGCTATTTCGTATGCGGGGCTCATCGAGAAGATCGAGATACTGCGTTCGACGCTGCGGTGGACCTCGCGCCTCGAACGCCCCGAGATCGAGAAGCTGCTGCGACAGGCGAGCGCGCTGCGCGACGAGGTCATGCAGCTCTCGCACAAAGAACGTTTCGTACAGGCTGCGGCGTCGGAGCCGAAGCGAGAGATGTCGCCGGGCGCCAGGCGACAGGCACTCCTGGAACGCAGTTTCGTCTTCGAAGGCACGTTCGGCGATAACCCGAAGCTGCTCGAGGCGCTGGAAATCGCGGAAAAAGCGGCGCCGACCGATCTGCCGGTACTGATCGACGGTGAGAGCGGAACCGGCAAGGAACTGATGGCCAAGGTCATTCACGCGAACGGCTCGCGCGCGGACAAGCCGTACATTTCCGTGAACTGTGGCGCGATTCCGGAGAATCTCATCGAATCGGAACTGTTCGGGCATCGCAAGGGCGCATTCACGGGCGCGACGAACGACCGCAAAGGAAAGTTCGAGAGCGCGCATACAGGGACCATCTTTCTCGACGAGATCGGTGAGTTGCCGCTGTCGGGCCAAGTCAAGTTACTGCGCGTGCTAGAGGCGCATGAAATACAGCGCGTCGGCTCTGACGAGCCTATTGCAGTCGACACGCGCATCGTCGCGGCGACGAATCGCAATCTGCGGCGCTGGTGCGAGGAAGGGCGGTTTCGCGAAGACTTGTTCTATCGCTTAAGTGTCATTCATCTGACGCTGCCGCCATTGCGTGAACGTCGCGATGAAATTCCGCTTCTGCTCGCCTATTTCGGCGACGAAGCAGCGGCTGCGCTCAAGCGTCGTCCGGTGAAAATATCGCCGCGCTTGCGGGACTTCCTGCGCAGTTACGACTACCCCGGCAACATCCGCGAGTTGCGCAACATGGTGTATCGGCTCGCTTGCCTCGCAGGCGAGATGGCGGATATCGAGCATCTGCCGGTGGACATACGCCCGAAGTCATCGATCGCCATTGCAATGGGAGCGCCTTCGGCAAGCGGCGAAGGTGTCGCCATGGCCGGCTCGCTGAGCGAAGCGAAGCGTGTAGCCAGCGACGAAGCAGAGCGCGCGTTTCTCGAACGCGGCTTGCAGGAAGTTGGCGGCACCGTAGCAGAACTCGCGCGGCGCTACGACATGAACCGCTCTCACTTGCAAATGCTTCTGAAGAAGCACGGGCTTCATTCGAAAGACTTCAGGCTCGCAGCGCAACGAAACAAGCAGTGAGCAAGCGTGGTTTACAGAGTGGGATTCACTTGCGTTCTGTCCGACCCGAGAACGTCTTCGGCGTGAGCGACGACGAGTGAAATGTTATCTCGTCCACCGCGCTCCAGCGCCATTTCCAGCAGCCGCTGCGCCGCCGCCTCGCAATTGCCCGGGGCGAGTTCGCTCGCCATTTCGGCTTCGGTCACTTCGTTGGACAAGCCATCGCTGCATAGCAGGAACGTATCGCCGTCGGCCAGCGCGACGCTGCTTTCGTCGAGTTCCAATGTGTCGAGCGCGCCTACGGCACGCGTAATCAAATGCTGCGCGGGATGATGCAATGCTTCTTCCGCCGTCAGTTGGCCGCGTGCCTTGAGTTCTTCGACATGACTGTGATCGCGTGTCAACTGCGCGAGGCGGCCGTTCCGGAATAGATAGATGCGGCTATCGCCAGCCCAGAGATAAGCGCACGCGCCGCCGCGCGCGGCAAGCAATACAACGGTACTGCCTATGCGCGATACCTGTCGCCGTGCTGCCTCTGCACGCAGTTCATCGTTCACTCGCAGAAGCCGATCTCGTGCTTCTGCGATGACGTTTCCCAGTGCGCCGCCTGTCGATAATCCAGTAAGGCGCTCGATCACCATGCGGCTTGCGAGATCGCCCACTGCATGTCCGCCCATGCCGTCGGCCACGGCCCATAAACCCTGCTCGGGCGAGTTGAGCACCGCGTCCTCGTTGACTAAGCGCACGCAGCCCACGTCCGAGCGCGCGGCGGATGTCCATCCGAACTCTGTTGAGAAGGTCACGCCAGTCTCCTTGAACGGACGCTAATGCAGTGCAATCGTGCTGCGCGCGATGTCAGCCTGCGCGATTCGCCGATATTGCATTGGGCGTCACCGTGAGGCTCGCTCCATCACCCGAATTGCGCACGTCGACGGACTGAAACTGGTTGATCATCTGGCCGGCGGTGAAGTTGTTCGTAATCTCGTAGACGTTGACGACGCCGCCGAAGTTCGCGTGACGGTCCGCTATGAACGGCGTGATCCAGCCGTAGACCCACGGCGCGCCGCCTCCTCCGGCAATCGCCGACATTGCCGTGCGGTCGAGCCGGCGGTCGAACGCGAGATCGGTGATGGTGAGCGTGGCCATTGTGCCTCTCCAGGCTGTGTCATAGGAACGCACGAAGTCAATGCAAGGCCCGTGCCGATTGCGTGCGCCTCGCGAGCGGTCTAATCGACGGACTTCCGCGCTCCTACGCCAGCGGGGATGTTAGCGGCTCACCAACATTGTCTGCCGAGGAGAACGCTATGAACCGACACCGCCCTAGAGCCCTAACTGACGCTACACACCCAACGAATCAGGTCGCAGAGCGTTGGCTCAGCCTCAACACATCGGGCTAGCGGAAGCATCACATGCATCGCTGAAGCCCGCAAATCAAGGCTCCGCAACGACTGGCAAGAAAGCTGCAAACGACATGGCAAACGGGCGCGAAACGAACACATCGCGCCGAGCCTGCGAAAGATGGAGCGAGCCATGTCAATCACGTCAACGTCGATCAGGACCAATCAGGCGCCCGTATCGCGCGTGCCTGCGTTCGATGACGAACCGCCGGTCGGCAGCGAACTGATCACGCGGCGCTGCGGCTATGAACACCACGGCATCTATGCGGGCAACGGCAAGGTCATCCACTATGCGGGCTTCGCCAAGTCATTGCATCGCGGTCCCGTCGAAGAAGTGAGTGTCGCGCAGTTCGCAGACGGCTACGGCGTGATCGTTCGTCAACACGCTTCAGCGTACTTCGTCGGCGTCGAAGCGGTGCGTCGCGCGCGCAGCCGTCTGGGCGAGAACCGCTATCGCCTTCTGACCAACAACTGCGAGCACTTCGTCTCGTGGTGCCTGTTCGGCGAGGCGCGCAGCACGCAAGTGCGCGCCTGCCTCGTTCATCCTCGCGTCGCCATTCACGCGGTGAAAGGGCTCGTTCGAGCCTATATCGCCGCGCAGCGTCGCCGTCGCGCGAATTCACTGCCTGCCTGCGCCACGGATTGCCCCGCGCTGGCCATCTGAAGGAGACCATCATGCAAGCTTCGGCAAACTCACTGCACAGCGCCGTCGACAAATGGCTCGCGCCGACGGTCGCCCATCCTGCGCGCGTCGCGCAACTGTGCCGCTCGCACGTCACGGGTATGCGCTACGTGCGCATCGAGGGATGGCATGGCGGGACGCTGATCGATATTATTTTCTTTCGTCACGACGACGGCACATGGAACGTGTTTCCGCCTCAGGCACGCCGTCCGTCGATGAATGCTCAAAGGCTCGCCGCTTGAGCCGAGCAATGCCTCGCTTTGACACGGGCGACGTGCTGCCGCTACGCTTGGCACGACCGCCCGCGTCCGTTGTGGCGTACGATGGGGCAGTCATGGTACTTTTTACGTCCGTGAACCAACTCGTACATTTTCGAGGTATTGTCGATGACCCAGCCGCAATCCGCTGACCTTTCCACGGCCGCCGGCGCGATCCCCGATTCCGAAGCCGGGAACAACCCGCTCGGCATTGCGGGGCTGGAGTTCGTAGAGTTCTCGAGCCCGGATCCACAAGGCCTTGCGGAGCTGTTCGAACGGCTAGGCTTCGTGCCAGTGGCGCAGCACGTCAGCAAGGCAGTGACGCTCTATCGTCAGGCCAGCATGAATTTCCTGCTCAACGCCGAGCCCGATTCATTCGCCACGCGTTTCGCAGAGACGCATGGCGTGGGTATCGCGGCCATCGGCATTCGCGTGGTGAACGCGCGAATCGCTCATGAGCGCGCGGTGGACTACGGCGCGTGGGACTTCGAGGGCGAGAAGATCGGCCCTAACGAACTCGCCATTCCCGCTATTCAGGGTATCGGCGATTCGCATATCTATTTCGTCGATCACTGGCCCGGCAAGAACAGCGGCGAAGCCTCGATCTACGACATCGACTTTCGGCCGCTCGATCATGAGCCCACTGGACTCGGCGGTACGGGCCTGCTCGAAGTCGATCACTTCACGCAAACCGTCGGCGCGGGCCGCATTCAGGAGTGGCTCGATTTCTATCGGGAAGTGCTGCATTTCGAAGAGATTCACGAGGTGCATCCGGACTGGCACGTGTCGCAAGATTCCGCTGTCACGGTCTCACCGTGCGGTTCCATTCGCATTCCCGTGTATGAAGAGGGCACGTATCGCACGGATCTCATGCAGCAGTATCTGCCGGACCATGAAGGCGAGGGCGTGCAGCATATCGCGCTTGCGTCCTCGGATATCTTTGCTTCGGTCGATGCGCTGCGCGCACGCGGAGTGCGCTTTCTCACGCCCCCGCCGCGCTATTACGACGAGATCGACACGCGTCTGCCAGGACATGGCCTCGATATCGAGCAACTGCGTACACGCGGCATCCTCGTCGACGGTGAAATACTTCCGGACGGCACGCCGCAACTCTTTCTTCAAACGTTTCTCGAACGCCGGCCCGGCGACATGTTCTTCGAGATCGTCGAGAGACGCGGGCATCACGGCTTCGGCGAAGGCAATCTGGATGCGATAGCAAAGGCGCAACGCTGACAGCGCGCGCCTTTGCCTTGTTCGCAATCACCGCACGACGATGGTTCCCGTCATATGCGGATGCAACGAGCAGAAGTACTTGTACGTGCCCGGCCGATCGAACACATGCGAGAAGGTGTCGCCGCTATCGAGCGGGTTCGATTTGAACGACTTCGTTTCATCCACGACGGTATGCAGCATGTCGTCGCGATTGATCCACGTCACCTTCGTTCTAGCCGGGACCGTGAGCGTTTGCTGGCTGAACGCGAAGTTGTCGATGGTGATGGTCGGCGCCGCTACCGCTGCGACTTGTTGCGCTGGCTCTTCGGCGCAAGCCGAGGGCATCAGGCCGAAGAGTCCCTTGACGATGATCGCGACCGCTAGCTGACGCACGCATCGTCCGGCGAAGGAGGCATTCATGCGCGTGCTCCTTCGAGTGACGTATCGACGATGGCCAACTGTTCGCGTCCCGGTATATGCGTGACGGCTCGCAGGCCGAGCATGGACCGCAACTGTTCTGCGCCGACTTTCATAGGTCCGGGGCCGGCTGCCGAACCGGGCGCAGGCTGAGGAAACGCAGTCGACATCGCGGAATAGAATCGCATGTCGCCTTCCACTTTTTGCGCGACCTGATGTACGTGTCCGTTCAAGACTGTCACGGAACCGAAGCGCTTCAGAAGCGCGAGGGCCTGCGCGCTGTCGTCGGTGCCCCAGCCCCATTGCGGGTAGAGCGCCCAAAGCGGAATATGCGCAAAGACGACAATCGGCGTGCTGCTGCTTCTTGCCTGCAGGTCCTGTTTGAGCCACGCGAGTTGTGCGTCGCCGAGAAAGCCGAGGCCGCCGCCCTTCAGGTCGAGGACATTCGTCAGGCCGATGAAATGCACACCGCCCTCATCGAAGCTGTACCAGTGACGCGCGCCGCCTTTGCCATACTGGTCCGCGAAACCTGCAAAAAACGGATCGCCGTTCTCGACGAGCACGTCGTGCTCGCCGGGCACGTAATGCACCGGCATGCCGGCGTCGTTGATGATCTGCATGGCCGTGTCGAATTGAGCGGGCTTCGACAAGTGCGTGATATCGCCTGTGTGGATCATGAATGCGGGACGCTGCGGCATCGCGCGGACATGACTGATCGCTTCCTGAAGCGTGCCTGTCGGCTCCGTATTCGGGTCTTTGTTGAATCCGATATGACTATCGCTGATTTGCACGAAACTGAAAGAGCGCGTGGTTTCTGCCGCATGAGCCGACGAAATCAGTTGCGAGCGCGGCACGCCGCCGCTGATCGTCCAGAGCACGCCCGCACCGGCCCACGCCATGCACGAGAGAGCGGTGCGCCGGCGTTTGCCGTGATCGTCGAGTTCGGACGGACAAGATAAGGGGTTAGGTTCGGTTTGCACGGCGGCTCCTTGATGAAGTGATGTATCCAGCGTTCATCGAACCGGCGCAGCACCTCTGATATTCCCGATAGAAATTATTTAGCCCTCGGTCGAATCACGAAGGAATAAATCGGCGAGACAAGCGGTAACAGCGAGTGTGGGCGCAATCAATAGGTTCCAATTCGGTGGCTTTGGGAGATCCGCGCAATGTGGCCAAGCAGGTCGAAGGTAGACGAGTCCCCGCATGCGCGCTTCGAAGCGACGGTCATGCCGCATCTCGATGCCGCCTATAACCTTGCGCGCTGGCTCTCGGGCAGCCCGAGCGATGCCGATGACGTCGTGCAGGAAGCCTATCTGCGCGCGTTCCGTTTCTTCTCAGGCTTCGAAGACGGCGATGAGTCGAACGCGCGGGGATGGCTGCTCGCCATCGTGCGTAATACATGGTTCACGGAGTGGCGTCGTCGCGTGCAGTTGGCGGACGCGACGCCATATGACGAGGAGATCGCGGGCGACCAGGCACTGCCGGGATGGTCTGACGATACCGGCGTGAGTCCGGAGACGCTCGCGGTGCGCAAGGACGAGGTGCAACTGGTGCATCGCGCGCTAGAGTCACTGCCTCTCGTCTTTCGGGAGGTGCTGGTGCTGCGTGAGTTGGAAGACATGAGTTATAAGGAAGTGGCCGCCATTACGGGCGTGCCGATAGGAACCGTGATGTCGAGACTCGCGCGCGGCCGGAAAATGCTGGCGGCGGCCGTGCGCGCAGCCCAGGGCGACAGACCGAACGTGCGGCTCGTGCGCAAGTCAGAGCCGGGTCATTCCGAGGAATCGGGCAATGGACAATAATGAAACCGCCTCGCTCGAAACGAGGCTGACCGATGGCTCGCTATACCATCGCGCGCCGGCGCACCTGCGAGCGCAAGTGCTGGCGCGCGTGCGGGGCGAAGCGGCTCGCGAAGCACGTCGGCAATCGCCAACGCCTAACACGCGCAACACATGGCGGCTGCGTCTTTCCGCGCCGTGGCCCTTCTTCGGCGGAGCATTCGCCGGCGCGACGCTATCGGCAGTCGTGCTGGGCGCCGTGCTGTGGATTCAGACCGCGGCCCGGATGCCGGCCGAATCGCCGATCGCGCAAGAGATCGTATCGAGCCATGTGCGGGCGCTGATGTCGGATCGTCCAATAGACGTTTTATCGAGCGATAAACATACGGTGAAACCGTGGTTCAACGGCCGCATCGACTATGCGCCGCCTGTCATCGACCCGGCAGGACCCGGCTATGCGCTGGTCGGCGGACGGCTCGACTACATCGGGCATCGCCCGGTAGCGGTGGTCGTTTATCGCTATCTGAAGCATCCGATCGACGTCTACGTGTTCCCCGAAAAAGCATCGGCAGGGGCGCAAAAGGACGCCAAGGCAGTCGTCACGCGCTCGGACGACGGCTATGCGCTTGCCCACTGGAATCAGGACGGCATGACCTTCTGGGCCGTGACGGATGCGTCGGGCGCCGTGTTGCATCAATTCATACAGGCAATCGAGGCCGGCGCGCCTCGCTGAATACATAGCGACGCACATTTCTCGCTGCCCCCATTTGGTGTTACCTTGCCCGAAACGATCAAGGAGACGCCATGAACAGCAGCAGCGCCCCGCCTCGTTACCACGCCTTTTCGTCATCGGCACGGCTTGTCGAGCGCGGCAAGATCGTGTCGGCGCGCGAGGCCGTGCGCCTCATCCGGTCGGGCGACACGATCGCAACGAGCGGCTTCGTGGGCGTCGGCTTCGCGGAAGAAGTGGCGATGGCGCTCGAAGCGCGCTTTCTCGAAGGCAAAACAGCAGGCGATGCCGAAGCTGACGAGCCGCTCGCCGATCTCACTATCGTCTATGCCGCCGGACAGGGCGATGGCCGTGCGAAAGGCCTCAATCATTTCGCGCATGAAGGGCTCGTGAAGCGCGTCATCGGCGGGCACTGGGGACTCGTTCCCGGCTTGCAAAAGCTCGCCATCGAGAACCGCATCGAAGCGTATAACCTGCCGCAAGGCGTGATTTCGCAGCTCTTTCGCGATATCGCGGCGCATCGTCCCGGGCAGCTATCGACTGTCGGTCTCGGCACATTCGTCGATCCGCGCAATGGCGGAGGAAAACTCAATGCCCGCACGACCGATGACATCGTGCGTCTCATGCAGATAGACGGCACCGACTATTTGTACTACAAGGCCTTTCCCATTGACGTCGCCATCGTGCGCGGAACGACGGCTGATCTGAACGGCAACATCACGATGGAGAAGGAAGCGCTGACGCTGGAAGCACTTTCCATTGCAATGGCCGCGCGCAATTCCGGCGGCATCGTCATTGCGCAAGTGGAACGGCTCGCCGAATCGAACACACTCAACGCGCGGCAAGTGAAAGTGCCGGGCGTCATGGTGGATTGCGTCGTTGTCGCGCGCCCGGAGAATCACTGGCAGACGTTCGGCGAGCAATACAGCGCCGCGTTTTCCAGCGAATTGCGAGTCGCCGCGGGTTCGCTGCCGCCCATGCCGCTCAACGAACGCAAGGTGATCGCGCGTCGCGCCGCGTTCGAACTGATGGCCAATAGCGTGGTGAATCTCGGCATTGGCATGCCGGAAGGCATTGCGAGCGTCGCCAACGAAGAGCAGGTGATCGATCTCTTCACGATGACGACCGAACCGGGTGTGATAGGCGGCATCCCGGCTGGCGGCCTGAATTTCGGCGCGGCGACGAATACGCAGGCGATCATCGACCAGCCGTATCAGTTCGACTTCTACGATGGCGGCGGGCTGGATATCGCCTTCCTCGGACTTGCGCAAGCAGACCGCGAAGGCAATCTCAATGTCAGCAAGTTCGGACCGAAGCTCGCCGGCGCGGGTGGGTTCATCAACATCAGTCAGTCGGCCAAGAAGGTGGTTTTCGTCGGAACGTTCAACGCAGGCAAGCTCAATATCGTTATCGAAGACGGCAAGCTCGTCATTCGCCGCGACGGGAATTGCCGCAAATTCGTGGATGCCGTCGAGCATCGTACGTTTAGCGGCCCCTATGCCGTGGAGCGCGGTCAGACGGTGATCTACATTACCGAACGTTGTGTGTTCGAACTGACTAGCGAGGGATTGGCGTTGAAGGAAGTGGCGCCCGGCATCGATGTCGAGCGCGATATCGTGGCTCAGATGGACTTCCGCCCTGTGATGAAGTCCGCGCCGAGCCTGATGGATCCGCGCATTTTCACGGACGAGCCGATGGGCCTGCGCAAGATCCTGCTAGGCCTCGATATCTCGGAGCGATTCAGCTACGACGCAGACAAGAACCTTTTCTTCATCAACTTCGAAGGCTATGAGGTGGCGAGCCTGCACGACGTCGAAGCGATTCGACTCGAAGTCGAGAAGCAACTCGCGGGCGTGAGCGTCAAGCCGCACGCTATCGTCAATTACGATAACTTCTCCATTCGCCCCAGCATGCTCGACGCTTATTCGGAAATGGTCACGCGGCTAGTCAGTCAGTTCTATGGCGGCGTAACGCGCTATACGACGAGCAGCTTCCTGCGCATGAAACTCGGCGATGCGCTGAAACGCCGGGGCGTCGCGCCGTATATCTACGAAAGCCCGCAAGAAGCGCGCGAACATGGCACCCGGCGGCCTCGTCAACCTTAGCTTCTTGCTGTTTGTGCCGGAGGCGTTTGCTTGTCCACGCGCAAGCGGCTATGCCGTATGCCGTATGTGAAGTAAATGACGATGCCGATCGCCATCCATATGATGAGCCGTATCCAGGTATCGGCAGGCAAGCCGGACATGAGGAACACCGACGAGATTGCCCCTAACGGAGCCACGATGAACACGGCGGGCGTTTTGAAGGCCCGCTTCAGTTCGGGTTGCTTGATGCGCAACACCAGCACGCCGACGCAGACCACGGCGAACGCGAACAGCGTGCCGATGCTGACGAGTTCGCCTACGAGACCGATCGGAAGCAGCCCTGCCAGAACCATGACGATCAGGCCGGTAATGATCGTCGTGATGTACGGCGTATGCAAGCGCGCATGAATCTTCGAGGCGAAGGGCGGCAGCAAGCCGTCTCGGGCCATCGAATAGAAAATACGCGGCTGGCTCAACAGCAGAACGAGAATGACCGATGTCAGGCCGAAGATCGCGCCCAGCTTCACGATGGGCGAGAGCCAGCGCATGCCGATGGCATCCACGCCGACTGCGATCGGGTCGGACACGTTGAGCTTGTCGTACGACACGATGCCCGTCAGCACGTACGAGACGAGGACATACAGAATCGTGCAGATGGTGAGCGAGCCGAGCAGGCCGATCGGCATGTCGCGGCGTGGATTGCGCGTCTCCTGCGCGACGCACGACACTGAATCGAAGCCGATATAAGCGAAGAAGACGACCGCTGCTCCTCGCAGAACGCCGCTCATGCCGTACACGCCGGATTCACCGGTATTGGGCGGAATGAATGCGCCCGTGGGATTCTTCGCGGTGACCCAATGACTCGTATCGACATACGCGATGCCTGCCGCGATGAACGCAAGCACGATAAGCACTTTTATCACGACGATGAAGCTGTTGACCCGCGCCGATTCGCGAATGCCTATGACCAGTAAGATGGTGATGAGCCCCACGATGACCATGGCCGGCACATTGAGGATTGCGCCCGCGTGACTCCATCCCTTGGCGGGGTCATAGGCGAAGGGCGCTTGCGAAAGCTGCGCGGGAATATCAATATGCAGTGAATGCAGGAAACTCACGACATAGCCCGACCAACCGATCGCCACCGTCGTTGCGCCGACGGCATATTCCAGTATCAAGTCCCAGCCGATGAGCCATGCTATCAGCTCGCCCATCGTTGCGTAAGCGTACGTGTAAGCGCTCCCTGAGACGGGAACGGTCGAGGCCATTTCCGCATAACAAAGGCCGGCAAGCGCGCACACGATTGCGCCCAGCACGAACGATATGACGATGGCTGGGCCTGCATTCGAAGCCGCGGCGTGTCCGGTCAGCACGAATATGCCTGCCCCGATGATGCAGCCGATGCCGAGCATGGTCACATCGAGCGCGGTAAGCGAACGTTTCAACGCGTGGCCGCCTTGCTCCTGCAGAACTTCTTCAGTTTCCGATGCTTCTTTTTGCAGTGCAGCGACGGTCTTTCTCTGCATGACGGCCACGATCACCTCCAGTCCTTGGCAGGACAGTTGCAGGGCGACGAATCGACGCCGGCCTGAAGTTGCAGTTTCGTAATAGCAGACTTCGCCGAGGATTACGAGAACGAAGCCGCGCATGCTCGGTCTTATGGGTCAGAAACGCCCGGTCGCTGGAGCATTCGGCGTGCCGAATACCGCGTGCGCAGCGGGGTGATTCGTGGCGGTGGTCCGCTTTCTCACAGAGCGGCACTATAATCGGCCTGTCGGTTTCGCTTTAACCAAGGAGACTTGTTGCACGAAGGCGCAACACTCTCTGATTATTCCTTGACGTGGAGATCATATATGTCGATCCGCATTGGCGATGAAGCCCCCGATTTCACCGCAGAAACCACCGAAGGCCCGATTCGCTTTCACGAGTGGATCGGCGACAGTTGGGCGATCCTCTTTTCGCATCCGAAGGACTTCACGCCCGTCTGCACCACCGAGCTCGGTTATATGGCAAAGCTGAAACCCGAGTTCGACAAGCGCAACACCAAGATCATCGGTTTGTCGATCGATCCGGTCGACAATCATGCCAAGTGGGCGAAAGACATCGAGGAAACACAAGGCACGGCCGTGAATTACCCGATGATCGGCGATGCGGACCTGACTGTCGCCAAGCTCTACGACATGATTCATCCGAATGCGAGCGGCGGCGGTCCGCGCACGGCCGTCGACAACGCCACCATTCGCGCCGTGTTTATCATCGGTCCGGACAAGAAGATGAAAGCGACTTTTACGTATCCGATGAGCGCAGGCCGCAATTTCGACGAAGTACTGAGATTGCTGGACGCGCTGCAACTGAACGCGAAGCACACCGTCGCCACGCCGGTGAACTGGAAGCCGGGCGATGACGTCATCATCCCGACGTCGGTCTCCGACGAAGACGCCAAGAAGAAGTACCCGGAAGGCTTCAAGACGCTAAAGCCTTATCTGCGTACGGTCGCGCAGCCGAAGTAAGCGGTTGCCGGACGTTCGATGCGCTGTGCGGTGTCCCGCGCAGCGCATGTTCTCAGACATGCCCCGTGCGTCTTTCCGGGGACGTGTCGACTTCTCCAGGACGGCGCAGCATCTTGTCCACTTCGCCTGCGTGCAGTTCTTCCGTCTGAATCATCTGCCGCGCATATTCTTCGAGCGCGACCGAGCGGTCTTCCACAAGCCTCAAAAGATCGCGATAAAGGTCCAGCGCGACTTTCTCTGCTTGCAGCGATTCGCGAAGAATGGTCGCGATATCGAACGTGTGATTGTCCAGCAATGGACCGATCTCGAGCGATGGATACGCGCCGAGCGTGGTGATCCATTCGCCCGCCTGATGCGCGTGCGTCAACGATTCATCCGCCTGCGCGCGCAGCCATGAAACGATCGGTATGCGCCCGAACCCGAAGACGAGAAACGAATAGTGCGTGTAACGCACGACGCCGGCGAGCTCGGATTCGAGAATCCGGTTCAATACGGCGACGACCTCTTCCTTGTCGAGTTCTGCCATCTCTGCCTCCGAGTCTCAATGCCGAGCGGCTGGCACACCGAATCATTGACCGAATCATTGATCCATTGTAGTCATTGATTCCTGTACTCGCATTGGAAAAGGCAGGGGCGATCACACGGCTTCTTCGATCCACACCGAAGCAGTACGTTCGAGCATGTGCGACATGATGGTTCGCGCGCTTTCTCCATCGGCTGCGTCGATGGCGCGCACGACCTTGCCGTAATCGCTGATCTCGGACTCGGGCATGCGTAGAAGCCCCTGAGGGTGATTGCGCAGCGTGGCTTTGATCGTCCTCATGGCGACACGCACGACGCTACCCATCTGGCGCAGAATCTCGTCGCCGCTTGCATCGACAATAGCGGTCAGTAACGCTTCTTCCGAGGTTGCCTGCGAGGGCTCAGTGGGACTCGCATGCACGAGCCGCTGAAACGCGGCGTTGATACCGATGCGCTGATGCCGGTTCGCGCGCGCTGCCGCAAGCGCCGCTGCCGGCGGATCGACGAGCGAGCGGAATTCGACGAGCCGTCGCAGACAGTCCGGATCGGGCAGGGCGCGCAAGCGCCACTCGGCCACTTCGGAATCGATGATGAGCCACTCGTGCGCAGGCCGAATGCGCGTGCCTGTCTTCGGCCGTACATCCAACATGCGCCGCGAGATAAGGACGCTCAATGCCTCGCGCATGATGGTGCGCGAGACGCCATGCTTCTGCGATAGAAGGATTTGAGGCGGCAGAATGTTGTCCTTGTATTCTCCGTTGATAATGCCCGCGACGAGTTGGTTCACCACGCGCTTGACGAGCGATGCTTCATATCCATGGTTCATTTTTTGTTCTCGTGAAAACACCCCACGCTCCGGCTGCGCGTCGCCCGTTGCCGGGCCGCTACCGCTCATCCTGCCTATGCGGCGCCTCGGCGCGCCGTAAGTTGGTCTCCCTACATTGCCTTCCTTCCCGGCACCCTTCGCCGGCAAGGCGTGCAGCACATACCCCGCAGCGGTCGGTCATGGTCTAGAAACGCGCCGTCTATCCGCTGCAGCAAGCGTATCGTCCCTCGGCATGCTTTAACAATATGGTTCATTGCGAATTCGACTGACTATCGTGCGTCGTCCCACAAAGTTGCGTCTGCATGCAGAACGCAAGCGTTTGCGAGTCGAGCCCCGTGCCGGAAGCCATTAGCGGTGTTGTGCTATTTTCCCGTTGCAAAGCGAACGGACTTCGCGTGATGCAGTGACCAGGAGAAACGAAACATGAAGATTGCTGTCATGGGTGCGGGCGCAGTGGGCTGTTATTACGGCGGCATGCTTGCGCGCGCGGGACATGAAGTCGCGCTCATTGCACGGCCCCAACACGTCGAAGCGATCCAGCGAGAAGGCTTGAGGCTTGACACGCAGACTTTCGATGAGCACGTCCGCGTGTTGGCCAGCACAGACGCGAGCGCGGCGAAGGGCGCGCAGTTGGTTCTGTTCTGCGTCAAGTCGACGGATACGGACAGCGCCGCACAGGCACTCGAACCCTATCTCGATGCAGGCGCGCTGGTCTTGTCGCTGCAAAACGGCGTGGAGAACGCCGAGCGCTTGCGCCAGTTGCTACCGCAAGAAGTCGCGGCGGCAGTGGTCTATGTCGCTGCGGAAATGGCGGGTCCGGGGCATATGCGTCACCATGGGCGCGGCGAACTGGTCATCGAACCTTCAAGCAAAAGCGAAGACGTCGCGCACATGTTCGCCGCCGCGAATGTGCCTACCGAGATATCGCGCAACGTGCGCGGCGCGTTATGGGCGAAGCTCGTCCTCAACTGTGCGTACAACGCGCTTTCGGCCATTGCACAGGTGCCTTATGGACGACTGGTTCAGGGCGAGGGCGTCACGCGCGCGATGCGCGATGTCATCGACGAGTGTGTTGCCGTCGCCAAGGCCGATGGCGTGACGCTCCCCGGCGATGTCGATGCAGCAGTGCGCCGCATTGCGGAAACCATGCCGAATCAGTACTCGTCCACGGCCCAAGATCTGGCGCGCGGCAAACATAGTGAGATCGATCACCTTAACGGATCGATCGTTCGGCGCGGCGAAGCACTGGAAGTGCCCACGCCGGCCAACCGCATGCTTCACGTGCTGGTCAAACTAATTGAAGCCAAGGCGGAATGAGAACGCGGCAGCCAGCGCAGGAACGACCGATGCTAAATGTTGGGAGCAGGCGCAGAAATGCTGGCGCGCCGTCTAACAACCGGAGGATCTGTCATGAAGTCCATCGTTAAAGCAGTCGCTGCTGCCGCTGTGCTCGTTGCCCCGGCGCTTTCGTTCGCCCAAACCGACTCTGCCGTGGGGCGCGCGCAGGTCCAGCAGGATTTGCGGCAGGTAGAAGCCGCAGGCTACAACCCTGCGCAAGCGGATCGCACGACGTACCCGAGCGATGTTCAGAACGCGGAAAGCCGCGTATCGAGCCACAATGGTGCGATGCAGGGCGAGCCCAGCGCATACGGTGGCGTCGACAATGGAACTTCCGCCGCAGGCATGCGCGCATTGCGGCCGATGAACGATGCGAATAAGCCGGTTTATTTCGGGCACTGATCTCCGGCGACATTCCTGGCATTGACGGCGGGTTGCTGCGAGGCGTTGACTGTACGCCTTCGCGCAGCCCGTCGCGCCTATGGGTGACCCTCATTCAATGAGCCCGGCTGCGCCCGCTTCACGACTGTTTCGATTCCCTCCGCCGAAGCGACCATTGAGACTACCCACGTCAATACAGTGCGATTGACGCGGTTTCCATCAACCTTTGTTCAATAAGCGATGGTTAATCGGCGCGAATAATATAGATAATCTCCATTGACCTTCTATCGCGTCGTTTAAGTACAAACGGTCGGGCCTCATCCCCTTGCGACAGAAGGAAGAACTACCGGTTGACAGTTTGATGAAAAGTATGAGCCTGCAAAAACAGCAATCTCTTCTTGGTTAGCCGCGATATGTTTGCTAGCATGTAAACACCATCGAGTTGAACCAACAATGTCCTTGCCCGGTGGCGCAGGGTTCATCGTTAATGATTGTCTCGCACTGACAGTCTCATGCCGAACGTTGACGTAATGCTCACGGAACTTCGCACTCATTGACTGCGTTTCAATCTTCGCGTCAAGCGAATCGACGCTCATTCGCCGTGGCAGTCGGTTAATGGCATGACTGTGAAGATCGGCATTTCTCTTTGCTTTGACAGTTGAAAGCAGGCCAGTATCAACCGCCATCGGCTTTAGCGGATGGCGCGCAGTCGTGCGCCTGCGATCCATGATATTGCGGGAGGGAAAGTGGAAACCGAACTGAGTCTTAAACTAGCGAAGGCATTGCGACGTTGTGCCTCACATCGGCAATTGCTCACTTATCAGCGTTTCCATGCGTTGTGCGACAAGAGCGTGCCGCTGGCACAGCGCTATGCCGCTCTAGAGTCCGCAGTAAAAGCGCTTGGGGACGTCGAAGACATCGACTATGGCGTGCTTCTCGCGCTCGACAGCGGCTTGCCCGGAGCCGAGTTCTTTCAGCGTTATTTGCGCTACCGTCGCGGCGAATACGTCGCAATGATGGGCGACCCGAGATTTCATCGTCAGACGGTGGCCTCGAAGAAGGCCCTTGTCGCCCGCGAGCGCGACCGTGTCTACGCACATGCGCGGCTTGCTGCGCAAGAAGCCGTCAATCCTGCGATGGCCGCCTGACGTGAAGACAGCATGCGGGCGATCCCTTCGTCTACCACACCACAATGACTTAAGCGCCGCCATAGCCGCCAAACACTAGCGTATTCAACCGAAATGTCGGAAGCCGACATTGCGAAGTCGACTTGCTCAATATAATCGCGACAACCAGCACACCGACGCTGCGGATCTCGCACGACGAATCCCGCAGCAAAGGCGAGCAAAAGGGAAGCGGGGGCCTCCCTTGGGATTCGTGTACGTCGCCAGAGCGAGGACAGAACAATGAAACCGGTCGTATTCGGTGGGCGATTGGGGTGGCTGCATGCAGGAACGGGTAAGCGGGGCGTCGTGCTTTGCAATACCTATGGCCATGAGCATGTCTGGACCTATAGCGGCTTGCGTCTGCTTGCGGAGCTGCTCGCGGCTCGCGGTCTCTGGGTTCTGCGTTTCGACTACATCGGCACCGGGGATTCCATCGGCGACGACGCGGCGCCGGGCCAATTCGAGTCGGCAGTCGATGACATTGGCGCGGCAGTCGATTTCCTGAGAGAGCAGACGGGCGTCGAGCATGTGGCGCTTTGTGGTTTCCGAGTGGGCGCCGCGTTCGCGTTGCATGCGGCACTGCGCCGCCCCGTGGATGAACTCGTGCTGCTTGCGCCCGTTGTGAGCGGGCGCACGTACATGCGCGAACTGAACGTGACGCGCAAGACCTGGCTCGAAAAGCTCGCTGCGCCGTTGCGCGAAGTACAGCCGCAGGACGGTCCGCTGAACGTTCTCGGTCAAACCTATGGCGAAGACTTCAGGCGTGATCTTGAAGCCGTCGATCTGGCGGCCAGCGTCAAACAGTCGGGCATCGCTCCGGCGCCTCGCGTGCTGTTAATGCATGGACGTGTCGGCTCGAAAGGCGCGTTGCGCGATGCGCTTGCTTCGCTCGATGTCGATGTACAGGTTCAAACATTCGACGACCTAACGGGATTCATTCAGGAATCAGCCTTCACGGTCATGCCGCATGCAGCGTTCGCGCAGGCGGTGCAGTGGCTTGCCGACGGGACGCACGATTCTCACAACGCACCGTCGATTCCGTTTGGATGGCCCGACGACCTGAGCATTGAAACGCCCGAAGCCATCGAGTGGCCCGTGCGAATAGGCGAGGACGGTCTCATCGGCATCATGTGCGAGCCGCGCCGTCCCGTGTCGCGTGGGTCCGCATTCTTGCTTGCCAATACATCAGCCAGTTCGCGTGTCGGTGACAGCCGGCTCTCCGTACGCATTGCGCGCGATCTCGCAAGACGTGGCATCGCTTCGTTGCGTTTCGATGCGCGTGGCCGCGGCGATAGTCCCGCTGCACCCGGCGTGGGTCAGACCGATACGCCCTATAGCCGCATCTATCATCCGGTCGCGACGCGCGATACCGCGGCGGCCGCACGATGGCTCTCGCAACGCGGATACGCGTCGATCTACTCGTTCGGCATATGTTCCGGCGCCTATCACGCACTCAAAGCGGCCGCGTCCGAGCCCGCCATCACAGGCGTGATCGCCGTGAACATTCCGACGTTCAAGCAGCCCGAGGACAAGTCGGCGGACGAGATGCGTCAATCGACACGCAATTCGATGGCGGGCTACGCAGCGTCGATGTTCGAGTTGCAGAAATGGAAAGCGATACTGCGCGGCGAAAAAAACCTGTTGCGCGTGCTCGGCTTCATTGCGGCTTATGCCGGGACGCGCATGCGTTCGCGCATTGCCGACATGTTCCGCCTCGACAGCGCCACTATTGCGTCCATCGAGCAAGCGACGACGCCTCAAGCGATCGCTCGCGTGCTCGATGCAAAGGGCGTCAAGACCTTGCTCGTCTATGGCAGCTATGACGCGGGGCTCGATCTGCTGGCTGCGCATTGCGGCAAGTTGGGCGTGCGCTTGTCGCGATACCCGAATGTCCGCGTGATGACGTTTCCGGACATCGACCATTCGCTATTCAATCCGGCGAGCGCCGCGCAAGTCATCGCGCTGTGCGAGAGCGTCATCAAGGAAACGAACGCGCCGGTACGAGAGGGAACAATGGGCGTGCGCGCGCCCGCTGTCTCCTGAGCGACTCTATCGCACGCCGACGCGATAGCGCGTGGTCTGACTGTACCGCTCTCCGGGCCTCAGCACCACGCGCGACGCATCCGGCATATTGATCTGGTTCGGAAACGCACCGGCTTCGAGGCACAGTCCCGCATGAATGCGATACGGCTTGCCGTCGCGGCCCGGCACGCCTTGCAGAAAGTTGCCGGTATAGAACTGCAAGCCGGGCGCGTCCGTCGATACGGTCAACTCTCTGCCGCTCGCAGGGTCGTACAGCACCGCGACCTTGCGCACGCCGACATCATTCGTATGCGGCAGGATATAGCAATGGTCGAAGCCGCCGGCGCGTGAAAGACGAGCATCGGGCCAGTCCAGTCGTGCGCCGATCGGCGCGCCCGCGCGGAAGTCGAACGCATTGCCGACCACGCTTGCGCGAGCGATGGGAATCATCGCGTCGTCTATGTCGAAGAAGCTATCGGCGTCTATCGCAATGACATGGCCGCGTATATCGCATGCGCCAGGCGTACCGTCGCCGGACAAGTTGAAATACGCATGATTCGTCAGATTGATGGGCGTCGGTGCGTCCGCGACAGCATCGTACTGAATCGTGAGCGTGCCATCGTCGTCGAGCGCATAGCGCACGGTCGTTATGACGTTGCCCGGAAAACCGGCATCGCCTTCCGGCGACTCGTGAGTGAGTACCAATGCGCCGTCGCTCCCGCGTGCGCTCCAGATCGCCCGATGAAACCCCGCTGCGCCGCCATGAAGATGTTGCGAGCCTTCGTTGCGATCCAGTGAATAACTCACTCCGTCCAGCATGAAGCGGGCGTCGCGAATGCGATTGGCCCATCGCCCGATGATGCCGCCGAGATACGCGCGACCCTTGAGATAGGCTTCGGGCGTGTCGTGTCCGAGCAGAACGTCGGCGACGCGGCCCGCGCGATCCGCTGCATGCCACGAGACGAGCGTCGCGCCGAGATCGCTGATCGCGACTCTCATGCCGTGTGCGTTGCGCAGCGTGAAGAGACGCACGCTGTCACCGCCTGGCAGGCTGCCCCAGTGCTCGGCGGAGATTCGGTCGGCGTTCGTTCGGGCAGCGCCCTCGGTGTCGGCGATATTCATAAGTCGATACCCTTCATGGCGTCAGGCTGTGTGCGACGACGTGGCCTGAAGCCGTTCCTGATATTCACGCGGCGTGCAATCGAGCTCGCGCCTGAAAACGGCGTACATGTATTGCAGCGATGTGAAGCCACAGCGTATCGCCACTTCCGCACTGGGTATGTCCTGTTTCGCAAGCAATTGCTTGGCCACCTGTAGCTTGTGGCTGAGGATTTCCTGATGCACGGTGCAACCCAGTTCGCGCCGGAAGTGATCTTCGAGCGAAGAACGCGATACACCGACGTAATCGGCCACCTGGTCGGTCTTGATGCCCTGGCATCCGTATTGGCGGATGTAATGGCGCGCGCGCATCACGTAAGGGCTCGCCACGGGCTGATGGCGTGTGGATTCGAGCACGTTGATGCCGACCGGCGGCACGAGTATTCGCCGCCCTGCAAAGCGCGCCCCGCCGAGCATCTGATGCAGCAAGTGCGCGGCCGTTCGTCCCATTTCCTCTGTTCCCTGAATCACCGAAGAAAGCTCGATGCGTGTGAGTGAGCGCGTGAGCGGATCGTTGTCGATACCGATGATCGCGACTTCCTCGGGCACCGCAATGCCCGAAATGAGGCACGCTTGCAGCAGATGCCGAGCACGCGCATCGGTGACGGCGATGATGCCGACGGGCTTCGGCAGACTTTGCAGCCACGATGTGAGTTCGGCGCTCGCCTGGCTCCATACGGGGGCGCTGGTCGGCAAACCGCGATGGATCTCCGCTTCGAGTCCGTCCGCCTCGACCAGCGCCTGAAACGCGCGTTCGCGCTCCTGAGCCCAGCGGTTCTCGCTCGATTCCGGCAGGCTGTACAGCGCAAAGCGCTGCAACCCCGCGCTGATGAGATGCGTATAGGCGAGCGAAACGAGCTTGGCGTTGTCCGTGGCGATATAGGGCAGCGATGCGGGGTAACACGCCGCATCGTGATACGAACCGCCCACGGCGACGACAGGAAGCGGGCAATCGGCGAGCGCGTCGCAGACGGCGGGGTCATCGAAATCCGCGATGATGCCGTCGCCATCGAAACGTTCGATGCCGGTCAGCCGCGCCCTGAAATCCTCTTCGAGAAAGAGGTCCCAAGCGACCCGCGTAGAGAGCAGATATTGGCCGATGCCCGTGATGATCTCGCGGTCGTACACCTTGTTTGCGTTGAAGAGCAACGCGATGCGATGTGGACGATTCATGAAAATCTCTTAGCGGACTTAAGGGTTTTCCATATGTGAAGGGTGACTGCCGACTATGCAGCCGCTTCATTCTAATGGCATGCGTCAATCAACTCCGGCCATTGCCAAGAATCGCTAATCGCGCTGGCGAATTTCGCAATTGAAGCACCGGGCGCGCGGCTGGCAGCATGGCGTCACTCTAAAGCGCGACTCGAATGCGCGCATTCGAAAACAGGAGACGCGATGCCTTCGCTCGAACATCTTCCGAGCGCCCGTTTCGAGGGCGCGGGTTCAGACAATCCATTCGCTTATCGTCATTACGATGCCGACAAGATGGTCCTCGGCAAGCGTATGGCCGATCATCTGCGGCTTGCCGTATGTTACTGGCATTCGTTCGTGTGGCCGGGCGTGGATGTGTTCGGCGCCGGCACGTTCGATCGCCCGTGGCATAAGCAGGGCGATGCGATGGAAATGGCGCGCATGAAAGCCGACGCCGCGTTCGAATTCTTCGGGAAACTCGGCACGCCTTTCTATACGTTCCACGATACCGACGTCGCGCCCGAAGGCGCGAGCATTCGCGAATACGTCGACAACTTCGAGCGCATGCGTGAGTATCTCGCGAGCAAGCAAGAGGCAAGCGGCGTCAAGCTGCTGTGGGGCACGGCGAACCTGTTCTCGAATCCGCGTTATGCAGCGGGCGCAGCCACGAATCCGAACCCGGACGTATTCGCCTTCGCCGCCACGCAAGTGCGCGAGGCGCTGCAAGCCACGCTCGATCTCGGCGGCGAGAACTATGTGCTGTGGGGCGGCCGCGAGGGGTACGAGACTCTTTTGAACACGGATCTCAAACGCGAGCGCGAACAGCTTGCGCGCTTCCTTGCGATGGTCGCGGAACACAAGCACAAGATCGGCTTTAAGGGCGCACTGTTGATCGAGCCGAAGCCGCAAGAGCCGACCAAGCATCAATACGATTACGACGTCGCCACCGTGCATGGTTTTCTCACGCAATTCGGCCTGCAAGACGAGTACCGCGTGAACATCGAAGCCAATCATGCAACGCTTGCCGGGCATTCGTTTCACCATGAAATCGCGACGGCCTTTGCGCTCGGCATTTTCGGCAGCATCGACGCGAATCGCGGCGATCCGCAAAACGGCTGGGA
The DNA here is from genome assembly GCF_902833455.1 of Caballeronia sp. BCC1704. Lineage (NCBI taxonomy): Bacteria > Pseudomonadati > Pseudomonadota > Betaproteobacteria > Burkholderiales > Burkholderiaceae > Caballeronia > Caballeronia sp. BCC1704. The sequence goes on along the minus strand of NZ_CADFFT010000002.1, from coordinate 824,742 downwards.
TACGGATCAATTTCCGAATAGCGTGGAAGAACTCACGCTCGCGCTATACGAGATTCTGCGCAACGGCGGCTTCACGACAGGCGGTATGAATTTCGATTCGAAGGTACGCCGACAGAGTATCGATGCCGAGGATCTGCTGCATGGCCACATCGGCGCAATCGACGTCATTGCGATCGCGCTCGAACGCGCAGCGAGGCTTGTCGAGAACGATCGGCTCGCCGAGTTGAAAGCAGACCGCTATGCCGGTTGGGAATCCGAATTCGGGCGCAAGCTGTTCGCGGGCGGCTATTCACTCGACGCACTGGCGAACGATGCCATCTCTCGCGGAATCGATCCCCGGCACGTGAGCGGCCAGCAGGAGCGCCTGGAGAATTGGGTCAATCGCGCGATCTACGGTTGAGCGACGCCAAAAAACGTTAGCGCGAGCGGTCGATTTCGCAATTGCAGCGCGGGCGAATAGCGGCCACTCTTCGAGTCGAAACAATCAAAGCGACGCCAGCGGACACGTATTCGCGGCGCACTGTATGTAACGCCGGGCGCTCTCGCACGACTACGCCCGCGGCCATCCAAAACAGGAGTGAGACATGAAATCATCCATTCGCCGTTCGGTATTGAGTTCGCTCGTCTGCGCCGCCATGTGCGCAGGCTTTTCACTGGCGGCGCCGCTCGCGCATGCAAGCAAGGACAAGCCCGAGATCGGCTTTTGCATCGACGATCTGCGTGTGGAGCGCTGGTCGCGCGATCGCGACTATTTCGTAGCGGCTGCCACGAAGCTCGGCGCGAAAGTGTCGGTGCAGTCCGCCGACGCAAGCGAAGCGCGTCAGATTTCGCAGATCGAGAACCTCATCTCGCGTGGCGTCGATGTCATCGTGATCGTGCCGTTTAATTCGAAGACGCTCGGCAATGTCGTGGCTGAAGCGCACAAGGCAGGCATCAAGGTCGTGTCGTATGACCGCCTGGTGCTCGATGCCGACATCGATGCCTATATCTCGTTCGACAACGAAAAGGTCGGCGAATTGCAGGCGCAAGGCGTCTATAACGCGCAACCCAAGGGCAATTACTTCCTGCTCGGTGGCGCGCCCACCGACAACAACGCGAAGATGCTGCGAGAAGGGCAGATGAAAGTGCTGAAGCCCGCTGTCGATCGCGGCGATATCAAGATCGTCGGGCAGCAGTGGGTGCCGGAATGGAGCGCATCCACGGCGCTGCGAATCACCGAGGATGCATTGACCGCGAACAACAACAAGATCGATGCGATCGTCGCATCCAACGACGGCACGGCGGGCGGCGCCATTCAGGCGCTAGCCGCGCAGAAGCTCGCGGGCAAGGTGCCGGTGTCGGGGCAGGACGCCGACCTCGCCGCGGTCAAGCGCCTCGTGGCCGGAACGCAGACCATGACGGTCTACAAGCCTCTGAAACTCATCGCAGGCGATGCCGCCAAGCTCGCCGTCGATCTCGCCAAAGGCGACAAGCCGGCATTCAACGCGAAATACGACAACGGCAAGAAGCAAGTCGACACGGTCCTGCTGCAGCCGACATTGCTGACCAAGTCCAACGTCGATGTCGTCATCAAGGACGGCTTCTATTCGCAAGCGCAACTGGCCGGCAATTAATGGTCCTGCGGGCGTTGCCTTAGGCGATGCCCGCTTCGTTCAGCACAGTCAGGACACCAAGCATGGCACAGGCGCTATTGGAGATGCGCGGCATCGCCAAGTCGTTCGGGGGCGTCAAGGCGCTCGACGGCATCGACCTCGTCGTGAATCAAGGCGAATGCGTGGGACTTTGCGGTGAAAACGGCGCAGGCAAGTCGACGCTCATGAAGGTGCTGTCGGGCGTCTATCCGCATGGAACATGGCAGGGCGAAATCATCTGGGATGGCAAGCCGCTTCGAGCGGCCGGCATTCGCGACACCGAGGAGGCGGGCATCATCATCATTCACCAGGAACTCATGCTCGTGCCGCAACTGTCGGTGGCCGAGAACATCTTCCTGGGTAATGAGATCACGCTGCCCGGCGGGCGCATGAATTACCCGGCGATGTATCAGCGCGCAAGCGAACTGCTAGGCGAGCTGAACATACAGGGCATTAACGTGGCGCAGCCGGTGATGAACTATGGCGGCGGCCACCAGCAATTGATCGAGATAGCGAAGGCGCTCAACAAGAAGGCGAGACTCCTCATTCTCGACGAACCTTCTTCATCGCTTACCGCGTCGGAAACGCAGATCCTTCTGGATATCGTGCGAGACCTCAAGCGGCGCGGCGTCGCCTGCGTGTATATCTCGCACAAGCTCGATGAAGTCGAAGCCGTGTGCGACACCGTGACGGTCATTCGCGACGGCAAACACGTCGCGACGCATCCGATGCGTAACGTGACCACCGACCGCGTCATCGCGATGATGGTCGGGCGCGAAATCACGAATCTCTTTCCGCGTCCGGCGAAGGAAGACCGGCAGCCGATCGGCGAAGTCGTGTTCGAAGCGCGTCACGTCACGTGCTTCGATATCAACAATCCGAACCGCAAACGCGTGGACGACGTGTCATTCGCGCTGAGAAAAGGCGAGATTCTCGGCGTCGCGGGGCTCGTCGGCGCGGGGCGGACCGAACTCATGCAGGCAGTATTCGGCGCATACGCGGGCGAGAGTGCCGCGCAGGTCATCGTCAAGGGCAAGCCCGTTTCCATTCGCACGCCCGGCGACGCGATCGCGGCCGGTATCGCCATGGTGCCCGAAGATCGCAAGCGTCATGGGATCGTTCCGCAACTGGGCGTCGGGCATAACATCACGCTCGCGGTGCTCAGGCGTTTCGCTAAAGGCGGACGTATCGATACCGCTGCGGAACTCGACACCATTCACACCGAGATGATGCGCCTGTCCGTGCGCGCCGCGCATCCAATGTTGTCCATCGCGAGTCTGTCCGGCGGCAATCAGCAGAAGGCCGTACTCACGCGCATGCTGTTGACGAATCCCGATGTGCTGATTCTCGATGAACCCACGCGCGGCGTCGACGTAGGCGCGAAGTACGAAATCTACAAGCTGATGTTCGAACTCGCGCAACGCGGCGTATCCATCATCATGGTGTCGTCGGAATTGCCGGAAGTGCTCGGTGTCTCGGACCGCGTGCTCGTCATCGGCGAAGGCCAGTTGCGGGGCGATTTTCTTAACGACGGCCTCACGCAGGAAGACATTCTTTCGGCCGCCATCGCAACGCGGCAGGAAACCGACTCAATCGATTCAGCGAGCCTCGCATGACTCCCGATCTCATTTCGACGCCCAAGCCAAGCAAGGACGAGAAGGGCGCGCCGCAGCCCGCCGGCCAGCGCATGAAGCAGCTATTCACGCGCTATAAGCTCTTAGCGCTGCTGCTCGCCGTCGCCGTCATCTGGCTGTTCTTCTCGTTCCTGACCAATGGCGCGTTCGTCACGCCGCGCAATCTCTCGAACCTGTTGCGGCAGATGTCGATTACCGGCATGCTCGCGTGCGGCATGGTATTCGTCATTATCTCCGGCGAAATCGACTTGTCCGTGGGCTCGCTGCTCGGGCTGCTCGGCGGCGTGGCCGCGATTCTCGATGTCACGTATCACTGGCCGATTGCGGCGACCTTGCTGGTCGTGATGGTGCTCGGCGTTGCCATTGGTCTTTTCAACGGCTGGTGGTCCACGTATCGAAGAGTGCCCTCGTTCATCGTCGGGCTGGGCGGCATGCTGGCGTATCGCGGCGTGTTGCTGGGTATAACCGGCGGTTCGACCATTGCGCCGGTGTCGGATTCACTCGTGTTCATCGGGCAAGGCTACTTGCCGCGCGTGGCCGGCGATACGCTTGCCATCGCGCTCTTCGCTCTGCTCGCAGTGTTGACGTTGCGCCAGCGACGCAGCCGTCAGCGCTATGGCTTGCCGGTTGTCGCGCCGTGGCAGGACGCCGTGAAGATTATCGCAGCGGGCGTGATTCTCTTCGCGTTCGTCGCGACGCTCAACCGTTACGGCGGCATTCCGGTCCCCGTGCTCGTGCTGCTCGCGCTGCTCGGCGTCTTCACCTATATCGCGACGCAAACGGTCTTCGGCCGGCGCATCTATGCGGTCGGCTCCAACTTGGAGGCGACGCGCCTCTCCGGCATCAACACCGATCGCGTGAAGCTCGCCATCTTCGCGCTGATGGGTTTGATGTGCGCGTTTGGCGGACTCGTCAATACGGCGCGTCTCGCGGCTGGCTCGCCTTCTGCCGGATCGATGGGCGAGCTCGATGCCATCGCGGCGTGCTTCATCGGCGGAACGTCGATGCGTGGCGGCTCCGGCACCGTGTATGGCGCGATCATCGGCGCGCTCGTGATGGCGAGCCTCGACAACGGCATGTCGATGCTGGATGTGGACTCTTACTGGCAGATGATCGTCAAGGGCGCGATTCTCGTGCTCGCCGTGTGGATCGACGTCGTGTCGGGAACCGCGCGTCGATAAGCGCAAGCAGCGAGGTGCCGGGCGGCAGCGGCCGCCCGCGCATCGACGAGGTAAAGTACGAGGCTACGTTTTATCCCTCGTGCTCTCATGTCTGCTCCGCTCCTGCTTCGACAAATATTGCGCGTCGTGGCGCGCCGCTACCGTTTGCCTGCGCTCGCTGCATTGTCCGATGGGTCGTCGGTACCTTCACCCGCCACGGCGCTTGCAATCGTCATCGAAGAGGCACGCTGCGCGATCTCGAAAGGCGAAGCGCCGACCATGGAGACGAAGCAGGCTTTTATCGAAGGGCTCGCACGCCTGATCGAGGAAGCCTTGCACGACGAATCCGGCGACCCGGTCTTCAAGGCCACGTTGCTCCGGCACCGCGTGGCGGAAGTGCGTGAATACGTGTCGCTGTCGGCGCACGCGAAACAGGATCGTCGATCCATTCGCGCCAGTGTGAACGCCATCGCTCATCCCGGCAAACAGCGCGCGTCGTCGGATGCGCAGCGCGAGGCGTTGGCGCAATTGCACGCTTATGCGTCATCGCCGTACTTTTCCGGCCTTGCCGATATCGCACAACGCCTGCTGGCCATTCCCGAATTCGCCGACGAATTTCAGTCCCGTGATGCCCTGACGCGGCTGATCGAAAGTCCTTCCTTGCTTCGGCTACAACGTCTCGAAACCCTGCTTCGGGATGAGCGCGTGCAGGCATATCTGTCGCTATGGGACCGGCATGGTCCGCGTTCCGGCAGCGCGCAAGCGGCCGCGGAAGGCAATGCCTCGCAGAAGCGCGGGGCAGCGGCCGAAGGGCGCGCCAGTCACGCGTTGCAGGCTATGGCAGACCGTCTTGGCGACGAAGCGGGTGATCGCGCCGCGTATCGCGTGGTGACCTCAATGCACGTTCCCGCGTCCATTCCCGGTCGCGCCGAACGCGCCAAGAGCGAGTGGGATGCCGTGCTGCTCAAACGTGCCAACAACACCGATGAAGCGCCGGAATGGGATGTCTGTCTGCTCGTCGAATCGAAGGCTTCTGTCGATGCAGCGACGACCGATCTTTCCCGGTTGCTTCGTGGTATCGAACTCCTTGCGCATGCCGAGGAAAACGTCTCGTACGCATTCGATACGGCTCAAGGCGCTGTGCGTTTGCGCGGTTCGTCGCTACACCGCTTGACGACCGACGAGGCCAGCCTGCAAAGCACCGTTCTTTACTGCTGCGATGCGCCTGCCGACACGGCGCAGCGCGTGCTCGGCGCGGGCAGCCGCATGCAGCTGCTGTCGGCGCCAGCGAGCCTCGATTACGCGTGCATGCTGCAGGATCATCGACCAGCCGATGTCCGAACGCTCGAACCCGTGTGGGATGATCTGCTGGAGTCGCCTCGCTGGCGCGGCGTGCTGGACCAGTACCCAATGCTGCAACGAGTGCGCGAACTCATGGTCCATACGGAAGACTTGCTGGTCGCAATCGATCAGGTCTCGCCGAATGAATGAATGCGCAGGTCCGTCATCGGCCGCTGCGCGCCATGCTCGCGAGCACGCCGTCGCGACGAATCAGCCCATGAAACAGGGCCGCGGCGAAGTGCATCACGAAGGTCGCGAACAACAGCAGCGCGAGGTACGTGTGCGCGCTTCTCAGCAACGCATAGAGACGCACGTTCACCGGTGCGATCGGCGGAAGATGTACGCCGCCCAGCATGACGATCGGAAATCCGCCTGCGGATAGCATCGACCATCCGACGAGCGGCATCGCGAAAAGCAGCCCATAGAACAGCCAGTGCGAGCCATGCGCGATGCGTTGCTGCCAACGCGGCATGTCGTCGGGGAGGGCGGGCGTGCGGTGCGTCATGCGTACGGCAAGACGCAGCACCGTGAGCACAAGAATCACGATGCCGAGAGGGCGATGTATCGCGATGAACGTCTGATGCCACGACGATAGCGTCGCGACCATGCCGACACCGATGAATAACATGGCGATCACGAGGACCGCCATGAGCCAGTGAATCCAGCGCGCCGCCGGACTGAAGTGGTTCGCGTCAGTGCGCTTCATGATGCGCCTCCTCATGCGTTCTGCGGTTGAACGAAACGGAATAGGCGGACGAACGCGCCGCGAGCAAAGGATCGTCCGAGACCATGAGCCCAGCGGGCAACACGGTCGGGTCGAAGTTGATGTCGCGGCAAGCGCCGTCGGCTTGCGGGCTCTCGCGGTCGATCACGAGCGTGCCCGCGTCGATATGCTTCCGGTCGTCAGACCATGCCTTGGTCGCGTCGTTCGTGACGTCGCCCGGTTGCGCGACGGTCAGGATCAGGTGCCACCGTTGCGGGCCGTGAGCGAGGCGATTTCTCAGTTCGTCGTCGAGGAAGTCGTGACGCGCGGCGTCACTTTGCGATACAGCCTCGTAGTTGCCTTCAGGCACGAGGGACCAGCGCACCGCATGCGTAACGCCCGAAGCGTCGCTCGCTCGAAACGCGTTGATGCCGTAGTAGGCGGCATTCGCGAAGCTCGATGATGGCGCGTGCGCCTTGACCCAATCGCGGAAAGGCCGGGTTTCAGGATGTGCCGCAAAGAACGCGGCGAGCTTCGCTGGATCGGGCTTGCCGGTCTTCGGATCGGGACGGGATGCGACCAGTTGCTCATAGAACCCCTGCGCACTGTTCACGATAAACACAGGAGTACTGTTCATCGCGGTGCGCCACTGCTCGCCATCGCGCAGCCGGAATTCGAGGGCGAGGCTGCGCACGGGGTTGCCCGAATCGCTGACGAACGGATTGGGGCCCGGTATCGCGAACCGGCTTGTCACCGGCGTGCGCTCCCGCCTGAACACTTCGGCACGGGAAAGCGATGACGCGTTGCCATTGCCGTCGAACCAGCCTTCGACGCATACGCCTTTCGCATGATTGCGCCGGTATCCCGCATGCACGCCGCTCACGCTTTCGAGTGTGTCGACGATCTTGGTCGAAGTCAGCCTGTGCGTGTCGCCGATGCCCGCCACGTAGGCGAACGCAGTGCCGATGGCGAGCACGCTGCCGCCGATGACCACCAGTTTCGCGAGGTCGCGTACATGTCGCCTTGGACTCCGCAAGAGTCTCATCAGTGAGAAAGGTGCCTGTTTCATGGTGTTTCGCTCGCTGTTCGATGGATCAGTGACGCGAACACAAATGCTTGCCTCGTTATTCCAGCAACGTGTCGATTGAATTCTTTGGAATAGACCGGCTCCGCGGACGGTTTGCCTTCATGCAAGCCCAATGAATTCTTTCTCAAGGAGTCGAACATGAACATCGCCAAAGTATTCGCCGTTTCCGCCGCACTCGTCGTCTCGACGGCCGCATTCGCGCAAGGTCTGACGCGCGACGAAGTGCGCGCGCAACTCGTGCAGGCCGAGCAGAACGGCTCGCGTCTCGTGACCGATGCCTCGTATCCGGACATCAGCCCTATCTATCAGAACCAGACAGCGCGCACGAAAACGCCGGAGAGCGGCGCTTACGGCGGCATGAAGACCGCGTCGGGCGCGGGAAGTGCGTCGATGAGCCCGTCCGATTGCGTGGGCCCTTACAGCTTCTGCCACATCTATGCGGGCTCGTGATCGCCACAAAAAATTCGACGCTTGCGGGAATAAACGCCTCGCAACGTTGTTAGCCATCTGAAGACGACTCAGCGCAACGAACGTGGACCCGCACTCCGACACCCCCCTTTCCGAAGCCGACGTACAGGCCTTCGCCGACGGCCTGCTCGCGTCGGAACGGGCCGCGTCGCTGCATGCCTACCTCGCTCGCCGGCCCGAGGAAGCGCGCAGAGTGGCGTTCTATGATCGGCTCAATGCGCACTTGCGCGAGATGTTCAGCGACGAACACAGCGCCCGGCAAACGAGTCATCGGCGGCCGGGCGCGCGGTTGCGACTGTGGGCAGCCATTGCCGGTTGCCTTTCGCTCGTGATCGCCGCGATCTGGGCCACCGTGCGCCTACCGGACGCAGCATTGGAACGCGCAGCCGTGTCCGCTTTGGCGATTCAGTCGGCGGCGCCAGCGCGCGCGGCGAGCATCGCGGACGCGCCCGATCTTTCATCGGCGGGCTTTCATGCCGTCGATGCGACGAACGTCACGCTCGGGGCATTTTCGACCGTGAAGGTGTTCGCGTATCGCAACGAGAGAAATCAGCCGCTCGTGCTGCTCTCGACGTGTGCGCCGCCGTCGTTCATGCGCGCGACGTGGCACGCGCATAGAATCGGAACAGCGCGTCTTATCGAATGGATATCGACATCGGGCGTTCGCACGGTGGTCGGAGCTCGCGCCGGCACGCCGGGGCTCATGCGTGCCGCCGAAGTGTCGATGGCTCGTCAGAACATGCAATGGAATGAACGATGAACGCAAGATTGCCCCGCGAGGTGCGCCGATGAGCGTGCGCGAACAACTCATGGATCATCTGCCGCGCTTGCGTCGTTATGCTCGCGCGTTGATCCGCAATCAGGAACTCGCCGACGATCTCGTGCAGGACACGCTGGAACGCGCGCTCAGGCACACGGACAAGTTTCAGTCGGGCACCGATCTGCGCGCGTGGCTCTTTACGATCATGCATAACGTCTTCGCAAATCAGACGAGACGCGCGGATGCACGCGCGGTGCATGTTTCGGTCGACGACGATCCTCTCGACGAAAGCCAGTTCGCGGTGGCAAGCCGGGACACGCAATCGCTCGAAATGCGAGACCTCGATTACGCGTTGCAACGGCTGCCGGTCGAACAGCGTCAGGTGGTGCTGCTGGTCGGCCTCGAAGAGATGTCGTATGCGGAAGTGGCCCTCGCGCTCGAGATTCCGGTCGGCACGGTCATGTCGCGGCTATCGCGTGGACGGGAAAGGTTACGCGCGCTTATGGCGGGCAAGCAGGAAGGCGTGCAACTGAAGGTGGTGCGATGAACAAACAAACGACTTCCATCAGCGAAGAGGAAATCCAGGGCTATGTCGATGGCGTGCTCGCCGAGCACCGGCGCGAAGAGATCGATCGGCTGCTGGAGACCGATCCTGCGCTCGCAAGCCGCGTCAGCGATTACTTCGCGCTGAGCGGCATGCTTCACGATCGCTTCGATCGCGTATTGCAAGAACCGTTGTCAGAGCGTTTGACGCGCGTGCTGGATGCGGCCGATGCCAGCACCACGCGCACCGCAAAGGCGAACGCCGGCCGAGGTCCCGCGGCGAACTGGCCGAAGTATGCGGGCATGGCGGCGGCGCTCGTGCTCGGCATAGGCATTGGCGTGGCCGGCATGATGAGTCCGCCTGCGCGCGACATGCTCGCGTCCGGCGACGACAACGCGTCGCTTCGTCATGCGAGCCTGACGAAGGACGAGTCGTTCGCGCGGCAATCCGCAATCGCGTATGTCACGTATGCGCCGATGGTGACGCGCCCCGTCGAGGTCGGCGCGGACCAGGAAGAAGAGCTCGTCAAGTGGCTGTCGAACCGGCTCGGCACCGACGTGCATGCGCCCGTGCTCACGCGCGTGGGGTTCAATCTGATGGGCGGACGGTTATTGCCCGGCGACGAAGGCCCGATTGCGCAATTCATGTATCACGACGCCAAGGGCGAGCGCATCACGCTCAACGTGTCGCATCGCAAGGTGAGCACGGACGTCACTGCGTTCAAGCTCTATCAGGATGGCTCTGTCAACGTGTTCTATTGGGTCGATGGCGATTTCGGCTATGCGGTGTCGGGTGCGATCCCGCGTCCGCAATTGCTCGCCGTGTCGCACGACGTGTACGAACAATTGACCGCGAGAAACGGGCAGGGCGCGGCTGCGCGATGACGCAGTGCAAGGCGCATACGCTCGCGCGCTTGCCGTCGCGGCCCGGTGCGGTATATGGTGACGAAGGCGCGCATTCGATCAAGCGACGCCGCAACGCACACGGAGACACGCAGCACATGACGGCAACAGAAGCAATACGCGCTTTGCGCGAGACTCTCGGCGCGGAAGTGGTCGCGCTTCCAGAAGAATTCGGCGACCGGCGCGTCGTGGACTGGAGCGGACTGCCCGGCGAGATTCCGCTTGCGCTCATTCGTCCGCGCACGACGGAAGAAGTGGCACAAGCGCTTTCCATTTGCTCGCGCTTTCGGCAGCCCGTGGTCACGCAAGGCGGATTGACGGGACTCGTCGGCGGCGCGAATGCGCGCGGCGGCGAAGTGGCGCTGAGTCTGGATCGCATGAATCGCATCGTCGAGATCGACGAAGTGTCCGGCACGATGACGGTCGAAGCCGGGACCGCGTTGCAGACCGTGCAGGAAGCGGCGAGCGCGGCGGGCTTCTACTTTCCGCTCGATTTGGGCGCACGCGGCAGTTGTTCGATCGGCGGCAATCTCGCGACGAACGCGGGCGGCAATCGCGTCATCAAGTACGGCATGATGCGCGATCAGGTGCTCGGGCTGGAAGCGGTGCTGGCAAGCGGTGCCATCGTCGGCGATCTCAACAAGATGATCAAGAACAACAGCGGCTACGACTTGCGGCATCTTCTGATCGGAAGCGAAGGCACGCTTGCCGTCATCACGCGCGTCGTGCTGCGTCTGCGTCCGAAGCCGACTGCGACGGCGACCGCATGGTGCGGCTTGCCCGACTTCAACGCGGTGACCACGCTGCTCGCGCGTTCGCAGGCGAGGCTGGCGTCGGGCGTGTCCGCATTCGAGGTCATGTGGGCCGGCTATCACGATGCGGTGCTCGCCAACTTGCCGCAGCTGCGCGCGCCGCTCGGTTCAGCGCATCCGTTCTACGTCTTGCTCGAAAGCGTCGGGACCGATCCGGCGCGCCACGGCGAAGCGTTCGAGGAGTTTCTGGGCGCGATGCTGGAAGAAGGCATCGTGACGGACGCGGCGATTGCGTCGTCGGAAGCGCATGCGCTCGCGTTCTGGGCGATCCGCGATGCGCCCGGCGAGTATCAGCGGTTCATACCGAACCACGCCGCCTACGACGTGAGCTTTTCCATCGCGCAGGTCGGCGAGGCTGCCGCGCGCTGCGAGGCGCGTCTGCGCGAACACTGGCCGCAGTCGCTCGTCATGATTTACGGGCATCTGGGCGACGGGAACATCCATATCGTCGTGGACGTGCCGGGCATGGGCAAGCACGACCATGACGATATCGACCGCGTCATTTACGACGTCACGCGCGAGTTGAACGGGTCGATATCGGCCGAGCACGGCATCGGCGTCAAGAAGCGAGCGTTCCTTTCGCAAAGCCGTCGAGAGACGGACATCGACGCGATGCGTGCGATCAAGAGCGCGCTCGATCCACTCAGGCTGTTGAATCCGGGCAAAGTCGTTTAGGCGTTCGTTGGCTGGCGGGTTGGCTTCGGTCCTGTACGAACTGGGCGAACACGTCGCCCGCTGCGGATCCGTCGAATGAGCCGATCGCGCCGCCCGAGCGCGAGCCGAACCGGACGCTCGGCGCGCCGCCGGATGTGAATCCGGCGGGCCCGGGCGCGTCGCCGGCGCAAGAGAGTTCGTTCGGCGCGTCGGAGCCGATGCCGCCAGGGGGAATGAGCCGGCCGCTTTCGGCAGAATGCTTCACGGGCGCGGCGAAGTCTGTTTTGGGCGCTTACTGAAACATCGCTAATTTGTGTTATGTCAACTGACGCCCAGCGCCAAAGCGCTCACATCCCGCCCTCAAGTCCACGGCACATGCGTACGATCCAGATCCCGATCCAGCTGATACGCCGCGCTGATCAGCGCCAGATGCGTCAGCGCCTGCGGAAAATTGCCGAGGGCCGCGCCGTTGGTCGCCACTTCTTCCGAGAACAGCCCGAGATGGTTCGCATAGGCGAGCATCTTCTCGAACACGAGCCGCCCCTCGTCCACGCGGCCCGAGCGCGCGAGCGCCTCCGCATACCAGAACGAGCACGCGCTGAAGCCGCCTTCCATGCCGGGAAGACCGTCGAGCGTCGTGCCGCGCGTGTATCGGAACACCAGCGGATCGACGCGCAGATCGCGGCCGATCGCATCCAGCGTGCCGGTCCAGCGCGGATCTTTCGGGCCGATGAAACGCACGAGCGGCATCATCAACGCGGATGCATCGAGCGTCGATGAACCCGGCGTCTGCACGAACGACTGCAGCTCTTCGTTGAAGAACTGCTCGTGTATGTCGCGATGAATGTCGTCGCGCGTCTGAAACCATGTCGCGAGCGGCGCGGGAAGCGAGCGCTTCTGCGCAAGACGCAGCGCGCGATCCACCGTCACCCAGCACATCAGCCGCGAATGCAGCAGCGGCCGCTTGCCGTTGCGAAACTCCCATATGCCGTGGTCGGCCTCGCGCCAGTGCTCGACGACATAGTCGACGGTGCGCGTCACATGCCGCCAGCCTTGATACGAGATCGCCGCGCCATACTTGTTGTAGAGATAAACGGAATCGAGCAGCGCGCCATAGACATCGAGCTGGGTTTGTCCACGCGCGCCGTTGCCCACGACGAGCGTGCCCGGCGCCGATTCGCCGAGCGCCGAGAGTTGCGTTTCTTCGGGCGCGGGCTCGCCGTCCACTGCATACATCACGGCAAGCGATCCGTCCGAACTGCAATCGCGATTGCGCTCGGCAATCCAGCGCATGAAGCGCTCGGCCTCGCCCGTATAGCCGAGACGCAAAAGCGCATAAACGGAGAACGCGGCGTCGCGAATCCACGTGTAGCGATAGTCCCACCGGCGCGAGCCGTCCTGCGCTTCGGGCAAACCGAACGTCGGCGCCGCCACAATCGCGCCATGTTCGTCCGAACTCAGCAGCTTGAGCGTCAGCGCGGAACGAAGCACGACTTCGCGGTATCGTCCGCGATACGTCGAGCGCGACGACCACTCTTTCCAGAAAGCGATCGTCTCCTGCAACATGCCGTCGAACTTCTCTTTGGTGTCGAGCTTCGGCATGTCGTCGACCGCGCCAAGCGCGAAGCAGGCCGAGTCGCCCTCTTTCATGTCGAGCGTCGCGCGCACGGCATCATGCTCGATGGAAAGCGGCACGCTCGCGCGCAGTACAAGCGGCGTGCCGTTGTCGGCTCTCGTGAATTGCACGCCCTTCTCTACCGCATGTGCCGTGTGCGCGACGCGCGCGTAGTCGAAGCGCGGATCGCACCGGACATCCAATGTCATGCGGCCGTACACGATGCGCACGATGCGCATCACGCAATTCGGCACCGCATCCACGCGCGCTTCGGACGACGGCACGGGCATCAGGTCCAGCAACTCGCAGACGCCCTCGCCCGTCATAAAGCGCGTGAGCAGCACGTTCGTCTCGGGCAGATACATCTGCTTGACGTTGGCATCCGGATCGCGCGGGGAAATCGCGAAAGAGCCACCATGCTCGTCGTCGAGCAGCGCCGCGAACAGCGTGGGCGAATCGACGCGCGGAAAGCACATGAAGTCGATCGTGCCGCGCACCGAAACCAGCGCCGCCGTCTTCATGTTGCCGATGATGCCGCGCGCATCGACAGGCAGGACGGCGGGCGGAATCTGCTGCGATGGATGGCCCAAGGATATGCTCCGGCTTGAAGTTTCAAGCCGGTGAGCAAGGCGCATTCCCGTGATTTGTCGCGTCCAGGACAAAGGGTCGACGCGACGATGTTCGAGCCTAACGCGCTGCGGTTGCGTCGCTGGGAGCGGAGACGGGCTGCATCGGCGCTGCGGTGAAGGCGGCGTCGCTCGCGTGCATGTCTTGGGTTGCGATGGCGTCGTGCGTCGCGGGCGTGTCGATGCTGGCGTGATGCGACGACCTGCCGAAGCTCGCGATATAGAGCGTCACCGCGACGGCCACGCCCACGAGCACCGCGACTACGGCCACGCCCGATGACTTGCGCTTCATCTCATCCCCATTTCGTGTTGACGTGCCAAGGTAGCATCGATGAGCGACGCGCACGGTGTGGCGACGCGCATTCGCTCGCCCGGAAATTTGTTGGGGTCCGCAGGAGGAGAATCAATTCGCAAGGCGTTCTGTGCCGTTTCAGGCAGAATTTCACTCACCCCGCTACAACCCCTGCGCCGAAAACGTATCGCACTGCCTAACATCGCCCGTCGACAACCCTCGCCGCAGCCAACGCTGCCGCTGCGCGCTCGTTCCGTGCGTGAACGCTTCCGGCACCACGCGCCCTTGCGTCTCCTGCTGCAAGCGATCGTCCCCGATCGCGCCGGCCGCGTTCAGGCCCTGCTCGAAGTCGCCCGGTTCGATGAGCTTCGCATTGTCCCGTTGCGCCACAGCCGCCCAGACGCCGGCGAAGCAATCCGCCTGCAATTCGACGCGCACGGACAACGCATTCGCCTGCTCACGCGACATCCGCGCCCGCGCCTGGTCAACTTTGTCTGAGATGCCGAGCACGTTCTGAACGTGATGCCCCACCTCATGCGCGATGACATAAGCCTGAGCGAAGTCGCCGCCCGCGCCGAAACGGTCACGCAACTCGCGGTAGAACGACAAATCGATATAAACCTTGCGGTCGGCCGGACAATAGAACGGCCCCATTGCCGCCTGGCCCATGCCGCAGGCCGTCTGCGTGCCGCCCGAGAACAGCACGAGCTTTGGCGCCGGATAGTCCTGATTGAACTGCGTGCGGAAGATGTGCTCCCACGTGCGTTCCGTATTGCCAAGGACGCGGCGCACGAAGACCGCGCCTGGATCGTTCGCCGGCGGCGCGTCGCTCGGCGCGGCCTGGCGTTGCGGCGCATTGCCGTGCAGGACCTGCGCGCCGTTGATGATCGTCATCGGATTGATGCCGAAAAAGTACGACGCCGCCAGCGCGACGATGATCGTCCCAATCCCGATCGAGCCGCCGCCAATGCTGAACCCGCCCGATCCGCGCCGGTCTTCGACGTTCTGACTTTCCGCTTCATCATCGAGGCGCATGTTGCTTTCTCCGTTTAGTTGGCGCGTCGCGCGCTGCTCATAAAGCGATTATCGTACCCGCGCCGGCGCCCTTCTCTACACGGCCGGTAAGTCAACGTTCGTCCGCCTATTTCCGAAGGCAACGCGTTGCCGAATGTCGCGGGAAGCGCTTGATGCAGTGCGGTCGATTGTCGCGACGATGCCTGCTTGCGTCCTCCATGCCGGTCGCGCCCGCTATCTCGAAAACCTCGCAATATCAAGCAAATAGACGCGTTACTACGTCGAAACTGCGGCATTTCCGCGCAAGCCGGCTTTGCTGACGCAGCGCAACACCTCGCGCGATTCAGCGCTACGCTCTGCCCGTTACCAACGCAAACCGAAACACGGCCGACCTGGCCAAGACACGCTACGTAGCAGACGTCATCATGCAATCGACTCCTGAAGCACTCGATCTGGCGCGGATACAGTTCGCGTTCACCGTATCGTTTCACATCATCTTTCCGGCGCTGTCCATCGGGCTCGCGAGCTTCATCGCCGTGCTCGAAGGCGCATGGCTCAAAACCGGCAAACCGGTCTACAAGGAACTGTGCCTTTTCTGGTCGAAGGTCTTCGCGGTCGCCTTCGGCATGGGCGTGGTGTCGGGCGTCGTCATGGCGTACGAATTCGGCACCAACTGGGGCGGCTTCTCCAGCTTCGCGGGTCCCATCACCGGCCCGCTGCTGACCTACGAAGTGATGACCGCGTTCTTCCTCGAAGCAGGCTTCCTCGGCATCATGCTGTTCGGATGGAACAAGGTCGGCCCGAAGGCGCACTTCGGCGCGACGCTGATGGTCGCCATCGGCACGCTCATCTCCACGTTCTGGATTCTCGCCTCCAATAGCTGGATGCAGACGCCGCAAGGCTTTCGCATCGAGGGCGATCACGTGGTGCCGGTCGACTGGTTCGCGATCATCTTCAACCCTTCGTTTCCGTATCGGCTCGCGCACATGGCGATTGCCGCGTTCATCGTGGCGGCGCTCGTCGTCGCGGCAACGGGCGCATGGCATCTGCTGAAAGGCCGGCGCGATCCCGCGATCAAGAAGACCTTCTCGATGGCGCTGTGGCTGCTGCTCGCGCTGACGCCGATTCAGGCGCTCGTCGGCGACGCGCACGGCCTGAACACGCGCGAATATCAGCCGGCCAAGATCGCGGCGATAGAAGGCATCTGGGACACGGAGAAAGGCGGCACGGCGCTGAACGTGTTCGGCATTCCGGACATGCAGGCAGAAACGACGAAGTACGCGGTTCAGATTCCGCATCTCGGCAGCCTGATCCTCACGCATAGCTGGAACGGCGAAATTCGCGGCCTGAAGTCTTTTCCGAAGGATGAACGCCCCAACTCGACCATCGTGTTCTGGAGTTTTCGCGTGATGGCGGGCCTCGGCGTGCTGATGATCGTGATGTCGGTTGCCGGGTGGCTGCTGCATCGCAAGCGCAAGCTGTTCGACGCGCGCTGGTTTCATCGCTTCGCGCTCGTCATGGGGCCGACCGGCTTCATCACGCTGCTCGCGGGCTGGGTCACGACCGAAGCCGGTCGCCAGCCCTGGGTGGTGTACGGCGTGATGCGCACGGCCGATGCCGTCTCGCCCGTGACGGCGCAGCAGGTGGGCGTGTCGCTGCTCGCGTTCGTGGTCGTGTACACGATCGTCTTCGGCACGGGCATCTACTACCTGCTGAAGCTGCTGCGGCACGGCCCCGCACTGCCGGGCGAGACGCCGCACGCGCCGGCTTCCTCGGCGGGAACCGCCCGCCGCCCCCTTTCGTTGCCCAATCAGTCCATCGAAGGAGCATGACCATGGACCTCACACTCGCCTGGGCCGCGATCATCGCGCTCGGTCTTCTCATGTACGTGGTGCTCGACGGCTTCGACCTCGGCATCGGCATTCTCTTTCCGTTCTTTCCGGACCCGCACGACCGCGACGTGATGATGAACACCGTCGCGCCCGTCTGGGACGGCAACGAGACATGGCTCGTGCTCGGCGGCGCGGGCCTGTTCGCCGCGTTCCCGATGGTCTATTCGACCGTGCTCTCGGCGCTTTATCTGCCGCTCGTGCTCATGCTCGTTTGCCTGATTTTCCGGGGCGTGTCGTTCGAGATTCGCGCGAAGGCGTCGCGCACCAAGCCAATGTGGGATCTCGCGTTCATCGGCGGCTCGGCGGGCGCGACGTTCTTTCAGGGTGTGGCGCTGGGCGCGTTCCTCGACGGCATTCCGGTCGCGGACGGCCGCTTTTCCGGCGATGCCTTCGGCTGGTTCACGCCGTTTTCCATGTTCACGGGTGGCGCGCTCGTCGTCACATATGCGTTGCTGGGCGCGTGCTGGCTGATCGCGAAGACCGAAGGCGACTTGCAGCGGCGCATGTACCGCGTCGTGTGGCCGTTGACGCTGCTGCAACTCGCGACGATCGCCGTCGTCAGCGTGTGGACGCCGTTGCTCGATGCGAGCATCGCGTCGCGCTGGTTCGATTCGCCGCTTTTCTATCGCATGCTGCCGGTGCCGATACTCGTCCTTGCGTGCGCCTGGGCGATGCGGCGGTCCATCTTGTCGCGCCACGAAAAGCGGCCGTTCGCCGTCGCGCTCGGCTTCGTGGTGCTGGGCTACGCGGGACTGGTCGCGAGCATCTCGCCGAACGACATTTTCCCCGGCGTGTCGATCTGGGATGCGGCGTCGCCGCGGTCGAGCCAGCTATTCACGATTGTCGGCGCGGCGGTGATTCTGCCGGTCATCATCGCGTACACGACGCTGGGCTATTGGGTATTCAGAGGAAAGGTGCGTCATGGCGAACATCACTACCACTGAGCGCGGCGGCGAGACTGCAATGACGCGCGCGACGAAGCTGTTCTGGTTCGTCGCGCTGTGGATGGCGGGCGTCGGCGGCGCGATGCTGCTCGCGCTGCCGTTCAAGCTGTTGATTCGGCTCGGGACGGCGATTCATTGAACCGCGAGTCCGTTGCGGCGGACGTCAGAAGAACGCCGCCGCAATCGTGCCTGCGACGACGCCGAACCCCACCACCGCCCCCGCGACGAACGCAAGCACGCGCGGCGGAAACGAGCGGGCGAGCATCGCCATCGACGGCACGCTCACGGGCGGCAGCGTCATCAGCAGCGCGCCCGCCGGGCCGGCCGCCATGCCGAGCGACAGCATCGCCTGGATAATGGGCACTTCGCCCGCCGTCGGAATGACGAACAGCGTGCCGGCCACCGCGAACGCGACGATCCACAGCGCGCCGTTACCGATATCCGGCCCGATATGCGGAAAGAGCCACGCCCGCGCCGCGCCAAGCAGCAGCACCAGCACGATGTACTCGGGCACGAGCCGCAGCGTCATGCGCCCGAGAATCTTGATCCAGCGCGAGAACGCAGTGCCCGGCTCGTCTTCTTCGATCAGCTTCGCGAGCGCCTCGCGCGATGCCGTCGCCTGCGCGGGCGTCACCATGCGGTTCACCGCGTAGCCGAGGCCGAACACCATCAACACGCCGAGCACCAGCCGCAGGCCGGTCCACTGCCAGCCGAGCACGAAGCCCATGAATACCAGCGCCGCCGGATTGAGCACCGTGTTGCCGAGCCAGAACGCGATCGCCGCGCCCGGCGCCGCCTGACGCGCGCGCAGGCCCGCGACGACCGGCGCCGCGCAGCACGTGCACATCATGCCGGGCAAGGACATCAGTCCGCCGTTGATCACGCTGCCGAAGCTATGCTGGCCGAGCGCGCGCGCGACCCATTGCGGCGGGATCAGCGCCTGCACCGCCGAGCCCAGCAACAGGCCGAGCACCATCGCCTGCCAGATGGCCTTGCCGTAGGCCATCGCGTAATCGAGCGCGGCCTGCCACGACGGCTCCGGCGCGCTCGCGGACGCGCCCATCAAAATCGACTTGCCGATGGAATGCTGGCTCGCCGCGACAAACGCGCGGTTGTAGTACGGGAACCATTTGACATAGAAAAGGCCCGCGACGGCGATCAGCAGGAACACCAGCCAGCCGAGCGCGACGCGGGGTTGTCGAAGCGTGGTCATATTCTTGGTCGAATCGAAAAAAGAAAATTCAGCCGAGCGCAGGCGTCGTCTCGGACAGCTGCGCAAGCAGCGCCTTCGCCTGATCGACGCTGTCGGCATCGTTCGGACGAAACAGCATATGCGCCGCGTGCGGCAACTGCGTGTAGAGCGCGCGGCTGCTGCGGCCGTACGCCGGATCGTAATGGCGGTCGATCAGCTCGGCGAACAGCGCGGCGCGCTCGCCTTCGTCGATAAGCCGATGCCAATGTTCCACGCGCTCACGACTATGCAGCGCGACGAGCTTCGACAACTGCGCCTTGAAGAACGCGGGTTCGTCGAAAAGATGCGCGTAGTCCTGCAACAAAAATGCGATGCGGTCCTCGCGGCGCGCTTCCACTTCCACGCAGGCGGCGGCGTGCAGGCTGTCGAGCAGCGAGTCGGGCGTCGAGATGGAACCAATGCGCCGGCCTTCCGCCTCGATGAAAACGGGCTTGGCCGGATCGAAGCCGCGCAGCGTATGGACGAGCGCGGAATCGAATGCTTTCTGCGTCGGCTGCGCGTGCCCCGGCAGCGCGCCGAGCAGCGAGCCGCGATGCGCCGCCAGCCCTTCGAGGTCGAGCACCTGAGCGCCCGCTTGCGCGAGCGCGTGCAAGAGCCGGGTCTTGCCGCTGCCCGTGTGGCCGATCAGCACGATAAAGCGAGATTGCGCCGGCAACGCCGTTAGCCTGTCGAGCACGTCGCGCCGGTAGCTTTTGTAGCCGCCATCGAGTTGCCGCGCCTGCCAGCCGATCATGTTCAGCCACGTCGTCATGGAGCCGGAGCGCTTGCCGCCGCGCCAGCAATAGATGAGCGGCCGCCAGTTGCGCGGGCGGTCCGCGAAGATCGTGTCCAGATGACGCGCGATGTTGCGCGCGACCATCGCCGCGCCGACGCGCGTGGCCTCGAACGGCGACACCTGCTTGTACATGGTGCCGACGATCACGCGCTCCTCGTTTTCGAGCACCGGCGCGTTGATCGCGCCCGGAATGTGATCCTCGGCGAATTCGAGCGGCGTGCGGACATCGACGATTTCATCGAAATCCTGAAGACGGTCGATTGAAACGAGCAGGTTTTTCACGGAATTTGAGCGCAATTCGGCGGCGGCGAAGCCCGAAATTATCGCACGGGCAGCGAATTCGGTTTTGCGGCGGATTTTTGCGCGCGCCGCGATGCGGTTACAGTAAGGGCATCGCGAATCCGGTCATGCGGGCAGGAGAATCGATGGGCTATCAGGCAACTATCGGCGTGCGGCGCTACCGTTTCGACGACCTCAAGACGCTGCTCGCCCGCGCGAGCCCGCAGCGGTCGGGCGATGAACTCGCGGGCGTCGCGGCGGCCACGGAGGAAGAGCGCGTCGCCGCGAAGATGGCGCTCGCCGACCTGCCGTTGCGCGCATTTCTCGATGAGCCCCTCATTCCCTATGAAACGGACGAGGTCACGCGGCTGATCGTCGATACGCACGACGCCGCCGCGTTCGCGCGCATCGCGCATCTGACGGTCGGCGAATTCCGCGAATGGCTGCTGTCGGATGCGACCGACACCGCCGCGCTCGAAGCCGTTCAAATGGGCCTGACGCCCGAAATGGCCGCCGCCGTCTCCAAGCTCATGCGCAATCAGGATCTGATTCTCGCCGCCAGAAAGCGCCCGGTCGTCACGCGCTTTCGGACGACCATCGGCTTGCCGGGCCGGCTGTCGGTGCGCCTGCAGCCGAATCACCCGACGGACGATCCGAAGGGCATCGCGGCCTCCATGCTCGACGGCCTCTTTTACGGCTGCGGCGATGCCGTGATCGGCGTGAATCCGGCCTCCGATTCGCCCGCGGACATTGCCGCGCTGCTCACGATGATGGACGACTTCCGCCAGCGTTACGACGTGCCGATGCAGTCGTGCGTCCTCACGCATGTGACCAACACGCTCGCGGCGATCGAGCACGGCGCGCCCGTCGATCTCGTGTTCCAGTCGATCGCGGGCACGGAGCGCGCCAACGCGAGCTTCGGCGTGTCGCTCGCGCTGTTGCAGGAAGCGCACGACGCGGCGCAATCGCTCGCGCGCGGGACCGTGGGCGACAACGTCATGTACTTCGAAACCGGTCAGGGCAGCGCGCTCTCCGCAAACGCGCATCATGGCGTCGACCAGCAGACCTGCGAGGCGCGCGCCTATGCGGTCGCGCGACACTTCCGGCCGCTCCTGACGAATACGGTGGTCGGATTCATCGGCCCGGAGTATCTGTACGACGGGCGGCAGATCATCCGCGCGGGCCTCGAAGACCACTTCTGCGGCAAGCTGCTCGGCGTGCCGATGGGCTGCGACATCTGCTACACCAATCATGCGCAGGCCGATCAGGACGATATGGACACGCTTCTGACGCTGCTCGGCGTCGCGAACGTCAATTTCATCATGGGCGTGCCCGGCGCGGACGACGTGATGCTCAACTATCAGAGCACCTCTTTCCACGACGCGCTCTACGTGCGCCGCGTGCTGAACCTGAAGCGCGCGCCTGAATTCGAGGCGTGGCTCGCGCGCATGCGGGTCACGGATGCGCACGGCGCGCTGCTTCCGCATTCGTCGGGCGCAGTGCGACAACCGCTCCTCGACTGGATCGACTCATGACCGACGACGCCACGCCAAGCCCGGTCGACGCCGACCCGTGGGACGCGCTCAGGCAGTTCACGAACGCGCGGATCGCGCTCGGGCGCGCGGGCGACAGTCTGCCGACAGCGCCGCTTCTCGCCTTTCAACTGGCGCACGCGCAGGCGCGCGACGCGGTGCATCAGCCGCTCGACACCGCATCGCTCGGCGAAGCGCTGCGGGCAGCCGGCTTTGCGACGCTCGAAGTGGCGAGCGCCGCGCCGGATCGCGATCACTATCTGCGTCGGCCTGACATGGGCCGCATGCTCGACGACGCCAGCGCCGCGCGCCTCTCCGCATACGAAGCCGAGCACGGCGATGCGCCCGATATCGTGTTCGTCGCCGCCGATGGCCTGTCCGCGTTCGCTGCCCAGCGCCACGTCGCGCCGCTGTTGTTCAGGCTGCGCGCCATGCTCGACGGCTGGAACATCGGCCCCGTGGTCATCGCGACGCAGGCGCGTGTCGCGCTGGGCGACAGCATCGGTGAGCTTTTACGGGCGCGGATCGGCGTGGTGATGATCGGCGAGCGGCCGGGCCTCAGTTCACCCGACAGCCTGGGGCTTTACGTCACCTATGAGCCACGCGCCGGGCGTATGGACGCCGAGCGCAACTGCATTTCGAACGTGCGCCCCGAAGGACTCGGCTACGATGCCGCCGCGTTCAAGCTGCACTGGCTGCTGAACGAAGCGCGGCGGCTCGGGCTGACGGGCGTCGGATTGAAAGACCGCAGCGGTGCGCTGCCGTTGCCTGCGGACGTAGGGCGGATTGAGGGCGAACGCTGAGCGCGGTTTGTCGCGCTCGCGTACAAACGCGCCCCGTCAAAGCACCAGCGACCCCGCCGAAATCGCGACGACCAGGAAAATCACGAACAGCACGAGGAAGATGAAGAAACAGATCTTGGCGATACCGGCCGCGCCTGAGGAAACGCGTCCGAAACCGAAGAAGCCGGCGATGACCGAGATGACCGCGAAGAGAATAGCGAGCTTGAGCATGGACGAGCCTTTTTTGTTGTGAACAGCAGGCTCCTTGCAAGCCTCATGCCCCGCCGATTAACGGGCGTCGATGCGTAAGACCGTTAGTTGCAAAACAGCGTCCAAAAAAGGCACCGTCAAACGGCGGTGCCTTCTTGTCAAACTCAGCGCACGCCGCGCACCGGATTCTCCGCTGCGGCAACCGCAGCCGCGCTCGCCGCACGAACGCGCGTCCGCATGCCGAGCCAGTTCGCCACCGGCTGGCGCAAGCGCGGCACGGAAAGCAGCGCCATGATGGCAACCGCGTCGCCGACCAAACCGGCCGGCACGTTCACGAGCCCGTCCGTGAAGGTGAAAAGAATCGAATCGACCACGAGCGAAATCACCGCGCCCGCGACGAAGGACACCATGCCGTCGCGCCCTACCGCCCCTATCCACGGCAAACGGCTGGCGACGGCCTTCACCACGCCGTACCTCGCAAGGTTCGTGGCGATCCACGCGATCGCGAGAAAATTGACGACGCGCGCGCCCGCCAGGTCGCGCTTGAACGCGCTGTCGAGCACAGGAGGCAGCACGAGCAGCTTGTAATACGCCATGCCGACGATCACCGCGAGCGCGGCGGCGCTGATGGTCCAGCCGAAGCGATGCGACGCCACGCGCTGATAGACCGGCTGGCAGCGCGCGAGCACGCCGAGCGTGAACATCAGTTGCCAGGCGGCGGGATTGAAGTCCCAGAGGTTATCGTCGACGGACGGCATATATTCGCCGATGCCGGGCGCGAACGACCACAGCGCGAGACTCAGGCCGAGCAGCACCCACGGCTTCGTGCGCGCGAGCGGCAACACGAGCGGCACCGCCAGCGCGAACAACGCGTACATCGGCAGGACGGCGGCCAGATACGGCTGGCGCTCGAACGTCAGAATCTGCGCAATCGACGTCACCGGTGCCGCCGTCAGCGTGTCGAGGTCGTGCAGGACGAGATTCGGCGCGTGACCATAGAACGGTCGCAGCAGGAAGGTGGCGACGAGCATCAGCGCGGCCGTGATCAGAAACGCGCGGTAGATCTCGAACGCCCGCCGCACGAAACGCAGCCCCGCAGCGCGCTCCGACCCGCGCTGAGCGAGAGACGCGTAAGCGGTCGCAGTGGCGAAGCCGCCGAGAAACACGAAGACCTCGGCGGCGTCGTTCAGCGCAAACGCGTGCAACGTGAAGTGCGACAGCACGCTGCCGCCGATATGATCGACGACAATGATCAAGAGTACGAGCCCCCGGAAGAAGTCGAGCTCGACGAGGCGTTTGGATTGTCCGGACATGCGGCGTGACCGTGTGTGCTGCAGAGTGCAGTAGGTGGACGGAGAGCGGCTCGACAGCGGCCGCATCGAAGCATTGGAGTTTACCCGCATTCGTTGCGGCGCATCATCGGAACAGGAGGACTTTTCCGCCCTAGTTCGCTTATTTGTCGGATTTCGACGGCAAAGTTACCGTTGGAGCGAAGTTCTGCGGAACCAAGCGCCGACGAAGGTTTCAAATAGCTTTCATAATAACGGCTGCACCGGCTAAGATCACGCCTCTTCCCTCCTACGAATAACGCATCGCATGGACTACATCGCCGCCCTTCTCACCGACCCCGCCGCCTGGGCGGCCCTCGCGACGCTCGTCGTGATGGAAGTCGTGCTCGGCATCGACAACCTCATCTTCATTTCGATCCTCACCAACAAGCTGCCAGCCGAGCACCGGGCGCGCACGCAGCGCATCGGCATCGGGCTCGCGCTCGTGATGCGGCTCGGCCTGCTCGGCACCGTCGCGCTGATCGTGCGGCTCACCGCGCCGATCTTCGAAGCGTTCGGCCACGGCTTCTCATGGCGCGATCTGATTCTGATTGCCGGCGGCGTGTTCCTCGTGTGGAAAGCCACGAGCGAGATTCATCATCACGTCACGCACGACGCCGAGGACCACGCCGGGCCCGCATCCGGCGCGCGGCTCACGCCGTTGTCGGCCATCGGCCAGATTCTGCTGCTCGATCTCGTCTTTTCCATCGACAGCATCGTGACTGCGGTCGGCATGACGGAGCACATTCCGATCATGTTCGTCGCGGTCATCGCGGCGGTTTCCGTGATGCTGTTTGCGGCAGGGCCGCTCTCGCGCTTCATCGAACGCAATCCGACCATCGTGATGCTCGCGCTCGGCTTTTTGCTGGTGATCGGCATGACGCTGATCGCGGAAGGCTTTGGCACCCACGTACCGAAGGGCTACATCTACGCCGCGATGGCGTTCTCCGCGCTCGTCGAAGGACTGAACATGCTGGCGCGCCGCGCGACCAGCAAGCGCCGCGTTGCGGTGTCGCGCGAGCAGAAGCCGCACTGAGCGTCAGAAGGGCAACTCGCGCTGCGGGTTGTCCTCGGTTGTCTCAGCGGCAGGCGGCATCGGCTGCGCGCGCAGCCATCGCTCGATGGCATCGACCACATGCCGGCGCTCCGCATCGTCGAGCACTTTTCCCGCCGCGATGCCGTGCCATTTGGCGAGACAGGTCCGGCAGCACGTTGCCGTCGCATGCTGCGCGATGAACACGGGATGCCCGCGAAACGGCGTCTGCTTGCCGTCGTTGAGCGGCGCCTGCGGCGCGAGCCGTTTCGCGATCAATTCATGCGCTTGCGCGACCACCGTTTCCATGCCGCGCTCGCGCAGATAGCGACCTTCGCGCACGCCGAGCGCGAATCGCCGGCGAAACGCGGATTTCGCGAGCGCATCGAATACGGCGTCGAGATCGCGCATGGACGCTCAGTCCTTCGCGTAGAGCGTCGAATCGGCGAAATCGCGCGCGTCGAGCACGCGGCCCACGAGAATCAGCGCCGTGCGCTCCATGCCCGATGCGCGCACTTTCTGCGCGATATCGACGAGCGTGCCCTGCACGCGTTCTTCGTCCGGCCAGCTTGCGCGGAAGATCACGGCAACCGGACAGTCGTCGCCGTAATGCGGCAACAGATCCGCGACGATGCGCTCGATATGCCGCACGCCGAGATGAATGGCGAGCGTTGCGCGATGACGCGCGAGGTCCGCGAGCGATTCGCCGGGCGGCATCGACGTTTTCGCCGCATAGCGCGTGAGGATCACCGTCTGCGAGATACCGGGCAGCGTTAGCTCGCGCCCCAGCGCCGCCGCCGATGCCGCCGTTGCCGTCACGCCCGGCACCACTTCATAAGGAGTCCCTACCATTTCCAGTCGACGAATCTGCTCGCCAATCGCGCCGTACAGCGACGGATCGCCCGAATGCACGCGCGCGACGTCCTCGCCATTCGCATGCGCTTGCTGCAACAATGCGACGATGGCATCGAGATCGAGTTCCGCCGTATTCACGACGCGATGCGCCCGATGCCCTTCGAGCACGCCTTCCGGCACGAGCGATCCCGCATACAGAATCACTGGGCACGCGCGAATCAGCCTTTGCCCTTTGACGGTGATGAGTTCCGGATCGCCCGGGCCCGCGCCGATGAAATAGACCGTCATGTCAGAGAGAGTCGAGAGCGAGCAGCGCATGAAGCGCGCTCGCGGGGTCGTCGAATTCGCGGTCTGCTTCGGGCAGCAGCGGCCGCGCGAGCATCACCACGGGTAAGTGCCGTTCACGCGCCACCGCGAGCTTCGCCTCGGTCGCCTTGCCGCCGCTGTTCTTGCTGATGACCACATCGATCCGAGCCGCGTCGAACAAGGCGCGCTCGCCGTCGATATCGAACGGACCGCGCGCATCGAGAATGCTGGCGCCCGCCGTCCCTTCGTGCGCACCGAGACAGCGAATGGTCCAGTGCTGCGACGCGGGGATCTCGTCGAGATGCTTGAGCGGCTCGCGTCCGAGCGTAAACAGCGGCCGGCGAAACGGCGCGATACGTTCGACGATGCCGCGCCAGCCAGCCGCATCGCGCCAGTCGTCGCCGGGCTGCGGCTGCCACGCGGCCCGGCGCACGGCCCAGAGCGGCACATTCGCCAGCGTGCAGGCTTCGCGCGCATGGCGGCTCATTTGCGCGGCATACGGATGCGTCGCGTCGATGACGAGCGTGATCCGTTCAGCATGCAGATAATCAATGAGACCCGCCACGCCGCCGAAGCCGCCCACGCGCACGGCACAGGCGAGATCCGTCGGCACGCGAGCGAGTCCCGCGAGACTGTAGACATGCGGCTCGCCCAAGTTTCGCGCGATGGCGAGCGCGT
This sequence comes from Caballeronia sp. BCC1704, assembly GCF_902833455.1. Taxonomy (NCBI): domain Bacteria; kingdom Pseudomonadati; phylum Pseudomonadota; class Betaproteobacteria; order Burkholderiales; family Burkholderiaceae; genus Caballeronia; species Caballeronia sp. BCC1704. The sequence continues at coordinate 797,633 of NZ_CADFFT010000002.1, read as the reverse complement.
CGCCCGTTCCGCCGAGCAGCAACGCGCGCGTCATGCGGCGCTCCCGACGATCACGCCTTGCCTGTCGATTGCAAACGTCTCGACGATCACGCCGCTCGGCACGGTATCGAGCGCCACGTCGCGGGCGCGTGCGCAGACGAGGTCGCCCAGCGCGATGCCTTCGGCGCGCGCCAGCTTCAGCGCTTCCTGACTCGTATTCGCCGCGCGGATGGCCGACTGAAGCGCCGCGCTCGCGCCCGCCTCCGCAGCCCAGCAGGCCAAGAGCGGCAAGTCGATGCTGGAACTGCGGCTATGCAGGTCCATGTGTCCCGCCGCGAGTTTGCTGAGTTTGCCGAAGCCGCCGCACAGACTGAGCTTCTCGACGGGCGCGCGACGCAGATGCTTGAGCACCGCGCCCGCGAAGTCGCCCATCTCGATCAACGCGATATCCGGCAAGCCGTAACGCGCGCGTATCGCGTCTTCGCTCTGATTGCCGGTGCAGGCCGCGATATGCCGCACGCCGTTCGCGCGGGCCACGTCGATGCCCTGATGAATCGACGCGATATACGCCGAACACGAAAACGGCCGGACGATGCCCGTGGTGCCGAGTATCGATAAGCCGCCCACGATGCCGAGCCGCGGGTTCATCGTCTTCTGCGCGAGCGCTTCGCCATGCTCGACGCCTATCGTCACATCGAAGCCGCCCGCATAGTCCGCGAGCGGCGCGAGCGCGAGGAGATGCTCGGTCATCATCTTGCGCGGCACGGGGTTGATGGCCGGCTCGCCGATGGCGAGCGCCAGGCCCGCCCGCGTCACCGTGCCCACGCCCGGTCCCGCGTGGAAGCGCACGCCCGTAGCCGCCGAGAGACGCACGCGCGCAAAGACGAGCGCGCCGTGCGTCACGTCCGGATCGTCGCCTGCATCTTTGATGACGCCCGCTTCCGCTGCATCGCGCATGCCGTCGACGAGGCGGCAGAATTCGAGCTTCATCGTGACGCGCTGGCCCTTCGGCAACACGATCTCCGCGCGATCGCTCATCTGCCCGGTCAGCAACAGACGCGCGGCTGCGAGACTCGTCGCGGTCGCGCAGCTTCCGGTCGTGTAGCCGCTTCTGAGCGGCGCCGGTTGTTCCGATGTCTCGTCACGCATGATGAGCGTCGAATGCGGTCAAGGCTTGCTCGCGCAGAGCAGCGTGATGGGCAACGCTTGTCGCCACGTATCGAAGCCGCCAAGCGGCTCCGCATGCGCCACGCCGATGCGCACAAGTTCACCGCCATGCCGCGCGCGCCAGTCGACGAGCGCCGCTTCGCTTTGCAGCGTGACCGCGTTCGCAATCAGCCGCCCGCCCTGACGCAGCCGCGACCAGCACGTATCGAGCACGCCCGGCACGGTCACGCCGCCGCCGATGAACACGACGTCGGGCGCGGGGAGGCCCGCGAGCGCGGCGGGCGCCTCGCCCTTGACGAGCTGGAGCGCGGGGACGCCGAGCGCATCGCGGTTATGTTCGATCAGACGCTGCCGGCCCTCGTTCGCTTCGATGGCGATGGCACGGCAGGACACATGCGCGCGCATCCATTCGATGCCGATCGACCCGCAGCCCGCGCCCACATCCCACAGCAGTTCGCGCGGCTGCGGCGCAAGGCGCGCGAGCGTGACGGCGCGCACATCGCGCTTGGTCAACTGGCCGTCGTGGCGATACGCGTCGTCGGGCAGGCCGGGCGTGAGCGGCGGACCGGCATGACCCGCATGCGTGCGGCATTCGATGGCCACGAGATTGAGCGACGCCACGAACGGGTCGCGCCAGTCGTCCGCGCGCTCGTCGATGCGGCGTTCGTGTGCGCCGCCGAGATGCTCGAACACGGTCATGCGGCTCGGGCCGAATCCATGCGCCGTCAAGAGCGAAGCGATCGCAGCGGGCGTCGCGCCGTCCGCGCTCAGGACAAGCAGGCGCTCGCCGCGAAACACATGCGCAAGCAGCGACGCAACGGGCCGCCCGACAAGCGACACGCAGCGCGCGTCCTGCAACGCCCAGTGCAAACGCGCAGCGGCGAGCGACAGCGACGAAGGCGCGGGAATCACGCGCATCTCGTCGACGGAAAGCTCGCGAGCGAGCGTCGCGCCGACGCCGAAGAACATGGGATCGCCGCTCGCGAGCACGCATACGGGCATGCCGCGCGTGCGCTCGGCGAGCACGGCATCGAGAGAAAACGGGCTGGGCCACGGCACGCGGCGCGCGGCGATGCCCGCGGGCAAGAGCGCAAGATGACGCTCGCCGCCGTGGACCGCGCCGGCCTCGACAAGCGCGCGTCGCGCCACGCGGCTCAGGCCCTGCCAGCCGTCCTCGCCGATGCCTACCACGGTCAGCCAGCTCGACATGGGGCGTGCCCTCCTTGCGGTTCGCGACGCGCTTCATGCGACGATGCCGTGCACGAAGCGTTCTGATGGTCGATAAAAGCGGGCATAATACATCGGTACGTCGGTGCCCAACGGTTCAACCCGCGGGCCTAACAGGGAACACAGCGAAACTGTGGCTGCCCCCGCAATTGTACGCAGCGAGTCCGCGCTCCACTGCCACTGGTTTATACCGGGAAGGCCGGCGCGGGCGCAGACCTGCCAGCCAAGAGACCTGCCGACTCACGCTTTCCACGCTATACACGCTTTGCACGCATTATTCGCGCGACGCCGTCCGGGCGGGGTGTACCGGTGGCATCGCCCGAAGCGAGAATCGCACCGGTCACGCTTTTGAACGCTTCTTTTCCGACACCGCGGCCATCGGCTTGTCCCGGCCTCATGCGCATCGTGCAGGCGCGCGACGGCGGGCTCGCGCGCCTGCGCCTTGCCGGCGGCGAGCTCCACGCGCACGCGGCGCATGCCGTCGCGCACGCGGCCGTACGGTGCGGCTCGGGCGTCATCGAGCTGACCAATCGCGCGAATCTGCAACTGCGCGGCATTCGCGCCGATGCCCACGCGGAACTCGTCGATATCGCGCTGAACGCGGGGCTCGGTCCGCAAGCGGAAGGCGGCGACGACTTGCGCAACGTGATGCTGAGTCCGCTCGCGAGCGACGCCACGCGCGGCCTTGCCGCCGCCATCGTCACCGCAATGCAGGGCGATGCCGCGCTGCACGCGTTGTCGCCGAAGTTCGCGCTGCAACTCGACGGCGGCGAACGGCTGGCGATGCTCGATCATCCGCACGATCTCTGGCTTTCCGCGCTCGACGACGGCGGGCGTTACGCGTTCGGTTTCGCGGGCTCGATGCCGCATCGTATGAACGACTCACCCGCGCTCGGCAGCGTCGCGCGAGAGCGTGTCGTGGACTTCGTTCTCGCGGTGCTGCGCGCGTTCGTCGCGCACGCTTCGAACGACGAACATCGCATGCGTGACCTGCTCGCGCGAATCGGCGTGACGCGCTTTCTCGCGATGCTTTCGTTCGATCCCGTCGACACTGCCTGGCGTCGCGCGCCTGTCAACGACGCGCTGCGCTTCGGCGCGCATCCGATGCCGGACGGCGGGCACGCGTATGTCGGCGCGCAGACGCAACTCGGACGGCTCGACGCCGCCACGCTCGACGCGCTCGCCGATCTTGCTTCGACGCACGCGCAAGGCCGGCTCTTGATGACGCCCTGGCAAGGCGTGCTCGTACCCGGCGTCATGCCGCGACATGCTGAACACGTGCTCCACCGCATGAACGCGCTCGGCCTCGTCACGCGCGCGGATCATCCGCTCGCGCGTCTCATCGCGTGCGCCGGTTCGTCGGGTTGCGCGAAGAGTCGCGCTGATACAAAAGCCGATGCGCACCGCCTCGCCGCCCTGCTGCCTGTGCACGACGATGTGCATCTAAGCGGCTGCGAACGCTCGTGCGCCGCCGCGCATCCCGTTGCGAACACATTGATTGCGGTGTCGCCTGGACGCTATGACTTGCATGTCGACGCGCGCCTCGTCGCACCCAACGTATCTATCGAAGAGGCGGCCGCGTGGCTCGCCCGGAGCCATGCCGATGCTTGACTATATCCGCGACGGCGCCGAGATTTATCGCCAGTCTTTCGCGACGATCCGCGCCGAAGCAAACTTGAGCGCCATTCCGCGCGACCTCGAAAAGCTCGCCGTGCGGCTGATTCACGCGTGCGGCATGGTCGATATCGTCGACGATCTGCGCTTCTCTCCCGGCGCAGGCGACGCGGGCCGCACGGCCCTCGCAGCCGGCGCGCCGATACTCTGCGATGCCCGCATGGTCGCGCACGGCATCACCGAGGCGCGTCTTCCGGCGCATAACCGCATCATCTGCACGCTCGGCGATCCATCCGTGCCCGAGCGCGCCCGCGCGATGCGCAACACGCGGTCTGCTGCTGCGCTCGAACTCTGGCGGCCGCATCTGCAAGGCGCGGTTGTCGCCATAGGCAACGCGCCCACCGCGCTCTTTCATCTACTCGACATGCTCGATGCCGGCGCGCCGAAGCCCGCGCTCATTCTCGGCTTTCCGGTCGGCTTTATCGGCGCGGCGGAATCGAAAGCGATGCTCGTAGCCGACAGCCGCGGCGTGCCCTTCGTCGCATTAAACGGACGACGCGGCGGCAGCGCGATGGCCGCCGCTGCAGTCAACGCACTTGCTTCGGAGAACGAATGATGAGCGGACGCCTGTATGGCCTCGGCGTCGGTCCGGGCGACCCCGAACTCATCACCGTGAAAGCGCTGCGGCTTCTGAAGTCCGCGCCGGTGGTCGCGTATTTCGTCGCGAAGGGCAAGAAGGGCAACGCGTTCGGCATCATCGAAGCACATCTCGACGACGCGCAGACGCGCCTGCCGCTCGTGTATCCGGTAACGACCGAAGCGCTCGAACCGCCGCTGTGCTACGAGACGATCATCAGCGCGTTCTACGATGAAGCCGCGCTCGCCATTGCGGATCATCTCGAAGCGGGCCGCGATGTCGCCGTGATTTGCGAAGGCGATCCCTTCTTCTACGGCTCGTACATGTATCTGCACGACCGTCTCGCCGGACGTTTCGATGCGCATGTCGTCCCCGGCGTCTGTTCGATGCTGGGCGGCGTGTCCGTGCTCGGCGTGCCGCTCGTTTATCGCAATCAAAGTCTCTGCGTGCTGTCCGGCGTGCTGCCGGAAGACGAGTTGAAGTGCAAGCTCGAAGCATCCGATGCTGCCGTCGTGATGAAGCTCGGCCGCAACTTCGATAAAGTGCGGCGCGTGCTCACCGATCTCGAGTTGGACAAGCGCGCGCTTTATGTCGAGCGCGCGACGATGGCGAATCAGCGGATCGTGCCGCTCGATGAAGTGGATCCGATGGCGTCGCCCTATTTCTCGCTGCTTGTCGTGCCGGGGAAGAAATGGCAGGCATGAACGCGGCGTCATCGATTGCGATCGTCGTGCTCGGCGAAAGCGCGCTTCCTGTCGCACGCCGTATTCAGGCGCGTTATCCCGGGTCGCTCGTGCATGGTCTCGCCAATCGCGTTCATGCCGATATCGCCTACGACGATTTTGGCGCGCACGTGCGAGCGCTCTATCTGGCAGCCACGCCTATCGTCGCGCTGTGCGCGGCGGGCATCGTTATTCGCTCGCTGGCGCCTTGTCTCACGAACAAATGCGCGGAGCCGCCGGTGCTCGCGGTCGCGCAGGATGGCAGCGCCGTCGTGCCGCTGCTCGGTGGCACGAGCGGCGTGAATGTGCTCGCGCGCGAGATCGGCGCGGCGCTCGATGTCATGCCCGCGATCACGACGAGCGGCGAACTGCGCTTCGGCATGTGCCTGCTCGCGCCGCCCGATGGCTACGCGCTGGCGGATATGGAGCGCGGCAAGCGTTTCGTGTCCGACCTGCTCGCGGGCGAAACGACGCGCATCGAAGGCCATGCACCGTGGCTCGATGAGGCCGACTTGCCCCGCGCAGCGGACGCGCGCCTTGCAGTGCGCGTCACGCCGCATGTGATGAACGACGAGAGCAGTCTCATGATTCATCCGCGTTGCGTGGCCGCATGGATCGAAGCGCCGGATGATGCGATTGCTGAACGCGTTCATCATGCATTGCGCGACCACGGACTCTCGCCGCTTGCGCTGGCCGCGCTGGTCGCACCGACAGAAAGCATGACGTTCGATGCGCTCAGCGATGCCGCCAACGCGCTCGACGTGCCCCTTCGCTTCAGCAGCGAACAGCCGCCTAATGACGCGCTTCGCGCCCACGGAATCGCGTTGAGCGTGGCTCACACGCCTCTCGACGTGGAGTCCATCGGTCGCGCGCGTGGCACGTTGACGGTCATCGGGCTCGGCCCCGGCAGCGCAGACTTGATGACGCCGGCCGCACAAGCCGCGCTCGCTTCGGCGCAGGACGTTCTCGGCTATGAAACGTACGTACGCATGGCCGGCCCGTTTCGCGCAGACCAGCGCATCCACATGACGGATAACCGCGAGGAGTTGCAGCGCGCACGCCATGCGTTCGAACTCGCGAGCGAAGGGCGCAAGGTCGTGGTCGTATCGTCGGGCGATCCCGGCGTCTTCGCGATGGCTGCCGCCGTGCTCGAAGCGCTCGACGAGGGGCGCGCGACGCATGCCGAATGGGCCGCCGTGAAACTCGCTATCGTGCCGGGCGTGTCCGCGTCGCTCGCAACGGCCGCGCGCGCGGGCGCGCCGCTCGGCCATGACTTCTGCGTGCTGTCGCTATCGGACAACCTCAAGCCCTGGGACGTGATCGAGTATCGCATCCGGCATGCAAGCGAAGCGGATCTCGCGATGGCGTTCTATAACCCGCTATCGAAGGCGCGACCCTGGCAGTTCGATCGCGCAATCGACATCGTGCGGAAGTATCGCGACGCTGCTACACCCGTCGTGCTTGGCCGCGATGTGGGACGTCCAGCGGAAACGGTGCGCGTCGTGACGCTCGGCGAATTGCACGGCGGTCTCGTCGATATGCGAACGATGGTGATCGTCGGATCGTCGAAGACGCGCGTGATCGGCAACGGCGAATGGGTCTATACGCCTCGCTCGTATTGAAGCGATTGGGCGGGTATATGCTGCGCGCGCCAGTCGAGCGCCAGCGCGTGCGCCCCGTCGACCCGCACGCGTCCTTCCTCGAAATCCACCACGACGATACGGTCCGCCAGCGCGGGCGCCGCGGGCCGTTCGTTGGTGCGTCCATCGCTCAACAGCCACAGCCAGCGGCGTTGCGACCGCTTGCGACGCGCGGCCCGCGCAAGTACCGTCGATGCCGTCGCTAACCCGAGCGTGAGCGGCGTGCCGCCTCCGCCACCAATCGGCGCGATCCAGCGGTCATTGAACCAATGCGCCGTGCCCGGCTGACGACGCACTTCCGCGCGTCCCCCGCCGAAGCACACCAGCGCGACCTCCGCACGTTCGCGATACGCACGGTCGAACAGCGCGATCAGCAAGCCCTTCGCGCGCGCGAGGCGTTCGCCGCCGAGCATCGAGCCGGAGCAATCGAGCACGAAACAATGCAGCGCGGATGCTTCGCCGTGGCCGCGTCGATAGCGCAAGTGACCGGCATCGAAGCGTGCGTTGCGCTTGGCGCGCAGCGTCGCCATCCAGTCGACCGATGCAGTAGCGAGCCCTTCACGCCCATGTTCTCGCCCACGCGAACGCGCCTCCTGCCATCGAAGACGATGCGCGTTCGCATCGGCGTCGGGCCTTCGATGGCTCAGGCTTTTTTTGCGGCGAGCGGCCTGACCTGCTTGACCTTCGCGATGCCGACGGGCTCCGGCGGCATGTAACCCCAGTCGCCGCCTTGCGCGGTATTCGCGCTGCCTTCCGGGCGCTGTGATTCACGAGAGGACACGTCAGGCTCGCGCCGGCGATGCCGCAATACCGCATCGGACACGCAATCGACATGCTTCGTTTCGACGTATTCCGCGCCTTCCAGCGCCGCGAGCGCACGCGCCGCGCGCAGCATCACGAGATCGGCTCGTAGGCCGTCGACATTGGCCGCAATGCACAGCTCGCTCACATGCGCATGCACGACGTCATCGAAATCGAACTGGTCGAGCGCCGCGCGCGCCGCTTCAATACGTTCGGCAAGCGCCGCCTGATTATCCGCGTGCTGCACGCGGAATGCTTCGGCGTCCGAATCGAATGCGAGTCTCGCCTTGACGATCCGCTGGCGCACGTCGGCGTCGAAGCAGTTCGCAAGTTCGACGGCAAGCCCGAAGCGATCCAGCAATTGCGGGCGCAGTTCTCCCTCTTCCGGATTCATGGTGCCGATCAGCACGAACTGCGCGTCATGCCGATGCGATATGCCGTCGCGCTCGATGATATTCACGCCGCTCGCCGCCACGTCGAGCAGTTGATCGACGAGAGGATTCGGCAGCAGGTTCACTTCGTCGACATACAGGACACCGCGATGCGCTTTCGCGAGCAAGCCCGGCGAGAACTTCACGCCGCCATCGCGCAACGCGCTTTGAATATCGAGCGTGCCGATGAGTTGCTCTTCGCTCGCGCCGAGCGGCAAGGTGACGAGTTTTCCTTCCGGCAAGAGTTCAGCGAGCGCGCGCGCCGCCGTGGACTTCGCCGTGCCGCGCGGGCCGCTCACGAGCACGCCGCCCAATGACGGATCGACAGCCGCGAGCAGCAACGCCTGTTGCAACGGCGCTTGCCCGACCAGCGCGGTGAATGGAAACGCGGGAAAAAATGAGGTTTCGTTCAAGTCTGTCGGCCTTCGAGTTGCTGCTCGACATCGAGCAGATGCTGCGTCACGGACTGCCGATAGTCGCCGGGTTCCTGCCACAACCCGCGCTGCATCGCTTCGAGCAGACGCTCGCAGATCGACTGGAGCGCATGCGGGTTGTGTCGCGCGATGAATTCACGCGTATCGGCATCGTTCACGTAGGCATCCGTGACGAGCGCATATTGATGATCGGAGACGACGCGCGCGGTGGCATCGTAACCAAAGAGATAATCGACCGTCGCAGCGAGTTCAGATGCGCCTTTGTAGCCATGCCGCTTCACGCCGTCGATCCACTTGGGGTTGACCACGCGCGAGCGCACGACACGCGCTATCTCTTCGTTCAGCGTGCGCATGCGCGGCGCGGCGGGGTTGCTGTGGTCCGCGTTGTACGCCTGTGGCTGCACGCCCGACAAGTAACGCACCGCCGCGATCATCCCGCCCTGAAACTGGTGATAGTCGTTCGAATCGAGCAAGTCGTGCTCGCGGTTATCCTGGTTCTGAAGCACCACATCGAGGGTCGAGAGCCGCGCGCCGAAGGTCGAACGCGCTTCGACACCATCGCCGGCCTGCGAATAAGCATAGCCGCCCGTGCTTTGATAAGCGGCAGACAGGTCGGCGTCGCTTTCCCACTGCTTCAAGTCGATGAGTTCTTGCAAGCCCGCGCCGTACGCGCCCGGCTTCGTGCTGAACACGCGCCAGCCGGCACGCAGCCGGGCTTCCTTGGCATCGATGCCGCGTCCGATCAACTCGTCTCGCTCACGCAGAATACGGGCGCGAATCGGATTGACGTCTTCCGGCTCGTCTTCGAGGTCCGTTATGGCCTGCACGGCCGCATCGAACAGATGCATGAGATTCGCGAATGCATCGCGGAAAAAGCCAGATACACGCAGCGTCACGTCGATGCGCGGCCGGTTGAAAATGGAGATCGGCAAAATCTCGAAGTCGGTGACGCGATGGCTGCCCGCCGCCCATTTCGGCCGCACGCCGATGAGCGCGAACGCCTGCGCGATGTCGTCGCCGCCGGTGCGCATGGTGGCGGTGCCCCACACCGACAGACCGATGGCACGCGGATAATCGCCGTGGTCCTGCACGTGCCGCTCGACGAGCATGTTTGCCGACTTGAGCCCGAGCGACCAGGCCGCTTGCGTCGGCAATGCTCGCGTATCGACCGAATAGAAGTTACGCCCTGTCGGCAGCACGTCGGGTCTGCCGCGCGAGGGCGAGCCGCTCGGCCCCGGCGGAACGAAGCGGCCTTCGAGACCGCGCTTCAGTTGCAGCGACTCTTGCGGTCCGCATGCATCCAGCCGCGCGAGCAGATCGCCATGCAAGCGTTCCAGCACGCGTTGCGTATGCGGACCAGGTGCGGCCGCATTGCCCTCGATAAGCTGCAATGCGAGGCATTCCAGCCGCTCGCGCGTGTCGCCGTGATGACGCCAGGGCGTATCGCTCATCGACTGCAATGCCTGCGGACGCGGTCCATTCCACGGCGCGGCCCAGTCAGCATCGAGCGGATCGAAGTCGTCGCCTAATTGCAGGTCGCGTGCGAGCGCAGTGATCATACTTGCATTCGCGCCTTGACCGTCGCCGATCGGAAAACGCCCGAGCGCAAGCAGCGTATCGCGCCGCTGCACGCCTTCCGGAGACACGCCGAAAACATGGAGCCCATCGCGAATCTGCGCTTCTTTCAGCTCGCACAGGTAAGCATCGGCGCGCGTGAGCAACGCGTCTTCGCCCGATGTATCGCGCGGGGCATCGAGGCCGAGTTCTTCGTGCAGCTTGTTCTCGACGATGCTCGCCAGTATGGACTTGCGCAACAGCTTCGCGCGTCGAACGTCGACCATCAATGCTTCGTAGTACTCATCGACTTGCCGTTCGAGGTCTTGCAGCGGACCATAGTTCTCGGCGCGCGTAAGCGGCGGCATCAGATGATCGATGATGACCGCTTGTGCCCGCCGCTTGGCCTGACTGCCCTCGCCCGGGTCATTGACGATGAACGGATAAAGATGCGGCATCGGGCCGAGAATCAGATCAGGCCAACACGATGCCGACAGCGCGACGCTCTTGCCCGGCAGCCATTCCAGATTGCCGTGCTTGCCGACATGCACGAGCGCGTCCGCGTTGAAGCGCATGCGCAGCCAGAAATAGAACGCGAGATAGGAATGCGGCGGAACGAGTTCGGCATCGTGATAGCTCGCATAGTCGTTGCGCTCCCGCGACCGCGAGGGCTGAATGCCGACGAACACTTCGCCGCAGCGATAGCCCGCGATCATGAAGCGGCCGCGCCTCAATGTCGGATCGTCTTCCGGCGCGCCCCACGCCTTTTCGAGCGCGGCGCGTGCATCGGCGGGCAACGCGCGATAAGCGTCGAGATAGTCGTCGAGCGAGAGGCTTTGCAACGCGGGTCGCATATCGCGAACCACGGGATCGTTCGTCACGCCTTGCGTCAATGCGGCAATGAGCGCGTCGCCGCTCTCCGGCAATACGCCCACGCGATAGCCTTCGCGGGCGAGCATCGACAGGATGCCGATCGCGGATGCCGGCGTATCGAGTCCCACGCCGTTTCCGATGCGTCCTTCGCTCGCCGGATAGTTGGCGAGCACGAGCGCGATGCGTTTCTCGTGGTTGGGCGTATGCCGCAGCTTGCACCAGCGGCGACTCAACTCGGCGACGAAGCGCACGCGTTCGGCATCGGCCTGATAACGGACCACGTCCACTTGCGTCTGCGCACAGTGATACGCGAGTCCCTTGAAGCTGACCGCGCGCGTGATGATGCGGCCATCGACCTCGGGCAGCGCGACATGCATCGCTACATCGCGCGAATTGAGGCCGTGGTTGTCCTTTTCCCAGTCTTCGCGATTGCCGCCGCTCAATATCACTTGCAGGACGGGCGCATCGCCCGCGATGTCGAAGTCTTCGCTTTCGCCGATCACGCTTGCTGCAAACGCAGTCGTGTTCAATACGAGCGATGCGCGATGCTCCATGCACAAGCGCGCGATCACTTCGCGGCTCACGCTTTCCTTGAGGGAAGCGATCGCAATCGGCAGCGGATTCAGCCCTTCCTTTTCGAGCGCTTCGATGAGCGCATCGAATACAGCGGTGTTGCCCGCTTGCAGATGCGCGCGATAAAACAGGATCGCGACGACGGGCGCGCCTTCGGTCCATCGCGCGCGCCAGTCGTCGATTGCGGCGATGTCGCGCTCGGGATGATAGATGGCCACGACAGGCAGCGGACGCGGCGCTTGCGGCGCGCGACCGAAGCCGAATGCGCGATGACCGATCGCGCGCAAAAATTCCTCGGCATTGCCCGCGCCGCCTTCGCGCAGATAGCGCGACAACTCGCGGCAGAACGCGGCATCCGCGGTGCTCTTGCTGATCAGGTTCGGGTCTTCGGTGAGATCGCCCGAGAACATGGCGAGCATCTGCTTCTCGCGTTCGGCAAGCGCCACGATTCGCTCGATGCCATAACGCCAGTACGATTCACCGCCGAGATGATCGACGATGACGACGCGCGCATGACGCAATACATCGTCGACATAGAAGTCGACCGATGCGGGCTGGCGCAGAAACGATTGATTCGCGAGCCGCACTTCGGGAAAGCCCGGCTCCAGACGCGGAAACACGCTTGCTAGCAGTGCGAGCGTGGTATCGGCCGAACTCAGCACGACGATCGGTGCGCGCGTCTGCTCGATACGCATGACGCCTGCCGCGTCATCGACGAAACCTCCGGGCGTCGTGCGTAACAGATGCATCGCGTCAGGCCTGCGCGAGCGCGTTCGCCAGCGCCGCGTTCAACGCTGTTTGCAGCGTTTGACGATCGAGGTCTTCTCCGATCAGCACGAAGCGGCTCGCGGCTTCGCCTTCGTTCCAGCGCCGGTCGAAATAGCTGTCGAAGCGCCGGCCCACGCCTTGCACCACGAGACGCATGCCCGCGCCCGGCAGCGCGGCGAACCCTTTCACGCGATAGATCGTGTGACTCTCCACGAGCGCCTGCAACGCCGCAATGGCCTGTTCGCGCGATTCCACTTGTCCTTCGACGACGACCGAATCAAATTCGTCATGGTGATGGTCCACGTGGCCTTCGTCGTCGGCAGAACCGTGATGATCGTGGCGAAGATGAATGCTGTCCTCGGACGCCGATTGCAGACCGAGCAGCGCATGCAGATCGAGCTTGCCCATTTGCGCGGGCACGACCTTCACTTGCGGCGGAATCTCGGGCCGCACGAGCGCTTCCACGCGGCGCAGTGCGTCGGCGTCCATGAGGTCGGTCTTGTTGACGATCACGAGATCAGCCGAGGACAGTTGATCTTCGAATAGCTCGTGCAGCGGCGATTCGTGATCGAGGTTCGGGTCGGCCTTGCGTTGCGCATCGACCGCTGCGGGGTTCGCGGCGAACTGTCCGCTTGCGGCGGCAGGACCATCGACCACCGTGATGACGGCATCCACGGTGAAGGCATTTTTGATCGACGGCCAGTTGAACGCCTGCACGAGCGGCTTGGGCAACGCGAGGCCCGACGTCTCGATCAACACATGGTCGATGCGCTCGCGGCGTTCCAGCAACTGCTCCATCACCGGATAAAACTCTTCCTGCACTGTGCAACACAGGCACCCGTTAGCGAGTTCATAGAGATTGCGCTCCGACGACCCGGCTTCGTCGTCGCAACCGATGCCGCAACCCTTCAGGATTTCCCCGTCTATGCCGAGCTCACCGAATTCGTTCACGATGACAGCAAGGCGCAAGCCCTGCGCATTCGACATGATGTGGCGCATCAAGGTGGTCTTGCCGCTGCCGAGAAAGCCGGTCACGACCGTGACGGGTATCTTGCGGGTTTGCATCGTCGCTCCGTGGCTCGTGTGTGCGTGCGTCGTGCGTGCGTCGCGCGAGGAAGGTATCGCCGGCGAGATCTGCGGGAAAAAGCGCACGACTGATGGATCATGGACCATGCCGCATCCCCGCGGCGTGAACCCTGCGAAAGTCTGGCCGGTATCCGGGCTTGGGACCTCGTTGCGCAGCCTTCCTGCCGTGTACCGACAGTGGCCGTGTGCGCAACGCGCGATATCGTACTCGCCGATACCGCCGGTCGCTTACCGTTGCGGGGGCAGCGCAGGTTGGCGCGCGTCCGATCGCATGATGGAGCGATGCGCTTCCTGCTTCCCGTTTAACTGCGCGCGAAAGAAGCTCGCACGCGGGCACCAGAACTGCGTGAAGTCTAGGCTCCTCACGAAGGAGCGTCAAGGAAAGCGCCGCCGAAAAGCGGGGGCATGTGGTATCGTTGGCGCGCGACTGGTGCTCGCGCGTTCACACGAAACGCGCAGTTAAACGGGAAACAGGAAGCGGCGTCTTCACGATCATGCAAGCGCTCGCCAACCTGTGCTGTCCCCGCAACGGTACGCGACCGGCGGTATCGGCTTGCACGATATCGCGCATGGCGCACACGGCCACTGCCCGTTCACGGTGGGAAGGCTGCGCGATGACGGCCGCAAGCCCGGATACCGGCCAGCGCAGGGGACGAAGCGCATCTGCCATCACGATGCCTTCGCCGAACGCCGCCATCCGCGAGGGACGCATGGGCGGCGCAAGCATTTCCGTCCATTCGTTCGATGATGCTTCCTTGCGTGAGCCTGCGCCATCTTGCCGTCGGCATCGGCTGCAAACGCGGCGTAAGCGCCGATGCGATTGAAGCGGCCGTGCTTCGTGCGCTTCGAGCAGCGGAATTCACGTTAGAGCACATCGCGGTGATCGCGAGCATCGACATCAAACACGACGAAGCCGGCTTGCGTGTCTTCTGCGAGCGTCATGCCCTGCCATTGCGCCTTTATCGCGCGGACGAGCTCGCGCACATGCCCGCCGAGGGCGTGTGCGAGCCTAGCGCGCTGCTCGCAAGCCAGGGCGGAGAGCTTGTGATGCCGAAGATGATCGACGGTCACGTGACCGTCGCCATAGCAACGAAGAAAGCCTGAAAGAGCCCATGAAAACCGATACGGAATCGCATCTGCGCATGACGCAGCGTCGCAAGGAAGGCCACGAAAAGAAGCAGGCCGCCGCCGATCACGAGAAGGGTCTCCTGATCGTCAACACAGGCAATGGCAAGGGCAAGACGACGGCGGCATTCGGCATGGCCGTGCGCGTGCTCGGGCACGGCATGAAGCTCGGCGTCGTTCAGTTCATCAAAGGCGCGCTGCACACGTCAGAGCGCGATTTCCTGAGCGCGGTTGCCAACTGCGATTTCGTGACGATGGGCGACGGCTATACATGGAACACGCAAAACCGCGAGGCCGACATGGCGACCGCGCGCAAAGGCTGGAACGAAGCGCAGCGCATGATCGAGAGCGGCGAATATCAGATGGTCGTGCTCGACGAGCTCAACACCGTGCTGAAGTACGAGTACTTGCCGCTCGACGAAGTGCTCGATGTGTTGAAGGCGCGTCCCGCGATGCTGCATGTGGTCGTGACGGGGCGTCATGCGCCGGATGCGCTCGTCGAACTGGCGGACCTCGTCACGGAAATGCGGCTTGTGAAGCATCCGTATCGCGAGCAGGGCGTCAAGGCGCAACGTGGCGTCGAGTACTGAACTCATGCCCTCCTGCCCCGCACTCTTCATCGGCGCGAGCGCGTCGCATCAAGGCAAGACCACGGTGACGGCCGCGCTTGCGCGCCATCATGCGCGGCGTGGCCTGCGCGTGCGCGTGTTCAAGACCGGTCCCGATTTTCTGGATCCGATGATTCTCGAACGCGCATGCGGATCGCCCGTCTATTCGCTGCATCTGTCGATGGTCGGTCTCGACGCATGCCGCGCGTTGCTCGCACAGGCCGCGCGCGAGGCCGATCTCATCTTGATCGAAGGCGTCATGGGTCTCTTCGACGGCACGCCGAGCAGCGCCGATCTCGCGGCCGCATTCAACGTGCCGGTGCTTGCGGTGATCGGCGCGCATGGCATGGCGCAGACGTTCGGCGCGGTGGCGTTCGGACTGGCGCGTTATCGCGCGGACGTGCCGTTCCATGGCGTGCTCGCCAATCGCGTTGCATCGGCGCGGCATGCGCAGATGTTGGCCGAAGCCATCCCCGATGGACTGCGCTATTGCGGGCATCTTTCGAATGCAGAGGACATCGCGCTGCCCGAGCGTCACTTGGGCTTGACGCAGGCGCAAGAAGTTGCGGGACTGGATGCGCGTCTGGATCGCGCCGCCGATGCCATTGCCGCTACCACGCTTGCCGATCTACCGCCGCCTGTGCACTTCGAGGACGCGATGCAGGAAGCGCCGCCGCGTTTGCTCGAAGGCTTGCATATCGCCGTGGCGCGCGATGCCGCGTTCTCATTCGTCTATCCGGCCAATATCGACTTGCTGCACGCAATGGGCGCGCGCGTGAGCACCTTCTCCCCGCTCGCCGATGAACCCGTGCCCGCCGATGCCGACGCGCTCTATCTTCCGGGCGGCTATCCGGAACTGCATGCGGCCACGCTTGCCGCGAACCATCGCACGCGGACAGCTATTCAAGCGCATGTGGCGCGTGAAAGTACCGTCGTCGCTGAATGCGGCGGCATGCTGTATCTGCTCGATACACTGACGGACGTGGAAGGCACGAAGCATGCGATGCTCGGTCTTCTGCCCGGCAACGCCTTCATGCAGCGCCGTCTCGCGCGTCTTGCAATGCAAAGGCTCGATACCGCGCATGGCGCGCTTACCGGTCACACGTTCCATTACTCCATGCTCGATACACCCATGCAGCCGCATCTGTTTTCGAAGCATGCAACGACAGGCGCCGAAGGCGAAGCCCTCTTTCGTCACGGTCCGATCACGGCCACGTATATGCACGCGTATTGGCCATCGAATCTGGCCGTCGCCGCGGCGCTCTTTCGCGGTGAATCGCTATGACGATCATCGACCTCGCCTTCACCATTGCGCGCGCGAAGTCGCAAGAGCCGGTCGGTTCGCCCTGCACGGGCGTATGCAAGATCGATCTCGCACACGGTCTGTGCGCGGGATGCTTCAGGAGCCGCGAAGAGATCAAGTCGTTCCGTTCGATGGACGATGCCGCGAAACTCGCGCTATTGGATAAATTGCCCGCAAGGCAAGCGGCATTGTCGCGAGAGAACGCTTAGACGGCCGCCACTTTGCGCAATGCGGGCCGCTCGAGTTCGCGGGCAGCGAGCGCGCCGAACACGAGCCCGAGCGTCGTCCAGATGATGACCTGAATGCCGATGGCTGCGACGCGAAAGTTCCAGAGCAACGACGCCGAGAAGCCGGCCGGCACTTCTTCGATACGCGGCAGCGCGAACTGCGCGAGCAGCATCGACGCGATATAGAAAGCGCCTGCGATCATCGTTGCGTTCCACTCGCCTCGCCGCACGCGCAGCCGCTTTTGCAGCGCGACGGCGAACACCGCTGCCGCGATGGAGAGGGCCAACATGCCGAAGAACAATGCGGTGCGCGGACCGATCGTCGCCGCGTTGCCAACCGAAGGCGGGTTCGGCGGATACTTCAGGAAAGGCACGACGGCCACGCTTAAGAAGCCGAATATCGCGAGCAACGCCGATGTGCCGCGCGCATGCAATGCGCCGAGCCGGCCATAAGCAAACGCGAAGACGAGCGAAAAAATGCCGCCGAGCGCAGCGCCGAATACCGCCACGCCGGTGAAAAGGCCGAGACCCGCCTGCGTTTCCCGGCTCACCAGCTCTTCGTCGCCGTCGTGATCGTGTGAATGAGTCGTGGCTTCGTGATGGTCATGCCCATGCGCATGTTCTCCTTCGAACGCGATGGCCTGTGCAACGAACGGCTCACCGACGAGCTTCGCAAAACCGAAGCCGAGCAGGCCCGCGACGAGACCCGCGATCATGCCGCGTATCAACAAGCTGCGAATCATGACGCGCCCTTAGTGGCAGGGAAAGCCGAGCAAGTGCCGGCCGTCATGCACGAATTCGTGAACGACCATGCCGGAGAAGATGGACGTCGCGCCCTGCTCCGCGCCGACGAAATAAATGGCGATCAAAAGGATCAGGCCGATGAACACGGCCCAAGGCAAGACTTCACGTACTGGAAAAGGCACCGGCGCATCGAGGGCGGGCGAAACGGAAGCGGCGGAATAGACCGGCGCGTGAGCGACATTCATTGATTTTCTCCGAGGGAAAAGCGCGTCCCAATAGACGAAAGAGCTTGCAGCGGGGTCTGACTCGCGGACTGTCGTTCTCACGAAAGCCGCTTACAGTGGCGCGACCGTGCCGGGCTTGCACCGGCTTCCTCGCACTGCAAGCTTGCCATTCTATGACGATTGCAGGCAAAGTAAAGCAACGATGCGCCCATTGCCTCCTTCATTGCACGTCACGTTCCTCTGCCACGCCGCGACGCACGCGATGAAAACCGCCCGCTTTCCGACGGGCGACGAGCCGCCTGCATACGATAACCGCGCGGCTCTTGCGCAGCGCTTCGCGCACTTCGACGGCCGCGTGATCGCGAGTCCCGCGCCCGTTGCCCGCGCGACGGCCGCATGGATAGCAAGCAGCGTCGAAACGAGCGACGCCTTCAGTGATATCGACTACGGCCGCTGGCGCGGGCATGCGATACGCGCCATTGCCGACAAGGACCCTGAAGGCATGAGCGCATGGCTCACGAATGTCGACGCGCGGCCGCACGGCGGCGAGAGTATTGCGATGCTGTCCGAACGCATTGCGAACGCGCTGGCAACTCTTGTGCACGACGATGCCCGCACCGGACGTTATTTGATCGTCACGCATGCCATCGTCGTCAAAGCCGCACTGGCGCATGTGCGAGGCGACCCGCTCGAATCTATCTTTGCGATGGACTTCGCGCCCCTGTCGTCCATAACGCTCGACTATGACAGACAGCGCGGCGTCTGGACCGTGGCCTGAACTTCGTCGCGCGGCTCAAGCTCCAATGCAATTGACGGCATGACGCTGTCGATACCGCTCAAGGAGGCTCACATGGCGCACTATGTGGATGGATTCGTCGTACCTGTCCCCATCGGCAAGATCGACGCGTATCGCGTCATGGCCGAAGAGGCGGGCAAGATCTGGCTGGAGCACGGCGCACTGCAGTTCGTCGAGAGCATTGCCGACGACGTGAAGCCCGGGAAAGTCACTTCATTTCCGCAGAGCGTGCAATTGAAGGAAGGTGAAACGATTGCGTTCTCGTGGATACTCTATGAATCGCGCGAGCAGCGCGACGCAGTCAACGCAAAGGTCATGAATGACCCGCGTCTGAAGGCGATGATGGAGCACGGCGAGCCGCCTTTCGATGCGAAGCGCATGTTCTTCGGAGGCTTCGCGACGATAGTCGAACTGGCGCGCTCTTAAGCCTTCGTTCGTTCAATCACCACAAAGGAAAGTATCGACATGTATATCGCCATGAATCGCTTCAAGATCGTGCCTGGCGCCGAAGCCGACTTCGAGCGTCTATGGACGAGCCGCGACACGCATCTCAAGGACGTCGCCGGCTTCGTCGAATTTCATTTGCTGAAGGGCCCGGCCAAGGACGATCATGTCCTTTATTCGAGCCACACGATCTGGGCGAATCGGGCGGCGTTCGAAGACTGGACGCGGTCCGACGCCTTTCGCGCCGCGCATCGCAACGCAGGCGGCGAGACGCGCCAACTCTATCTCGGGCACCCTGAATTCGAAGGCTTCGAAGTCATTCAGACCGTCAAGTAGCACGTTTCTTTTACACGTTGATGAAAGAATGTGCTTAAAGAGCGTCTGCCATGACCGCTTTCGGCGCTTCGAATCAGGCCTTAGCTCCGCGCGCCATCCGCTGCAAGGTAGAGGAATCGATGGCGGCGGCGCAAATGCGCACCGCCTCTTTTAGCGTACGCGGCCGTCCCGCGCCAAATTCCGTCTCCAGCATGGCCACCGCGCGCACGCGTTCCTCGTTGCCGAGTTGCTCGCCGGTCGCCATTTCGAGGACGGAGATGAAATAAGCGGCGGGCGGCGCGGCGCGCCCTTGCACAGAAGGCGCCGGCGCCCGCGCCACCGCAAGGTCGTTGCTATGGGCGGTTCGGTATTCTGCCGGCCATGCCGCCCGGTCGGTGTCGATTCGACTGTTCATTGATCTGTTCATTCGCTGGAGTGCTTGAGCGCCGTTGCGCAATCGTCATCGAGCAAACTTACAGCAAAGGTTGTTCCACCTGTCACCCGGCTTGGCTCTGGTCGGACAAGACTGCCCTCGCAACGCGGCAGGCCGCGAGGTCCCATGCCGCGCATCCGACCGACTTGAAAACCACCGCAACGTCGGGTCTTTCATGCGATGCAAGCGCCGTCGCGAGCGGCCGCACTACGTTCCAGTCGATTCCGGCGAGGATGAAATCGCCCGCTTCGTGGCGCGCGCCTGCGAGATCGTCGACGAACAAGGCGCTGGCATGAATGGTCGAGGCCGCGATTTCGGCGGCATCGGCGGTGAAAGCGCCCACGCCTACCACGAGGCGCGCCGCGCTGGCCGCAAGCGTGTACACCGGCGTCTTGCTGGTGGTCGCGGTAATCACCACGTCGATGGAGTCCGGTATCGCCGGAACTTCGAGCGGGATCAGGTTCGGCGAAAGCGCGGCATGGTCCGCGCAGAAAGCACTCGCACGCTCCGCTCGCGAGCCGAGAATGGATATGCGCGCTTCCGGATACAGGCTTGCGAGCGCTTCGACATGCGACACCGCCTGCTTTCCGGTGCCGATGACGAGCACTTCGCGCGGGATATCGGCCGCCAGCGCGCGTATCGCCAGCATGGAAACCGCAGCCGTGCGGCGACCGGTGACCGTGGGACCGTCGAGCATGAACTGGGGCACGCCTGTCGTAGCGTCGAAAGCGGTGACCTGACCGTGAATCGTCGCCAGGCCGCGCGCGCCATTGCCCGGGCACACGTTCACTAGCTTGTGCATGGCAATGTCGGCGGCCGTCGCGGGCATCGAGAGCATCACCCCGCCGTGCGCGAGCGGGACCACCATCCGCTCGGGACTCTCGATGCGGCCGGCTGCATAATCGAGCATCGTCGCGGCGAGCGTATCGGCCAAGCGGTCGTAAGGCAGAAGGCGCGCGGTTTGCGCCGCGTCGAAAAAGGGAATTGCGCCAGGTGTGTCGATCATCGTGCGGTTCGCCTCTGGAATGGTTGTGCCATCGTGATGCCGTCAAACGCTCGACCATTCTAAGGGCCGCGCGGCTCGTGTCATAAAGCGCGCGGCTTCATACAATGAATGACGCGAATGACGCGGAAGGCGGTGTCACACGACTGCCATGCGGGAACGTCACCATCGGGCGTTCAGCGCCGCCCGCGCACTGCACCCAAGAAGCAGGCCATAGCACGCACATGGAGCATTCAATGACCACGACGGACAAGCAGCGCCGCTTTCACGCCGACCTGATCGACAGCTACGACGAAGAGTTCGAGATGGAGATCGACGATCGCTTCCTCGATGGCGAAGCGGCGTTCTCGGATGAAGAGCGGCAGCTTCGCAAGACCTATTTCCGCGAGTTGTTCCGGCTACAGGGCGAGCTGGTGAAGCTACAGGACTGGGTGGTTCATACGGGCCACCGGCTTGTCGTGATCTTCGAGGGGCGCGATGCCGCTGGCAAGGGCGGCGCGATCAAACGCATCACGCAGCGGTTGAATCCGCGTGTCTGCCGCGTCGCCGCTCTCCCCGCGCCGAATAATCGCGAGCGCACGCAATGGTACTTTCAGCGATACGTCTCGCACTTACCCGCGGGCGGCGAGATCGTGTTGTTCGACCGTAGCTGGTACAACCGCGCGGGCGTCGAGCGCGTGATGCACTTCTGCACCGACGAAGAGTATGAGGAATTCTTTCGCTCGGTGCCGGAGTTCGAGAAGATGCTCGTACGTAGCGGCATCCAGATCATCAAGTACTGGTTCTCGATCACCGACGACGAACAGGAAGTGCGCTTTCAGGCGCGAATCGAAGATCCGCTGAAGCAGTGGAAGCTGAGTCCGATGGATCTGGAGAGCCGCCGTCGCTGGGAAGCGTACACGGCGGCGAAGGAAGTCATGCTGCAACGCTCGCATATTCCCGAAGCGCCGTGGTGGGTCGTTCAGGCTGTCGACAAGAAGCGCGCGCGCCTCAACTGCATTCATCACCTGTTGAGCCAGGTGCCGTATCACGAGATCGAGCACCCGCAGATCACGCTGCCCGAGCGCGTGTTCAATCCCGATTATCTGCGTCAGCCCGTGCCGGAATCGATGTACGTTCCCGAAGTGTATTGAGTCAGTTCAGCAGCAGTGACGGCAGGCGATGCGCTCCACCGCCGTGCCGCCGCGCTGACGCAGCGCCGCCTGATGCACGAAATGATAGACCTGCTGCGAGCCTCTGAGCAGCACCACGAATGCGACTTGCGCGAGATTGAAGTCGAGCGACACCATCAGGCGCGTTAGAAG
Source organism: Caballeronia sp. BCC1704 (assembly GCF_902833455.1). Taxonomy (NCBI): domain Bacteria; kingdom Pseudomonadati; phylum Pseudomonadota; class Betaproteobacteria; order Burkholderiales; family Burkholderiaceae; genus Caballeronia; species Caballeronia sp. BCC1704. Next base: position 775,601 of record NZ_CADFFT010000002.1, on the reverse strand, counting down.
AAGCAGTGGCAGGACCACTGACGGTTGATATAGCTGTCTTTCGATCAAAGCTCTCATTGCACGCTCCCGTTCCCATGATTGAGATTCTAGGGATCGCGTCGCACGGGATAAATGGGCGCCAGGTGAAGACATATGTTCCTCGCGACGAACAATCGCCTTCATGACAAAAGCCCCGCTTCGAGCGGGGCTTTGTGCGTTGGCATTACTTCTGCGCGAGGCTCGGTTCAGGCACGGGCGTGGGCATTGCATCGCCCCAGCCGCCGCCTAGAGCCCGAACGAGATTGACCGTCGATACCGCCTGCGCGCCCGCAAGCTGAACCGCCGCGCGCTGCGATTGCAGCACCGTGCGGTCCGCGTCGATCACGTCGAGATAGTTCACCGCGCCTTCCGTGTACTGTCTGCGCGACAGTTGCGCGGCGCGTACCGACGCATTCACCGCATCCGCTTGCGTCGCCGTCTGCGTCTCCAGAATGCGCAAGTCCGACAGGTTGTCCTCGACTTCACGAAACGCCACGAGCACTTGCTGGCGATAATTCGCCACGTCCTCTTCGTAGATGGCGCGCGCATTGGCGAGATTGCCCTTGCGACGTCCGCCGTCGAAGATGGGCAAGTTCAGCATGGTGCCCGCGAATGGTCCCAGCAAGAACGTGCGGCTCGACCAATTGAAGAGATCGCCGAGCGTGGCCGATTCGAACCCGCCCGAGCCTGTCAGCGTCAGCGACGGAAAGAACGCCGCCTTCGCCACGCCGATGCGCGCGTTGGCCGCCGCCATCGACCGCTCCGCTGCCGCGATGTCCGGGCGACGTTCGAGCAAGGAAGACGGCAAGCCGGGCGGCACGTGCACGGTGACAGGCTTGAGCGGATTAGCGGCCATCGAAAACTCGGCGGGCGTCTTGCCGAGCAACACCGCGAGACTATGCTCGGATGCGGCCCGCAGACGTTGCACCGTCATGGCATCCGAACGCGCGGTCGCGAGTTCCGACTTGGCGCGCGCCACATCCAACTCGCTGATATCGCCTTCGGCGAACCGTCGCTCCGCGAGCTTCAGCGCTTCTTCACGCAGCGACACGGTACGCGTGTACACGTCCAGTTCGGCATCGCGCTCGCGCAGCTCGAAGTAGTTCTGCGCCACATCCGCCTGCAACGCGAGTTGCACGGAACGGAACAACGCTTCGCTTTGCTGCGTGTCCGCGTTGGCGGCCTGCACGGTATTGGACACGCGCCCGAACAGATCCACCTCGTACGACACGCTCGCCTGCGCGCGCCACAAGGTCTGCGCCGGAACGTTCGCGTTCGGAGGCAGGAACTGCGATGCGGGCGAGAACTTCTCGCGCGTCGGACCGAAGCCTGCGTCGAGCGTCGGAAAGAGCCCGGCACGCGCGGTCTGATTAATCGCCCGCGCCTCCTTCACGCGCGCCGCCGCGGCTTTCAGGTTCTGATTCGCATCCTGCGCCTGACGTTCGAGATCGTTGAGCGTGGCATCGTCGAAAAGCGTCCACCATTCGCCGCGCATCATCTCTTCCGAAGGCTGCGCGGTCTTCCAGGTGCCCGCTTCCGAAGGCGCGAGCGTCGGCGTTTCCTTATAGGCGCTCGGCGCGTTCACGTCCGGCTTTTCATACGTGGGCGCGAGCGAACATCCCGCGACCACCAGCAACGCGCTCATCAGCGCGGGCAAACCCAGCCATTTTTGTATAGGCATCTTGTTCATTATCGACCTCATTGCGCCTCGTACGAAGCGCCGATACCGCGCATCTGCGGATGCGTGCCATGCTTGTCCGTCACATGTTCGGTGCGGCTCAGCTTGCGCAGAATCACGTAGAACACCGGCGTGAGCATCAGGCCGAAGAGCGTCACGCCCAACATGCCGAAGAACACCGCGACGCCCATTGCATGCCGCATCTCAGAGCCTGCGCCCGACGACAATACGAGCGGCACCACGCCCATGATGAACGCGATGGACGTCATCAGAATCGGACGCAGACGCAGGCGGCTGGCTTCGATTGCGGCCTGCACGATGGAGCGCCCCTGCATTTCCAGTTCGCGTGCGAATTCGACAATCAGAATCGCGTTCTTCGCGGACAAGCCCACGAGCACCATCAAGCCGATCTGCGTGAAGATGTTGTTGTCGCCGTCGGTGAGCCATACGCCGAGCAGCGCGGACAAGATACTCATCGGCACGATCAGGATGACCGCGAGCGGCAGCGTCAGGCTTTCATACAGCGCGGCAAGCACCAGGAACACGAGCAGCACGCTGATCGGGAAGACCCACAGCGCCGCATTGCCCGCGAGGATCTGCTGATACGTGAGATCGGTCCATTCGAACTTGATCCCGCGCGGCAACACTTCCGCTGCGATGCGTTCGGCCGCCGCCTGCGCCTGCCCCGACGAATAGCCGGGCGCGGGACCGCCGTTGATGTCCGCTGCGGTATAGCCGTTGTAGCGCACCACCATTTCGGGGCCATACGTCGGCGAGACTTTCACGAGCGACGACAAAGGCACCATGTCGCCATTCGCATTGCGCGTCTTCAGCAGGCCGATGTCTTCCGGATTCGCGCGGAACGGCGCATCCGCTTGCACGCGCACTTGATACACGCGGCCGAAGCGATTGAAGTCGTTCACATACAGCGAGCCGAGATAGACCTGCATGGTGTCGAAGACATCGGTGACGGACACACCAAGTTGCTTCGCCTTCACGCGGTCCAGATCGACGTTCAGCTGCGGCACGTTGATCTGATAGCTGGAGAACGTCGGCCCGAGTTCCGGCGTTTGCGATGCACGCTTGATGAATGCCTGCGTGGCATCGGCGAGCGCCGCATAGCCGAGCGCGCCGCGATCTTCGAGTTGCATCTTGAAGCCGCCGAGCGTACCCAAGCCCAGCACCGGCGGCGGCGGGAACACGGCGATGAACGATCCCTTGATGCCCGCATACTTCTGATTCAGCGCGCCTGCGATGGCGTTCGCGGAAAGCGCCTTGTCATGCACACGGTCCTTGAAGGGCTTGAGCGTGACGAACACGATGCCCGCGCTCGACGAATTGGTGAAGCCATTCACTGACAAGCCCGGAAACTCCACCGCGCTTTCCACGCCCGGCTGCTTCAGAGCGATGGCGCTCATTTCGCGGATCACGCCTTCTGTACGGTCGAGCGATGCGCCGTTCGGCAACTGCGCGAAGCTGATCAGATACTCCTTGTCCTGCGCGGGCACGAAGCCGCCGGGGACGATCTTGCCCATCAATACCGCGCCGCCGAGCAGCACCGCATAGAGCACCATCATGATCGCCTTGCGGTTGATGACGCCCTTCACGCCCTTGCTGTACGACTCGGAGCCACGATGAAACACCGCGTTGAAGCGCCGGAAGAAGCCACCGAACACGCGATCCATGCCGCGCGTGAGCCAGTCCTTCGGCTCGTCGTGACCCTTGAGCAGCAGCGCGGCCAGTGCAGGCGAGAGCGTCAGCGAGTTGAACGCGGAGATGACCGTCGAGATGGCGATGGTCATCGCGAACTGCTTGTAGAACTGGCCGGTCAAGCCGGACATGAACGCGAGCGGCACGAACACGGCCACCAGCGTCAGCGCAATCGCGATGATCGGCCCGCTCACTTCGCGCATGGCCTGATACGTCGCCTCTCGCGCGGACAAGCCCGCTTCGATGTTGCGCTCGACGTTCTCGACCACCACGATCGCATCGTCCACGACGATACCGATGGCGAGCACCATGCCGAAGAGCGACAGCGCGTTGATCGAGAAACCGAATGCGAGCAACAGCGAGAACGTACCGACGATCGAGACCGGCACGGCAAGCAGCGGAATGATCGACGCACGCCACGTCTGCAAGAACACGATCACCACGAGCACGACGAGCGCAATGGCTTCCGCGAGCGTATGGATCACGGCTTCGATACTGGAACGCACGAACTGCGTCGGGTCATAGACGATCTGATATTCGAGGCCTGCGGGCATGTCCGCCTGCAGTTCCTTCATCGTCTTGCGCACTTCGTCGGAGATTTGCAGTGAGTTCGCGCCAGGCTGCTGATTGATCGCGATAGCCACGGCCGACTTGTTGTCGAGCAACGAGCGCAAGCCGTATTCGGACGCCGCCAGTTCGACACGCGCGACATCGCCCAGATGCGTGACCGCGCCATCGGGGGAGGTCTTCAGCACGATATCGCGGAACTCCGACTCGTTCTGCAAGCGTCCGCGCGCATTCACGTTCAGTTGCAGCGGCACGTTAGGCAGCGTGGGCGAACCGCCGATCACGCCGGCCGCGACCTGCACGTTCTGCTCGCGAATGGCGTTGACGACATCGGTCGCCGTCAGCCCGCGCTGCGCGACCTTCTGCGGATCGAGCCAGACACGCATCGAGTAATCGCCCGAGCCCCACAGTTGCACTTCGCCGACGCCGGCAATGCGTTCAAGCCGGTCCTTCACGTTGATCAGCGCGTAATTGCGCAGATATGTCATGTCGTAACGGCCGTTGGGCGAGTTCAGGTGGACCACCATCGTGAGCGTGGGCGACGACTTGATCGTCGTGACGCCGAGCCGCTGCACGTCTTGCGGCAGACGCGGCAACGCCTGATTCACGCGGTTCTGCACGAGCTGCGTGTTCTTGTCCGGATCGGTGCCGAGCTTGAACGTGACCGTGGTCGTCAGGTTGCCGTCGCTGTTGGCCTGCGACTGCATGTAGAGCATGTCCTCTACGCCGTTGATCTGCTCTTCGAGCGGCGAAGCGACGGTCTCCGCGATCACCTTCGGATTCGCGCCCGGATACTGCGCATGCACGACCACCGAAGGCGGCACGACTTCCGGATACTCGGAGATCGGCAGCCTGAACATCGCGATGATGCCGGCCAGCAGCACGACCACCGATAACACGCCCGCAAAGATCGGGCGGTCGATGAAGAATTTGGATATGTTCATGACGGGTTCTGTTCGTTACGAATGACGCGCATCACTGTGCCGATGCGGTCTTCACCGCGGGCGCATCGCCGGCGTTGTTCATGGCGACGGCGTTGACCTTCACGACATCGTTCGGACGCACGCGCTGCAAGCCGTTCACGACGATGCGCTCGCCCGGAGCGAGGCCCTTAGCGATCACGCGCAGGCCGTCATGCGTCTGCCCCAGCGTGACTTCGCGGTATTGCACGCGGCTGTCCTTGTCCACGACCATCACGTACTTCTTGTCCTGATCCGTGCCGATGGCGGCGTCGTCGACGAGCACTGCCGGATGCGGCGTGCCGCCGCCCACCTTGATGCGTGCGTAGAGCCCCGGCACGAGCGATCCATCCGGGTTGTTGAAGCGCGCGCGCACGCGGATGGTGCCGGACGTCGTATCGAGCCGGTTATCGACCGAATCGACGACGCCTTCGCGCGAATAGCCGTCCTCGTTCGCCAGGCCCAACGAGACCGGCACGGTGCTGCCCGCATCGCGTCCGAGATAGCGCAGGTACGTCTGCTCGTCCACATCGAACGAGGCGTAGATCGGCGAAACGGAGACGAGCGTCGTCAGAAGCGGCGCGTTCGCGCCCGTCGACACGATGTTCCCGACCGTCAGTTCAGCGCGCGAGACGCGGCCCGACACCGGCGCGACGATATGCGTGTACGCGAGGTTGATCTTCGCGGCTTCGAGCGCGGCCTGCGCGGCCTTCAGATTCGCGACGGCCTCGCGGGCGGCGTTCTGCTTCTCGTCGTAGTCGCGCTTCGCAATGGCGTTGTCGGCGAGCAGACGTTCGGCGCGCGCCGCGTCCGTCGACGTATAGCCGTTACGGGCCTGCGCCGCCGCGAGCTGCGCCTGTGCGCGATCCACTTCGGCTTCGTAGGGACGCGGATCGATGGTAAAGAGCGGGTCGCCCTTCTTCACGAGCGCGCCGTCCTTGAAATGAACCGCGACGATGGTGCCGGGCACGAGTGGACGAATGTCCACGTGATTCACCGCTTCGAGCCTGCCGGAATAGCTTTGCCAATCCGTGATGGTCTTCGACACGACGGTCGCCACGTCCACTTCGGTGGCGGTCGGACTGTGTGCCGCGGCGCGCGCCTGATTGATGGCCGCGTCGCCCTGGCCGCGCCAGACGGTATAGCCGCCCGCGCCTGCGATGATCAGCGTCGCGCCTAGCGCGGCGTAGATGCGTTTGCGAGTGAACATCATGATGGAAAGCTCCGGTTGCGTTGAGTTCGTATTGTTGTGGTGCGTGGCTTTGCGCTTATGTGGTGCGCGCGAGCCGTTTCCTGAAGAAGGCGACGACATCCTTCAATGCCGCCGCGTGCGCCGCGAGCGCCTGGTGCGATGCCTTGCAGTGGCGCGTGACTTCGGTCGGCACGCCCGCCGCAATGAGTTCGGCCGCGTATTTCTCGGCTTCGATATGCAGCAGGTCATGCTCCGCGCTCGCGATCAATGCAGGAGGCAAGCCAGCGAGACGCCGCGATTCGAGCGGCGCCGCGTACGGATGCAAACGTTGCGACGGGTTCGGCAAGTACGCGCGATAGCACCGCGCGCACTCGCTGAGTTCGAGATCGGGGCACAGAACCTTGCGCTCGTCGGCCACGCGCGTCATGCTCGGATCGAGCAGCGGCGCGAGCAGCGCCTGCGCCGACACGCGAATGTCGCCGCGATCGCGAGCGATGGCAGCTACGCACGTCGCGAGGTTGCCGCCTGCATCGTGGCCCGCGACGCCCATGCGCTGCGGGTCCGCGCGCTGGCCGCGTGCATGCGCGAAGGCCCATTGCGCCGCGCGATAGCCGTCTTCCGGCGCGGCGGGAAACGGATAGGCCGGCGCGAGCGAATAGCCGACGGAGACGACCCACGCCGGCGTATCGCGTGCGATGGTCGAAGCGGCGATGTCGGCATCGTCCAGATTGCCGTGTGTAAAACCACCGCCATGAAAATAGAGCACGATGGGCAAGACAGTGCCATCGGATGCCGGGCGATAGCTTCGCAGCACGATTGGCTGGACGTGCCCTGCGATATGCACCTCTTCGATGCACAGTCTCGGGCGTTGCTCCTGATCCAGCAGTGTTGCCATGGTTATTCCGTTCGCACGGCCTTGCGTACAAGGCGTCCGCGCATGAGTTGCGATGGTGCGAATTCTGGAGTCCACGCCTTTTTAGATAAATGCCTATAATCCGGCAACACAATTCGGTCGCCCCGAACAATCGGGGCAATCGTGGCTAGACCGCGCAATTCATTTCTTAGCCACCCGCTTAATTCCTCGCTCACTCAGCATCGAAGGTACGAGAACATGGATCGGCTACAAGCAATGCAGGTCTTTACCCGCGTCGTCGACACGAACAGCTTTTCGCGGGCAGCGGATACGCTCAATCTGCCACGCGCGTCCGTGACGACGATCATTCAAAACCTCGAAGCGTTTCTCAACGTGCGCCTGCTTCAGCGCACGACGCGCAGGCTCAATCTCACGCCGGACGGCGCGGCTTATTACGAGCGCTGCGTGCGCATCCTCGCGGATATCGAAGAAGCGGAAAGCACGTTCTCTAATAACGGCAAAGGCCCGCACGGCAAGCTGCGCGTGGACATGCCGGGCGCAATCGGGCGTCTGATCGTGATGCCTCAGCTATGCGATTTCCACACGCGCTATCCGGATATCGAACTGATGATGGGCTTCGGCGACAAGCCCGTCGATCTCATTCAGGAAGGCGTCGATTGCGTGATTCGCGTGGGCACGCTGCAGGATTCGAGTCTCGTCGCGCGGCGCATCGGCGTGTTCCAGGGCGTGACGGTGGCGAGTCCGCAATATCTGGAGCGTCACGGCACGCCCAAGACGCTCGACGATTTGCAGAACCACACGGCGGTCAATTATTTCTCGAGTCGCACGGGCCGCATCATGGATATGGATTTCGTCGTGGACGGTGAAACCATCGAAGTGAAGATGCGCGGCATGATCGCGGTGAACGACGCCGAAGCGTATCTCAGCTGCGGGCTGAAGGGCGTCGGCATCGTGCAGGTCGCGCGTTTCATGGCGCTGCCTTATTTGCGCTCGGGCGAACTCGTCGAAGTCTTGCCGCAATGGAATCCCTTGCCGATGCCTATTTCCGCGGTCTATCCGCACAACCGGCACTTGTCGCCGAAAGTGCGCGTGTTCGTGGACTGGGTTGCCGAGCTATTCGAGCGCTGCCCATTGCTGCAAGGACAGAAGGATGCGGAAGAGCGTTGCCTGCCGACGAGCACTGCATCGCCGATGATCGTGCGTCATGGCACGCCCGAAGTGGCAGGCACGGCAGACGTCGTCGTTTAACGAAACACCGCTGTTCTTCTCGTTGCTCACATGCTTTCCATCGCCATGATGGAAAGCATTTCTCTCATTTCCCGCTTACTTCAATGACGACGCCGCGAGCGATTATTCGCGGATGTCGATAAATCTATTCGCGGATGGGGCATTTATCCGCCGACACCGCGCGACTACATTTCGTCCTGCCACGACGCATCGCTCAAAGTGAACAGTGCGCCGTATCCCGATGCATATGGAACGGATGGAAAGGAGTCGCAACATGAAAAGCTTTATCGTCGCGAGTGTCTCGCTTGCCGCTATCTCTGCCGTCATTTCGAGCACGGCTTTCGCTGAAGGCGGACAAGGCATTGGCCGTGCGGGGACGTATCTGACTCAGACCACGTCGAGCACGAGCGAAGCACCGAAGACGCGCGCGCAAGTCCGTGCCGAACTTGCAGCGGCTTACTCCGACGGCTCGCTGCCGGCGTTGAATCGCAATAGCTATCCGTCGCGCAGCATGTGGGGCGATGCGGTCGCCGCTCAAGCGGAAGCGCGCAATCGCGGGATCGTCGAGTATGCGAATGGATCGCCGGTGCGAAACAATGTCGTCGCGCGGTGATTTACTTCGGCTGACTAACTACATAGCAATGAGGTCGATTATGTTCGATAACACGTCGCTCGAACAATTCTCCATGCTCGACGACTTCGCGCCGACTGCGCCCGTGTGGCGGCCGTTCGTGCAGCCGGCATCGACCGACGCGTTGCAGGCCGCGAAAGAATGCGGTGAAGATGCTGCGCTTTCATGAGCGAAGTCAGCTCGGTAATGCAGAGCCGATAGCGCCCGCGAGTCTCTCGACCGTGGGCGCGATTTGCGCGTTAGGAATACCCGCGGGGCCGCGCATCCGCCCTTTAGCGCGCGGCCGTGGGGTGCTGGACGAACAAGCGGCGTGACGGAAGCTGCTGCGGACACGTGGCCGGTTGTCTCGGCAATTCAGCAGCAAAGGTACTCCCGCCCCTGCCGACCGTTGCGGCATGGATTAGGCCGTTCGCCTTTGCAACCGGATTCGGGAAGTCGTCGTCATTCTTCCACGTTCACGGCGGTCCTACGGCGGCTGGACGTGGACGGCTCACCGCTGCTGTTCCGCCTGACGCGCGACTCTCTGGATCGCCTGCAGATCGCGCCCGCTATGCGACTGTGGGCGCAAATGAGGCGAGGCCCCGACAACTGCTCACCGTCGGACGGTTGCTGACTTGTTCTTGGCGCGTTTCTACGCGTGCGCTAACCGCTTTTGGCGCGGGCGTATCCAGTCCAGGGCGGTGGTGGTGGATCGGGTCGCCGCCTTCCGGGGCGGGCATCGGCGTTGGATCGCGCGGCGCCACGCGGCCCGTTTCTTCTCAGACGGTCCGCTTCGCGCGCTGGCAGCCGCTGTGCTTCCTGAGCCTGAACCTGAGCGATCGGGCTCGCCATGCGTGCACGAACTCCGCGAATTCACCTGCCGACGTCGTTAAGGCGCTCGACTTCTTCGTCCGCGGTCAGGCGCGATGTGCGCATTCGCAATCTCCTCGCTGCAGTCCTCGACACGACTATGACTTGCACAAGCGGATAAGAAACTCTCCCGCGCAAACGTTCGCTATCTGCCCGTCTCCGCGCTAGTACTTCCTCCGACCGGCTTACGGACTGGCTCCAGCGCGCGGTCCTGACCAGGCCGAGACCGCGCTGATGGACCGGCGCACGGCCACTGGCGGCAAGGATCGACGTGGGGCCACGAGCTAGCGTCAAGGCCGTCCGCCTTCGGATGTCGCTCTGCTTCGCGCCGTTCAGACGCGATCCGTGCACTCGGAGCAAACAGGCGCCACGTTTTCCACCGCCGCCGCAAGGGGCGCCGCGCTATTCTTGCGAAAGAAACCCCATCGCGCATGCGGACAAGACGCCCGATTCGTTTCCCTGACGCGGCTAAACAGCGCCGTGCCGACCGGCCCACCGCCAACGGCGAGGCCCAACGCAAAGCCCCGCTGCATAAGGCTCCGCAGCGCCCCGGGAGTCCAGCCGGCGGCCCGCTCGCGAACGTCGTCCGCTGCCGCTTCGGATTATTCGCACTAACGGGACAGTGTTTTCACCTATCCCGTATTTATCGGAATATGCTTAATGACGTACGTTCTAGGTCGAGTCAAAGCCTGGAACAATGCCATGACAGCTTTTTCGAAAAGAGCGGACCCGTGGTCACAGACCGTCCACCAACTTGAAACCATCCCCGTCGAGTCGGGGCGGACCGCGCCGTCGCAGAAGACGGCTCGCGCCGAAAGCGCCTTCCTCGAACGCCTGACCCGCGACTGGAATCGCACGCATCCGCGCGAGTCGAATGACCGCTTGCCTTTCCCGCAAGCCATCGTGCGCGTGATCGAGCGCCCGAGCAGCGCGACCGCGCTCGTTTATTGGTCCGACCCGGGAACGTGCCATTACGGCTATCAGGGCTGGCGCGCCACCACCGCGTCCGGCGACGGCGTGTGCTCGCTCTCGGGCATGCCGATTCATCGCGGGGATCAGGTTTATCGGCCGTCGCAGCGCGACCCGAAGCCCCAGAACGCATCGGCGATGATTCTCGCCGCCGCGATGCCCAAGACCGAGGAAGTCGAAGCCGACGCCCACGGCTGACGAATGGGGGGCGGGCGGGCGGCGCAGGCGGCGCCGCTCCGTGCGGCCGCCTGCGGTCAATAGCCGACCGTGAACCGCTGCTTGATATGCGCCCCGCGTTCGAACTCGTCGAGGAACGCGATCGCGAAATCGTCGAAGGAAATCCAGCTTCGGCCGTTGGCATCGACCAGTAGTTCGTCGACGCCCGTGCGAAACCGCTGCGTGCGCGGGCCGCTCACGAACTCCGCCGACGGCGACACGAACGTCCAGTTCAGTTCGCGGTCGCGGCGCAGGGCGTCGAGAAACGCGGCGCCCGCTGTCGCTTCCGCGCGGTAGGCGTCCGGAAAGCCCGGGGCGTCGAGCAGGCGCTGGCCGGGCGCGAGATACAGGCTGCCCGCCCCGCCCACGACCAAGAGCCGCTCCACGCCCGCGCGCTTCACCGCGCCCACGATCGCGCTCTCGGGCACGGTCGAAAAACGCGTCGCGCTGAAGACGGCGTCGTGTCCGGCGATGGCATCGGCGAGCGCGTCGAGATCGAGCGCATCCACGTCTCGCGCGTCGAGACCTTCGCGCGTTTCCAGCTTCGACGTGTCGCGGGCAAGCGCCGTCACGGTGTGTCCGCGCCGCAACGCTTCGTGCGTGAGCCGGCTTCCGACATTGCCGGTAGCGCCGATGATCGCGATCCTGCTCATGTTTCTTTTCTCCTTGTTTTACCGCGCGCGCATGGTCGTCGCGCGCGCCTCTCGCGCCGGATGCCGATAAGGAACGTCGAGTGAGCGGTCCTGATGGTTCGGATTCCTTTCCGCGAACAGCCTTTGGCGAGAACGATCGTACGGCACGCCGCTCGCTCGAGCGACGCGCCCGATGCGGGGATGCAATTTCCGCGCCGCTTTGTCGCATCCGCACCCGATACCGCTCCGGCTGCGTCATAAGAAAAAATCGCTTCGCCCGAGGCGCGCCGCCGTTACACTAGAGCCCCCGCGCTCTTTGACATTGCGTCATTACGGCGAATACCGGCGCGCCGGACGCGTGTGTTTCGGATGCGTGCTCAATCGAAGTCGTCAATTTGTCACGACACTGGTTTATCTTGCAGGTCCTCGCCGCTCCCTTACCGGAAAGGAGTTAATCGTGAAGAATCCGCAATTGCAGAGTGCCATCGAAGGACGCAACAATCCGGCAGGCGAGACTGCCTACGAGCCGATTCCGGTCGGCGCTGCGCCCGCCGAGTCAGCCGAGAAAACGGGCTACTCGGACTCGCTGGACATTCCGCTCAATTACGGTATCGTGATGGACGCTCTCAGGGACGCAGTGCGCGCGAATCTCTGAGCGTTCAAATCCCTCATGCGAAAGCGCCCCCGAGTCGGGGCGCTTTTTTTTCGCCGGGGCGGTTCGTGGCGCGCCGCCGTGCGCGTGCGCGCGTTCACATGTGTAACAGACGATTTATCGCCTACGATGTAGGAAAGCTCCCTTGGCGGATGCGCGCGAACGCCCGGCGACCCGCGCCGTGCGCCCATCACGCGCGCCTCGGCGTGATGTCGATCAGGACGACAGCCCCACGCGCAGGCAAGACCCAAGCCACATGAACTCCTTCTTCAAGGACCGGCGCGAAGCCGGCCGCGAACTCGCCACGCTGCTCGCGGATTACGCGAACCGCGACGACGTGATCGTGCTCGGCCTCCCGCGCGGCGGCGTGCCGGTAGCCTTCGAAGTGGCGAGCGCGCTTGGCGCTGCGTTGGACGCACTCATCGTGCGCAAGCTGGGCGTGCCGTCGCAGCCCGAGCTTGCGATGGGCGCTATCGCGTCCGGCGATGCTTTCTATCTCGATGACCGCATCGTCGGCTATGCGGGCGTCAGCAAGCCCCAACTCGACGCCGTGATCGAGGGCGAGCGCGCCGAACTGGCCCGGCGCGAGGCGATGTATCGCGGATCGCGTCCGCCGCTCGATACCGCCGGCAAGGTCGCGATCGTCGTGGACGACGGCATGGCCACCGGCGCCACCATGCGCGCGGCCGCGATGTCGCTGCGCAACGGCGGCGCCGCGCCCGCGCGCCTGATCGCGGCGTTGCCGGTCGCGCCGCTGGATGCGGCGTCGCGCTTCGCCGAAGTCGTCGATTCTTGCGTCTGCGTGCTTCAGCCGCGTCACTTTCTGGGCGTCGGGCAGTTCTACATCGACTTCGACCAGACGAGCGACGACGAAGTGCGCGCGCTTCTAGGACTCAGCGCCTAGCGCGTCCACGGAGCGTCGCGTTCGGCATGCGTCGCGCCGTACTTCTGCCGCGCGAGCCGCAGCACCGCGCGCTCGATCAGGCCGTCGTCCGCCAGCGCTTTCAGCGCCGCTAACACGATGGCCACGCGGTCCACCTCGAAGAACGCGCGCAGCGACTGCCGCGTGTCGCTGCGCCCGAACCCGTCGGTGCCGAGCGTCACGTAACGGCGCGGCACATACGCGCGAATCAGCTCGGGCACCGCGCGCACGTAGTCGGTCGCGGCGATCACCGGCCCGCGCGATGCCTGCAGCGCGCGCGTCACATAGGGCGTCGGCGCGTCGTCGGAGAGGCGGTCCATGCGCTCGCACGCCGCGCCATCGCGATGCAGTTCCGCATAGCTCGTCACGCTCCACACGGCCGCCGCGATGTTCCAGTCGGCTTCGAGCATGGCGCGCGCAGCGATCGCCTCGTTCAGAATCGCGCCCGAACCGAGCAGTTGCACCTGAGCGCTACTCGCCTCGTCGTCGCCGGAAATGCGGTGGATGCCGCGCAGAATGCCTTCGCGCGTGGCCGGATCGAGCGTCTTGCCGGGCGCGGAGGGTTGCGCGTAGTTCTCGTTTGTGACGGTGAGGTAGTAGAACACGTCGCGTTGACGCGTCAACATCTCCTGCATGCCCTCGTCGACGATCGCCGCGACTTCGTAGGCAAACGCGGGATCGTAGGCGCGGCAGTTCGGAATGGTCGATGCCGTCAGATGACTCGTGCCGTCCTGATGCTGCAATCCCTCGCCGCCGAGCGTCGTTCGCCCGGACGTCGCGCCGATCAGAAAGCCGCGCGAACGCTGATCCGCCGCCGCGAAAATCAGATCGCCGATGCGCTGAAAGCCGAACATCGAGTAGTAGATGTAGAACGGCAGCATCGGCAGATCGTGGACGCTATAGGACGTCGCCGCCGCGATCCACGACGAAATCGCGCCGGCCTCGGAAATGCCCTCTTCGAGAATCTGCCCGCGCGTGTCCTCGCGGTAGTAGAGCATCGAGCCCAAGTCTTCCGGCTCGTAAAGCTGGCCGAGCGGCGAATAGATGCCCACCTGCCGGAACAGATTCGCCATGCCGAAGGTGCGCGCCTCGTCGGCCACAACGGGCACGATGCGCGGGCCGAGCGTCGCGTCCTTCATCAGACTGCCGAGCATGCGCACGAACGCCATCGTCGTCGACATCTCCTTGCCGGCGCTGTCGAGGGCGAATTGCGCCCACGTGCCGAGCGCGGGCGGCACGAGCGATTCCGACGCCTTCGCGCGTCGCCGCGGCAGGTAGCCGCCGAGCGCCGCGCGACGTTCGTGCAGATAGCGCATTTCCGGGGCGTCGTCGGCGGGCTTGTAGAACTTAAGCGCCTCGACGTCGGCATCGGAAAGCGGCAAGCGAAAGCGGTCACGGAACGCTTTCAGGTGGTCGAGGTCCAGCTTCTTTTGCTGATGCGTGGTCATGCGGCCCTGCCCGACCGTTCCCATGCCGAAGCCTTTCATCGTCTTCGCGAGGATCACCGTCGGCTGGCCCTTGTGGGCGAGCGCTTTGGCGTACGCCGCATGCAGCTTGCGCACGTCGTGGCCGCCGCGCCGCAAACGGTCGATGTCTTCATCCGACAAATGCGCAGCGAGCGCGGCCAGTTCCGGGTTCTGGCCGAAGAAGCGCTCGCGGTTGTAGCGGCCGTCGTTCGCGGAGAAGGTCTGAAACTGGCCGTCGACGGTATGCGCGAACGCGCGCAGCAGCGCGCCGGTGCGGTCGCGCGCGAAAAGCGCGTCCCAGTCCGATCCCCACAGCACCTTGATCACGTTCCAGCCCGCGCCGGTGAACTGCGCTTCGAGTTCGTCGACAATGCGCCCGTTGCTGCGCACCGGTCCATCCAGCCGCTGCAGATTGCAGTTGATGACGAACACGAGGTTGTCGAGCCGTTCACGCGAAGCCAGCGACAGCGCGCCGATCGACTCAGGCTCGTCCATCTCGCCATCGCCGAAAAAGCCCCAGACCTTGCGCCCTTCCGTCTGCTTCAGGCCACGGTTTTGCAGATAGCGCATGAAGCGCGCTTGGTAGATCGAGTTGATCGGCCCGATGCCCATGGAGCCGGTCGGAAACTGCCAGAAATCAGGCATCAGCCACGGATGCGGATACGAGCACAGCCCCGGCCCGCCGATCTCGCGCCTGTAGTGCTGCAAATGCGCTTCATCGAGGAAGCCTTCGAGGAAGGCCCGCGCATACACGCCCGGCGACGAGTGCGGCTGAAAGTAGATGAGATCGCCGCCGTGGTCGTTGCCCGCTGCGCGAAAGAAGTGGTTGAAGCCCACTTCGAAGAGATCGGCGGCCGACGCGTAGCTCGCGATATGGCCGCCGAGTTCGCCGTAGGCGCGGTTCGCGCGCACGACCATTGCCAGCGCGTTCCAGCGCAGCACGCCGGCGAGTTTCTCTTCGATCTCGAAGTTGCCCGGATACGGCGGCTGCTGTTCGACAGGAATGGTGTTGGCGTATGGCGTCGCGCGGGCCCGCGCCGATTCGACGCCGACCGACAGCGCATGCTCCGCGAGGCGGTCGAACAGATACTGCGCGCGCTCCTTCCCGACGTGAGCAACGACCGCATCGAGCGCATCGAGCCACTCGGCTGTTTCGCCGGGGTCCGCGTCTTCACGCCCCCGCGCAAGAGAAAGAAGCTGACTGGTTCCGTTCGACAAATCGGTCATGGCGCGGCTCCGCTGGCAGGCTAGTATCAGTCGAGGATAACCAGTCGCGCGCAGAATGTGCATCTCATTTGGCTGCGAGATCGCTTTGCGGTAGTGTTCTTATTCTGCGAAAAGGCACGAAACAGGAACATCTGAACTATGAGCTCACAGACGAAGCAGCGGCTCGACCGCATCGACATCGGCATTCTCAACGAGCTTCAACAGAATGCGCGCATCACGAATTCGGAGCTTGCCCGCGCCGTCAATCTGTCGCCGACGCCGTGCTTCAATCGCGTGCGCGCGCTGGAGAAAGCCGGGCTTTTCAGGCAACACGTCACGCTGCTCAGTCCAGAGGCGCTGGGACTCAGCATCAACGTGTTCATTCAGGTGAGTCTGGAGAAGCAGATCAAGGACGCGCTGGCGCGCTTCGAGCAGGCGATCAGCGAGCGCCCGGAGGTCATGGAGTGTTATCTGATGACGGGGGATGCCGACTATCTGCTGCGCGTGGTGCTGCCCGACGTGGCAGCGCTGGAGCGCTTCATCCTGGAGCGGCTCACAAAGATGCCGGGCGTGTCGAACATTCGCTCGAGCTTCGCACTCAAGCAGGTGCGCTACAAAACGGCGCTGCCGCTACCAGCGTCCGGTCTGACGTTGCCGGAGCCAAAGAACGCAGAGGAAGACTGGGCGTGACTTGTCCGATGACAAAGGCTCCCATGAAAGGGAGCCTTCGAACAACCGGGGTTCGCTCTCACGAAGAGAGCGGCACTCTTACGCCGAGATGTTGATATCGACGGTCGTGTTGGTCGACGACGAGCTCGATGCCTTGGCGGTACCGCCAGCGATGTTTGCTTGAGCCAGAGCAGCGCGTTCGATCTTTTGCATGTGCATACCTTCTTGAATAACGGTTGAAGCGATAGTGCTGTAACGCCGAGGTCGCAGCCTTAAGCCGTGATCGTCACGGAGACGTTGGTGGTGGACGAAGACGTGCTCGACGCCTTGGCGGTGCCACCAGCGATGTTTGCCTGAACCAGAGCTGCGCGGTCGATCTTTTGCATGAGAGTGCCTTTCGCTGAAAACAATAGAATGTGGGTAATACGCCGGCCAGCGTCGCGCTCAGTCATGACGTCTATTCGCCAAGTACAACGAACGGATAACTGCGTTTGCGAACGACTGAGTGCGAGAAAGTCTATCGAAGTCACCGGCCAAAATGAACGCCGAAAAGTCTGAACTATCGGAACAATTCTGTGCTGTTTTGCTGCGCAGATGCTATATAACAGCCGCCCGCAAACAGCTTCTGCACGCAATATGCGCAAAGGCAGCAGAATGCACATTCCGGCAACAACTCGCGAGAAACATGAGCCCATATCCACTGCCAGAAGCGCCTTCATGGCAAGTAGTCGTCGAGCAGACGGCGCGCGCGCTCGCGTGTGGCGCGCTGCGCCCGTTCGACACGGTAGAGCACGTCGTCGAGGAAGGCGGCGTGCGCTTCCTCGTGCGGCAAACGGCGAATCTGGCGCGCAAGGAAGAGGCCGCGAAGCTGGCGGCCAAGTCTGCCACCGATGCGGCAAGCGCGTGGCGCGATCCGTTCTCGCCATGCGAGGACGCGCTGCGCGTCGGTGATATCGGCGAGCGGCATTTCCTGTTGTTGAACAAGTTCAATGTCCTCGCGCACCATCTGCTGATCGTGACCACGCAGTTCGAGCCACAGGAAGCCCTGCTCGATACCGACGATTTCGCCGCCCTGCTCGCGTGCCTGAACCAGTATGACGGGCTCGGCTTCTACAACGGCGGCGCCGTCGCCGGATCGAGCCAGCCGCATAAGCACATGCAGATGGTGCGGCTGCCGCTCGACGGTCTCGCGGCGCCCATCGAGCCGTTGATCCAGAACGCGCGGAACGGCGCGATCTTTCGCGTGCCGGGGCTCGCGTTCGGTCACGCGGCGGCGTGGTTCGACGCCCCGTCCGACAACACGCCAAAACGCGCGCGCGACACGTATCGACGGTTGCTGGACGCAATCGGCGTCGAACCGCTGGATGTCGCCGGGGCAACGCATCAGGCCGTGCCGTACAACTTGCTCGTCACGCGCCGCTGGATGCTCGCGGTGCCGCGCACGGTGGCCGATGTCGAAGGCATCGCGATCAACGCGCTCGGCTTCGCCGGCTCGCTTTTCGTGCGGGACGATGCCCAGCGCCGCATCGTCGAAACGCTGCGGCCGATGAGCCTGCTCGTCCGCGCCGCCGGCCGCGTCTGAGCCGCCGCGCGGGGTTGAAAAGCGCCGGCGCGACCCGCATGTCGCCTCTCAATATCGGGAGTCCGACATGGGAAGCCGACCACAATTCATCGACGATCTTGCGCGCGGCTCGCAAGACGCTCCGCAGTCCCAGCCGCAGCCGCTCGACGACACCGCGCTGCTCGATGCGTATTCGCGCACCGTGATCGGCGCGCTGGAGCGCGTGCAGCAGGCCGTCGTTTTCATTTCGGTCGAGCGCGAACTGGCCGATGCCCGTGGCGCGCGCCGTCAGACGGGCGGCACCGGCTCGGGCTTCATTTTCACGCCCGACGGTTATTTGCTAACCAATAGCCACGTCGTTCACGGCGCGACGCGCATTACCGTGACGCTCGCCGACGGCGCGCACTTTCACGCCGATCTCGTCGGCGACGATCCGGGCAGCGATCTCGCGGTGCTGCGCATCGGCTCGCCTGAGCCGCTGCCGCACGTCGAACTCGGGGAATCGGGCAATCTGCGCGTCGGCCAGATCGCGATCGCGGTGGGCAATCCGCTCGGCCTTGCTCAGACGGTGACGACAGGCGTCGTCTCGGCGCTCGGACGGTCGCTGCGCTCCACCTCCGGCCGCATGATCTACGACGTGATCCAGACCGATGCCGCGCTCAATCCCGGCAACTCGGGCGGTCCGCTCATCAATTCGGCGGGACAGGTGATCGGCGTGAACACGGCGATCATTTCGGGCGCGCAAGCCATTTCGTTCGCGACTGCCATCGATACGGCCAAGTGGGTCATCATGCAGATCTTCGCGTACGGACGCGTGCGGCGCGCGTATATCGGCGTGGCGGGAACGACGGCGCCGGTGTCGCGGCGCGTCCAACGCTTCTTCGGGCTGACGTCGGCGAGCGCCGTGCACGTGATGGAAGTCGTCAAGGGCAGTCCGGCCGCGCTGGGCGGGCTGCGCACGGGCGACCGTATCGTCGCGGTGGATGGCGTGAGCGTCGATAGCGTCGACGGCTTGCAGCGCGCGCTGGATGCCTCGCGTATCGAGCGGGCGGTGAAGGTCGCGGTGCTGCGCGGGACGCAGATGATCGATGTCGATGTGACGCCGGTCGAGCAGACGGGATGAGGGTGGGCGGGCGGCGCCGGCCGCGCGCCGCTCAACTGGAACCCACGGCGCGAAAGTTCGACGGCGCCGGGAGCGCTTGATATAGTCGCGGCGCTCAGGTTTCCGATCGAAGTCGCTCGTTCATGTTCAAGCTCGCCACCTCATTCGCCGTTGCTACTTTATTGGCAGCGTGCATGTCGCCCGTCCCTTCCGCCACTGACGTTGTTGCAGACCAGCCCGCCTCGCGGCCCGATTCGCACGTACGACTTGCCAACCCTGCTTCCACCAATTGCATCCGCCAAGGCGGGACGCTGCAAATCGTCGATAGCGGCGACGGCCAGATCGGCATGTGCCGCTTCCCAGGCGGCAAGTCGTGCGAGGAATGGGCGCTGCTCCGCGGCCAATGCTCGCCAGACCAAAAATTACCGGTTCTACCTGGGCGCGTTTCCTCCGTAGCGCAACGCCGGTGGAATTTTGAGATACGTCCGATGGCAAGGGAAAGCACCCCATCTCAAAATTTGACCTGTCCGAAACGCAACCGAGGTAACGAATCATGAGCCCCTTCTTCCTGGTCGATGTCGCAGCCCTGTCCCGCGCGTCTGACCTGCGCCGCAATTCCCTTAACGATGCGGTGCCGACGACAATGCTTGAGACGTTTGCACGCCTGCTCGCTTCACTTTTGCATTAATCGACGGGCGCAGGACACCAAACCACGGGATCCCGAAATCTGATTTTTATCGTCGTTTAGCCCGCCTAATGAATCAAAACATTTGATCAAACCGAGGCGAACACATGGACGCCGCTACGCTGATCGTGCGAAGCTGCTTGCTTTTGATTAATACAAAAAAAGCGCCGATGAATCAAATCAATGAGCAAGCCGTACCAGGAACCGACGCACGATCCGCATCATTTGAACTTGATCGCGACATGGCACTGTTCGTCGGAAAGAACATTGAGTATTACAGTCGCAAATGAGTAATTCAAAACCCGCGCACGTCGAAGCGAACGTGGAACGGCGCCGCGTTCCTCTTAGGGCCGGTCTGGCTCGTGTACAGGAACATGCACTGGCAAGCCGCCGCCTACATTGCAATCGCTCTGGTTTGTACCGTAGCGACGTCTTCGCTGAGTGAGGGCATCAATCATGCGCTTTCCTACGCATTGCCGGTGGCAATGGGGTTCTGCGGCAATTCCATTTACTTGGCGCACGCCGAGAAGATTCGCAAGAAGGTAAGCGATTCTCCCTTACCGGCCGAAATACGCGACGCTGAGTTAGTCCGTCGTGGAGGCACGAATCCCGTCGCCGCGTGGCTTCTCGGTATTGCGATTATTGTGCTCACGGTCATGGCGGTAATTTGCGCGTGAGACAGTGTCTGAACTGGGTTGCTATGCAACGTCTGAACAAGTGGACGGCTGCATTCGATTCACCCGGCTTGGTTATCTAATCCCGCGCATTAGGGCAGTCGCGAATGGCTGAGAAATCACCGGCTCACATATGGTCCCCGAAGTCTCGCGTTAAGCGACTGAGAGGCGCAGCGCGGCGGCATGGGACACTTCGGCCCGCCCGCCGTTGAGAAAGAGCTTGCCGCTGCGCAGGAGGCGTCGCGTCTGCGCAAGTCCGACGCCGCGCGAGCTGGGAAAGCGCGAGTTATGCGGGCGCATCTTTCCTCTGGGCGATGTGGCTATGCTGGCCAATATCGCGCGGCCGCCGCCGATGCCGCGCCTAGCTCACTGCGACCGACGCACGGCGGCCGCCAGCCCGGCGAATTCCCACGCTGATAATTTGCGGAATCCATCGCGCGGCCAGAGAGGGCAAGTCCCCGCCGCGCTTGCCGCTTGCGTGCGACGAGCGTCGCAAGCCAAAGCGCTGCACCCGGCTCCTAAAAACAAAAATGCCGTCTCGCGACGGCATTCTTATTCGGCTTCGTTCAATCGCCTCAAGCAGCGATTCGCGCATGCTCCGCTTCCACGCGATCGTCGCCCGCGTCTTCACCGTCGTCGTAGAGATGAAGCAGCCGATAGCCGCTCTTGTACACCGGCTGCAGACGAAAGTGGTTCACCGGCTCAATTTCCAGCGCGAGACGCAGACGCGACACGTGGCTATCGATGGTGCGCGTGGTTTCGCGGAATTCCCGGCCCCACACCATCGCGAAAATGTGATCGCGCGACAACACGCGGCCGATATTCGAGAAGAAGAGCTGCGCCAGCCGGAACTGCGTGCCGCTTAATTGCACCGGGCGGCCGCGCACGGTGACGGTCTGCTGGCGCGAGTCGAAGCGATATGGCCCGATCTCCAGGCACGCGCTGGACGTCGTCGGATACGCGCGGCGCAGCAACGCTTCGACGCGCGCGCCAAATTCGCCCGGACGGATGGGATACACCACGAAGTCGTCCGCGCCCGCCGTCAGCGCGCAGACCACGTTGTGCTCGGCGCCGTCGGCGGTGGCGAACATCACGGGAACGCGCTCGCCGAAGCTCGAGCGCACGGATTTCAGCAGATCGAGACCGCAAAGGCCCGTCGAGTTCCAGTCGAGGATCAGCAGATCGACGGTCGAACGCGACAGCGCCTTGGAAAGCAGCAGGCCGTCGCCGAAGGTGACGACAGTGTGTCCGAGTCGTTTGACGACTTCGGCGATGAGATTTCGGTAACTTGGGTCGGTTTGCAAAACGGCGACGCGCATAGAGTCAAGCCTGATGAGTCTGAGGACATGGGCCGATGCCGCTTCTCGCGGCATTTCCCCGGGCGTCTCGTTACAAAAAGAGACGGCAAATACAGGCACGCATTCTGGTCAGCGCGACCACCCTTTCCCATCGGACTCGTCCGAAATGTCAACGCATGTAACGCCGCGCGCCGCCCATGGCGCGAACGCGCGACACTCAAACGTGATTTTTTGTGTAGTGGCGACTTACATCCTGTAACATGCCGCCTTCGGCTTACATCGAGCCGAAAGTCCCCGCTTCCGCCGCCTTACCGAGACGGCGCAAGTGCAAGCTGCGACACGGCTGTCCGCCGGCATGCGCAGCGCGGTGACGGGCGCGGTTTCAGACCGTGCCCCAAGTCGTTCCCGTTTCGCGCTCACCCGGCGCGTCCGACATCCCGCAGGGCATCGCCTCGTCCCATGCGTCGCTCGACCGCACGCGTGGCTTTTCTCATTACGGGTTCTCATTCGATGCAGGCAACACCTTTCGACGGCGCGTCGCACGCCGCCGGCCGCGCCCTTACGCGCGGCGATTACAAGACGCTCGCGCTCGCCGCGCTCGGCGGCGCGCTCGAGTTCTACGACTTCATCATCTTCGTGTTTTTCGCGCCGGTCATCGGCCAGCTGTTTTTCCCGGCGTCCATTCCTGACTGGCTGCGCCAATTGCAGACTTTCGGCATCTTTGCCGCCGGGTATCTGGCGCGGCCGCTCGGCGGTATCGTGATGGCGCATTTCGGCGATCTGCTCGGACGCAAGCGCATGTTCACGCTTTCCGTCCTGCTGATGTCGGTCCCGACGCTCCTGATGGGCCTCTTGCCCACATACGCGTCCCTCGGGCTGATGGCGCCCGTTCTGCTGCTGGTTTTTCGCGTGATGCAGGGCGCGGCGGTCGGCGGCGAAGTGCCGGGCGCGTGGGTATTCGTCTCGGAACACGTGCCGACCCGTCATATCGGCTATGCGTGCGGCACGCTCACGGCCGGCCTGACCGCGGGGATTCTGCTCGGCTCGCTGATCGCGACGGCCATCAACAAGACCTTCTCTCCTGCCGATGTCGCGAGCTTCGCGTGGCGTCTGCCGTTCCTGCTCGGCGGG
Organism: Caballeronia sp. BCC1704; assembly: GCF_902833455.1. NCBI lineage: Bacteria > Pseudomonadati > Pseudomonadota > Betaproteobacteria > Burkholderiales > Burkholderiaceae > Caballeronia > Caballeronia sp. BCC1704. The sequence continues at coordinate 752,713 of NZ_CADFFT010000002.1, read as the reverse complement.
TTGTTCGGGCTCTGCTCGGTCTATCTGCGCCGCTGGCTGCATGAAACGCCGGTGTTCGCCGAATTGCAGAAGCGCAAGTCGCTCGCAGCTGAACTTCCGCTGAAGGCCGTTTTGCGCGACCACGGCCGCGCCGTCATCGTGTCGATGCTGCTCACATGGATGCTCTCGGCCGCCATCGTCGTCGTGATCCTGATGACGCCCACGCTGCTCCAGAAGCAGTTCCACATTGCGCCGGCCACGGTGCTGATCGCGAACTGCGCCGCGACGCTGTGTCTCACGGTCGGGTGCGTGCTCGCGGGCGCGATTGCCGGCCGCATCGGCGCGGGCAAGACGCTGTTCGTCGGCGCGTTCCTGCTGGCGGGCTCGTACTACGCGCTGTTCCAGCAAGTCGCGGTCGATGCCTCGACGCTGCTGCCGTGGTACGCGCTCACGGGCTTCACTGTCGGCGTGATCGGCGCGATTCCGTTCGTGATGGTCAAGTCGTTCCCGCCCGCCGTGCGCTTCTCGGGCATCTCGTTCTCGTACAACGTCGCGTATGCCGTGTTCGGCGGACTCACGCCGATCGTCGTTTCGCTGATGATGAAATCGAGCCCGGCCGCGCCCGCGCTCTATGTCGGCGCGCTGTGCGTGGTCGGCGCCGTGACCGCGCTCTTCATCAAGGAAGCGCGCTGAAGCCGCGAGCCGTTTCGTTGTGACGGCAAGACAATGGCGCACGCCTCGGCGCTGCGCCATTTTCATTTCAGGCGAGGCCGAAACATCCCGAGCGCCACGCGCCTACGATGAACGGCATGAACTCGAACCTGTCTTCCCGCCAGTTGTGCGTCGTGGCCGCGACGAGCGTCGGCTTCGTCGTCTCGCAGCTCGATGTGTCGATCGTGAACGTCGCGCTCGCGAGCATCGCCCACGATCTCGGCGCGAGCGTCGCTAGCCTGCAATGGACCGTGGACGCCTACGCGCTCGGATTCGCCGCGTTGATGCTTCTGGCCGGCTCGCTCGGCGACCGGCTCGGCGCGCGGCGGCTGTTCGTCGGCGGCCTCGCGGTCTTCGCGTTCGCTTCGCTCGCCTGCGCCTTTTCGCGCGATGCCGCGCAGTTGATCGCCGCCCGCGCGATCCAAGGCGTCGGCGCGGCGGCGATGCTGCCGAATTCGCTCGCGCTGCTGAACGCCGCGTGCGGCCACGATCGGCGCGTGCGGGCGCGCGCGGTCGGCTTGTGGACGGCGGCGGGCGCGGTCTCTATCGCGGCAGGCCCGATTGTCGGCGGAGCGCTGATCGCCGCGTTCGGCTGGCGCAGCATCTTCTGGGTCAATCTGCCGATCTGCGCGGCGGGCGTCGCGGCGACGCTCGCATGGGTGGACGAGACGCCATCGCACGGGCGCGGCGACGGCATCGATCTGAGCGGCCAGGCGCTCGCCATCGTCGCGCTCACCGCGCTGGTCGGCACGGTGATCGAAGCACGGCCGCTCGGGCTGTCGCATCCGCTCGTGACCGGCGCGTTCGCTATCGCGGTGACGGCGACGGCCGCGTTCATCGCAGTCGAAAGAAGAAGCCGCGCGCCGATGCTCCCGCTCGCGCTCTTTAGCGAGCGCACGTTCAGCGCCGCGGTGTTGTTCGGCATCGCCGTGAACTTCACCTACTATGGAAGCGTGTTCGTGCTGAGCCTGTATTTGCAACGCGTGCTCGGCCAGACGCCGTTGCAGGCCGGCCTCGCGTTTTTGCCGCTCACGGGCGGCTTCCTGCTGTCGAATCTCGCGAGCGGTCCGGTGGTGGCGCGCTTCGGCTCGCGCGGCCCGATGATCGCCGGCGCATTGCTCGACGCGGCGGGTTTCGCGTCGCTCGCATTCGTCGATGCCCACACGCCGACAGTCGCTCTGCTGCTTCCGTTTCTGCTGATTCCGTCGGGCATGGGCGTGGCCGTTCCCGCGATGACCACGGCGCTCCTCGGCACCGTCGGCCAGCGACGCGCGGGAACGGCCTCGGCCGTGCTGAACACCGCGCGGCAGGCTGCCGGCGCAATGGGCGTGGCCGCGTTCGGCGCGTTGGCGGGCCACGCGGGAGGCGCGGCGGCATCGGCGCAAATCGTCGATGCGGTGCGCTGGTCGGCGGCTGCGTCGGTGGCGATGCTGGCGTGCGCGGCAGTCATCGCGCGTGGCGTGCGCGGCGGGACGGCGGCGGACGGCAATGAAGCCGCGAACCGGCCGCGACGCGCGGTCAAATAGCGCGCGGGCATCGGCGGGAACACAGGTTGCGAACGGCTCAAGTCACTTCAAGGAGAACCCGCATCATGTCCAACCAGCCACACAACCCGGAAGAAACCGTCGAACCGGATCCGGACAAGTTGCTCGATCCGGATGCGGCGCCGAATCCCGACGATCCCGACATGCCGGACGGTCCCGATTCCGCGATGCCGCTCGTCCCGGCCGATCCGAAGAACGGCGAGCCGCGCATGTAGCGGCTCGTTGATGTCCGCATGACACGAATGCCCGCGCACCCTTTCGGGCTGCGCGGGCATCGTCGGATAGAAACACGCTAGAGGCTTGTCGTCTGAACCTCGCCGGTTTCCAGCGCCCGTTCGATCAGGGCTTCCTGCTGCGCCTTGCGCACTGCGTCCGCGACGAACGTATCCGGCGCTTCCACTTCCGCCCTGATCGTGCCGATGATGCCATCGGCCTGGACGATGACGAGCGATTCCGCCGAGTCCGCCCGGCTAATGATGACGCGCTGCGGTCCGCCGCCTTCCGCGATGCTCGCGCAAAACTGCATGCGCTCGCCGCCGATCACGTGTTCGAATGTCTGAATCATGGCTGCCTTCTGCGTTGGTTGGACAAAAGCTGACGCAGGCACCGGCGCGCGCGTATGGCAGCGCGCGCCGCTCCCCTCCTGTTGATTGATTCGCGCGGCAGCAGCAGGTTCCACATCACCCGTCAGCGGCGCTCGCCGTGCGCCCGATGGAGTATGCGCGCGGTGGCGTCGTCTGCGGGGAAAAAGGCTTCGATTGCGAGCTCGGAAAGCGTGATATCGACCGGCGTGCCGAACACCGTCGTCGTGCTGATGAGCGACAGCACGCCGAACTCCGTGCGCAAGCGCAGCGGCACGACGACGAGATCGGTTGCGCCGCGTTCGGCGCGTCCCGCGTGCGGCGGCGCGGGATACGCTTCGAGTTCGTCGAGCAGCGCAACGAGCGTCGTGTCGCCTGACGCCTCGATCTGCCGACGCAGCCGCGCGAGCAGATGCGCGCGCCACTCGTGCCAGTTCTCGATGACGCTCGCGAGCCCGCGCGGATGCAGCGCGAGGCGCAGCACGTTGACCGGCGGCGCAAGCAACGACGCATCCGCCGACGCGACGAGCGGCTGCAGTGCGGCGTTGGCGGCGATCATCGTCCAGTGACGATCCACCGCGAGCGCGGGATACGGCTCGTGGCCCTTCAGCACGAGCTCGACGGCACGCCGCGCGGGTTCGAGATCCGGGTCCGCGAGTGGCCGCTCTTTGTACAGCGGCGCATAGCCCGCTGCGAGAAAGAGCGCGTTGCGCTCGCGCAAAGGCACGTCGAGTTGCTCGGCGAGCCGGATCAACATATCGCGGCTCGGCACGGAGCGTCCGGATTCGATAAAGCTCAAGTGGCGCGTCGAAACGTCCGCTATACAGGCAAGCTCGAGCTGACTCATGCGCCTGCGTTGACGCCATTCGCGCAGCAACATGCCGACCGTGGCAGGCGTGATGCCCGGCGCGCGCGACTTCGCTTCTGTGAGTGTCGTGTCCATGCGCCGATGTTAGACGAAGCGCATGGCAGCAATCCATTACCTTGCGCGTAAAGCACGCGCGTAAGTTTTACCTTGGGCGAGGCCGCGTCGAAATGTTTGCGGGCGCCACCCTAAATGTCGGCGTGTACTGCGCCGTTAAAAAGCCCAGCATCATGCAGACAATGCATTGCGAGCCGTGCGTGTTTCGCTAACGAGCGCGCACGGCTCGCAACGCCCGGACATTTGCGGAGAAATCATGTTTGTCGTTATCGGATGGGTAGTCGTCATCGGCTCCGTGATCGGGAGCTTCATGGGGGTCGGCGGTCACCTGGCAGCCCTCGTTCAGCCTTTCGAATTGCTGTGTATTTTCGGCGCGGCCATCGGGGCTTTCGTCGTATCGAACCCCACGTCCACGCTCAAGAAGACCTTGCAGGCGCTGCCGAAGGTATTCAAAGGCGGCGGGTACACCAAAGAGAAATACCTCTCGCTCATCGCGTTGCTGTACGAACTGCTGCAAAAGGCCCGCAAGGAAGGAATGATGGCGCTCGAAGCAGACGTCGACGCGCCCGAGTCCAGCCCGGTCTTTCAGAAGTACGAACACGTGATGGCGGATCATCACCTGCTCGACTTCATCGTCGATTATCTGCGCATGATGTCGGCGGGCAACGTGAACGCGCTCGAATTGCAGGACCTGATGGACGAGGAACTGGAGACGCATCACACGGAAAGCGCGGTGGCCGCGAACGCCATTCAGAAGATGGCCGATGGCTTGCCGGCATTCGGCATCGTCGCCGCGGTGATGGGCGTGGTGCATACGATGGGCTCGGTGGGCGCCGCGCCCGCCGTGCTCGGCGAGATGATCGCGGGCGCGCTGGTCGGCACGTTCCTCGGCATCTTGCTCGCATACGGCTTCATCGGCCCGCTCGCGGACCTGCTCAACGCGAAGGGCGCCGCAGAAGCCAAGCCGTTCCAGTGCGTGAAGTCCGTGCTGCTCGCATCGATGAACGGCTACGCGCCGACGGTCGCTGTCGAGTTCGGCCGCAAGGTGCTCTTCACGGCGGACCGTCCGAGCTTCAAGGAACTGGACGACGCCGTGCGCGCCACCAAGTCGCCGAAGTCGGCCTGACCCGCGCCTGCGTAGACACAAGGAGTATCGTTCATGGCTGAAAGACCGTCACGCGACCCGTTGCAATCCGTGCTCGCGCCCACTGTCGTCGTGCGTCGCAAGAAGAAGGGCGGCGGCCACGGCGGCCATCATGGCGGCGCGTGGAAGATCGCCTACGCGGACTTCGTGACCGCAATGATGGCGTTCTTCCTCTTGATGTGGCTGCTCGGCTCGACGTCGAAGTACGACAAGGAAGGCATCGAGCAATACTTCAATACGCCGCTCTCGGCGCTGTTCGGCAACGAAGGCGGCGCCTCCGCGCATACGAGCGTCGTCAACGGCGGCGGCAAGGATCTGTCGAGCTCGCGTCCCGGCGAAGCCAACAAGAGCCAGACGCAGCCCGTGCCGCCTTCGGTCGCGCGCGCGGCCGTCGCTGTCGACGACATGCAGCGTCTGCAACAGTTGAAGCAAAAGCTGACCGCGCTGATCGAGAACACGCCGGCATTGCGCGCGTTCAAGGATCAGATCCGCATTGCGATCACGAGCGAAGGCTTGCGCATCGAGATCGTCGATTCACTCAAGCGGCCGATGTTCGCATCGGGCAGCTCGAAGCTCGAAAGCTATGTGACGACGATTCTGTCGAACATCGGCGCATCGCTCAACGACGTGGACAATCGCGTGTCGATTGCAGGCCATACGGATGCCGTGCCCTACTCCGGCAATCAGAAAGGCTATTCGAACTGGGAACTGTCGAGCGAGCGCGCGAACGCGGCGCGGCGTGCGCTGGTCGCGGGCGGCATGAACGAAGGCAAGGTGCTGCAAGTGCGCGGTCTCGCCGACGCGCTGCCGCTCAACAAGGACGTCATCGACGAGCCGACGAACCGGCGTATCAGCATCCTCGTGCTGAACAAGGCGGCTGAACTCGCGTTCTTCCGCGATGGCGGACGCACGACGGTTGATCAGGCACTGCCCGCCGACGCTGCGATTCCCGCTGCGGTCGCGGCGAAATCGAATACGCCGGTCGCTGTCGTCAAGTAAGCCGTAAGTGGTTCGCGTGAGCCTCGCGCTTACGCGAACCATTCCGTCGCGGTCTGCACGACGAGCCAGATGTTCGCGGCGCTGATCACGACGAAAAGCAGCCACGCGATAACCTTCGTATGCGACGCGTTCGCGAAGCTGCCCATGAGCGCGCGATCGCTCGTCATGCGAATCAGCGGATACAGCGCGAACGGCAATTGCAGGCTCAACACGACCTGGCTCGCGACGAGCAGCTTGCCGACCGCGCCGTTGCCGAGCATATAGACGCCGATCAGCGCAGGCACGAGCGCGAGCGCCCGCGTGATGAAGCGCCGCTGGTAACACGGAATCTTCAGGCGCAGAAAGCCTTCCATGATGACCTGCCCCGCAATGGTCCCCGTGAAGGTGGAGCTTTGACCCGAAGCGAAGAGCGTCACCGCGAACAGAATCGCCGCAAGCCCGCTCCCGACGATGGGCGCGAGCAGCTTGTATGCGTCCTCGATCTCGGTCACTTGCGTGTGACCTGTCGCATGAAACGCGGAAGCCGCGAGAATCAGGATCGCGGCGTTGATCAGGAGCGCAAGCATCAATGACGCGATAGTGTCGAGCCGCGAAAGCCTGATCGATGAAGCAAGGTCTTTCGGGTCGCGAGTGACCACGCGTGTCTGCACGATGGACGAATGCAGATACAGGTTATGCGGCATCACGGTCGCGCCCAGAATGCCGATGGCGAGATAAAGCGGCTCGCGCTCGGACAGCACGTTGAACGACGGCACGAGTCCCGCCGCGACGGACGGCCAGTGCGGTTTGACGAGCGCCACCTCCACGATGTATCCCACGCCGATGGTCGCGATGAGCCCGAGCATGATCGCTTCGAGGTCGCGGAAGTTCTTGCCCTTCAGCCCCAGCACGATCAGCGTATCGAATGCCGTGAGAATCACGCCCCACATCAGCGAACAGCCGAAGAGCAGATGAAACGCGAGCGCGCCGCCGAGCACTTCGGCGAGATCGCACGCGATAATCGACAACTCCGCGAGCATCCATTGCGCATTGGCGACAGGCTTCGCGTAGCGCTCGCGCGATAACTGCGCGAGATCGCGACCGGTGACGATGCCGAGGCGCATCGACAGGCATTGCAGCACCATCGCCGCGATGCTCGACAACACGACGACGAACAGCAGGCTATAGCCGTAGCGCGAGCCTGCTTCGATGTCGGTTGCCCAATTGCCCGGGTCCATGTAGCCGATCGAGATCAGCAGCCCTGGCCCCGCGAATTGCAACAGCTTCTTCCAGAGCGGCGTGCCCGGCGCAACGATGACGGAGCCTTTGACTTCGGACGGGCAGAACGGAGCGGTAGCGGTAGTCGGCAGCTTGAACGGCAATTGATCGTATCCGGTTGGATGAAAAGGCGAGGCGTCGAGCGCTTCGCCGGATGGGCGGGCCTCGCGCGCAGGCGAGTCTATCACTGGCCGCGCCATCTTTCAGGCAGCCGACACCCGCGCGCCGCTGACGAAAACGCCATGTGCTCGCCAGCATCTCGCCACGGTACGACGAATAGAATTCAGCCGTGTCGAAAGCGGTCTTCTCTGCTTTCGCTCCTCATTCCCGACCGCATGCCGCGATCGCTTTTCACCCGTAACAGGAGTTCGCCATGAAACTCGTCATGCGTATCGTCGCCGCCGCGCTCATCGCCTCGCCCGTCGCCGCGATGGCCCAGCAAGGCCTCACGCGCGATCAGGTCAAGCAGGACCTTCAGCAACTGGAGCAGGCCGGCTATCGGCCGGCGGCACGCGAGGCGTTCTACCCCAACGACATACAGGCTGCCGAAGCGCGCGTGCATGAAGGCACGGCATATGGCGCATCGCCGGACGGCACGTCGGCCTCGGGCGGTGCGATGCTGAACACCCCTTCGCAGCAGATGCCGCAATAGTCCGGGCATTCGTTCACATCATTGCTTCGCAGCCTTCGATAAAACCGCCGCAAACAGGCGAATTCTTGCTAACGCTCGTGCTTACAATGGACCGGTCCACGGCAACTCTGCCGTGGACGCGCATCGGGATTGCGTCCGTCCATCATCTGCATGAGGAGTTCGCCATGAAGCCAGTCACGCGCATTGCCATCGTTGTGTTCGCACTCTCGCCGCTTGCCGCCGCCGCGCAGTCGAACGGTCTGACGCGGCAGCAAGTCCGCGACGACCTGATCCGAGCCGAGCGGGCCGGATACTTTCCGGGCGTCGACGATCAACGATATCCCGGCAGCTTCCTCGACCGACGCGAGGGCATCTATACCAGCGCAAGCGTGTATCGCTCCGCGACTCCGCAAACGTCATCCAACGACATCAACGGCAACGTGAACTGATGCCGTCATGGAGCGACCGCCTCGCGCGGTTGCTCCGCTATCAAAAACGTCCGAACGTTCGCGCGTAATGAATCGAATATGACGGCAGCGCCATTTTCGCGTCATTATCTCGTTGGTGCCCACGCACTACCATAGCGGCACTGAACGCAAAGCGATCGCCTCTTCATGAAACGCCGCGCGCTGACAAGCACGACCCCGGCGCCCTTCTCCCGCACTCTCTAACGACTCAATGTGGATCGTCAACGTTGCGCTGAAGCGCCCCTATACGTTCATCGTCATGGCCATCATGATCGTGCTGGCCACGCCGTTCGCCCTCTTGACGACGCCGGTAGACGTGCTGCCCGAGATCGACATTCCCGTGGTCAGCATTATCTGGACGTACACGGGCTTGTCCTCGCAGGACATCGCCAATCGCATCACGTCCGTCAACGAGCGCAGTCTCACGACGACGGTCAATAACATCGAGCACATCGAGTCGCAGTCGCTTCCGGGCATCGCCATCATCAAGCTGTTCCTGCAGCCCACCGCGAACATTCAGACGGCGATTGCGCAGACGGTCGCCGTCGAGCAGGCGCAGCTCAAGCAGATGCCGCCGGGCGCGACGCCACCCCTCGTCATCAGTTATTCGGCGTCGAGTATTCCGGTGATCCAGCTCGGCCTGTCGAGTCCCAAGCAATCGGAGCAGGAACTGAACGACACCGCGCTCAACTTTCTGCGTCCGCAACTGGTGACCATTCCGGGCGCGGCCGTGCCGTATCCGTATGGCGGCAAGACGCGCCTGATTTCGGTGGACCTCAACACCCGCGCGCTTCTCGCCAAGGGCCTCACGCCGATAGACGTGGTGAGCGCCGTCAACGCGCAAAACCTGATTCTTCCGACCGGAACCGCGAAGATCGGCTCGAAGGAATACACGATCAACATGAACGGCTCGCCGACGACAGTTGCGGGCCTGAACGATATCCCGGTACGCACGGTGAACGGCGCCACGACGTACTTGCGCGAAGTGGCGCACGTACGCGACGGTTCCTCGCCGCAGACAAACATCGTGCGACAGGACGGGCGACGCGGCGTGCTCATCTCCGTGCTGAAGAACGGCAATGCGTCGACGCTCGCCATCGTCAATACGTTGCATAGCCTGTTGCCGCAAGCGCGCGCCGCGCTGCCGCAAGATATCAAGATCACCGCGCTGTTCGACCAGTCCGTCTTCGTCAAGGCCGCCGTCGAAGGCGTGGTACGCGAAGCGCTGATTGCCGCCGCGCTGACCGCCGCGATGATCCTGCTCTTTCTCGGCAACTGGCGCAGCACGTGCATCATCGCCGCCTCGATTCCGTTGTCGATTCTTTCTTCGCTGCTCGCATTGCATGCGCTCGGGCAAACCATCAACATCATGACGCTCGGCGGCCTGGCGCTTGCTGTCGGCATACTGGTCGACGACGCGACCGTGACGATCGAGAACATCGAGCGTCATCTGCACATGGGCACGGGCCTGCACGAAGCGATTCTCGAAGGCGCGGGCGAAATCGCCGTGCCTGCGCTCGTTTCCACGCTATGCATCTGCATCGTGTTCGTGCCGATGTTCTTCCTGACCGGCGTCGCTCGCTACCTGTTCGTGCCGCTCGCGGAAGCCGTCGTCTTCGCGATGCTCGCGTCGTATGTCCTCTCGCGCACGCTCGTGCCGACGCTCGCCATGCTTTTGATGGGCCGCGCGCACGCAGCGGATGCGAAGGCCCGGCCGAATCTCTTCATGCGGCTGCATCGCCGGTTCGATCATGGCTTCGAACGCATGCGCGCTGCTTACATCGTCATTCTGAGCAGCCTGCTCGTGCGGCGACGCGTGTTCGGCTCGCTATTTCTGGGGTTCTGTCTGTTGTCGGCAGGACTGGTATTCGTGCTCGGCGAAGACTTCTTCCCGAGCGTGGATGCCGGCGATATCCGCATGCACATGCGCGCCCCGACCGGAACGCGCATCGAGGAAACGGCGCGTCTTGCGGACGAAGTGGAGAAAGTCGTGCGCAAGGTCGTGCCGCAAGACGAACTCGCCACCATTCTCGACAACCTCGGCCTGCCGTACAGCGGCATCAACTTGTCGTATAGCAACGCGGGCACGATCGGCACGCTGGATGGCGAGATACAGGTCGCGCTCAAGCCCGATCATGCGCCGACTCAAACCTACATCGACCAGTTGCGTTCCCTGCTGCCGCGCCTTTTTCCCGGCGTCGAATTCTTCTTTCAGCCAGCGGATATCGTCACGCAAATCCTGAACTTCGGTCTGCCCGCGGCCATCGACGTGCAGATTCAAGGGCAAAACCAGCAAGGCAATTTCCAAGTTGCCAGTAACCTGATGAAGCAGATACGCATGATCCCCGGCAACGTGGATACGCATATCCAGCAAAAGCTCGACCAACCCACGCTCAATCTCGTGATGGACCGTACGCGTTTGCAGCAGCTCAATCTGTCTGCGAGCAATGTCGCGCAGAACGTGCTCATTTCGCTGTCGGGCAGTTCGCAGACGTCGCCGGGCTTCTGGTTCAATCCGCGCAACGGCGTCGAATACAACATGGCGGTGCAGACGCCGCAATATCAGATATCGTCGGTCGATGAACTGATGCGCACGCCCGTCTCCGCGCCCGGCACGGGGCCGACGCAATTGCTCGGCAATCTCGTGCGCCTCTCGCCGCAGAGTCAGTTCGCGGTCGTGTCGCACTACAACATCCGCCCTGTCATCGACATTTTCGTGAGCGTGGAAGGACGCGATCTCGGCAGCGTCGCGCGTCGCGTGAACGAGCTCGTCGATCAGGCGCGCGGCACGCTGCCACGCGGAAGCCAGATCGCCGTGCGCGGACAGGTGGAGACCATGCGCACATCGTTCTTCGGCCTGGGCGTCGGCGTCGCGATGGCGATCGTGCTCGTGTATCTGCTGATCGTCGTGAACTTTCAATCGTGGATCGATCCGCTCATCATCGTGAGCGCGCTGCCTGCCGCCCTTGCAGGCATCATCTGGATGCTCTTTCTCACGGGCACGCATCTGTCCGTTCCGGCGCTGACCGGCGCAATCATGACGATGGGCGTCGCCACCGCCAACAGCATCCTGATGGTGTCCTTCGCAAGGCAACGCCTCGCGGCCGGCGCGCCGCCGCTCACGGCCGCGCTCGAAGCCGGCGCGAGCCGCATTCGCCCCGTGTTGATGACCGCCTTCGCGATGATCATCGGCATGATTCCGATGGCGCTCGGCCTCGGCGAAGGCGCGGAGCAGAACGCGCCGCTCGGCCGCGCGGTCATCGGCGGCCTGCTCTTCGCAACGGTATCGACGCTCTTCTTCGTGCCGCTTGTGTTCGCCGGCATTCACGCGCGGCTTGCACGCCGCGCGCGGCGCAAAGACGAAGCGCAGCATCACGATCAACATTGAACCGCATCACGCCCGAAGCCGAACATGACTGAAAAGAACCACGCATCGCTGGCCATTCCCGCGCGCGATCCCGACGAAGGCCCGGCGTTGCCGCCGCGCAATCTCGAATGGAAGCGCGCGAAGATTGCAATCGTGATCGTGCTCGCGCTGCTGGCGATAGGCGCCGCGCGGACGGTCGTGAGCGACCTCATGCATAACCGTTCGGTCGCCACGCGCACGCAGCAGAACGCGCAGCAATACGTCAACGTGGCTTCGCCGACACAGACGGACGGCAGCGGCGAGACCACGCTGCCGGGCACGTTGCGCGGCTTCGTCGAGTCGCCGATCTACGCGCGCGCAACCGGTTATCTGCTGCACTGGTACGTCGATATCGGCGCGCGCGTGAAGCAGGGACAATTGCTCGCCGATCTCGACACGCCCGAGATCGATCAGGAACTCGCGCAGGCCGTCGCGCAACGCGACCAGACCGCATCGAGCCTCGGGCTCGCGAAGACATCGCTCGAACGGTGGAAGCAATTGCGCCAACGCGATGCCGTTTCCCAGCAGGAACTGGATGAACGCCAGAGCACCTATAACCAGGATGTCGCGAACCTCGCGGCTGCCGATGCGAACGTGAAGCGCCTGCGCCAGCTCGAATCGTTCAAGCGTATCGTCGCGCCGTTCGCTGGCGTCGTCACGCAGCGCAATGTCGATGTCGGCGATCTCATCGATGCAGGCAGTGGCGCAAGCCGCGCGCTCTTCGCGCTCGCGCAGTCCGATCCGTTGCGCGTGTATGTGCAACTGCCGCAGGCCTACGCGCAGAACGTGTCGGTCGGGCAGCAGGTGGTCGTCACGCAAGCCGAGCTCCCCGGGCAACAGTTCCACGGCAAGATCACGCATATCTCCGGCGCGATCGACGTGCCCACGCGTTCGCTGCAAATCGAAGTGACGCTGCCCAATGCCGATGGACGTCTGCGCCCCGGTGCGTATGTGCAGGTCGCGGTGCCGTCCGTCGCGCACGCGCGTCTGATCGTTCCCGGCAATGCGTTGCTGTTTCGCTCCGAAGGTCCGCGCCTGGCCGTCGTCGATTCGAGCGGACACGTGCATCTCCACAAGATCGTGATCGCGCAGGACCTCGGGCAGACGCTGGAAATCGAGAGCGGCATCGAAGCGAACGACAAGATCATCATCAACCCGAGCGACTCGGTGGCGGACGGCGATCATGTCGTGATCGCGCCGCAACAAGGCCACCAGCACGAGCAGCAGCAACAACCTCAGCAACCCGAGCAGCAGGCGAGCGACAAGAAGGCCGCATCATGAGACGCATCGCCTCTATCGCGTTGCTGTCGATGCTCGCCGCCTGCACGGTCGGCCCCGACTATCAGCGCCCGCTTGCAGAGACGCCGCCGACATGGAAGACGGACTCGTACTGGCGCGTCGGCGAGCCTTCGCATGCGCCGCTTGCTCTCGACTGGTGGCGCGGGTTCGATGACGACATTCTCGACGGGCTCCAATCGCAGGCGCTCGCACAGAACCAGACGCTCGCCGCCGCGAGCGCGCATTACGAGCAGGCTCGCGCGACACTTGCGCAAACATCATCGCTCGCGCTGCCCGAAATCGACCTCGGCGCACAGGCGGCACGCACGCGCACCTCGCGCAATCGCCCGGTGAACAACTACAACACGCCGAGCATGTCGACCGTGCAGAACGACCTCAAGCTCGCGCCCACGGTCGATTATGACCTCGATCTCTTCGGCCGCATTCGCCGCGAAGTGGAAAGCGCGCAGGCATCGGAAGACCAGACACGCGATGACCTCGCCAACGCGCGTCTCGTCTTGACTACCGATCTCGCGAGCGCTTACTTCTCGATGCGCGAACTCGATGCGGAAATCGACGTGCTCAATCGCTCGGTGCAGTTGCAGGAGAAGGCGCTCGACTACGTGAACACGCAGCACAGTCTCGGCGCCGTATCCGGCCTCGATGTGTTGCAACAGCAATCGCAGCTCGATTCGACGCGTGTGCAAGCGCAACTGCTGCTCAATCAGCGCGCGCAATACGAGCATGCGATCGCCGCGCTGGTCGGCACGCCCGCGCCGCAATTCTCGATTGCCGCAAGAGTCGATGAAGGCCCGATTCCGCCGATACCGCTCGGCGTGCCGAGCGACGTGCTGCAGCGCAGACCCGATGTCGCGTCCGCGGAACGCGCGATGGCCGCCGCCAACGCGCAGATCGGCGTCGCGAAGGCCGCGTTCTTTCCGAGCCTCACGTTGCACGGCTCCATCGGCTGGGAAAGCACCGCGCTCACGAGCCTGATCTCCGCGCCGAGTCTCTTGTGGACCATCGGCACGATGGCGAGCCAGGTCGTGTTCGATGGCGGCCGTCGCTCGGCGGCGGTCGCATTCGCGAGCGAGGGGTATCGCGCAACCGAAGCGAACTATCGTCAGACCGTGTTGAACGCCTTCCAGCAAGTACAGGATGGCATCGTCGGGCTCTCGGTGCTGGATGGCGCAGCGAAACAGTCGCATGCCGCCGTGATGGATGCGCAGCGTCTGCTCTCGCTCGCGAATGACCGCTATTCCGGCGGCCTCGTCGCCTATCTCGATGTCATCACGGCGCAGCAGCAGTTGCTTACGAGCGAGCGGCAGGACGTGCAGATTCGCGGCCAGCAGCATACGGTATCGGTCGCGCTCGTGAAGGCATTGGGCGGCGGATGGGACGTGAGCGAGCCGGCGCAGACGCAAGATGTCGCCGACGCGCGGGCCAAGTAAATACCGCCGCGACACAATAAGCACACACTGAACACACAGGTGCAGGCATGAAAGTCCTGATAGTGGAAGACGAACACAAGGTGGTCGATTACCTGCGTTCCGGCCTGACCGAGCAGGGATGGGTCGTCGATGTCGCGATGGATGGCGAAGAAGGCACGCATCTCGCTGTCGAATACGACTACGACGTGATCGTGCTCGACGTGATGCTGCCGCGGCGCGATGGCTTCGCCGTGCTCAAGGCGCTGCGCATGCAGAAGTCGACGCCGGTCATCATGCTCACCGCGCGCGATCACATCAATGACCGCGTGCGCGGACTGCGCGAAGGCGCAGACGACTACCTCACGAAGCCGTTCTCTTTTCTGGAACTCGTCGAGCGGCTGCATGCGCTCGCACGGCGCACGCGCGCGCAGGAATCCACGCTGATTTCGGTCGGAGATCTTTACGTCGATCTGATCGGACGACGCGCGACCCGCGACGGCGTGCGCCTCGATCTGACCGCGAAGGAGTTTCAGCTTTTGAGCGTGCTCGCGCGTCGTCACGGCGATATCCTGTCGAAGACGGCGATCACCGAACTCGTATGGGAAGTGGATTTCGAAAGCCATACGAACGTGGTCGAGACCGCGATCAAACGCTTGCGCGCGAAACTCGACGGACCGTTTCGCACGAAGCTGCTGCATACGGTGCGCGGCATGGGCTATGTGCTCGAAGTGCGCGAGCCGCGCGATGCACGTGACACGAGGGAAGACGCGAGGCCATCATGAACGTTCCGTGGGAAGCATCGCACGAGGGTCCGCACGCACCGAATCTGCCGCGTTCGCAGCGCTCCATCGCGCGGCGGCTCGCGGTCATGTTCGCGCTCGTCGCGCTGTTCGTGTTCTCGCTCGTGGGCTCGGGGCTTTTTCTCGTGCTTCGCGTGCAGCTCGAACAGCACTTGCGCGATTCGCTCGATAACCGCGCCGAGATTGCGCGGCTCATCGTCACGCATGTGTCCAACGCGGACAAGTGGAAGATCGCGAAGGAGAAGCTCGCGGATATCACGCCGCGCGATGGCTCCACGCTTTTCGCAGTGACGAGCAACGACGCGCGCTTCAGCTACGGCACGCCGCCTGCGGGCCACGTCACCAAGCGCGTGCTCGGCGGCTATGCGCGCTTCAAGCCCGAAGGCCGCGCGTACGACATGCTGATGACCACGCTCACGATCCCGCCCAACGCCGACCGTCCGCCGCTACAGCTTTTCGTCGCGGTGGATTGCTCGCCGAACGTGCGGACCATGCGCGTTTTCGGCGTAGCGCTCGCCGCACTGACGGCGCTCGCGACGGTTGCTGTATTGCTGCTGAGTTACTCCGTGGCGCGGCTCGGCCTGGCGCCGCTCACGCGGCTCACGCGCGATGCCCAGAGCGTCAGCCCGAACAATCGCTCGCAACGGCTCAACACGCGTTCGTTGCCGCTCGAACTGGAAGACCTCGCGAAGTCGTTCAACGGCGCGCTCGAACGGCTCGATCATGCATACGGGCGTCTCGAAGCATTCAATGCCGATGTCGCGCACGAATTGCGCACGCCTGTCACCATTCTCATCGGTCAAACCGAAGTGGCATTGACGCGGGACCGTCCGATAGAAGAACTGCGTCATACGTTGCAGTCGAATTTGGAGGAGTTCGAACGCGTGCGCGCGATCATCAACGACATGCTGTTCCTCGCGCGCGCCGATCAGGGCGAACGCGCGACGGGCCTCGTGGAAGTGTCGCTTGCCGCCGAAGTGCAACGCACGCTGGACTTCCTGGAGATTCCGCTCGAAGAAGCGCACGTGCGCGCCGTATCGAGCGGAGATGCGCGGGCTTTCGTGAACACATCGCTATTCGGACGCGCGTTGTCGAATCTCGTGATGAACGCGATTCAGCATTGCGCGCCGGGCGCGACCATATCGGTTTCGATCAAGCGCGAGCAGACACGCGTGAGCATAGCCGTCGCCAATCCCGGCGAGCCGATTGCGCCGCACATCATGGAACATCTGTTCGACCGCTTCTATCGCGCGGAGAGTTCGCGAACGAATAGCCGCGAGAATCACGGGCTCGGGCTTGCCATCGTGAAAGCCGTCGCGGAGATGCATCGCGGCACGGTGTCGGCGACGAGCGAGAAAGGCACCAATACATTCGCGTTCTCCATCGCGCGCTTCGGCAACGACGACCGGCCGATGCACGAGCTACCGATGCGCGGCACCGCGCATGCCCTCGCCAAGCACGGCGCGCCGCATTCGTCGCAAACGCGCGAAGGCAAGATCGGCGTGCGGCCCGCCGGATAGACCGAGGCGAGGCGTCAGCTGACGCTCAGTTGCGCCATCTCCGTCTCCACGATGAGCTTCTTCAACTCCGGCACACACGATCCGCAGTTGCCGCCCGCCTTCACGCATGCAGTGACCTGCGCCGCTGTTTTCAGCCCTTTCTCGCGGATCGCGTTGCAGATCGTGTTGCGGCCCACGCCGAAGCACGAGCACACCGTCGGTCCCGTGTCCTCGCCCTTGCCGATCGCCTGACCGAGCAGAAGGCTCGCGCGGTCTTCATCGCTCAGACGCTCCTTGTCGAAGAGACTCGCGAGCCATGCGCGCGCCGGCAGGTCCGGGCGCTCGCTGATGAACACGCAACTCTCGATGCGATCGTCCACCACATGCGCCGCGCGATACACGCCCGCGCTCTTGTCTTCATACTCGATCCAGTCGGCGTGCGGATCGTCGACGCCGAGAAACGCACGCGCCCAGTCGTGATGATCGCCCTGCGACGCATCGAAGCGATTGCGTCCTGCGAGTTCATAACGCATGAAACGGTCGCCATGAACGCGCGTCCAGTGCGTGACCGAATCGAGCACCGGCGTGCTGCGGGAAAGCGAGAAACCGTGCCACGTCACATGGAATTTCTCGACGGCCACGGGCGTATGCTTGAACTCGGGCTCGCCCGACACCGGATCGACAACGGGATTCACTACTGCGCCCACGCGCGCATCCGATGCTACTTGGTCGTTCCAGTGAATCGGCACGAAGACGCTGCCGCGCTGCATGCCGCCGCTGTGTTGCACGCGAGCGATCATCGAACCCCAGCGGCTCGTGATCCGCGCCAGTTCGCCCTCACGCACGCCGCATGCGAGCGCGTCTTGCGGATGCATGTCGAGGAACGACTCGCTAATATGTCCTGCGAGCTTTGCTGAACGACCCGTACGCGTCATCGTGTGCCACTGGTCGCGCACGCGTCCGGTATTGAGCACGAACGGATATTCGCTGTCAGGCGCATTGACGGGCGCGCGCGGCGGCGTTGCGATGAAACGCGCGCGGCCGTCCGCATGACTGAACCGGCCCGTTTCGAACAACCGTGTGTTGCTGGCGGCTTTGATGGCACGCAGCGGCCATTGCACCGGCTCCAGTGCGTCGTAGTGCTCGCGCGTCAGATCGCTCAGTCCGCCGATATCGAATGCGCGATACACGCCGCTTTCCGCATCGTTGCGATACGAAGAAAGACGCGCGTGCTCATCGAAAATCTCGTGCGGCGCGTCGAAGTCGAAACCATCGAAGCCCATGCGCCGCGCGACATCGCAGATGATGCGCCAGTCGGCACGCGCTTGTCCCGGCGCGGGCAGAAACGCGCGTTGACGCGAGATGCGCCGTTCCGAGTTGGTCACCGTTCCTTCCTTCTCGCCCCATCCGAGCGCGGGCAACAGCACATGCGCGAAGGCATTGGTGTCCGTCTTCTCGATGATGTCCGATACGACGACCAGTTCGCACTTGTCGAGCGCCCGCTTGACGCGATCGCCGTCGGGCAGACTCACCACCGGATTCGTGCCCATGATCCACACTGCCTTCACGCGGCCCGTTTCGATGGCGTCAAACAGTTCGACGGCTTTCAGACCCACGCGCGCAGCCATGCGTGGCGAAGACCAGAACGTCTGCACCGTGTCGCGGTGCATCGCGTTATCCAGTTCGAGATGCGCGGCGAGGGTGTTGGCGAGGCCGCCGACTTCGCGGCCGCCCATCGCATTGGGCTGGCCCGTGAACGAGAAAGGTCCCATGCCCGGCTTGCCGATGCGCCCCGTCGCCAGATGACAGTTGATGATGCTGTTGACCTTGTCCGTTCCCGCGCTCGATTGATTGACGCCTTGCGAATAGACCGTGACGACACGCTCGGTGCGCGTGAAGAGTCGATAGAACGCGAGCAGGTCGTGCGCATCCGCCTTGCAGTCGCGCGCCACTTGTTCGATGTCCGCGGCTCCCGCTGCCGAAAGCGCCGCGTCGTAGCCATCGGTATGAGCGTCGACGAACGCGGCATCCGTTGCGCCATGCGCCGCGAGAAACGCCAACAGTCCGTTGAACAGCCGAACGTCGCTGCCGGGTTTCAATGGAAGATGCAGGTCCGCCATCTCGCACGTCGCGGTGTAGCGCGGATCGATGACCACGATCTTCACGTCCGGCCGCGCTTCCTTCACCTTCATCATGCGCTGAAAAAGGATCGGATGGCACCACGCCGTGTTCGATCCGACGAGCACGATCAGGTCCGCGAGTTCGAGGTCTTCGTAGTTCACCGGCACCAGGTCTTCGCCGAATGCGCGCTTGTGCCCCGCCACCGAAGACGACATGCAGAGCCGCGAATTCGTATCGATGTTCGCGCTGCCGAAATAGCCCTTCATGAGCTTGTTCGCGACGTAATAGTCCTCCGTCAGCAGTTGCCCCGACACATAGAACGCAACCGCATCGGCCCCGTGTTCGGCGATGATGCGCGCAAAGCCGCTCGCCACCGTGCCGATCGCATCGTCCCACGACACGTCGCTGAGTGCGCCCGTTGCCTTGTCGCGCAGCTTCGGATGCAGCAGCCGCCCTTCGAGGCCGACCGTATCGCCGAGCGCCGAGCCTTTCACGCACAGACGGCCGAAGTTCGACGGATGCGTTTCGTCGCCTGCAATCGCAACGTCGGTCGCCGTGCGCGGCGTGGCCACGACACCGCACCCCACGCCGCAATAGGGGCATGTGGTGCGCACGCCGACAGGATCAGCGCGCGTGATCGGAATGATGTCCATGCTACTCATGCAGCCCCTTCGCAAAGTGTCTTGCCGAACAACAAGCGGTCGCGATACCGCGAAACATCCGCGCCGCTCTGAATCAGATCGAAGTACCAGCCGCCGTCCTTCACATCACCATACAGGACCGTGCCGATCACGCGGCCCGCTTGCAGCACGAGTCGCTTGTATACGCCGCGGCGCGGGTCGCGCAGCACGAGATCTTCGCTGCCTTCCCCGCCGATGAGATCGCCTGCGGAATACAGGTCCACGCCGGTTACTTTCAGCTTGGTCGCGGTCGCACGCTGCACGTAACGCCGATGCCCCGCGCCTGCGAGATGCGCGCCGGCCACGCGCGCCTGATCCCAGATCGGCGCGACCAGACCGAACGTGGCCGAGCGATGCTGCACGCATTCGCCGACCGCATACACGCGCGGATCGAACGTTTGCAGCGTATCGTCCACGACGATCGCGCGATCGCAGTGCAGACCCGAAGCCTTCGCCAGCGCGATATTCGGGCGCACGCCGGCGGTCATCACGACGAGGTCAGCCTCGATCTCCGTGCCGTCGGCAAAACGCACGGCACGCACGCGTTCCTCGCCGACGATCTCGGTGGTTTGCGCGGCCATCGCAAAGCACAGGCCCTTTGCTTCGAGCGAACGCTTGAGCAACGCGGACGCACTCGCGTCGAGTTGCCGATCCATCAGGCTATCGCTCGCATGCACGACGGTCACGGACATGCCCTGCCGCTGCAACCCGTTCGCCGCTTCGAGTCCGAGCAGTCCGCCACCGATGACAACGGCACGCCGATGATGACGCGCGGCCTCGCGCATTGTTTCGACATCCTGAATGTCTCGAAACGCGATGACGCCTTCAAGATCGCGCCCCGGCACGGGAATCACGAACGGCGTCGATCCGGTCGCGATCAGCAAGCGGTCGTATCGGGCCTCGCGTCCCTTCTCGGAGCGTACGATACGGCGCGCACGATCGATTTCGACGACCGCATCGCCCGCATGCAGCGTGATGCCATTCGCGTCGTACCATTCGCGCGTGTTGATGACGATGTCGTCGATGCTCTTTTCACCGGCGAGCACCGGCGAAAGCATGATGCGGTTGTAGTTGCCGTGAGGTTCGGCACCGAACACGGTGATGTCGTACAGCTCGGGCGCGATCTTCAGCAACTCTTCGACGGTGCGCATGCCGGCCATGCCGTTGCCGACCACCACGAGCTTTTGCCTCTCGGCGCGAGCCGCGCCTGCCGCAGCCGCAACCGCATATTCGGTTCTCATGCCGCGATCCAGACTTTGCCGCCCGCGACGCGCGCGCGATACGCATTGACCGAACGCTCCGGCGCTTCGAGGCATTCGCCCGTGCGCAGATCGAAGTGCTGTTTGTAGAGCGGCGACGCCACGACAATGCGTTCGCCGAGACTGCCGACGATGCCGCGCGAGAGCACGGCGGCCTGCGAGTGCGGGTCGACGTTATCGATGGCATACACCGTGTTCGAATCCGCCGCGACGTGAAACACGGCGACCTGCGCGCCGTTGACGAGCGCGCAGACGCCCGTGTCGGGCACGATATCGTCCAGTTCGCAAACGGCGGTCCAGTCCGGTTCGATACGGTCGTTCATGGTGTGCTCCTGAGTTCAGACGGTTTCGACAACCACGGGAATATCGATGCGCTTCGTCTTGCGTTCATCCGGCGTCGCGGGCCGGATCTGGCCGCGCTCTTCCACGAAGGTCACGGTTTCATCGCCCTTGTCGCTGTTCACGAAGTGACGGAAGCGCTTGCGCGTTTCGGGGTCGGTGACGGCCTTCTTCCACTCGTCTTCGTACGTATCCACGACGAGTTGCATCTCGGCTTCCAGTTCATCGGCGATATCGAGCTTGTCGTTGACGACCACATCGATCAGATAGTCCAGACCGCCTTCGAGGTTGTCGCGCCATACGCTCGTACGCTGCAGGCGGTCGGCGGTGCGCACGTAGAACATCAGGAAGCGATCGATGTAACGCACGAGCGTCGCCTGATCCAGATCGGACGCGAGCAGTTCCGCGTGACGCGGCTTCATGCCGCCGTTGCCGCAGACGTACAGGTTCCACCCTTTCTCGGTCGCGATGACGCCGATATCCTTTCCCTGCGCTTCGGCGCATTCGCGCGTGCAGCCCGATACGCCGAACTTGATCTTGTGCGGCGTGCGCAAGCCCTTGTAGCGATTTTCGAGTTGCACCGCGAGGCCGACCGAATCGCCGACTCCGTAGCGGCACCACGTCGAGCCGACGCACGACTTGACCGTGCGCAGCGCCTTGCCGTACGCATGTCCCGATTCGAAGCCGGCCGCAATGAGTTCTTCCCAGATGAGCGGCAATTGCTCGACGCGCGCGCCGAACATATCCACGCGCTGCCCGCCGGTGATCTTCGTGTAGAGCCCGTATTTCTTCGCGATCTGACCGACGGCGATCAGGCCATCGGGCGTGACTTCCCCGCCCGCCATGCGCGGCACGACGGAATACGTGCCATCGCGCTGAATGTTGGCGAGGTAGTAGTCGTTCGAATCCTGCAAGCTGGCGTGCTCTTTCTTGAGCACGAATTCGTTCCAGCACGAAGCGAGAATGCTTGCGACCACGGGTTTGCAGATATCGCAGCCAAGGCCCTTGCCGTGTTTCGCGAGCAGGGACGCAAACGTGCGATGTCCTTCGACTCGCGCGATGTGATACAGCTCTTGCCGCGAATAAGCGAAGTGTTCGCACAGGTGATTGTTCACCGCCAGGCCCTGCCGACTCATCTCCGACTTCATCACTTGCGTGACGAGCGGCACGCAGCCGCCGCACGATGCGCCCGCCTTGCACGCGCTCTTCAATGCGCCGATGCTGGTCGCGCCCGCGCAGACCGCCGCGCAGATCTCGGCTTTGCTCACGTTGTTGCACGAGCAGATCTGCGCTGCGTCCGGCAATGCCTCGACGCCGAGCGCCGGTTTGGCCTTGCCGTCTGCTTGCGGAAGAATGAGGAATTCCGGCGCTTCGGGCAGTTCCATCTTGTTCAGCATCAACTGCAAGAGCGTGCCGTATTCGGTCGCATCGCCGACCATCACGCCGCCGAGCAGATACTTGCCGCATTCGGAGACGACGAGCTTCTTGTAGACCTGCTTGCGTTCATCGCTGAATTGATAAGAGCGGCTGCCGGGCGTCTTCGCGTGCGCATCGCCGATGCTCGCCACATCCACGCCCATCAGCTTGAGCTTCGTGCTCATGTCCGCGCCCACGAACGACGCCTCTTCGCCCAGCAACTGCTTCGCGACGATGCGCGCCATGTCGTAGCCCGGCGCGACGAGGCCGAACACCTGGCCGTTCCACGATGCGCATTCGCCGATCGCGTAGATATGCTCGTCGCTCGTGCGGCATGCGTCGTCGATCACGATGCCGCCGCGCGCGCCGACTTCGAGGCCTGCGGAACGCGCGATATCGTCGCGCGGACGAATGCCTGCGGAGAACACGATCATGTCCGTGTCGAGATGCGCGCCGTCCGCGAAGTTCATGCGGTTGACCGCGCCTTCGCCGTCGACGATGGCAAGCGTGTTGCGGTTCGTATGCACCGTCACGCCGAGCGCCTCGATCTTGCTGCGCAGCACGCGGCCGCCGCCTTCGTCCACTTGCACGGCCATCAGGCGCGGCGCGAATTCGACGACGTGCGTTTGCAGCCCCATGTCGCGCAGCGCCTTCGCGGCTTCGAGCCCGAGCAAACCGCCGCCCACCACCGTGCCCGTCTTCGAACGCGCGCCGAACGCCTGCATCGCTTGCAGGTCTTCGATCGTGCGATAGACGAAACATCCTTCGCGGTCCTTACCTTCTACCGGCGGGACGAAGGGATACGATCCGGTCGCCAGCACGAGCTTGTCGTAGGCGAGCGTTTCACCGGTCGATGTCGTGACCGTGCGCGCGGCGCGGTCGATGGCGACGGCTCTCGCATTCAGCTTCAGCGCGTAACCGGAACGCTCGAAGAAGCCTGCTTCGACGAGCGAGAGGTCGTCCGCCGACTTGCCCGCGAAAAACTCCGACAGATGCACGCGGTCGTACGCTGCGCGCGGTTCCTCGCACAACACCGTGACATGCAGTGCTTCATTGGCGCTTTCAGCGAGGCATTCGAGGAATTTGTGGCCGACCATGCCGTGGCCGATAACGATGATGTTCATGACAGTGACCTTTCCTCAGTGAGCAACGCCGTTATTGACTGCGAGCGCGCTTTCACGCAGCGCGGCTTCGCGGGCCTTGTGTTCGGGAGAGAAGCGCACGGCGATGGCGCACAGCGCCGAGCCCGCGACCAGCACGCCGAGCAGCGAGAGCGTCTGCTGCACGTTGCCGACGCCTTTCATCAGAAAGCCCGCGGCTACCGCGCCCGCATTGCCGCCCGCGCCGATCACGCCGGCCACGCCGCCGAGCGCCTTGCGGTCGATGAACGGCACGAGCGCATACGTCGCACCGCATGCCATGTGCGTGAAGAGACCGAACGCGATCATCGCGATGACGGCAAGCGCGATGCTGTCCGCATGCGCGAACGCATAGAGACCGACGCCCTCGCCCGCGATCAGCACGAAGAGCAGCGTCGCGCGAATGTCGAGACCGCGCCGCGCGGCGGCCTTATCCGAGAGCCAGCCGCCGAGCGCGCGGGCGAACAACGCAAGCAAGCCGAAGCTGCCCGCTGCCATGCCCGCCTGACCCAGCGACAACCCGAAGTGATCGACGTAATAGACCGCCGCGATGTTGTGGATGAACACCTCGACGCCGAAGCTCGCGCCATAGGTCACGAAGAGCATCCATACGCGATAGTTCGCGCAGGCGGTGACAAAGCTCTGCCAGCCGCCCTTCTTGCCGCCGTCGATGGCGATGCCCGCGCGACGCAGTTGCGCGAAGTCGCCTTGCGGACAGTCCTGCGTATAACGCCAGTAGAAGAAGGCCATCACAGGCATCGCCAGGCCGGGCACGATGAGCGCGATACGCCATGCCGATGCTTCACCTGCGCCCAATGCGATCGCCGCCGCAACGAGCAAGGGCACGACGGCTTGCGCCGCGCCCGCGCCTGCGTTGCCCCAGCCTGCGGTCGTCGCGTTGGCCGTGCCGACGACGTTCGGCGCGAACATCACCGACGTGTGGTACTGCGTGATGACGAAGCTCGCGCCGATAGCGCCGATCGCGAGCCGGCACCACAAGAAGCTGTCGTATCCCGTGGAAAGCGCCGCGCCGATGACCGGCACCGCGCCGACGAGCAACAGCGCGCTATACACCTTGCGCGGGCCGAAGCGGTCGCACATCGGGCCGATCACGAGCCGCACGAGAATCGTCACCGCGACCGCCGCGATGTTGATGTTGGCGATCTGGTCCGCATTGAGTCCGTACTCACGCTTGATAAGCGGCATGAGCGGCGCGCACGCGAACCACGCGAAGAAGCACACGAAGAACGCCATCCACGTGAGATGGAAGGCGCGCATCGGCGCCGTGCGCAAGCTGAAGAGATCGATCCGGGTGGCTTTGTCCATCGTCTTTCCGAAAAAAGAAAGGCGTCCCGCGCATCCGGCCGATGGCCAGATGCAGGGGACGCCGTTGTCCGTGCCCACTTGGCTTCAATCAGCCGGGCGCTATGTTCAGGACGGATCGCCGTTGATCCGATGGCGAGACTAAAGGCAAGGGCTATGCCATGCGCGTGGCATCGCCCGCTTTCGCTTGCTGCATAAGGCTCGGCAACGAGCGCGCACTCGATGCGTGCATTCATCGCGCGTCGCATTCGGATGCACGCCGGCACAGCGATGGTGCGACGCAGCACTCATCGCGTGCGAAGGGGATTCGTGGCTGCGGTGTACGAACCGGTTAGCGCACGCTGATCTCCACTGTTCACGGGGCTTCTTCGTCGCCGATGGCATCCACAGAGAAAATGGCCCGCTTATTGCATTGGAGCGAAGGCCACGGCAACGGCGCCGTTGGCGCATGAGTATTGACGGATCGAACGCACCGACTGCGAACCACGGACAACGGCGTCCCTCGTGCCCGACACGAGCGGACGCTTTGCGCGTTCGCCGCGCCGATTCCAGCAACATGCGATACAGGACCGAATATGAGCACCACTCCCGCGAAGAACCCAGGCAAAGTCACGCTGCTGAGCGCAGGCCCGGGCGACCTCGATCTCTTGACCATCCGCGCCGCCAACGTGCTCGCCGCAGCCGACATCCTGCTGCTCGACGACCTCGCGAATCAGGACATCGTCACGCTCGCGCCGCGCGCTCGCGTGATTCGCGTAGGAAAACGCGGCGGCTGCAAGTCCACGCCGCAAGCGTTCATCGAGCGCCTCATGCAGCGTTACGCGAAGAAGGGCCTGCACGTCGTGCGCGTGAAGGGCGGCGACGCGCTCTTGTTCGGTCGCGCAGGCGAGGAACTGACCGCGCTGCGCGGCGCGGGCATTGCGGTGGACATCGTGAACGGGGTGTCGTCGGGCTTTGCGGCGGCGGCGAGTCTCGGCGTGTCGCTCACGCATCGCGACCATTGCCAGGGCGTGACGTTCGTGACGGCGCACATGCAGGATCACGGCGAGCCGGACTGGCGCGCGCTCGCGGCCACCGGCATGACGCTCGCCATCTACATGGGCATGAGCCGCATTGCGCGTATCGCGGCGACGCTGCTCGACGCGCTGCCCGCCAGCACGCCGGCAGCGGTGGTGCAGCACGCGGGCTCGGCGCATGAGAAGCGGCTCGTGACCACGCTCGATCGCCTTGCCACCGATGCCGCCGCAGCCGGACTCGGCAGCCCGGCTGTGATCTTCGTGGGCGGAGCGATCGGCGAAGCGGTGGGCTTTGCGGTTGATTCGGCGGCGCGCCGCGAGCACGGTTTCGCTCACGCGGCCTGAGCGACGCCGTCATGCGGCCTATGCCATTCGGCCAGGTTTTCGCTCGTGGCGCCGTGCGTTAGAGTCGAATCCACCGATACCTCGAACACCGCTTTCCGCTCAACAGATGCTTCGCGTCCTACTCGTCACCGACACAGACAAGCCCATCGGCGATCTTCGCGATCAGCTCGCCCGCATGGGCTATGAGATGCTCGCCGAGGTCGCCGCGCCTGCCAAGCTGCATGCGGCCGTCGAGAGCCAGAAGCCGGATGTCGTCATCATCGACACGGACTCCCCTTCGCGCGATACGCTCGAACAACTCGCGGTGATGAATCAGGCCGCCCCGCGCCCCGTGCTGATGTTCAGCAACGACGCGGACCAGCAGTTCATCCGCGCGGCCGTCGGCGCGGGCGTGACCGCCTATTCGGTGGAGGGCCTCGCGCCCGAGCGGCTCGCGCCGATCATCGAGGTCGCGCTCGCGCGCTTCGCTCACGAGGCGCGGCTGCGGCTGCGGCTGGAACAAGTCGAGAACGAACTCGCGCAACGCAAGCTCATCGACCGCGCGAAGCGTCTGCTGATGGAACGGCGCGGCATGTCGGAAAACGACGCTTACGCCACGCTGCGCAAACGCGCGATGGATCAGGGCGTAAAAGTCGCGGAAATCGCCCGCCAGCTTCTTTCCGTGGCCGATCTGCTCGGTTAGACAGTACTCCCTATCAAGTCATGAATTCGCCCAAATCCGCTTCATCTGCCACGCACGCGCCCGAACGCACCCATCTGCGGCTCGGCTTCGTCGCGCTCAGCGACGCCGCGCCGCTCGCCGCCGCCGCGCTGCGCGAGATGGGACAGCGCCACGGCATCGAGATCGAGTTGTGCCGGCAGCCGTCGTGGGCCGTCGTGCGAGACAAACTTCTGTCGGGCGAACTCGACGCGGCGCACGCGCTGTACGGGCTCGTGTATGGCGTGCAGCTCGGCATCGGCGGGCCGCAGGCCGACATGGCCGTGCTCATGGTGCTCAATCGGAACGGACAGGCGATCACGCTCTCGAATCCGATTGCCGACGCGATCCGCGAAGGAGCCAGCGTGAAGGACGCGCTGGCGTCGCTCGGTCGCGTGCCGGTCATCGCGCAGACGTTCCCGACCGGCACGCATGCGATGTGGCTCTACTACTGGCTCGCGGCGAATGGCGTGCATCCGCTGCGCGACGTGCGCAGCGTGGTGATTCCGCCGCCGCGCATGGCCGAGGCGCTCGCCGAAGGCACGCTCGACGGCTTCTGCGCGGGCGAGCCGTGGCACGGCGTGGCCGAAGCGCGCGGCGCGGGACGCACGGTCGTCCATACGAGCGAGATGTGGCCGGATCATCCGGAAAAGGTGCTCGCCTGCCGGCGCGATTTTGTCGCGCTGTATCCGAATACCGCGCGCGCGCTGGTGCGCACGATGCTCGATGCGTGCGCGTGGGTTGACCGGCCCGAGCACCGCGCGGAGATCGCGCGAGCGCTCGCTTCGTCGGATTTGCTGAGCGTGCCGCGCGAACTGATCGAAGCACGGCTCGGCTCGCCCCGCGGCATCGCGCCCGTGCGCTTCTTCGATGAAGGCGCGGTGAACTATCCGCGCGCGTCCGAAGGCTTGTGGTTCATCACGCAGTACCGTCGATGGGGCATGCTCGGCGGCGAGAGCGATGACGCCGCCGTGGCCGCGGCTGTGAATCAGACGGCTCTTTATGTCGAGGCAGCGGACGCTTCGGGCGTGCCGATTCCTGCGGAACGCCAGACCGCTACCCTCTGCGATGGCCGCGTATGGGATGGCAGCGATGCGGTGGCGTATGTCGCCGGGTTTGATGTGAGAGCCTGAAGCGGCGCGGACCACACCGAAGATGGCGCATTCCACAAGAATCGGTGAATGGACCCCGATGGGCGATCGGCGTGCGTCCTTCGGCTGCGCCCCGCCTCGTTCGGCTCGATGATCACTCGCCGGTGCCGTGATGGCATCGCCGTTTAGATGGTGTCGTGTCCGCGCTGCTTGTGTAATGCCACGCCCGCCAGCGATTGCGCTTCGCTCAATAAGCTTCGTGGACGCTTCGCGCGGCCGCATCGGCTTGTGCCTTGCGGCTTTGGCTCACGCGTTGCGGTCTGCGCGTGGCGGCTTGCGAGCCGAGGCTCCGCGCCACCGCTCGGGGCTGGGCTCGCGGCTCGGGTTAGGTCCTGAGCTTGCGCGTGGACTTTGCCCTCGAACTCAATCTCGCACCCGCGCCCAGCCCCGGACTTGCCCCGACTAGGCGCCCGACCGTGAAAGCCCGACGCTTCAGCCATGCGCCCCCGCGCCAACGCGCAAACGCACACCCCACCTTGACTTACCCCCACAAATCCCGAGAATGAGCGCCGCCCCCACGCGCGGCGCCCCCGACGAGCGGCCAGCCCGAACCCGCCCGCGAGGATGTTTTCCCGCGTGATCCGCAACTTCATGGACAATAACGGGATGAGGCACGAACGCCCCGGCGTTTCCTGCGCTCGTCTCACCGGCGCGCGATGCATGTCGCGCCGACGCAGCATCCCACGGCAACCGGCCCTTTGCGGCCGGTCAGCCACCGAACTCGGCCACCCGCGCCGCCCGAGGATGAGGTCGTCCTCGAACGCGGCCTACAGGAGCATCATCCATGACCGACATGAATCCGTCCTTTTTCGGCCGGCTGTCCATCGCCTTCGGCGCGTTTTTCGGCATCCTCGGCAACAGCGCGTTCGCCGGCCGCGTGCAGCGTCTGCGCGAAGCGGGCGAAGCGCCCCAAACACCCGAGGCGCCCATCAAGACGCCCGCTCCCGCCGCAGCGCCCGTTGCCCCGGCCGCGCCCGCGCCCTCGCCGCTGAAGGAAGCGAGCCCGGTCGCCGCGCTCCAGTTGCTGGGCCTGCTCCAGCGCGACGCCCGCTTCATCGATTTCGTCGAGGAAGACATCGCCAATTACAGCGACGCCGATATCGGCGCGGCCGCGCGCCTCGTGCACGACGGCTGCCGCGCCGTGCTGCGCGAGCACTTCACCATCAAGCCGGTGCGCAGCGAAGCGGAAGGCAGCCGCATCACGCTGCCGGACGGCTTCGATGCAAGCGCCGTGCGTCTCACGGGCAACGTCGTCGGCAAGCCGCCGTTCAACGGCAGCATCAGCCATCGCGGATGGAAGGTCGAGGAAACGCGCCTGCCGAAGCTCGCGCAGACGCATGACGCCAGCATCGTCGCCCCGGCGGAGGTGGAGCTATGAGCGACTTCGACCAGCAAAACACGCCGCGCTATTCGATCGGCGTCGATCTCGGCACGACGCATTGCGCGCTGTCGTACGTGGATTTGTCCGCGAGCGACGGCGAGAAGACCGCGCAGGGCGTGCTGTCCATCGCCCAGTTGACCGCGCCCGGCGCCGCCGAGGAGCGCGATCTGCTGCCGTCGTTCCTCTACTTGCCGCATCCGAACGAACTCGCGCCCGGCGACCTCACGCTGCCGTGGACGCAGGAGCGGCCCTTCATCGTCGGTGAACTGGCGCGCAGCCGCGGCGCGGGCACGCCCATTCGGCTCGTGTCGAGCGCGAAAAGCTGGCTGTGCCACCCCGGCGTGGACCGGCGCGCCGCGATCCTGCCCGCCGACGCGCCCGAGGAAGTCGAGCGCGTGTCGCCGCTGGAAAGCTCGGTGCGCTATCTGACGCATTTGCGCGAGGCCTGGAACCACGCGCATCCGGACGCGCCGTTCGATCAGCAGGACGTCACCGTGACGATCCCTGCCTCGTTCGATCCCGCCGCCCGCGAGCTCACGGCCGAAGCAGCGGCCGCCGCGGGCTATGCGCGCATGACGCTGCTCGAAGAACCGCAGGCGGCGCTCTATAGCTGGATTCAGAAGTCGGGCGGCGGCTGGCGCAAGCAGGTGAAAGTGGGCGACGTGATTCTCGTCGTCGATGTCGGCGGCGGCACGACCGACTTGTCGCTGATCGCGGTGGTCGAGCGCGAAGGCAATCTCGAACTGCATCGCGTGGCGGTCGGCGAGCACATTCTGCTCGGCGGCGACAACATGGACCTGGCGCTCGCGCACGTCGTCGCTCGCAAGCTCGCCACTCAAGGCACGCAGCCCGATCCGTGGCAGTTGCGCGCGCTGACCTACGCGTGCCGCTCGGCCAAGGAAACGCTGCTCTCGGATCCGAATACCGACAACGTGCCGCTCGTCGTGCCGAGTCGCGGCTCCAAGCTGATCGGCGGATCGCTGCGCACCGAACTCACGCGCGCCGAGCTCACGCAGATTCTGCTCGAAGGCTTCTTCCCGCAAGTGGACGCGTCCGCCCGCCCGGTGGCGCGCGCTCGCGTCGGCCTGACGCAACTCGGGCTGCCGTATGCGCAGGATGCGGCCGTCACGCGCCATCTGGCCGCGTTCCTCGGCCGGCAAGTGAACGCGCTCGCCGAAGTCGAGGGCATTGAGCGCGACGTGCCGCCCGGCGCGACGCTCCTGCATCCCACCGCCGTGCTGTTCAACGGCGGCGTGTTCAAGTCGCACTTGCTGGTCGAACGCGTGATGACGACGCTCAACGCGTGGCTCGCCGCCGAGAATGCGCCGCCCGCGCGGCTGCTCGAAGGCGCGGACCTCGATCTCGCGGTGGCACGGGGCGCGGCCTATTACGGCTACGTGCGGCGTGGCAAGGGCGTGCGCATTCGCGGCGGCACGGCGCGGGCGTATTACGTGGCGGTCGAATCGGCGATGCCGGCCGTGCCCGGACTGGAGCCGCCCGTGTCGGCGCTGTGCGTCGCGCCGTTCGGCATGGAGGAAGGCACCGACGCGGCGTTGCCCGCGCAGGAGTTCGGGCTCGTCGTCGGCGAGCCGGTGCATTTCCGCTTCTTCGGCTCGTCGGTGCGCAGGCAGGATCAGGTCGGCACGCTGCTCGATTACTGGCAGCCGGACGAATTGCAGGAACTGGAAGAGATCGAAGCATCGCTGCCGTCCGAAGGCCGCACGCCCGGCGAAGTGGTGCCGGTCAAGCTGCACGCGCGCGTGACGGAAGCCGGCACGCTGGAACTCGAAGCGGTCCCGCGCGGGTCGCAGGAACGCTGGAAGGTCGAGTTCGACGTGCGCGGCAGCGCGAACGCGAATCACGGCGCGGATCACGGCGCGGGCCTGTAAGTGTCGGCGCGCAAGAAAAAGCCGTCGGCGGCGTCGGGCGCGCGGTATCGCGTCGGCATCGACCTGGGGACGAGCAATACCGTCGTCGCCTATGCCGAGGCCGGCTCGAACGATATCCGCGTGTTTCCCGTCGAGCAGCTCGTCGGTCCCGGCGAAGTCGCCGCGCAGCCGTTGCTGCCGTCGCTGCGGTATCACCCCGCGCCGGGCGAGCTCGCGCCGGGCGACGTGCAATTGCCGTGGGCGCCGGCTTGTGCGACCGAGCCGCCCGCGGTCGTCGGCCGCCTCGCTCGCCATCTCGGCGCGCAGGTGCCGGGGCGGCTCGTGTCGAGCGCGAAAAGCTGGCTCTCGCATGCATCGGTGGATCGCGTCGCGCCGATCCTGCCGTGGGGCGCGAGCGACGATGTCGCGAAGGTTTCGCCCGTCGCCGCGAGCGCGAGCTATCTTGCGCACGTGCGCGCCGCGTGGAACCAGCAGTTCCCCGACGCGCCGCTCGAAGCGCAGGACATCGTGCTCACGGTGCCCGCTTCCTTCGATGAAGGCGCGCGCGCCCTCACCGTCGAAGCAGCGCGCATGGCCGGCCTTCACGCGCTGCGGCTTCTCGAGGAACCGCAGGCCGCGTTCTACGACTGGCTCTTTCACCACCGCGAAACGCTCGGCGACGAACTCGCGAAGACGCGCCTCGTGTTGATCTGCGACGTCGGCGGCGGCACGACCGATCTCACGCTCATTCAGGTCGAAGCCGGCGACGGCAAAGAGCCGCGTCTCACACGCATCGGCGTCGGCAATCACCTGATGCTCGGCGGCGACAACATGGACCTCGCGCTCGCGCATCTCGTCGAGAAGCAGCTCGCGGGCGGCGACGGGCGGCTGTCGGCGGCGCGGCTGTCGCAACTCGTCGAGCGGTGCCGCGCCGCCAAGGAACAGTTGCTCGGCGAGAACGCGCCGGCGTCGGCGTCGATCACGCTGCTCGGCGCGGGATCGAAGCTGATCGGCGGCGCGCGCTCGGCGGAGGTGACGCGCGAAGAGATCGAACGGATCATCGTCGAGGGCTTCTTTCCGCTCGTGTCCGAGAACGAGCGGCCGGGGCGCACGCGTGCCGGCATCGTGGAATTCGGGCTGCCTTATGCGAGCGATCCAGCGATCACGCGCCACGTCGCGGCGTTCCTCGCGCAACATGCGACGCCTTCGCGCGAAGCGTTGCGCGAAGCTTCGAAAGCCGATGACGCCCTTCCCGTTCCCGACACGCTGCTGCTGAACGGCGGCGTCTTTCGCGCGGCGCCGCTCGCGCGACGCGTCGCCGATACGCTCGGCCACTGGCGCGGCGAGCCGGTGCACGTGCTCGCCAATGACGACCCCGACGTGGCCGTCGCGCGCGGCGCGGTCGCCTACGCTCTCGCGCGCGCGGGCCATGCGCCGAAGATCGGCGGGGGCTCGGCGCGCAGCTACTTTCTGCTGCTCGACGAAGACGGCGACGCGTCGCGCGGCGTCTGCGTGCTGCCGCGCGGCACCGAAGAAGGCCAGGCCATCCATCTCGCCGATCGCACCTTCGCGCTGCGCCTCGGCGCGCCGGTGCGCTTTCACCTCGTCTCGTCGGTGGCGGATACCGCGTACCGCGCAGGCGAAATAGCCGATGTGAGCGCCACAGGCGGCGACTTCGTGCGCCTGCCGCCGATCGCGACGGTCGTCGATCCGCGCGGCCACGCGAGCGCCGGCAAGCCGAGCGAGACGCCGGTGCAGCTCACGACATCGCTCACGGAAGTCGGCACGCTGGAAATGCACTGCATCGCCACCAACGATCCCGCGCAACGCTGGCTGCTCGAATTCCAGCTGCGCCGCGAAGAGCCGAAGGGCGATGCCGCCGTCGGCGAGACGCATCCGGCGCTGCCGAAAGCCATCGAACTGATCGACCGCACCTTCGGCACGCGCGCGCAGGACGTCGCCCCGAAGGAAGTGAAACGGCTGCGCGCGCAGCTCGAACAGGCGCTCGGCCCGCGCGACACATGGGACATCGCGCTTCTGCGCGAATTGTTCGGCGCGCTCTGGGACCGCGCGAAGAAGCGTCGGCGCAGCGCCGACCACGAACGCCTATGGCTCAACCTCGCGGGCTATGCGATGCGTCCCGGCTTCGGGCATCCGCTCGACGAATGGCGCGTCGAGCAACTGTGGACGCTCTTCGATCAGGGCATCCAGTACGTCAACGAGAACCAGATCTGGTCGGAATGGTGGACGCTCTGGCGGCGCGCGGCGGGCGGGCTCGACGAAGCCGCGCAACTGCGTCTGCTCGACGACATGGCTTTCGTGCTCCAGCCGCCCGGCACGAGCCGCTATCGCCGCGCGGCGGGCGCGGCGCGCGCGGGCTACGAGGACATGGTGCGGCTCGCGGCATCGCTCGAACGCGTGCCGGTCGAGCGCAAGGTCGAGGTCGGCGAGTGGCTGCTCACGCGCCTGAAAAAGCCTTCGGAGAATCTGCAAAGCTGGTGGGCGGTCGGGCGCATCGGCGCGCGACAGCCGTTCTATGGCAGCGCGCATGGCATCGTGCCGCCCGACGTCGCGGCGCGCTGGCTCAATGCGATCCTGGCGCTCGACTGGAAGAAGGTCGAGCCTGCGGCGTTCGCGGCGGTGCAGATCGCGCGCATGACGGGCGACCGCTCGCGCGACATCGCGGACGACGTGCGCTCCGCCGTCATCGAACGGCTCACGACGCAGGGCGCCGCGCAATCGTGGATCGCGATGGTGAGCGAGACCGTCGCGCTCGATCGCGCCGACGAAGGCCGCGTGTTCGGCGAGACCTTGCCGGCCGGGCTCAAGCTGATCGGCTGAAGCGCCCGCACGCCGCGCAAGTAATTGCTTCGCTCTCAGAAGCGTTTTCGCGCTCGGACTCGTGATCGCTTGAATAGCGGCTGCACGCGTCCTAAGGTTATCAGTGTGTCGCTTCGACACTCACTGAAGGAGGTCCACCATGCCATCCCCGCGTAAGGCTCAAGCGAGCCATCCCGCCGACACGGAAATGTCGAGCCGCAAGAAAACCGCCGGCACCAAAGCGAACACCGCGAAGACCGCGAGCGCGAAGGAAATGAGCGTCGGCAAGCGCACCACGAAAGCAAAACCGAAGTCGTAAGTGATCGGCTGGTACCGCGCTCGAGCGCGGGGATCGGTCACGGCTGTCCTTCGAAACGGCGAGCGGCAAGCACTGAGTCCGCTCGCCGTTCGGCTTTCTGCGCTCCCGAAAATGTATCTCCATCCCCGAGACCGCAGTTTTTGCCGCCCGCAGCGGCTCGGCCCGCAAAAAAGGCGTTGCCACATGGCAGCGTTCATCTAAAGTAGTTAACCTCCCTTGCACCGCTCTTTCGAGAATCCGACGATGGCCGTCCCGCCACGCGCCGCCTCCGTGCGCGCCGAAGGAATCCTGACCGCTGCCGCCCGCGAAGCCGGCGCGAGTCTCGTGCGCAACCTGTCGATTCCGGCGCCGTTCGCCGATGCCGCGCTCGAAGCGCAGTTCCTCGAAGACCACAGCCAGCGGTTCTGCGCGTTCCGGCGCGCGTCGGCGCTGCTCGCGCTCGTCATCTGGACGTGCTTTTTGTGGTGGGACTTCAGCTTCGTGCGCGGCAACAAGGCGCTCAACGTGCGGCTCGCCGACATTCTGACGCTGCGCTTCGCCGGCGTCGCGCTCCTGATCTGCGTCGGCTTTCTGGTGCTGCGGCCGTCGTTTCGCTCGCACGCGACCGCGCACCGCGTCATCCTCACCGGCATCTACGGCCTGCTCTGCCTCATCCTGACGATGGTGGCGATCACGCCCGCGCCGTACAACTACACGCAGTACTTCATCGGCCTGTACCTCGCGCTTTTTTTCCAGTTCAGCTTTTTCTATCTGCGCTCGCGCGCCGCGCTAATGGTCGGCGTCATCACGATGGCCTCCGTCGTCTTCATGCAGATCACGGTCGGACTGCTCAACGCGGAGGATTTCTTCGCGGGGCTCTTCTATATGTTCAACGTCGTGGTGGTCGGGCACGGCGTCTGTGCGCACGCCGAGCGCGTGTCGCGGGAACGGTATCTCGCCGAGCGCGCGCTGGCGTCGCTCAACGACGAACTGCGCGGCGCGAACGGCTCGCTGGAACGCAAGAATCGCGAACTGGAAATCGCGAAGAAGGATCAGGAGACGAAGACCAACGCGCTGCTCGCGCTGCGCGAACAGCAGATGATCGCCGCGCAGACGGCGAGCCGCGAGAAATCCAACTTCCTCGCCGCCGCGACGCACGACCTGCGGCAGCCGATGCACGCGCTCAATCTCTTCCTGCAAGCGGCCGCCGAAGCCATTCGCAACGAGGAATTCGATCAGGCGGAGCGGCTCATCAACGAATGCGGGCGCTCGTCGGTGATTCTCGCGCGCCTCTTGAACGCCGTGCTGGACTTGTCGCGGCTCGAATCGGGGCGCGTCGTGCCGCGCTATCACGTCTTCGATGTCCGCGAGATCGTCGAGGAAGCCGCCGAGCAGCTGCGCCCGTTCGCCAAGAGCCGTGGCGTGGACTTGCGCCTGCGCCTGCCGAAAGACGATGTCGTGTGCGTGCGCAGCGACGCGCACTGGCTCGGCCGCGCGGTAGCGAATCTGGTGTCGAACGGCATCAAGTACGCGGATACCGCGAAGCGCGCGAAGCCGACGGTAATCGTCGGCGTGGTGCGCTCGCCGACGCGCGCGCGTATCGACGTGCTCGACAACGGCATCGGCATACCGGCCGATTACTTCGACGCCATTTTTCAGCCGTTCTTTCAGGTCGATAACCCGGAGCAGGACCGCGACAAGGGGCTGGGGCTCGGCCTGTCGATCGTGAATGCGGTGATTTCGATGCTCGACGAACACCGCATCGAACTGAAGTCCGCCGAAGGACGCGGCTCGCGCTTCTCGGTGGATATCCCGCTGTGCGGGCCGTCGCCCGATCAGCCGTCCGCGCGCGCGCCGGCGCGCTCCGAAGCCGCGGAAGCGGCGCAACTGGACGGGCGCTATGTGCTGCTCGTGGAGGACGACGGCCTCGTGCGCGCCTCCACCGAGGCGCTGCTCTCGCAATGGGGCGTGCTCTACGACTCGGCCGCGACGTTCGAAGAATACGAAGCGATGCTCGCGACCATCGAACGCTTCCCCGATCTCATCATCACCGACTACCGCTTGGGCGATGCGAAAACCGCGCGCGAAGTCGCGATGCTCGGCGCGCGCCAGCTCGGGCGCGCGTGCCCTTGCCTCGTCGTGACGGGCGAGCCGGCGGCGACCATCGTGCCGCTCGCCTGCCACCACGACGTGTTGAGCAAGCCCGTGAGCCCGGCCGAACTGCGTCGCGGCATGGTGTCGATGATCGAGGCGAACGCGTTCAGCGGCCGGTGAGCCGCGCTGCGAACCACGCCCGCAGCGCTTCGACTTCTTCCATGCAGACGGTGTGCGCCATCGGGTACGCGTGCCAGTCCACGGCGCAACCGTGGCCGCGCGCGAACTCACACGCTTCCTCGCCGAGCCGCACGTCGAGCACGTCGTCGAAGCTGCCGTGTGCGGCGAACACCGGCACGGCGCGATTGGCTTCGCTGATCGAGGCATCGATCAGATCTGGCGACGGGATATAGCCCGACAGCACGATCAGGCCCGCGAGCTTTTCCGGATGCGTGAGACCGGCGTGATACGTCATCGCGCCGCCCTGCGAAAATCCCGCGATGAAGATGCGCTCGGTCGGAATGCCGCGCGCGTTCTGCCCGGCGATCAACGCGCGCACGCGCTCCACCGACGCCTCGATGCCCGCTTCGTCCACCTTCCGGTTGATGCCCTCGAACGACAGAATGTCGTACCACGCGCGCATCACGTAGCCGTTATTCGCCGTGACCGGAATCTCCGGCGCGTTCGGGAAGACGAAGCGCACGGCGGGCGCATCCGCGAGGCGCAGCTCGGGCACGAGCGGCACGAAGTCGTTCGCGTCGGCGCCGAGGCCGTGCATCAGAATGACGGCGAATTCGGGATTCGGCGCGGTTTCGATTTCTACCGCCGACGGTGAATCGCTCATGAGCACTTCTCTCTAAATAATGGGAACGAGGATCTGAATGATGCCGACCACGGAAACCAGCCACGCGAGGGAGCGCAGGAACGGCACGCCCGCGGCGTACAGCGGCACGTAGATCACCCGCGCGACGAAGTAGGTCAGCGCGCCGTAATGCGTGAGCGGGTTCTCGCGCCCGGTCACGTGGACGATCAGCACGGCCACCGCGAAGACCGGCAGCGTCTCGAAGAGATTCGACTGCGCGCGCATCAGACGCGCGGTGAGCTTGCCGGGCGGCGGCGCGGGGCCGTCGCGCGGGCCGGTGTTGTATCGGATGCCGGTCTCGCGGTTGCGCAAGAGCGCCGGCAACAGCACTTGCACGAGCGCGAGCACGAGCGTCCAGGCCAGCATCGTCAGTTCGAAACTCATGGCGTCTCCTGTCGGCCGTCTATTGTCTCAGGCGCGCTTCATTCGGCCGATGTCAGCGCCGCAGCCTGCGACGCACTGTCGAGCGCGAGATCATGACACGCGAGCTGTTCGAAGCGGCCGCTCGGCTCCGCGTAATCCCAGCGTTCCACGCGCGCGCGCCGTCCGGTCGCGTTGCACGCGTAGCGGATCACGTTCACGGAATTGCCGACGGTCGCCCGCGTGCGCGACGACAGCGCCGTGCCCGCCTGCACCGCCCACATGCGGCGCGGCAGGTCGGCGAAAGTATCGTGCAGCGGCAGCACGTACGGCAGGTGAATGTGTCCGCCGAGAATCAGGTCGGCGCCCGCGCGCGCCCAGCGCGGCACCGCGCGCTCGCGCCCGTGCAGCAGGTTCGTCTCGTCGCTCGCGCGCGAGACCGCCACCGGCTGATGCGTGACCACGACGCGCAACTGCGCCGCGCTCGCCGTCTCCAGGCGCGCCGCGACGCGCCGGATCTGCGGCATCGACACTTCGCCGTCCTTGTGGCGATACGGCCGCGTCGTGTTGACGCCGAGCACGAGTACATCAAGCGATTCGAACGACGGCTCCAGTTCCGCGCCGAACGCGCGTTGATGGTTCGCGTACGGGCGCACGAGCCGCGTGAACACATCGTAGAGCGGAATATCGTGATTGCCCGGCACGATCACGGCGGGCGTCGCGCCGAACGTATTCATGAATGCGCGCGCCTCGTCGAACTGATAGCGGCGCGCCCGCTGCGTGATATCGCCCGACAGGATGACGACATCGGGCGGCACCGCCTCGGCAAGACGCAGCAGCGCCGCGACGACTTTGGGCCGCTCGGTGCCGAAATGCGGATCGGAAATATGCAGCAATACGGTCATGAGCGATTGGCTTCGGCCACGTCGGGCTCGGGCTTGAGCAACAGCAACGGCCGTTCCGAGACGCGGAATTCGAGCGGCATGTCGAGCCACGCGATTTCGCCGTCGGTCGCCGCTTTCACGCGGCGTCTGCCCGTCGACCGCATGCCACGCGACGGCCGCGTCACCGTGATCTTGTCGAACGTGAAGCTCTCGACGTGATCCGAATCGGCGAGACGACCCGCCGCGCCACGCAGCGACAGCAGCAGATGCGCGAGCCGCCCGATAGGCCGCGGCGCAATCGCGACGAGCAAGCCCTGTTCCACCGCGCGGGCCTCGGCCATGCCGATCTGTTCGAGCTGGAGCCGGTTGTTGCCGACGAAGAGCGTCGACGAGCGCACTTCGCGCGTGCGTCCCTCTTGCTCGATATGCAGCCTCAAATGACGATGCCGCCGCAACAGCGTGAAAAGTGCCGACCACAGCGCGACGAGCCGGCTGCGGCCGAATTGCCGCTTGTAGGCTTCGCGGTCTTCGAGCAGCTTCGGATACAGCCCGAGACTCGCGTTGACGATGAACATGCGGTCGTTCACGTACCCGACCTGGACCGGATAGGCGCGCGCGTCGAGCAGCAGTTTCGTGGATGCGTCAAGATCGGCGGGAATGCCGTGATCGCGGCTGAAGTAGTTGAAGGTGCCGCGCGGCAGCACGCCGAACGGCACGTCCGCTTTCAGCGCCGCTTCGGCAACCGTGCAGAGCGTGCCGTCGCCGCCTGCGCCGACGAGCACGCCGCGTTGCGCGCGGGCCTCTTCGGCGGCTTCGCGCGCGGCGGCGGCGAGGCGCCGGGGCTTGTCGACCACGCGCAGATCGAAGCGCCGCCCCGCCGCGCCGAATTCGCGGGCCAAAGCCGCGCGTGTTTCGTCCGCCTGCCTGCGCCCGGAACCGGCGTTCATCACGATGAAAAACGGCGCGTCGGGCGCGAGCGCGCGGGCGGCGGCCGACGCATCGGCCAAAGGTGCGGACACGGTCATCGGCTGCGCTCCTTGCGGTTCGTCGCATGATTGCGTGCGCCGAGACGCATCGAAGCGGCCGGCGAGCGTGCCGATTATAACGAAAGCCTTACAACGGGAGCGCGCCCTGGCAGACGCTTACGTGTGCTCGCCCCGAATGTAGTACTCGAGTTGCTGTATGGTGAACTGCTGCTCGGAGATGATGTTCTTGACCAGATCGCCGATGGAGATCATGCCGACGAGCTTGCCGTTGTCGATCACCGGCAAGTGGCGCATGCGCTTGTCGGTCATGAGCGCCATGCAGTCGTCGGTGGTCTGGTCGGGCCGCACGTAGCGCACGTGCGAAGTCATGATGTCGCGCACCGGCGTGTCTTTCGAGGAGCGGTCCATGAGCACGACTTTGCGCGCATAGTCGCGCTCGGTCATGATGCCGACGATTTCGTCGCCGCGCGTGACGATCACCGCGCCGATGTGCTTGTCCGCCATCAGCTTGATCGCGTCGAAGACCGGCGCCGTGTCCGCGATCGTATAGACCGTCTGTTCGGGTTTCGAGCTCAGAACCTTTGCGACTGTTGCCATCGACCGCCTCCGTCTGACTTGCGCGCCGTTCACCGTCCGCGTGGTGGATGATCGGGCGCGCTGCGTTGTATCCGGAACACGTTGCTG
Source organism: Caballeronia sp. BCC1704 (assembly GCF_902833455.1). Lineage (NCBI taxonomy): Bacteria > Pseudomonadati > Pseudomonadota > Betaproteobacteria > Burkholderiales > Burkholderiaceae > Caballeronia > Caballeronia sp. BCC1704. The sequence continues at coordinate 712,342 of NZ_CADFFT010000002.1, read as the reverse complement.
CGCTGTATGAGCGTAAGGCTTCCGTCCGATGCATTCATCGGCATTAACCCGACCATTCGCGAAGAGTATAGGACACAGCGCGACACGCAGCGGGAGACAAGCCGCACCGCACCTGTGCTTTCCCTGCCTTCAGTTTCGCCGATTCGTGCCGCTAATCAGGCATCGCGCGGAAATTCCGTCTTCCGCCAGGACTACGCGGCGCAAGCGCCCACACCACAGGAGAAGCAGTGAGCAATTCACAACAGGATATCGAGCAGCGCGTGCGGCTCGCGGGCAGCAACATGTTCGAGTTGCTTCTCTTCAAGCTGGGCGAGGCGCCGGACTCGGAGCAGCGCGAGCTTTACGGCATCAACGTGTTCAAGGTGCGCGAGATCCTCGCGATGCCGACGATCACCGCCGTCGCCGGTTCCAGCGAGGAGATTCTCGGCGTCGCCGACATTCGCGGGCAGATCATTCCGGTGATCGACCTCGCGCGCATCACCGGCTGCCGCCCGAAGAACGGCCCCAAGATTCTGCTCGTGACCGAATTTGCGCGCACGACGCAGGGCTTCGCGGTCGAGGAAGTCGACGATATCGTGCGGCTCGAATGGAATCAGGTGTTGTCGGCGGAGTCGCATTCGAGCGGACGCACGGTGACGAGCTTCGCGCGCCTCGACGGCAACGTCGACGGATCGCGGCTCGCGCAGGTGCTGGATGTCGAGCGCATCGTGCGGGACGTGCTGCCGGGCCAGGAATCGGACATCACGGAAGCGCGCACCGGCCGTCTGCAACTGAAGCCGGGCGCGCGCGTGCTGGCCGCGGATGATTCGGGCGTCGCGCGGGCGCTGATCGAACAGAGCCTGACCGCGATGGGCGTGCCCTTCGTCATGACGAAGACGGGGCAGGAAGCGTGGGATGTGCTCGAAGCCGCGCTGCATAAGGCGCAGAAGCACGGCACCGAGGTCTCGGACGAAATCGCGCTCGTGCTCACCGACCTCGAAATGCCCGAGATGGACGGCTTCACGCTCACGCGCCGCATCAAGGCGGACAGCGGCTTGCAGCACATTCCGGTGGTGATTCACTCGTCGCTGTCGGGATCGGCGAACGAGCAGCACGTGCGCAAGGTCGGCGCGAATGCGTATGTCTCGAAGTTCGAGGCGTCGGAACTCGCCAGCGTGATGCGCGGCGCGATCGTCAACGCGTGAATCGGCGGCGCAAAAAACATCGGCGCCCGGAGCGGAGAGACCTTGTGAGTCTGCCGCGCCGGGCGCCGAATGGGTCGCTTCAGCCTTGAGAGCCGGCGGATGAGCCGGCCAGACTGGTTCGATTAGTGACCGAAAAAGACCGAGTTGGTGCTGTTTGCTGCTTGCGTGCGGGCGCCGGACTGAGCCAGCGAGTCACGCGAACCACCGTAGGCGTTCGCATCGACGCCGTGTGCGTGCTCTTCAGCAGCGATCGCTTGGGCGCTCGGGCCTTGTTGCGACGTCGGAGCGCCGGAAGCCGGGCGATAGAAAGGAGCCGGGCCGTAGCCGCTTGCGAAAGCGGGCGCAGCGAGGGTGGCGGAAGCGGCGATAAGAAGGGTAGCGAGAAGATTGCGTTTCATGGTGATCTCCAAAGACGGTTGACGTTCAATCAGAAAGCGCCGCAGCGGTCTTGCGAGAAACTGTCTGCTACGTCGATGGAAAGCAGTGTATACCCCTACTATCGTTTTTTTATCCCGATATATTTCAATACACTTTTCAGCTAGCGCCAACAATCGGTGGCCGCACGAGCGTGCGAAAGGCTGGAAAGCCCCGGCGCGTAAGGCGCGGCGCGAGACGGGCGTCGATTACGCTTTTCGCTAGGGACAGAACAATCTCGTGCCGATCGGCGTTGTCGAAGGCCGATTCGGGACGTTATCAGTGGACGAGACGCTGCATCAGATGGACGAGCGTCGCGGGAGAATTGCCCTTCTGGCAGTACGCGTCGAAGCCGGCATGCAGCCCTTTCGTGCGCACAAGTTCCTCGCCGAGCGCGGTAAACGCGATGATCCCCGCGTCGCGCGTACGAGCGATGCGCCGCAGGACACGCGCGGTCGCAAAGCCGTCGTGCTCCGGCATGCTGATATCGAGGATGACGATGTGCGGCACCCAGCCGTCGACCGCATGCAGCGCGTCGACGCCGGACAGCGCGACTCGCGTCTCGAATCCGTCGGCAGTGAGCGCCGCGGCGAGCGCCTCGGCGCTGGAAGCGTTGTCATCGACGACGAGAATCCGCCAGCACGGGAGATCGACGTCGATACTGCGGTTGGTCCAGAGAGCGCATTGGGGCGAATGCAAATTCACGGGCATGGCAAGTCGAGGTATTCATCTGACCGCCGTACCGCACGAATCGCGCCAGCCCGGACGACCGGTCAGGCGCTGGCTTCGCGCTTGCCCTTGCGCCGTTTCGCGGCGTTCTCTTCGCTTTCGCGCAGCCGCGCATTCGCCTGAACGAGCGAGGCGGCGTCGCGCTGCCGAAGCGCCAGATCCAGCTCGCCGAGCGCGGCCACGAGCGCATCGCGGTCCGCCTCCTCGCACGCCAGCTCGCCGCCCGCCGCCACGCGCCGCGCTTCCTTGTCGAGCCGCTTGTAGAGCTTCGCGCCGAACCGCGTGTCGAGCGCGCCGTCGCGAGCCAGGCCCGATATCACCGATGCGAGGCGTATCAGTCCCGCCGCGGTGGTTTGCGTCGCGCCATCCAGATCGTCACGGTCATCATCCACAACCCTTCTCCCCAAGTTTGACAGTCGGCGCGCGCCGGGACCGGCGTCTATCGTCGCGTATGCGGTGATGATACGCCGTCAATATGACAATCATTCTTACAATCATCGCCACGATGGGGCCGATCGTTTCGCGTCACGAAGCGCGCGCCAAACGCGCGTCGCGAGCCGCGACCGGTGGCACACTAGCGCCTGACCAAGCAGACCGCCAGTCTCCGACCGCACCCACCGTCCGCATGAATCCCGCTATCCCTCAAACATCGCTTTACGGTTCCGACTTCACCGGCCTCGTCTGCGGCTTCCGCTTTCGCGTCGATCAACCGGGCGAGCCCATCGATTCGGAACAGGCGAGCGACTGGGTCAGCCGCGACGACACGGCCAAAGAGTTCCTCTGGCTGCACTTCGATCTCGCCAACAGCGCATGCGAGCGATGGATCAAAACCCGGCTCGGCTTGCCCGATGCGTTCTTCGACACGCTGCACGAGGGTTCGCATTCCACGCGCATCGAGCATCAGGAAGGCGCGCTGTTCGCGGTCATCAACGACGTCATGTTCAATTTCGAGCTGACGCCCTCGGAAATCGCGACGCTCTGGGTGTACACGCAGCAAAAGCTGCTCGTCACCGCGCGCATGAAGCCGCTGCGTTCCATAGATTCGCTGCGCGAGTCTGTGCGGCGCGGCGAAGTATTCCGCTCGCCAGCGGAACTGCTCGCGCATCTGCTGCGCGATCAGGCGGATCTGCTCGTGCAGATCGTGCGGCGGACGAGCGCGGAAGTGGACGGCATCGAAGATCGCTTTTTGTCGACGCACGCGTCCACGACCCGCTCCGATCTCGGCGCGCAGCGGCGCGTGCTCGTGAGGCTGCAACGGCTCCTCGCGCCCGAACCCGGCTCGGTGTTTCGGCTGCTCGCGCGCCCGCCGCGCTGGCTGCATGCGCAGGACATCCAGGACCTGCGCGACGCGACCGAGGAATTTTCGCTCGTCCTCAACGACCTCGCCGGACTCGTCGAGCGCATCAAGCTGCTGCAGGAAGAAATCGCGACGCGCATGGACGAGCAGAGCAACCGCACGCTTTTCACGCTGACGCTCGTGACCGTGCTCGCGTTGCCGATCAATATCGTGGCCGGTTTCTTCGGCATGAACGTCGGCGGCATACCGCTCGCCGAGAACCATCACGGCTTCTGGCTGCTCGTGGCGATCGTCGCGAGCTTCACCGTGCTCGCCGGATGGTGGGCGTTCCGCCGGCGACGCGATATGTGAGCGTCGCTCGCCTCTCTTCGGCTAAAGCCCGAGATCGCTCAGTCCCGGGTGATCGTCGGGGCGGCGCCCGAGCGGCCAGTGATACTTGCGCTCGGATTCTTTGATCGGCAGATCGTTGATCGACGCATGCCGATGCGTCATGAGCCCGGCCTCGTTGAACTGCCAGTTCTCGTTGCCATAACTGCGGTGCCAGTTGCCCGAATCGTCATGCCATTCATATGCGAAGCGCACGGCGATGCGGTTTCCGGTGAACGCCCATAGCTCCTTGATGAGCCGATAATCGAGCTCGCGAACCCACTTGCGATGCAGAAACGCCTCGACTTCCGCGCGTCCGTTGACGAACTCCGCGCGGTTGCGCCAGCGCGTGTCCTCGGTGTACGCGAGCGCGACGCGCTTGGGATCGCGCGTGTTCCAGCCGTCTTCGGCGAGACGAACCTTCAGGGCGGCGGTTTCAGCGTCGAACGGCGGGAGAGGCGGTCTGGTTTCCATGGCATGTCCTGTTGACGTTGAGCATGGTAGACAGAGTTGTCTACCTGAAGCGCACTCTAGCGCAGGTAGACAGACCTGTCTACAATTGATTGCATGAACATGATCGCCTCCCCTGCCGACTCCACCGAGCTTCCACCGGATGCCCGCATTCTGCGCACCGCGCACGACCTCTTCTACCGCGACGGCATCCGCGCGACGGGAATAGACCGGGTGATCGCGGAATCGGGCGTGGCGAAGAAAACGTTCTATCGATACTTCGCGAGCAAGGACGACCTCATCGTCGCGTTTCTCGAATACCGTCACGACAACTGGATGACGTGGTTCCGCGACGGCCTTTCGCGTCACGGCGGCACGCTCTCGGCGCTCGTACCGACGCTCGCGGAATGGTTCGGCGGCGAGGCGTATCGCGGTTGCGCGTTCATCAATTCGGTGGTCGAAGTCGGCGGCACGCTGCCGCAGGCTGTCGAGATCGCGCGGCGGCACAAGCGCGAAATGACCGCCGCGATTCGCGCGTTGATGCCGCCGTCACGCACCGCGAAGGCAGACGCGCAGGCGCTCGCGCTCGCCGTGGATGGCGCGATCGTCGCGGCGCAATTCGCCGACGCCGCCGCCGATGCGTTGAAAGCCCTCGCGCGCGTGGTCCGGGCGGTGAAGCGCGCGGCAGCGAGCGCGGAGTAACGGGCGACGTCGAGCGCGCGTCCGCGCTCGACGTTTGCAATGCGCAGCAGAGCTTGCCGTTCAGGTCCGCGATGTCGTCGGTGCTCAAGGTAGCGACGTCCGCCTTCAACTGCAGGAACGCCACGACCGCCGCATAACGCGAACGCAGCAGATCGCGGCGGGCGGTGTACAGCGCGTCGATGGCGCGCAGCACGTCGTTGCCGGTGCGGCTTCCGATCTTGAAACCGACTTCCGTGGCATTAAGCGTATCGCGGGCGCTTTCCACGAGGTGCCAGAGCGCATCCGTCCGCTGGCGTTCGCGCACGTATTTGGCAAAGTTGTCGCGGGCGGAAGCCTCTGCCTGATTCGAAGCAAGCTCGTAGCCCTCTTTGGCCTTGTCTTCGAGAGCTAGCGACTGCTTCATGCGCGCCTGAATCTCGCCGCCGGAATAGAGCGGAATCTGGATTTGCAGCATGCCGGTCGTGGTCGTCGTCGGGCGCGAATAACCGGACGCTGCGCCGGCAGGGGTATAGCTGCCGGTCACGCTCACGACCGGATAATGCGCCGCCCGAGCCTTCGCCGAATCAAATTTGGCGATCTCCCAGCCGAGTTGCCTGGACTGCACCTCGTAGCCGCGAGCCTTAGCTTGTTCGACCCACGTTTCCTCGCCTCCCGCGAGCGTCGGCAAGGCCGTTCCCGCCGGCAACGGGGCTAGCGCCGCGAACGGCCGCCCGGTCACCTGCTGCAACGCGCGGCGCTTCGCACTGAGTTCTTCGCGCGCATCCACCTGTTGCAATTGCGCCTGCTCGCGCGCGGTGTCAGCTTCGCGCTGGTCGATGAGCGTCACCTCGCCCACGGCGCGCTTTCGACGCACCTGCTCCAGTTGCGCGTCGATGGCGGCGAGGTACTCCGTGCTCCGTTTCACTTCGTCTTCGGCGGCCAGCTCATCGAAATACGCGCGCACGGCCCGCAGAATCGACGCCTGCTGCGCGCCGGCAAAATCCACCGCGCCCTGCGCGACGACGAAATCCGCCTGCCGGTAAGCGGTCCACTTGCTCCAGTCGAAGAGCGGCTGCGTCATGGTCACCATCCAGCCGTTCTGCCAGTACTTCTGACGCGGAAAGCCGTCCATGTCGATGCGGTTGTACGACCTTCCCCACCCGCCCGCGATCTGCGGCAAGAGCGCCGCCCGAGCGATGGGCACCGCCTGCTTCGCGGCTTCATACGCGGCCTGCGCCTGGCCGAGTTCCGCGTCGTGATCGAGCGCCTGTTGCACGATCGCGACGAGATCGTCCGCCCGCGCGGCATCGGCAAAGACGAGCGCGCACGCCAGCGCGCCCAGCGATATGCGTCGCTTAAGCATGGAGCATCTCGTCTGTCGTGGCCGTGCTCACTGCATCGCTCTCCGGCAGCAGTGCGCCCGCGGCGAACCGATAACGCGTGTCGAACGCGGAAGCGAGCGACATGTCATGCGTGATCACGACGACCGTGCGATCGAGATTGCGCAGCAGCGACGCGATGCGCCGCACCGACGCAGGATCGAGATTCGAAGTCGGTTCGTCGAGCAACAGCAGTTCGCGCTGCTGATACAGCGCGCGCGCCAGCAGCAGCCGCTGCCGCTGACCCGCCGAGATATTGGCGATGGTGTCGCTGATGACGGTGCGCGTTCGCATCGGCAAACGCATGATGTCGTCGAGGAGGCCGACATCGTCGAGTAGCGCGTGGATGCGGTCTTCGTCGGTCTCGGCGGCGAACAGCGTTACGTTATCCGCAATGGACCCGTGCAGAATGATGTCGCCCTGCCGCATATGCGCCTGATGGCGGCGGATTTCATCGACCGTCAGGTTCGGCCACGCAATGCCATTGAGCGCAATATGCCCGTGCTGCAGCGGTTCCGCCGCCGAAAGCAGCTTGAACAGCGTGGACTTGCCGCTGCCAGAAGGTCCGGTGATCGCGATCTTCTCGCCTCGGCGAATATGGATGCTCGCGTTCCTGAGAATCGGCTCGTCGGAAATGCCGTAGCTGAACGTCACGTCGCGCACTTCGATATCGTTGAAGGACCGTACTTCGGTGGCGCGCTGGGTATCCGCGAGCGGCGTGTAACGTTCGTTCTCGCTCTCCACGATATCGTCGACGCGCGCCGTCGGCACGCTCAGCATAAAGTACTGGAACGTGGCGTTGATCCCGCTCGCGAGCCGCTCGGACATGAGCGACTTGTAAATCAGGAACGAATAGAACACGCCGACCGACACCTTTCCGCCGAGCATCAGCCGCGCGGCCAGCCACGTGATAACGATGGTATCGGCGTACGACACGAGCTTCAGCAAGCCGTCGCGCGTGCACGTGAGACGGCTGCTTTTGAGAAGCGCCGCAGCATACGCCTTGTAGATGGTCATGTAGATGGCGGTGCGCCGCGTCTCGCCTTGCGCCAGCTTCAGCAGCGAGGCCGCGCGAATGGTTTCGATCAAAGAGTCGTCGCAACGCGCGGACGTTTCCAGCACCAGTGCATGGTTGTCGCGCATGGCGGCGAACATGCTGAGCGCCAGCGCGACGTAGACGGCGAAGATCAGCAATGCCACGCCCGCCAGCTGACGGCTCTGTATCAGCATCAGCACGAGCGCGAGCGCGCCGACCGTCAGGTCGATGAAAAGCGACACCGTGGTGCGCGTGGTGAACACGCTGATCTCGTCCTGCGCCTTCACGCGCGCGAAGACATCGCCGACGTGGCGCTTCTCGAACCACGGCATCGGATTGCGCAGCAAATGCCCGAGCAGGCCCTCGGTCGAGTTGATCTGCGTGATGTTGTAGAGCAACTCGGTGAGGTACTTCTGAACGAATTCGCTCAGCGCGCCCAGCAAAAAGATGCTGGCGAAGGTCGCGACGAGCACGTTCAGCAGATTGCGGTTGTCCGCCGCCACCACGTAATCGAGCACGAGGTTGCCGAAGTACGGCGCGGCGAGAATGGCGAACTGACTGCCGAGCGCGACGAACACGATCTTGCCGATCTGCGCCTTCATCTGCGGACTGAGCGCGCGCACGCGCTTGAGCGCCGCCGGCACGCGGGATTTCGCGCGAATGCGCGGCATCTGCGGCGTGGGCGCGAATTCGAGCAAGAAGCCCGAGACGGCGGAGCGGAACGTGTCCATCGACACGCGCCGACGACCGGTAGCGGGATCGATCACGCGGACATAGCCGTGCCCCGCTTTCTCGAAAACGACGAAGTGAGCGCCGCCGAAATGCAGAATCGAGCCCTTCTTGACCGCCGAAAGGTCCGACGCATCGAAACGATACGCCTGCACCGCAAGCCCGAAGTCGGTGGCGACATCGTACAGGTCCATCAGCGACAGGCCATTGGCCGAGATCGGCTTGTACGCAGACAGCTCGCGCACTTCGGTCGCGCGGCCGAGATGGGACAGCACCATCGCCAGACACGCATAACCGCACTCGGCGACTTCGTTTTGATAGATAACGCGCACATCAACCTCTCAGCATTCTGAACAGCGGCGCCAGCACCCACTCGGCGATCGTCCGGCGCTCGACGACGATGCTGGCCGTCGCGCGCATGCCCGGAAGAATCTTGAAGTGCTGCCCGTCGAAATCGAAGGTATTGCCGCGCAGCGTCGCCCAGGCCAGATAGTCGCCGTCGGACTCCTTCGTGGTTTGCGTCTCTTCGGACGGGTCCGGCGCGCCGGGCGTGCCAGGCGGCGCGACCGGGCTCGCGGGCAGCACCGTGGTGCCGGAAATGGAATCGATGCGCGCCTCGTACGTCCCGAACTTGGCATAAGGAAACGCATCGAACTTGAGGCGCACGATCTGGCCTTCGCGCACGAAGCCGCGCCGGCGCGAAGGGATGCTCAACGCCACGCGCAGCGGGCCGCTCTCTTGGGTGGAAATCACCATCGCGACATCGCCGGTCGCGAGCATGCGGCCCGCCACCAGACTGGAAAACGTGACAACGCCCCCCTTCGGTGCCGACACCGTCGAGTCCTGGCGCTCGCGCTCGAAACGCGCGCGGACGTCCTGCACGTCGCGTGCATGGCGTGCATCGAGTTCGCGCAACTGCGCTTCCAGATCGGTCTGGCTGCTGGTCGACGCGCCCAGCTCGCCCGCCAGTTGCTGTCTGCGCGCGATGCTCTGCGCAACCGTCACCTTGCCCTGATGCACATCGGCGCGAGCCTGTTCGAGCTTGTCCGCCGTCACGTACTCGGAGACTGAACTGAGGCGCGCGAGCCGTTGCTCGAATTCGCCGACGAGCTGGGTGTTTTGCGTGATCTGGGCATCCAGCGAGCCGAGTTCCGCGCGCTTGCTGGCTTCGCTCAGCCGCGCCGTCTCGCGCTGCGCATTCAACTGAACGCGGCGCTCGCTGTACTGCTCGTCGATCGAGCGGATCTGGTCGTCGCGCATCTTTTCGTCGAAGACTTGCCGACGCAGGCCGTCCGTGGTCAGCGAAAAGTCGCGCTGAAGACGGAACAGCGGCGTGCCCGGATCGACATGCTCCGATGGCCGCGCATAGATCGCCGACACGAGCCCCGCCAGTCCCTGAACCTTGACCTCGGTTGCGGAGACGACCTCGCCGGTCACGTCCTGCTTCAACTCGATCTCATGCACGAAACCGAAGGCAACCGCCACGATGGTGAAGATCGAGGTGGCGTACGCTATCCAGCGCCACGGGACATCTTTGAATTCGGGAATATCGGTCGGTTGCATGAATGGTTGCGTGTAATACGATGCCGGTTCGCGTGCAGCGTTTATCGCGAGGGCGCGAATGCGTACATGGCGGGATGGCCAGCCGGGAGCCACTGCTCGTAGTTGTCGCTCAAGGCCGTTTCGATATAGCCGGCGAGACGCTGCGGCGATTCCGGCGCGTCGAGCGGAAGAGAATCGAACAGACGCGCTTCGAAGCGCCCACGCGCGAAGCGAAGATAGAACGGCAACAGCACCGCGCCGAACGTCTCACCCATGCGAAACACGCCATTGTGTATGCGGGCGCTCTTGCCGAACATGGTGACTTCCACCGTCTCCATCGGATAACGGTGCATGGTGAACGGCGGCACGTCGCTAAAGAGCACCGCCACGCCGTCGCGCTTGAGCGAGCGCGCCACGCGCACGCCGAGCCCGTTGCGGTTCGCGTCGCCATAGGTGTAAAGCACCTTGATGCCGGGAATCAGCGCATGGTCGTCGCCGTATTGATTACGCGGCACGCCTGAAACGACGGACATGGATTGGAGGCCGAGCAGCGACGCCATGCGCTCGACGATATAAATGTTTGCGTATTGCGATACGAAGTGGAACGGCGAAATGAATACTGGCCTGTCAGGCGCTTCGCGTTTGAGTCTCTCAACGGCAGTCACCAGAATAGCGGCAATGGCATCGAGATCCGCCCACGCTTCGCGCTTGCGAATATCGCGACCGAAATAGATGCGCTGATCAATGAGTTTCTCCACCTGCGCGCCGAAGCACGCCCGCTTCGCGCGGCATTGGGGCAGCCGAAGCACCGGGCTTCCCATTTCGGCGCGAATGCGGCCATTCGCTCGGCAAGTGGCGTCGAATACGCTACGCACGCTCCACGACAATTGCGCAAGCACTTCGACGGAACGCATTGGAATTCGACCGACGACACAACGGCGCATGCGATGCTTCCGCACGGCGAGCCATTTTTTCAACGCGGGGCGCAGGGCAGGCATGACGAACTCATATCAGATACGGCGGGGGGCGGGTCCGCGGCCCCGCCCTCTGGCTATCCCCGCGGAAACCGCCAGGCGAGGAGGAAGCCGACTATGCGAAGCGAAGCGTGTTACTTACCCTGGATGTAAACAACCACCGTCGTGTTCGACGACGAGCGGCTGCTTGCCTTGTGGCAGCCGCCAGCCAGCGATGCTTGAGCCAGTGCATTGCGTTCGATCTTTTGCATTTCATTCCTCCTGTCAATTGCTGAATTTACGTGGTGCGAACTAATGTCAGTCCGCCCAATTACCGGCCCTTCCTACTTCTGGGCTTCGTCAGGAAACGTTTAATAATCCTGAACGCTTGATCTTAGATAGTTCCCGCATGCCGGTAAACCACGAAAACTCTGAAAGCAGCGACAAAAGGCAGTCCCCGTCGATAATTCTATTCGGAATGGCAATCTATTAAACGATTCGTAAGCTAACTGCCTCGCGATTGATGTCAGCTCTCAGACACGTGTTCATTATTGCTGTTGAATGGCAGCAAACACGCGTCACCTAGCTGCAATAAAAAAGGCCATCCTTAATGATGGATGGCCTGCACTTAACGAAACGCCTGATCAGTGCATGCTGACTCCAACCGTGACCGTGCCTTTGTCATTCGAATTGTTGTTCGCGCCCCCGCCCCCGCCGCCCCCGCCTCCGCTCGACGCTCCTGCAATCGAAATCTTGACGTTGGTGGAAGACGACGAGCTGCTCGATGCCTTGGCGGCGCCGCCTGCCGCATCACTGTAAGTCAGGGCGTTTCGGTCAATTCTTTGCATTTCAGTTTCTCTAAGTTCCAACAAACAAGGGACGATGACGCCGTTGGTGCGCCACGCGGCCCGATTCTCCGCGCGGACCCGGCGTAATACTATAGGGTCTCGCGCGGATATTCTGCAATCCTGCCGATCAGTTATAAGCGAAGTTGACGGTGGCTGCGGCTGACACGGTGCCGCCTGTCATCGTACCGAGGCGATAGAACTGAGCCACCATCGGAATCGTCAGGGTGTTGGTCGCATTGACGGTTCCTATGGTGAGTGACGAATTGAGGGTGACCGGCGAGCCGGTCGTATCGCCGGCGTTGACGGCTTTCAACAATTGCACGCCGACTTGCGCGGCCGTGCCTGTGTTCTTCAGCACGCTTTGCACCGTATCCGACGTTCCGTTGACCGTCATCGCCACGTTCGTGTTGGGGGCGCAGTTGTTCAGCGTAATGTTGAAGGCCGTCGGGTTCTTCGTGTTGCCCACGGCGGCGAAGTCCGTCGTCCTCGCGGTGCCGAGCGCAATGGTCTGATTGACGGAATTCGAATCGACAGTACAGGTCGGCAGGATGATGGTGCCGGTGAAGGTCAGCGTGGCGTCGGCCGCGAACGCCGACGCAGCGCTCGTGAGCCCGAGCGCCAGGAGCCCGATTTTCAGTTTCTTCATGTTCTGCTTCTCCTTGATCTCTGTTGCTGGCCGCTCGACGGCGATAGGGACACGCGCCCATGCCGCCGCCGAACGGATCACTGGTACAGCACGGTCATCGTCATGGTCGCGTTGGCTGGCCCGGCACCGAGCGCCCCCGTGCGGTAATAACGCGCTTGCATCGGTATCGTGTAGTTGCCGCCGTTCGTGCTGTCGAACCCGTTCAGCGTCACATATGTGCCGTAGGGAAACACCGCGCCCGTGTTGTCGTAGAGCTGAATGCCGACGCCCGCCGCGCTCGGCGACCCGCTCAACGCGGCGACGTTGCTGTAGCCGGACACGAGTCCGTTCGATGGATCGATCCTGTACTGGATGCTGTGAATCTGCCCAGCCAATGTTCCGCTCACCGCCGTTCCGCCCGGGCAGTTATTCAGACTCAGATTGAACGACGACACCTTGTTCGGCGCAGGCCCGATGTTGGACAGGTCCGCCGGTCCCTGAATGCCCATGGGCACCGTGACATCAGGCGTCTGGCACGTCAGCACGGTGATCACCACGGGCGTGATATAGAAGTTGATGACCCCGGCCGACGGCACGTTCCCCGCGGGCGGAGGCGTCAGCGTCTGCCACGAGAACGCCTGCGCGACCATGCCTGTTGCGGTGCCCGGCGTGATGTCGCCGATCTTCACCAGCGCGACGATCAACTGTCCGCCGTTGTAGATCGTGCCATTCGTATTCCACTGACGGCCGAGCTTCGAGAACGTGCGCGGCCCGGCGGGCAGGCTGTTCGGAATGACATAGCCGCCCATTGCGATGCCCACGCCCGGCACGTTCGTCGGATACACCTCGAAATCGACGCCCTGGTAGTTGGCCGTGTACACCGTTGGTCCGCCGGTCGTGATGCCCGCCGTTTCGAAGTCGGTTCCCGTATAGACCTGCCCGGTGACGATGCAGGTCCAATAGTCGTTCTTCGAGGCGGAAAGCGACCATGCCGTCAGAATCGATCCATTCGGCAAATCACGCGCCACGGCCACCGACGGCGGCAGCGTCAACGTGAACGAACTGTAGTTGACCGTGCAGTTCGCCGTCGCCCATGCGGACGACGGCACGAACACCAGTGCAGCAATCCAGCACAACACACACCGCAGCAGTCCGGCTGCAAGCCGATCCATGAATTTCATTTTGATTTCCTGATTCAATGAATGTGAACGGCGCTCACTGACAGACAGCGTCCGATATGCTGATGGAGTTGGGCTTCGAGGCATCCGTCACCGCGGGCAACTGATAGCGCACCGCGCAACGCTGCTCGGGTGCTTCGCCCCACTTCACGTTCAGCGTGCCGGCGTCGGCCTTCAGCCCGGTCGCGATGATGCGGCTGCCCTGCGCCACCGTGCCGACGCTGCGATTCTCGGCGTCGAACACTTCGGAGCCGAACGGCAACGGCTGGCCATCCGCCTGCGAGACGCGCATGACCGCCGGCTTGCCCATGTTCTCCGTCTCGAACTTGAGGCGCACCACGGCGCCCGCAGTCGGTGCCGTGCGCTGCACGGTCGACTTCAGCGCGATGTTGATCGGCAAGCCCTTCGGGTCCAGTTCGATGTCGTTGTTCGAATACGGCTGCATGCCGGAGACGACAGCGTGTCCCCACCGGTCCACGCGCAAGCCCGCGCCGTTGGCGAGGCGTGCTCCCGCTGCATCGCTTGCTTCGACGACCGCGACCGTATCGCCCATGTTCGGCGTGAACGCGACGCCGTCGCGCCATGCCACCACGCCGCCCGACATGCCCGCGCCGACCTGCGAGAAGTTGCGGCCCGTGCTCGCGTTCGCGGTAAGCATCGCAAACGGCGCGACGTAACCGACGTTGCCGCCCGCGCTGACAGAACTGCTGGCGTGACTGCCGCCGTCGTTGATGTTCGCGTTGATGCCGTAGCTGAATGCGTTGTCGACGCCGAGCGTGCCCGTGACCGATTGCTGAATGGTCGAGCTGCGGTCGCTGGTGTCGTGCTGGATGTTGGTCGTCGATTGCGGCGCGTGCGCCCCGAATCCGAGCGGGATGGACATGTTCAGCATGATGCGGTTGTCCCACCGGTTCGTGTTCACCTGGAACTGCCGCACAAACGACGCGCCGTAGGTCATGCGCTTCCAGCTATTGGTGTAGCCGATTTGCAGCTGCGTGTCGTGACTGGAGCGGTTCCAGTACGTTTGAAACGAACCCATCGCATAGAGCGAGCCGTACTGCGCGCCCTCGCCGATGCTCTGGTTCAGCGTGAACTGCACGCGCGACTCCTGCAGCGCGGTCATGAGACCGAGTTGATGCTCGGCGTTCAACTGACGCATCATCACCGCGTCGGGCAGCGAGAAGAAGCCGCTCGTCGAATAGCGATACGCGGCGATGGCGATATTCGTATTCGTCGGCTCGAACAGGCGCGAATAGCTGAGTCGCACGCTCGCCCCGTTGCGGGTGCCGTAGCCCTTGAAGCTCGCGCTTGCCTGCGTCACGTCGAGACCGAACGCGCCGACGCTCGTATTGAGCGCGGTGCCGATCATCGTCGAGAAATACATATCCGCAGCGCTCACGCCGCCGTACAGCGTCACCAGATTGCTGATGCCCCGCTGCAGCGTGAACTGCGAGACGAACGGATGAATATCGATGTTGGGATCGCGATACTCGCCGATGCTCGCGCTGTAACGCGTGACGCCCGGCCGCAGCGCATTCACCGCCGCCGCGTACGGAACCGTCGAGATGTGCTGAGTGCCGTCGGCCTCGGTGACGATCACATCGAGATTGCCACCATAGCCCGTTGGATACAGGTCGTCGATCTCGAACGCGCCCGGCGCGACCGTCGTCTCGTAGATGATGTTGCCGTTCTGCCGGACCTGCACGCGGGCATTGCTATTGGCGATGCCATGCACCACCGGCGCGTAGCCGCGCTGCGACTCCGGGAACATGCGGTCGTCGGTGCCGAGCGTGGCGCCGCGCAAGCCGAAGCTGTCGAACAGCGCGCCGTCCGTGAACGTGTCGCCAACCGTGAACTGGCTCTTGATGTCCTTGAACGCACGCTGCGCATAGGCCTGCACGCTTTGATAATGTGAGCCGCCGATGCTGTTGTGCGTAACGTTGCCCTGATAGCGGAAGCGCCACGGACCGACGTTGATGCCGCCGATCAAACCGAGGTAGGCCGAGTTGTTGTCGAAGCCGCCGGCGGAGCTGTGATACACGTTCGCGTTGTACTGAAACGTGCCCGCGTTGACGCCATCGTCCCAATACTTCGGATCGACATAGCCGCGCGCCCTGCTGTTCATCGCGATTTGAGGGACGCTTACATCGAGACGCTGCTCGCCGCCGTCGAACGTGGCGATCGCGCCCGGGATGACCTCGGGCAGCGTCAGGCACGCATTGCCGGCCGCTTCCAGCTTCGCGGCGGCTTCGGGCGAGAGCTTGCGCAGATCGACACCGAAGCGTTCGAGCAGATCCGCCGTCACGCACGGTTGCACGACTCCGGGATGCTCCGTGGAGTCGCGCACATCGACGCTGAACTTGCCGCGCCATACGTTGTTGACGTAAGTATCGGCGCGATACGTGCCCGGCAGGACCGGCTGCCCGTGATTGAAGCGTGAGATGTCGAGCTTCTGGCCGCCGCCGGAATCGAGGAACTGCTCGTTGAATTCGACAGCTGCGGGCTGCGCCGAAGCGTCCGCCCACGCGTGGCCGCTCACGCCCATTGCGGCCAAAGCCTGAAGCGTGAACAGCGTGACAGGTCTTAAACGCGCGCCGGACAGGTGGGCGCTGCAGTAGTGCGTTTTCATTCAGTTATCCGAAATATACGGGCACAGCGATCCCCGGCATGCGGCAAGGGCATGCGCGCTAGTGCATCTCACAGGTCATTGCGGCGCGCAATGGCGCGCGGGCGTCGGGCAGCCGGCTCGTGACGGTCGCGACGCGCCGGTCAGGGAGCGAGCGTGGCGTCGCCTGCCTGCGGGCCGCCATAGTCGTTGATCGCGGTATAGCGCACCTTCGCGCCAGCTGCGGGAAGCTCGCCCTTGAGCGGGAACGCGCGGCTTTCGCCCGGTCCGACCATGCCGCCGTCGGTGAATTGCGCCGTATGCACGCCATCCGTGAGGTCGATGCGGTCGAACGATACGTGATACTGCGTGGGGTTATCGGCCACCAGCGTGTTCTTGCCGCCTTCGCGCTTCAGATGCCACACGATTGCTTCGGGCGCGTCGCTCGCCTGCCCTTTCAGCCCCGTAGGGCGGTAGAAGAACTTGATGCGCGTGCGGAATGCGAGTTGCAGCTGATTGGCGCTGGCTTCATCGCCCGTCGGCTTGGGTGGCACCTCCAGCACGTTCAGATAGAGGACGGTTTCGGCGTCGCTGGGAAGCGCCTCGCCCGTCGACATGATGCGCAGCGTCTGCGACTTGCCCGGATCGATACGCATCATCGGCGGCGTGATGGTGAACGGCACGTCGATCGTATCCGGCTTGGCGTTGGCATCGCCCTTGTCGATCCAGACCTTCGTGAGACCGGGCAGCTTCCCGTTGTTGGTCAGCTTGACGGTGACCTCTGAATCGCTCTGGTTGTACACCACGCGGGTACCGGCGATGACCACCGAAGCACGGGCCTGCGGGGCGAAGCCCTGAATCGCGGCGAGGAGCACCGCGATGGATGCGAGTCGGCTAAACAATTTCATAGTGACGAAGAAGCGCCCAAGCGAAGCACGATATCAAGGAGAGGCGGGCTCGCGCCCGCCCTTGCACCGGACCATTCGCGAATGTGCGAAGCGAATGATCCGGTGTCACGAAACCGCTTATTGGTAACTTACTGATAGTTGATGCTGTACACGACCGACGAGTTCGCCGCGCCCGCCGACGTGGCGCCGGTGGCGTAATAGCGCACGTCGTAGAACAGCGTGGCCGCGCCCGACGCGATGGACGCCGGCTTCGAGTTCTGAAGATCGCTCGAGTAGCCCGCCTTGATCTGCGATCCGTCCTGGTTCAGCAGTTCGAGCTTGACGTTGCCCGCGCCGCCGGCAGCGACGAGCAGACGGCCATCAGCCGGATCGACCGTGGTGCCTGCTTCATAGAACACCGATGCCTTGCTCGTGCTCGTGACCGGCGAGCATGCGCTCAGCGCGATGCTGTACGAGGTGGTGCCAGCCGTCTGGCCGACCGCGGTCAGCGTCGAGGTGGAAACGGTCGGCAGCGTGACCGTGAAGTTCTTCGACGACGTGCCGTTGCCGTTGATCGTGCAGGTGGCGGCCGTGAGGGCGCCGTTGAACGTGATGGTTCCATCGGACGCGAACGCGCCGCCGGCAGCCAGGCTCAACACGCCAGCGATGAAAGCCGAGGTTACGGACTTCTTCATTTTGAAAACTCCATGCATTAAGAAATCGGCCCCAAACTTAGAGCGGCGCTGCTTGAAACAGAGCAGCAGCGGACCCTCACCTTGAGGCCGGGCAGGTGCATTCGCCCACGGCCGCCACTACATGAGCAGCAGGACGGGTGCGGCCCTCGGAATAGTTCTATCCCATCCAGTTGAAAGCACCGGGCCGAATTCTCATTCATTCGGCGTCGAAAGGACATCCCGAGAATTCTTAATTACTAAGCAATCTTTATTAATTGCCTGGGCGCGAGATCTACCGCAATTTGCTTGCGCGAGAGCCGCGTTGCGCTCGAAGGAACAAGAAGAGCGGTCAGCGCGAGTCGGGAGGACTCGTCGCTGACCTCATTGAAACGTGGAAAGGGCTATCGGCGCGCGAACGGCGCTTTGAATTTTTAATTCAAGTGAATCGCCGCTTCAACCACACGCACCAATCTCCCCGCAAGCGGTGCAGAAATCACACCCATCCTTGCGAATCACCGCGTTCGCGCCGCACGTCGCGCATTTGCGTCCGTGCATCTGCGCGAGTCCATGCGGATCGACGGGCGCCTCAGTCACGTCGTCGTGCGCGTCCTGTTCGTCTTCAAGCTGCAACGTGCGCAGAGGCGCCGCCGCCTCGCTGCGCTTGCGCGCGAGCACGCGCGAAGAAACCTGGTTGCCTTCTGCATCCAAAAAGCCGCGTCGATACAGAATCTGCTGAATCGCGTAAGCCAGCGCCGCGACTTCGGAGTCGTGCCAACGTGGACTGCGATGACCGTCGAGCCGCTCGACATCGCCGAGCCGCACTTGTCCGCGATCCCACGACACCTTGCGCATGTCCTGCAACGTGCGCGCCGCGAAACCGCCACGCGCGGCGAGCGAGAGCGAACGCATCGTCGCCGTGATCCACTGCTGCGATTCGTCGCTCTGCCCTGTCGGTATAAAGAATTCAATCGGACGTTCGATGGTCACGTCCTCGCCCGCGATGCGCCCCGTCACTTCGATGAACGACACCGCGAGATACAGCGACTTCTTTCCCGCTTGCGTCAGATATTCGACCTTTTCGATGATCGCGGGCAATTCGCCGCGCGGCCGATGATCGATCGCGATGCGCAGCGGATCGAGGTCGAGTTCGGGATCGGGAGAATCGCTCGGCGTCTCTTGCGGCGTCACCGAAAGCACCGCGCCCAGCGTATCGTTCGGGCGATAGGTGGCAAGACCTTTGAGCCCGCGCCGCCATGCTTCGAAGTAGAGGTCCTGGAACTTGTCGAACGGATAGTCGGCCGGCACGTTCACCGTCTTCGAGATGGACGTATCCACGAAAGGCTGCACCGCCGCCATCATTTCGAGGTGATCGTGCGCGGACATGTCGAGCGCGCTCACGAAGTAATCGGGCAACGCGTTCACGTCGCCGCCCATCTCGCGATAGAGGCGGTACGCATGGTCTTCGACCGCGAAGCTCTGCCGCGAGCCGTCCGCCATGCGCTTGGTGCGTTGATATGTCCACGAGAACGCGGGCTCGATGCCGTTCGACGCGTTATCCGCGAACGCGAGACTGACCGTGCCCGTCGGCGCGATGGAAAGCAGATGGCTATTGCGAATGCCGTGCGCGCGAATCGCGCTCGTGATGTCTTCCGGCAGGCGCGATGCGAACGTGCCTTGTTCCAGATAGCGCCGCGCGTCGAAAAGCGGAAAAGCGCCGCGCTCGCGCGCCAGTTGCACGGATGCGCGATACGCCTCGTCGCGCATGGTGCGGGCCACGCGCGCCGCGAAGTCGCGTCCTTCCTGCGAGTCGTAGCGCAAGCCGAGCATGACGAGCGTATCGCCGAGCCCCGTGAAGCCCACGCCGATGCGCCGCTTCGCCTGCGCTTCGCGCGCCTGTTCCGGCAGCGGCCAGAGCGTCACGTCGAGCACGTCGTCGAGAAAGCGGACTTGCGTGCGCGTCGTCTGCGCGAGGCCGTCCCAATCGAAGCCCGACGCGCCGCCACGCATCTGCGCGAACGGATCGGACACGAAGCGCGTGAGATTGAGCGGCCCGAGGTTGCAGCAGCCATACGCGGGAAGCGGCTGCTCGCCGCACGGATTCGTCGCGCGAATGGCTTCGAGCGAACGCAGGTTGTTGTCGTCGTTCATGCGCGAAATGAAGACAACGCCTGGCTCCGCGACATCGTAAGTAGAACGCATGATCGTTTCCCACACCTCGCGCGCCCGCACTTCGCGATACACCCACAGGCCATCTTCACGCTGCCGGATATCGGCCGATGCGCGTTGCGCCGGCGACGGCTCCGCCTTGTGCACGAGCTGCCAGACGGAATCATCGGCGACGGCCTGCATGAATTCGTCCGTCACCGCGACCGATACATTGAAGTTGTTCCATCGCCCTTTCGTGTGCTTCGCCGCGATGAATTCGAGCAGGTCCGGATGCGTGCAGTCGAGAATGCCCATCTGCGCGCCGCGACGAGAGCCCGCGCTTTCCACGGTGCGGCACGAGGCATCGAACACGTCCATGTAACTGCACGGCCCCGACGCGGCGGATCCTGTCGAATGCACGCGCGCGCCGCGCGGACGGATTGCCGAAAAGTTATACCCCACGCCGCCGCCTCGCCGCATGGTCTCGGCGGCTTGCAACAGCGCGACGTAGATGCCGGGAAGGCCGTTGTCATCGACACCTTGTATCGCATCGCCGACCGGCTGCACGAAGCAGTTGATGAGCGTGGCATCGATGCCCGCGCCCGCCGCGCTCATGATGCGGCCCGCGCCCAGTGCGCCGCGCTTGAAGTTGTCGACGAACTCGGCTTCGATCTTCGCGCGCGCTTCGGGCGGTTCCGCGAGCGCGACGCCGCGCGCGACGCGTCGATAGATATCGTCGACGCGCGTCTCGTCGCCCTTGGCGTACTTTTCGAGCATGACGTCGATGGAAAACTGCTGCGGAGCGAGAGCGGTGCTGAGATTGTCTTCGGCCATGTCCTGATCCTGTGAAGTGCGCTGATGCTTTGCACGTTGCACGTGCCTCGCGCGTTACGCAATGCAGCGCGGTCGATGCAAGCACGATGCCTGACGATAGCGCGATTCGGCCCGGCTCGCCACGGAGCCGCTACACTTGCCAAACCCGTTCGATGACGACAACGACACAACCATCGCATGAATTCGTCGCACCCGCCGCTTTTCGGCATTACCGGGCGCTCCGGCCAAGGCAAGACCACGTTGATCGAAGCGCTGCTACCGTGGTTTCGCGCGCAAGGACTCACGGTCAACGTCATCAAGCATAGTCATCATTCCATCGAGTTAGAGCCGCCGGGCAAGGACAGTGCGCGCTTTCGTCGCGCCGGCGCGAGCGAAGTGCTGATCGCGTCGCCGTATCGCTATGCGATCTTGCACGAACTCAGCGATGAACCTGAGCCGCCGCTCGCGGCGCTTGCCGCGCGCCTTTCGCACGCCGACTTCGTGATCGTGGAGGGCTTCGCGCGCGAAGCCATGCCACGGCTCGAAGTCGTGCGGCCGTCGACGGGTAAGGACCCGCTCTATCTGACCGATGTGGAGATTCTCGCGATCGCAACGGACGACGCCGCCGCGATTGAATCGGCCTTGCCCGTGCTCGCCCTCGACGACATAGAGGGCGTCGGCGCGTTCGTCTGCGCGACGCTCGGCATTGCGCCGCCTCGCTAAGCGAGCCGTTCGATCAACTCGCGATGCTGCGGATAGAGCGCCGCGAGTTCATCGCAACGGGCCAGCTCGAACTCGCTGAATTCGAAGCCCGGCGCAACCGTGCACCCGACGAGCGACGCGCCCGACGCGATGCTGCATTCCGCGGCGAACCAGTTGCCCGCTTGGACGACCGCCTGAAACACCGTGTCGGCATGCTGCGTCATATCGCCGAGCCGGTGCGTGGCGAGCGCGCCGTGCGCATCGAGCACATGCACGAGGAGCGGATCGCCCGCATGGAAGTGCCAGACTTCGTCCGAGCGTATGCGATGCCACGCCGAATGCGCGCCTTCGCATAGCAGATAGTAGATTGCCGTCGATGCCGAACGCGTTTCGCTCGCGCCGTCGCGCGTCACGCGCTGCTCTGCACGATACGTCTCACGAAAATAACCGCCTTCGGGATGCGGCTGCAAGCCGAGGCGCGTGATGAGGGCTTTGGCATCGAGCGGTGCGGGCATGGCAGTATCCTTTTGCAAGCGTGGTCACGGTTCGCGTATTCTGCATGCTCATGCAACATGAGGCGCACGAAGCCATGACTCTTTCTTCGACCTTGCTGCAAGCCATCGCGCCGACAGGCGTGCTGCGCGCATCCCTCAATCTGGGCAATCCCATTCTCGCGCACCGCGATAGGGAAGGCGAGCCCGGCGGCGTATCGGTCGATCTCGCGCGGGAACTGGCGTCTCGGCTCGGCGTGGACGTCGCGTTCGCGGCTTTCGACACCGCGGCGAAATCGGTGGAGACCGTCACGAATGAAGCGGCCGACATCGGCTTCTTCGCGATCGATCCCTCGCGCGGCGCGGGCATCGCCTTCACTGCGCCTTACGTGTTGATCGAAGGCTTCTACCTCGTGCGCAACGACTCGCCGTTGACGCACAACGACGAAGTGGACCGCGCGGAGAATCGCATCGTGGTCGGCAAGGGCAGCGCGTACGACCTCTTTCTCACGCGCGAGATCAGGCATGCGCAGATCGTTCGCGCGGCTTCGTCGCAAGCGGTCGTCGAGACCTTTCTGCGCGACGGGCTCGAAGTGGCTGCGGGCGTCAAGCAGCAACTCGAAGCCGATGCCGCGCGCACGCCCGGCCTGCGTCTCTTGAACGAACGCTTCATGGTGATTCAGCAGGCGATGGGGCTGCCGAAATCGCGCGGCGAAGCAGCCGCCGACATGTTGCGCGAATTCGTCGAAGACGTGAAGCGTTCGGGTTTCGTCGGCGAAGCACTCGCACGGCATGGAATCAAAGGCGCATCGGTCGCGCCGGCCGCGAGCGTCTGACATGAGCGACATGAGCGACGTAAGCGTGTCCGTCACCGACTGGATCGACGAATCGTTCGAAGAGGAAGTCGCGGGTGGGCTCGCCGCGTTCAATGCGGCGCAGCTCGGACCGAGCGGTCATCGCGATCTCGCCGTGTCGGTCTACGTGGACGACGCGTGCGTCGGCGGACTCGCGGGCTTCACCGCGTGGAACTGGCTCTTCGTCAAATGGCTCTGGATACGCGAGGACGCGCGCGGCCGCGGCCTCGCCACGCGGGCCCTCGAAGCGGCGGAAGCAGAAGCGAAAAAGCGCGGCTGCGCCGCCGCGTGGCTGGATACGCTCAATCCGCAGGCGCGCGATCTTTACGCGCGCTGCGGCTATCAGACGTTCGGCGAGTTGCCGGGCTTTCACGGCGAACGGTCGCGCTACTTCATGCAGAAGCGCTTCTAGTGCTCATGCGCTTGCATTAAGCCGTTGCGCGACGCGCTGCGTGATGTCACGCCGCGCCGCCAGCGACGCAGCCTCGTGCTGTCGCACCATCTCGACCACATCAGGGCTCGCGCGGTCAGGATCGCCCGCATCGAAGGGTGGCGCGGGCGCGTATTCCATCGCGAGCTGGATCGCCTGCGCGCCCTGCTCGCCGATGAGTTCCGCCGCGAGCGTCAACGCGAAGTCGATGCCCGCCGTAATGCCGCCGCCCGTCAGCACGTTGCCGTCGCGCACCACGCGCCCGCGCACCGGTATCGCGCCGAGTTCGGCGAGCAGCGCGTGATACGCCCAATGCGTCGTCGCGCGCCTGCCGCGCAGCAACCCGGCCGCGCCGAGCACGAGCGCGCCGGTGCAAACGGAAGTCACATACCGCGCGCCCGCCGCTTGCCGGCGCAGGAGCGCGAGCGTCTCGTCGTCCTCCATCAGCGCGCCGACGCCCCCGCCGCCGGGCACGCACAACACGTCGAGCGCGGGGCAGTCGGCGAACGTGGTGTCCGGCGTGAGCACCATGCCCGCCGTCGATCGCACCGGCTCGCGCGTCTTCCAGATCAGGTGAACCTCGGCGCCGGGCATGTGCGCGAAGACGTCGTAGGGGCCGGTCATGTCGAGTTGCTGCACGCCCGGAAACAGCAACAGGCCGATGTGCAAGGTCATCGCTTTCTCCTTGGTCGATGGTAAGTGGACGAACCCATGCTACCCGGCTACGCTATGGCGAAATCGACAGCCAGCCCACGTTTTCCGCCACCATGAGCCGCCCTTCCGATCCGACGCCGCGCGACGTCGACGTTCTCGCCTTTCGCGACGTGCAACTGCTCGATGTCGCCGGGCCGCTGCAAGTGTTCGCGTCGGCGAACGAACTGGCCGTGGCGGCGGGCATGCCGCGGCCGTACCGCGCGCGCGTGGTCATGCCCGGCGCGGCGGCGACGGCTTCGGCGGGCCTCGGCCTCGTCGGCCATCCGCTGCCAGCCGCCGACGCGCCGTGCGACACGCTGGTCGTCGCGGGCGGCTGGGGCGTGCATGGCGCGGTGCGCGACACGGCGCTCGTCGACTGGCTGCGCGAACGCGCGAGGCACGCACGGCGCACCGCGTCCGTGTGCACGGGCGCGTTTCTGCTCGCGGCGGCGGGCCTGCTGAACGAGCGCCGCGCCGTCACGCACTGGACCCGCTGCGACGAGCTTGCCGCGCGCTTTCCGGCCGTGCGCGTGGAATCCGATCCCATCTTCATTCGCGACGGCGCTGTATGGACGTCGGCCGGCGTGACGGCGGGCATCGATCTCGCGCTGGCGCTCGTCGAAGAGGATCTCGGGCGCGCGCTTGCGCTCGAAGTCGCGCGTCATCTCGTCGTGTTCCTGAAGCGTCCGGGCGGGCAGGCGCAGTTCAGCGCCGCGCTGTCGCTGCAGAAAGCGGGTGACCGCTTCGGCGAGCTGCACGCGTGGATCGCCGAGAATCTGGCGGCGGATCTTTCCGTGGCGACGCTCGCCGCGCGCGTCGGCATGAGCGAACGCAGCTTCGTGCGCCATTACCGCGCGCAAACCGGCGTGACGCCCGCGCGGTCCATCGAACGCATGCGGCTGGAAGCCGCGCGGCGTCTTCTGGGGGATACCGCGCTGCCCGTCAAGCGCGTGGCGGCGCGCTGCGGCTTCGGCACCGAGGAAACCATGCGGCGGGGCTTTCTGCGCTCGCTCGGCGTGTCGCCGCAGGCCTACCGCGAGCGCTTCGCGGGAAGCGGCGCGTCCGCTGGCTGACGCGCTTTCGCACGATTTTTCTCGGTGAAGCTCAAGCCTGTATGCTGGCTGCCGTTAGCCCGGTAAGAGCGAATGCTCGAAAAAGAGCGGACCGCCGTCTCGGCAGTCAACGAAATCCGAATGGCCTGGAGCGCCGATGAGTGTGTTTTCCGTGTACAACGCGCCCCTTTCCACGCCCAGCACGCCCGGCGCGCCCGGAACCGACGTGTCCGATGCCGACCCGATTGAGGCCTTGCTGCGCGACGCCGCCGCGACGGGCTGCGGGCAGGCGTGGGCGTGGTATCGCGCGGGGGAGCAATTGCATCTGGCGCGGCGTGGCGATGCCCCGCTCGTGTGGCCGCGCAGCATCCCCGAGGAGCGCCTGGAGGGCCTGTGCGCCGCGCACGGCTGGCACCGCTGGCCGACCGGCCGCGGCGAAGGCGTGCTCGGCTGGCTGCTCGCGCCGCTCGCGCAACGCGACGACGCGCATCTCGCCGAGCTTGCGCGGCGTCTGGGCGAACGCGTGCAGTCGGACGCCCTCGCGCGCGCGCAGCTCACGCAGCGCGTGCTGTACGAAATCGCTTATCTCGCGAGTTCGGTGCCTGACCGCGCCGGGTTTCTGCGCTGCGTGCACGAGCGCCTCGGCACGCTGATCGACGCGGAAAACTTCTATCTCGCGCTGTACGACCGCAAGACCGGCAAGATCACGTACCCGTATTACGTGGACGTGATCGACAAGGACGTCGTCGAAGCGGACAACTTCGATATCCTCGACCCCGATCATCTCTCGATGACAGGCCGCGTGCTGACGAGCGGCAAGCCGCTCTTCGTGACGACGGCGGACATCACGGCGGCCGAGCGCGAGGGCCGCTTCTACTGCCTCGGCGACCGCCCCGAGTTCTGGATGGGCGCGCCGCTGAAGAACGCGTCCGACGAAGTGTTCGGCATGCTCGCGATGCAGGTCTACGACGTGTCGCGCATCTATACGGCGGAGGACCGCGCGCTCTTTCTCGTGGTGGCACGGCATGTCGCGATGGCGCTCGACCGCATTCTGCATCGCGCGGATCTCGAAGAAAAAGTCGCGCGCCGCACCTCCGAACTGTCGCAGCTGAACGCCGCGCTGCGCCACGGCATTGCGGAGCGCGAGCGCTCCGAGCATCTGCAGGCGGCGCTCTATCAGATCGCGGAACTCTCGAGCCGGCCGGGCGACACGATGGAGTTCTTTCGCAGTCTGCACGGCATCGTCGGCGAACTGCTCTATGCGCGCAACTTCTATATCGCGCTGTACGAGACGGAAACCGACGAGGTGTCGTTCCCGTATTACGTCGACGAGATCGTGCACGAACGCCCCGATCCGCGACGCGGCCGGCGCGGGTTGACGGAATACGTGATCCGCGAGCGTCGCCCGCGGCTGATCGATCATCAGGAAGCGGTGCGGCTCATCAGCGAAGGCGCGTTCGAGGCGGACAGCGATTCGGTGCGGCTGCGCTCGTGGCTCGGCATTCCGCTTTTCGACGGCGATGTCGTGCGCGGCGTGCTGGCCGTGCAAAGCTATTCGCCGCTCGTGCGTTACTCGCTGCGCGATCAGGAACTGCTGACCTTCGTATCGCGCCATATCGACACGGCTCTCTCGCGCCGTCGCGACGCCGAAGCCTTGCACGCCGCAAATCTCGAACTCGAAGCGCGCGTGCAGGCGCGCACGCGCGAACTCGACGAAGTGAATGCGCGCCTCGTCTATGAGAATTCGCATGACTCGCTCACGGGCTTACCCAACCGAAGCCATCTGATGCAGCGGCTTAAGGGCGCGTGGAACGACTATCAGGCGCGCGGCCACGATCTTTCCGTGATGTTCATCGACCTCGACCGCTTCAAGGTCGTGAACGACAGTCTCGGTCATCATTTCGGCGACATGCTGCTCGTCCAGGCCGCCGCGCGCCTCGGCGCCTGCGTGCGCGCGTCGGATCTGCTCGCGCGTCTCGGCGGCGACGAGTTCGCCATTCTTTCGCCGAACGCGGTCATTCAGGATGCCGTCTCCATCGCGAAACGCATTCTGGCGGCCTTCGATCTACCGTTTCATATCGAAGAGCATGTGGTGTTTTCGTCGTGCAGTATCGGCATCGTCAGCGCGGACAGTCAGTTTCATACCGAGCCCGCCGATCTCTTGCGCGACGCCGATACCGCGATGTATCGCGTGAAAAACGCGGGACGCGACAGCTTCGTCGTGTTCAATCAGGAATTGCGCCGGCAAGTGTCCGATCAGGTCGAGCGCGAAGGCGCGTTGCGCAATGCAATGAAACGCGACGATGAATTGCTGCCCTACTTCCAGCCGATCGTCGATGTGAAAAGCGGTGAAGTGGTCGCGCTCGAAGCGCTGATTCGCTGGCGGCAGGCGGATGGGCGCATCGTGGCGCCGGGGGAGTTTCTACCTGCGGTGGAAGGGCTGCGGCTTATCGGCCGACTCGATCTCTACATGCTCGAACGCGTCGCGGCCATTCTCTCGAACGAGCGTTTCGCGCACTGGCCGCCGGTTCACGTCAACTGTTCCAGCTATAGCATGACGCGTCCCGAGTTCGCCGACGACGTGCTCGCGCTATTGCGGCGCTATCGCGTGTCGCCGTCGCGCGTGTGCCTCGAACTGACCGAAGGCGCGCTCGTCGCCGAACCGGATCTCGCGCGGCGCACCATGCAGCGGCTGGCGGACAACGGCATGTCCGTCGTACTCGACGATTTCGGCTCGGGCTTTTCGTCGCTCAGTTACGTGCATCAGTATCAGTTCAGCGGCCTGAAGATCGACAAGTCCTTCATTCTCGAACTGACGCGCAGTCCGCGCAGCCGCGCTATCGTGCGGGCGATCGTGCGCATGGCCGAATCGCTCGACCTGACGCTCGTGGCTGAGGGCGTCGAAGATGCGGCGACCCTCGCGGTCCTGCGCGACATGGGCGCCGCGCAGGCGCAAGGCTATTTCTTCGACAAGCCATTGCCGCTCGAAGCCCTGACGCGCGAATCGCTCGCGCCGCGTTCGACGACGCACTCGCTGCTCTGATCGCGAACGGCGATCAGGGCATGCCGCCGAGCGACGGCGAAATGATGCTGCCCGGCTCGCCTTCGGCGGGTCCGCCCGTCGTCGTCGCGGCGCGCGTGGAGACAGGCGCGTGGTGGCGCGTGCAGGTATCGAGCGTGTCGCTCCCCAGGCATTGCTGGAACGCGTCTGCCCTGTCTTTGCCATCGAACGTATAGATGGTCTCTTCGACCTTAATCTCGGTATCGGAGAGTCGCTCCGCGGAAATAGTCATGCGCGTGTCCTCCTTCTGACGTTTGCTATGGGTTGCGTAGCATCAGTCGCGCCCGGGACAAGCCCGCACGGGTATGCGCGTTGCTGCCCTTTCGACGTTGCAGATCAACTGGAAAGGAGGCGCTATGTCACAACATCCCGCGCAGTCGCAAGACCAACGGCATCTGGACGAGCCGGGGCCGGACGCCATCGCGCGCGCGCTCAAGGGCGCGGAATATCCGATGCACAAGGAAAAGCTGATGGCGCTGGCGAAAAGCAACGGCGCAGACGGCGAAGTGCTGGCCGTGCTCAGGAAAATCGCCGATCGCAATTACGACAGTGACTCCGCCGTGCTGCGCGAAGCGGCGCGCGCCGAATGAATCATCGTACGAGGCAACCCAATGGCTGAAACCCCAAAAGCACCCGATACACACGACAAATCGCACGCGCCCGGCGGCAACGAGCTGAACAATATCCGGCCGGAGGATGTAGATAGGGTTATCCCGCGTCCGGGCGAAATGATGGAGCGCGACGAAGCGACCGACCCTGACAAAGTCAGTACGAACCCTGACGATTCTGGAAGCCGACCCCGGCCGCTTTGACGCCATAAATAAATTAAATGAATGCCGAGGCAATTTCCAATGATGCAGGCGGCGAAGTCGCGCTAGGATGAAAGAGCGTCGATTTGAGCGCCGCGCTGCACGCGCTCAGGAAAACAACCGCGCAACGGCTCGGCATCCGTCGGCCGCTCAATGCACAAGGAGGCTCTATGAAGTGGGAAACCCCTAGCTTCACCGATATGCGCTTTGGCTTTGAAATCACGATGTACATTGCCACGCGTTGATCGGCACATCCGCATGAAAGCAAAGCGGCCGCGATAAGCGGCCGCTTTGCATTTGCGCTTGTGTTTTTGCGCTTATACGTCGTGAATCAGTTTCCGCGCGGCGGCACGTCCTGTCCCGGCGATGCCGCGACGTCGCTGACCTGTCCGCCTCGTCCCGCCGGCTCCGGACGATTGCCCGAGCCGAGCGGCACTTCCGCTGTCTGATGCGGCTGCTGGTCCAGACGGCGATTCTCCGGTTCCACTTCGCCCGCATTCGGCTGACGCACGCCCTGATGCGGATCGCCGCCCGTCGCCGCGCCCGGTCCCGGAAGATTGCCGAACGAACCGCCGCCGGTGGCTCCGCTGCCTGCATCGCCGAGCGGCTTGTCGGTGCTGCCCGGTCCTTCGATACGATCGTTGTTGCTCATCGCTGGCCTCCTTTTGCTCAGGTACTCAGGAAATCAGCAACGGGCATTCCCACAGCTTTGCGGACGAAGGTTCGGCAATTGCTAGTCGCTTCAAAAGTCTCGGAAAACACATGCCCATGATTCCGTCTACGGCCTCGTTACCCCGCGCCTTCGCGTAAGGTCCTCATGGCCACGACCCCGCAGCCCGGCGTAGAGCCCGATCAAACACCGGACACGCTCGACGCGTGTCATCGTTGCGCGTTGTACAAGGACGCGACGCAAGCGGTTCCGGGCGCCGGTCCGCGCCACGCGCCGCTGATGATTGTCGGCGAACAACCGGGCGATCAGGAAGATTTGCAAGGCAAGCCCTTCGTCGGTCCGGCTGGCGCGATGCTGGACCGCGCGCTCGAAGAAGCCGGCGTCGAGCGCAAGGAAGTCTTTGTGACGAATGCCGTCAAGCACTTCAAATGGGAACCGCGCGGCAAGCGCCGCATGCACAAGACACCGGCTCAGCGCGAAATCGACGCGTGCCACTACTGGATGGACCGCGAAACGACCGACATCGACCCGAAGGTGATCGTCGCGCTGGGCGCGACCGCGCTGAAGTCAGTGCTGCGCGATTCGAAGGCCAAGCTGCAAGCGTCGATGGGCCACCCTATCGAGCACGAGGGGCGCGTGGTCGTCGCCACGTATCACCCGTCGTATGTATTGCGCGCGCCCGACCCGGAGACGCGCCATGCCGCTTATCAGGCTATCGTCGATGCGCTGCGGGAAGCGCATCGGCTGATGAAACATAAACGTTAATGGAGGAACCGTCATGGCGACGGCAAGCAAGACTAAGAAGACCGGAGCTAGCGCGGGCAAGCGCAGCACCACACGGCAGCGCCATACGCTCGCGAGCGATCACAAGAAATCCGGAAGCAAGAAAGCGCAGTCCGACAATTCGACGCACCGCTGGTCGCATCATGTGATGGAAACGAGCGACGCGATGGATATTCAGCGCGACATCTTTAAGAACGGCAACGCCGAAGAAATCGCGCAGTCGCTCAAACGCTCGTCGACCGAGAGCAAACGGCGCAAGGGCACGCCGTTCCAGTCGGCCATGTCGATGCTCAACTTCTATATCAATCGCGCCGGCCGCAACTTGCCGAAGACGCGGCGCAATACGCTCGAGCAAGCGAAGCGGCACTTGCGCGAAGCATTCGGACGCAAGCCCTGAAGACGAACGCGCCGCTTGCCACGTCACCGCGGAATACTCTTTGCTTCTTGCTAAGGCATACAACCTAGGAGACAGTCATGGCGCAAGAACCTCCTCTCAGTCCGGGCGATGAAGCAGAGCCCGGCGCGCCGGGCACCGGCGAAGACATCTGTCCCGACTGCAACGGCACAGGCAAGCAAGACGGCGGCGATTGTCCCACGTGCGACGGCACGGGAAAGATCGTGCAGGGCATCGGCGGAGGCTGATGGATGGCGCTCTCCGACGCGCGCAAGTGCCTACGCGTGACGCTCGTCGCGATGCTGGCCGTCTCGTGCAGCATCGCGCTCGCGGATGACTACCCGACCGACTTCGGGCCCGATCCCGCGCTTCCCGCGCCGCGCCGCGCGTTGTTGCCGACGGTGAACATCGCGCCCGCGAAGCAGTGGGCGCAAGGCCAGAAGCCGATATCGCCTGCGGGCTTCGACGTGACCGCTTTCGCGTCCGGGCTCGATCATCCGCGCTGGATCATCACGCTGCCCAACGGCGACGTGCTCGTGGCCGAGAGCAACGCCCCCGCCGAGCACGATACGAACTCGGGCATCAAGGGCGCCGTCATGAAGAAGGTGATGAAGCGCGCGGGCGCGGGCATGGCGAGTCCCGATCGCATCGTGTTGTTGCGCGATGCCGACGGCGACGGCGTCGCGGAAACACGGAGCGTATTCATCGATCATCTTCATTCGCCCTTCGGCATGGCGCTGGTCGGAGATGATCTTTATGTCGCCGATACCGATGCCGTGCTGCGCTTCAAGTATCGGACAGGCGAAACGACGATCGAATCGACGGGCGAGAAATTTATCGACCTGCCCGCGGGACCGATCAACCATCACTGGACCAAGAACATCATCGCGAGTCCGGACGGCAAGCGGCTGTACGTGACGGTCGGCTCGAACAGCAACGCGGCGGAGAACGGCATCGAGGCGGAGAACGGGCGCGCGGCCATCATGGAAGTAGATATCGCGAGTAGACAGACTCGTCTCTATGCAACGGGGCTTCGCAATCCGAACGGAATGTCGTGGCAGCCGCAAACCGGCGCGTTATGGACCGCCGTGAATGAGCGCGATGAACTCGGCAACGAACTTGTTCCCGACTACATGACCGCAGTGAAGGACGGTGCGTTCTATGGCTGGCCCTATAGCTATTACGGCCAGCATGTCGATGATCGCGTGAAGCCGCAACGCGCGGATCTGGTCGAATCGGCCACCGTGCCTGACTATGCGCTCGGCGCGCATACGGCCTCGCTCGGTCTCGCGTTCTACGACGCAAAAGCCTTCCCGCAGCACTACTGGAACGGCGCCTTCATCGGTCAGCACGGGTCGTGGAATCGCAAGCCGAGAAGCGGTTATAAGGTCATCTTCGTTCCGTTCCAGGATGGCAAGCCTTCCGGTCCGCCCGAAGATATCCTGACCGGTTTTCTTTCGGCAGACGGGCATGCGCTTGGTCGTCCTGTCGGCGTGGCCGTGGACCACACAGGCGGCCTGCTGGTCGCAGACGATGTAGGCAATACGGTATGGCGGGTCGCGCCCGCAGCGAAATAACATGGCCGCCCGCAAATCCGCATCGAAGGCAAGCGCTGCCCCGAAGACGAGTCTCTTTGCGCTTGCCGAACGGCAGATCGTCGGCTTATACGATGCCGGCGTGCTCTCGCCTGCGGTGCTGCAACATGTGATCGCGGCGTATGCCGGGAGCGGCATCGACTGGAACGAAGCTGGCACGCTGCATACCGTCGACGATCACACCGTGCAGGAAGCGGTCGTGCTCATCATGATGCCGGGCCGCGCCCTTAAGTCCGCGCAAAAGGACTTCGTCTCCGTCATGGAGCATCTTGCAGGCGCCGGACAAGCGACCGCCGCGCCCGCGCAAGACGACGCGGAAGCAGACGAAGAAGCCACTGACGACGAAGACCTGCTCGATCAGCTCGGCGGCAAGCGCACGAATGCGCGCCGCGCGAAAGCATCGGCCGACGAGGAAGCGTCGACAGAGAAGCGCCGGTCGTTCAATCCTCTCGTCGGCGCGCGCCCCATGCCGAAGCATAAGTAACGTTCACTCAGTGCGGCACCCCGTCCATGATGAGATCGCGCAAGTCGTCCATGTCGAACGGCTTCGCGAGAATCGGCACGCCCAGATGCTTCGCGCGTTCGATCTCGTCCGCATAGCCCGTCATCAGCACGAGCTTTTGCGAAGGCAGCCGCTTCGTGATCTGCTCCGCGAGGTCGATGCCGTTCATCCTGCCGGGCATCTGCACGTCTGACAGCACCAGATCGAAGCTGTAGCCCTCGCCCATGAGCGCGAACGCCGCATCCGCGCTTTCCTCGTGATGCACGGTGCATCCGAAGACTTCGAGCACCGCCATGACGCCCGCCGCGACGTCGGTGTTGTCTTCCACGAGCAGCACCGACATGCCTCGGAACGGATGGTCGTCGTCCGCCACTTGCTGCGGTTTGGCCGGCGGCTTCTCCTTCTCCATCTCGACGGGTTTAGCCGCAGCCGCCGTTACCGGTCCGTGATGCCTCGGCAGATAAAGCCGAACCGTGGTGCCGGCGCCCGGCACGCTCGTGATGCGCGCGCTGCCGCCCGCCTGCTCGCACGCGGCCAGCACTTGCGAGAGTCCAAGACCCGTGCCCGCGCCGCGTACCTTGGTCGTGAAGAGCGGTTCGAACGCGCGGCGCAACACGGCTTCGCTCATGCCTTCGCCGTTGTCCGTCACGGAAATGAGCACGTATTCGCCATCGGGCAGATCCGTTTCCGCGCCACGCAGCCGCGCGTTTTGACAGCGAATGACGATGCGCCCGCCATGCGGCATCGCCTCGCTCGCGTTCGCGACGATGTTGACGAGCGCCAGTTCGAGTTCCACGGCATCGGCCATGATGGGCCACACGTCCGCTGAGAACTCGACCGTCAGCGAGACCGACGGATGCACCGCGCGCTTCACGATTTCAAGCATGCTTCTGATCCACGCGGCGGGATCGATGACTTCCTGCTTCAGCGGATGCTTGCGCGCGACGCTCATCAGCCGCCGCGCAAGCGACTCCGCGCCGGCGGTTGCGCGTTCGACCGCGAGCACTTCGCTCTCGACATCGTTGAAATGCTTGCGCCGTGCAAGGGCCATATTCGCCGACACGACCATCAGCAGGTTATTGAAATCGTGCGCGACGTTCGCCACCAGATTGCCGAGCGCGCCCATGCGCCGCAACTGCCGCGTCGATGCTTCGACGGACAGCCTCGTCGCGACTTCCGCCTGCCAGCGTTCCCACGCGACGCGCTCCGCATCGAGCCGGCGAATGGAGAACGCGATGAGAAGCCATACGGCCATGCATGGCAACGCCGCGATCGCTGCGACGAGCGCGAGGTTCTGCCGCCAGCGCGCGCGCACGACCGACGTCGCATAACCGGTCGCCACATAGAGCGGAAATTCGCCGACACGCCGGTACGCAAGCACGCGCTCGACGTGATCGATGGTCGATGTCATGCGCACGCGTCCGAAGAGCTCGTTGTTGCGAAACGCGTCGGTGAAGGGCGTGTTGTTCGCGGCTTGCGACGACGCGGGGCTCGGCGGATAGCGCACGAGAATGCCGCCATCGCGCCGATAAAGACCGATTACGAGCGCTGAGTCGCCCGCTGCGATCTCGCGATAGAAGTCGACGAAATAATCGCGATTCAGCGCAATCGACACGACGCCGAGAAACTGCCCGTTGTGGCTGATGCGCCCCATGGTCGTCGTGAACACGTCCGATTGCGCGACCTTGCCGCGCAACGGCAATGAGAAGTAGGTGACGGGCGCGAACGCGCGGGCCGAAAGGAAGTCGTCGCGCTCGGCAATCGACACGTCCGGCGCAGGATACCGGCGGCTGTTCACAAGCAGCGCGCCGTTCGCGCCGAAGACCGAAATGGCCGCGACCTGCGCGAGCGTGCCGCTCATGTCGTCGAGCGCGCGATGCAAGGCTTCTTCGCGCAACTTGACGTCCGCGTCGCCACTGTCGCCCAGCATGTCGACGACGCGTGTCTCCAGTTGCTGATTCAGGTCCAGCACTTTGAGCGCGTGTTCGTTCGCGACGCGCGCGAGCCGCTCGGTCAGGTCGCCGGCCTCGGCGAACCGGCGCTGGTAGTCGTAATAGCCGTAGATAGCGAGACAGGCAAGCGGAACGGCGAC
Source organism: Caballeronia sp. BCC1704 (assembly GCF_902833455.1). Taxonomy (NCBI): domain Bacteria; kingdom Pseudomonadati; phylum Pseudomonadota; class Betaproteobacteria; order Burkholderiales; family Burkholderiaceae; genus Caballeronia; species Caballeronia sp. BCC1704. The sequence goes on along the minus strand of NZ_CADFFT010000002.1, from coordinate 677,679 downwards.
AGACGCGGCCAGGACGAGCAGCAGCACGCGTCGCGTCAACGAGAAGTTGCGCGACGGAAGCGGCAAATCGAAGGACCCGGTCTCTGTAGGATTCAAGCTCTCGGCCTTGTTGGGGATCGGCCGGTATATCGTAACCGGCGCGCACTCATCGGCATAGCAAGCCGACCGTGACCGGGCCGCGATTCTCGTCAATCGGAGGTTCTGCGTCAATCAGGCAAAGCACGCGTCGCTTTGCCGGTTCGGCGCCGGTCATGTCGGAGCGGTCGCTTTCAGCGAAGCGCATGCCCGGGCCTTTTCCCCCGTTTTGCGCCGGCTCGCGGCAAGTTGCTGATCCGGGCGGCGGCGGCATGCAAAATGCCAATGCGGCGCATCTTGCATGCAATCCGGCGCTGACGGCCGGAGGGCGAACTGCGACCTCAGCCGGCCATTTCTCGATCCGGCGTCGACGAGATGCGATGGATGGCCAGGTCCGCGCCGTTGAACTCGTCCTCGCGGTCGAGGCGCAGTCCCACCGTCATCTTGATGACGCCGTAGACGGCAGCGCCGCCCGCGAGCGCGAGCAAGACCGCGCCGATGGTGCCGATGCATTGCGACCACATCGACACGCCGCCGATGCCGCCGAACGTCTTCTGCCCGAAGACGCCCGCCGCGATGCCGCCCCACGCGCCGCAGAGACCATGCAGCGGCCAGACGCCGAGCACGTCGTCGATTCGCCAGCGGTTCTGCACACACGTGAACATCTGCACGAACAGCACGCCCGCCACCGCTCCGACGATCAACGCGCCGAGCGGATGCATCACGTCGGACCCGGCGCATACCGCGACCAGTCCGGCCAGCGGACCGTTGTAGGCAAAGCCCGGATCGTTGCGCCCCGCGACCCACGCGGCGAGCGTGCCGCCGACCATCGCCATCAGTGAATTCACCGCGACCAGACCGCTAATTTTGTCGACCGTCTGCGCGCTCATCACATTGAAGCCGAACCAGCCGACCGCCAGAACCCACGCACCGAGCGCGAGAAAGGGAATGCTCGACGGCGGGTGCGCGGCGATGCGTCCATCCTTGTGATAACGACCGTGGCGCGGCCCGAGCAGCAGCACTGCCGGCAACGCGACCCAGCCGCCGAACGCGTGCACGACGACGGAACCGGCGAAGTCGTGAAACGGCGCACCGAAAGCCTGCGTGAGCCACGACTGAACGCCGAACCGTTCGTTCCACGCGATGCCTTCGAGCAGCGGATAAATGAACCCGACGATCACGCAGGTCGCGAATAGCTGCGGGTTGAACTTCGAACGCTCGGCGATGCCTCCCGACACGATCGCCGGCACCGCCGCCGCGAACGTCAAGAGGAAGAAGAAGCGCACGAGCGCGTAACCGTTGTGCTGCGCGAGGACGTCGGCTCCGTGCATGAACTGCACGCCATACGCAATGTTGTAGCCGATGAAGAAGTACGCGAGCGTGGACACGGCGAAGTCCACGAGGATCTTCACGAGCGCGTTCACCTGATTCTCGCGCCTGACCGTTCCGAGTTCGAGGAACGCAAAACCTGCGTGCATGGCAAGGACCATGGCGGCGCCCAGCAATAGGAACAGCGTGTCGGTACCGGATTGAAGTGCCTGCATGTCGGCGGACGTTTTAAAAAAACGGCGACATGTGCAATATCCGGGCCATCTGCGCATTTTGTGTGCAGCTCCGTGTGCGAAAGCTGTGCGGCCGCTTATACACAGTGCAGTCCGCAATCTGCACGTGCAGCGCTTTCGTCTCATCTTGGTGCAAATGGCCTCTTGATGCGCATCGAATGTGCATTCAGCGCACTCGATGGTGCATGCAAGATGCAAAGCGGCATCGCTGGCTTGAGCCTGTAAACCGATCAGGTACTTACAAAAACTTGTCACATTGTGTAATGATACTGATTCTCATTTAGCACCGCTGACGCGCGGATGCAGGTGAAGCAGGACGAACGGACAGCCGGTCCGTCGTCGTTCCGAATTCATTAACAAAATATCGGGGAACGATATGCTGAGGAAAACGCCGCTCGCCGCGGCCTTGGTGAGTATGGCTGCCATGCCGATGGCCGCGCCGCTCTACGCGCAAACGGCAACAGAAAGCACGCGAGCCGCCGCCTCCGTTCAGAGCGGCTCCGCAGATAGCACCAACGGCGCCGCAAGCGCGAACGCGGATTCCGCCACGGCGGCGCCTGAAACCGCCGCTCTGCCCGCCGTCAAGGTGACGGGACAAAGCGACACGTCGCGCGACTTCCAGCCCGAAGTATCGAGCGTCGGCGCAAAAGTGCCCGCCGCATTGCGCGACATCCCGCAGGCAGTCGTCGTCGTGCCGAAAGCGGTTCTGCAGTCGCAGGCGGTTAGCTCTTTCTCGGACGCGCTGCGCAACGTACCGGGCGTCACGCTCGGCGCAGCGGAAGGCGGCCAGATCGGCAATAACATCAACTTGCGCGGCTTCACCGCGCGCACCGATATCTATCTCGACGGCTTTCGCGACCGCGGCCAGTACTATCGCGATACGTTCAACCTCGAATCCATCGACGTGCTGTATGGGCCGTCGTCCCTTTATTTTGGGCGCGGCTCGACAGGCGGCGTCATCAATCAGGTGAGCAAGCAGCCGGAGCTGAAGCCGCGCGCCGATGTTTCCGTGCAGGCGGGCACGCACGACCGCTACCGCACGACCGTCGACATCAATCAGCCGATGACCGAGACTTCCGCGTTTCGCATCAACGCGTTCGGTCAGGATCTGGGCTCGACTCGCGACCAGATGAAGAGCAAGGATTACGGCGTCGCGCCGGAAGTGAAGTTCGGCATCGGCACGCCGACGCAAGTGACCCTATCCGCCCTCATTCAGCACAACCGCGATCAGCCCGACTACGGCATTCCGCCGCTCAACGGGCATCCGGCACCGGTCGATACGAAGACGTTCTATGGCTTCACCGATGACCGCACGATTCAGGACGTGCAAACGCTTAACGCACGCGTGGAGCACCGCTTCAACGATGTCTTCACGCTGCGCAATCAGACGCAATTCAGTCACTACAGCACCGAAGCGCGCGCGACGAACGCGGCCGCCGTGCTGACCGGACCGCTCAACACGTCCACTGCGTTGACCAACGGAAACTACACGACGCTGCCCCTCTCTTCGCTTTACGTGCGCCTTCAAGGCAAGGACCGCAATATCAACGACCACTCGGTGTACAACACGACCGACTTTGAAGGCAAGTTCGCGACGGGCTTTCTCAAGCACGACATGCTCGTCGGCGTCGATCTGAGCCACGAGACCTATAGCAACCAGACGTTCACTGCCACCACGCCGGGCCTGTCGTCCAATACGCTCGCTATCGTGCCGCTCGTCGATCCGACTTATACGACGCGCCCGTCGAATTATCGCGAGGTCGCCACCAATCTCGCGGAATCCAGCGCGAACGGCATCGGGCTCTATCTCAACGACACTATCTCGATCGGCGAGCATTGGAAGTGGATTGGGGGCGTGCGTTGGGACCGCTATGAAGCATCGATCCATAACTCGATCAACGCACCGCGCTATGCCACGCAGACGAACTACTTCACGAGCGTGCGCACCGGCATTGTGTGGCAACCGACCGAATGGCAGTCGTATTACGTGTCGTATGGCACGTCGTTCAATCCGTCGCTCGAAGCGCTTACGCTTACCAACAACCAGCAGAACACGCCGCCCGAGAAGAACCGTTCGTATGAGATCGGCTCGAAGTGGGACTTGCTGAACGGCGGGCTTTCGGTGACGCAGTCGCTCTTCAACATCGAGAAAACCAACGCGCGCACGCAGGTCTCCACCGGCGAATACACGCTCGATGGCGATGTGCGCGTGCGCGGCTATCAACTCGGCGTCGCGGGCCACATCACGAACAAGTGGCAGGTGTTCGGCGGCTATACGTACATGGACGGCACCGTACAGAAGGCGCTCGACGGCACCACCGGCCACACGCTCGCCAACACGCCGCATCACATGCTCACGCTGTGGTCCACGTATAACGTCACGCCGAACTGGGAATTTGGCGGCGGTCCATCGTATGTGTCATCGCGCTATGCGGCCAACAACAACCTCGTGCAGGTCGGCGGCTATACGCGATGGGATGCAATGGCCGCGTATCATCAGAAACGCTACGATATCCAGTTGAACGTGCTGAACTTGACCGACAAGAAGTACTACGACGCCCTGATTCCGTCCGACGGCGGGCGCGCGGTGCCGGGCCTTGGCCGCACGTTCCTCGCGACGTTGAATTACCGCTTCCGCTGATGCACCTTTGACCATAAGCGCGCGTCACTTGCACGTTGGCGCGCGCAGTGACTCACACCGAGCCCACGCAATGATTCTTTCGATACCGGGCGTCTTGAGCGCCGAAGACGCCGCCGCCATGCGCTCGCGCCTCGAAGCCGACACCGACTCATGGGTCGACGGCCGCGCCACCGCAGGTTATCAAGGCGCGCCCGTCAAACGCAATCAACAGATTGCCGAAGGCTCCGCCATCGCCCGCGAAATGGGCGATGTGATCGTCGGTGCGCTCGAACGTCATCCGCTTTTCATCAGCGCGGTGCTGCCCAACCGCGTGTATCCGCCGCTTTTCAATCGCTATGAAGGTGGCATGCATTTCGGCAGTCACGTCGATGGCGCCATTCGCATCGTGCCGGGCCACGGCGCACGCGTTCGCACGGACGTATCGATCACGCTCTTTCTGTCGCGCCCTGAAGATTACGACGGTGGCGAACTCGTCATCGAAGACACGTACGGCGTGCAGGAAGTGAAGCTCCCCGCGGGCCATGCCATCGTGTATCCGGCAACGAGCCTGCATCAAGTGCGTCCAGTCACGCGCGGCGCGCGCGTGTCCAGCTTCTTTTGGGCGCAAAGCCTCGTACGCGACGATGCGCAACGCGCGCTGCTTTTCGATCTCGACAACTCGATACAGCGTCTCAATGCGACGAATGGCGATGAAGCCGCGAAACGCTCGCTCGTCGGCTGTTATCACAACCTGCTGCGCATGTGGAGCGAAACGTGAGAATCTGAGCGGAGTCATTGGCGGCAATTGCAGCAAAGGAACGGCATCTTGAACAGTCGCGCAATTCCAAGCGACTACGAAAGCGCCAGTGAATATCAATAAGCTCGGCGGCGCTCGCAAGCCTCGGTCCGCCTCCGACGCTCACGCACTGCCGGGATAAGCCGGTCATTGCGGTTTCTACGAAACCGGCGCCAACGCGCCCGTTTGTCCTATCGGGGCAAGGCGCCCTCTGTATCAAGATATGCTGCGCGACTATTACCGCGACGCACAAGCGCGCGGCGGCCATCCTCCCTATTAGCTGTAGCGGCCGTTTGCACTACATGAACGCTTCGCGCAAACCCGGCGCCATGCTGCAACGCCGCAGCACGTCGGGCTGTTGAGCGTCGCGAATCGGCGCACAATGGCGCGAGCGTCGCTCGAAGCCGGGCGAACAGGAGGAAGCATCATGACCGCCATTACGTGGGTTCTTGCCGCCGACGAGCATCGCGCCCGCATCTTCGAAACGCGCGGACTCAAAGTCGATCTTCAGCAAGTCGAGGACATTAGGAACACCGCTCGGTCGCGCAATGAGGCAAGCGACAAAGACCGCGAGACATTCGCTCGATCCATTGCTTCGTATCTTGACCACGCGAGGCAGCAGCATCGCTTCAATCGATTGCGTCTTGCCGTGGACGCAAGATTCCTCGGCGTGCTGCAAGCGTGCTTGAGCAGCGAAACGCGCATGCTCGTTTATGACGACAACGGCAAAAGCGCTCTGAGCGAGCAGCGCTACGTCGAACGTCGATGAACGACGCGCGCCGCTCAATCGCGCGGCGCGCCGACAGTTAGCCAGGCTGGATGTTCTGATTACTGCGGAACACGTTCTCCGCATCGTAACGGCGCTTCACTTCTGCGAGCCGCTCGTAGTTCGGTCCATAGGCCGCTTTCACGCGATCACCCTCGTCACCCGTCAGGAAATTCACGTAGACGCTGCCCAGCGCATGCGGCGTCAGCGCGGTAAACATGTCGCGCGCCCATTGCGTGCAGGTGTCGTCGTCCGCAGCTTCGGTCCAGCGACCGTGTATGTTGATGGTGAATACCGAATCGCGATTCGCGTAAGCGGTCGCATTCGCGGGAACGCGGTTGGTCTGGCCGGCCATCGCGCCGATGAAGATCTCGCAATGCGGCGACGGCAACGCCTTCACGGCATCCGTGAGAATGCGCAACGTCTCGTCGTCGAGCGCGGCGAAGTTGTGAGACTTCCAATAATTGCGCGCGCCGGGTGTCAGCAATGGATCGAACGCCTTCTGCCATGCGGTAAAAGGCATCGGGCCGAGATGCTCGCCGTACGGCGTGCCGAATTCACGCACGGTCTGCAGCGCCTCGGGACCGCGCCCGATGTCACCGATATAGCAGCACGCAAGCGCAATGACCGGCTTGCCATGCACGTCGGCCGGCAAGAACGGTAGTGGGGGCGCCAGGCGCAGGACCGCCCATACCGTCAGGTCGTCAGGCGCGTCGGCGATGAACGCGCGATATTTCGGCAACACCTGATCCGCCTGTTCGAGCGGATACACGACGAGCCCGCCATAAATCTGCGGCCCGACTTCGTGCAAGCGGAATTCGAACATCGTCACGATGCCGAAGTTGCCGCCGCCGCCGCGCAGCGCCCAGAAAAGGTCTGGCTCGGATTCCGCGCTGACGCGGCGCCACTGGCCGTCTGCCGTCACGATGTCCGCGGCGACGAGATTGTCCACCGTCACGCCATATTTGCGGCTGATCCACCCGAAGCCGCCGCCTAACGTGAGGCCCGCCACGCCCGTCGTCGAGTTGATGCCGAGCGGCGTCGCGAGACCGAAGGCCTGTGCTTCGTGATCGAAGTCGGAGAGCAGCGCGCCCGGCTCGACATAGGCGCGTTTCGCTTGCGGATCGATACGTACGGACTTCATCGCGGACAGGTCGATCATGAGTGCATCGTCGCTCACCGCGCTGCCCGCGATATTGTGCGCGCCGCCGCGTATCGAAAGCAGCGCGCCGTGTTCGCGCGCGAACCCGAGCGCTGCGATCACGTCGGCCGTTCCCGCGCAACGCACGATGAGCGCCGGGCGCCTGTCGATGGTTGCGTTCCATACTTTGCGTGCTTCGTCGTAGTCGGAGTCGTCGGGCGAAATGACTTTGCCGCGCACGGCGGATTTGAGCGTGTCGATTGCGTCGACCGGGAAGTTGATCATGGATGACCTCGCTGCATGAGAAGCGCGCCGCGACGTGCCCGACCTGCCATCTGGAACGTGAAAGCGCAAGAATTCTGCTTCGCGCGCCACCGACGCTAAGCATCGGAGAGGAAGCGGATTGCGATGACGGACGGCTTCGTCCGCTCGTTGATTAAAGTCTTGCGATTACGAAATGTAAAGACGAGGAGCCGCAATTTCGCGCACGATATCTAGCATGCATCGGCCAAAGTTTCCGAAACCGCGCGTTGTGATAGGCAGTACTCCTTTCATTGCTTCGCACGCCTTACTTCATGCGCCGTTAAACATCCGTTGCTTACATCGGGCGCCGTCACTTAGCGCCGATCTGCGAAACATTGTTGAATGTCCTTACACCAAAGCAACAGGCGTCAACGCGTGGCCAATGGGAGCGTTTGTTTGGGCATTGCGGATCATCCGGTCCACAATGTTCACAGTAAGGAAGTTCGACATGAAAAAGCTGTTTGCTGCTGCTCTCATCGCCTGCCTGTCGGCGGGTGCATTCGCCAAGTCACACGAAGCCGAGCGCCATCTGCGACTCGAGCGCAAGGAGCACCGCGAGCGCGTCGACGAAGCACGCGAGCGCGATGCCCGCAACGAACGCGATGCGCGTGCGGCGCGTGAAGAACACAAGCATGAGGAAGAGATCGCCCGTCACGACGCAGCGCCGGGCAACGCGCACGTCGAATTCCACCACGACGACGCAAACGGCCTGCACGTCACGCACTAGGCGCGTGCATTAACGAGCCGTTGATTAAACGAGCGCCTTCGGGCGCTCGTTGCATGTGCAGTGACAGATTAATAGCCGAAAGCGCCGCTTCCGGTCGGAAAATCGATCGTGCCCTGGTCGGAGAAGCGCGCGCCGCCGAACGGCCCGCCCGCAAGACGACCACGCGCGACGTACGACACCTTGGTCACCTCGTCGCCGCTCACGTAGCCCAACGCTTGCCGCGCGACCGACCACGCCGACACCGTCACCGGCACGGACACGACCAGTTCGCCGAAACGCGGCACGGATCCGCGCTGCGGACTCACGCCGCTCGCGAAAGCGCGGCCGTTCACATCCAGATCGAGCGCGACGCCGTCGAAGTCGATCGACGTATCGTTTGGATTCTGCACGCGCAGCTTGACGGCGAAGCGCATCTCGAGCCCCTGCCCTTCGAGCGGCTCAATGCCTGCAACGCTGACGCGCAACGCATCGCGGTTCATGAAGCCCGCGCATCCGCCGAGCATGAGCGTGACCAAAACGAAGAGGACGAGAAAGATGCGGTTTCGCGCTTGATTCATATGCATGGGTCGAGGTCCGGTAGCGTGGTGAGAACTGGCAGGATTCTATTGCGATCAGACGCGCAACGCGTTGAGCAGCATGCGGCCATACGCATGATGAAACCAGACACCGTCGGCGACATAAAGTGCCGCGATCCACGCAGCGCCGACGACGATGAGGTCGCAATGCCCGCTCGTCCACAATCTCAACGAATGGCGTCCACCAATCCAGGGGACGCCGAGCGGGTTCGGCCAGTCCGCCAGCAAATGCATGATGCCGCCGCACGCGAAACCGAATGCGAACGGCACGGCGGGGTGCTTCGCGAGCAGATGCCACGACAACGCCAGAAGCGCGGCCCAGCCCACGCCCCAATGCGTGAGCGTGCGATGCGTGATCCACAGCTTGCGCTTGCGGGTCCACCACGCCACTTCGAGCCAGTCCGGCGCGGTCGCCCCGATCACGCCGCCCAGAACGGCGAGCGCGCAGGCGAGATAATCGACGCCTGCCGCCTTCGTGACCAGCGCCGCCGCGATGATTCCCGCCGCCCATCCCGTCGCATGATGGGCCTTGCTCGATGCCATGTGAACCTGCCTTGAACCGCTTGCTTAAGAAAGCGCGCATATTCGCACGGCGCATGCTTCAGTGTGCGGCGCGATACACAAACTTACGCAATTGCGTGCGCTGGAACACCATTCGCACGGCGCGGCGGCGAGCTCGCGCGTCTATGACTAAAATGACTAATGGCAGCGTTGCGCGACTACCGGCGCGCGTCGACGTATCCCGCCAAGGCCCTCTACCCTCGTCAGCCGTCATGCAACACCTGAAATACCTGAGCGCCTACCCGAGCACGCTTCAGGAAAAGGTGCGCCGACTCATCGCCCAGCAGCAGCTCGGGCCGTATCTCGACGCACGCTATCCCTCGAAGCATGCCATCCAGTCGGACCGCGCGCTGTATCAGTACTGCGCCGATCTGAAGAACGAATTTCTGCGCGTAGCACCGGCCATCGACAAAGTTTGCTATGACAGCAAGCTCGACGTGCTCCGGCACGCGCTCGGCCTGCATACCGCCATCTCGCGCGTGCAAGGCGGCAAGCTCAAGGCGAAGAAGGAGATTCGCATCGCGTCGCTGTTCAAGGACACGGCGCCCGAATTTCTGCGGATGATCGTCGTGCACGAACTCGCGCATCTCAAGGAGAGCGACCACAACAAGGCGTTTTATCGCCTGTGCGAGTTGATGCAGCCGGGCTACCATCAGATCGAGTTCGATCTGCGTCTGTATCTCACGCATCGCGATCTGATGCGCAATCACACGGTCTGACGCTCACTCGGCCGACCACGCCAGCGCGGCCGCATAGCCTCGAGGCACGGCGAGCGATACAGCGCGATACGCGCCTGCTTCATTGGACAACGCATAGCGCGCGCCATCGCGCGGCAGGACCGAAAAGCCGTGCATCCCCAACGCCTGGCTGCCGATGCCCACGCCATGCGCCTTCAGCACCGCCTCTTTGGCGGTCCAGCATGCGAAGAAAGCGTCGGGCTGATCGGCTTGCGGCAGGGTGTCGATGACGCGCTGGTCTGCAGCGTGCAGAACGGTCGCTTGCAGTTCGCGCCAGTCGAATGAATGCCGCGCCTCTTCGATATCGACACCCACGCGCCGCTCGAATGACATCGCGATTAATCCAAGCGCGCCCGAATGGGCGATGTTGAGATCGGGGGCGTTGGGGATGGCGAGCGTGGGGCGGCCGTTCGCGTCCGAGACAAGCGCGAGACTCGCGGGCGAGCCACCCAGTTGAGCGGCGAGCAGGCGGCGCAGCGCCGCGCGCATCGTGGCGAAGCGGGCGGCGTCTTCATGTCGCAGGAAGCGGGCTGCGCGTTCGAGTTCGTCGGGATGCAAGACGCCGTCGCCTGCTTCCCGCAACGACGCGCTCAGATCGATGTCGACGAGCCACGCCCGGACGTCGGCGGGGGATTCGGTCGACAGCGGTGTGCATGGCGGGGTCATTTGGTCAACGTATGCAATATGTACGGGCGCGATCCAGTGAACGATGCAGAAGGCAGCGGAAGCCGGCGTTAACCAAGGATGCACTAATAGCCCTCAAAATGGCCGACTCTGTCGGTCATTGCGAGATTTGCATTCTTCATACGTCGTCGGCTTTAGATGCGAGCCTCGTGAATCGTATCAAGCGCTTCCGCCATAGGTGCGGCTCTATGCTTCGTTCGCTAGGCTTTCGGCCTTGCGTTTCCCGCTTTTGCCTGGGCGCGCATCGTAAGCGATAGCCGTCCAGCAGTCTCGCTAACGCGCCCTACCCACGCCGCACCACGCTGGGCCACCAACGCCATTCAGCGCTCGCGGATTCGGACAGCCAAGGCTGCAAATCGCTGACCGTCATTGCATGGCGTTCGCAATGGTGACCCGGTAGCGGGGACGATAGCCCCGGCGATCGCGAGTCATGTCACGTGAGCCAGGTCGCTCGACGCGGCCTCGCGGCGTCAGTAGGCGATTCTCGTACGGTCGCGGTCAGGCGCCGGGCCACCCGTGGAAGCTCGATGCAGTTTCCGCTCCGGCGCAGTCGTCTCATGCCGTTCGAGCCTGGCGGCCGCTGCTTCGTCGCCCGGCGTTGCCCGAGCGCAGCGCCAAGCGTAGCGGCCGGCCAGCGGCCCGTTGGCTGCGCTCGTGGCCTTTCGGCAGCGACGGTAGGGCTGACGCATCCCTGTGACCTTAGAACTGAGCGGTCATCTGGAAACCGACTGTCACGCGTGACGTATTCAACGTGGCTGGCTTGTAAAGCGGCGTGCCGGCGAACAGGTCGTAGCTGAAGCCGGCATACTTCGACGGTACGCCCCCTCGAATACCGATCACCGCGCCGACGAGTTGCGTCCCTGCAAGAAAGGCCGTGTTCGGTCCGAATACGTGGCCGTAGTCGATGCCCGCGTATAGCGTCTGTCCGCTCTTGCCAAGCGGCGCTTGCAGTTCGTTGCGCCAATAGAAACCCTTCTCGCCCGCCAGCATCTGCTCACCATCGAAACCGCGCACGGTGTATCGACTGCCGATGGTTATATCGTCGAGGTAGAACAGCGTGTCGTTCGTGTATTGACCGTGGAACGTCGTCACGTATCGAAGCGGTTGAGATGCGATTGCGAATGGCACGGACAGGTTCGCATCCAGCACAGCCATGTGAAACAGGTAGGTCGGACCTGTTGGCTTCGTTGCGGGCGTCGGCGCAATGTTGGCATCTGCCGGCTGCGAGGGATCCCCTGTTGCGCCGAAATCGTTAATGCCTTGCCGATACGCGAGCGTGCCGTCGAATTGCGCCCCGCCGAAGTAATGGCGATCGGTCAGCCCCGTTTCGAAGAATGTGTTGTTGCGATGCTGGAGCACGATCTCCGTATCCTGATAATGAATCTGTCCAGGACGTTGGCCAGGGTTCGGATTTTCCACGTCAATTCGCTCTTTGCCGTCTCCTTTCCAAATAGTTTTGCTAGGGAACTGTGCTCCGTCTGCACCGAGCATCGTCTTGACGGAATCGATCCAGCCATTCACCGTATCGACGATTGGCGTAAAGATTGTATCGTTGGCCAACTGCTCCGGGATGGGCGACGCATGCACGCCCGCGTTTGGATCAAGCTACACCGCCGGATCAGCGATCACGCCATCGCCCTTATTGCCCGTCAGCCATTCCAGCCCGGGTATTTTGAACGGTGCCTTCGCATCGCCCGGCGTGAACATCGGCGGCAGCGGCAGCGCCACCTGATTATTCTGCACCTCGATCTGCGCCGCACCCGCCGCCGTCGCAGTCTCCGCCCCGCTCGCCCCCATGCCTGCGGCCACACCAGCCACCAGGCTGTTCACCAGATTCTCACGCGCCAGCCGATCGTCTGCCGACATATCTTTCGTCGGTCCAAGCAAGCTGCCGATCACACTGCTGGCCGCCGCGCCCATCGCGCCGGCTCCGCAGTTGCCACTGGCCGCCGCCGCACCCGCGCATCCCACGATCGCATGCAGCGCCGCGCGTGCGCTCTCGCTGTCCAGGCCATCGGCTATACGAGAAACGGCGCGAACGTCTTCAGCTTGGGCGATATCGCCATCGGCGGCGACGCCACGCGCGATTCGAACGGCCCGCTCGTCAATCGTGCGAATACGGTGACGAACGATCAGTCGACGATCGAAGCGCAAGGCAATCTCGAAGTCGCTGCAAACACGCTGAACAACACGCGGCCCGCGCCCACAGTAGAAACAGTGACGACGGATGTCGACTCGCTGCACCAGACCAAGCGCGCGAAGTACATGCCGTGCGGCACGGGCGGCCCGGACAGCCACACGTCCTGCACGCAGGAAGTCTGGGACGACTATTACAGCAAGCCGCGCAACGATACGTTCAGCGCCTCCGACATCGTGTCGAGCACGAGCGGGCCGAACGCGGTCGATCGCTCGGTGGTGGTGAACATCAACGGCACGCCCACGACGCTCTACTACAACACGCTCACGACCAACGTCGACGGCACCATCAGAACCACCGACTTAAGGCGGACGAAAGACCGGGCCATGAGAACGTTGCGGGAAATGATGTGACTGACACGCACCTGAACATTCTGCCTACCGCAGGCGGTCCAATGTCAGGAGATGCGCAGCCAGACACTTACACTGCGGGTGGCGGGCCGTTGCCAGCGGCAGGCATGGCGACGGATTGGACAAGCATCACAAAAGGGATGAGCACTCCAAATGCTGCGATTGGTCTAACGCGCGAGGAATTCGAACAGAGTCTGCTTATGAATGGGTTCACTGCCGATCCGAAAGGCGGTCCCAAGGATGTGACTGTGTATAGCAATGGCAACGTCCAGTACACTGTCCGCAATAACGCGACGTCGACAGGCGGTCCGTCGGTTGACTATCGAGTTGACGGCAAGACCGTGAGCAAGCTTCGACTTAAGTAGAGGAGAATTTCATGGGTTATGTCACTGACTCAGCGCTCTTCAACCGCCTGCTCGAACAGGTGAAATCGTTCGCCGATATTTCGGAGGCTTCCGGAGCGTCCGGTTTGTCGATCCGCTCTATCGACTGGATCGAGTTCAATGTCAGAGGTTTTTGGCCATATATCGTCGAACTGGCAAAACGCAGCTCAGACGATACTATTTATTTCGTCGACGTCGAGAAGGCGGCCGACGATTCATTCTATCGTGCATGCGGGAAGTTCCCGGCAGTGTCGTTATCGACTGGGATGACTGAGGAGGAGTACACGACTGCTCTGTATGAAACGCCCGGTGGAAACCTAAGCCAGGCATTCGCTCCAACATTTACGGACGCCTATTTCATGATTCCCGCGTCTGGTGCCTGGAGAGTATTCGGAGACTCGGACACAGAGCAGGGCAAGGTGATTTCAACGGTCGGATTGCCGCCCGACGAACTGTTCCCGCATGACTTTCTTGATGCGCCCAACGCCTAAGCGTCATATACAGTTAAGACCGTGAAACACCCGGAAGGACGGTTGATCAGTACACGGATGTCACACTTTCGCGCGGTACCTTCGTAATTGGAGCCGCGCCGGGACAATCGGCTTACTACACAACGCTTAGCGGATTCAATGGGACTGATGGGAGCGCGCAAAGCTACTATCAAGCTTTGCAAACACAGCCGAACTTAACCAATCCATCTTATCCACCGTATCGCAGCGGTGTTACCGTCTACAGCGTGAACTCGAATACAACGGCAGCTTACAGCGCCGCAACGCTTGCCAATTCGCAGCACGGCCCCGGCGGTGCACCTCAGCTATTCATACCTAGCTACAAAGAGTCGTTAGCTCGCATGTTCTCGATTCCGCTCAAAAAGTAGACTCATGAACCAAGTAATAGATATTCATGACGGAAGTATTACCCTATCAAACGGGCTCTGGCTTGAGCAAAACATGCCGGTGGGCCCCGTACTTTCTGCCAACGTAGCAGTGGTGCACAACATTGATATGGGCACAGGGTGGCGAGCCCTTGCGCTCTCGCCCCTTACGCTTTTGGGAAGGCCAGCAAGCATTGCTTTGTACTTCCATCACGAACAGTTGAGGCAGGTGCGGTTCTCCCTGCACCCGGACGGTGGCGTATCTGCGGTAGACGTCCAAGCGCAGAACGACGCTGCGTTGCGAGCGTTATGGGGCTCCCCACACAGGCAGGATTCGCAGAACCGGACATACGACTTTACTTGGGGCGACGTTACGTCTTCTATAGATCCTAGAATGGGGCAAGCCGTAATTGTTCTCTCGTGGAAGTAAGTCTAGATGACGTTCAGTAGAAGGCTGCAGGTCCTGCTCAAGGGCGCGTCGGTGAGCGCGGGCAAGGACATGACGGTCGTCGCGGGCGGCAATCTGATGGCCACGAGCGTCACCGATAGCGCGAAGGTCGACGACGTCTATCACAGCAAGAAGCGCAGCCAGGAAAGCCACGATTACGACGAGCAAGCGGTTGGCACCAGCTTCTCGGCGGGCGGCAATGCGACGCTGGCGGCTGTTAGCACGGACAAGAGCAAGGGCAACGTGACGCTGTCCTTGGTATCGACGGTGCCGTACGAGATGCCGATGCCCGCCGTGCCGAAGCCCGTGGTCTTCTTCTCGTGAAATTCGTGCGAGCTGTTGGTGTCCTCCGACGTCGTGATCGTCAAGTCATGGGACGCTGCGAGACTGACATCGTTCGTGCCCGCGACCGTCGAGCCCTTGACGCTCACGTCATGGCCCGCATTGATGTTGACCGAATCACCCGACACGGTGCTGCCCACGCCGATGTTCGACTGCGTGTTTTGCATGTCATCGGTCGTGGTCTTGTGCAGCGAACTACCGCGTTCGGCGTGCACGTAGCTGTAGCTGTCGTGCTCCTCGCGCGCTTCGTTGAGCGTGACATCGCCCGTTGCGACGATGTTCGCCGCGCCTGTCTCAGTGGTAAGCGTCGAGCCGGTGAGCGTCACGTTGCCCTTACTCTTGTCCGCGCTCACCGCCGCGAGCGTCGCATTGCCACCCGCCGAGAAGCTCGTGCCAACCGCTTGCTCGTCGTAGTCGTGACTCTCTTGACTGCGCTTCTTGCTGTGATAGACGTCGTCGACCTTCGCGCTATCGGTCACGCTTGTCGCCGTCAGATTGCCGCCAGCGACGACCGCCATGTCCTTGCCCGCGCTCACCTGCGCGCCCTTGAACGTGGCGTCGTTGCCCGACTGCATCGCGAGACTGTCGCCCGCGCTGATGCCGCTGGTCTCGTTCACCGTGCTCTCGCGGTTCGCGTAACGATCCGCGCGATACGTCGTCGATTGCGATGTCGTCGACTGCACCGCATCGACCACGATGTCATGCCCGGCCGTGATCTGCGCGTTACCGCCTGCGCTGATATTCGCGCCGTGCACCGTCAGATCGTGACCGGCCGCGACCACCATGTCGCCCGTCGAGGCGATCGTGCCTTGCGCGCCGACCAGCGTCTGATTCACCTTGCTGCTGCCCGCCGCCGAGCTCACGCCGACCGCATCGGTGAGTGTCGTATTGACGATGTCGTTGCCCGCCAGCACCGCCACGCGGTTGCCCGAGATGCGGCCCGAGGCGTTGATGACGTCGTTCGTCGCGGAAATGACCGTCGTGCCATTGCTACCGATACTACCGCCACGATTCAGAATGTCCGTGCCGGTGATGACCGTCTGCGTGCCGCCCTTGATCACGCCGCTGTTCGTAACGCTGCCGGTCGCGTGAATCTCCACATCGTCGGCGCTGATGAGTGCGCCGGTCGGCTGAAGATCGTTCGCATGCGCCTGCGCCATGTAGACCACGGGCGCGAGCACATGCTGCACGCTGCCATCGGGCAAAGTCACCGTCTGATCGACCAGCCACACGATGTCCCTCGTGAGCGCATCCATCTGCGCAGCCGAGAGCGCCATGCCGGGCCTGAGATTGAACTGCTGCGCGAAGTTCACGCCGTTGTTCATCAACGCGCGATACTCGTCCTCGTTGTTCGTATAGCCTTCGAGATACACGCGACCGGTCAGTTGCGTGATCTGATTGCGCACGAGTTGCTCTTCGTAGAGGCCATCGCCCAGACGCTTCTCGATGTTCTGCGGATCAAGGTTCAGCGCCTTGAGCATGTAGTCGCTGGAGATGAAGCTCGTGTAGCTCGTCAGGCGCGGATCGGTGGCGATCAGGTAGGCCGCGTTCGGCGACGTGTTGTAGTGATACAGCCCGTTGGTCGGCAACGGGATGTTTAACGAGCCGGTCGGCCCCGCGACAGACTGCGGTGCGTTGACGGTCGCGCCGTTGCCGGTTGCTGTAGTAGTCGTTCCAGACTTCTTGCGTGCAGGACGTGTGGCTATCGGGGCCGCCCGTGCCGCAGGGCATGTACTTCGCGCGCTTCGTCTGGAAGAGCGTCTCGACATCCGTCGTCACCGTCTGCACCGTCGGCGCCGGGCGCGTATTGTTCAGCGTGTTCGCCGCGACTTCGAGATTGCCTTGCGCTTCGATCGTCGATTGATCGTTCGTCACCGTGTTCGCGCGATTGACGAGCAGGCCACCTGAATCGCACGGGACAGCAAGTCGACCTGATCGACGTTCGTCGCGTTCAGCCCCGCGCCCTGCACCGTGATATTGCCACCGGTGACGGTAAAGCCCGCGAGACTGCCATTCGCGCCGAAGTTGGGCGTACCCGTCGTGAGAATCGCGCGCGAGGTGTTGATGAAGCCGCCACCATTCACCACCAGGCCATTCGGATTAGCGACGACGACTTCCGCACGCTGCCCAGCCACTTCCAGATAGCCGTTAAGTTGCGACGGCGAATTGCTCAGCACCTGGTTGACGATGATGCCCGCGGACTGCCCCGGCGACAGATTCGGGTTCCCGTTGATGTAACCGGCCTGCTGCGTTTGAACGATGGTCGGCGAGTTATTGAGAATCGCGCCCTTTCCCGGCACGTCGAATTGCGAGTAATTGTTGAGGGAAACACCGGCAGCAGACGGCTTGGCGATGTTGACTTGCTGGAGTCCGTTCTGCGTCTGAATCACCTGGGCACCAGACCCCGGCGCTGCAACGATCTGCGCGTGCGATACCGACATAGCAGTACCGAGCAGCAACATCGCGGCAAACGCCACGGCACGGATGGGAAGGCTAGAACCGACGTTAAAAGACGATGCGACCGATGCGCGCTGCGTTGCGCTGCTGCCCTGCGCGCCTTGTCCCGTCGCAAAATCCGCGACCGCCACCATCATGTGCCGCACGCGGCTAAAGACCAGCTTGTAAATCCCGTTATTCATTATTCGATGCTTCGCTTTCTTACGGTGCGGGAGACGCTAAGGGGACCCGCGAACAGCCCGTGAGTGTTTCCGCGATTAGCATTGGGGAATATGGGAGTAATCCGAATTCGAGCGCGCTGCTACCGTTCGATCACGTGAGATCTTTCGCAGGCGTGAAGGTGGGATTTGTCGCTGCACTCTTGCTCAGTTGCGTGAGAACAACGGGTGATGCTGCGTTGGTGCAACTGCGCGTTCGGGAGGCTAGAGGCGGTCGCCATGCACGCCTATAACGCTGAGCGCGTGATCGACACAAACGGAGGTGCAGGCCGCCAACGCGCGACCTTGGTCAGTACGCGGTTGTGCTGGTCCGCTTAACGCGCTCGACACAAGCGCTCCAAGACGCGGTTCGCGCTCTGCCCGGGGTCGTCAGGGCGACCTCGCAGTTAAGCCCTTGCTGGTAGCAGCGCACGTTCAATCGCCGTGCCGCCGATGCAACCTCTGGTGCGCAGTCCGCCATCGCGTCGGTCCCATCGCTCGTCATCGCGACGGCAAAATAATTCGCAGTACCGACGAAAAGCGAACTGTCGTGCGGCGCATTCATGCTTTGATAGTGGCGCAGCCTCGAATCCTGCCACCGCGTCCCTTGCCAGAATCGCTGTTGAGATGTCGCAAGCAAGCCGCGGCTGTCGGTTGCCCCGGCCCACGTCGTCTTGCCATGAAGCGCATGCCCGCCGCGCCCGCATAGCTGCCATTCGCCTCGCGCGTTGGTGAGCGAATCCGCTGTGCGCAGCGTTCGTCGGCTTCGGCAGATTAGGTACTACGCTTGGCCCAGTGAGTGCATCATTCCAGTCGGCGTTGGACGAAGCACAGCCGAGCGACGAGCCCGTCGGTCGTCGGCCCTGGTCCCAACCAGAAGCCCTGCCATCCGCAGGCGGCAACGCCGCGCCTTCCGAAAGCAGCAGATATTGAGTTCGGTCGCGAATATCGCGTGAAGAGGGAGCGACCCGCGCGGCATCAGCGAGCGCGCGCATTTGCGAGAGCACGGGCAAGAGGCCGTTCATTCCCCGCCCCAACGGCGGACGTCGCACGACACACGACGCCCTTACCCCGCATCGGTGGAGCGGCATCAAAGCGCTCTACTCGGTCACCTATATCGCGGATGCAGCCGCAGTCGCGGCAACCCATCACCCAGCACGACCACGACGGCGTTTTGCTCATACGCGAGCATGAGACTATCGGCATAGGACTCAGTCGCGCCGAGCACGAACAAACTCGCCTCCGCGCTCCAGACATTCTTCGGATCCAAGCCTTCGCCGGATAACGCCATCCACCCTGCTTGCGCGATGTGCGCCTCGAGCGCCCGCTGCCTAGCGGCGTTCTGCTCGGCGCTCAGTTCGCAGCCGAATGGATTGAACGCGGTCACGAACACTGCGCTGGCAACACCGTGACGGCCCAGCAGCGCGGCGACGGACGCGTTCTTCGCGTCGATCGTCATATCGATGGGCGGCTCGCCGCGTATCCGGTAGATGGCAGCGCGGTACGCTGCAAGCGTTGCGTCGGGAATCGAGAGACCGTTCATGAGCATGAACGTTACGCGACTGCGCAGGCGCGCGCAAATCGCCATCGCAGCCAAAACGACGGCCTATACTGAAGTCAGCGCCTTCAAGCCAGGAGGACGCCATGACACGCATGTACATCGATTGCCGCGAGTGCTCGAGCGACAGCAACTGCACGATCGCACTCGCCGCCGACTCCGAAGACGAATTGATGCAAGCCGCCGTGCAACATGCGGTGAGCATGCATCAGCATGAAGATTCGCCGGAGCTGAGAACGGAACTCAGGAAGTTCTTTCACGAGGGCACGCCGCCGCTCGAAAGGCCGTCCGCATAAGACGCGGGGCAGTTGATTGCCGCCACAAGCTAGCGTTTCCTAGAACGCTAGGCGGTGGGGCCTTGTCGTTTGATGGAAGAAGAGGAAGAAGGCAGCGACGCGCCGCGATTTCAAGAACAGCCGGTGCGCCGCTCGCTGCGGCTGAATCGTTGACGCGAACGCCAGTCTTCCGAGCGCAGCACGTGTTCGCCGTCCTCGCGGGCCTCTTCCTCGGAATCGAAGCCTTCGTCGCTATATGCGACCACCTTCATGCCGCCGCCTGCCGCGCGCTCGACGGTGATGCCCCAATGCCACCCGCCTTCCTGGTGGAAGATATGCAGCGTCGGCTTCGATGATCCGGTCAAGTCCATACATGCGGCTCCTTCAAGTTGACGTCCGTAAGGCGTGCTGCCTTGCCTAGACGAACGCCCTTGATGTCGGGCGCTTCTTTTTGCGTTGCCCGTACGCCCAATCGGCCGGGGCACTATGACTAAACGAGGGGCTTCATTGCCCGCTTAAGACAGCATACTCAATGACATGCTGCATTGCAACACGGGCTTTCCCCAGTCGTGCGCTTTGCGAGACACCGCGTCGCTGAACGAAAGGCGAATCGAAGCGGTCCGTTCATTGCAAAAGTCATCGGACTGTCACGTTGAGCGCGCGCCGGTGACATTCGGCGTTGTGTCCTAGAATGAGTAAGCCGTCATCAGCGGCGTAAGAGGGACTCATGAAAGCTACTTCCCGAATCATGCTCGGCGCGCTCGCTGCGTGCTGGGCCGCGTCTGCATTCGCGCAGCCGCTCGCCGACAATTCGTCCGCGCCCAAGACACGCGCTCAGGTTCGTTATGAACTACACGCGTGGATCGCTGCGGGCTACGATCCGAACGACTGGATCAACTATCCGGACAATGCCATGCGCGCGGGCCGCATCGTGGCGCAGCGACGAGCCGACGCGCCGCCGATGACGCACTAAAGCGGCGCGCGTGATCGCGCTCACACGGCCGGCTCGAGCAGCCGCCTCAAGCAGCCGGCTTCGGCCCGCGCAAGATGCGCCGCGCGATGCTCCAGCGATGCACTTCGGAGGGGCCGTCGTAGATCCGAAACGCGCGCATGTCCGCGAAGATTCGCGCGACCACCGTCTCGTGCGTGACGCCCTGCCCGCCCAGCACTTGCACGCATCGATCGACGACGCGCCACAGCGCCTCCGACGACACGACCTTCGCGATGCTCGATTCGTGCTTGCCGAGCACGCCCTGATCCAGCACCCACGCGCAATGCCAGATGGCGAGCCGCGTGACGTGCAGGTCCATCTCGTTGTCCGCCAGCATGAAGCCGACGCCTTCGTGCTCGCCTAGCGCCTTGCCGAAAGCCTGACGTTGCCGCGCATAATCGCTCGCGACGTCATGCGCGCGGCGGGCCGCGCCGAGCCAGCGCATGCAGTGCGTGAGACGCGCGGGCGACAAACGCACCTGCGCATAACGAAAGCCTTCGCCCGGTTCGCCGAGCACGTTCGACGCCGGCACGCGCAGCCCGTCGAAGCGCACGACGCCGTGGCCGCCGGGAAAGCACGTGTCGAGCGAATCCATCGCCCGTTCGATGACGATGCCGGGACTCGACATGTCCGCGAGAAACATCGTCGCCGGGCCGTCCGCGAACTTCGCCATGATGATCGCGACTGCCGCGCCCTCGGCGCCCGTGATGAACCACTTGCGGCCGTGAATCACGTACTCGTCGCCGTCGCGCGTGGCGGTGGTCTGGAGCATCGCCGGGTCCGCGCCCGCACCGGGCGACGGCTCGGTCATGCAGAAGCACGAGCGGATCTCGCCCGCCGCGAGCGGACGCAGCCAGCGTTCCTTTTGCTCCGGCGTCGCGATGGCTTCGAGCAGATGCATGTTGCCCTCGTCGGGCGCGGCGATATTCAGCGCGACAGGGCCGAGCGGCGAATAGCCCGCCTCCTCGAACAGAATCGCCTTCGCGACATGGCCGAGCCCGAGCCCGCCGAACTCCGGCGAGATATGGCTCGACAGCAAGCCCGCCTTGCGGCCCTTCGCGATCAGTTCGGCGCGTAACGCTTCGTTCGGCCCGTGCGGCGTGCAGCGCGGATCGCGCTCCATCGGCACGATTTCATCGGCGATGAACGCGCGCACCCGCGCCTGCAATTCGGTCAACTCCGGCGAAAGCGAAAAATCCATCGGCATCCTCGGTCGTTAGTGGATCATGCGAGCTTAATCGTGTGCGCCACTCTCGTCATTCATCGTATTCGCTGTATTTGCGCGCGTCGCCGCGCACCTTGTGCGCCGGATACTTCGCGCGATTCAGCGCCATCTTCTCCAGCAACGCCTGATGCAGATCCACATCGAGCGCGTCGGCCAGCATCACGAGATAAGCGAGCACGTCAGCCATCTCATGACGAATGGCGCGGAGCTTCGCGTCGTCGAGCTCGGCCTTGTCGCCGGTCTGAAGCCACGTGAACGGCTCCAGCAACTCGCTCGCCTCCACGCTCAGCGCCGCCGCGAGATTCTTCGGCGCATGAAAGCGGCGCCAGTCGCGTTCGTGCACGAACTCGCGCAGCATGTCGCGCATGGCGACGAGTTCACTCGGGGATTCTTTCATCAGGTCCTCGACTCGCTGCTCATTGCGCCGGATAGAGGCCCAGCGTGCGGGCGTGCAGGCGCGCGAGGCCGAGCAGCGCGTCGGTGAATGGCGTCGGCACCTCCGTCAGCGCGCCGAGTTCGCGCACCGACGCGACGAGCGCATCCAGTTCGACGGCCTTGCCCGCTTCGACGTCCTGCAGCATCGAAGTCTTCATCGCGCCCAGTTTTGCCGTGACGGCATGCCGGTCCGCTGGCTCCTGTTCGATGGGAATGCCGAAGCGCGCGCCGATCTCCTTCGCCTCCAGCATGATGCGCGTGACGAAGCCGCGCACGAGATCGTCGCCGAGAATGCGGTCCGTGGTCGCGCCGGTGATCGCGCTGATCGGGTTCATCGTCATGTTGCCCCACAGCTTGAACCACACGTCGCGCTGAATCTGCGGCGATGCGGACGCGTCGAAGCCCGCCCGCGCAAAGAGCGATACGAGCGAATCGACGCGCGCGCTCGGCTTGCCGGTCGCCTCGCCCAGAATCAGCCCGTTGCCCTGATGATGCCGGATCACGCCCGGCGCTTCCACGAAACAACTCGCGTGAACGACGGAGCCGACCGTCTGCGCGCTCGGTATCGCGGCGGCGATCGTGCCGTGCGGGTCGACCGAGGCGAGTCGCTTGCCGGCGAACGCATCGCCTAAGCCCTCGCAGAACCACCACGGCACGCCGTTCATCGCAGTGAGCACCGTGGTCCGCGCACCAAGTAACGGCGCGATGTGCGCGGCCACGGATGCCATTGCCGGCGCTTTGACGGCGACCACCACGAGGTCTTGTTCCCCCAGTGCCTCGGGCGCGGCGCTCGCGCGAACCTGCGCCGTATGCGTCGCGTCCTTCTCCACGAGTTGCAGGCCGCGCGTGGTGAGCGCATCCAGCGTCGCGCCGCGCGCGACCACGCTGACATCGCAGCCTGCCTGCGCGAGCCGCACGCCCATCCATCCGCCGATTGCGCCCGCGCCGTAAAAGCACACCTTCATCTTGTCGTCCCCGCCACTGGTTGGATCGCCCATTGTAAGAGCGGATTGAATTCGTTAGCGGCTAACGCTCAAACGGTCCAATCTATGAGTCGCAAAACGCATATCAAGAGTCGCCGAACGGATAAAAAAGCGCTTGAAAATGCATTCCGGCTTATTGAAATGAGCGTCTCCGCACCTATTTTTCGATCCGAGGGCAGCGACGCTCGAACGCCCTGCCCACGAGGATCAACGCACTGTGCCGGCCTTCATGCGGCCGCATTTTCGGAGACTGGATCATGAGTGACTTCTACTTTGGCGGCGACGTGTTCGCGGAGCTGGATCGCATGCAGCGGCAAATGTCGACGCTGTTCGGCAACCTGCCATCGAGCATCCGGACCAGCCGCGCGGATGTCTTTCCGCAATTGAATATCGGCAGCACGGACGAGGCGGTCGAGATCGTCGCGTTCGCGCCGGGCGTGGATCCCGCATCGCTCGATGTGACCGTGGACAAAGGCACGCTCACGATCAGCGGCGAGCGCAAGGCAGAAACGCTGACCGAAGGCGCGCGCACTTATGCGAAAGAGCGCTTTACCGGCAGCTTCCGCCGCGTGATCGAACTGCCGCAGAACGCGGACATCGACAAGGTGCAGGCGCGCTATGAAAACGGCACGCTGTCCATCACCGTCGGCAAGCGCGAAGCGTCCAAGCCCCGCGCCATCACCATTCAGTAATTCAGCATTCGGGAGCTTATGATGAACGACACCACTCAACTGGCGCAGCGCAACGACGGCGACGTGACGCGCAAGAACGAAGACAACGCGCGCCGCGCGAGCATCACGCCCGCGGTCGATATCGTCGAAGACAGCCACGGCATCACGCTGTGGGCCGACCTGCCCGGCGTGCCGCGCGAAAAGCTGGACGTGAAAGTGCATGACGCGCGGCTGTATATCGAAGCCGAAGCGGTGGTCACCGCGCAAGCCGGCTTGCGCGTGCATCACGCTGAAGTGCGCGCGCCGCGCTTCGCCCGCGCCTTCACCGTCAGCGACGACTTCGACACCACGAAGATCGACGCTAACCTGACGAACGGCGTGCTGAAGCTCACGATTCCGCGCCGTGAAGAAGCGCGTCCGCGGCGCATCGAAGTGCGCGCGAGCTAAGAGAACCGCCAGCAGCAACGCAATGCCTTAGCCGAATGGCCGCGAATTTCGCGGCCATTTTTTTAGCGCCTGCTTAACGCCTCTATAATCTTCAGCGGCAGTCCGAGAACTATTCAAACTTATCGCTAGGAAGAGACGAACGTGAAGACGCTGTTGACGGTGTTGTTGAGTTCCATGCTGGCCGTGTCTATCGGCGCCCATGCGAAAGACTGGTCCACGATCCGGTTCGGCGTCGATGCCAGCTATCCGCCCTTCGAATCCAAAGCACCGGACGGCCAGCTCGTCGGCTTCGATATCGATGTCGGCAACGAACTGTGCCGCCGTCTCGACGCAAAGTGCGTATGGGTCGAGAACGCCTTCGACGGCATGATTCCCGGCCTCAAGGCGCGCAAATTCGACGGCGTGCTGTCCACCATGTCGATGACGCCGGCGCGCGTCAAGCAGATCGCGTTCTCCAGCAAGCTCTTCCATGTGCCCACGCGACTCGTCGCGAAGCGCGACTCGAAGATTCAGCCGACGGCGGAATCGCTCGCGGGCAAATCGGTCGGCGTCGAACAAGGCTCGATGCAGGAGAGCTATGCGAAGGCGCATTGGGGCGCCAAAGGCGTGACGGTCGTATCGTATGCAGATCAGGATCAGGTCTATGCCGACCTGCTTGCCGGACGTCTCGACGCATCGCTGCAAAACGCGGTGCAGGCCGAACGCGGCTTTCTCGACACGCCGCGCGGCAAGCCGTTCGCTTTCGCCGGCCCGGCTCTCGAGGACAGCGCGATCTTCGGTCCCGGCACCGCGATAGGTCTTCGCAAGGAAGACACCGACCTGAAAGAGAAGCTCGACGGCGCAATTGCTGCGATGATCAAGGACGGCACGTACAAACGCATCGAGCAGAAGTACTTCGACTTCGATATCTACGGCGAATAAGCATAAGAAAGAAGACGGCGCGAGCGCGCTGTAGGGCTCGCGCCAACACATGCGTCGGCGCGCCGATGGCTTTTTTTCACGCACGTCATGCTGAAAATTACACGTCGCCCCGCTGGCATGCGGGAAAGCTGCGTGATCGGAGCATCGGCATAGTGTTTGCATGCCCGGCAATGCACAGGGAGACTGTTTTCGGGGGCAACATGCATCATTCGATCGAACCTCACGAGCTCGGCAAGGTTGATCTCGAGCACTTTCAGATCGTGCAAGTATCGGACGGCACGCATACCGTCGTGCTCTGGGAAGCGCCGGAGCCCGACACGCTGGTGCCGCTGCACGCACGAGCCGCCACGCTCACCATTCGTCTGTGCGATCCGCTCAATCCGGTGCGCAGAAAAGATGTGTGCGAGCGCTTGCAGGCGCACCTCGCGGCGTCGCGTGGACGCAAGAGCGCCGCGCGGCCGCGCACGCATCTGCATCGTGTGAGCGCGAGTCCGCGCGCCGCTCTGTAGCCGCTAAAGCGACTTGCCGAGAAAAGTCCACAGCGCGTCGTCGAGCGAATACGGCACGTTGAAGCGAAAGCACGCGCTCGGTGCATCGCCGGGCCGGAAATACGAACCCGGCGCGAGCCAGATGCCGTGTTCGAGCGCGCGCGTCGCGACATCGCTCGCATGCGATGGATCGATCGGCAACTCAGCCCATACGAAAAGACCCGCACGCGGACGGCGGAACAGTGTCGCGCCGAGCGCATCCATGCGCTGCTCGACGGTCGCATGCGCGTCCTTCAGCTTGTCGATCACGAATTCGACGTGCCGCGCATAGCGCCCTTCCGTCAGCACCTTCTCGACGATGCGCTCCGTCGCCTCCGACGACGTGAGTCCCACCGCCATCTTCGTGCGCGCCAGTTCGCGCAGCACGTCGCGTTCGGCGACGACATAGCCGCAGCGCAGCGACGGCGTAATCGTCTTGGCGAAGCCGCCGACATACACGACGCGGCTCAATCCTTCCAGCGCCGCGAGCAACGGCGCGCCGGGCGGCGCGAGCTCGCGGTTCACGTCGTCTTCCACGACCCACAGGCCATGCCGTTCGGCGATTTGCATCAATCGGAACGCCGACGCCATGTTGAATGTCGCGCCGGTCGGATTCTGCAGCGTCGTGTTGAGAAAGACGGCCTTCGGACGATGCTCCGTCACGATGCGCTCGAACACGTCGGTGTCGATACCCGCGACGGTGCGCGGCACGCCATGCACGTTCAGGCCGGCGAGCCTGAGAATCTGCAGCAGATTGCAGTAGCCGGGGTCTTCGACGACGACGGCATCGCCCGGACGCAGCAACGTGCGCACGATCAGATCGAGCGCCTGCGTCGCGCCGCTCGTCAAGAGCACGTTGGATGCGGCATCGACCGGCAAGCCGTGACGGTCCAGTTGCTCGGCAATGCGCTCGCGCAGGGGCGCGAAGCCATACGGATGCCCGTAATCCGCGATGCGCGCGGCCGGCACGCGGCTCACCGCGCGCAACGCGTGGTGCAGCCCGCTTTCGTTGACCCATTCGTTCGGCAGCCAGCCGCAGCCGGATTTGATCGGCACGGAATGGTCCGCGAAGACATCGGAAAGCAGCCATGTCGCGGTGAGGCTCGGCGGCTGCCATTCGACCGAGCGCGTCGGCGCGCGCCGCCCGCGCACGGCCACGCGATACCCCGAGCCGCGCCGCGCGGTGACGAGGCCCATCGACACGAGCCTGCCGTACGCTTCGGTCACGGTGAACGTGCTCAGGCGCTCGCTTTCGGCAAGACGCCGCACCGAAGGCAACAGCGCGCCCGCGCGCAAGGTGTCCGACTCGATGGCAGATGAAAATGCGCGCACGAGTTGCTCGACGAGCGTCGGCGCCTGCCGCGAGCCGCGCTCCAGGTTGAGTTCGATCATCGGTTCAATCGGCCAAGGTAATCAGCCAAGGTCTGCCAGCACAGTTCGCCCCATTTTGCCAGCACAGTTGGCAGCGCGGTGAAGCAACTGTCTATGCCGCGCAAAATTGCGTCGACATACAGTGACCGTTCTTTCGAGGAGAGACCTAGCCATGAACGCCCGCCCCGTCATCGACGACCTGTCGTCTTTCTGGATGCCCTTCACCGCGAATCGCCAGTTCAAGGCCGCGCCGCGGCTTCTGGAAAGCGCCAAAGGCATGTACTACCGGTCGACGGATGGCCGCGAGGTGCTCGACGCCTGCGCGGGGCTGTGGTGCGTGAACGCGGGTCATTGCCGCGAGGAAATCGTCGAGGCGGTGCAGAAGGCGCTCGGCACGCTGGATTTCGCGCCGACGTTCCAGATGGCGCACCCGCTCGCGTTCGAAGCCGCGACGAAAGTGGCCGAACTCATGCCCGACGGCCTCGACCGGATCTTCTTCACGAACTCGGGTTCGGAGTCGGTCGACACGGCGCTCAAGATCGCCATCGCCTACCATCGCGCGCGCGGCGAAGGCCAGCGCACGCGGCTGATCGGGCGCGAGCGCGGCTATCACGGCGTGGGCTTCGGCGGCATTTCGGTGGGCGGCATCGCGCCGAACCGCAAGACGTTCTCGGGCGCGCTGCTGCCCTCGGTCGATCATCTGCCGCATACACACGATCTCGCGCACAACGCGTTTTCCAAAGGCCAGCCGGCGTGGGGCGCGCATCTCGCGGACGAACTGGAGCGCATCGTCGCGCTGCACGATGCGTCGACGATCGCGGCCGTCATCGTCGAGCCGGTCGCGGGCTCCACCGGCGTGCTGATTCCGCCGCAGGGCTACTTGCAGAAGCTGCGCGAAATCTGCACGAAACACGGCATTCTGCTGATTTTCGATGAGGTCATCACCGGCTTCGGGCGTCTCGGCAAGGCGACGGCCAGCGAATTCTTCGGCGTGACGCCCGACCTCATCACGATGGCCAAGGCGATCAACAACGCCTCCATTCCGATGGGCGCGGTCGCGGCGCAGCGCAAGGTGCATGACACGATCATCGATGCGGGCGCGGCGAACGCCATCGAACTTTTTCACGGCTACACGTACTCGGCGCATCCGGCCGCGACTGCCGCGGCCATCGCGACGCTCGACCTCTATGTGCGCGACAAGCTGTTCGACCGCGCGGCATCCAAGTCTCTGGCGTTCGAAAGCGCGGCGCATGCGCTGCGCGACGCGCCGCACGTCAAGGACATTCGCAATCTCGGGCTCGTCGCGGGCATCGAACTCGAACCGCGCGACGGCGCGCCCGGCGCGCGCGCCTACGAAGCGTTCGTCAAGTGCTTCGAGGCAGGCGTGCTCGTGCGCTATACCGGCGATACGCTCGCGTTCTCGCCGCCGCTCATCATCGAAGACGATCAGATCGAGCGCATCTTCACGACGGTAAGAGAAGTGCTCGCGACGGTGCAATAGAAGATGAGACGATCGCGCGTTTCCTTGAGACGCGCGCGCATTCACGGCAACGCTGCTCCGGCCTACAGTTGACTCACGCCATTCAGATGGCTCACCAACGAACCGGAGCACACCATGTCACGTCTTTCTCAAGTCAACGTCAACGAAGCCACCGGCAAGACCGCGGAACTCTTCAGCGCCATCAAGAAGGCCGCGGGCCGCGTGCCGAACGCGTATGCGACCATCGGCACGCATAGCCCGGCGGCGCTCGGCGCGGCGTTATCGAACGATGCCGTGCTCGCGAAGAGCAGTCTCGACAAGGCCGATGCCGAAGCCATCAAGCTCGCCGTCAGCGAACTGGCGGGTTGCGATTACTGTGCCGCTGCGCATACGGTCGTCGGCAAGATGGTCGGACTCACGCAAGACGAAACGCAGCAGATTCGCGCAGGCGACGCGACCGGCAATGCGAAGCGCGATGCCCTCGTGCGCTTCGTGCGGCACGTGGCGGATTCGCGCGGCACGGTGGACGCCCGCGTGCTCGCCGATGTGCGGGAAGCAGGCTATAGCGAGGCGCAAGTCATCGACGCGCTGTTCGCGATGAGCGTCATCAACTTCACGAACCTCGTCAACCGCGTGAACGACACGACGCTCGACTTTCCCGCGCTCGTCTAAGGGTTCGAGGACTTCGCGAACCGGTCGATCACCGCGCTGACCAGATCGACCGGAACCGGAAACACGATCGTCGAATTCTTGTCGCCGGCGATCGTCGTCAGCGTTTGCAGATAGCGCAGTTGCATCGCCTGCGGTGCCTGGGCGAGCATCTGCGCGGCCTGCAACAGCTTCTCCGATGCCTGCAGTTCGCCTTCCGCATGAATGATCTTCGCGCGACGCTCGCGCTCGGCTTCGGCCTGGCGAGCGATCGCGCGAATCATCGTCTCGTTGATATCGACGTCCTTGATCTCGACGTTCGACACCTTGATGCCCCACACGTCGGTCTGCGCGTCGAGCACGCGCTGGATGTCGCTGTTCAGACGC
Source organism: Caballeronia sp. BCC1704 (assembly GCF_902833455.1). NCBI lineage: Bacteria > Pseudomonadati > Pseudomonadota > Betaproteobacteria > Burkholderiales > Burkholderiaceae > Caballeronia > Caballeronia sp. BCC1704. Next base: position 647,965 of record NZ_CADFFT010000002.1, on the reverse strand, counting down.
TCGCGCTCGGACAGCAGTTCATCGAGCTCGTGCTTGCCTAGAATCGCGCGCAGCGTCGTCTGCGAGAGCTGGCTCGTCGCGTCGAAATAGCGCGCGACCTGAATCACGGCCTTCTCCGGATCGACCACGCGAAAGTAGACGACCGCGTTCACCTTCACCGAGACGTTGTCGCGCGTGATGACGTCCTGCGGCGGCACGTCGAAGACCACGGTGCGCAGGTCCATGCGCACGACCTGCTGCACGACCGGAATGATGAGCACGAGCCCCGGCCCTTTCACCTTCCAGAAGCGCCCGAGCATGAACACGACGCCGCGCTCGTACTCGCGAAAAATGCGCACCGCCGACGCCAGCAGAAAAATGACGAGCGCGAGGACGATGCCGCCGAAACCGAAAGTCAGCCCCATGTTTTTAGCCTCGTTCAAGCTGCATTGTGATGTGATTCGTCGAACGGCTCGACGGTCAGCGTGAGTCCGTCGCGCGCGGTCACGCGCACGCGCGCGCCCTGTTCCGGCAACGCAGCGGGCGATGCCGGCTGCACGCGCCAGCGTTCGCCCTGCACGCGCGCCCAGCCGACGCCCTCGCCGCCCTCCAGCATCACGCCGATGCTGCCGAGCATGGCCTCGCCGCCGCCGACGACGGGCCGCCTGCGCGCCTTCAACGCGAGCCCCGACACCGCGAACACGAAGACCGCCGAGAACAGCGCGAGCGCGGCGACGAGTCCGGGCGGAACGCCGAAGCCGGGCACGTCGGTATCCACGAGCATCAGCGCGCCGATGGCGAACGCGACGATGCCGCCGATGCCGAGCGTGCCGAACGTCGGCAAGAACGCCTCCGCGACAAGACAGCCGATGCCCAGCATCAACAAGCCGAGGCCCACGTAGCTCACCGGCAGCAATTGCAGCGCGAACAGGCCGACGAGCAGGCAAATCGCACCCGCGACGCCCGGCAGCACGTAGCCCGGATTCGCGAACTCGAAGAAGAGGCCGTACATGCCGATCATCATCAGTATGAGCGCGACGCTCGGGTCCGTGATCGCCGCGAGAAAGCGGTTGCGCCAGTCTGGCTGGAACGCGACGACGCTCGCCTCGCGCGTCGCCAGCACGCGCTCGCCCTGCGCCGTGGGCACGCGGCGGCCGTCGAGTTTGGCGAGCAGATCGGGAATGTCGGTCGCGGTGAGGTCGATCACCTTCTGCGCGAGCGCCTCGTTGGCCGAGAGCGCGACGGCCTCGCGCACCGCGCGTTCGGCCCACTGGGCGTTGCGCCCGCGCAGTTGCGCGAGGCCGCGGATATACGCGGCGGCGTCGTGAACCTGCTTGCGCGTTTCGGTCGATGCCCCCTCCGCCGCGCCCGACGCCGCGCGCTCCGCTCCACCGGCGCCGAGCTGGATCGGCGTGGCCGCGCCGAGATTCGTGCCGGGCGCCATCGCGGCGATATGCGCGGCATACACGATATACGTGCCCGCGCTCGCCGCCCGCGCGCCGCTCGGCGCGATGTACGCCGCGACCGGCACGGGCGAAGCGAGAATCGCCTGAATGATGGCGCGCATGGAAAGGTCGAGGCCGCCGGGCGTGTCGATCCGGAGGACGGCGAGTTGCGCGCGCTCGTCTGCGGCCCGGGCGAGCGATCGCACGACGAAATCCGCGCTCGCCGGCCCAACCGCGCCGGTCAGCGGAATCACGACGACGGGCGCGGCTGCTTCGGCGTGAAGCGGGAACACGGCTAACGCCAGCACTAACAAGAGGCGTCGGACGAACGGCAGGAGCCGGTCAGCGGGTATCGTTCTCATCATCGGCAATCGCCGGCCGAGGCCGGCGTCGCGCAGGGTCTCGCTTTCAGCTTAGGCGATAGAACCGTCGTGCGGTCGATGATCTTCTCGACGTCCGCCGTCTCCCTCAAGCCCTCCACGAATCGCGTGCGGTCGAAATCCGGCGACACGCAGCCGTCCACGTAGACGAAGCGGCGCTGCAGCGTGAGCCACAGACTCGTCTTGTCGCGCCATTGAAGCGATGCGTTCAGCGCGTCCAGACGGCGCGTGACGCTTTCGGCGATCTCGCGGTCGTAGTCGTAACTGTTCGGCAGACGGCAGCGGCCCGCGATCCAGCAACTGTTGCCGCGCTCGATGCGATAGTGCGCTTCGTCGAGCCATTCGGCGTCCGTCTCGAACGGGCCGCGCGGCGCGGGGCAATCGGGAACGGCGTTCGATATGTGCAGAAACGGGTCGTTGCCGCGATTGGCGCGCGTCTCGTCGGCGCGGACGGCTAGCGCGTGCAATGCCAGCAGTACTCCGAGCAGCGCGGTGGTCTTCGGTTTGCGCATGATCGTCCGATCGTGTGAACGGCACGCGCCAAGCATAGACCATCATCGCGCGAGCCAGCCGTTACACTGAACAGGCACTTTCCCTCGGATCGAAAACGACATGAAACAGGCACTCCACCATCTGACGCTCGCAACCGGCTCGCGCGGCCTGCACGAAGTCACGCGCGACATCGACCGCTGGATCGACTTGCAGGATATCCGCACGGGCCTGCTGACGGTGTTCTGCCGTCATACGTCGGCGTCGCTGCTGATTCAGGAGAACGCGGACCCGGACGTGCGCGCGGACCTCGAACGGTATTTCGAATCGGTCGCGCCGGAAGCGCCCGGCCGCTATATCCACGACGCCGAAGGCCCCGACGACATGCCCGCGCACCTGCGCACCGCGCTCACCACCGTGCAGCTTTCGATTCCGGTCGAAGCCGGCCGCATGGTGCTCGGCACGTGGCAGGGCATCTATGTGTTCGAGCATCGGGCCGCGCCGCATCACCGTGAACTCGTGTTGCATCTGATCGGCGAGTGACCGGCTCTGGCGCGCGGCGGCCGCCCGGCGCGAACGACATCGCCACCGACATGAACCGCGATTCGCGGCTCGTCGTCTTCCGTCAGACGGACAACGCAGCCGCGCGCATGGCACTGTTTGCGCCGTTCGATACCATCGCTGGCGTCGATCGGACGGAACGACGCGTTGTTTCAGCGCTTCGATTGCTGGGCGGGTGTGGTCACGGCTTGACGATGACGCGTCCGGCCAGCGCGCAAGTGTGATCCTGCAATTCTTCCGACGACGCGAAATCGCCCGGACCGACGTGATCGTTGAGCAGAAAGAACGCGGGCGCGCCGTCGCTGCGCTCGGCGCCCACGAGCAGCAACGTCTGATCGCCCATGGAACCGCCTTCCTGCGCGACGGTGGCGGCCAGCAGCCTGAACGGATCGGTACGCGACAAGTCCGCGTCGTCGATGCGCAACGCGCGATACCTGTGTCCGCGAAGGCGTACGGGCAGCGGCGTCCACTGCGTGCCGATGCCCGGGCCCGCTTCGCGCAGCGCCTCTGCCACGTCGTCCGCGAGGCAGTCGATATGAATATGCAGCTGGTTCTGCGTGCGTCCGCTCGCCGAATTGACCGCGAGCGACATCTCGTCGCGCGGCAAGCCGCGGCGCAGCGCGTCGTCGACGTAATGGCGCGCGTTCCATGCATCGCGCCAGTAGTTCGGCGTGTCCGGTTCCAGGAGCGCCGGACTTTCGATGCCGCTCACGCGTGCGGTCGGAATCAGCAGATATTGCGCGACGCCGACGATGTCCTTCAGCACCGCATAGCCGCCTGCGACGTTCACCTCGGCGCAAGGCTGCCCGATGCGCGCGCCATCGGCGGCGGGCACGCAGCGGTCATGGACGATTTGCCAGAGCGCATCGGGATTGCCCGCGCGCGCGGGCGAACACGCGAGGCCGAGTGCGACGGCGGCGCTGGCGAGCAAACACTTCGTGAGGATGTGCATCGGCAATGATCCGGGACGAAGACCTTAGCGTGCCGGATTATGCTTTCAGGCGCATGAAACCTCGCTGCGGCGGCCTCGCGCGTGCCGACTGCACAGCAAAAAGCGCCGGCTGCGATAACGCGGCCGGCGCTTTCTTCACTACGTTTGCCCTGCTCCTCCTACCCGCCGCGCGCTATCCGCTGCGGGATCACAGACTCCGGCTTAGTGGCCGAAGTAGACCGAGTTGCGATCCGACATCGTGACGGCTGCACGCGCGCCCGACTGGGCGTTACCAGCGGTCGACGCGCCATACGACGTCGTTGCAACCGCGCCTTGCTCCGCGTTCACGCGCGCCTGAGCGGCTTGCAGATTTTGCGGATAGTTCACGCGGTCTTGCGACGGGTTGTACCCAGCCTTCTCCAACTGAGCGAGTTCTGCGCGAACTTCAGCGCGCGTCACGGGCGCGTTGTTTTGCGCGAAGGCGAAAGTCGGAGCGGCCAGAGCCGAAGCGATGACGAGTGCCGGAACGAATGACTTGATCATGATGACCTCCAATATCTTGTTGTGAGATCGATTGAAAACCGGAGAGCTTTTTAAGCGTTTTCTGATTTCCTTTCGCTTGGAGAGAAGTTTAGGAGGTCATCGACCTAGGGGAAACCCCGATTCTCATGAAAGATATTTGTTCAACGAGCAATAATCCGGGTATTGATCCGGGCAGATGACGAACGCCGCAGTCAACGCGCCGTCACGTGTTCGAGCGCCACGGTCATCAATTCGCGCAGCAGCGGCTGGACGGCGCTGGCGCGGGTGTCGTCGTAGGCATAGGGCGACGTTTCCTGCATGTAGGTCACCTGCGTCAGTTCCAGTTGCACCGCGTGGATGCCGCGCGCCGGCTCGCCGTAGCGCCGCGTGATGTAGCCGCCCTTGAAACGCCCATTGGCGACGCTCGTATATCGCCCGTCACGCGATACGACCTCTGCCAGCCGCTCCGCGAGTCCCGGCGCCGCCGACGCGCCGTCTGCCGTGCCGAAGTTGAAGTCGGGCAAGCGGCCCTCGAAGAAACGCGGCACGACCGAACGGATGGAATGCGCTTCCCACAGCAGCACGCGCCCGTGCGCTTCGCGCAGCGCGGCGAGCTCTCCGGCGAGCGCGTCGTGATACGGCTGCCAGTACAGCGCGCGACGCGCCTCGATCTGCTCGCGCGACGGCGCGTGTCCCGGGCGGTAAAGCGGCTCTTTGTCGAACGTATCGACGGGGCAAAGACCCGTCGTGTCGCGACCGGGGTACAGATTCGCGTCGTCCGGCGGGCGGTTCAGGTCGATCACGTAGCGCGCATATTCCGGCAGCAGAATCGACGCGCCCAAGTCGCGCGCGAACGCATACAGCCGCTCCAGATGCCAGTCGCAATCGTCGACGCGCCGCGCCACCGGCGTCATTTCTTCGACGAGCGCCTCCGGAATGCGCGTGCCTCGATGCGGGATCGAAATCAAAAGCGGCGCGGTGCCGCGTTCCAGCGTGTAGATGGAGCAATCGTGAACGGTATCCATGTCTGCGGCTCCGGGAGTTGAACGTTACGCGAGCAGTCCGCCGAGCGCCGCGCGATAACGCGCGAGTGCCTGTTCTTCGTCGGCGTGGCGGCGGTCGGTGACGACCTTGCGACCGCCGACGATCACGTCGCGCACCGGCGTCTGTCCATGCTCGCAGAAGACCGCGCTGGACAGCCACGCGTCGCAGGGAAGGCCGCCGATGCCGGGATGCGCTTCATCCAGCACGATCCAGTCCGCGCGCATGCCCGCCGCGAGCGCACCGACGCGCCGCCCGGTCGCGCTCGCGCCGCCGTCGAGGGCGGCATCGAAGAGACGGTCGGCGGGCCGCGTGTCGCGTGCCGATGCCAGCACGTTGCGCTCGCGACGCAGCAAACGCTGGCCATATTCGAGCAGCCGCAACTCCGAGCGCCAGTCGACGCCCACGTGACTATCCGAGCCGATGCCGAAGCGCCCGCCCGCATCCAGATAGTCGCGCGCCGCGAAGAAGCCGTCGCCGAGATTCGCCTCCGTCGTCAGGCAAAGTCCGGCGACGGCGCGGCTCGCGGCAAGCCGGTTGCATTCGCTCGCGTCCATATGCGTCGCGTGAACGAGGCACCAGCGCGCGTCCACGTCGAAGCGATCGAGCAGCCACTGCACCGGCCGCTGACCCGTCGCGGCGACGCACGCATCGACTTCGGCAAGCTGCTCGGCGATATGAATGTGCACCGGAGCGTGGTCGAACCGGGCGTCGAAGCCTTCGAGCAGCGCCGCGAGCGACTCGCCCGAGACCGCACGCAGCGAATGCGGCGCGACGCCGTAACGCCGCGCGCCCTTCTCCGGCCGGGCGCGCGCGAGCGCGTCGAGCATGTCGAGCAGGCTCTCGGGCGTATGCAGAAAACGGCGCTGATCGTCGCGTGGCGCGGCCTGGCCGAAGCCGCTGTACTGATAGAGCACCGGCAGCATGGTGATGCCGATGCCCGCGCGCTCTGCCGCATCCACCACGCGCTCCGCCAGTTCCGCGCGGTTCGCATACGGCGAGCCGTCCTGCGCGTGATGCACGTAGTGGAATTCGCAGACCGACGTGTAACCGGCCTTCAGCATTTCGATGTACAGCCAATGCGCGAAGTCCGCGAGCGCGGGCGGCTCGATCTTCGCGGCGAAGCGGTACATCAGGTCGCGCCAGCTCCAGAACGTATCGGCGGCGCTCGCGCGATGTTCGGTGAGCCCGGCCATCGCGCGCTGGAACGCGTGCGAATGCAGATTCGGCATGCCGGGCAGCACCGGCCCTTTCGCCCGCTCGACGCCTGCGGGAGCCGCGCTGTCCGGCTCGACGCGCGTGAGCGCGCCGTCGTCGTTCCACTCGATTAGCACGTCGCGCCGCCAGCCTTCGGGCAAGCGCGCGTGGTCCGCGAAATAGAGGTTCAAGCTCGTATCTCCTCGATGCCGATGCAGAGCCACGCGGCATCGCCTGTGGCTTCGACAATGCAAGTGCGCTCGATGCGCGCGGTATCGCCCGGATGAAGGATCGCGCGCGTTCCATCGGCAGACGCGATGCTCAGGCTGCCGCTCGCGCAGTAGACGAACGTTAATTGGTGCTCCTGCGCCAGTTCATGACGCCCGGCGCGTCGGACGCTCACCGACATGCGCGCCCGGTCGCGTCGCACCATCATGTTGAAGTCGCGCGTCGGCCCGTCTATAAGACTCGCGTGAATCGGCGTTTCGCCCGCGAAGCGCGCCATCGCGAGCGGTTCGTCGAGCCGATGCTCGCGGCCGCCCGCTTCGGCGAGCAGCATGCCCGCGCCGTCGAGCAGCACGAGCGCGCGATCCACGCCGGGAAACGCCGAAAACGCGCCGTCCGACGACACATCGGCAATCGACAGCCGCCACGCGAACGCATCGAGCGACGCGCCCGGCGGACCCGCCGCGATCTCGCGCGTGATGCCGCCGCCGTTCTTCCACGGCACGGCGATGAGCGAAGCCGCAGGAACGATCATCACGTCAGAAGTGCCCGGTGAATTGATAACGGTCGCCGGGATGCCACAGATTCGCGACCGACGCGACGGCATCCCGCGACCAGGTGCGCCGATGCAGCAAGAGACAAGGCTCGTGCTCGCCCATCGCGAGCGCCGCGCGAATTTCGGGCGACGGCACGGAAGCCTCGATCCGGTACTCCACGCGTTGCAGCGGCGCGGCGATCATCAGGTACTGGTTCGGCGTGATCGTCGTGAAATCCTGCCGCGCGTACTCCGGCGCGAGCGCCGGGTTCACGTAACGCTCTTCGAGCTGCACCGGCTCGTCGTTCTCGAAGTGCAGCACGCGCGAATGAAACACCGGACTGCCGAGCGCGAGCTGCATCTCGCCGGCGAGCGCCTCGTCGACGATGGATGCGCCCAGATGCAGCACCTGCGCGCGATACGCATGACCGCGCGCAGCGATTTCGTCCGAGATGCTGCGAATCTCGACGAGCGTCGACGCGTACTTCGGCTGCGCGACGAAGGTTCCCGCGCCCTGCACGCGCGTCAGGACCTGTTCGGCCGTCAGTTCGCGCAGCGCCCGGTTCACGGTCATGCGCGCGACCTTGAACTCGCGCGCCAGCTCGTTCTCGGACGGCACCTGATCGCCCTCGCGCCACTCGCCGATGTGAATGCGCTGCAGGATGTAGTCCTTGATCTCCTGATACGCGGGCGTGTTCATGCGCTCGCTTCCGCGTTTTCCGCGGCTTCCGAAGCAAACGCGAACGGGCTATGCCGCGCGATCGCGCCCTGCTCGACGAGCTTCGCGATGGCCGCGATATCCGGCGCGAAGTAGCGGTCCAGGTCGTAATGCGGCACGTGCGCGCGCAGCGTGTTCATCACTTCGATGAGCGGCGCGCTCGTCTTGTGCGGCGCGCGCAGATCGACGCCCTGCGCCGCCGCCAGCAGTTCGATGGCGAGAATGTTGGCCGTGTTGCTCGCGATATCGCCGAGCTTGCGGGCGGCGAACGTGGCCATGGAAACGTGATCTTCCTGATTCGCCGACGTGGGCAACGAATCGACCGAAGCGGGATGCGCCAGCGTCTTGTTCTCGGAGGCGAGCGCCGCCGCCGTCACGTGGGCGATCATGAAGCCGGAATTGACGCCGCCGTCGCGCACGAGGAACGGCGGCAGGCCCGAAAGCGTGGCGTCGATCAAGAGCGCGATGCGCCGCTCGGCCAGCGCGCCGATTTCAGCGGCGGCGAGCGCGAGATTATCGGCGGCGAAAGCAACCGGTTCAGCGTGGAAATTGCCGCCAGACAGCACTTCGCCGGTATCGGGGAAGATCAGCGGATTATCGGAGACCGCGTTCGCTTCGATCAGCAGCACGTCGGCGGCGTGGCGCATCTGGTCGAGGCACGCGCCCATCACTTGCGGCTGGCAGCGCAGGCTGTACGGGTCCTGCACCTTCTCGCAGTCCGCGTGCGACAGATTGATGCCCGAGCCGGCGAGCAGCGCGCGATACGCCGCCGCCGCGTCGATCTGCCCGCGATGCCCGCGCAACTCATGGATGCGCGCATCGAACGGCACGACCGAGCCCGCGGCGGCATCCACCGACAGCGCGCCTGCCACGAGTCCGGTGCGGAACAGGTCCTCGATGGCGAACAGGTGATACAGCGCGAGCGCCGCGGATGCCTGCGTGCCGTTCAGCAGCGCGAGCCCTTCCTTGGCCTGCAGCGTCAGCGGCTTCAGCCCTGCGACCGCGAGACCGTCGAGCGCGCTGGCGCGTTCGCCGCGAATGGTGACTTCGCCTATGCCGAGCAGCACCGTCGACATATGCGCGAGCGGCGAGAGATCGCCGGATGCGCCGACCGAGCCCTTGACCGGGATGATCGGCAAGACGTCCGCGTTAAACAGCGTGATAAGCGCCTCGATCACTTCGCGGCGGATGCCCGAATGGCCGCGCCCGAGGCTCGACAGCTTGAGCGCCATGAGCAGCCGCACGACCGGCCGCGACATCGGATCGCCGACGCCCACCGCGTGCGACAGCACGAGATTGCGCTGCAAAAGCTCCAGCTGGTCAGCGGGAATATGCGTGTTTGCGAGCCGCCCGAAGCCCGTGTTGATGCCATACGCCGGATCGCCCTTCGCGGCGATGGCCGCGACCGCGCGCGCGCTGGCGTCGACGGCGTCGAAGCTCGCGGGATCGAGCCGCAAGGAATCGGAGCCGCGCGCGATTCGGCGCAGTTGCGGCAGCGTGAGTTTTCCGGGCGTCAGCGTAATCATGTTTCATCCTGTCTATACAAGTCAGACGCCAGTCTAAACGGGCATAAACGGCGAAACAAGAGGCTTTGCGGGATTCCCCTTAGCCCAAATAGCGGATATAGGCGACGCTTGTCTATACAGAACGCGCGATGCTCACAGCACTTTCTCCATCACGAACTGCACGAACCGCTGTCCGCGCACGACCACCGCGCGTGCCAGCAGCATCGTGAAACCGCAATATTCGAAGAACGGCCGGCCTGTCGCGCTCGCGTAGGTGTGCAGCACCTGCATGCCCGCCTCGTCCGCCTCGGCTTCGATGCGCGCGAGCAGCGCGGTCGCCACGCCTTTGCGCTGGTGCTCCGGGTGGACGAACATCATGTCGATCAGGCCGTTTCGCTCCAGATCGGCGAATCCGGCAAGCTGGCCGCCGCTGAACGCGACCCACGTCGGGCGGCTCGCGCGGGCGAGCGCCCATTCGTCGGGATCGGCCTGCGCCCAGACGTCGATCTGCTTCTGGTTGTAATCCGCCGATGCAGTCTCGCGCACCGCGCGGAGAAACAGGTCGATCACGCCGTCGAGATCACTCGCCCGGTACGGTCTGATTTCGATAAGCGGGAACTCGGGCATGTCTTCACCTTCTGTATTGCAATAAAAATCGAGCCGCTGAAAGCGCGGCGAAGTGTCGGGCGTCTGAACGCGGGAGGGATTGTAGGAAACGGGCGCGGGATAAAAGCCAAAAGGTGTCGCGAAGGTGTCGCCGATCAGCTCGCGACGGCCACCGTTGCGATGCCGAGCGCAGTCATCACGAGCGATGCCCCGACGTGGATGGCGATCTCCGCCAGCGCCCAGCCGAGCCGCCCCTGCTGAAGATGCGCGACGACTTCCGCCGAGAACGTCGAAAACGTGGACAGGCCGCCCATCAACCCGGTGATGACGAAAAGCCGCCACTCGACAGAGAGATCCGGAACACGCGCGAAGAACGCAACCGCCACGCCGATGATGTAGCCCGCGATGACATTGGCCGCGAACGTGCCGAGCGGCAGGTTCGGAAAGACGGCGTTCAGGCGCAGGCCGAGCGCCCAGCGCAGCAGCGAGCCGAGGCCGCCGCCGAGTCCCACCGCGATGATCGACAGGTACATGTAGTTGTTCAGTAATCTTGATGAAAATGCGGGCGTGCCGACATCATGCTCCGCGAGCCAGCCGTTCGATCAGCGCGGCGCGGCTCGGCTCGACGATCCATCCTTGGCCGTGCCGCAGATGCGCCGTCCACGTGCCGTCGCGCCGCGCTTCCCAGCATCCGGCTTCGTGACCGTCGATGAACAGCGATCCGCGCATGACAAGCATCGGATCGGCCGGATCCAGCGCGGTGTCGTCGTTGTGTGCGAGCCTGACGTCATGCATGACACTTCGCCTGCCGGGCATTGGATGGAGCGTGCCTGCTCAAGGGCTCCATTCTAACGATACTTCCGGGCTTCACCGTAACATGAATGACATTGCCGAAAGGCAATTGAGCGTGCGAACGACATGCTCGGCGCTGGGCGCGTCGAAGGCGAGCGTGACCGCGTCGATGCGTTCGAGCAACGGCCACTGGCAGAAGAGATCGGCGAGCGCGCTCGTCTGAACGCGGAGTTCGCAGTGCCGTGTCGAAGCTTCGTGGCGCGCGCCAAAGCGCTCGTGTGCATTGCCTTCGACGACCTCTTGCGCCGCGCGCCGGATCGCTTCGCATGCCGCTGCGGGCGTTTGCGTCACGCCGCTGGAATAGCCATGCGCTGATTTCACGCAGACGAAGCGCGCGCCTTCGAACAAGGGCAAGGTCTCGGCGCCGAAGACGTCATCGCCTGTGAGCAGCGCCACGCGCGCGCCGCGTTCTTCTGCGAGCCGGCCGTACAGCGCCGCCTCGCCGGCCTCTTCGCCGTCGACCTTCACGCGCGCGAACGCCGTGCTGTTGATCGTGTGCGCGAGAATGCCGCGGCTTTGTGCGCGCGCGTGATAGCCGACCATGAACACTAGATCGGGCGATGCTTCGAGGCCCGCCATCATGCCTAGCGTGCGTGGCTTGCCGAGTACGAGCCGCACCCGTGAATCGAACGCTTCGGGCAAGAGATTGCGAAAGCCGCCGTGCGAATCGTTCACCCATACTTCGGACGCGCCGCCTTCGAATGCGCCTTGGGCCGCCGCGTTCGCCTCATGCGTCATCCAGCGTCGCGCCTGCTCGTACTCCACGTTGCCGGGCCGCGTTTGCTCGGGATGAAACACACCCGCGATACCTTCGATGTCCGTCGAGATCAGCACTTTCATGGCGTCGGTTTCAATGCGTCCGTGAGAGATAGCCGCCGATGTCCGTCGCGGCCGGTCACGGTCTCCGCGCTGAAAAGCGCATCGAGAATGGCTTGTTCGATGCTGTCGGCAGCCGCCTGAAACAGCGGATCGAGCCGCGCGTCGGAAAGCAGAGGCGGCAGCGTGACGTATGCGGCGTCGTGCGGCACGGTGTACGCCGTCGAGAACGCGAGCGCAATGTCGCCGCTTCCGTGGCCATAGACCGAGCCCGTGCGCGCCAGGCCGGCGGCCGCGCGCATCGCCATGCGTCGCAATTGTCGCGAGTCCAAAGGCGCATCGGTCGCGAGCAGCATGATGATGCTGCCTTGCTCCGGCGTCATCTGCCCTTGCGCGGCCGCGTGCAACGCGAGGCCGACGGGCTCGCCCGCTATCGTGAGCTGGGGCAACCGCCCGAAGTTGGCGAGCACGAGCGCGCCGACAACATATGCGTTCCCGCCGCTAGCGACGATCCGCGACGCCGACCCGATGCCGCCTTTGAGTTCGAAGCACGACATGCCGCGCCCCGCGCCGACCGCACCGCGCGCGAAGTCCTTCTCGCATTCGGCGAGCGCTTCGCGGTAATGCGCCTCTTCGACGGCGAACGCCTGCAAGTCGTTCAGATAGCCGTCGTTGCACTCGAAGACGAGCGGATTGACGCTCGGCCACTCACGCCCTATGTCCCGATTTGATTCGCACGCCGAACGAATCTGCGCCGCTGCAACGGCACCGACGCCGAACGTATTCGTCAATGCAATCGGCGTTTCGAGCACGCCGAGTTCATCCACTTGCACGAGGCCGACGCTCTTGCCGAAGCCATTGATCACGCACGCGGCGGCAGGCACTTTCTCGCGATACAGGTCGCCGCTGTGCGGAAGCACGACGGTCACGCCGGTCTGCACGTCGCCGGCATCGAGCGTGCAGTGCCCCACCGTGACGCCCGCGACATCCGCTATCGTTGCGCGTGCGCCCGCCCGCAATGTGCCGATATGCGGTGCTTTCACGGCCGGTCCAGCTTCGGATCGAGCGCGTCGCGCAAACCGTCGCCGAGCAGATTGAACGCGAGCACCGTGAGGAAGATCGCGAGGCTCGGGAAGATGGCGACGTGCGGCGCCATCGCCATGTCGGCGCGCGCTTCGTTGAGCATGGCGCCCCACTCCGGCGTCGGCGGCTGCGCGCCGAGTCCGAGAAACGAGAGGCTCGCCGCCGTGATGATCGACGTGCCGATGCGCATCGTGAAGTACACGACCACCGACGAAATCGTGCCCGGCAGAATATGTCGCACGATGATCGTCCAGTCCGACGCGCCAATGCTGCGCGCCGCCTCGATATACGTCAGGTGCTTGAGCGCGAGCGTGTTGCCGCGCACGAGCCGGGCAAACGCGGGAATGCTGAAGATGGCGACCGCGCAGACCACGTTCACCATGCCGTTGCCGAGAATCGCGACGACGCCGATCGCGAGCAAAATGCCGGGAAACGCGAACAGCACATCGGAGATGCGCATCACGATGCGGTCCCACCATCCCTCGTAATAGCCCGCGAGCAGGCCGAAAAACGTGCCGATCACCGCGCCGATCACCACCGACAGCAACCCGGCCGTCAGCGAAATGCGGCTGCCGACGAGTATGCGGCTGAGAATATCGCGCCCCAGCGAATCGACGCCGAACCAGTGCGTAGCCGATGGACCCGCGTTGAGCGCGTCGTAATCGAAGTAGTTCTCCGGATCATAAGGCGCGATATACGGCGCGATGATCGCGATGACGATCAGCAGCACCACGAACACCGCCGCGATCGTCGCGACATGCTGCTGCCTGAACTTGCGCCAGAACTCGGTCCACGGCGTGCGGACGTTTTGCTGCGTGTCGTGTGCGGCTTGCACGGTTACGCTCATGCCGTCCTCACTTGAAGCGGATAGTCGGGTTGATGACCGCGTACAGCACGTCCACCACCAGATTGATGACGATGAATTCCAGCGAGAACAACAGCACTTCCGCCTGAATCACCGGATAGTCGCGCATCTCGACGGCATCGACGAGCAGGCGTCCGAGCCCCGGCCAGTTGAACACCTTCTCGACCACGATGGAACCGCCGAGCAGGAAGCCGAACTGCAGACCCATCATGGTGACGACGGGAATCATCGCGTTGCGCAGGCAGTGCTTCACGATGACGATCGGCTCGTGCACGCCCTTCGCGCGCGCCGTGCGCACGAAGTCTTCGCCGAGTACTTCGACGAAGGAAGCACGCGTGAAGCGCGCCATCACCGCTGCCACCGCCGCGCCGAGCGTGAGCGATGGCAGCACGTAGCTTTGCCAGGTGCCGTCGCCGACGATAGGCAGCCAGCCGAGCTTCACCGAGAAAATCTCCATCAGCAGCATGCCGAGCGCGAACGCAGGAAACGAGATGCCGGACACGGCGAGCGTCATGCCGAGCCGGTCGGGCCACCGGTTGCGCCATACCGCCGACACGATGCCGATGCTCATGCCGAACACCACGGCCCACGCCATGCTGGCGAGCGTGAGCCACAGCGTCGGCATGAAACGCTCCGCGATTTCGGTGCTCACGGGGCGCTTGCTGCGCGTCGATTTGCCGAAGTCGAAATGCGCGACCTTGCCGAAGAAGCTCGCGAGCTGCTGCGGCAGCGGCTTGTCGAGGCCGAGGTCCGCGCGAACGAGCGCAACCGTCGCTTCGTCCGCTTCGGCTCCGGCTGCGAGCCGCGCGGGATCGCCCGGCAACAGATGCACGAACATGAACACCAGCACCGCGACGATAAAAAGCGTCGGCAGCAGCCCGAGCAGGCGTTTGGCAAGGAAGTTAAGCATCGCGGGTCTTTACTTGATGGCGATCTCGTCGAAATTGAACGAGCCGTCCGGCATCACATACGCGCCGGAAAGACGCTTGCTGCGCGCGTACACGACCTTCTCCGTCACGAGGAAGATCCACGGCGCGTCGGCCCAGATGCGCTTTTGCGCATCGGCATAGAGCGCGGCTTTTTCGTTGCGGTCGGTGGTGGCGAGCGCCTTCTGCAAGTCGGCATCGACATTTTCGTTCTTGTAGTACGCGGTATTCGCGAGCTTCGGCGGGAACGATGCGCTCGAAAGCAGCGGCGAGATGGCCCAGTCCGCTTCGCCCGTCGACGAGGACCAGCCGATGTAGTACATGCGCACCGGAGCCGTCGCGGGATCGGGCGCGCTGTCGACACGCTGCACGCGCTGCCCCGCTTCGAGCGCCTCCACCGACGCTTTGACGCCCACCTGCGCGAGCTGCTGCTGCACGAACTGGATGATCTTCTGCGCGGTCGTGTGGTTATAGCCTGACCACAGCGTCGTTTCGAAACCGTTCGGATAGCCCGCTTCCTTCAACAGTTCACGCGCCTTCGCGGGATCGTATTTCCACGGGCCAGTTTTGGTCGCGTAGTCGACGCCCGGTGGCACGACGCCTTCGGCCGGCACTGCATAGCCCGCGAACGCGACCTTGACCAGCGCTTCCTTGTTGATCGCGTAATTGAGCGCCTCGCGGACCTTTGGATTGTCGAAGGGCTTCTGCTGCATGTTCATGCTGATGTAGCGCTGGATGATGGAAGGCGCGGCGACCAAGTCCACCTTCGTGCTCGACTTCAGCGTGGCCGCCTGCTCGAACGGCACCTGGAACGCGAAGTCCGCTTCGCCCGTTTGCATGAGCGCGGCGCGCGTATTGTTATCGACGACCGGCTTCCAGTCGATCATGTCGATCTTCGGATAGCCCTTCTTCCAGTAGCCCGCGAACTTCTTCACCTTCAGGTCGTCGGTCTGTTTCCACTCGACGAACTCGAAGGGCCCCGTGCCCACCGGATGAAACGCGATCTCCTTGCCGTACTTCTTGATGGCGGTCGGCGAGATCATGACCGCGGACGGATGCGCGAGCACGTTGATGAACGCCGAAAACGGAATCTTGAGCGTGACCTTCACCGTGTACGGATCGACCACTTCGGTCTTGTCGATCTTGTTGAACAGGTTATAACGCTTGAGCTTGTTCGCAGGATCGGTCACGCGGTCGAAGACGGCCTTCACGGCTTCTGCATTGAAGTCGGTGCCGTCATGGAACTTCACGGCCTGGCGCAGATGAATGGTGTACACCTTCGCGTCGGGACTCGCCTCGTAGCTCGTCGCGAGCACGGGCTGAATCTTCATGTCCTTGTCGAAGCCGAAGAGCCCTTGATAAAACGATTTGGCGACCGCCTGCGAAAGCGTGTCGTTCGCATCGTACGGATCGAGCGTCGTGAAGGTCGAGGCGACCGCCATGACAGCAGTGCTTTGCGCGTGCGCGGACACAGGGCCGAGCGCGGCGAATGCTGCGAACGCGGTGAACGCACCGGCGGATATGAACGCGCGCAACGGTGAAGGACGAGAGGACGGCATCGTGAGGCTCCTTGGCTTGACGTTATGGTTCACAACGATGTGCTGCGATATCGACTCATCGCTCAATAAGCGCCGCCGACATGATGCTCGGCGACGTAATGGCCGGGCCCGACCGCGACGAGCTTCGCGACCACCGGCTCGTCCCCGAGCTTGCGAATGGGACTCGGGATTTCGTCGGCGGCCAGCATGCGTTTCGCGTGACGGCGCGCAGGATCAGCCACGGGCACCGCGCTCATCAACTTCCTCGTGTACGGATGACGCGGCGCTTCGAATACCGCGGCGCGCGGCCCGATCTCGACGATCTGCCCCAGATACATCACCGCGACGCGATGGCTCACGCGCTCCACCACGGCCATGTCGTGCGAAATGAACAGGTAGGCGACGCCGAGTTCGCGCTGCAAATCGAGCATCAGATTCACGATCTGCGCGCGCACGGAGACGTCGAGCGCGGAGACGGATTCATCGGCGATCACGACCTTCGGGTTCAGCGCAAGCGCGCGAGCAATGGCGATGCGCTGGCGCTGGCCGCCTGAAAACTCGTGCGGATAACGCTGCGCCGCTTCGGGCGGCAAGCCTACTCTGTCGAGCAGCCAGTCAACGCGCGCTTGCGCTTCCTTGCCGCTCGCCACGCCATGCACGAGCAGCGGCTCCATCACCGAAAAGCCGACCGTGAGACGCGGGTTCAGCGATGCGAACGGGTCCTGAAAAATGAACTGGATGTTACGCCGCAGCGCTTGCAGTTCGGGGCCTTGGAGCGCGCTGATGTCGCGTCCATCGAATTCGATCGAACCGCTCTGGCTTTCCACTAAGCGCAACAGCGAGCGCCCGGTCGTCGATTTTCCGCAGCCCGATTCGCCGACGAGCGCAAGCGTTTCGCCGCGGCGCAAATCGAAGCTCACGCGTTCGACGGCATGCACCGCCGCCGTCATGCGCCCGAAAATGCCGCCTCTTACAGGAAAGCGCGTGACGAGATCGCGCACGCGCAGAATCGGCTGACTGCTTTCATCGACGGCGGGCTGCACTTCGTGCTCCACTGCCGCCGATGGCCGCAGCGCGCTCGCGTCATCGGGGGCCACGTCTGCCGGAGCGACTTCGAGAATCGGGAACTTGGCGGGACGGTCGGTGCCGCGCATTGCGCCGAGCGTCGGCACCGCAGCGAGCAATGCCTTCGTGTATGCATGCTTCGGGCTCCGAAACAGTTCGTCGGATCGGCCCTCTTCCACTTTCTCGCCGCGATACATCACCAGCACACGGTCCGCCACTTCCGCGACCACCCCCATGTCGTGCGTGATGAAGATCACCGCCATGTTCATCTCGTCCTGCAAGCCGCGCACGAGTTGCAGAATCTGCGCCTGAATGGTCACGTCGAGCGCGGTGGTCGGTTCGTCGGCGATCAAGAGCGCGGGCTTGCAGGAAAGCGCCATGG
Organism: Caballeronia sp. BCC1704; assembly: GCF_902833455.1. NCBI lineage: Bacteria > Pseudomonadati > Pseudomonadota > Betaproteobacteria > Burkholderiales > Burkholderiaceae > Caballeronia > Caballeronia sp. BCC1704. Next base: position 630,304 of record NZ_CADFFT010000002.1, on the reverse strand, counting down.
CGATCATCACGCGCTGGCGCATGCCGCCCGACAACTGATGCGGATAACGCGCGAATACGCGGCGCGCTTCGGGGATGCGCACGAGATCGAGCAGCCGCAACGCTTCGGCGCGCGCCTCCGCACGGCTCTTGTTCTGATGCAGTGCGATGGCCTCGGCAATCTGGTCGCCCACCGTGAACACCGGGTTGAGCGATGTCATCGGCTCCTGAAAGATCATCGCGATATCCGCGCCGCGCACGCCGCGCATCGTGGCCGACGACGCGCGCGCGAGGTCGAGCACCTGTCCATTGCGTCGCCGGAACGCGATGCTGCCCGATGCAATGGAGCCGCCGCCATGCTCGACCAGCCGCATCAATCCAAGCGACGTCACGGATTTGCCCGATCCCGATTCACCGACGATCGCGAGTGTCTCGCCGCGATCCACGTTGAACGTGATCTTGCGCACGGCTTCCACGGTCCGCGATCGCGAGCGGAATGTGACGGACAGATCGCGCACGTCGATGACGCGCGAGTCCGGCAGTGTCGGCGTCGCGCTCATGAGCGGTAAATGGCCGTGACCGCCTGTTCGCCGACTCGCGCGAACCCGCGATACATGCCTTCCGTGTTGAACGGCAGCGTGACGTTGCCGCGCGCATCGACGGCGATAAGACCGCCGCGTCCGTCGATACTCGGCAGCTTTGTCATCACAACGTCCTCCGCTGCGGCCTCGAGCGTCAGCCCGCGATATTCCATCTGCGCGGAGACGTCGTAGGCCGCGAGCATGCGGATGAACATCTCGCCGGTGCCGGTCGTCGATACCGCGCACGTCGCGTCGTTCGCATAGCAGCCCGCGCCGATCAACGGAGCATCGCCGACGCGGCCCGCCTGCTTGTTGGTCATGCCGCCCGTGGACGTGGCCGCCGCGAGATGGCCGCGTGCATCGAGCGCCACTGCGCCGACCGTGCCGAACTTCTTCTTCGGATCGATGGGGTCGTCCTCGCCGCTTCGCTGTGCGGCTCGTGTGGCGGCATCGTGATCCAGAAGCGTGCCGGACTTGCCGCGCGCGTCGAGCCATTGCTGAAAGCGCGCATCGGTATGAAAGTACGATGGATCGACGAACTGCAGCCCTTGCGCTTGCGCGAACGCCTCGGCGCCCGCACCCGTGAACATCACGTGTTCGCTCACGTCGAGCACGCGGCGCGCAGCAAGCACGGGGTTTTTCACGCGAGTGACGCAACTGATCGCGCCGGCGTCGAGCGTCGCGCCGTCCATGATCGACGCGTCCAGTTCGTGCGTGCCCGCTGCGGTGAACACCGCGCCGTGGCCCGCGTTGAAGAGCGGACAGTCTTCGAGCAGGCGCACCGCTTCGGTCACGGCATCGAGCGCGCTGCCGCCGTCGGCGAGCGCGCGCTGTCCCGCGCGCAGAATGTCGCCGAGCGCCGCGTGGTAGCGCGTTTCGGCGTCGGTGCTCATGGCCGAGCGCAGGATCGTGCCCGCGCCGCCGTGAATGGCGATGATTGGAATGGCGCTCATGTTTCGCGCGGCTCCGTGTGAGTGGGTCGTTTGGCGGATGCGCGACGCGGCGCTCGCGCGGACGTAGCCGATTGCGTGACTGACGGCACGGTCGCAGCCCCGTTCAACATCGGCGGCGCGGCGAGCCACGGCAGCACGAATTCGGTGAGGCCCGATGCCGCTTCCACCGAGCGTTTCGCGCGATGCGCGACTGCGTCGCACAGTGCTTCGATGACGGCGAGCACCGCCGTATCGCAATTGGCGGCAAGGCGGCGCTCGGCGCGGATCGTCAGTACGAGATCCGCGATGCACGCGAGCGGCGACGCGCCGCTGTCCGTGAGCGCCACGACGCGCACGCCCCGCTGCCGCGCTTGCCGCGCGAGCGCGATGGTGTCATCGACATAGCGCGGAAATGCGATGGCGACGAGCACGTCGTCGCGCGATGCGGTGAAGAGCCGCCGCGCCGCATGCGACGGCCCGCCGTGCAACGCGAGCGACTGCACGTTCGCGCAGTACGGCGTGAGGCCGTGTTCCATGAGACCCGCGAGAAACGCGCTCGCGCCGTAGCCGAGCACGAACACGCGTTGCGCGCTCAGGACGGCTTCGACGAGCGCTTCGGCCTTCGCGGCATCGACTGATGTTTGCGCGAGACGCACGTTGGCCGCTGCCTGCGCGAGCGACGATTCGAAGACTTCGGCGCCGCTCGCCGGCGATTCGAGCGACGAGCGCAGACGCTCGACCGGCGCGATGGTCGCCTCGAAGCCGCGCACGAGCGCCTCGCGGAACGCGGGATAGCCCGAGAAACCGAGCGCCCGCGCGAAGCGGTTCGCCGTCGCTATCGAGGCGCCGACGGCGTCCGCCAGTTCGTCGATGCGCATGGTCGCCGAGCGGAACAGGTTCGCCAGCACGAACGCGCCCATGCGCTGATGAATCGGCGTGAGCATCGGCATGGCGACGGCGATACGCGTCGAAATCAGTTCGTCGGCACTCGCGGGCGAAACGACCGGTGGGCGGCGGGACATACGCGGCGGCAGGCTGCTCGAAAGTCGTGGTGAAAGTATGTTTACCCAAATCCGCCGCCAAAAAAAATTCATTTTCATCGGACTGGGGTTTTCGATAAGCGGACTGTGCGTTCAACGAGCCGTGCGCGTTCATGCACAATACGGGACGCATCACTTCCTTCGCCATGATCCACGCATGAATCTCGACTGGCTTCCCGACACGCTTTCCCGGCATCTTCCGACTCAGCCCTGGGCACAACTGCTCCTCGGGCTTGCCGCCTTGTTCGTCATCGCCGAGTTCGCGCAATGGGTCATCGCGCGCGTGCTGCTGCGGATCGCGCATCGGCTGCTCGTACTGGCCGGGCATGCGGCGTGGGATCAGGCGTTCATCCGGCATCGCGCGTATCACCGCCTCTGGTATGCGGCGCCATTCGCGGTCGTCGCGCTCGGCATCGGCGAAGTCCCGCATATCGGACACTGGGCGACGGCCGTGGCGCGCGTCGCGCACGGCGCGGCATGGGTGTGCGTGTTCCTCGCGATGGGCAGCGCGCTCTCGGCGTGGCAGGACGTCTACGCCGCGAGCAAGGAAGCGCAGACGCGCTCGATCAAGGGCTACATTCAGATCGGCAAACTCGCGCTCGGGCTGATCTGCTTCGTGCTGGTGCTGTCCATTCTCATCGACCGTTCGCCGCTCTGGATGCTCTCCGGGCTCGGCGCGCTCTCCGCCGTGCTGCTGCTCGTCTTCAAGGACACGCTGCTATCGCTCGTGGCGAGCACGCAGCTCACGTCGAACGACATGCTGCGCATCGGCGACTGGATCGAGATGCCGCAAGCGCTGGCCGACGGCGCGGTGAAAGACATCGCGCTGCATACGGTGAAGGTCCAGAACTGGGACAACACGATCACGACCGTACCCACGTACAAGCTCTTTTCGGAGAGCTATCGCAACTATCGGCACATGTTCGAATCGGGCGGGCGGCGCATCAAGCGGACCATGCGGATCGACGCGCAATGCGTGCGCTTTCTCACCGATGAGGAGACGCAACGCATGATGCGCTTTCGCCTGCTGCACGATTATCTGCTGCAAAAACAGACGGAAGTCGAACAGGCGAACCGCAATCTCGGCGAACTCGCGGCGGAACCTGCGAACCGGCGGCGGCTCACGAACATCGGCACGTTTCGCGAGTACGGGCTTGCGTACTTGCAGCATCATCCGGAGATACGGCAGGACATGACCATCATGGTTCGCATGATGGAGCCGGAATCGCAAGGCATCCCGGTGGAGGTCTATTGTTTCACCGCGACGACCGCGTGGGCGCAATACGAGCGCATTCAGGGCGACGTGTTCGATCATCTGCTCGCGATCCTGCCGGAGATGGGCCTGCGGCTGTATCAGGCGCCTTCGGGCACCGACTTCGCGGGCGTCGCGGGACGTCTGCGCGGCGAAATGCCGACGCTCTGACGCCTCGCACGTCTGCCGGAAGAATCAGGCAAGAATCGTCCAGTTTTGTGTATTCACGCATCGCGCGCCGGTCCTTACGATGTGACCATTCGCCGATGCCCCCTCGCTTGCCCCGGGCGCGCATCGCCATCCATCGCGAACAAGGAAAATTCACCGTGATCGATCGCGTCCATGCCATGCGTGTCTTTACGCGTGTCGTCGATACGAACAGCTTCACGCGCGCCGCCGAATCGCTCGGCATGCCGCGTGCAAGCGTCTCGACGACCGTGCAACAACTCGAAGCGCTCGTCGGCGTGCAACTGCTCGCACGCACGACGCGGCGCCTGAACCTGACCGTCGACGGCGCCGCGTACTACGAACGCTGCGCGCAGATTCTCGCCGACATCGACGAACTCGAATCCGGCTTCGGCGCGGGCGAAGAACGGCTGCGCGGACGGCTGCGCGTCGAGATGCCGGATACGGTCGCGACGTCGATCGTCGTCCCCGCGCTGCCGGAGTTTCACGCGCGTTATCCGCAGATCGAACTGTCGATCGGCATCAGCATGCGCAACGTGGATCTCGTGGGAGAAGGCGTCGATTGCAGCATTCAACTGGGCGAATTGCCCGATTCGGGATTGATCGCGCGGCGGCTCGGCATGCTCGAACAGGTGACGTGCGCGAGCCCCGCCTATCTGGAGAAGCACGGCACGCCCGCGAGCCTCGACGAACTCGCGCAGCACGTCGCGGTGAACTGCGTGCCGGAAAAAAGCGGCCGCCCCGCGGATTTCGAATTTGACGTGGACGGCAAGCCGCACACCGTGAGCATGCGCGGCTTCGTGCAGGTCGCCGACGAGCACGCGTACCTCGCGTGCGGGCTCGAAGGGCTCGGCCTGATCCAGCCGCTTTCCATCGCGGCGCAGCCGTATCTGCGCTCTGGCCAACTGCGGGAAGTGCTGCCGCAATGGAAATCGCCGCCGCTCAAGGTGTCGGTCGCGTTCCTGAAAAGCAGGCAGGCGACGCCGCGCGTTTCCGCTTTCGTCGACTGGCTCGCGGAACTGTTCGAGCGCTCGCAACAGATGGACGACACGCTCACGAGCCTGTATCGCGCGGCGCGGCGTCGGCCCGAGGAAACGGCGGACGCCTGAGCCCGCCGTCTCGGGTCTAGCGAACGGGCGTGGCCGCGTCCTCGCCCACCACCGTGTTCCATTTGCGCACTTCCCAGCGCTCGACCAGTTTGTTCGTCACATACGGATCGTTGCGCGCGAAGGCTTCGGCGGCGTCGGGCGAGTCACCCTGAAACAGCAGCATCGCGCGATCCGCCGGCGCGTCCAGCGCGCCCGCCAGCACGATCTCCCCGCGTTCGACGGCTTCCCACGCCAGCTTCAGATGCGCATCCCGAAATTGCGCGCGGCGGTCCAGATAGTCCGCGCAAAGGTGGTAAATCAGCAGATAGTGCATGTGCATGCCTCCTTGCTTGAAGTCGTGTCATAGCCCGAACGGCTATCCGATGCCTTTTTGCCCCATTTGCGGGCACATTTGAGATTCAATCAGAACCGTCTGATCGTCAATCGTTACAAGATGGCACATCATGCGCGGGTACTCGAATCAGGACCCTCCCATGTATCGCGATCAACCTCCCTGCAACACCTGCGCGAAGCACGATTGCCGCTCTTGCGCGTGGACCTCGCCGCTCGACGCATCGTATCGCAGATTCATCCACGCCCAATCCGTCTTGTCGCTGCTCGCCGTCGCTGCGCGTAATCTCGAAGCGCCCGCCGCTAAACCGTCATGGTTCGCGGTCGTGAAAACGCGTCTCGCGCGCATCTTTTCGGATTCGTCCGCGCATTCGCGCTGAAAACGAACTGTCAAGCGTTGCAAGCGCCTTCTTTAATGGAGTGGCGTGCGTGCGGCACATATGTAAAGAAATATCCCGTAATCTTTTCAGGATACCTGCACATATAGAATGCGCACGTCATTGCGCCCGCGCTCGGCGTCATAGTAAAAGGATAGGCAGTCGATGAGTATCAATCTGGTTCAAGCGGTCAACACCGCGATCTCCAGCGAGATTGCGGAACAGTTATCGCAGAAGTTCGGCATTCCTGCGCAGATCGTGCAGCAACTGGCCGCGCGCACCGCGCCGGGGCTGGTGGCCTCGGTGATGGACCGGTCGGCGCTCGCCGACGGCGCGCGTGCCGTGTATTCCGTCATCATGTCGCCCGAGGCGAACGCCTTCGTGGCCGAGCAGTTGCGAAACGTCATCACGACGACCGCCGGCCTCAAGCATCTGGAGGCGTCGGGCCATCTGCTCGCTTCGCGCGCCACGGGTCAGCGCATCGACGCGCTGACCGACGCGGTATCGGCCGAAACCGGCGTGCCCGTGCAGGCCACGTCCGCGCTCGCGGGCATGTTGTCGGCCATTATGTTCGGCATTCTCAAGCATCACTTCCTGCTCTCGCAGGCGAACTTGGCGCAGTTGCCGGGCTTGCTGCGCGACCAGATCGGCGAAATGCGCGCCTCGCTCACGCATAACGCGGCGAGCGCAATCGGCCTGGGCAACGTGGATGGCTTCGTGAGCAGCATCGGCGCGCGGCTCGACGCAGTCGGTTCGACGCTCGACATCGCCGACGAACTCCCCGTGCCGACAGCAGGCTCCGCGAGCTATGCTTCGCCTGCGCCTTCGCTGGCGCGGAACACGCCGCCGGTCATCGCTCCGCCGCCTCCGCCCGCGCCTCCCGCAGCACCGGCGCCGACGATGTCCGCGCCGCTGCGCGCCCCCGTGCGCAAGCCGGCGCCGAAGCGCTCCAACAAGGCCGTATGGCTGCTTTTCGCGGTGCTCGCCGCGATTCTCGCGCTCGTGTATTACCGCGGCTTCACGCACAACCCCAGCGTCGATCTCAGCTCGAACGCCGCAACGACGCCCGTTGCGACCGTCGCGCAGCCCGCTTCGCAAGCCACGGCCCCGATCGACGCGGCGTCGACCGCCATTCCCGCTTCCGTCTCGGCCGCCACCGCCAGTTCCGCCCCGGCGAGCGAAGCAGCAGCCAGCACGCCGGTGGCGGCGGCGAAGGACGCGCAGATGGTGTTTTCCGTCAGCGAAGCGGGCGTCCCTTCCATTCAGGCGACGGTCGGCACGGACGCTGAGAAGCAGCAACTCATTGCGGCGCTCGAGCATCGCTTCGGACAAGGCTACAGCGCGGAAGTCTCGGTGGCGCCGGGTACGCCTGCGGCCCCGTGGCTTGGGCGGCTCAAGGATTTGACGCCGTTGATGGCGGTGCCGGGCGCGGAGGCGAAGGTCGTCGGTTCCAAGGTTGAGTTGAGCGGCGCCGCGGCGGACGCCAAGCTCGGCTGGACGGAACGCCTGAAGAACTCGCTCGGCGGCATGTTCCAGGTCAGTTCGTTCGACGTGGACGGCGCGGTGGCGCGCGCCACCCAGTCGTTTCGCAGCGCGATGAAGACGCTGCTGGCCACCGACGACGCCTGCTCCGGCCCGAAACTCACGGCTGTGCTCGACCTGCAGGTGGTCAACTTCGGCCGTTCGAGCGCCACGGTGCCGGAAGGCGCGGCCGCGACGCTCGGCGAAACGGCGCAGCTGCTCAAGAACTGCGCGGCGAAAGGTTCGATGGTCAACCTCGACATCGCTGGCTATTCGGACGGCGTAGGCGCCCCGCCCGCGAAGCTGGAAATGTCGAAAGAACGTGCGCAGGCCGTTCGCGCGTTCCTCGTGAAGAGCGGCGTGCCGCCGCAGTCGCTCACGGCAACGGGCTACGGCGATGCCAACCCTGTCGCCGACAACGCGACCGCCAGCGGACGCTTCGCGAACCGTCGAATCGAGTTCGTCGTCAAGTAACCGTTGCCCGCTCCAGCGCAAAGAAGAATGCCGTCACGTTCGCGTGACGGCATTTTTTTCGCGGCAAGCGCGAGCCGCTTAATTCGGCTTGGCGAAGTCGTTCTCGGCCCACCGCTCCGCGCTCGCCTTATTTAGCTTGAACGCCGGCGAGACGCGCACGTGCGCCAGTTGCGCGCCGAACGCATCGATGGCTTTCAGGTCGGCGTACGGGTCGTCGTCATCGGGAACGATATCCAGCGTGACCGTGATCTCCTCGCCGCGCACGTCGATGGTGACGTTCTTGTGCAGCATCGCGTGGCGCTGTTGCTCATGGCGGCGCAGCACCTCGGAGGCCGTCTTCACGAGCGTGCGAAACGCGGCGGCGTCCAGCGGCTTGGGGTTCTTCTTGTCGCGGCCCATCGTCCACGGACCGACGAGCGCCGGTTCCGCCTCGCCCGCCTGAATCATCTCGACGGCCCAGCCGTCGTCATCTTCGTTCTTGATTACGCGGGCGGTCCAGCCGTCGTCGCGCCAGAGGCGGTCTTCGTGGAGCGGCTCGTCGGTGGAAGGGAGTGCGGAGTCGGTCATCGTGCAGTGCGGTGTCTGTGCGTGAAGCAATGCAACGAATTCTACCTGCTAGATTGCGTGGCATCCCGCGTGCTACCCGCATTAGCCGAACGGTCTATGCCGTCCACGGCCGGCGCGGCCATACTCAAACGCGACCGGCCGTGCTACGTTGAAGCACCGGGCGACGCCCGGAACCTATCTGCTAACACGCAGCAATCACGTGAAGGAGCAACCGCATGCTTGCATTCATCGGTACCTTGATCGTTGGACTGGTCGTCGGTCTGATCGCCCGCGCCATCAAGCCGGGCGACGACAGCATGGGCTGGATCATGACCATCGTGCTCGGCATTGCCGGATCGCTGATCGCGGGATACGTAGGCCGGGCGCTCGGCTGGTATCAGCCGGGACAGCCTGCGGGGTGGATCGCCTCGGTCATCGGCGCGATCATTCTGCTCGTCATCTATGGGATGGTGCGCGGACGTCGCGCTTAACCACGCAATGCGCCGAAAGCGGCGCCCCGTCGCAAGTCTCGCAAGTGTCGGGGCGTCGTCTTATGCGGCGAGCGTATCCGAGGCGATCTCCTCGCCTTTTCGAACCACCCGATTCGGCAGCGCGCCGCCGAGCCAGTACGCGAGTTCCGCAGGCCGATTGATGCGCCAAGCCACGAAATCGGCCGCCTTTCCCGCCTCCAGCGAGCCGTGCGTTTCCTTCAGGCCAAGTGCGCGCGCCGCGTGAATCGTGACGCCCGCGAGCGCTTCCTCCGGCGTCAGACGAAATAGCGTGCAGCCCATGTTCAGCATCATGCGCAGCGACAGCGCGGGCGATGTGCCCGGATTCAAATCACTCGCCAGCGCGATCGGCACGCCGTGCCGGCGTAGCGCGTCGACGGGCGGGACTTGCGTTTCGCGCAGCATGTAAAACGCGCCCGGCAGCAGCACGGCGACGGTCCCGGCGTGCGCCATCGCGATAGCGTCGTCCTCCGTCATGTATTCCAGATGGTCCGCCGACAGCGCCTCGTAGCGCGCCGCCAGCGTCGCGCCGCGCAGCGACGACAACTGCTCCGCGTGCAGCTTGACCGGCACGCCGAGGTCGCGCGCCGTCCGGAACACGCGCTCGACTTGCTGCGGCGAAAACGCGAGATGCTCGCAAAAGGCATCGACGGCATCGACGAGCTTTTCATCGACAAGCGCCGGCAGCATCGTTTCACAGACGTAGGCGATGTAGTCGTCCGCGCGGCCCGTGTACTCGGGCGGCAGCGCATGCGCCGCGAGGCATGTCGCGCGCACCGTGAGCGGCAGCGCGCTCGCGAGACGCCGCGCGACGCGCAGCATCTTGCGTTCGTTCGCGAGGTCGAGGCCGTAGCCGGATTTCACTTCGATGGTCGTCACGCCGTCGCGCATCAGAGCCAGCGCGCGAGAGCGGGCCGCGTCGAACAACGCGTCTTCGCTTGCTTCGCGCGTCGCGCGAACCGTGCTCGCGATGCCGCCGCCGCGCGCCGCGATTTCCGCGTACGTCGCGCCTTCGAGACGCGCCTCGAACTCGCCGCTTCGCTCGCCGCCGAAGACGAGGTGCGTATGGCAATCGATCAGCCCGGGCGTCACCCACGCGCCGCCGAGGTCGACTCGCTCGCAGCCGCTATCGCGCGGCGCATCGGCAAGCGGCCCGATCCACTCGATGCGCCCGCCGTCCGTCAAAATCGCCGCGTCCTCGATGGTCGAATACTTGCCGCCTGTCATCGTTGCCGCGTGACAGTGATGCCAGAGCGTGCTCATCGCGAAATCATCGGCAGATCGAGATTCTTCTCGCGCGCGCATTCGATCGCGATGTCATAGCCCGCGTCCGCGTGGCGCATGACGCCGGTCGCCGGATCGTTGTGCAGCACCCGCGCGATGCGCTCGTCGGCTTCGCGGCTGCCGTCGCACACGATCACGACGCCCGCGTGCTGCGAAAAGCCCATGCCGACGCCGCCGCCGTGGTGAATCGACACCCACGTCGCGCCGCTAGCCGTGTTCAGCAGCGCATTGAGCAGCGGCCAGTCGGAGACCGCGTCGGAGCCGTCCTTCATCGCTTCCGTTTCGCGATTCGGACTCGCGACCGACCCCGAATCCAGATGATCCCGCCCGATCACCACCGGGGCCGACAGTTCGCCGTTACGCACCATTTCGTTGAACGCAAGGCCGAGCTTCGCGCGCTGGCCGAGCCCGACCCAGCAAATGCGCGCCGGCAGGCCCTGAAAGCGGATGCGCTCGCGCGCCATGTCGAGCCAGCGATGCAGATGCGCGTCGTCGGCGATCAGCTCTTTCACCTTGGCGTCCGTCTTGTAGATGTCCTCGGGATCGCCCGAGAGCGCGGCCCAGCGGAACGGCCCGACGCCGCGGCAAAACAGCGGCCGGATATATGCGGGCACGAAGCCGGGAAAGTCGAATGCGTTCTCGACGCCTTCTTCCTTCGCCATCTGGCGGATGTTGTTGCCGTAGTCGAACGTCGGCACGCCCTGTTCACGGAACGCGAGCATCGCGCGCACGTGCTCGGCCATCGACTGCTTCGCGGCCTTCACGGTCGCCGCCGGATCGCTCTGCGCGCGGTCGCGGTACTGCGTCCACGTCCAGCCTCGCGGCAGATAGCCGTTCAGCGGATCGTGCGCGCTCGTCTGATCCGTGACGAGGTCCGGCCGCACGCCGCGCCGCACGAGCTCGGGCAGCACGTCGGCGGCATTCGCGCACAACGCGACCGACACCGCGCGGCCCTCCGACGTATAGCGGCCGATTCGCGCGAGCGCATCGTCGAGATCGCTGGCTTGCTCATCGACATAGCGCGTTTTCAGACGGAAGTCGATGCGGCTCTGCTGGCATTCGATATTCAGCGAGCACGCGCCCGCAAGCGTCGCGGCGAGCGGCTGCGCGCCGCCCATGCCGCCGAGTCCCGCCGTGAGCACCCAGCGGCCTTTGAGGTTGCCGCCGTAATGCTGCCGTCCCGCTTCGACGAACGTCTCGTACGTGCCTTGCACGATGCCCTGGCTGCCGATATAGATCCAGCTTCCCGCCGTCATCTGACCGTACATGGCGAGCCCTTTCGCGTCGAGCGCGTTGAAGTGCTCCCAGTTAGCCCAATGCGGCACGAGATTCGAATTGGCGATGAGCACGCGCGGCGCGTTCTTATGCGTGCGAAAGACGCCGACCGGCTTGCCCGACTGGATCAGCAGCGTTTCATCGGATTCGAGGCGCTTGAGCGTCTCGACGATTTTGTCGTAGCAGGCCCAGTCGCGCGCCGCCCGCCCGATGCCGCCATAGACCACAAGTTCGTTCGGATTCTCGGCGACCTCCGGGTCCAGATTGTTCATCAACATGCGCAGCGGCGCTTCGGTCAGCCAGCTTTTGGCGTTGAGCTGGCTACCGCGCGGGGCGCGGATCTGGGTATCGCGGAAACGGGAGGAAGACGTCACGGTGGCTCCTGCGCACGGGCATTGAGTGGTTCACCGCATGTTCTTGTATATACAACTCGCGTTGTATTAGGGATTTCCCGGCCATGACGTAGTGTTTCTCTCGTTGTCTTGTCTAGACAGGAACCGCCCGCTATGCGCACGCCGGGGAGCCGCGCCGACTATTTCGTCCGCGTATTTTGGCCGGTTATGTTTAATGGCTTTCATTAATGCCCGAACGAGACAAACGCGACATGAGCACACTCGAAGCATTTCACGCAGTCGTCACGGACGATAATGCGCCGCAAATCATCCGCGATCACGTTGTCGATGCGCTCCAATATGCGCTCCGAAATCACGCCGGCTATTTCACGCGAAAAGAACTGCAATGGCTCGCGCAATGGGACGACACGCGCATTCCCATTGCGGCGGAAAAGATTCTGAGTGAGATGAAGGCGGCCTGAGCCCGGCCGCCAAAAACGCGCCGCTTAACAATATCAGTGCGTGCTCGCGGCGCGCGTGCGCCGCTCGAAGTCGATGGCAATGGCCTGCGCCGGTTCCGACAGACACTGCACGAAGCTGACGACCTCCGGGTCCTTGACGAAGCTCGCCGCCGAGCGTGCCGCGAGAATGGCCGAACTGTCCTGCGGCCGCGCGACCAGAAAGCCCTGCACGTAATCGACGCCGATTTCCTGCAACGCGCGCAGCGTATCGATATCCTCGACCCACTCCGCCACGCTGCGCATGCCGAGATTGCGCGCCAGCGCGACGATCGCCTCGACGATCGCAATATCCGCCGGATGCTCGCACATCGAACGCACGAATTCGCCGTCGATTTTGAGCGCATCCGCCGAAAGGGACTTCAGGTATTTGAACGACGTATAACCCGCGCCGAAATCGTCGAGCGCGATCTTGCCGCCCATTTCGTGAACGCGTGCAATGAAACGCTGGGTGTTTTCGAGGTCGTGCAGCGCGACGCTCTCGGTAATCTCGAGGCACAGATACTGGACGACCGACTGATGCCGCGCGAAGAGCGCGAAGATGTCCTCCATGAACTGCTCGTCGTTGAGCGAGCCGCCGGACAGGTTCACGCAGATGAACTGCGTGTTCGTCAATTCATGGCGGTGCGTCTCGATCCATTCGAGCAGCGTGGAAATCACCCAGCGGTCGATCGCCGCGATATTGCCCGATTCCTCCGCCGCCACGATGACCTTGCCCGCCGGCAGCGTGGTCCCGTCGGGCGCGCGCATGCGCAGCAGCACTTCGAAGTTCAGCGACTCGTTCGGCGCGCGCAGCGACATGATCGGCTGCATCACGAGGAAAAGGCCGGGCGGCAGCCGATTGCGCCCCAGCGTTTCGACGAGCTTCAGTTCTTCCGCGCGCTCCTCGAACGCCGCCGCGCCCTTGCGATACGTGACCAGATGCGTGTGCGCGACCTTCTTGGCTTCGCGGCACGCGCGGTCAGCGTGCGAAAGCGCGTCCTGCACGCGCACGCCCTGCGAACATTCCACGAGCCCGATCGACGCCTTCACCTGAAACGCGCGATTGCCGACCTGATACGGCGCGTCGCTCAGAATGGAGATGAGCTCGCGGCATTGCGCGATGGCGTCTTCGATCGACGTGTCGTTCATCACGCAGACGAACTCGTCGCCGCCGATGCGTCCGACCGGATAGCTGCGCGCAAAATGCGCCCGCGTGCGCGCGGCGACTTGCCGCAAGACTTCGTCGCCGCTTCGGTGTCCGAAGAGGTCGTTGACGAGCTTGAAGCGGTCGAGATCGACATACGCGAGCGCCCACGGCAGCGATTCCTCGTTCTGCGCAGCGATCGCTTTCTCGACGCCGCGACGGTTCAGCGAGCCGGTGAGCGGATCGTGCTCGGCGAGAAAGCGCAGGCGCTCGACGGCTTTCGAACGTTCGGTCGTGTCCTGCAGTGAACCTTCTATCCAGCCGTTCGAGCGTATGGCCTTCAGCAAGTAGCGGCGCTCGCCGGTGCCGCGTTCCACCGAACCGCTCATTTCCAGTTCGCCGTCGCTGCCCTTCGACGCAAGCGCCTGCAACGCGCCCCACGCGCCCGGCTCGAAATAGTCGTGCCAGTGCCGCTGCTTGTACTCGCCCTTTTGCAAGTCGAGCATGGCGCGCAACGCGGGATTCGTGCGGACGAAGTGACCTTTCTCGTCGAGCGTGAAGAGCCCGATGGGCGTGACTTCATAGGTATTGCGCAATTCCATCTGCGCCTGCCGGCGGACGTCGCGCTCGGCGCGCATCTGCTCGGCAATGGCGAACGCGGCCATCATGCTCGACGACAGCGCGGCCATGACCGTGTTGACGCCGCTCAGGAGTAGCTTCACGCCGAACGCGGCCCCGAGCACCTCCGAGAAGGTCGCGAACAGCACGATGGCAAGCGACGCCACGTACCACAGCACGGTCCGCGAACGCGCCATCCACACGAGGCGCACGAGGAAGAAGACCAGCACGCAGATGCCGAATCCCGCGATGACCCACAGCGTCGGGATGAACAGCGAATAAGGCAACGCCAGCGCCGCGACGAGCAGCACGATGCCCACGTACTGAATGACCCGCAGCAGCCACCGATAACCGACCACGCGTAGCTCGCGACGGAACAACTGCGCAAAGAGCGCGGCGGTGAGCAGATAGTAGGCGGCGAAGGTGATCTGCCGCAGCGGCATCATGAATTCCGACGGCAGCACGCGGCCGAGCCACTGCATGTCCCAGCCCATCGCGTTCGCGCACAGACGGAGATTGCCGACGAGCCATACCGCGAAGATGACGTACGTCCACTCGCGGTTGATGAGCGCCGTGACGAAAACGAAGACGGCGAGCGTCAGAAGGCCGCCCGCGATGAGACCGGAGCTTTCCTGAAAGTCGAGCGCGGAACTGCGCAGGCCCTGCCAGTTCCACGCGAGCGCGTTGATCTGGGCCGGACCGGAGTACGTGCCGCGGCAAAGGATCGTCTCGGGTTGCGTGAGGCGCCCCGCCTGAATGAAGAAGCCGGCCTTCACCGGATGCATCGACCCGCTCGCTGAATCGCGGTCGGCTCGGCCGAGCGGGAGCAAGGTCGCTGCGTCCCAGCAGGCAAGCGTTTGCGCATGACGCGAAGGCAATTCCACCGTGGTCGTCAACTCGCCGCCCATTGGCGGCGCAGTGAACATGAACCAGACGGGCTTTTCGGAAAGATGGGTGCTGTAACGTTGAACGGGCGCGGCGGCGCTCAGCGCAGCGAGCGCCTCGGCGGGTCGCAACTGCTCGCCTTCGTCCGCCACGACGCGCAGTGGCAGCGCAATGGCGCCGCGCGATTCGTACTGGCGCGGCAGAAAATAAAGCGTGGCGATGGTGCCGATCGCAATGAGAAACGGCACCGCGTAGACGGCGACGGCGTACAGCGCGTCGTCGATCCACGAGCCGCTTCGTTTGAATCTCGATAAGGAAGCTGGAATAACCGACGCCATACCTGGACAACCCCCGTTCACGCCGCCAGCGCCCCGTCGCGCCGGTATTGGCGAACAGCGGGACGGCACGCCGTCACCGCTGCCTTTTTGGCCAACCGGACCGCGCCGGGGTCCGGTTAATTACTTTTTACCTTCGTTGGTGCATCCCTGAAAAAACGGCGGTGCCATTAACGGCCATAAGCCATCAACGGCGCCTCCGGGCATCCTACCGTTTCCCAATCAAAAGATAAATCGACAGATTGCAGATCGATGTCCGGATGATGCGTGTTCACCATATAGTTGAACAATGGATGACGCGCTTCTTCCCAACGCTGCCGCGCGACAGCCACTTCTTTCGCCAAGACTCGGTGCGGTAACCCACCGACATGCGACATCGGCAGATATTCATTCGCACCGAAAACATCTCTGAACAACATTGCCTCGTATTCACGGTCGAGCGGCGCGCGCGCGGTAATCACCATCCAGTCGATGTCGTGCAATTCGCAGAACATCCACAACGCCTTGCACAGCGCCACTTTCACGACACGGCCGACCATGCCGCCCGCGACTCCGAGCCGCGTCGCTTCGGCGAGGCGGCTCGTCGCGAGATGATCCGGCAACGTGATCGACTGCTCGACTGCGAGCGGGCCATACGCATTGGTTTGAATGCGCATGGTGCCGAGCGGCGCGCCGTCGAGTTTCGACTCCGCGAGCAGCACAGCCGTGCCGGGATCGCGGTCTGAACGCTCAACCGCCATTTTCTCGGCGAATTCCGGCAAATGCCGCCCATACGCAGAACGTCGGATGCTTACGGCTTTTTGCAGCCCGTCATCGTCGCGGACGATACGAATAGTAAACGGCATGCGCTCGGTTTTCTGAAGCGAGGGCACGACCGTAAGCGTCGGGCGAAGTGCGCTGTCGAATTGATTCGCTTGGTTGACGGCGGCGTGATTGGCAAGATCCAGACGTTCCATTTGTTAAACCCCATTTTTTCTCGGCGATTAGGATGTGCCGCGTCATGAGGGCTGATGGTAGGTAGGACCCTCAATGCGGCGTGTCGAGCCTCTCACGAAGTCAAATAACGGGGTGCGCGCTTGCCGCTGTTCAGGAGCAACTTTCGGGCAACGTCGGTGGAGGAAAACTTCTAAAACGAATTATCAACCGGTAGGCTTCGACGATCGAATAAGCATCTGCCGTACGGGAATAATCGTGCACGAAAATGGTGAACCGAAACGAGGGCAAGCCAGAGACAAAACCCCGCGCGAGAGGCAATTCGAAGAATAGCTGTCAATGCAGAAATAAGACATGACTCTTAAGCGCCTGCAAAATAGAAAACCACTGACGGAAACGTTTGCGTGTCGTATTTGCCACTGGCAAGCGCCGTCAAAAGAAAAACGCGGATGCAGCCGCAGCCGCTATCCGCGTTTGCCGTGCAGGCAGAGCCCGCTTTAGTCTTCTTCGTCGAGCCAGGGAATATCGACGTCTGTAATGAAAGCGACCATCGCGAGCGGCCGGCCTTCCTGTCGCCCGAGATTGCCGTCTGCCCGCTGCCATTCGCACCGGAACACCGTGCCCGGCGTGTCGGCGAGCAGCGTGACGGTGCGGATTTCGTCCGGATCGTTCTCTTCGACGGGGCCGTCGAGCGAGACGAGCAATTGCTGCGGCCAGACGCCGTCGGCGGGATCGTAGATCTTGTCGCCATCGTGGATGACGACGTGCGCCTCGACGCCGATGGTCGCCGATGCCTCGACGATCATCTTGCCGAGCGCGCGCAGCACCGCGGTGGCGCGGCCCGAGTTGGCCTGACGGATCGCCAGATCGCCGCGCGTCAGCGCCTGCTCGAGTTTCGGATTGGTTTTCTGTTGCGCCATCGATGTCTCTCTTGAAGTTCGAATGCAGCGTTCGACGAGCCGCGCGCCAGGTAGTTGCAGCGCGATCGTATCACCGCATCATCAAAGATAGGTCGCGGGACGTGCACCGGCAAATCCGGCGGCGCGCTCAAGTTCGTGTCGGGCACGCCGATAACGTGGGCATCCCATTCGAAGTTTCGTATCGCCGCCGTGCTGCCGTTCTCCGCTCTGTCCGCCGACCCGTGCGCGCCCTCGTCTGCTCTGCCTGACGACCGTTGGCCGGCGCGCGCCTGCCGCGCCTCGCGCGAACGGGTGGAAGACTGATGCGGCGCGCCGAAGTCGTCGACGGCATCACGCTCTCGACGCACGTCCAGCCCATCTTCAGCCTTTCGCATCAACGCGAAATCGGCTATGAGGCGCTACTGCGGGGCAAGAAAGACACGAGCGACGATGAACCGCTGATCGGTCCGTTCGATCTCTTCGGCCGCGCGATCGTGTCGGGCAAGGTCGTCGAGCTGGACCGCCTGAGCCATCTCACGCATCTGCGCAGCGCCGCCGGCTTCTTGCCGAGCGCCCAGTGGCTCTTCGTCAACATGAACCCGGCGACCTTCACCGATGCGGGCTATGCGCGCGAATTCGCGCAGCGCACGCGCGATGCCGGCCTCGCGCCCGAGCAGCTGGTTATCGAAGTGCTGGAGTCGGGCGGCATCGACGTCGAACGCATTGCCGGCGCGACGCGGGCGTTTCGCGCGGAAGGCTTTCTCGTCGCCGTCGATGACTTCGGCGCGGGGCACTCTAACGTCGACCGGCTGCTGACGATGCGCCCGGACATCGTCAAGCTCGATCGCAGTCTCATCCGCGTGCAAAACGCGCAGAAGCGCGCACATCTGAGCGACTGGGTGCTGCCGAAGCTCGTCGATCTGCTGCATCAGTCGGGCATGTTCGTGGTGGCGGAAGGCATCGAGACGCGCGAGGATCTGCTGCTCGCCGCGCGTGCCAACGTCGATTTCGTGCAGGGCTATCTCCTCGGCAAGCCCAGCGAAGGGCTGATGCCGGGCGGCGCGGCCACCGCGTTGATCGAAGAGGCATTCGACACGCTCGCGCAGACACGCCGCACCGAGCGCCTGACGCGCGACCTGTTGCTGATGCCGTATCGCGCCGGGCTCGCGCAGGCGGCGCGACGCCTCGCGGGTGGCGCGAGCGGCGAGTCGGCGTGCGCCGAGATTCTGGCGCTGCCGAGCACCGTGAGCTGTTTCTTTCTCGACGAAGCCGGCCGCGAGTTCATGCCCGCGCTGCCCGGCGTCTGCGCGAAGCGGCGCAGCGAGCGTTTTGCGCCGATTTCGGATCCGTCGCGCGGCCGCTGGGACAATCGCTCGTATTTCGTCGATGCCTGCGCGCAACCGCAGCAGGTCATTACGTCGGCGCCGTATCTCTCCGTGACGGGCACGTCGCTGTGCGTGACGCTCGCTATCGCGACGCGGCGCGGCGAGCGGACCATCGTCGCGGGCGTCGATCTGGACTGGCGTCGGCTCGCGGAAGCGGCGCGCACGCCGTTGCCTTGATGGCTCGTCCGGGCTCGCGATCGTCGTAAGCGCGACGCTCGGCTGGCCAGCGCTCGCCGAAATCGCGCGCACGCCGCTGCCCGATCGCTCGTCCGCACACGCCGGCAGGCAGGTGACGGGCCTCTCCCGCCATCGTCAGAAGAGTCACCCTCGACTGACTAGCGCTGGCGAAGCCGCGCGGACGCCCCCGCGTCGATTGCTCGCCCAGCCACGCTTGCGGGCGGATGACGGGCCGCGCTCGCCATCGTCGCAAGCGCAACTCTCGACCTGGCGACCACTCACCGACACCGCGCGCACGTCGCTGCTTCGATCAGTCGCCTGCGCTGATTACAGGCCGCGTCGACGTTTGCGGCGAGCGGGACTTCGCCACAAGAGTACCCTCGGCCGGCGAGCGCACGCCGCTGCTTCGCTTACTCGCCTGCGCGCGTTCACGGGCCGGTGATGACAGCCGCGCAATCGTCGCAGACGCCCGCCCCCTCACACACCTCGAACCGCCTCCGCAAGCGCCGCCGCGCCCGCCCGCAGCGCCGCCACGTTGCCCGGCTCGAACGTCCAGTGCCCCGCGCCGCTCACGACGGCCAGTTCCGCGCCCGGCCACTGCGCCGCGAGCGCCACCGCCTGATCCGCCGGACAAACCATGTCGAAGCGCCCGTGAACGATTCGGCACGGCAGATGCGCGATGCGCGCGACGCGCGGCAACAGCGGCGTCGGCGGCAATTCCTCCGCCATGTAATGACGCTCGAGCAGCGCCATCGAGACCGCAGCGGCGTTGGCCTCGGCGCTCGGCCGCTTGTCCTCGTCGGCGGGTTCCGTGGCCGGCTTGTTGACGACCGATAGCGTCGTCTCATACAGCGTCCACGCTCGCGCGAGCCGGGCGCCCGCCTCGTCGAAGCGCGCGAGCGGCGCCTCCGTCAGCGTCAGAATCTCCTGCGCGTTCGCCGGGCGCTGGCCGCAGGCGGCTTCGATCGCGTCGAGAAACGCGCGGTGCGCGTCCGGAAACACGCGACGCACGTCCCACAGGAACCAGTCAATATCCTCCTGGCGCGCGAGGAACACGCCGCGCAGCAGGAAGCCCGTACAACGTTCCGGATGCGCGACGCCGTACGCGAGTCCGAGCGTCGTGCCCCACGAACCGCCGAAAAGCGCCCATCGCTCGATGCCGAGCGCGACGCGCAGCTTTTCCATGTCGCCGACGAGCGCGTCGAGGCCGTTGTGTTCGAGCTTGCCGAAAGGCGTCGACTTGCCACAGCCGCGCTGGTCGAAGAACACGACGCGCCACGCGTGAGCGCCGAGCACTTCCGCCCACTTCACGTTCATCGCGCCGCCGGGGCCGCCGTGCACGACGAGCAGCGCGGGCGCATCGCGCGGGCCCTGCGCGCGCCAGTAGATCGAATGTCCGTCGCCGACGTCGAGCATGCCCTCGTCGAAATTCACCGGCACTGCATCCATCGCGTCTTTCCCGAAAGTGTTGAACGGCGACCATTGTTGCATTCGGACGCGAGCCGCGCATGAAAGCTCCCGAAAGAGCGATACGCTATGCTTCTGCCCTTATCGCCTTCCTTCAATCCGATAGCTTCCCACGCCCGATGCGCCGCACTCTCGTCAAGTGGCTATTCGCTACCTATCTGCTCGGCAGCGGCACGCTCTGGTCGATCCTGATCCTGCCGCTCTTCCCGTTCGTCGGCCGAAACGGGCGCTACTGGCTCGCGAAGCTCTGGTGCCGCGCCATGGTCGCGATGATGCGCGTCATCGCCGGCGTGACCTGCTCGGTGGAAGGGCTGGAGCATCTACCGGAAGGACCGTTCATCATCCTGAGCCGGCACGAATCGACGTGGGAGACGCTCGCGTTCATGGCGCTCTTTCCGCGCCGCATCAGCTTCGTCTTCAAACGGGAACTGATGAAGATTCCGTTCTTCGGCTGGGTCTTGCGCGGACTCGACATGGTGAGCCTCGATCGCGGCTCGATCCGGCAGGCGCATCAGGCGGTCACGCGGGAATGCGCGGCGCGGCTGAAAAAGGGCGATGCCGTCGTCATTTTTCCGGAAGGCACGCGCGTTGCCCATGATGCGCCGCTCAAGCTCGCCTCGGGCGGCGTGCGGCTCGCCTGCGCGACGAAAGTGCCCGTGGTGCCGGTCGTGCACGACGCCGGGAAGGTGTGGCCCGCCAAAGGCTGGCCGGACCGCGGCGGGCACATTCGCGTGATCGTCACGCCGCCGCTGCCGCTGGATTGCGAGATTCCGCAGGAGTTGAACCGGCTCGCGCAGCACCAGATGGACGAGGCGCTCGCCGAACTGCGTTAGTAGAGCGGGCGTTTCTTCGCGGCGCACAGCCGATTCACCGCCGAGAGCAGCGTTTCCGTATCCACCGGCTTGCGCAGATAGCCGTCGTAGCTGACGAACGCCGGCGGGTTTGGATGCCCCGAGATCATCAGAAACGGAATGTGCGCGAGCGACGCGTCGTTTTTCATCGTCTGGCAAAGCAGCGCGCCGCCTAAGCCCGGCATCATCCAGTCCGACACGACGATGTCCACCGCCTGCTCGCCGAGGATCGATAACGCCCGGTTGCCGTCGAACGCGCTGAGAACAGTGCAATCCTCGCCCTGCATGCAAAGAGTCCAGGCTTCGATGGTGTTGGGGTCGTCGTCGACGAGAAGTACGGTCTTCATGGTGCGAACGGTGCGGGCACGGGTTGGAGGCGGGAACGAGGGCCGAGCGGCAGCGGGTGGTTGACCGTGAACGTTTGCTTTCGATGCCGCGAGCACGCCATGTCCGCCCTTTCGTCATAGTATTTTGTTCCCGCGAAATTTGCGCGGTAAATGCTGCCTGAGCAAACAGCGGGCCGCGCGCGGGCGTCGGTCATTTGCTCGCTGCGCGCGAGCGTCCCGCCTCGCGGATGGCATCCACGAGCGATTCCTCCACCGCCGTGCGCGCGGCGTCGTTGCGGCGAATGAGCCCGATGGGCTCGTCGGTGCCGGCGAACGGCATCGGCAACGCGACGAGCAGCCCGAGCGCGATGTCGTGCTCGACCGCGCCGGCAGGCACGAACCACACCGCGTCGTTATGAAGCGCGAGCGAGCGTCCGAGCGAAACCGACAGCGTTTCGACGAGCGCCGTGAGCGCATGCGCGCCGAACGCGGTCAGCATGCTCTCGGCGGACTGCCGGATGAGCGTGCCGAACGGCGGCACGACAATGGCGAAGCGCGTGAGCAGCGCCGGCGTGAGCGGCGTTTCGAACGCGAGCGGATGATCGCGCCGCACCGCCACCGCGAGCGGCTCGCGATAAATCTGCTCGAACGACAGCCCGTGCATGGCCTCCGGTTCCGACAGCCGCCCGACCACCAGATCGACTTCGCCGGCCTTCAGACGGTCGAGCAGCGGCGCGTTGGAATCCGTCTGCACGCTCAGCGAGACCGCCGGCCATTGCTGCCGGAAGGCCGCGAACGCGGGCGGCAGCAGTACGTTCGCGACCGTCGGCAGCGCGCCGATCGACACGGCGCCCGGCACGTCCCCGCGCTCCCGCAGCAGCATGTCGACGCCCTCGCGCAGCGTTGCGACGCACGCGCTCGCGTGCGGCGCGAAGAGCCGCCCCTCGCGCGTGGGCACCGCGCCGCGCCGTCCGCGTTCGAAGAGCCGCACGCCTAGAATGGATTCGAGTTCGCCGATCGTTTTCGACACGGCCGGCTGCGTGATCGACAGGCTATCGGCCGCGCGCTGCACGCTGCCGAGTTGCGTCACGGCCAGGAAGCACTGCAAGTGTCGGAACTTGACGCGCGTGTTGGTGAAGTCCGTATCCATGAAGAGCCGTTATGGTTCGCCGCATAAAACGTCATTTTCCATAACTCGGCGTGTTCGTTAAAGTAGTCGCCAGAAATATCCTATTCACGTCACAACATCAGGAGACAGTGACATGACGTCCCCCATTCTCACGCCGCGCGACTGGGAATCGCATCCGCCCTACCTGTCGCCGGGCTACCGGTCGTCGGTGTCGCGCAGTCCTTCGCTGCCGCTCATCCCGCTCAAGGAGAACCTGCGCAACCGCCGCGTGCCCGTGTACGGCGCGGACGATCTCGGCATGTACGACAACGACCTCACCCGCAATGCGGCGAAGAACGGCGCGCCGCTCGGCGAGCGCATCATCGTGACTGGCCGCGTGCTCGACGAAGGCGGTCGCCCCGTGCGCAACACGCTCGTCGAAGTGTGGCAGGCGAATGCCGCCGGGCGCTACGTGCACAAGGCGGATCAGCATGACGCCCCGCTCGACCCGAACTTCCTCGGCGCGGGCCGCTGCCTGACCGACGATCAGGGCCGCTACCGCTTCATGACCATCAAGCCGGGCGCGTATCCGTGGGGCAACCATCCGAACGCATGGCGGCCGAATCACATTCACTTCTCGCTCTTCGGCGAATACTTCGGCTCGCGCCTCGTCACCCAGATGTACTTCCCCGGCGATCCGCTGCTCGAACTCGATCCGATTTTCCAGGGCATTCCGGAGCATGCGCGGCATCGGCTGGTTTCGCGCTTCTCCATCGACACGACGCAAGAAAACTACGCGCTCGGCTACGAATTCGACATCGTGCTGCGCGGCCCGGACGAGACCCCGACGGAGTGATCATGACGACCCTCAAGCAAACGCCCTCCCAGACCGTCGGACCGTATTTCGCGTACGGCCTCGTGCCGGAGCAGTACAACTTCGACCTCAAGAGCCTGTTCACCGCTTCGGCGGCGGACCGCGAAGTGCCGGGCGAGCACATCGCCGTGGTCGGCAACGTGTTCGACGCGGAAGGCAAGCCGATCGGCGACGCGCTGATCGAAGTCGCGCAGGCCGATGCGAACGGCCGCTACGTGCAGAGCGTGGAAGAAGCGCGCGCGTCGGGCTTTCGCGGCTTCGCGCGCGTCGGCACGGGCACGGACCCGAAGTTGCGCTTTATCGTCGATACGGTGAAGCCCGGCGCGACCGACGACGATTCCGCGCCGCACCTCGACGTGATCCTGTTGATGCGCGGCATGCTGCTGCATTCGTACACGCGCATCTATTTCGACGACGAAACCGAAGCGAACGCCAAGGACACCGTGCTGCAAAGCGTGCCGGCCGAGCGCCGCCACACGCTCATCGCGAAGCGCGAGCCGGGCACGTCCTCGACCATCTACCGCTTCGACATCTATCTGCGCGGACCGAACGAGACGGTGTTCTTCGATCTGTAATCGCTGCTCGTCGCGCAACGCGGCAAAGAAGGCGTCCGGCACTGCGCTATAGTGTCGGACGCCTTTCGTTTTTATCGCATTCCCGCCATGACCGACGCCGCCAATCCCAGCCCGCTCTATGTGAAGCTCCTCGCCGAAACCGCGCAGATCGGCTGGTCGGAACTCGAACGCTTCTTCGCGAAGGGCGTGCTGATCTGGGTGAAGCGCGATCTCGATCTCGTCAGCGTGGCCGAAGCCGTCGCCAGCGACGACACGCAGCAGGTCACGCAATGGCTTTCGGCGGGGCTCGTCGAGCGCGTGCAGGTCGAAACGGCCGCCGATCTTGCGGCGCGCGATCCCGAGTTGTGGGCCGTGGTCGTGTCGCCGTGGGTGTGCGTGCAGGAACGCGGCGACTGACCGAACGCACGCGTCAGGCGCGAACCCAGTCGGTCCACAGCACGACGAGAATCGTCATCAGCGCCGGACCGATGAAGAGCCCGAGCAGCCCGAACGTCTCCGCGCCGCCCAGAATGCCGAACAGCACGAGCAGAAACGGCAGGCGCGTCGAACCGCCGATCAGCACCGGCCGCACGAAGTGCTCCGAGACGAACACCACGACGAGCCCGAAGATCGCCACGCCCGCCGCCGCGATCATCGAGCCTTGGGCCAGCAGCCACAGCGCGGAGCCGAGAAAGACGATCGGCGCGCAGAACGGCAGCATCGCGGCGACCGCAGTCAGCATGCCGAGTAGCGTCGCGTGCGGCACGCCCGTCACGGCGTAGGCAATGCCGAGCAACGCGCCCTCACCCAATCCCACGACGACCAGTCCGACGACCGTGCTGCGCACCGAATCGGCCATGCGCTGCAACAGCGCCGCGCCGTCCGCGCCGAGCGCGCGCCGCGAGCCCGCGATCAGTTGCCTGCCGAGCTTCGCGCCCGCCTGAAAGATGAAGAAGAGCGTCATCAGCATGAAGCCGAAGATCACGAGGCCATGCACGACGCGGCTGCCGAAATGCCGCGTCATCGCCACGAACGTCGCGCTGTGCAGGTTCTTGACGGCCGGCGACGATTCGAGCGGCGTCGCAAGATTGGCCTGCCACCAGTGCGCGATCTGCTGCCCGCCGGTCGGCAGTCGCTCTATAAATGCGGGCATCGGAATGCCGGTGCGCAGAATCTCATGGAACCATTGCAGCATGTCGTGCGCTTCGTCCGCGGTCTGCGCCGCAACGACGGCGAACGGCACCACGAAGAGCAAGCCGACCGCGAGGGTCAGGAGCACTGCGAGCAGCGTTTGACGCTGCCGGAAGATCGGACGCCGCTCCAGCCAGCCGAACGCCGGCCACAACGCAATGGCGATCACGACGGCCCAGACGACTGCGGGAATGAAGGTGCGCGCGGTATAAGCCGCAACCAGCACGAGAACGGTATAGAGCACCGCCGATGCCGCGCGCTGCATCCTGCGCGTGCGCTCGGCCGCTTCCGCCGCGTTGGGCGTGGTCTCGGTGCGCGATGAAATCGCCATGAAAGGGAGCCTCTGAGGGAATCGACGACAAGCGAAAGCGATAGAGCCGGGTGCATTGTAGCCGCACGATTCGTTCCACTTCGCAGCAACGATTGATGCAACGTTCTTTACAAAACTGTGCTCAGTCGTCCCTATAATCGCGGCTCGGGCATTAACGCAGGAAACTCGGAATGGTCGGCAAAGGCTTACTGGCGGTAGCAGCATGCGCGTCGCTCGCGTTGTTGACGGGCTGCGGGACCAAGCTGGACCGCTCGACGGAAGAGCGTCTGAATGCGCAGTACGGCATCTCGATGCAGCAGGTGAACGGCGGCGTGGAGATGCGGCTTCCCGAAGTCGCGCTTTTCGATACCGACGAAGCGGAGATTCGCCGCGGCAGTCTGCCGGCGCTGGACCGCGCGGCAACGGTGCTCAAGCGCAGCATGCGGCCCGTGCTGATCGAAGGCCACACGGATAACGACGGCACGCTCGCCTATAACAAGACGCTTTCGCAGGCGCGCGCTGAAGCGGTCGCGCGCGCGTTGATCGCGCGGGGCGTGCCGGCCGAGCGCCTCACGACCAAAGGCATGGCGTATCTGCGGCCCATCGCCAGCAACGACACGCCGCAAGGCCGCGCGATGAACCGGCGCGTCGAGATACTCGTGCGGGCGGAGAGCGAAGAAACGCTGCTCGGCCGCCCGCCGAAGAAGAAGCGCTAGGCCGGCTGCGCTTCCAGCACAAGCAGTTGCGAGCCGTCGGCGACCTGATCGCCGACATCGAAGAGAATCTCTCCGATCTTGCCCGCCGTCGGCGCGACGATGGTGTGCTCCATCTTCATCGCTTCCATGACGATCAGCGGCGCGCCTTTCTCCACCGACGCGCCCGCTTCCACCAACACGGCAATCACCTTGCCCGGCATCGGCGCGGTCAGACGCCCTTCGTGCTCGGCATCGCCTGCGTGCGCCATCAGGTTCTGCCATTCGAACGCGAACGCCGCGCCTTCGTAGAAGACGTGGAACGTGTCGCCGTCCGTGAAGACGTGACCTTTGATGAGCGCATCGTCGAGTTGAACCGTGAACGACGTTTCTCCGCGATGCGACCAGTCGAAGCGCGCGGTTTTCTCGTCCCATTGCAGGCGCTTTTCACGATCTTTCGTGAAGACGACCTTCAGCGCCTCGTCCGTGTCGACCGCGCGCCAGTTCAGGTCCTGACTGTAGCCTCCCGCCATGCGCCAGTGCGAAAGCGCGTCCCACGGCGAATGGCCGTGCGCTTCGCCGCCCTCGCGCGTGAGCAACGCGGCGCACGCAAGCGCGAGCGCCTTGCCGCGCGATACCGGCGACGGCGCAAAGAGCGCATCGCGATGACGCTCGATGAGACCCGTATCCAGTTCGCCTTGCGAGAACGGCTCGCTCTTCACGATCCGTTGCAGGAACTCGACGTTCGTCTGCAATCCGACGATCTCGCACTGCGCGAGCGCGCGCGCCATGCGAGCGAGCGCATCGCGGCGGTCGCGGCCATGCACGATCAGCTTCGCGATCATCGGGTCGTAGAACGGCGTGATGGCGTCGCCTTCGCGCACGCCGCTGTCGATGCGCACGTTGCCATCGAGCGTGAATTCGACCGCTTCCGGCAGCGCCAGATGCTTGAGCGTGCCCGTCGACGGCAAGAAGCCGCGCGACGGATTCTCGGCGTAGATGCGCGCTTCGATTGCGTGACCGTTCACGCGCAACTCGTCCTGCTTCAGCGGCAGCGGCTCGCCCGCCGCCACGCGCAATTGCCATTCGACGAGATCGAGCCCCGTCACCATTTCCGTCACCGGATGCTCGACTTGCAGCCGCGTGTTCATCTCCATGAAATAAAACTGGCCGTCCTGCGTCATGATGAACTCGACCGTGCCCGCGCCGACGTAATTCACGGCGCGCGCAGCGGCAACGGCGGCTTCGCCCATCGCGCGGCGCGTTTCATCGGAGAGGCCGGGCGCGGGCGCTTCTTCCAGCACCTTTTGATGACGCCGCTGCACCGAGCAATCGCGATCGAACAGATACACCGCGTTGCCGTGCGTGTCCGCGAAGACCTGCACTTCGACGTGTCGCGGGCGCAGCAGATACTTCTCGATCAGCACGCGATCGTTGCCGAAGCTCGACGCCGCCTCGCGCTTGCACGACGCGAGCGCCTGCATGAAGTCTTCGCTGCGCTCCACCACGCGCATGCCTTTGCCGCCGCCGCCCGCGCTCGCCTTCAGCAGCACCGGATAACCGATGCGGTCCGCTTCGCGTTGCAGCAGCGCCGCGTCCTGATCGTCGCCGTGATAGCCGGGCACGAGCGGCACCGATGCCGATTGCATCAGCGCCTTCGCCGCGGCTTTCGAACCCATCGCGCGAATCGCTTCCACAGGCGGTCCGATGAACACGATGCCCGCCTGTTCGCAGGCATTGGCAAATTCTTCGTTCTCCGAAAGAAAGCCGTAGCCGGGATGAACGGCCTGCGCGCCGGTCGCTTTCGCGGCTTCGACAATGCGCTCGATGCGCAAATAGCTCTCCGACGCAGCCGATCCGCCGACGCGCACCGCTTCATCGCAGACATCGACGTGCTTGGCTTTCGCGTCCGCATCCGAATACACGGCGACGCTCGCCACATTCAGGCGCCTGGCCGTCGCCGCCACGCGGCATGCAATTTCGCCGCGGTTCGCAATCAGTATCTTGTTGAACATGGGCATCACATCCGGTTACATGCGGAACACGCCGAAGCGCGTGTCTTCGATAGGCGCGTTCATCGTCGCCGCGAGTCCGAGGCCGAGCACGTCGCGGGTTTGCGCCGGATCGATCACGCCGTCGTCCCACAAACGCGCGCTCGCATAGTACGGATGGCCTTGCACCTCGTACTGCTCGCGAATCGGCGCCTTGAACGCTTCCTCGTCTTCCTTCGACCACGTGCCGCCCTTCTTCTCGATGCCGTCGCGCCGCACGGTCGCCAGCACCGACGCGGCCTGCTCGCCGCCCATCACCGAGATGCGCGCGTTCGGCCACATCCACAGGAAACGCGGCGAATACGCGCGGCCGCACATGCCGTAATTGCCCGCGCCGAACGAGCCGCCGATGATGACCGTGAACTTCGGCACCTTTGCCGTTGCCACCGCCGTGACCATCTTCGCGCCGTTACGCGCGATGCCTTCGTTCTCGTACTTGCGCCCGACCATGAAGCCCGTGATGTTCTGCAAGAAGACGAGCGGAATCTTGCGCTGGCAGCATAGTTCGATAAAGTGCGCGCCCTTCAACGCGGATTCGCTGAATAGAATGCCGTTGTTCGCGACGATACCGACCGGATGCCCCCAGATATGCGCGAAGCCGCAAACGAGCGTGGTCCCGTAACGCGCTTTGAATTCATCGAATGCGGAATCGTCGACGATGCGCGCGATCACTTCGCGCACATCGAAGGGCTTACGCGTATCGACCGGAATCACGCCGTACACGCTCTCCGGCTCATAACGCGGCGGCAGCGGTTCCTTGAGCGCGAGCGTCGGCGCTTTCACGCGATTGAGATTGCCGACGATGCTGCGCGCGATGCCGAGCGCGTGCGCGTCGTTCTGCGCCAGATGATCGACGACGCCCGAGAGCCGCGTGTGAACATCGCCGCCGCCCAGGTCTTCCGCGCTGACTTCCTCGCCCGTTGCTGCTTTGACAAGCGGCGGACCGCCCAGGAAGATCGTGCCCTGATCTTTCACGATGATCGATTCATCGCTCATCGCGGGCACATACGCGCCGCCCGCCGTGCACGATCCCATGACGACCGCGATCTGCGCGATGCCCTGCGCCGACATGTTCGCCTGGTTATAGAAGATGCGGCCGAAGTGATCGCGATCGGGGAAGACGTCGTCCTGATTCGGCAGGTTCGCGCCGCCCGAATCGACGAGATACACGCACGGCAAGCGATTCTGCTCCGCGATTTCCTGCGCGCGCAGATGCTTTTTCACCGTGACCGGATAGTACGTGCCGCCTTTCACGGTCGCGTCGTTGCAGACGATCACGCACTCCTGCCCCGCAATGCGCCCGATACCGGTGATGATGCCCGCGCCCGGCGCTTCGTCGTTGTACATGCCGTACGCCGCGAGCGGCGAGAGTTCGAGAAACGGCGTGCCGGGATCGAGCAACTGCGCGATGCGATCGCGCGGCAGCAGCTTGTTGCGCGACAGATGACGGTCGCGCGCCGCCTGACCGCCGCCTTCCGCGATCTTCGCGACCTTCTCTTTCAGGTCCGCGACGAGTGCTTCGAGCGCGGCCGCGTTGGTGCGAAATTCCTCGCTGCGCGGATTCAGCTTCGATTCGATGATGGTCATGACGCGCGCCCTTATGCCGTCTCTGCGAACAGTTCGCGCCCGATCAGCATGCGGCGGATCTCGCTCGTGCCCGCGCCGATTTCATAGAGCTTGGCATCGCGCCAGAGACGCCCGACCGGATATTCGTTGATATAGCCGTTGCCGCCGAGAATCTGGATTGCTTCGCCGGCCATCCACGTCGCTTTCTCGGCGGTATAAAGAATGACGCCTGCGCAGTCCTTACGCACGTCGCGCACGTGGCCGGAGCCGAGCGTATCGAGCTGGCGGCCCACCGCATACAGATACGCACGGCACGCTTGCAGCGTCGTATAAAGGTCCGCGACCTTGCCCTGAATCAGCTGAAATTCGCCGATGGCCTGCCCGAATTGCTTGCGATCGTGGATATACGGCACCACCGCATCCATGCACGCGAGCATGATGCCGGTCGGACCGCCCGCGAGCACGGCGCGTTCATAGTCGAGACCGCTCATCAGCACCTTCACGCCGCCGTTCAACGCGCCGAGGATGTTTTCTTTCGGCACTTCGACATTTTCAAACACGAGCTCGCCCGTATGCGAGCCGCGCATGCCGAGCTTGTCCAGCTTCTGCGCGACGGAGAAGCCCTTCATGCCCTTCTCGACGATGAACGCCGTAATGCCTCTCGCGCCCGCTTCGATGTCCGTCTTCGCATACACGACGAGCGTGTCGCAGTCCGGGCCGTTGGTGATCCACATCTTCGTGCCGTTCAGCACATAGTGATCGCCCTTTTCGTCGGCGCGCAGCTTCATGCTGACCACATCCGACCCGGCGTTCGGCTCGCTCATCGCCAGCGCGCCCACATGCTCGCCGGATACGAGCTTCGGCAGATATTTGCGCTTCTGCGCTTCCGTGCCGTTGCGATGAATCTGGTTCACGCACAGATTCGAATGCGCGCCGTACGACAGCCCCACCGACGCCGACGCGCGCGAGATCTCCTCCATCGCGACCATGTGCGCGGTGTAGCCCATGTTCGCGCCGCCGTATTCTTCGGAGACCGTCATGCCGAGCACGCCCAGATCGCCGAACTTCTTCCACAGGTCCATCGGGAACTGGTCGGTACGGTCGATTTCCGCGGCGCGCGGCGCAATCTCCTTCGCTGCGAAGTTGACGAGCGTGTCGCGCAACATGTCGATGTCTTCGCCCAGCGCGAAGTTCAGGCCCGGCACGGTGCTCATGGGTGTCTCCTCGATATGCAGTAGGGTTGGCATGCCCAAATTTGAGTTTCGCTCACAACGGGCATCAAGCCGAATGGTGGCTTATTTCACGCTCAAATCGGGTAGCCGTCAATAGGGTTTTGAGCTACGCTCACATTTGTTCCCGACACTCTTCGGCACGATCATGTCCACGCAATCCACCGGAACCGGCCGCCGCACGCCTGCCGGCGTCAAATCGCAGCAACGCGTGCGCGACATCCTGCAAGCAGGCCGCGATGTCTTCGCCGAAAAAGGCTACGACGCGGCAACCACGGCGGAAATCGCGCAGCGCGCGGGCATTTCGGAGGCGACCGTCTTCAGCTACTTCAGCGGCAAGCGGGCGCTGTGCGCGCGCGTGATCGCGGACTGGTACGACGAGATCATCGACGCGTTCGAGAGCGGGCTGCCGCGCGAGGGCTCGATCCGGCAACAGTTCGCGTTCATCGTGCGGACGCATTTGCGGCTGATGCTCGTCAACGGCACCGGCTTATGTTCGCTGGTGCTGTCGGAAGGCCGCACGAAACAGCACGATCTGTCGGATACGCTTACTGAATTGCAGCGCCGCTACACCGCGCCGTTGATGGACGTGCTCGCGCGCGGGCAAGCGCTCGGGCACATACGCGCGGACGTGTCGCTGCGTCTGTTGCGCTCGCTCGTCTTCGGGCCGATGGAGCATGTGCTGTGGGACGCGACGCTGGCGAAGCGCCGCCTGAGTCAGGCTCAGATCGAAACGACGGCGGATGAACTGGTGGACGTGTTGTGGGCCGCGCTGCAACCGCCGGATGCGCAGCTCGCGGCGCTGGCACGGTTCAGGCAGGACGTGGAGGATGCGTCGCGGCGGTATGAGGAGCGGGCCAAAGTACCCGGAGCGAGCTCGGCTACTTGACGAACCGCCGCGCCAGCCGCGCGAGCATCGGCACGGTGGTCGGCCGCAGCAAGCGCGCGTCGTAGCCCGCCATGCGGCGCTCGTTCTCGACGAGACACAGATCGATCAACGCGCCCACCGACACGTTCCCGGCCACCGAATCCCCGACATTCGCCGGGAAATTCGCGTCCTGCGCCGCGCCGCTCTTGTCGAAACCGCGCGCGAGCGAAATGCGATCGCGGATCAGCGTAAGCCACACGCCCGCGGTCTTCAGCAGGAAGCCGGGCTTGCGATACCACGGCAAGCTGCGCCGATACCACGCCACCCAGTTCGCGAAGAACAGGATGTGCCGCGCCTCCTCCTGTATCACCGGCTCGAACGTCTCGACGAGTGCCTCCGGAAAATAGCCCGACTGGCGCGCCGCCTCGAAGAGACCGAACGCGAAGAAACTGTCGATGCACTCGCTGTAGCCCGTGAGCATCCACGCGCGCAGGGCGTCGTCGGGCGCGGGATACGGCGGCTCGGGCGCGAGTTCGATGCCGTACGCCTCAACCAGCTTCGACAACACGAGCTTGTGCCGCGCCTCTTCGCCGCCGTTCATGCGCAGCGCTTCGTTGAGCAGCGGGTCGGACACGCTCGCCGCATACGTCGCCACGCGAATCGACGCGCGCCCTTCCGTCTGCACCGCGATATCCCAGATCGGCAGCGACGTGACGCGCCTGAGCGCCGCCGGGTCCAGCTTCGGCCACTCGATGACGGCAGGCTTATAAGGATTGTGCGTCGTCAGCAGCATCTCGCAGAACATGCGCTTGTGCAGCTCGGAACCGATCCGAATCCGGCCTTCGGATCGATAGATCCAGTTGCGCATCGCATGATCTGCTTCGACTGGGGTGAGCGTGTCGGACATATTCGAATTGTTGGCTTCTACAAGGAACGTTCTGCGGATTCTGGCATACAGAACGCCCACACGCAGCAATCGGCACGCCGTTGCCTCTCAATGCGAGATCTTCTCGAGCGCCATGTCGCGCGTTCTCGGCCCCATCAGCCCGATCGCCGCCATCACGATCAGCATGGCGCCCGCGATGAACACGAACACGCCCGTCGTGCCGAAACCCTTCAGCACGCCCGCGATGATGAACGACGTGAAGATCGCGGAGAATCGGCTCCACGAATAGACGAAGCCGACCGCGCGCGCCCGGATGCTCGTCGGAAAAAGCTCGGCCTGATAGGCGTGAAAGCTGTACGACATGATGTTCGAGGACAGCGTGAGTCCGACGCCCATCGCAATCAGAAACGCGGCATTCGACGACTGACTGAATAGCAGCCCGCAGACGATATTGGCCGCCGCCATCGCAACGATGGCCGTCTTGCGCTCGATCTTGTCGGCAATCGCGAGGCCGATCATCGGGCCGATGGGCGCGGCGATCGCGATGATGCTCGAATACATCAGGCTCGACGTCACCGTGATGCCCTGCTTGATGAGCAGCGTCGGCACCCAGTTCGCGAAGCCGTAGAAGCCGACGGTCTGAAACACGTTGAAGATGATCATCATCGTCGCGCGCTTGCCGTAGGGCGGGCGCCACATGCGGGCGAACGAGCCGCCCTTCGCGCGCTCGGCGTCCAGAACCGGCTCCGGCTCGGCGGGCGGCGGCAGCGGCTTGCCGTATTCGCGTTGCACCTGCGCTTCGAGCGCGGACATCACGCGGTCGGCTTCGTCCAGCCGCCCCTTCTGCGCGAGCCAGCGCGGGCTTTCGGGCAAGCGGCGGCGAATCCACCAGACGAAAAGCGCGCCATGCGCGCCGATCACGACGACCCACCGCCAGCCGTCGATGTGCAACGGCGCGCGCGGCACGAGCAAATACGCGAGAAACGCGACCACCGGCACCGCCATGAAGCCCACCGCCTGCTCGCACGCGAACGCGCGGCCGCGAATGTGCTTCGGCGCGAGTTCGGAGATATACGTGCCGATGGTCACGAGTTCCACGCCGATGCCCACGCCCGCCATGAAGCGCCAGAAATTGAGGCCCGTCGCGGTCTCCTGAAACGCCATCACGACGTTGGCTGCCGTGTACCACAGCAGCGAATACGTGAACACCGCGCGACGCCCGAAGCGGTCGGCGAGCCAGCCGCACGCGACCGTGCCGATAAACAGCCCCGCGAACAGCGACGCGATGAAGCTCGCCACGCCCGTCATGCCGAAGAAGCCGTTCGTGGTCGGCGTCAGAATGCCGCTTCGCACGAGGCCCGGCGCGACATAGCCCGAATACAGCAAGTCGTAAAGCTCGAAGAAGAAGCCGAGACTCAGCAGCACGACGAGCGTCCATACCGTGCGCGTGGCGGGCAGCCGGTCGAGGCGCGCGGAGATCATGCCGGCGGACAGCGCGGGCGGCGCGGCATCGGCGGATGCGCGGCTAGAAGTCGCCGCGGGTGAAGTGGGCATCGGTATCGTCTCCTGATTCATGTCGGGCTTTTATCTGGCAATGCGCGGAGTTCGACTCCGAGGCGCGCAAAGCAAAGGCCGCATCTTAACCGGATGGATCATCCTCGCGGCGCGGCGGGTTCGGGGACGGCCGGCGCGCTCGAAAGCGGATGCCGAAAGGAGGAAAAGCTCTATTCGGGGTTTCACTAGGTTCCGAACTATTTTGGCTTGGTAACCTTCTGCCGATTCTGCACGGACACGATCCGCGGAATGCGCGCCTTCCGGCCTGTTTCAGGCGACCGCCCGCCTCGCCGGACGGCACCGGAACGAGACCTTCCGGGCCGAACTGACCACCTTCTGGAGTTAAAACAGTGAAGAAACTGCTTGCCGCCTTGTCGATGTCCCTTCTCGCCGTCACGTCGTTCACCGCCGTCACGGCCCATGCCAAGGACTATTCGACGATCCGCTTCGGCGTCGACGCAAGCTATCCCCCGTTCGAATCCAAAGGTTCGGATGGCAAGCTGGTCGGTTTCGACATCGATCTCGGCAATGAAATCTGCGCGCGCCTGAAGGCCAAGTGCGTGTGGGTGGAGAACGATTTCGACGGCATGATCCCCGCGCTGAAGGCGAAGAAGTTCGACGGCGTGCTCTCGTCGATGTCCATGACGCCGCAACGCGCCGAGCAGATCGCTTTCTCCAGCAAGCTCTTCAATACGCCGACGCGCCTCGTCGCGAAGAAAGGCAGCGGCATCCTGCCGACGGCTGAGAGCCTGAAGGGCAAGAACGTCGGCGTCGAGCAGGGCACGATTCAGGAAACCTACGCCAAGACGTATTGGGCGCCGAAGGGCGTGACCGTCACGCCGTACCAAAACCAGGACCAGGTCTACGCCGACCTGACCTCGGGCCGTCTGGACGCCGCGCTGCAAGACGCGGTGCAGGCCGACATCGGCTTCCTGAAGACGCCGCGCGGCGCGGGCTTCGACTTCGCGGGCAAGGATATCGTCGACGAGAAGATTCTCGGCAATGGCGCCGGTATCGGTCTGCGCAAGGAAGACACCGACCTGAAGACGAAGATCGACAAGGCGATCGCCGACATCATCAAGGACGGCACGTACAAGAAGATCGAGAAGAAGTACTTCGACTTCGACGTGTACGGCGGCTAATTCTCCGGAAGCAGCCAACAGACGAACGGGCTCCGCGGAGCCCGTTTTTCATTGCGCGCCGTTCGGCCCGTGCCGACAAGCCGGCCGCCCGCCGCGCCGATTTCGGCTAAGATCGAACGTCTGAGGCGGCGCCGGCGGACGGAGACACCGCGGCGCCCCACTCGCCCCGCATCGGAGCGCCTCAGCCCGTCCAGCAACCATCGAGGCAAGACCTCGCGCACTCGCGTGCGCGCGAACACTATGCAGACCAGAACTCACCAGCTCATCTCGCCGACGCTCGGCACCTCACGCAGCATCGCCAGTTTCCATTACGGTCCGGGTGACGGACAGAAGATCTACATTCAGTCGTCGCTGCACGCGGACGAACTCCCGGGCATGCTGGTCGCGTGGAAGCTGCGCCGCCAGCTCGCCGCTTTCGAAGCCGCCGGCAAGCTGCGCGGCGAAGTGGTGATCGTGCCGGTGCCGAATCCCATCGGCCTCAATCAATTCCTGCACGGCAATCTGCTCGGCCGGTTCGATACCAACAGCGGTCACAACTTCAACCGCAATTTCCACGATCTCGCCGCGCTGATCGCGCCGCGCATGGAAGCGCGCCTGACCGACGACGCGGATGCGAACCGCCTCGCCGTGCGCGCCGCGATGAAAGAGGCGCTCGACGAACAGACGCCGCGCACCGAGCTCGAATCGCAACGCCTGGCGCTGCAAAAGCTGTCCTACGACGCGGACGTGGTGCTCGACCTGCACTGCGATCTGGACGCCGCGCTGCATCTGTACACGAACCCGGACATCTGGGAAGAAGTGGAACCGCTCGCGCGTTATCTGGACTCGAAGGCATCGCTGCTCGCGCTGAATTCGGTCGGCAATCCGTTCGACGAGATTCACAGCTTCTGCTGGTCGGATCTGCGCGCGCGTTACGGCGATCGCTTCCCGATTCCGAACGGCGGCATTTCCGTGACGGTGGAATTGCGCAGCCAGCATGACGTGTCGCACGAACTCGCGGACAAGGACGCGCAGGCAATCGTCAACTACCTGATTCACCGCGGCGTGATCGATGCGCCGCAAGCGCCGCTGCCCGCGCTCGCGTTCCCCGCGACGCCGCTCGCAGGCGCGGAGCCGATCGTCGCGCCCGTGTCGGGCGTGCTCGTGTTTCGCGCGCAAGTGGGCGCGTTCATCGACGCGGGCGAAGCCATCGCCGATATCGTCGATCCGCTCACCGACACGGTGACCACGGTCAAGTGCAGCACGTCGGGCGTCATGTACGCGCGGCACATTACGCGCTTCGCGACGGCGGGTCTGGAAGTCGCGCGCATCGCGGGCGCGAAGGCGTATCGCACGGGCTCGCTGCTGTCGGCCTGAGCGTTTCCTAGTTTCTAGAAAGCCATGAGACCGCATTGCGCCGCGACCACGCGCCAGGCGCCTGCGGTCTCGCCCCACGTCCGCGTATAGCGCAGGCTGCCCGTGAACGGGGCGCCGCCGAACGTGCCGGATATCGCCACGCGCGTCACCGTGATCGCGAACGCGCCGTACACGCGGATGCTTTGCTCCTCGATGCTCAGCGTGTCGATGCGCTGCATGCCATAGCGATGCCCGTTCAGGTCGTCGGCCTTCGTCCAGACCTTGCCGGTTGCGTCGACGAAGCTCAGATCGTCGGCGAGAAGCGCATCGAGCGCTTTCACGTCTGACGCGATCATCGCCTGTCTCAGCCGTTCCTCCAGTTCGCGGATTCCCTGTTCGTCCATGTCCATGCGCTCGCGGTGATGAACCGCCAGCATAGCGCGGCCACGCAGTCACGCGTGCGCGCGTTGGCACACCTGAGCGCGATGCGCCAGCCCCGTTGCACGGGCGAGACACGCGAGGTCGAGGTAAACCCTGTCACATTTCTTTCTTCAGTCATCGCTACATTTGCGCCCGTCGCCGCCACGCGCCAGACAGAGCGCGACCCGCCGCCGACAGGCGCTGCCCTCGCAGCGCGACCACACACCGCGAACCAACTCACGGAGCATGTTTTGAAGAAGAATCTTTTGGCTACTGCCGCCCTCGCCGCTTTCGCCACCCTCGCCACGGCCGCTCATGCGCAGAGCAGCGTGACGCTGTACGGCATCATCGACGCCGGCATCAGCTATGTGAACAACAGCTCGACCAGCACGACGCGCGCCGGCAAGTCGCTCGTGAAGTACGACGACGGCGTGGCTCAGGCCAGCCGTTGGGGCATGCGTGGCGCCGAAGACCTGGGCGGCGGTCTCAAGGCGATCTTCACGTTGGAGAACGGCTTCAACAGCGGGACGGGCACGCTCGGTCAGGGCGGCGCGGAATTCGGCCGTCAGGCTTATGTGGGTATCTCGAAGAACGACGTCGGCTCGCTGACGTTCGGTCGTCAATACAGCTTCAGCACCGACTATCTCGGCTCCGCGTATTCCATCGGCGGCCAGACCGTCGCCGGCAACTACGCGTACCACATGAACGACTTCGACCAGTTGACGTCGAGCCGGATCAACAACGCGGTCAAGTTCTCGAGCGCGAACTTCTACGGCTTCACGTTCGGCGCGTTGTACGGCTTCTCGAACACGGCCGGCGCGTTCGCGGGCACGCCCAACACGACGGTCGGCACCACGACCACGCAGGGCTCCTCGCGCGCCTACAGCTTCGGCCTGAACTACAAGGCCGGTCCGCTCGGCATCGGCGCGGCGTACACGGACATTCACTATCCGACGGCTGCCACGCCCGCATTCAGCTCGACGATCGCCAACATCAACACCACGGGCACGACCAACAACGCGAAGGACCTGCGCTCGTTCGGCGTCGGCGCGACTTACGCGTTCGGCGCGGCGACCGTCTTCGGCCTGTGGACGAACACGCGCTTCGAGCCGATCGTCGGATCGAGCTCGCGCATCAACGCGTTCGATATCGGCGGCAAGTACGCCATCACGCCGACGATGACCGCGGGTCTCGGCTACACCTACATGGATCTGTACGACAATCTGAAGGGCCACTGGCATCAGATCGACGCGAGCTTCGACTATGCGCTGAGCAAGCGCACCGACGTGTATCTGCTCGCCATCTATCAGAAGGCTTCGGGTTCGAATAACGGCGTGGAGAATCAGGCGTCGATCGGTTCGTCGTCGTCGAGCTACTTCGGCACGTCGGGCGCGGGCGAGAACAATCAACTGGCGTTCCGCATCGCCATGCGCCACAAGTTCTAAGCGTCGCGCCAGATGGCTTGGACAATCGGGCCGCCTTGCGCGGCCCGATTGTCTTCTACTTGCCTTTCTTGCCGTTCTGCGCCTGATATTGCGCGACGTGCTCATCGAGCATCTTGCGAATCGCGCGGCCAATCTGCATGTAGTCGCTTTCGTTGAGATTGGCGAGCGACACGCGTCCCGAAGGATGCTGCGTGCCGAAGCCGCGCCCCGGCAACAGCACGACGCGCGCTTCCTGCGCGAGCCTGAAGAGCAGCTCTGTCGGCTTCGTGTTCTTCATGACCCAGTCGACATAGTCGCGGCCATACATGCGCTCGCCGAGGTATTCCATATCCAGAATGGTGTAGTAATCGACGAGATTCTTGTCGTCGTCTTCCAGCGGAATACCGATCTCGCGATAGAGCGCCTGCTTGCGATTGCGAATGAGCCGCTTGAGCGCGTTCTTGTACGCGTCGGGCGTGTCCATCAGCGAGAAGAGCGAGAACAGCACCATCTGCACTTGTTGCGGCGTCGAGAGGCCGGCCGTGTGATTTAGCGCGACCGTGCGGCTATCGGCCACCAGCCGGTCGATGAACTTGAGCTTGTCCGGCTCCGTCGTGATGGATTCGTAACGCTCGTGCAAGATCGCCTTCTGCTCTTTCGGCAGCGCGGCGAGTTGTTCATCGAAGATGTTCTCGCGATGCGTGGCGATGGTCCCGAGCCGCCAGCCCGTCGCGCCGAAGTACTTCGAATAGGAGTACACAAGAATCGTATTCTTCGGACAGAGCGCGAAGAGCGACACGAAGTCGTCGGCGAAGGTGCCGTACACGTCGTCGGTCAGAAGAATCAGATCAGGCCGTTCCTTCACGATCTCCGCGATATACCGCAGGCTCTCGTCGTCCATCTTCACGGAAGGCGGATTGCTCGGATTGACGAGGAAGAACGCCTTGATCTTCGGATCGCGCAGCTTGTCCAGTTCTTCTTTCGAATACTGCCAGCCTTGCGCGACGTCCGCGTTAAGATTCACGACTTCGAGCTTGTAGTCGTTGAGCTTCGGAATCTCGATATACGGCGTGAAAATGGGCATGCCGAGCGCAATGGTGTCCCCTTGCTTGATGAGGAAGTTTTCGCGCATCGTGTTGAAGATGTACGTCATCGCGGCGGTGCCGCCTTCGACCGCGAAGATGTCGAAGTCGCCGACGAACGGATGCTTGCCGATCATCTCGCGCCGCAGATATTGCCCGACGATGACCTCCGACAACTTGAGCATGCGGTCCGGAACCGGATAGTTCGAAGCGAGAATGCCTTCGCACATCTCATAGAGGAAGTCGCCTGCGTTCAGGCCGAGCTGATCTCGCACATACGACACCGCGCCCGTCAAGAATGCGATGCCCGGCGTGCCCTTGTTCTCCCGCGCGAAGATTTCGAAGCGTTCTTCGAGACCTTCGTGCTTCGGAAAACCGCCGATGCCTTCGGGCATGTACGCGAAGGAACGCTCCGATTCGCGCATCGCGAAGAGACCGAGTTGCCAGAAGCCGTGGCGCGGAATGGTCGCGAGGAAATTCGGATTGCCGCGGCCCGCGTTGAGCATCGCGACGTTCGCGGGACGCTCCACCACGCCGCCGCCCGCTGCCTTGATGAGTTCGTCCTTGAGTTCGAACGGGCTGAGCGAGGCCATCGCTGCACGATCGTCGGAACCGGACTTCGAGGACTTTGACATCCAACACCCCCAGTAAAAGAGCAATCAGGTACAGGAAAAAACGATGAGACACGCAGCGTCCGCGTTCACGTCATCAGCATCACCATGACCATCCCCCAGATGGTGAGCAGCGTATTGCCGACCGCATACGTGACCGTGTAGCCCAAGCCCGGCACCTGGCTCTTGGCCGCATCGCAGATCATGCCGAGCGCGGCTGTCGTCGTGCGCGCGCCCGCGCAGATGCCGAGCAGAATCGCGGGATGGAACTTGAAGACGTACTTCGCGATATACATGCCGATGATGAGCGGCACCGACGACGCGAAAATACCCCACAAAAACAGGCTCACGCCGAGCTTTTGCAGGCCCGCGACGAAGCCAGGCCCCGCCGATATGCCGACCACCGCGATGAATACATTCAGTCCTACTGAATTCATGAACCAGATGGTCGGCGACGGAATGCGGCCGAACGTCGGATGAATCGCGCGCAGCCAGCCGAACACGATGCCCGCAATCAGCGCGCCGCCCGCCGTCGACAACGTGATCGGCACCGCGCCAAAGCGGATGACTATGGCGCCGATGAGCGCGCCGAGCGTGATGGCGAGACCCACGAACGCCATGTCCGCCATGTCGCTCGGGCGGTCGATGACGCCTACTGCGTTCGCCACCGCAGTCGTATCCTGCGTGCGTCCCACGAGCGTCACGGTGTCGCCGCGATACAGCTTGGTGCTCGGCAGCACGGGAATCAGCGTCTCCGTCGCGCCACGCTTGATGCGCCGGATGAACACGCCGCGCGCGCCCGGCGTTTGCCCGAGTTCGGCGAGCGTGCGCCCTTCGACGTGCTTGCTGGTGATATAGACGTCGACGCCTTCAACCGGCACCGCGAGCAGTTCGGCGTCATCGACCTCGGTCGCGGTGCCGCCGATGAGATCGATGAGATGCTCGCGCCGCCCGACGACCGCGACGATATCGCCTGGCTGAAGCACATCGTCGAGCTTCGCTTCCTGAATCTTGCCCTCGCGCCGAATGCGTTCGATGAAAAGACGCGCGCCGGCGGGCCTCAGCGCCTCGAGCTGGCTCACGCTCATGCCGGCTGCGCGGCCCTGATCGGCGACGCGATACGCGCGCAGCGAGAACTGGTGCCATCCGCTGCCCGGCCCGCCGAGTTCGGCCGTTCCGCCGAGCTGTTGCTCGTACTCTTTGCACGCGGCGACGAGATCGATGTTGAGCAGCTTCGGCCCGAGCATCGCGAGAATGATCGCCGAGCCGATGGTGCCGTAGATGTAGGTGACGGCGTACGCGGTCGGCATTGCGTCGAGCAATGCCTTGGTCTCGGTGGCGGGCAGGCCCAGGCGATTGATCGCGTCGGTGGCGAGGCCCATCGACGCCGAGATGGTCTGCGATCCCGCGAAGAGCCCGGCCGCCGATCCGACGTCGTAGCCCGCGATCTTCGCCGCTGCATACGGCGCCGCGAGACAGAGCACGCACTGGATGACGGAGAAAAGCGCCTGCGGCAAGCCGTCTTTTGCGATGCCGCGCACGAATTGCGGGCCGACGCCATAGCCGACCGCGAACAGAAACATCAGAAAGAAGACGGCCTTTACATTCGACGAAATGGTGATGCCGAGTTGCCCGATGGCGATGGCGGCGAGCAGCGTCGCGGTCACCGCACCGAGGCTGAATCCTTTGAACGACTTTCCGCCGACCCAGTACCCGACGCCTAGCGAGAGAAAGATGGCAATCTCCGGGTAACTGCGCAGCGTTTGCGTAAGCCACGACATATGCGCTCCTTTGCGGGACGAACCCGCGACCGTTAGATGCCCGACGGGCACGGGAGAAACGTAAGGAATGAGCGGTGTCTTTAATCGTTCATGAAACGAATCGCGGCATGCACCTGGTTGGTGTCGTTCCGGCGCGGGTGCGCGTGGTTGAGAACGGCCGGCAGAGAGTCAAACGCACCAATACACTATTTTCGCGGTGCGGTTGTGAGCGAAAGCGATAATTTCGCAGTGCGTTTGAAGCGATCAGATCGTTGCACTGTGCATGGCAGCGCATGTAACCGATGTTTGGGCGAAAAAAAAACAGCGGCCGAAGCCGCTGTTCTCGAAACATGCTCGAAGCGTGCGTTGCTTATTCCGCCGTCTCCAGCAACGGGTAATCCGTGTAGCCCTTCGGACCCGGCGCGTAGAACGTCGTGGTATCCGGCTGGTTCAGCGGCGCGTCAATCTCGAAGCGGCGCACGAGGTCCGCGTTCGCGATGAACGGCTTGCCCCACGCCACGGCGTCGGCATCGCCACGTTCGATGATGGCTTCCGCGCTTTGCTTGGTGAAGCCTTCGTTGGCGATATACACGCCGCCGAATGCCTTCTTCAGTTGCGGTCCGAGGCTGTCCGGACCTTCTGCCTCGCGCGCCGCGATGAACGCGATCTTGCGCTTGCCGAGCTCACGCGCCACGTAGCCGAAGGTGGCTGCACGGTCGCTGTCGCCCATGGTATGCGAATCGGCGCGCGGCGCGAGATGCACGCCCACGCGATCCGCGCCCCACACGGCGATGCACTCGTCGACCACTTCGAGCATCAGGCGCGCGCGGTTTTCGATCGGGCCGCCGTACTCGTCGGTGCGCTTGTTGGTGCTGTCCTGCAGGAACTGGTCGAGCAGATAACCGTTCGCGCCGTGCACTTCCACGCCGTCGAAGCCCGCGCGCTTCGCGTTCTCCGCGCCCTTGCGATAAGCCGCGACCACGCCCGCGATTTCATCCAGTTCCAGCGCGCGCGGCGTGACGTACGGACGCTGCGGACGCACGAGACTCACGTGTCCGCTCGCTGCGATCGCGCTCGGCGCAACCGGCAGTTCGCCGTTCAGGAAGATGGGGTCCGAAATACGGCCCACGTGCCACAGTTGCAGGAAGATTTTGCCGCCTGCTTCGTGCACGGCGCGCGTCACGAGCTTCCAGCCTTCGACTTGCTCGTCCGACCAGATGCCCGGCGTATCGGCATAACCGACGCCCTGTGGCGTGACGGAGGTCGCTTCGCTGAGAATGAGACCGGCCGATGCGCGATCGGCGTAGTACTGCGCCATCATTGCGTTCGGCACGCGTTCGACGCCTGCGCGCTGGCGCGTGAGCGGCGCCATGATGATGCGGTTCTTGAGCGTGATTGCGCCTACCTGAAGCGGATCGAAAAGAGTCGGCATAACGATAAGAAATCCTAAGTTAATTGAAATGATGCTGTCACCTCGAAGCGCATCCGGACGCTCAAAGATTCTCGATGGAATCGCGAAACGCCTGAATGACCGCTTCGTCGCGCTTGAAGAACACCCACTGCCCTACGCGCTTGGTGGTGACGAGCCCGGCTTTATGCAAAGTGGCAAGGTGCGCGGAAACGGTGGACTGCGACATGCCGCAGCGCCCATCGATCTGACCCGCGCAGACGCCATGCGACAGCGGCAGTTCCTGATCAGGGAAATGTCGCTCCGGCTCCTTCAGCCATTCGAGAATCTCGCGGCGAAGGGGGTTGGCGAGGGCCTTATGAATTGCGTCGATGTCCATTTCGTTGCTCGTGCGTCTGACGGCCGACACATGCGGCAGTGAGCACGCACGTTTCGAATCGTCTTGAGGCGAATTATATATCGTTATTTTCCGATATGCAAGTACGCGCGTCAGTCGCGTCCAAAGCGGGAAATAGAGCACACGAGTACACAGTCACGACCATCGTTTCAAAAAGGGACACGGCGGTGAGGAAAGATAATAAGCAATCCCTACATTCGCTAACTGCGGTGATTCATCTGCGTTTAGCATGACGCGCGCCGAGGTCCTCCGGCGATGTCACCAAACTTTTTATAGCGTTTTGGATCGTCTTCGTTTATTACTGGACTCATCGACACGTCACGCCTGACGGTGGAGAGCCGACCTTTCGGGCGCTTTGCACCGTTACGATCGGAGTCCGCTAACACATCACAAGTATCAGGCTCGCGCTCATTGACGTCGCTTGGCCGTTCGGTTGTATCGATGACGTCGCTCGGAAAGCCACGGCTTTTGCGGCACGCCGTCGTTTAGCACGCAGTCGCCAATTGCATCGCGCGAGCATGCCGTGGCGAGCACGCGTCAGCGCGTTCGCTCCCGACTATCGGCCATCCCAGGGGGGAGGCGCTCATGGCGTTCATGTGCAAACAGATGCTCGACTGCAAGCGGTTCCACGAACTGCCGCGCCGGATGCTCGCACTGCGCTTGCGTGGCTCTGCCTCGATCGTGCTGCTCGCGCTCGCCGCGTGCAACAAGCCGCCTCCCGAAGCGCCGCGGCCGGCCGTCGATGTCACCGTCGTCACTGTCACGTCGAAGTCCACGCCAGTCGACTTCGAGTTCACCGCGCAAACACAGAGTTCGCGCGAAGTGGAAATACGCGCACGCGTCGACGGCTTCCTCGAGAAGCGCATGTACACCGAAGGCGCGCTGGTGGAAGCCGGACAGGTGATGTTCCTCATGGACAAGCGTCCCTTCGAGGCC
Organism: Caballeronia sp. BCC1704; assembly: GCF_902833455.1. Classification (NCBI taxonomy): domain Bacteria; kingdom Pseudomonadati; phylum Pseudomonadota; class Betaproteobacteria; order Burkholderiales; family Burkholderiaceae; genus Caballeronia; species Caballeronia sp. BCC1704. Next base: position 585,660 of record NZ_CADFFT010000002.1, on the reverse strand, counting down.
GCGTTGCAAACGGCCAAGGGCGCGCTCGCGCAGCAGCAGGCGCGGCTTTACGTGACCAAGCAGAACCTCGCGCGCGTGGTGCCTCTCGCCGCGATGAACGCGTTGAGCAAGAAGGATCTCGACGACGCCACCGGTAATGAAAAGCAGGCCGAGGCCGCCGTCATCGCCGCGCAGGGCGAAGTGCAGACCGCGCAACTGAACCTGAGCTATACGACGATCCGTTCGCCGCTCAAGGGCTTGTCGAGTTTTGCGCGCGTGCAGGAAGGCAGCTACGTCACGCCGACGCAATCGGGCTTGCTCACCTACATCTATCAGTTAGACCCGATGTGGGTGAACTTCAGCATCTCGGAGAACGAGTTGCTGAGATGGCGCGAAGAGATCAGCAAGAACGAACTCCACTTTCCGCCCGGAAACAAGTTCGACGTGACCGTCATTCAGGCAGACGGATCTGTCTACCCGCAGACCGGCCACATCGACTTCACGAATCCGGCGTTCAGCACGGAGACGGGCACGTTCCTCGTGCGCGCGGTGTTCGCGAATCCGCGCGGCACGTTGCGTCCTGGCCAGTTCGTCAAAGCGCGCGTGGCGGGCGCCGTCCGCCCCAACGCGATTCTGGTGCCGCAGCGCGCGATTCTGCAGGGCGCGAAGAGTCATTTCGTCTGGGTGCTCGATGATCAATCCAAGCCGCGTCAGCGCGTGGTCGAAGTCGGCGAATGGCATGGCGACGACTGGTTCGTGACGAGCGGACTGAAGGCAGGCGAGCGCGTGATCGTGGACGGCGCGGTGCGCGTCGGAGCCGATTCTCAAGTGCGCGTGGTAAGCGCGCCGACGCCGGGCGCGGCACCGGCAACCGCGCCAGCCGCGACGTCCGCTCCCGGCGCGCAGGCGTCCCTGACCCAAACGAAAAGCGAAGGCGGCGGCACCGAGAAGTGATGTGATAAGTCGACTATCGGAAGCATCGGAAGCACGTCGCGCGGAAGAGGCCAATGAACATCTCACATTTCTGCATTGACCGCCCGATTTTTGCCTCGGTCATTTCCATCGTCATCACGCTGGGCGGCGCGCTCGCGATGCTCGCGCTGCCGACCGCGCAGTATCCGGACATCACGCCGCCGCAAATCACCATTTCCGCGACCTATCCGGGCGCGAGCGCCGATGTCGTCGCGAACAACGTGGCCGCGCCGATCGAGCAGCAGGTCAATGGCGCCGACCGGATGATCTACATGAGCTCGTCGAGTTCCTCGACGGGCAACCTGACCATCAACGCGTACTTCGAGATCGGCACGAACCCGGAGCTGGCGCAAGTGGACGTGCAGAACCGCGTCAATCTCGCGTTGCCGCAACTGCCGCAGTCGGTCACGGCGCAAGGCGTGCAGGTGCAGAAGAAGTCGCAGGCGTTCATGATGGTGATTGCCATCTATTCGCCCGACGAGCGTTACGACGCCACGTATATCGCCAACTACGCGAACGTCTACGTGCTGGATGCGCTCAAGCGCATTCCCGGCGCGAATCAGGCGAGCATTTTCGGCACGCCCGATTACGCCATGCGCATCTGGCTCAAACCCGACCGCATGGCGCAACTCGGCGTCACGGCCGCCGATGTGCAGACGGCCGTCGCCAATCAGAACCAGCAGTTCGCGGTGGGACGTCTCGGGCAATCGCCGACGGGCGCGCCCGTCGAGCAGTCGTTCGCGGTGACGACGTCGGGGCGGCTCACGGAGCCGTCGCAGTTCGAGAACATCATCATCCGCGCGGAGTCGGGCGGCGCCGCTATCGTCCGTCTGAAGGACGTCGGTCGCGCGGAGCTCGGCCAGAAAGACTATTCCATTCGCAGCCGCTTTCAGGGCAAGTCCGCGACCGTGCTCGCGGTCTATCAGCAGCCGGGCGCGAACGCGCTCGACGTGTCGAAGCAAGTGCGCGCGCGTCTGGCCGAAATGAAGAAGTCGTTCCCGGAAGGCATCGACTACCAGATCGCGATGGATACGACCGAGTTCACGCGGGCCTCCATCTCCGATGTCGTGCACACGTTCTTCGAAGCGGTCGTGCTCGTGGTGATCGTCGTGTTCGTGTTCCTGCAAAGCCTGCGGGCCACGCTGATTCCGGTGCTCGCAGTGCCGGTGTCCATCGTCGGCACGTTCATGGGCATGTCGGCGCTCGGGTTTTCGATCAACATGCTGACCCTCTTCGGCATGGTGCTGGCCATCGGCATTGTCGTGGACGATGCGATCGTCGTAATCGAAAACGTCGAGCGCAACATGACGGTGCACAAGCTCGATCCAAAGGCGGCCGCGAAGCTCGCGATGGACGAAGTGGCCGGGCCGGTGGTCGCCATCGTACTCGTGCTGTGCGCCGTGTTCGTGCCGGTGGCGTTTCTCGGCGGCATCACAGGGCAGATGTACAAGCAGTTCGCCATTACCATCGCGATATCGGTCATCATCTCGGGCATCGTCGCGCTGACCTTGTCGCCTGCCCTCGCCTCGCTGCTGCTCAAGCCGGGGCATCACGAGAAGAAAGGCTTCTTCCGCTGGTTCGACCGCCAGTTCGCGCGCATGACGGCGGGCTATACGAGCGTCGTGCGGCTCGTTATCAAACGCTTCGTGATCGCGTTGCTGCTCTTTGCCGGATTGATCGCGCTGGCTGTGGTGATGATGCGCGACATTCCCACCGCGTTCCTGCCGCCGGAGGACCAGGGCTATCTGCTCGGCGCGGTCATCATGCCGGACGCGGCGTCGCTCGACAGAACCGGACAAGTGTCGGACCGCGTCACCGAGTATTTCATGAAGCAGCCGGCCGTCGGCAGCATCACGACGGTCGACGGCTTCAGTCTTCTCGACAGTCAGAACAAGAACAACGCTTCCACGTTCTTCGTGGGCTTCAAGAGCTTCGAGGAGCGATACAAGTCCGCGAACATCCGCACCCAAAACGCGCGGTCCGTGCTGGTCAACGCTTACAAGTCGCTCTCGGAGATCAGGGAAGGCATCGTGGTGCCGCTCAATCCTCCGTCCATACCGGGCCTCGGCACCACGGGCGGCACCGAAATGTGGGTTCAGAGCAAGGGCGATGCACCCATCTCGCAGTTCGCGGCGATCGTCGACGACTTCGTGGCGAAGGCCAAGCGTCGGCCCGAACTGACCGGCGTGACGTCCACCTTCAACGCGGCTTCGCAGCAGTTGCTCGCCGACGTGGATCGCGACAAGGCCGAGACGCTCGGCGTGCCCGTCGAAGACGTGTATAGCGCGATGCAGACGATGTTCGGCTCGCTCTACGTGTCGCAATTCAACCGCTCGAGCCGCCTCTGGCAAGTGATCCTGCAGGCCGAGCCTTCGTATCGGCTACGGCCCGACGATCTCACGCAGATCTTCGTGAAGAGCAAGAGCGGCAGCATGGTGCCGCTCAAGTCGGTGGTCAACACGCGCTATGTCACCGGGCCTGATCTCATCACGCGCTTCAACAACTTCCCGGCAGTCAAGATCACGGCGAACGCCGCGCCCGGCTATGCGTCCGGGCAGGTCATTCAGGCGCTCGAAGAAGTGGCAGCGGGATTGCCGTCCGATTACGGCATTGCGTGGAGCGGCGAGGCGTTCGAAGCGAAACAGTCGGGCAGTTCGTCGGCACTCGTTTTCATATTCGGGCTCGTGATGGTGTTCCTGATCCTCGCCGCCCAGTACGAGAAGTGGAGCCTGCCGTTCGGCGTGTTGATGGCCGTGCCGTTCGCCATCTTCGGCGCGCTGCTCGCCATTCTGCTGCGCGGGCTCAACAACGACGTGTATTTCCAGATCGGCCTCACGATGCTGGTCGCGCTGGCCGCCAAGAACGCGATTCTCATCTTCGAGTTCGCCGTGATCAACCGCGAGTCGGGCAAATCCGTGTTCGATGCCACGATGACCGCCGCCGAAGAACGTCTGCGGCCGATCGTCATGACATCGCTCGCATTCATTCTCGGCTGCGTGCCGCTCGCCATCGCGACGGGCGCATCGGCGAACAGCCGGCATTCCATCGGCACCGGCGTGATCGGCGGGATGCTCGGCGCGACGGTCATCGCCGTGTTCTTCATTCCGATGTTCTTCTACGTGCTCGAAACGATGTCCTCGCGTTCGAGCAAGAAAAGCGGACACGCCCCGCCCGCTTCCGACGCTACGCAGGCTCACGGCGCATCGGGCGGCGGCGCCGACGCGCGGCCTTCCGCTCCCAACGAGGGGAACTGACATGCGGCGCGCCCGGCTCCTTCTTTCGCTCGCAGGTATCGTCGGCGTCGTGTCGCTGAACGGCTGCCTGCTCGGGCCGAACTATTCGCGCGAGCCCGTGCCGACGCCCGCGACGTTTCGCTTCGCCGCCACCGAGGTCGCCGATACCGCGAACACCGAATGGTGGAAGCAGTTTCAGGACCCCGTTCTCGACGACCTCATTGCCACCGCGCTCGCGAACAACAAGGACGTGAAGATCGCGGCGGCGCGCGTCGAACAGTTCATGGGCCAATTCGTCACGACGCGCTCGGCGCTCTTCCCGCAGATCTCGGCAGGCGCGACGGCGGGACGGCAGCGCATCTCGCAGGCGGGACCGCAGCCTACGCTGCCGGGCGTCGGACCGGTCTATAACAGCTTCGAGCTTTCGGTGTCGGCGGCGTGGGAGATCGACGTCTTCGGCCGCGTCCGCAGGCTGACGGAAGCGGCGCGCGCGAACCTGCTGTCGAGCGAGGAAGCCCGCCGCGCGACGATCTTGTCGCTCGTGGCGTCGGTCGCGTCGTCGTATCTGAACCTGCGCAGCCTCGATCAGCAGCTTGCCATCGCGAAGGCGACCACCGAAAGCCGCGCGGAGTCGGTCCATGTGTTCACGCTGCGCTTCGAAGGCGGCGAGGTATCGCAACTGGAACTGGCGCAAAGTCAGTCGGAGTACGAAGCCTCGCTCGCCACGATTCCGCAACTGGAAACGCAAATCGCGCAGCAGGAAGACGCGCTCTCCATACTTCTTGGCGACAACCCGCGGCCGATCGTGCGCGGCCGCGAACTCGGCGCGCTCGCTACGCCCGTGATTCCGGCGGGACTGCCTTCCGATCTGCTCGAGCGCCGGCCCGACCTGCTGCAAGCCGAGCAGGACCTGGTCGCGGCGAATGCGCTCATCGGCGCGGCGCGGGCGCTGTATTTCCCGCAGATCTCCATCACCGGCTTGTTAGGCACGGCGAGCGGCCAGTTCTCGTCGCTCTTCACCGGGCCGTCGCGCGTGTGGTCGTTCGCGGGCGCAGTGACGCAGCCCATCTTCACGGCGGGCAACATCTCCGGTCAGGTGCAGACGGCCGAAGCGCAACAGCGGGCTGCGCTGCTGTCGTATCAGAAAGCCATACAGGTCGCCTTTCAGGAAGTCGACGACGCGCTCATCGCCTCCGAGAAACTGCACACGCAGCTCGAAGTGCAAGGCCGGCAGGTCGCCGCGCTCGCCACCTATGCGCGGCTTGCGCGGGCGCGCTACGAGGGCGGCTATACGAGCTACATCGAAGTGCTCGATGCCGAGCGCAGTCTCTTCGACGCGCAACTCGCGCAGACGCAGACGCAGGCGGCCGCGCTCTCGTCTTTCGTCACGCTGTACAAGGTGATGGGCGGCGGCTGGGTCGTCGAGGCGGACAAGATGACCGGACAGGCGAGCGCGGGCACGAACGCTCCCGCCGGGACAGCTCAGGCGCTGCAATGAGCACGCTGCCATCCGCGTCGGCCGCCTCGCGCGGCGCTCGTCCGCTGATCGCGTGCCACGAATGCGATCTCATTCAGCGGGAAAATCCGGTGCCGCCCGGCGGCGCGCTGACCTGCTGCCGATGCGGCGCCGTGCTCTACCGGCGTCGTCGAAAGGGATTCGACCGCGCGCTCGCCTATGCGCTCACGGCGTGCGTGCTGTGGATCATCTCGAACGCGTTTCCGATCGTGGGCCTTTCCGTCAGCGGCTCGCTCGTGCAGACCACGCTCATGGGCGCGGCGCGCGTGCTGTATCGCGACGGCATGTGGCCGCTCGCCGGGCTCGTCTTCTTCACGACGGTTCTCATGCCCGGCTTGCAGGCGCTCGGCATGGTCTGGCTGCTGCTGCCGCTGCACCTGAATCGCAGGCCGTGGCGCGCGTATGCCGTGTTTCGCCTGCTGCGCGTCGCGCGCGAATGGGGCATGACCGAAGTGCTGATGCTCGGCCTCCTCGTCGCGGTCGTGAAGCTCGCGCACATCGCGTCGGTGGTGACGGGTCCGGCGCTGTGGTCGCTCGCGGCGTTGATGCTGCTGCTCGTCGCGGCATCGTCGGCATTCGACGAGCGGGCCATGTGGGCGCGCATCGAAGGCGCGCCGCCCGGCATGCCGCCCGACACGCCGCTGCGGGGCGAGACTGCCGCCGCGAACGGCATCTTCATCTGCCACGACTGCGGCCTGTGCACGCGCGGGGCGCGCCGTCACGGGCACTTGTGCTGTCCGCGCTGCGGCGCGCGGGTGCATCTGCGCAAGCCTGCCAGCCTCTCGCGCACATGGGCTTACCTGAGCGCGGCGGCCATCCTCTACATCCCCGCCAACACGCTGCCGGTGATGAACACGAGCTCGCTCTTCGGCGCGCAGAAGGACACGATTCTGAGCGGCGTCGCCTATCTGTGGCAGTCGGGATCGTGGCCGCTCGCGATCATCGTATTCATCGCGAGCATCGCGGTGCCGATGCTCAAGATCCTCGCCATCGGCTATCTCGCCGCGAGCGCCAACCTGCGCATGACCCAGCGCAACGCACAGCGCGCCCGTATCTACCGGATTGTCGAATTGGTGGGCCGCTGGTCGATGCTGGATATCTACGTGATCGCGGTGCTCGTCGCGCTCGTGCAGTTCAGCGCGGTGGCGACCATCGAGGCCGGTCCCGCGTCGATTGCGTTCGGCGCGGTCGTCGTGCTGACCATGCTCGCCGCCATGTCGTTCGATCCGCGCCTCATCTGGGACACCGCGACGCCGCGCAAGGAGGCACGATGAGCACGCCGGACGAGACGCCCGACGCCGAGGTCGTGCCCAGACGCCGCTTCCGCATTCCGTGGGTGTGGATCGTGCCGGCCATCGCTGTGGCGATCGGCATCTGGCTCGCGGCACAGGCCGTGCTCGCACAAGGGCCGACCGTCACCATCAGCTTCCGAACCGGCGAAGGGCTCGAAGCGGGCAAGACGAAGATCAGGTTCAAGGACGTGGAGATCGGGCTGGTCAAGTCGGTGGCGCTTTCGAAGGACTATTCGCGCGTCGTCGCCACGGCGGAGCTGACGCGCGATGCCAGCAAGATGCTCGTCGACGACACGCGCTTCTGGGTCGTGCGGCCGCGCGTGGCGGGCGGCTCGGTTTCGGGCATCAGCACGCTGCTGTCGGGCGCGTATATCGGCATGGACATCGGCCGCACGAAGCGCGAGCGGCGCGACTACGTGGGCCTCGAAACGCCGCCCGTCTTCTCGAACGACGTTCCGGGGCGGCAATTCATCCTCAAAGCGGCCGATCTCGGCTCGATCGATGTCGGCGCGCCGATCTACTTCCGTCGCCTGCAAGTGGGCCAGGTGACATCGTTCGAACTGGATCAGGACGGCAGCGGCGTCACCCTTCACGTGTTCGTGAACGCGCCGTACGACCGCTACGTGAACGCGGATTCGCGCTTCTGGCAGGCAAGCGGCATCGACCTCACGCTCAGCACCGACGGGCTCAAGCTCAACACGCAGTCTCTGGTTTCGATGGTGATCGGCGGCCTCGCGTTCGAGACGCCCGCAGCATCGCTCGACTGGGCCGAGGCGCCCGCGAACACGACGTTCGCGCTTTTTCCGACGCGCGCCGACGCGCTGCGCGTACAGGAGCGCATCGTCGAGACCTACGCGTTCGACTTTCACGGCTCGGTGCGCGGGCTCGCCGTCGGCGCGCCCGTGGATTTCCGGGGCATCACGATCGGCGAGGTATCGGCCATCTACACGAGCTTCGATCCGGCGACGCGGCAGATCAGCATCCCCGTCGAAGTGAAGCTCTATCAGGAGCGATTCACCTCCCGTTTCGCCAACGGCGCGAAGGGCGGCCGGATGGTGAACGATCCGCGCGCGCTCGCGGAACTGCTGGTCGCTCGCGGCTTACGCGGACAGTTGCGAACGGGCAGTCTGCTCACCGGACAACTATACGTGGCGCTCGACTTCTTCCCGAGTGCGAAGAAGGCGAGCATCGACTGGAACCGCACGCCGCCGCTTCTGCCCACCACGCCGAGCGGTCTCGCGTCGTTGCAGGATTCGGTCAACCGCATCATGACGCGCATCGACAAGTTGCCGATCGAGGAACTCACGGCGAGCGCGAAGCAGACGCTCGACAACACGAGCCAGCTGATGAGCAACCTGAACACGCAGATCGTCCCGCAAGCCGCGACGACGCTCGCGGCCGCCCGCGCCGCGCTCGATGCCGCGCATTCGACGCTGATGCCCGATTCCGGCCTGCAGCAGGACACGGCCGAAGCGGTTCGCGAACTGACGCGCACCGCGGCGTCGTTCCGCAGTCTCGCGGACTATCTGCAGGAGCATCCCGAAGCGCTGCTGCGCGGCAAGCCGGAGGACAAGAAGTGATGCGCGCCGCTATCGTGTCTGTCGTTTTGTCCGTTGCTTTGTCCGCCGCGATCTGCGCGGGCTGCGCGTCGCCGCGCGCGAGCTTCTACCGGCTGAGCGCGGAACCGTCGCTTACCGCGACGACCCGTTTCGCGCCCGGCCGGCCGCTGATCGTCGGCCCGGTGACGGTGCCCGAACTGGTCGATCGTCCGCAGATCGTCACGCGCGATTCGGCCAACCAGGTCACGCTCAACGAATACGCGCGCTGGGGCGCGCCGCTCAAAAGCAGCATCGCCGACGCCATCGCCGGGGATCTCACGCTGTTGCTCGGCTCGGACCGCGTGGCGGTGGCGTCGCGCGCGGTGGCGGACTCGCAGGCGTGGCGCGTGCGCGTCGATATCCAGCAGTTCGAATCCGTTCCCGGCGAAACCGTCATGATCGATGCGCACTGGACCGTGCGCAGTGTCGGCGGCGATACGGCGCAAAGCGGCCGCTCGGTCGTGCGCGAACCGGTGACGGGAACCGACTTCGATGCGCTCGTCGCCGCGCATAGCCGCGCGCTCGCGAGCGTGAGCCGCGACATCGCAGCGGGAATCGGCCGCAGCGCGGGCCCGTAAGGCGCGATGCCCACGAACCCGGCTGCGCTTGGATGCGTCGAACCGTCTCGGCGCTAGTGGATCGAATAGCCGCGCCCCTGCATGCAGGCGGCCCACGCGCGGTAGTAAGTGTCCATTGCGCCCTGGCTTTGCGCCTGCGCGTTCGCCTGCTGCGCGCGCCGGTTCTGCCGGGCTCTCGCGCCGCCCGCCATCGTGCCGGCTGCCGCGCCGATGGCCGCGCCCTTGCCTGCATCGCCCGCGATGGCGCCGATCACCGCGCCGCCCGCTGCGCCCCGCGCCGCGCCGCCCACGCGCTCGCCGCCGCCCACTGCTGGACCGGAAGGCGGCGGCGGCGCGGTGGACGCCGTCGCGGGATCGATGCCGGTATTGCTCTTGGCCCAGCTATAGCACGCGCCGTCGTCGCTCTGCTGTTGCTGCGGGCTCTGCCCTTTCGACGGATAAGCGATCGGCTTGCTTTGCGCCGCGACGTTCTGCGCCAGCGCGGCGATCACGACGGCACCGACCGCGCGCCCTCTCATTGCATTCATGGTCACTCCTTGTCCTCGTCGACCACGTTCGAGCCCGGCGCATGCGATGCAGTCCATCACGCGCTCGACAATCGCACGGACCGCATGTCGGTACGTCATGCGCGAACGGGCACACGTACCCGCTCGTCGCGCGGATACACGATCATTAAAGGCGCTTTGCGCCGCTCAGTCCAGCGATGTTTGCGCATCGCGGCTCGAACGGATGCGGCATGAACGAAGTGCCAACAACATGCGCACTATGTTTCGGTATCCGAAATGATTATGCCGGCGAAACGCTCCAAAGGATACTTTCGAAAAGAAGCTCGCTGGCTGACAGATTTCGACAGCCGGAGTCGGGCGGCCACTTACAATCGCTCTCGTTCGCGACTTCTTCGCTAGAGCGCGACCTCTGGTAATCTGCCCGGTCTCTTGCCGTCAATACTGAATCGAACCGCTTATGGATACACCCTTCAACGAACGCGGCGTGACGCTCTCGCGCGCCGGCCTTTCCGCTTCCGGACAGATGATTCCGCTGCGCGAATTGCGCGCGGCGCAGGTCGTGAAGATCGAGCGCAAGAAGCCGCTGCCGATCATCATCGCGCTAATCGGGCTGGCGGTGCTCGGCGCCGGCGTGGCAACCGGCACGGGCGCGGCGCTCGTGCTCGGCGTGATGATCGTCGTGGTCGGCTATCTGTCGTGGATCACGCAGGACGTGATCTATCAGCTGATGGTCTCGACGCCCGATGGCGAACGCGAGCTACTGATCACCAAGGATCAGGCATTCGCGGACCGCGTGGCGGCGCTCGTGGGCGAGGCCGTGGCGAAGCACGCGGCGCGGCCGCAGGCGTGACTTTCCGCTGGCCGCCCGCTCGCGGCCAGCTTTTACCGCCGGTCAATCGAAGCTCAACGGCTCCACGTGCCAGATTTCGCGCGCGTACTCGGCAATCGTGCGGTCCGAAGAGAAAATACCCATTCCGGCGACGTTTTCTATGGCGCTTCGCGTCCACGCGTCCTTGTCGCGGAACTTGAGATCGACCTCGGTCTGCGTCTTGTCGAAGCTTTCGAAGTCGGCGAGCACCATGTAATGATCGCCCCAGTCCACGAGCGTGTGGAAGATGTCGTAGAAGCGATGCGGCTCGTCCGGCGAAAAATGCCCGAGACGAATCTGGTCGAGCGCGAGCTTCAGTTCCGGATTCTCTTCATAGATCAGACGCGGCCGATACCCCGCCGCGCGCAGCGATTCGATTTCGTCGGTCGTATTGCCGAAGATGAAGATGTTCTCGCGCCCGACCGCTTCGCATATTTCAATGTTCGCGCCGTCCAGCGTGCCGATGGTCAGCGCGCCATTGAGCGCGAGCTTCATGTTGCCGGTGCCGGACGCTTCGGTGCCCGCCATCGAAATTTGCTGTGAAAGATCCGCTGCCGGAATGATGAGTTCCGCGACGCTCACGCCGTAGTTCGGAATGAAGCCCACCTTCAGCCGGTCGCCGACGAGCGGGTCCGCATTGATCTTGCGCGCGACCTCGTTGATGAGCTTGATGATGTTCTTCGCCATCTTGTACGCCGACGCCGCCTTGCCCGCGAACATCACCACGCGCGGCGTCCAGTCGCGTTCCGGATTCTCGCGAATGCGGTTGTAGCGCACGATCACATACAGAATGTTGAGCAACTGCCGCTTGTATTCGTGGATGCGCTTCACCTGCAAGTCGAACAGCGCCTCGGGATTGATGATCGCGTTGGCTTCGCGCCGCGCGCGTTCCACGAGACGCAGTTTGTTGGCGAACTTCGCGTCGTGAAAGGCCTTGCGGAACTCGGGATCGTCGCGCCATTCGCGCAGGCGTCCGAGCTCGAAGAGGTCCGTGCGCCAGCGCGGCCCGATGCGCTTGTCGATCAGCGACGACAGCGACGGACTCGCCTGCGCGAGCCAGCGTCGCGGCGTGATGCCGTTCGTCACGTTCGTGAAGCGGTCCGGGTACATGCGCGCGAAGTCGGAGAAGATGTTCTGCACCATCAGTTGCGAATGCAGCTTCGAAACGCCGTTCACCTTCTGGCTCGCGACGATGGCGAGATGCGCCATGCGCACGCGGCGCTGGCCGAATTCATCGACGAGCGAGATACGGCGGATCAGTTCGACATCGCGCCCGAACTTCTCCGTGACCTGTTTCAGGAACTGCGCGTTGATCTCGAAGATGATCTCCAGATGCCGCGGCAACAGGCGCGCGAGCATCTCCACGTCCCATGTTTCGAGCGCTTCGGGCATCAACGTGTGATTCGTGTACGAGAACATCTGCTGCACCAGCTTCCACGCCTTGTCCCACGGCACGCGATGCGTATCGACGAGCAGGCGCATCAGTTCGGGAATGGCCAGCACCGGATGCGTGTCGTTCAGGTGCACGGCGACCTTCTCCGCGAGCCGGCCGAAATGCGTGTGCGTGCGCTGATAGCGGCGAATCAGGTCCTGCATCGTCGCGGACACGAAGAAATATTCCTGGCGCAGACGCAATTCGCGGCCGGCCTGCGTCGAATCGTCGGGATACAGAAGACGCGACACGTGCTCGGACGTGTTCTTCGCTTCCACCGCGCGGCGGTAGTCGCCCTGATTGAACGCGGAGAGATCGAATTCGTCGGTCGCGCGCGCGGACCAGAGGCGCAGCGTGTTCGTCGCCGTCGTCGCGAAGCCGGGAATCACCGTGTCGTAGGCCATCGCGTTGACGTGCTCGGTGTCGATCCAGTCGATGCGGTCGTCATGCTGCACCGTCCGCCCGCCGAAATGCACGGTGTACACCACTTCCGGCCGCGGAAATTCCCACGGATTGCCCGCGCGCAGCCAGTAATCGGGCATTTCGACCTGATTGCCGTCCACGATCGTCTGCCGGAACATGCCGTATTCGTAGCGGATGCCGTAGCCGAAGCCCGGCACGCCGACCGTCGCCATGGAATCCAGAAAGCAGGCCGCAAGCCGCCCGAGACCGCCGTTGCCGAGCGCCGCGTCGGGTTCGAGATCCTCCAGCGTGGCCAGATCGACGCCGAGACTCGCGAGCGCGTCGCGCACTTCGTCGTGAATGCCGAGCGCGAGCAGCGCGTTGGTGAAGGTGCGGCCGATGAGAAACTCCATCGACAGGTAATAGACGCGCTTCACGTCCTGCTCGTATTGCTGGCGCGTCGTGCGCATCCAGCGGGCGACGAGCCGGTCGCGCACGGCGAGTTCCGCCGCATGCAGCCAGTCGCGCGGCTGCGCGGTCGCCGCGTCCTTGCCTACGCCGTACATCAGGCGGTTCGAGATGGAGCGCCGCAGCGCCTCGACGGTGCTATTGAGCTGGTCGAATTCCAGGTCGACGGATGTCATCGAAACCTCCGGTGTTTTCAACTTATGCAACGACAGCGACGGGCGCCGCGAGTTCGGCCGGATTTCGCATGACCGACTGATTTCGCGCACAGACGCGCGGACGCGGTCGCCCGAAAAAGGCAGGTTACGCCAGTTTTATTTTTTTTGGTATGACGAGCGGCGCGAAGGTTCCAGCCTTTGTGGCGTAAAAACCCGGTAAATTTTATTTCGGATGCCGAACGATTTAGCCTTGACGACGCGGCGCGCGGCCCGCGATCACGAAGAGCGCGGCCAGCGAAACGGCCAGCAGAATGAAAGAAAGCGCCGACGCGGGCAGATAGTAGCCGCGATTGACCTGCCCGACCACGACGATAGGCACGGTCGCGAAGCCCGGCGGATACACGGTGAGCGTCGCGCCGAGTTCGCCGAGCGACAGCGCGAAGCCGAGCGCCAGACTCGCGCGCACGGCGGGCAGCAGTTGCGGCAGCACCACGCGCGAGAACACCATGCGCGGCGGCGCGCCGAGACTCGCGGCGGCTTCGCGCAACGTGGTCAGTTCCGGGCGCAGCGCGGCGGCGGCGCAGCGGTAGCAGAACGGCAGCACGAGCGCGAGCTGCACGAGAATGACGATAGCCGCCGACCCGGACAAATCGACCGGCCGCTTGTGATACGCGATCAGCACCGCGAGTCCCAGCACGACGCTCGGCACGCCGCTGCCGGCCATCGCCACCGCATCAACGAGCGCGCCGAGCGCGCCGAGCCCGCGACGGTCGCGCCCTTCGAGCGCGAGCGCAAGCCACAAGCCGAGTGCGGTGCCGAGCACGGCGACGGCGAAGCCGGTCGTCAGGCTCGTCGTGAGCGCGTCGAATTCGCTGGCGCCTAGCCGCGCGAACCAGCGCGCGCTGAAGCCGTCAGGAAGAATCGTGCCCGACCAGTGCGACGCCACGCTCGACAGCGCCACTACGATCACCGGCAGCACGAAGAGCCAGAAGCAGACGAGCGCGACAACACACGTCGTCATCATGCGCAACAGCGAGACCGGTTTGTAGGATGCCGAAAGCTGCATGTCAGCGCCCCTTCGTGCGCGCATCGACGCGACGGTAGAGCGCGTAGAGCGACAGCGACATCAAGAGCATGACGACCGAGCCCGCCGCCGCCGCGCGCAGGTCGAGATCGACGGTGGCGGCGCTATAGATCGCAATGGGCAGAGTAATCAGATGCGCGCTGCCAAGCACGAGCAGAATGCCGAATTCGTTCAACGTCAGCAGGAAGCACAGAATGGTCCCCGCCGCGATGCCCGGCCACGCGACCGGCAGCACCACTTTCGTCGCGACCATCCAGCCATCGGCGCCGAGGCTTTTCGCGGCTTCGACGAGACGCATGTCGAGCGTGGCGTAGGAAGCGAGCGTCGGACGCACAACGAACGGCGCATAGAACACGACTTCCGCCAGAATCACGCCGCCGATGCCGAACAGGAAATCGATCGGCGGCGCTTCCAGCGAGAACATGCGCTGCAGTCCGATGCTCACCGCGCCCTGCGATCCGTACAGAAAAATCAGCGTGAACGCGACGAGAAACGACGGAAACGCCACGAAGAGTTCGAGAAAGCGCGTGAGCAGCTTCGCGCCGGGAAACGGCCGGAAGAACAGCATCGAAGCCAGCGCGACGCCCAGCAGCGACGCAATCGACGCGCTCGCGAAGAGAACGCCGAACGTCGTGCCGATCACGCCGCGCGTCTCCGGGTTGCCGAAGAACGCGGTGTACGCATCGAAGGTGAGGCCGTGCGGACCCGTTGCGCTCAGCCACACGAGGCGCGCGAGCGGATACACGACGAGCGGGCCGAGCACGAACACAAGGATGAAAAGCAACTGCCACTGCGCGCGCCTTTCGCGACGCTGCGCCGCCGCGCGATGCGCCGCGAAGTCGCTCGCGTTCGCTGCCGTTTGCGCGACGCTGTCAGGGACGAACAAGGACGACATCGTCAGCCTCGAAGCGAAGAGAAACGCGCGAGCCCTTTTCGGGCATGCGCGCGTGGCCACGCTGCATGGTGACGAGCACGGGCTCGCCGGGCAGCGCATCGAGCGCGACGGCAATGGACAGCGCCGCGCCGTACCAGTCCACCGATGCAATCGTGCCGTGCAGCGGGCCTTCGCCGAGCGGCGCAATCGCGAAGCGCTCGGCACGGATGCATGCAAGACGCTCGCGCTCGTCGTGACGCGCATCGCCGACCGGATACACCACGCGCGGCGGCAGCAGATTCGCCGCGCCGAGATAGCGCGCGACGAAGCCGTCGTTGGGCGCGTCGTACAGTTCGCGCGGCGAGCCGAGTTGCGCGATGCGGCCATCGCGCATCAGAAGCGTGCGATCGGACAGCACGAGGGCGTCGTCCTGATCGTGCGTCACGCAGACGATAGTCAGATTCGGCAGACGCTCGTGCAGCGCCTTCAGTTCGCTGCGCACGGACGCGCGCAGATTCGCGTCGAGCGCGGAGAGCGGTTCGTCGAGCAAGAGCACGTCAGGCTCGATGACGAGCGCGCGCGCCAGCGCCACGCGCTGCTGCATGCCGCCGGAAAGCTGCGCGGGCATCACGTGCCCAGCATCGGCGAGTTGCACGAGCTTGAGCGCATCGGCGACGCGCCGCGCGATCTCCGCCGCTTTCAGCTTGCGCGCGCGCAACCCGAAGGCGACGTTATCGAATACGGACAAATGCGGGAACAGCGCGTAGTTCTGAAACAGCAGGCCGAGATTGCGGCGATGCGCGGCCACGTGCGTCAGATCGCGCCCGGCGATGCTGAGCGTGCCCGCGAGCGCGTCCGCGTTGACGAATCCCGCGATGAAGCGCAACAGCGTGGTCTTGCCGCAGCCGCTTCGGCCGAGCACGGTCAGGAACTCGCCGCGCTCGATGTTGAGCGTGAGGTCGTCCAGCACCGTGCGCGCGCCGAAGCGCACGGTCAGGCGCTCGATGCGCACGCCGGACGTCGCGGCGAGCGAGCGTTCCTCGCGCGCGGCCGCTGACAGTGCAATCGTGCTCACGACTTCGGCTTCACGACTTCGGTCTGCTTGCCCGAATTGCCGATGACTTCGTTCTTCCATCGGTCGGTCCAGCCGGCCTTCTTCTGCATCACTTGATTCCAGTCCACCGGAATCAGCTTGACGCCGGAGATGGCCTGCTTGACCGTGTCGCCGTTCTTGCCCGCGAGCGGCACGTCGGTGCGCGCCGGAATGCCGTAGATGTCCGGCACTTTCGCCTGCACGTCGGCGGACATCAGATAATCGATCAGCTTCTTGCCTTCCGCCTGATTCGGCCCGCCCTTGATGAGACCGATGGCGTACGGAAGCTGGAACGTGGTCGGCGCTTCGCCGGCGGCATGCGAGAGGAAGAGCGGCTTGATCGACAAACCGCCGTTCGCGGCATCGTCGAGATCCATTTGCAGGTCGCCGTTCGCAAACGCGATTTCGTTACGCGAGAGCAGCACGTCGAGATAACCCGTGCCCTTCGTGTGGAACTTGGCGCTTTGTTCGAGCGACTTCAGGTAGTCGAACGCCTTGTCCTCGCCCATCAGCGCGGACGTGAGGATGATGACCGCCATGCCGTCGCCGGCGGTGGCCGGATTCGAATACGCCACCTTGCCCGCGTAGTTCGGATGCAGAAGGTCCGCGAACGTCTTCGGCGCGGTCTTCGTGACTTCCGGGTTGATCGCGAACGAGAAGTAGTTGTTCACGAACGTGGCCCACGCGCCATCCGGCGCCTTCGCGATGGCCGGCACGTTTTTGTAGTTCACGCTCTGATAGTTTTGCAAAAGCCCGCTTTGCGCGGCCTGCTGGATGAACGGCGGCAGCGTGACAAGGACATCGGCCTTCGGCGAGTCCTTCTCGACGGTCGCTCGGTTTACCACTTCGCCGCTTCCCGCCGTCACGATATTGATCTTCACGCCTTCTTTCTTTTCGAAGGCGGGCAGCACGTCCTTATAGAGATTTTCGAGGCCGTCGGCGGTGTACAGGACGACCGCGTCGGCGGCCAGCGCGGGCTTCGCCGCGAAAGAAGCCAGTGCAGCCAGTGCAATCGATGCGCACGCGCCGGGCAGCAGCCGGCGCGCGAGGGATGAATCGCGGGTCATGTAGAGTCTCGTGGCTGGATGACAGAGGACGGTAGAGCCGAAGCATTGCAGAGCTCTGTGACATCGGCGTGACTGCGCGGCGCTGTCATGTGCGCCTTGGGCAGTGCACGGTTGAACAAGACGGCACGCGCGATTGCGTCGATACTGCTGCCTTTTTGGTCTGCCACACTCGCTCATGCTCTCCTTGCTCATCGCGCCCGTATTCGTGTTTCTATGGTCGACGGGCTTTATCGTCGCGCGGGCGATCACGCCTTACGTCGACCCGAATCTGTATCTGCTCGCGCGCTTTTGCGGCACGGCGCTGCTGTTCGTCGTGCTGGCGCTCGCTGCCCGCGTGGCATGGCCGAATGCACGCGATGCCGCGCGGCATCTCTTCGCGGGCGCGCTGCTGCAAGGCGTGTATCTCGGCGCGGGCTACTGGGCGGTGGCGCAAGGTCTGGGCGTCGGCGTGATGGCGTTGCTGGGCGCGCTTCAGCCGCTTCTCACGGCGGCCATCGCGGCGCGTGTGTTCGGCGAGCGGCTTTCGGCGCGATCGTGGAGCGGGCTGCTCGTCGGTCTCGCGGGCGTCGCGCTCGTGCTCGCGCCGAAGCTCGCGCAGAGCGGCGCGCCGGCGGCGCATGCCGCGAACGCTGCGCACGCTCCGCAATGGCTCGTCGTGACGGTCGCGGTGGTCTCTGTTTTCGCGATCACCGCGGGCACGCTGTATCAGAAGACATCGCTCGCGAGCGCCGATATCCGCAGCGCGAGCGCCTTGCAGAACGCCGGCGCGGCCATCGTCGCGGCGGTGCTTGCGCTGGCGCTCGGCGAACACCGCTTCATTCCGACGATGACGACGTGGGCGTGCATCGCGTGGGGCGTGCTGATGCTCTCGGGCGTCGCGACGACGCTGCTCGTGTGGATGGTCCGGCGTGGCGACGCGTCGCGCGCGACGGCCCTGCTCTTTCTCGCGCCGCCGCTCGCCGCGCTGATGAGCTATCTCGCGTTCGGCGAGACGCTCGGCGCGCTGCAATTGGCAGGGTTCGCCGTCGCGTTGGCGGGCGTGGTGCTCGCGCGGTCGAAGTAGCGTTCGCCGCGTTCAGTCGACGGAATTCGCGCCCACCGGCGTACGTGCCCGCGCCGCCTTGCCCGGTCCGGGCGCCCACGCGGGCCGCGCCTTCGCGCCGCTATCGACGACGACGAGGTAATGCCCCGCCCACGGCGTCGTCTGCCGCGTGGACCTCAACACCCACATGGATTCCCCTTCGGCCGCGCGCGCTTCGTACTGCGCATCGAGGATGCCGTGGTGATCGAAAAACGTGTTGAGCGTCGACGGAATGCGCACGCAGCCTTTTGAATGCTGCATGCCAAGTAGCGGCTCGAGCTTTTCCGGATCGGTGGCGTGCATCTGGAAGCGCATCGGCGAGACGCCGCCTTTGCCCCAGCCGCGTTCGCCATCGGCCCAGCCGAAGTCGTAGATGCGCATGTCTCGCGCGCCGTAGCCGCGAATTTTGTATTCGTTCTGCGTGCCTTCGGCGCGGAAGTCCATGTTGCCGGGGACGTGCTGGAACACGCCGAGCGGCGTCAGAAAGTGGTCGTATGTGCCGGGCCGTCCGGTCGATACGGGCGATGCGCCGATCATCGACCAGGCATCGCCCGGCTTCGCGCGAAAGTAGACGAAGAGCGCCTGTACGTTCTCACTGCGATCGACGAGCACGACGAACTCCTTCGCGAGATCGCCGTGGCCGTGTTCGTCGAGCGCGTTTTGCAGGAGGCGTGCATAGGCCTGCTGTGCGGCGAGCGGCACGTTCAGGCGGCGATCGACTTCTCTCGCGAACGTCTGACGCATCGCGTACGCGCCCGTCGCCGGAAGGCCGGTGCGCTGCGCGACGTTCGGCTCGGGCGGCTCGGGCGGAAGCGGGACTTCGGGCGCGGCGGCTTCGGATGCGGCTTCGGCGGCGGAGGCGGCTTCGGCTGATGATGCTGCGGAGGCAGCGGAGGCTTCGCTTGCTGCGGATGCTTCGCTTGCCGCTGATGCCCCGCTTGCTGCCGATGCACCGCTAATCGCTGACGGTCCGCTTTCAGCCGATGCTTTGCGTGCCATTGATGCCTTGTTTGCTGACGATGCCCAGCTTGCTGCCGATGCTCCGCGTTCGGCTGATGCCCCGCTTGCTGCCGATGCACTCGATCGGGCTAACGCCGCCGATGCTCCTTGCGGTGTCATTGGGACCGGCATCGCGGGCAACGCGCGAGGCGGCGCGCTCGCTGCCTGTGGCGCACTGGCGCCACGCAGAAAAGGCGGCGCGGGCGGTACTGGCGCAGGCGCGACCCGCCCTTGCACAACCGACCCCGACGACGCGCTTTCCGCGCGAGCTTGCGGCATGCAGGCGAATAGTGCGATCAGTGCCGCGACCCCGATGATTCGTGCGCCCATTGGCGTCTCGTTGTTTCCTTCGTGCCGCATAAATGATCCGCTTGAGTCTCGACCACGGACGGTTTGCCGGACCGTCCACTGCACGAACGCGCATCGACAAAAAAGCCGGTGTTTGGGATGGCACCGGCTTCGCTGTGATGTTTAGTTCGTCCCATCGAAGGAGCAAGGTCTGTTCCGGCGGTAGCTGCGCGATTGGAGAAATGCGCGATGGCGGAGTGCAAGTGCGGCAATGCACGGCTCGCAGTGCACGGCTACCGGCTCGCGGTTCTCGGTTCTCGGCGCGCGGCGCGCGGCGCGCGGACCGCTCGCGGTTCGCGGTTCGCGGTTCGCGGTTCGCGGTTCGCGGTTCGCGGTTCGTGGTTCGTGGTTGTCGGCTAGCAACTGGCCATGCGCGTCGCGCTCGCCATTAAATGAGTGGCGGGTGGTGCCCGCGTGCGCGGTCTTGCATTCAGCGTTTTGCATTGCATTGGCACGCCGCATTTTGCATTTCGCATTTTGCCTTTTGCCTTTTGCCTTTTGCCTTTTGCCTTTTGCCTTTTGCCTTTTGCCTTTTGCATTTTGCATTTTGCGATTTGCGATTTGCGTTTTGCGATTTGCGTTTTGCGATTTGCGTTTTGCGTTTTGCGTTCAGCGTTCAGCGTTCAGCGTTCAGCGTTCGGCGTTGGGCGTTGGGCGTTGGGCGTTGGGCGTTGGGCGTTTGGCGTTGGGCGTTTGGCGTTGGGCGTTGGGCGTTTGGCGTTCAGCGTTTGGCGTTCAGCGTTTGGCGTTTGGCGTGCTCCTTTCGCGTTCGGCAGTCGGCAGTCGGCAGTCGGCAGTCGGCAGTCGGCAGTCGCAGTCGCAGTCGCAGTCGGCAGTCGGCAGTCGGAAGGCGGCAGTCGACGTTTGGCGCTTCGGCCTCCAGCGTCCAGCGTCCTGCGTCCTGCGTCATGCGTTCCGCGTTCCGCGCTCTGCGCGTTTCGTTTCCCAGTCCGCGCCCCGCGCTCTTCCTACCTCGTCAAAACCCCTGACACGACATACTAGAAAGATTCGGAAAGAGATTCGCCCAATCCCCCGCCATAGCCGACTGCGCGGCCTTGAGTGTCATATCGCCGGTACACACGCAACGCTTGAGATAAACGGCGAGCCGCTCCTTGCGACGTTGGCCGTCGCGCCCTTCCCAGCGGCGCACATCCAGATTGGCGGGCGAATTCGGCGAGCCGCCGAGCAGAACCGGTATCCGGTGATCCAGCGCGTATTCCGACGCGAACGAAGCGTCGATGCTTCGCTGCTTTAAGAGCCGTTCCTTCTGGCGCATCTGCGTCTCGAAGGACGGCAACACGCGATCGACATAACCGGGCACGCAGATGGTATCGACGATGGTGGCCTGCGTGACGTGCGGGTCGAGCCAGTTCGGCTGCTGCGCGCGCGCCGCATCGGTGCTCAACATCGCGGACGTGGCGATGAGCGCGAGAAGCACGAAGGCCGCCGCCCGCACCATGCAGCGCGAACGACGACGGATTGCATATGTATCCCTTCGATTCATGCCTCGTTCGCGCAAGCTGATCGTGCGGCCAACGCATGGCCGCTAATTCGAGATGAACGGAGGCTCAATTAGAACACACGAGCGCCAACATACGATTGCGAAGCGGCGCGCAAGCGCATCGTCACACCGAAGGCCGCGCGACGGCGGCGTCGAGGGCGGCATCGAGCGTCAGGGCGGCACGCTCGAAGGCGGCGAACGATGCATCGATGGAGGCATCGTCCTCGCCGTTGCGATCTTCGTCGATAGCGCGGTCGCAGTCCCGCTGAAGCGCGACGCACGTCTCTTTGAACCGCGCCGCGCCGATGACCGCCGCCGCGCCCTTCATCCGATGCGCGATCTCGCGCAGGCGTTCATGGTCGCACGCGTTTCGCGCCGCATGAGCCTCTTCGAGATCCTGCGCGTTGGCCGATCGGAGCGTTTCGAGCAGCGTCGCGGCCTGATCGCCGAAGGTGGCGAGCGTGGCGGAATCGAAAGGCGGCGTGGTGTCGGTGTTGCCTGCGGCATCGCGGGTCGGTTGCGGGCGCGTCGGCTGCGTTGTCGTGGCTTGTGTGGGCTCTAACATCAGGGGCGCGGTCGGCCTGACCCCGCCTCGCTCGCTTTCAGCGATATGTCCTGTTTGCCCAAATCCAGCTTCCCGCTCGGCCGCGCTCCCCGCGACCGCCGTCGCCTGCTTCCCGGCCGCCGCCGCCAGCGCATCGCGCAGCGCATCCAGCCCGATCGGCTTCACGAGGCACATCGTCATGCCCGCTGCCACCGCCCGCCGGGCCGCTTCGGGCTGCGCATTCGCCGTCAGTCCGACAATCGGCGTCGCGCGTGCGCCGGACGCGTGCGTCGCCTCGTCGGCGCGGATGGCTTCGGCAAGTTCCTCGCCGCTCATCTCGGGCATCGAGCAGTCGGTGAGAATCACGTCGAACGCGCCCGGATGGTCGCGCCAGCACGCGAACGCGCTGCGGCCGTCGACCGCGAGTTCGGTCGAGCCGCCGAGCAGCCGGATTTGTCCGTCGAGCACCATGCGATTTGCCGGATGATCGTCCACGACGAGCACGCGCAAGCCTCTGAGCGCGCGCGCGGCCTCGGGCGCCGGACCGCGCGCTTCGGAAGACTGTGGCTGCACCGTCTCCAGCGCTTCGGGAAACGCGGCGCGCACCGTGAAGCGCGTGCCCTGTCCGGGCGTGCTGGCGAACGCGATGCTGCCGCCCATCATCGACACGAGCCGCTTGCAGATGGTGAGTCCAAGGCCCGTGCCGCCGAAGCGCCGCGCGCCGCCGTCGTGGGCCTGCACGAACGGCGTGAAGAGCGACGCCTGCCGTTCCGGCGCAATGCCGACGCCCGTGTCCGACACGACCAACGTGACCGCGCGCTTGCCGTCGCGCGGCGGCGCGACATCGCAGGCCAGCGTGACCGCGCCGGCATCGGTGAACTTGATTGCGTTGGACAGCAGGTTGCCGACGATCTGCCGCAGCCGCTGCGCGTCCGCCACGATCCACGCCGGGCCGTCGCGCTCGCCGTGCCGCTCGACGACGAGCGCGATGCCCTTCGCCCGCGCCGCCGGCTCGTAGATGGCCGCGACGCTCGCGATCCACGCAAACAGCTCGACCGGCGACGGCGCCAGCACGAGCCGCTCGGCTTCGATCTTCGCGACGTCGAGCAGATCGTCGATCATGCCGAGCAGATCGCGCGCCGCGTGATGCGCCGTGCGCAGCGACCGCTCGGTTGCCTCGCGGTTGCCGGGCGCGCGAAGTTCCAGTTCGATGAGGCCGAGCACCGCATTCATCGGCGTGCGGATTTCGTGGCTCATCGTCGCGAGGAAGGTGGACTTCGCGCGGTTCGCGGTCTCGGCTTCCTCCTTGGCGGCCCGCATCGCGTTCTCGGCGGCGATGCGTCGCACGATCTGCGCGCGCAGCGACACGGCCCACGCCGCCAGCACGAGCAAGAGCGCCCCGCCGAGCGCCGCGCCCAGTTCCACGCGCGGACGCCTTTGCTCCCACAATGTTTCGGGATGCGCAGTAAGTTGCCAGCGCGCGCGAATGGCTTCGAGTTCGTGCGGCGGCAATGCCGCGATCGCGCGATTCAGAATGTCGAGCAACACCGGCTGATTGCGCGCGACGAGAAACACGTGCGGCGACGGTTTCGACGACAACACGCCGGTGATCGCGAGCCTGCCGCGATACGGATTGCCGATCGCGTAATTGGCGAGCTTCGTGTCGAGGACGGTCGCGTCGGCCTTGCCGTTCGCGACGGCGGCGAGCTGGCCGTCGCCCGGACTGGCATCGACGATGCGCGCCGCCGGCGCTTGTTCGCGCAACGACGGCCCCGCCGGGTATCCGGACGGCAGCGCGACGCGCTTGCCGGCGAGCGCGGCGGCATCGGCGAGCGGCGGCGCGCCCGACCGCGTGACGATAGCGACGAGCCCTTCCCCGAACGGCACGGACGCGACGAAGTCCGGATCGTCGGGATCGCGCGGCACGCTGATCGGCAGGAATGCGGATTCGCCGGTCTTCACGTCGCGTTCGATCCGCGCGATATCGCGGCGCTGGCGTGCCTCGAAGCGCAGCCCTGTCATGCGCGAGACGGCCGCGAGCAGGTCCGGCGCGAGACCGGCGGGCTGACCGCGCGCGTCGCGGAACATGAGCGGCGGCGCGTGAGAGAGCATCGAGTAATAGACGACCGGATGCGCCGCGATCCACGCCTTCTGCTCGGGCGTAAGTACAAGCGTCCCCTCTGCCGATACTGCGGTCATCGCGACTTCCCAACGAGCGCGGGCCACGATCATAAAGCGCGGCGGCAGGCGCGCCAGCGCGGCATCGACCCGCTGCGCCAGCGCCTGTGCGTCCGGCCGGCCGGCTGCGAACGCGAAGCTGTAGCCGCCCTCGTCGAAGGGCGCGAAGCCCGTGACCGCGAGACCGGGCAAATCGAGGTGTCCGATGCAGTACGCGGCGGCGGTCACGTCGCCGGCGAATGCATCGGCCTGACCGAGGGAAACCGCGAGCAATGCCGAAACGGTGTCGGGGTAAGCTGCGGGCGTCGTCGACGGATACGCGGCCGCAAGCCGCGCGGGCGATGTCTGCGTCTCCACGTACGCCATGCGATGTGTGATGACGTGCTTTGCAAGCGGCTCGACGATCACCGTCTTGATGGGCAAGTAAGGCCGCGAGAGCAGCAGCGGGCCGCCGGGATCGCCGCCGGTCGCGCCGGTGGCCATGTCGATTTCGCCGCGCGAGAGCGCCTCGATGAGCGCGCCGCGATTCGGATAGCGCCGCCATTGCGGCGTCATGCCGAGCGATTCGGCCACCGCCTGCGCGAACTCGACGGAGACGCCGCGCGGCGCGGCGTCTGCGTCCACGTCCGGGCTTGCGGCGACATCGAGCGGAGGAACCATGCCCGGCACCGCGCCGATCACGAGCCGCGCGGCGGCATGGGAAGCGCCCGCCGTCAGCGCCGCGAGGAGGCATGCGACAGCGAGCAGAAAGCGCAACGCGCGTTGCGGCCTCGAAGAATGAGACACGCTGCACCCCCAATCCGAGCGGTGCAGCTAGTGTGTCAGAAAGCGCAGGACGCGCCAATCGGACAGCCGACGCGCCTTTGACACGTTCGCGCGTGCCGTTGCGATACCCGAAACGGCACGCGCCGTCTTACTGCGCGTTCTCCGGCGAAAGCGCCTTGCCCGCCTTGTCCGCCGTGACCTTCTGCAGCGCGATGATCCGGCTCATCGCCGCATGGTTCGACGTCGCTTCGCTGTACATCTTCGCGAGATCCGCCTTCAGCTGCGTGCGTGAACCGCCGTCGAGATAGACCATGTGTCCCGACGGATAGAACGTCGCCGAAAGGTTCTGCCGCACGGTCTTGTCGATGAGCGGCATCTGCTGAAGATCGAGAATGGTCTGGTAGAACGGCGTCACGAAGTCGTACATGCCGTTTGCGGCCAGCACCTTCAGATCCACGTTCAGCGCCATGACCGCAGCCAGATCGCCCGCCGTGTACAGCACGACGTTGCCCTTCGCATCGACGCCCTTTTCCTCGCCGGTCGGATCGGTGTGCTTGAAGTCCCAGTTGATGAACGCCTGATCGTTGAGGTCCGTGAACGACGACGTGGACGTGAACTTCAACTGTTCGTTCAGATAACTGTTCCACATCGCCGTGTACACGCCGCTCACCGCCGTCATCGTCGGGTCGTTGCCGCCGCTGTTCGGATCGATCTTGCCCGCGATACCCGTCGATACCGCCGTCACGCGGCCATCGTAGGAGCCGAGCGACTCGCCTTTCGACTTGAGCAGCGTCGTCAGGAACAGCGAGTTGCCCCGGCTGTCGTAGGCGGCGATGTCGAGGCTCCACGCGAGCAGCGTCACCTTGTCGATACCCGTGTATTCCGCGAGCTTTTCGACCACTTCGTCGTCCGTCTGCGGGAACTTGCGCAGCGCGTTGAGATAATCCGTGCGCGCGAATTCCGCGACTTCCTCCATGAAGTTCAGCAGGTTCGTCGGCGTCGGATGCACGCCGAGTTTCTTGTGGTACCACGCATCGGCGGCGGCGGTCGGCAGCGCGCCCACCGGATTGCCCGCCTGCCGGTAGTCGAGAATCGACGATTGCAGCGTGATGCCGTTCAGATCGACGCCGTCTTCGTGCAGCCGGTACGCGAGCACGCAACTGCGCGCCGTGCCGTACGATTCGCCGAACAGAAACTTCGGCGAATTCCAGCGGTTGTTTTTCGTCAGATAACGCTTGATGAACTGCTTGATCGAATTCGCGTCCTGATCGACGCCCCAGAAATCGCGGTTCTTGTTCGGCGCGATCGCCGCCGAATAGCCGGTGCCGACCGGGTTGATGAAGATCAGGTCGCTCTTGTCGAGCAGGCTGTCCGGGTTGTCCTCCATTTCGTACGGCGCGGGCGGCGTAAAACTCGGCATGGCCGTCTTGATGCGGCGCGGCGCGAACGAACCGAGCAGCACGAACACCGACGACGAGCCCGGCCCGCCGTTGTAGAAGAACGTAAGCGGGCGCTCTTCCTCCTTCGCGCCGTCCTTCGTGAACGCGACGTAGAACATCTTCGCGTCCGGCTTCGAGCTGCTCGGGTCCACGGTCACCAGATGGCCGACAGTCGCCGTGTACGCGATCTTCTCGCCGCCGATGGTCGCCGTGTGATGCGTGATCGCGGCGTTCTCGTCGGCTTCGGTGGCTTCGACCGAATCGTCGGGGCCGTTGCCGTAGGCGACCGGATCGAAATACGGCTGGTCTTTCTTGCCTGTGCTCCTGGCGGGTGTTTTCGCCGCCCGTTCGCCGGCGGCAGGCTCGCTCGCCTCGTCCGGCCGGGGCGCGATGGCGCCCGCATCGGGCGCGACGCCCGTGCCGGCGTGGCCGTGAATCGTCTTCGTTGTCAGTGGATCGGAGTTCATCGTGGTCGCTCCAGAATCGTCGTCGTGGTTGTTGTTCACTGTTGTCCCTCAACTCTTGCTCGACTGCTGTGCCTGACCGCTCGCGGGCGTGAGCGCGGCCGCGATTTTTCCGCCGTCCGGGCTGCCTAGACCCGTGCATGCATCCCATCCCGCCGATGCCGCAAAGCTGCCGTTGTTGCCCTGCGTGATATCGCGAAACGCGGTCTTCGCCTTGTACAGCTTCGGATTGACGAAGCCGCTCGGCGCGCCGTTGATGGCGTTGATCCGCGCGATCAGCGCGGCCCACAGCGGCGCGACGGCGCTCGTGCCGCCGACGACGGTTTCCTCGCCGTCGATCACGACCTCGTAGCCGGTTTGTGGCGATGCGTCGCCGGCCACGTCGGGCACGCCGCGCTTCGAAAGCGGCGTGTGCTTGCCGCCCGTGTGCGCGACGCCCAGGCCCTTCTGCCACGCGGGCAGCGCAAAGACCGCGCTGACGCCGCCGCCGCCCGAGCCGCCCTGATCGCCGTCGTTCCACACCACTTCATGCGTGATGGACTGCGCCGACGCCGCGAGGCTCGTGCCGCCGCAGCCGAGCACATACGGGCTGGACGCCGGGAAATCGACGTGATTCGAGCCGTCGCCCACGCCGTCCGACGATCCGCTGTCGCCCGCGGCCGCGCACACTGTCACGCCGAGCGCGGCGGCGCTTTGCAGCACGTCGTTGAACGCGTTGATGGATTGCGAAGTCCAGTTGGCCTCCGGCCCGCCCCAGCTGATCGACACGACGGACGGCTTGTTCGTGTTGTCGTGGATCGCGCGGTTGACGGCATCGACGAAACCGGCGTCGCTGTTCGGCGCGAAGTACACCGCGATGCGCGCGCCGGGCGCGATGGCTCCCGCGATCTCGATATCGAGCGTCACTTCGCCGTCCGGCCCGTTCGGATTGCCGGTCGGCGCGTTCTTCGCGTTGTCGACGCTCACCGACACGACTTTCGGCGACTTCACGCCGAGCTTCGAGAAGTACGCGGACAGATCCGTGTCGCGATAGCCGCCGCCGAGTTCGATGATCGCAATGCACTGGCCCGCGCCGTCGCCTTCGGGGAAGTCGTAGAGAGCGGCGAGATCGACGGGCGAAAACGATGCCGGCGTGACGCCGCGCGCCGGCTTGAACGGCGGACGGAAGCGGAAATGCGGGCGCGCCTGCGGCCGGCTGTCGAGGCCGAGCACGGCGGTGACGGCGTCGTGGATATCGTCCGGCACGTTCACCGGGCCGCTGCGCCCGCGATACTCGCCGATGTTGTGATGCTGGAAGCGTTCGAGCTTCACGTCGAACGCCTTCTGGAACTGCTCGATGCTGCCCTTGAGCACGACGCTGCGCGTGCTCGGCTCGGCGCGCACGACGGTCAGGCCGTTCTCTGCGGCAAACTTCTTGATTTTTTCGACATCGTCCTGGGATGCGCCGAAGCGCTTGTCGAATTCGTCTCGCGTGACGGACTGCGCGGGGGCATCGCCCGCGTCGATGCGCGCCATCATCTGGCGAAAGCCCGCTTCGTCCTTGCGCCGCAGCATGACGATGACTTCGATCTGCTCGCCGAGGTCGCACGCGCCGACGCACTTCGCGCCCTCGGGATGGGTTTTGTCGCTGCCGCTAACCGGTTGCTTCGCCATGGTATCGATGCTCCTCGTAGGCTTTGAAGGTCAAAGGTTCTCGATCCTGCCGCTTGTCGCGCATCCGGCGCGCATGCCTCGCTCATCGCTTTTTCAACGCTTTTTCTTTCGCGCGAAGCCCGCCGCTTATCGTCTTATTTTCCTGACGCGAATGCAATCGATGCAGTGGGTCGGACCGTTGAGTGAAGAATGCAGTTCCGGCGGGACAATCCGTGTCCCGTTCGATTCGGACACGAAATAGCTCGATGCGGCCGGCTTACAGTTCGCTTCGGCCGCCGCTTTCCGGTTTCACGCCGAGACGTTCCATCAGGCGGCGGGCATCGAAAGGCGCTTGCACTTTCTGGTCGTTGTCGAAGTAGCAGTACACGTCGCGCGATGCGCGGCGGCGCGCCGCCGCCGTCGAAATGAGCCGCGCGTCCTCGACCTGCCCGCCCGCCGCCCATCGCTGGATGCGCCGCGTCCAGCCGTCGAGCGCGTCGTCGGAATAGGCGCCGCCGTAGAGCGTTTCCGTGCCGTGCAGCCGCAGATACATGAAGTCGGACGTGAGGTCTTCGGCATACGGCCAGTCCGCCACGGAGTCCGATACGACCAGCGCCGCCCCGTACTTACGCAGAAGCCGCACGAAGGCATCGGTGCAGAAGCTCGGATGGCGGATTTCGATGGCATGGCGCAGCGCCCGCTTGCGCCGCGCCTCGAACCACGGCTCTTTCACGCGCGTGTCGTGCTGCTGGGCGAGCGCGGCGGCGGCTTGCGTGTCCTTCGGCAAGAGTTCGAGAAACCGTTCGAACGATTCGGGCTTGAAACTGAAGTTCGGCGGAAACTGCCACAGGAAAGGCCCGAGTTTCTCGTCGAGCGCGAGCACGCCCGAAGCGAAGAAATTGGCGATGGCGGGAATCGCCGTTTCATCGCGAAAGCGCAGCATGTGGGTCAGATAGCGCGGCCCTTTCACGCTGAAAATGAAGCCGTCTGGCGTGGCCTCGTGCCAGGCGCGCCAGCTCGATAAGCTTTGCAGCGAATAATGCGATCCGTTGATTTCGACCGTCTGCACCGCGCGCGACGCGAATTCGAGTTCGCGCGCCTGCGCGAGCTTCTTCGGATAGAACACGCCGCGCCAGCCGGCATAACGCCAGCCCGAAATGCCGATGCGAATGTGTCCCTCCCGTCCCGGCATGGCGCTCACCTTTTGGGACGCAAGCAGCGGCGGCGCGCGATCATGCCGTCCGTTCCTCGGCATATTCCGGGCGCGCGCCGCTCGGCAGCCACGGCTCGCGGTGCACGCACCAGAGCTCGTAGGTCGGCTCGAAGAGGCCGGTTTCATCGAATGCGCCGAGCGGCAGATCCACTTCCGGGCGGCTCACGAATTCCATATACGCCACCGATCCGCACACCGGACAAAAATGACGCCGCCCGTCTTCCGAGCTTTCCCACGTTTTGAGCGCGCCGCTCATTTCCACCTGATCGCGGGGAAAGATCGCGTACGCACCGAACGCCGAGCCGTGCACGCGCCGGCAGGTCATGCAGTGACACAGCGCGACGCGCCGCGGCGTGCCCTTCGCGCGAAAGCGAAACGCGCCGCACGCGCAACCGCCTTCGTGAATCTCGCTGTTCATGGCGTTTCTCCACCACCGGGTCGAAGTGTCGAGCGAGAAGCACGTCCTGCGCCCGCTCTCGTGAAGTGGCACGGTTTGTTACGATAGCCGTTCACGATCGGAGACGGCACTCATGAGCACCTCGGGCACCATCGGCACCACCGGCACCTCTATCGCCTTACCTCTTCTGAAGCTGCTTCCCGGGCCGGGTTCGGAATTCGGTCCCGCCGCGTCCGACCTCGCCGCGCATGTCCTGTCCCACGCCCGTTTCGACGCGGCGGCCAACGCGCCGCTGCCGCGCGAGACCTTCGTCTCCGTCACCGTGGATGAAGCGATGTCGGACGAGTACGTGTTCCCGCTCGGCGATACCGGACAGTCGGTCGTGCTGACGGGCTACCGGATCGCGGCGGGCTTCATCGCCGAGCGCGCCGCGGACGAGTGGCTCGAACTGGCGCACAAGGCGCGCGTCGCGCAAGGATTGCCCGCCACGCCGCAAGCCGACGAACCGCCGCTCGCGCCCGATCCCGCCGAAGCCGATCAGTTGCTCGACCGCGCGCTCGAATGCGCCCAGCGCATCCTCGATCCGGTCGCGAGCCAGCCGGTGGCGTCGCTGTTCGAGGCGCATTACCGTGGCGGACGCGAATTCCTGCGCCTTTCGTGGGAAGGGCTGCCGGAAGATCTCGTGCCGGAATCGCGCCGGCCGCTCGCCGCGCTCGCGTCATCGCTGGAAAGCGGCGAGCGCCGCGAAAAGCGGGACTACGACCCGTACGGCCTGCAAGGCACCGACGACTACGACGTGGACCGCCCGCTCGCGTATCGCGAGAAAATCGGCCCGCTGCTCTTCACGATGACGTATCGCCACGAGTATCCGCAAGTCGACGACGAGCGGCTCGGCACCGCGTTCGCCGTCTTTCACGAAGCGGGCAGCGATATCGTCGCGGCCGCGGTCGAACTGAAGCTCGTGAAGGTGCCGCCGCTCACGAAGAGCGCCGACCTCGTCTACACGCTCGACACCTATTCGGGCGAAATGCTCTCGCTCGCGCTGGCATCGACGGAAGCGCTCGGGCACGAGCGGCTCTGCGAAATCTACAGCACGCACCGCGTGATCTACATCAGCAAGTGGGAAGTGCGTAAGCCGTGGCGTGGCGAAGGGCTCGGGGTCGCGCTGTTGCATCAGGCGCTGGAGCGCCTTCCCGCCGATGTCGAGGGCCGCCCGAACGCGCTGTGCGTCGCGCCCGAGCCGTATCAAACGGACATGCGCCACTTCGAGAAGCTGCCGCCGGTGCTGCGCGAGGAACTGCGGGCGCCCGCGCGGCGGCTGGAAGCGCATCTGACGAGCTGGCTCGAAACGTCGAAGCTGCCGATCGCCACGCATTTCTTCGTGCCGATGGCCAAGCACGCGGGCATCGGATCGGCGGGCGAGAACGCGCGCTGGATCGACCGGATCATGGAGAGCGAGGCGTGACGCCTTCCGGGCGCCGCCACCCGGTCAACGCATCGACGACGCGCTCGATCACCTCGATCCACTGACCCGGCGCGCGCTGGCGGAAAAGCCGCGCGGTTGGGTACCACGGCGAGTCGTCGCGGTCCTCGAGCCAGCGCCAGCAGGCGTTCGCGCACAGGAGTATCCACACCGGCTTGCCGAGCGCGCCGGCCAGATGCGCGACCGCCGTATCGACGGAAATCACGAGGTCCAGTGACGCGATGATCGCGGCCGTATCGGCGAAATCGGCGACGTCGTGCATCAGCTCGAGCGGGCGCAGCCGGCCGGGCAGCGCGGCAAGCTGGGCGCGCGCGGTCGGCCCTTTTTGCAGGCTCACGAACGTCACGCCGGGCGTGGCGAAAAGCGGCTCGCACAGACGCGCGTCGAGCCAGCGGCGGCTGAGCGCGCCGAACGAGTCCGGCATCCACGGGCGGGGCTCGCCCGACCATGCGATGCCGATCTTCGGCATATCCGGCAAGCGGCGCTTCCAATACTCGATGCGCGATGCGCTCGCGTGCAGATAAGGCGTCGCGCGGGGAATCGTGTCCAGCGTCGTGCCGGCGAGCGCGGGCAGGCTCATCAGAAAGCACCAGTAGTCGTGCCGCGGCAGCGCGGCGAGCGCATCGGGGGTTACGCATTGCACGACGCCATCGGCGGATTCGAGCAGCGCCGCGAGCGCCGGGGGGCACACGACCGTCAGCTTTGCCGCGCCTTGCGCCTTCAGCATCGGCAGATAGCGAATGAACTGGATGCTGTCGCCGAAGCCCTGCTCCGTGACCACGAGCAGCGACTTGCCCGCGAGCGGTTCGCCGCGCCATTGCGGATACGGCACCTGCGGCGGAAGAACCGAACGCTGCGAGAGACGCGCGTCGTAGCGGGCTTCGAAGCATGTCCAACCTTGCTCGAAGTCTCCCGCACGCAGGAGCGTCGTCGCGAGATTGAGCCGGGCATCGGCCGATTCGGGATCGACGCGCAGCGCCTCGCGGAACACGGCCTGCGCCTCCGCCGAACGCGCGTTGTCCTCGCGCAGCAGATTGCCGAGATTGATCAACGCGGCGCCAAAGCCCGGCCGAAGCGCCAGCGCCCGGCGATACGACGCTTCGGCTTCCGCCAGCCGCTCGCGACGGCCGAGCGCGACATCGCGGTAAATCACGTTCGCCAGATTGCAGTGCGCGTCCGCCGAATCCGGCTCGATGGCAAGCACCCGCCGATACGCCGCTTCGGCATCCTTCAGGCTGCCGAGCGCGTCCAGCACGCCGCCGAGGTTGTTCAGCGCGCCGGCGAAATCCGGACGCAGCGCGAGGGCGTTCCGGTAGGCGCTGCGGGCATCGCCGAGCGATCCCTGCGCGCTGTGCGCGTTGCCGAGATTGAAATGCGCGTCCGCCCAGTCCGGACGAGCGGCGACGGCCTGCCGAAGGTGCGCCACG
This sequence comes from Caballeronia sp. BCC1704, assembly GCF_902833455.1. NCBI lineage: Bacteria > Pseudomonadati > Pseudomonadota > Betaproteobacteria > Burkholderiales > Burkholderiaceae > Caballeronia > Caballeronia sp. BCC1704. The sequence continues at coordinate 553,072 of NZ_CADFFT010000002.1, read as the reverse complement.
GCTTCATCGAACCGGCCGGCGTCTTTCAGCAGATTGCCGAGGTTGTTGTGCGCTTCCGCGTAGCCGGGCCGCGCGGCCAGCGCCTGCCGATACGCCGCCTCCGCTTCGGGCAGGCGGCGCGCGTGCGCGAGCAGCGCCGCCAGGTTCAGATGCGCTTCCGCAAAATCCGGTTTCAGGCGCAGCGCCTCTCGGAAGGACGCTTCGGCTTCGTCGTTATGGCCGAGCTTCTGCGACACGTTCGCGAGGTTGTAATGCGCTTCGACGAAATCCGGCCGCAGTTCGATCGCCCGGCGATAGAGCGCCTGCGCGTCGCTCAGGCGGCCGCGCGCCGTCAGCGCGCTCGCGAAGTTGCTGTACGAACCCGCGTCGTTCGGGTGCTCCTCCATCGCGCGTTGCCAATAAGCATCGGCCAGTTCGTGACGATCGGCACGGAACGCGCACATCGCCGCGAGGTTCAGCACTTCGCTCGTCGCGGGACAGCGCGCAAGCATCGACGCGAGCAGCGCGAGCGCGTCGTCGAAGCGGGCGTTCGAATAGTGGGAAAAGGCGGCGTGATAGCGATCGGCGTCGGCTGTCATGGACGAATTCGGAGCGGACTTCACGCGATTGTGCGACGTGCGCAGCCGAGAAAACGTCACAAAGTGCGGCCTCGTTCCTGACAAATACCGAAACGATGGCAAGCGCGAGGCGAACGCGGATTTACTCGCCGATGCAGGATTTACGCGCGGCGCTCGGACCAATCCACGACAGAACGCCCGCGCGACAAGCCGTGGCACCCGACTTGCATAACCATGCGGTCGCGAATTGCCGAACGTTCGGTCGCCTTACAGTCGACTGCGCTTCGGCTCGCAGACACCTTGCGCCGCGCGGACCCGGGCACCGGCGCTCATCGGCCGAAAGTCGCGTCGGCCGCGAGCAATCAGCCCACGAAGACCCGAGCCGGACGACGCCCTTCCGAACGAGCGAGGAGCCTTCTTTCGCCATGTCTCCAGTCAATAAAGCTTCACCTCCCGTCGACGACGCGGCGCAAAAGCCGTCGCGCAGGCGCTTTCTTCAATCGGCCGCGGCGGCAGCGGCCGTGACTGCGACGCCGCTTGCGCAGGCGCAGCAAGCCGGATCGCAGCAAGCGGACGCGCAGGCAGCCACGCCGATGCCGCCGTCCGCCGCGCCGGTCATGCCGGTCAAGCTGACCATCAACGGTCATCCGTACGAATTGCAGGTCGAAGCGCGCACCACGCTACTCGATGCGTTGCGTGAATACGCGGGCCTCACCGGCACGAAGAAAGGCTGCGACCGCGGCCAGTGCGGCGCGTGCACGGTCATCGTCGGCGGCAGGCGCATCAATTCGTGTCTCACGCTCGCCGTCATGCACGAGGGCGAAAGCGTGACGACCGTCGAGGGCCTCGCGCCCGCCCCCGACAGCCTGAGCCCGCTGCAACAGGCGTTCATCGAAAAGGACGCCTTCCAGTGCGGCTACTGCACGCCGGGTCAGCTGTGCTCGGCGACGGCGCTGATCGACGAATACCGCAACGGCGACGCGAGCGCCGCCACCGCCGACGTGCGCTTTCGCCCGCCGCAACTCTCGGACGACGAAATCCGCGAGCGCATGAGCGGCAACATCTGCCGCTGCGGCGCGTACCCGAACATCGTCGCGGCGGTGAAGACCGTCGCTTCGACGCGCAGTTAAGGAGACGACATGGACGCGATCTCCTATCAGCGCGCCGCCGACATCGGCTCGGCGGTGCAGGCGGGCGGCCAGCCGGGCACGGTGTTCATCGGCGGCGGCACGAACCTGCTCGATCTCATGAAGAACGGCGTCGCGCGCCCGGCGCGGCTCGTCGATATCACGCATATCGACGGCCTCGGCGGCGTGACGCCGCTGCCGGACGGCGGCTTGCGCATCGGCGCGCTCGTGCGCAACAGCGACGCCGCCAATCACACGTGGGTGCGCGAGCGATATCCGCTGCTCTCGCAGGCGCTGCTCGCGGGCGCGTCGGCGCAACTGCGCAACATGGCGACCGTCGGCGGCAATCTGATGCAGCGCACGCGCTGCTATTACTTCTACGACACCGGCTTTCCCCAGTGCAACAAGCGCGCGCCGGGCAGCGGATGCGCCGCGCTCGACGGCAACACGCGCATTCACGCGATTCTCGGCGCGAGCAATCAGTGCATCGCGACGAATCCGTCGGACATGAGCGTGGCGCTCGCCGCGCTCGATGCCGTCGTGCGCGTGACCGGCCCGAACGGCGAGCGCGTCATTCCGTTCGCGGAGTTTCATCGGCTGCCGGGCGACCGGCCCGACCTCGATACGACGCTAAAACCGGGCGAGCTCATCACCGCCGTCGATCTGCCGCCGCCGCTCTTCGCCGACCACTCGAAGTATCTGAAGATCCGCGATCGGGCGAGCTACGCGTTCGCGCTCGTCTCAGTGGCGGCCGCGTTGCAGATGGACGGCAACACGGTCAGGACCGCGCGCATCGCGCTCGGCGGCGTCGCGCATAAACCGTGGCGTGCGAGCGCGACCGAGGCGGCGCTCGTCGGCAAGACGCTCGACGCCGCCACGCTGCAAAGCGCCGCCGCGCTCGCCGTACAGGGCGCGCAACCGCGACGCGATAACGCGTTCAAGGTGACGCTCGCGCAGCGGGCGATCGTACGCGCCGTTCAACAGGCAGGAAACGTCGCAGGAGGTGTCGCATGAGTGTCATCGGTCAACCGATGGATCGCACGGACGGCGTGCTGAAGGTCACGGGCCAGGCGCGCTATTGCGGCGACAACAGCGAGGCCAAGCTCGCGCACGCGGTGCTCATCACGAGCACGGTGGCGAAAGGCCGCATCGCGTCGATCGACGCGAGCCGCGCGCAGTCCATGCCCGGCGTGCTCTTCGTGATGACGTACCGCAACGCGATGCGGCTGCCGCACAGCGGCAAGCCCGACGCGCAGCCGCCCGCGATTCGCGGCCTGTCGCTCCTGCAAACCAACGACGTGCGTTACAGCAACGAGCCGGTGGCCGTCGTCGTCGCGGATACGCTCGAACATGCGCAGGGCGCGGCGCGTTTCGTCGATATTCGCTATGACGCCGCCACGCCGAACGCGGATTTCGACCGCGCGAGGCCCACGGCGTATCAGCCGCAAAAGATGATGGGCCGCGCGATCACGACGCAGCGTGGCGACGTGGACGCCGGCCTGCGTCAGGGTCCGACGCGGCTGAACACGGTCTACACGACGCCTATCGAGCATCACAATCCGATGGAGCCGCACGCGACGCTCGCGCGCTGGGACGGCCCGAAGCTCACGCTCTACGACACGACGCAAGGCGTCTCCGGCGCGCGCAGTTCGGTGGCGAAGTTCTTCGGCATTCCGGAGGACGACGTGCGCGTGATCTGCCCGTTCGTCGGCGGCGGCTTCGGCTGCAAGGGCTCCGTGTGGTCGCATGTTGTGCTGGCGGCGATGGCCGCGAAGCACACGGGGCGGCCGGTCAAGCTCGTGCTCGATCGCACGCAGATGTTCGGCATGGTCGGCAACCGGCCGTTCACCGAGCAGCGCATCGCGGTCAGCGCGCGCGAGGACGGCACGATGACCGGCATGCGCCACGACGTCGTATCGACGACATCGACATTCGAGGACTGGACCGAAAGCTCGGCGATCGTCACGCGCATGTCGTACGCGGTGCCGAATCTTTCCACGTCGCACAAGCTCGTGAAGCTGGATGTCGGCACGCCGACCTTCATGCGCGCGCCGGGCGAAATGAGCGGGTCGTTCGCGCTGGAAACGGCGATGGACGAAATGGCGTACCAGCTCGCGATGGACCCGCTAGCGCTGCGCATCAAGAACTACGCGAACATGGAGCCGCAGGAAAAGAAGCCGTGGTCCAGCAAGGCGCTGATGGAGTGCTATCAGGAAGGCGCGCAGAAGTTCGGCTGGTCGAAGCGCCGCGCCGCGCCGCGGTCGATGCGCGAGGGCAATACGCTCATCGGCTGGGGCGTGGCGACGGCGACGTATCCGGCCAATCGCAGCGAATCGTCTGCGATCGCGCGCATTCTGCCCGACGGCACCGCGATGGTCGCCGCCGGCACGCAGGATCTCGGCACCGGCACGTACACCGTGATGACGCAAGTGGCGGCGGACGCGCTCGGCTTTCCGCCCGCCTACGTTAACTTCGCGCTCGGCGATTCGTCGCTGCCGAAGGCGCCCGGCTCGGGCGGCTCGCAGTCGGTCGCGAGCGTGTCGCCGGCGGTGCAGGCGGCCTCCAGACAGGCGCGCGATCAGCTCATCGCGATGGCGATCGCCGACCGCGGCTCGCCCGTCGCGGGACTGTCGCGCGACGACGTGACCGTGAGCAACGGCTGGGTCGTGAGCCGATCGAACCCGGACAAGCGCGATCCGGCGGCGGCCGTGATCGCGCGCAACGGCGGCAAGCCGATCGAAGCCATCGCGACGACGAAGCCCGGCGACGAGAAGAAGGAGTACGCGTTCCACTCGTTCGGCGCGGTGTTCGCGGAAGTGCACGTCGATGCGGAGTTGGGCACGATTCGCGTGCCGCGCATCGTCGGCGTGTACGACGTCGGCAATCTGCTCAACGAAAAGACCGCGCATAGCCAGTTGATGGGCGGCATCGTGTGGGGCGTCGGCTCGGCGCTGATGGAAAAGAGCGATCTCGATCCGCGCTATGGCCGCTACACCAACGCCAATCTCGCGGAGTACCACGTGCCGGTGAACGCGGATATCGGGCAGATCGACATCGCGTTCGTCGGCAAGCCGGACCCGTTTATCAATCCGCTGGGCGTGCGGGGAATCGGCGAGATCGGTATCACGGGCGTGGCCGGGGCGATCGGCAATGCGGTGTATCACGCGACCGGCGTGCGCGTGCGGGATCTGCCGATCACGCTCGACAAAGTGATGCCACGCACCGCCTGAACGGCGCATCACGGCGGGGTCAGGCGCGGCATTTCTTCGCGCTTGCCCCGCCTCTCGTCGCACTGCACAATCGGCTTTCCTTGTCCTTCGAGCCGCGCGATGACCTACTCGTCCACTGCGACCGGCATCCTGCTGGCGGCGGGCCTCGGCACCCGCTTCGATCCTTCCGGCCTGCAAAACAAGCTCCTCGCGACGTTGCCCGGCGGCACGCCGGTCGTGTTCCAGTCCGCGCGGCGGCTGCTTTCGGTCGCCTCGGACGTGATCGCGGTCGTGCGGCCGGGCGCCGAAAAGCTCGCGGACGTGCTGAACGAAGCCGGCTGCGACGTGATCTTCAGCGCGGACGCCGCGCGCGGCATGGGCGCGACGCTCGCCGCCGCGGTGCGCGCGACGTCCGAAGCGGAAGGATGGATCGTCGCGCTCGGCGACATGCCGTGGATTGAGCCCTCGAGCATCGAAGCCGTCGCGCGGCCGCTGGATGCAGGTGCGGCGCTCGTCGCGCCGATGTATCGCGGGCAGCGCGGGCATCCGGTCGGCTTCGGGCTGGCCCACCGCGCGACGCTCGCCGCGCTCGATGGCGACGCCGGAGCGCGCGCCATCTTCGCGACAGCGGCGCCGCTTCTGGTGGGAGTCGACGACCCGAACGTGTTGCGCGACGTCGATCAGCCGGGCGATTTGCCGCAAGGCTAGCTGCACGCGGTCCGCAGCGTCAAAAGGGCACGACCATCTTAAAAAGGTTGCCTACCGGCCGGAGCCATCGCTAGAATTACTGTATGGATATACAGTACTTTTCGGCTTTTTCTGGTTCCGGTTTCCGATGAAAAGCGTCACTCTTGATCCGTCGTTCGCTGCATGGCGCACCGTCGCGCGCTCGCTCGTCATGGAGGGCGTGCCGCCGGAAGACGTGCTGTGGCGGGAATCGAGCGCATCGGCCACCGTGTTCGGCACCGTCGGTTCGCCGTGCGGCCCGGCGAACCCGAATGCGCCGAAGCCCGTGAAAATCGCCCGCGAATTTCTCGCCATGCTGGAAACGGCGGCGTGTTACCGCGCGCCGGACCGCTGGCCGTTTCTGTACAAGGTGCTGTGGCGCTGGACGCAGGGCGATCGCGCGGTGGCATCGCCCGAAGACGAGGACGGGCAGCGGCTCCTTCGAATGATCGAAATCGTGGAGGCGGAAGAAACCAGAATGCGCAAGACGCTGCGCTTCAGGCACCGGGATTCGTCGCTCGGGCCGCCGGAGTTCATCAGCTGGTGCGAGCCGGTGCACGACCTGCTGGAGCACGCCGCCATGTATTTCGCCACGCGCATGGGCAGCGCCACGTGGATGATCGCCACGCCGCACGGCGCGGCGTTCTGGGACGGCGCCCTGCTGCGCGTGGACCGCACGAGCGAGCCGGAGGAAAAGCCCATGGACTTCGGCGTGGGGCCGGACGCCATGAGCGGCGAGGCCGTGAGCGGCGACGCCATCGAGGCATTGTGGCTCGCGTATTACGAGAGCACCTTCACGCCGGCGCAGGAAAATGCCGCCGAAATGGCGTCGCACATGCCGGTGCGCTACTGGAAGAACTCGGACAACAAGCGCGCCGATCCCGCGCTGATCGCCCGCGCCGATCCTTACACGCGGCGCGACCGCCATCCGTGCAACGTGCCGGCGGACATGGAAGTCGCGCTGAATACGGATCTGGAGCCGCTCAACGGCACGTCGCTGAAGGAGCCGCCCTCGCTTGACGCGTGCAAACGCTGCTCGCTCTGGCGCAACGCGACGCAGGCCGTGCCGGGCGCGGGTCCGGCGGGTGCGCGCGTCATGCTGGTCGGCGAGCAGCCGGGCGATCACGAAGACCGCGAGGGCAAGCCGTTCGTCGGTCCGGCGGGGAAACTGCTCGACGAGGCCATCCGCGAGGCGCAGCTCGAACGCGAGTCGCTTTATCTGACCAACGCGGTGAAGCATTTCAAGTGGGACGCGCACGGGCAGAACAACGAGCGGCTGCATGTCACGCCGTCGCAACGCGAGCGCGAAGCCTGCCGTCACTGGCTCGACGAAGAACTGACGCGCATCGGGCCGAAGGTGGTCGTCGCGCTCGGGGCCACGGCGCTCAAGGCGCTGACCGGGCATCGCACGGCGCTTTCCGAGTATCTCGGCAAAACGATCGAGCACAAGGGGCGCATTGTCGTGCCGACCTATCATCCGTCGTATCTGCTGCGCCTGACCGACGACAAAATCCGCGCGGAAGTGTTCGGAACCATTGTCGAAGCGCTCGTGTTCGCGCAGCAAATCGCCGACGGCACCGCCACCGTGCGCACGCCGGTCAAGGACCCGACGCGCTGACGTCAATTGCAACAACCGGAAACAGAGCGCAACAAGACGAAAGCATCGTCAACGGTCGTGTAAGCAATGCGTTATACCGGTGTCGCGCCGCTTGGGCGCTTTCTTCCAGACACTTTCATGGCCGCTCTTCCGCTCGACGCCTTGCAGCAGCAACTTTCCGTGACCGCGCTCGTACCGAAGTCGGCGCGCCAGTTGAGCACCGAACGCGAGCGCATCGTCGCCCGCGCCGGCTGGCTGCTGAATGCGACCATCGCGCTGGCGGTCGTCGGCGCGGCGCTCGTCGCGTGGCTGCCGTTTTCGCCGCTGCCGCGCGAGATCCGCTTCGGCGTGCAGGAAGTGCTGGCCGTCGCGGCGTTCGCCTCGTGCCTGTTCCTGCTTCACGAGCGCGCCGAACTCATGCTCGGCCTCTACGATTACGAGCCCGTCGAGCAGACGACGCAGGGCGAATTGCGCGCGCTCCTGCATCGCGTGCCGGAAGGCGCGTCGTATCAGCAGGCGCTCGCCGCCGATAACCGCACCTTCGTCACCGGCGAAATCGACGGCATCCGCCGCCGCGCCGACGCCTTCACGCCGCAAACCTTGCCTGCCGAGGACGGTCCTACCGAGACTTGAGCCTTCTGGCATCCTCCGGCAACGAAAACCGCCGCTCTCGCTTAACGCGAAGCGGCGGTTTTACTTTGGCTTTGCGCCTTACCGCACGGTCAGCTGGGCATGCGACGTGCTGGAACTACTCCCGCAGTCCGCTTACGCGGCCACGCCCTTTGCAGGAGTCAGAATGCGAGCCCATCCCTTTTCCGAACTGACCGACGTGCTCTCACCGGATCTCGCGCTCGTTCCCGATGCGCCGAGCGCCGGACCGCGCGCGCCGTCGGGCGACATGTCGGACGCGGAATACGACGAACTCGTCGCGTTTCACGGCATCGAACGCGAGCGGCTGGTGCTGATTCATCCGGGCAGTCACCTGTCCACGCCCGCGTGGAGCGCCGAGCAATACGCCGATGTCGCCGATCAGCTCGCCGCCGATGGCTGGCAGATCGCGATTGTCGGCGACGCGCCCGATCCCGAGCGGACCGCCGGCGTGCTCGGCGCGATGCAGACGGCGGCACTCTTTCTGGCGGGCGCGGTCGGGCCGCGCACGCTGCCGCGCCTGATCGCGGATGCACAGCTTCTCCTCTCCGACGACGCCGCCGCGCCCTCGCCCGTCGCGGTCGCGCGCGCGCTCGGCACGCCGCATATCGTGCTCGCCGAGCAGCCGCGCGCCGTCGGCAGCGATACGATCACGCGACGCGCGCGCGCCGAACTATCCGATGTCGAGCACGCGCATCCGGGCCGTCCGTTCACGCTGCACATGCCAGCCGTGTACGATGCCTCGTGACCTTCTTTCGGGGACCATCATGAAATTCGACTTGCAGACCAGTCCGGTTCCGGACCCGATTGCGGACCCGAACCGTGATCCGGAAGCCGATCCGCTCACGCCGCCCTCGCCGGGGCATCGCCCGGAAGAGCCGCAGCATCCCGACGCGCCGCCCGACAAGGACCCGATCCGGCGCTTCTGAGCCGCCGCGCGAGCCTCGCTTTACGGGTATCCCCGCCCTTCAACCGCCGCATCGCCTGCCGTAAAGCAGACGAGCGGCGGCGTGCGCCGTCGCTTCGTGGAAGACACGTTAATCCAACGAAGACATCGCGGGCGCACCTATGAACAAAATGACGTTGAACAAGAAGCTCGGCTCGCTGATCGCCGTGCTGTGGATCGGGCTGATCGCCATCGGCGTGATCGGCGCGTGGCAGAACCGCGCGTCGATGATCGACGACCGCAAGGAGCAGCTGAAGTCGCTCGTCGGCGAGGCGCATGCGATCGTTTCCCACTACGCCGCGCTCGCCGCCAACAAGACCCTGACCGACGACGAAGCCAAGAAACAGGCGCTGTCGGTTGTCGCCGCGATCCGTTACGGCAAGGACGGCTATCTGTCGATCAACGACTCGCACCCGACCATGGTCATGCATCCGATCAAGCCCGCGATGATCGGCCAGGACATGTCGAATTACACCGATCCGGCGGGCACGCGGCTCTTTGTCGATATCGTCAAGGCAGGCGACCAGCCGGGCGGCGGCTTCGTCAACTATCTCTGGTCGAAGCCGGGCAACGACAAGCCGGTCGCCAAGCTCTCGTATTCGCAACGGTTTGCGCCGTGGGACTGGTACATCGTGACCGGCATGTACATGGACGACGTGCAAAGCGCGTTCTATGCGAGCGCGCTGCGCTGGCTGCTCGTCACGGTGCTCCTCGGCGCGGCGGCGACGGTGGCGATGCTCGTCGTCGTGCGCAGCATCAAGCGCAATCTCGGCGGCGAACTGGAATTGGCAGTGGGCGCCGCGCACCGCATGGCGGAGGGCGACCTGACGACCGCCGTGACCGTGCATCCGGACGACACGACGAGCCTGCTCCACGCCCTTTCGACGATGCAGCGCGGACTCGTCGAGACCGTTTCGCGCGTGCGCAACGGGACCGAGAATATCAACGTGGGCGCCTCCGAAATCGCCGCGGGCAACACCGACCTTTCGCAGCGCACCGAAGAACAGGCGGCCGCGCTCGTGCAGACGGCGTCGAGCATGGACGAAATGACCGCCAACGTGAAGAACAACGCGCAAAGCGCAGCTCAGGCGGCGCAGCTCGCGGGGCAGGCGGCCGACGTGGCGACGCGCGGCAGCGGCGTGGTCAACGAAGTCATCGACACGATGACACGCATCACCGCGAGTTCGCAGCAGATCGGCGACATCATCGGCGTGATCGACGGCATCGCGTTCCAGACGAACATTCTGGCGCTGAACGCCGCGGTGGAAGCGGCGCGCGCGGGCGAACAGGGCCGCGGCTTCGCGGTGGTCGCGGCGGAAGTGCGCAGCCTCGCGCAACGCTCTGCAACGGCGGCCAAGGAAATCAAGGCGCTGATTGAGACGTCGACGCAGACGGTGCAGCAAGGCGCGTCGCTCGTTTCGAACGCGGGCGCGACGATGGGCGAGATCGTGCAGTCGGTGCGCCGCGTGAACGAGATTCTCGACGAAATCAGCGATGCCTCGCGCGAGCAGAGCGCGGGCATCGAACAGGTGAATCGCGCGGTCGTCGAAATGGACCAGGTGACGCAGCAGAACGCGGCGCTCGTCGAGCAAGCCGCGGCCGCCGCGCATTCGCTGAAGGATCAGGTGGATGTGCTGCGCGAGGCGATCGGCAGTTTCAAGCTGCCCGCGTAGCTTTCACACAGCCGGGCGGCTCACGCTTCCAGAAACCGCTCGACGAGCCGCGCCCAGTACGCCGCGCCGACCGGCAGATTCTTGTCGTTGAAGTCGTAATGCGGGTTGTGGACCATGCAGCCGTCCTCGCCCGCACCGTTGCCGATGCGCAGGAACGTGCCCGGCCGCTCCTGCAACATGAATGCGAAATCCTCGCTGCCCATTAGCAGATCCGCGTGCGCGACGACGTTTTCCTCGCCGACCAGTTCACGCGCCACTTGCGTCGCGAACTCGGTCTGCGCGTCCGAATTGACGACGACCGGATAGCCTTCGAGATACTTCACCGTCGCTTTTGCGCCGTAGCTCGCCGCCTGCGACTCGACCAGTTCCTGAATGCGGCGCTTGAGCAGCGCGCGCACTTCCGGGCTGAACGAGCGCACCGACAGTTCGAGCGTCGCGCGGTTCGGAATGACGTTATTGACCGTCCCCGCATGCATGGAGCCGACGGTCACGACGGCGGGCTGCGCCGGGTCGACGTTGCGCGCGACGATCGTCTGAAGCGCCATCACGATGCTCGCCGCGACGACCACCGGATCGACCGACAGATGCGGCCGCGCCGCATGACCGCCGACGCCTTCGATCACGATCGACACCTGATCGCCCGCCGCCATGAACGGCCCCTTGCGGAACAGGAAGGTGCCGGGCTGCGCGCCCGGATGGTTGTGCACGCCGAACACGGCGTCGCAATGGAAGCGGTCGAAGAGACCCTCCTCGATCATCTTTTGCGCGCCGCTCGGCACGCCGTGCTCTTCCGCCGGCTGAAAATATAGGTGCACCGTGCCGTTAAAGCGCCGAGTGCGCGCCAGATGGCGCGCCGCGCCGAGCAGCATGGTCGTGTGGCCGTCGTGACCGCACGCGTGCATTTTGCCGGGCGTTTCGCTCGCGTACGGTTTGCCGGACTGTTCGAGAATCGGCAGCGCGTCCATGTCCGCGCGCAGGCCGATGCTCTTGGTCCCGTCGCCCGCCTTCAGCGTGCCGACGACGCCCGTGCCGCCGACGCCGCGCGTCACCTGCCAGCCCCACTCTTCCAGCTTCGCGGCGACGAGCGCGGCGGTGCGCGTCTCTTCGTACGACAACTCCGGATGCCGGTGGATGTCGTGGCGAATCTCGCGCAGCGAGAGCGCGTCGTCGGCGAGATCGGCGATTTCGGTGTAGCGGTGGTCGGACGAAACGGTCGTCATGGAAGAAGCCCTTGCTAAAGATGAGTCTTGCGGCGCGCCGCAAAGTGCTGAAGCCGCGCAGCCGCGAAAGCAGAAAGGCGCACATCTTCCTCCAGTCGGCCGATGCTTGCCAGTTCCGCGTGACGCGCTGTGCGTTTTTTGCACGGTGGCTGCGCGTGGGCGGCGCGGACTGGCTTTCTCAGAGGCTGGCGAAACGTTTGGAATCGAAGCCGCAATTCCGCGCGATGCGGATATGAGGCCGCACGAGCGTCTGCCGCGTGGCGGAAATGCTGAGACACGGCACGGTCGCATCCACGCCGGAACGCGCTTCGCGTAGAAGTCTGGCGCTTCGCGCCGCTGCGTCTACTGCCCGGCGCTGGTCGCGCTGGCAGGCGTCACCTTCACCGCCGCCGCCGATACGAACACGGCGTGAACCGTATCGCCCTTTCTCAGCTTCTGCTCTTCGAGCGCCGGCGAGATGTCCAGCGTCTCCGTGCGCCACGGGCCGCGCAGCGTAATCGTGTGCCGTTTGTTATCGATATGTTCGACGGTCGCGAGAATCTCCACCCGCCTCGACGACTCAAAACCGCTCGCGCCGCCCGGCCCGGACGCGGGCGCGATCGACTGCGTGTCGACGCGCGTGCGCACGCCCTTGCCCCGTCCGTTCACTTTCTCGGCCGTCACGAGAAGAGCGTTCTTATAGAGCACGTCCACCTTGTCGCCGACGTGGAGCTGGTCGAAATTCGTCACCTCCTTGCTGACGATGAACGAAGCATCGCCACGCGGACCGTGAACCGTCACCATGCGGCTTGCGGGATCGATGCCGGTGATCGTCGCCTGAATGTGGACCGGCTGCGCAGAAGCGATGACTTCCTGCGCCTCCTTGCTCAACGCGTCGTCGGCTTGCGCGAATACCGCGCCGGGCGTTGCGACGATGATTGCGAACGAGGCCGAGGCCATCGTCGCGAGAAATGGAAACACGCGCCGTTTCGTCTTCATGTGCGTAGGCTCCTTGCCGAAGGGTTCAGTGCCTGCCATTCAATATCACGTTGCTCGGGCGGCTGAAATCGAATCGCTCTATGCGTTGCGGCGGCACCAAAGAATCGTCTAATCGAATGTCAAACATCGTCGATTCGACGATCATCTGCACCGACTTCGACCCCTCAAGGCGGATTTCCCGGCGAACCGGTAGAATCGGCTGCCTGATGGCGACCGTCTGCGTCGCGTCTTGTGAATCCACACCAACCTTCTTTCATGGGGCGGAGCGCAGCGCAACGAGCGCCGACCCGGCCCGACAGGGGCGCTATGCGACGTTCCGCATTCTTCATCCGGTTCATCGGTGTCGGTGTTCTGTTTCACGTCTATGTCGGCTGGCGGCTCATTCCGGCAGCGCCCGTCGGCATGCCGGTCAAGGTGCTCGCGGCTGCGTGGCTTGTCGCGTCGCTGATTCTGATTCCGCTCGGGATGATGGCGCGCAACATCGAGGCGCAGCCGCTTTCCGACCGTCTCGCGTGGTGCGGCCTCACCGCGATGGGCTTCTTCTCGTCGCTGCTGTTGTTGACGTTCGCACGCGATGTCCTGCTCTTGTGCGTTCATCTCGCCGACTGGTTGCGCGGCGCGCCCATCGGTTCGCCCTCGCTCGTCGCCGAGAGCGCGCTCGCCGTGCCGATTCTGGCCATCCTGCTATCCGCGATCGGCTTCTACAACGCCCGCAAGCGCGCGCCGATCGTCACCGTCGACGTGCCGATCGCCAATCTGCCCGCCGCGCTCGACGGCTTCACCATCGTGCAGATCAGCGACATCCACGTCGGCCCGACGATCAAGCGGCCTTACGTGGAGCGCATCGTCGCAGCGGTGAACGGCCTCGCGCCGGACGTTATCGCGGTGACGGGCGATGTCGTCGACGGCGCCGTGGCGCATCTCGCGGATCACACGCGCCCGCTCGCCGGCTTGAGCGCGCGGCACGGCGCATTTCTCGTGACGGGCAACCACGAGTATTACTCGGGCGCGGACAAGTGGATCGCGGAGTTTCGTCGGCTCGGGCTGAAGGTGCTGCTGAATCAGCATGTGGTGGTGGATCATGATGGCGCGCAGGCCGTAATCGCGGGCGTCACCGATTACAGCGCGGGCAGCTTCGACCCGGCGCACCGCAGCGATCCGGCGAAGGCACTCGACGGCGCACCGGCCGATGCGCTCGTGCGCGTCTTGCTCGCGCACCAGCCGCGTACCGCGCCGGCGGCGGCGGAAGCGGGCTTCACGTTGCAGCTTTCGGGACACACGCACGGCGGCCAGTTCCTGCCGTGGAACTTCTTCGTGCGCCTCCAGCAACCGTTCGTCGCTGGACTCGTGAAGTTCAACGGGCTCTGGGTCTATACGAGTCGCGGGACGGGATACTGGGGCCCGCCGAAACGGCTCGGCGCGCCGTCCGAGATCACGCGCGTGCGGCTGGTGCCCGCGACCGCGTAGATGGGAGGAAGTGGACGCGCGTCGATGTCGCGCGTCCGGCGCTCAGGGAAAGCGCGACGTCCGGACACGGGAACGAACGGACGCCCTCCGTCGGCGAGCGGGATCCCTGCCGACGAAGTAGCGACAACGTAAAGAAGTGCCGGATCATCGGCCACTCGATATTTCTTAATATGCCGACCGGCGCGCGGCGGCTCTTGTCGATTGTCAGGGAGTGCGAACTTTTTTTGCCCCGGGTGGCGAAGCAACGCATAGGCACAACAAGACACGCCTCGCGATTGCCGCCGACAACATCTCACGTCGCCTGAAAGACGAGCGCCGCGCCGTTGATGCAATAGCGCAAGCCTGTTGGATTCGGGCCGTCGTCGAACACATGGCCCAGGTGACCGCCGCAACGCCGGCAATGCACTTCGTTCGGCAACGGTATCGACGCGGTGCTCGCATGCGTCGCCACCGCGCCGTCCAGCGGCACCCAGAAGCTCGGCCAGCCGGTTCCGCTTTCGAATTTCGTCTCAGACGAAAAGAGCGGCAATCCGCAGCCCGCGCACGCGAACGTTCCCCTGCGGCTTTCTTCGAGAAGCGGACTCGAAAACGGCGGCTCGGTCGCCCCACGCCGCAACACGCGATACTGCCGCGCGGACAAGCGCCGGCGCCAGTGCGTGCGGCTGTGCTCGACCTCGAACTCAGGAATGCCGCTGGCCCGCGTGGCGGCCATCCCCTGCCGCCACGGCGCAATGCCGCCCGCCAGCGTCGCGGCCATCGCGCCAAGGAAATTTCGTTTCGTGCGTCTGATGATTTTCATCGAATGAACGCCTCCTCCTTTCCCGTCGCGTGGCGCCGCTCTTTGCTACGCCTTCAGTCGATACCCGGTCTTGAAGATCCACGCGACGATGGCGATGAAGATTGCCAGGAACACGAGCGTCATCGCAAGGCTTGTGCCGACTTGCACGTCCGCGAGGCCATAGAAGCTCCAGCGGAATCCGCTGATGAGATAGACGACGGGATTGAACAGCGCGACCGTCTTCCAGAACGGCGGAAGGATATTGATCGAATAGAAGCTGCCGCCGAGAAACGTGAGCGGCGTCACGATCAGAAGTGGAATGATCTGTAGTTTCTCGAAGCCGTCGGCCCATATTCCGATGATGAAACCGAGCAGGCTGAAAGTCACCGAGGTCAGCAACAGGAACAAAATCATCCATATTGGATGATCGATGCGCAGCGGCACGAAAAGCCGAGCCGTGGCAAGAATGATGAGGCCGAGAATGATCGACTTCGTGGCCGCCGCGCCGACGTAGCTGATGACCAGCTCCATATACGACACCGGCGCGGACAGCAGTTCGTAGATGGTGCCGGTAAAGCGCGGAAAGTAGATGCCGAACGACGCATTCGCGATGCTCTGCGTGAGCAGCGACAACATGACGAGCCCCGGCACGATGAACGCGCCGTAGCTGATGCCGTCCACTTCCGGAATGCGAGTGCCGATGGCAGCGCCGAACACGACGAAGTAAAGCGATGTGGAGATGACCGGCGACACGATGCTTTGCATCAACGTTCGTCCGGCGCGCGCCATCTCGAAGCGGTAGATTGCACGAACTGCGTGTAGATTCATTTGGCGTCCCTGACGAGGCTCACGAAGATATCTTCCAGCGAGCTTTGCGTCGTTTGCAGATCCCTGAAGCGCACGCCGGCTTCGTCGACATGGCGCAAGAGCGCGATAATGCGCCCCGGCTCGTCGTGCGCGTCATACGTATAAGTGAGTTCCGTGCCGCTCGCCGACAGCGTGAGACCGTACGGCGCGAGCGGCGCGGGAACGGCGGCGAGCGGTTGCTCCAGTTGCAGCGTGAGATTCTTCTGCCCGAGCTTGCGCATCAGTTCGGCTTTTTCTTCGACGAGCACGATCTCGCCGCGATTGATGACGCCGATGCGGTCGGCCATCTCCTCCGCTTCCTCGATGTAATGCGTCGTCAGAATGATGGTGACGCCCTTCTCCTTCAGCGCCCGCACGAGATTCCACATATCGCGGCGCAGTTCGACGTCCACGCCGGCTGTCGGCTCGTCGAGAAAGAGAATGTCCGGCTCGTGCGAGAGCGCCTTGGCAATCAGCACGCGCCGTTTCATGCCGCCGGAGAGCGTCATGATCTTGTTGTCCTTCTTGCTCCACAGCGACAGTGACTTCAAGACACGCTCGATGTGCGCGGGATTCGGCGCGCGCCCGAACAGTCCTCGGCTGAACGATACGGTGGCCCACACGGTCTCGAACGCGTCGGTCGTGAGTTCTTGCGGCACGAGCCCGATCATCGCGCGGGCGGCGCGGTAGTCGGTGACGATATCGTGACCCGCGACGGTGACCTGCCCCTGGCTCGCTCTCACAATGCCGCAGACGGTGGAGATGAGCGTCGTCTTGCCTGCCCCGTTCGGACCGAGCAGCGCAAAAATTTCGCCGCGCCGGATCTCCAGGTTCACGTCCTTGAGCGCAGAAAATCCCGACGCGTAGGTCTTGGAGAGATTGGAAATAGTGATGATGTTCGGCATGGCGTGGACGATAGCAGATACCGCGCGATTCGGCATGAACCAAGGGGTCGTCCGAATGGCCGATGTTCGGCGCGCCGGGCGATGCCTACAATGTGTCCGCCAAAGCCAGGGAGCCGACATGTTTTTCGAACAGATTGAGACCGCCTGCCTCAACGACGCGGACGTGCCGTGGGTGCCGTTCACGCCCTACAGCGAGCATGTGATGGTGAAGTACTTCAAGCTGGACGCGATTCGCGGCGAGACCATCGCGCTATTGAAAGCGCCGGCCAAAGGCGAGATGCCGCGCCACCGGCATACCGGCACGGTCATCGTCTATACGGTGCAAGGACGCTGGAAGTATCGCGAGCACGACTGGGTCGCCGAGACAGGCAGCATCGTGTATGAAACCGCCGGATCGAGTCACACGCCGGAAGCCGTCGCGCCGCAGCCGGGCGCGCCGGACATCATCACGCTGAACATCATTCACGGCGAACTCGTGTTCGTCGACGAGAACGGGCGCGCGCTCGCCACGGAGAACTGGCGCAGCGGCTGGGATCGATACGTGGGCTATTGCCGCGCGCATGGCCTGACGCCGAAAGATTTGACGGCGTTCGGCTAGCGCGCGGGCCGTTGCATCAAGGCTTCGCGAAGAGCGCGTCGAGCGCGTCCGAATAGGCGCGCACGTTGGCTTCGTGCAGCGGGTCGAGCGTCCGCAGAAACGCCTGCGCGGTCGCGCGGTAAGCATCGAGATTCGCGTCGTGTTGCTCGAACGCCGTGCGCAACGCGCGGCCGCCGTCTTCGCAGTCGAAACCGTGATAGCGGTAGCCGCACGCCCCGATGAGATGCGAGTTGTGAATCAGCGGATAGCCGCCGTGAAGCGCCTCGTAATACAGATAATTCTGCGCGTTCTCCCAGTGATGACTGACCACCGCATCGACTTCACGCGGCACGATCTGCGCAAACGGAAAGCGCGCTTCGAATGAAGCGAGGTTATGCCTGACCACGTCGAGACTGCGCGCGAACTCGACGAACGTCGGCTGCTCTTTCAGCTTCGCGGTGCCGTAGACGCGCACGGCGTCGATTACGTTCGGATCGGCGCGATGTGCGCACTCGCAACTGAGCAGCGGCACGTAGCTCGTCTTCACCATCGAGACATTCGGTTCGAAGATGCCGATGCGCCAGCGCCGCTTGCCCGGCTGATAACCGAACGCGAGGCCATCGGGCAGATTGCGCGCGTCCTGTTCGAGAAGCATCGGGCTCCAGATGTGCGGCACGATGGTGACCGGCGCGCGGCCGAGCGCCTGAAAGTACGGTTTGCACGACTTCTCGTACTCGGGCAGCGTCCACACGGCATCGTAGGGCACTTGCGGCACGAGTCCCGCTGGCGGCAACGAGAAGATCATGCGCTCGATATCGAGCACGTAGTCATTGCCGACGCGCATCGACACGATCTTCCCGCCGCGCTCGCGAAACCTGAGCACCCAGTCGCGCTGAAGCTGCGCGTGCAGCTCGATCATGACATCGAGACGACCGAGCGCCGATTCCGGCTCGATGATCGGCGCGGGCGCATCGGCCATGAAGCGTTTCGCGTCCTCGCGCGTGCCGTCCCCGCTCGCGACGATGTACACCGCGTCCACGCGCGGCGAGCGTGCCAGCAGTTGAATGAGGAACAGCGCGTTCTGCGCGATGCCGCTCTCGAACATGGACTGTCCGCCTGCGCGGACATACACGGACACGCCTACGCGCAGGCGGCGCGGCGTTTTTTTGCTGGCGGTGTTGATGGAGCTCATCGCGCGGCGCTCCGGTTCGGTCGGTTCCAAAGATGCATCAGACGATGCGCGTAAGCGTCGAGATTGGCCGGATTGAACGGATTCACGGCGTCGATCACGCGATTCGCGCGCGCCCGGTATTCGTCGAGCGCGGCGTCGTGCTCGCGCAGCGCGCGCAACAACTGACGCGCGCCTTCCTGAACGTCGAAGTCGGGATAGTAGTAGCCCGCGTCTGCAAGCCACGGCGAGTTGTGGATCAGCGGATAGCCGCCGTACAGCGCATCGAGGTAAAGATAATTCTGGTCGTTGGCCCATTGATGCGACACGATCGCGTCGCCGTGCATCGCCATGAAGCTCACGACATCGTGCCGGCCCTCGAAAAGCGCGCGATGATCCCGCACGAGGTCGAGCGAATTCGCCATGTGCAGAAGCGTCGGGTGTTCCTTCATGTGGACGGTGTTGAGCGCGATCATGGACGCGACACTACCGCTCTCGGCGCGATACGCCTCTTCGCAGATCAGCATGGGAATGGCCGAGGCTTTCTGCACCGAGATGTTCGGTTCGAGGATTCCGACGCGCAGCCCCTGCGCGCCCGCCTCCGCCCGCGTGCGGTAACCGTAGTCGTAGCCGTGTTGCGCGACATGCGCGATGCGCGCCTGCAAGAACTGCGGATGCCAGATATAGGGCACCTCGAACACGTCGCAGCGATGCACCGTGCGCATGATCGGCGCGGACGGCGCGTCCTTCGACAGCAGCCAGACTTCGTCGCAGCGGTCGGGGCGCGACATGTGGCTCGGCTTCTCGAACACGGCGGGTTCGACGAGTCCGAGATACGGCTGACCCACCACATAAAACACGACCTTGCGCCCGCGCGCGCGCATCAGGTCGAGCCAGCCGACATCGAGCGCGCCGCCAGCTCGATCACAACATCGACGGCATCGGTGGCCTCGCGAGTGCCGATCACGCGCAGCTTCTTGCCGGCCACGTCGACGTCCTGCGGCATGGCCGACAGCGCGCCGACATCGATCAGGACGACGGACGAAACGAACGGCAGACGCTGAAACAGTTCCGCGAGAAAGACGATGTTCTGGCCCATCCCGTTGGACCAAATGCTTTGTCCTTCGTAACTCGCCATCGAAATGCCGATTCTCATTGACACCACTTTCAAGACTCCGAAAAGACGCTGCCGGACGTCCGGCGAGGCAAGCACGACACAGCGCCGTTGCGCAAGACCGGCGCGGCTTCGAAAGTTGATTCAGGACAATGACCGAAACGCGGAAAAAATCGAAGCGACGCGACGGGGCGAATCAAGGGCCGCGCATTCTATCAACTGCTCCGCGGCCGTCGTTTGATGAACTGAGTGTAGGTCAAAGATTAGGAAATATCGCATGGTCAAGGCGTGGCTCGACGCTGCTGTTTAGAATCAGCGTGGGCGCACGAATCAACTATCCCAACGCATCACGAACAGGAGAAATGCAGGATGAACATTCAGACCGTCGGTATCGTCGGGGCAGGAACGATGGGCAACGGCATCGCGCAGGTCGCGGCCGTCGCGGGCTTCGACGTCGTGATGATCGACGTCACCGACGCGGCGCTCGCCAAGGGCGTCGCCACGCTGACCGCGAGCCTCGAACGCCTCGTCGCGAAGGACAAGCTCGACGCCGCCACGCGCGACGCGGCCATCGCGCGCATCGAGACGTCCACGGACTATGCGCGGCTTTCTAAAGCGGACATCGTGATCGAAGCAGCGACCGAGAACGTCGAGCTCAAGCATCGCATTCTCGGACAAATCGAGGCGGCGGCGCGCCCGGACGCGATCATCGCATCGAACACGTCGTCCATTTCGATTACCGCGCTCGCCGCGACGCTCGCGCATCCGGAGCGCTTCATCGGCATGCACTTCTTTAATCCGGTGCCGCTGTTGCAACTCGTGGAAGTGATCCGCGGCGTGCAGACGAGCGACGAAACGGTGGCCGCCGTGCGCGAACTCACCGAGAAGCTCGACAAGTCGCCGATCGGCGTGCGTAATTCGCCCGGCTTCGTCGTCAATCGCGTGCTCGTGCCGATGATCAACGAGGCGTTTTTCGTGCTGTACGAAGGCGTGGCAACGGCCGAGGAGATCGACACGGGCATGAAACTCGGCGCGAATCACCCGATCGGCCCGCTCGCGCTCGCGGATCTGATCGGCCTCGACGTGTGCCTCTCCGTGATGGACGTCTTCCTGAAAGACTTCGGCGATTCCAAATACCGCGCGTGCCCGTTGCTGCGCGAACTCGTCGCCGCAGGGCACCTCGGACGCAAGACCAAGCGCGGCGTGTACCGCTACGATTGAGCGTTCGGGCGGCGGCGCGCCATGCATCGGATACCGTATGATCGCGGTCTTCCGCTGCAAGGCGCTTGCTTGCGCCACCGCTTTGGCTTATTCCTTAGCGGATGCGCCAATCCCGCGCTCTCGAATCGTCCCGACACCTACGCATCATGCAAATCTCTCCCAACGGGCAGCCGAACCTGAATCCGCGACAGCCGGTCGACATCGCCCGCATTCTGCTCGTGATCGCTATTCTTTCGGCGCTCGCGGCCGGCAGCCTTTTCATTCTGCGTCCGTTTCTGCCGGGTCTCATCTGGGCGACCACGATCGTCGTCGCCACGTGGCCGCTGATGCTCGCGGTGCAGCGTCGCTGCGGCAATCGCCGCTGGATTGCGACCACGGTCATGCTGCTCGGGCTGCTGATCGTGATCGTGCTGCCGCTCTATCAGGCGATCAGCACGCTCGCGCTGCATGGCGGCGAGATCATGTCCGCGATCAAGAGCCTGCCGACGTACGCGCTGCCGCCGCCGCCCGCCTGGGTCCACGACGTTCCGCTCGTCGGGCAGCGCGTCTCGACCGAATGGCAATCGCTTTCCGACGCCGGCCCCGGCGGCATGCTCGCGAAGCTCGAGCCTTACGTGACCATCGCGGCGCGCTGGATGCTCTCGCACGCGGCGGTCGTCGGCGTGTTCGTCATGCACATGGTCATCACCATCATCATCGCCGGGATTCTGTACACGCGCGGCGAGGCGGCGGGCAGCTTCGTGGTGCGCTTCGCGACGCGCGTCGCGGCGCAGCGCGGCGCCGAGGCCGTCAAGCTCGCGGGGCTCGCCGTGCGGGCGGTGGCACTCGGCATTGTGGTGACGGCGGTCACGCAGTCGGCGCTCGGCGGAATCGGTCTGTGGATCGCCGGGGTGCCGGCCGCCGGCGTGATCACGGCGGTCATGCTCATGCTCTGTCTCGCGCAAATCGGCCCGCTTCTGCCGCTGCTCGGCGGCGTCGCATGGCTTTTCTGGCACGGCTCGCACGTCGCGGCGGCTTTGTTACTGGTGTGGTCGCTCATGATCGCGATGCTCGACAACTTCCTGCGTCCGCTGCTGATTCAGCGCGGCGTCAATCTGTCGATGCTGCTCATTCTGTCCGGCGTACTGGGCGGCATGTTCGCATTCGGAATAGTCGGATTATTCATCGGGCCCGTTATTCTTGCGGTGACGTCCACCATTTTGAATGCGTGGATTAACGAACAGCCGTCCATGCCTCAAGTCGACGCAATCGCCAACGAAGATATCGCCCGCGCCGCGCCGGAAAAGGGTTTGCCGGACGCGTCGCGGCCGCGCCCGTGATTATCTCAAAACATGTCTTTTTACAGAATCAGACAGAAGTATCGGATTAATTCCAAATGTGTCTTAGGAGTGTGACTAAAAACGCTGTTGCGCCTTACAGCACACGGCGTTTCGCGCGGAATCGACGGCACACATCCGTTACAATGCGGGTCTTTGATACTTGCCCGCTGAAGGGCGTAGGGGAATGACCATGTCTTTGCGCGACGTGGACGCCATCGATTACATCGGAATCAATATTCTGTTCAAGCAGGTATATGTTGGCCTTTTCGACGAACTCGACTGGCAAGACGAAGAACTGCATCAGGATTTACTGACGAAGAAAATCGACCGCTACACCCGATATATCCGGTCGGGTAAATTACTACTGAATTATCCGAAAGTCCGGGGTTATGAAATCGTGATCGAATACGTTTCGATGCACGCCATGCCCCCGTCCGCCGCCGCGTTCTGGAGAACGCGCGAGAGCCTTATTCGCAGCGCGGGCTTCGCCGTCCGCACGCGTGGCGTCGATGTGCGCCGTTCGCTCGGGCTCAAAGCCGAGGAACCGGCGCAAGTCGTGGTGGCCGAAGAAGTCGAAGAACTCGTCGAGCCGCCTGCGCTGGAAGTCCTCGACCCGGAGCCGCGCATGCATCTGGCGGAGAGCGCCGAAATCGCTTTTTTGCCGCCGCTGGTATCGCAGCAGCGTCGCGCGCATACGCTCCCGATTCTCACCCGCTTGTCGCTGCGGCGTTCGGCTTCGATGTAGTCGTTGAAAAGAGCTAACGAAACGAAAAGGCGAGGCCCCGTGCCTCGCCTTTTTTCGTTCGCGATACCGCCGCTTACTTGCCCATGCCGAGCGCGGAACTCGCAATGGACGGCACCGAGATGCCGTTCGTCTTGGCGTACTGCACCGCCTGCGTCAACGTTTGCACGAGCGATTGCAGTTGCCCCGGCGCCGACTGCGCGATGTAACTGGCCGCCTGCGCCGTCGCCGGGTTCGATCCCGCCTGCAGTAGCGACGACACATTCATCGTGTCCTTCACCGCGCCCAGGTCCGACTGAAGACCCGCATACTGCTTCACGCCCTGCCCCAACGACGCCAGTCCGTCCGTGAACGTCTGCTTGCTCGCAGCGGTCGGCGGCGTTGCCGACTTGTTCGCAAACGCCTGCATCAGCGATTGCGAGACGCTCTGCTGCGTGCCGCCGAGTTGCGACAACATGCTGGTGCTCGGCGCGCCGCCGTTCGTCGCGCTCGACAACATGCCCGCCGCCGACTGCGCCTGACTCGCGACGCTCGACATGCCCATCGCCGATGCGAGACTCGACTGCCCGCTCAACACTTGCTGGTTCGCGCCGAGATAGTTCTGCACGAGCGAGCCGAGCGCGGACGGCTGCGCCGCGCTATCGCCGCCCTGCGCCGACGACTCCGACTTGTTGCCGAAGCCGAATTGCTGGAGATTGATTTGTGCGTAAGACGCGGCCGGCGTCGCGAGCGCGCCTGCGAGAGCCGTTGCAAAAAGCGCGATCCGTAGCGACCGATTCGACATGATCGGGTTCCTCCTTCAAATGTTCCGACGTGAATGAGCCGTTTCGACCAGCGGCCTTCCCGACGGTTCGCGGCGCGCTGCTCCGCGTTACATTTGCTTGCCAATTCCTCCGACCGACGATGCAACGCCCCGCCCGATCATTTCGCGGTATCGGCCACGCCCGACTGCCGCAGTTCGGGGAAATCGTCCTCCCAGAATTCGAATGCGCCGCGCGCGCCGTCCTGCGCGCGGGCCGCTTCCTGTCGCCGCAAATCGACGCGCCGGATTTTGCCGGAGATCGTCTTCGGCAATTCGGCGAATTCGATGCGCCGGATGCGCTTGTACGGCGCCAGCCGCTCGCGCGAGAACGCGAAGACGCTGCGCGCGAGGTCCGGGCCCATCGTGAAGCCGTGTCGCAGCGTGACGAACGCTTTCGGCACCGAAAGCCGCAGCGGATCGGGACTCGGCACGACGGCGGCCTCGGCAATCGCTTCGTGTTCGATCAGCACGCTCTCCAGTTCGAACGGGCTCAGACGGTAATCGGAAGACTTGAACACGTCGTCGGCGCGGCCGACATAGGTGAAATAGCCGTCCGCGCCGCACGCCGCGACGTCCGACGTGCGATAGAAGCCGCCGCGCATCGCGTTCTCGGTGGCGGCGGGGTTGTCCGCGTAACCGGTCATCAGACCGAGCGGCGGCGGATCGAGCGAAAGCGCAATCTCGCCTTCGTCGGCGCGATTGCCTTCCGGATCGAGCAGCACCACGCGATACCCCGGCAGCGGACGTCCCATCGACCCGGGCACGAGCCGCTGGCCCGGCGAGTTGGCGATCTGCGCGGTGGTTTCCGTCTGCCCGTAGCCATCGCGGATCGGCACGCCCCACGCTGCCTGCACGCGCTCGACGACCTCGGGATTCAACGGCTCGCCCGCCCCGACGATCTCGCGCAGCTTCACCTTGTACGACGCCAGCGGTTCCTGCACGAGCATGCGCCACACGGTCGGCGGCGCGCAAAGCGTGGTGACGTCG
Organism: Caballeronia sp. BCC1704; assembly: GCF_902833455.1. Taxonomy (NCBI): domain Bacteria; kingdom Pseudomonadati; phylum Pseudomonadota; class Betaproteobacteria; order Burkholderiales; family Burkholderiaceae; genus Caballeronia; species Caballeronia sp. BCC1704. Next base: position 528,465 of record NZ_CADFFT010000002.1, on the reverse strand, counting down.
TGCGTCACGAGCACGTTCAGCGTGCGCGCGGCGTCGAAGCGGCTGAAGTTGTAGATGAACACGCACGCCTGCGCATTCCACGGCGCGAAGAAGCAGCTCCACGCGTGCTTCGCCCAGCCGGGCGAGCTGATGTTCCAGTGCACGTCGCCGGGTTGCAGGCCGATCCAGTACATCGTCGAAAGGTGGCCGACCGGATAGCTTTCGTGCGTATGCGCGACGAGCTTCGGCTTCGACGTGGTGCCCGATGTGAAGTACAACAGATACGGATCGCTCGCCTTGGTTTCGGCGTCCGCGTGAAAATCGGGCGATGCGTCGTACCCCGCGTCGTAACCGAGCCAGCCGTCGCGCGCGCCGCCGACGGACATCCGCAGTCCGCGCAAGTCGATGCCGTCGAACTTGTGCGTCTCGCTCGCATCCACGATGACGTGATCCACGCGCCCGAGCGCGATGCGATCGCGCAGATCGCCGCTCGCAAGCTGCGTCGTCGCGGGCAACACGATTGCGCCGAGCTTCATCGCGGCGAGCATCGTTTCCCACAACTCGACGCGATTGGGCAGCATCAGCAGAATGCGCTCGCCGCGCTTCACGCCGATTGCGCGCAGGTGATTCGCGACGCGCGCCGACCGCTCGCTCATCTCCGCGAAGCTGAGGCGCGTTTCATCGCCGCTTTCATCCACGATGCGAAGCGCAGGCGCGTCGTTGCCGCGCGCCATCGGATCGAAATAATCGATCGCCCAGTTGAAGCGGTCGAGCACGGGCCATTTGAACTCGCGGTACGCGGTGTCGTAGTCGGTACGGTGACGCAGCAGAAAGTCTCTCGCTTCGATAAACGGCCGGGCTCGATTCATGGCGTCTCCTGTCTCCTTTTATATGCCGCTAGACATTGCGCGCAATCACCATGCGCTGGACTTCGCTCGTGCCTTCGTAAATCTGCGTGATGCGGGCATCGCGATAATGCCGCTCCACCGGGTAGTCCTGAAGATAGCCGTAGCCGCCGTGAATCTGGATCGCGTCCGAGCACACGCGCTCGGCCATCTCGGATGCGAACAGCTTCGCCTGCGACGCCTCCGACAGACACGGCACGCCCTCCGTGCGCATGCGCGCCGCGTGCAGCACCAGAAGCCGCGCGGCGTTGATCTGCGTCTGCATGTCGGCGAGCATGTTCGCGACCGACTGATGCTCGCGGATCGGCTTGCCGAACTGCACGCGATCGCGCGAGTAGGCGCGCGCTGCGTCGAAGGCCGCGCGCGCGATGCCGAGCGCCTGCGCCGCAATCCCGATGCGCCCGCCTTCCAGATTCGACAGCGCGATCTTGAGCCCCTCGCCGCGCGCGCCGAGCAGATTCGCGGCGGGAATCGCGCAGTCGTCGAAGGTGATCGGACAGGTGTCCGATGCGCGGATGCCGAGCTTGTGCTCGGGCGGGCCGACATTGAAGCCCGGCGTGTTCTTCGGCACGATGAACGCCGAAATGCCGCGCTTGCCCGCTTCCGGGTCCGTGACGGCAAACACGATGGCCACGCCCGCGCGCCGACCGTTCGTCACGAACTGCTTGCTGCCCGAGATGATCCACTGCCCGTCGCGCTCGACCGCACGCACGCGCAGGTTGTTCGCCTCGGAGCCGGCTTGCGGCTCGGTCAGGCAGAACGCGCCGATCACTTCGCCGCTCGCGAGCTTCGGCAGCCATTCGGCCTTCTGCGCGTCGGTGCCGTACGCGAGAATCGGCCCGCAGCCGACGGAGTTGTGCACGCTCATCATCGTCGCGCACGACGCGCAGCCAGCGGCGATTTCCTCCATCGCGAGCGCGTAGGCGGTGTAGTCGCTGTAAGTGCCGCCGAGTTCCGCCGGCACGATCATGCCGAGCAGGCCGAGTTCGCCCAACTGGCGCACGACGGCGTCGGGAATCGCGCCGTCTTTGTCCCACTGGCCCGCGTTCGGCGCGAGCACTTCAGCCGAAAACTGGCGCGCCGCATCGCGGATCATGCGCTGCTCTTCGGTGAGAAAACTGTCGATCATGGTTGAACTCGCAAATGGCCTCGTCAGTCGTTCGGATACACTGGCTCGCCGGTACCCGGCGGGCGCTTCGCCAGTCTAGGCAATCGTCCGCGCCCGGCCGATGACCAGAACGATCACGCTAACTGAACGCTTTCGCCACCTAGTGACAACCCCAATCCGCAGAAGAGAATTCGAGCGCGATTCGATCGCCGTCAGTCTCGTCGACGCGGCGCTGCGGTGCGCCGAAGCGCGCGGCATGGCGCGCGCGACGCTGCTAGAGCGCGCGGGCATTCCGCCGGCGATGCTCGATTCGCCGCGCGCGCGCGTTTCGCCCGCGCAGTACGGCCGGCTGTGGCACGCGATAGCCGACGCGCTCGACGACGAATTCTTCGGCCAGGACCCGCACCCGATGCGGCGCGGCAGCTTCGTGCTGATGTCGCAGGCGGCGCTCGGCGCGCGCGACGGCGCGCAGGCGCTCGGACGCATCGCAACCTTCATGCGGCTCGTGCTCGACGAGTTGACGTTCGAGCCGCACATCGACGACAAACGCGTGCGGATCGTGCTGCGCGACGCGCACGCGCCGAAGACGATGTTCGCGTACGCGACGGGCTTCATCCTCGTGTATGGCTTGCTGTGCTGGCTCGTCGGGCGGCGTATTCCGGTGCTTGCCGCGAACCTTCGCTGCGCCGAGCCGGACGACAGCGACGAGTACCGCCTGATGTTCTGCGACGCGATGCGCTTCGATCAGCCGCAAAGCTATGTCGATCTCGCGCCCGAGTGCGCGGCGCTTGCCGTCGTGCAGACGACATCGACACTGAAGACGTTTTTGCGCGATGCGCCCGCGAACTTCATCGTGAAGTATCGCAATCCCGAGTCGCTCGCGGCGCGCATCCGCAAGCGCCTGCGCGAGACTGCGCCAGCCGACTGGCCGGATGCCGATTGCATGGCGGTGTCGCTGAATATGGCCGAAGCCACGCTGCGGCGGCGTCTGAAACAGGAAGGGCTGACGCTTCAGGCGATCAAGGATGCGCTGCGCCGCGACCTCGCCATCTCGCGTCTCGCGGACACGAACGAGACCATTCCGGAGATCGCCGCCGCGCTCGGCTTCTCGGAACCGAGCGCGTTCCGGCGCGCGTTTCGCAAATGGACAGGCGTGCGCCCGGCGGACTACCGGTGGGCGCGCTGATGGCGCGACTGCTATATTGAGACGTCCGATTCACATCGCGGAGCGCGCCATGACCCAGCCACGCCAGACCGAAGCGACGAAAGAGCAGAACCCGGCGAACGAGGAGGACTTGCTCGACGAAGCCCTCGAAGAGACATTCCCGGCCAGCGATCCGATCGCGGTGCATCCTGAGCCGGAATCGCAAGCCGAAGACAAGCGAGGGAAGAAGTAAATCAGCTGTCGTTCGGACCCGGCTCGTCCGGCGTCGAAAGCAGCGCGACCAGTTTCTCGACGTGTTGATGCAACAGCTTCACGTGCTTGTCGATCTGTTCGAGCCGTCCGGACAGATCGGCCTTTGCCGCTTCGCTCATGCGGTCCGAGGCGATGAGTTCGTCGGCTCGCGGCAGCATCGGTTCCACTTGCAACAGTCCGAGCTGGCGCTCCAGCCGGCGCAAATCCTGTGACAGCAGTTCGCGATTCTTCCTGAAAAGCAGATCGCGCCGGTTGACTTCCGCCTGTTGCATCGCGAGATCGGCGACGCGCCGCGTAGCTTCCGTCTGCGAGAGAAGCGGCTCCGGGCCGCGCAGCACGGACCGCTTCGGCGCGGGGTGCGCCGTGCCGCGAAAGACGGCGAAGGGCCTCTCTTCGTCGAGCGCGCGCTTGACTTCGGCGGGCACGTCGGCGGCGCTGCGGCGCTCGTCCATCCAGTGCGGCGGCAGGCCGGACACGAGTTCGATGCCGCGCACGAACTCCTCGTTGAAGTCCCGTTGACCCGCGACGATGAGCTTCATGAATGACGGCGAGAAGTTCATCATGCGCGCCAGACGCGCCGCGCCGCCCGGCGAACCGACCAGAACGTTCAGGTTCGATCGCCAGACGACAAACAACGTTTCGTCGAAATCTTCCATGGACAGGCTCCCTGCAGACCGGGACGCAGCACGCCGCGCCTCGCTGTAGCGCGCGATCCGGCCGCGCGCATGCTTATCCTGTTTCCAATTGCCACCGCGCGCCGGGCCCGGCGCGTCGTCTACCGATACATACCGCATAAAACACCATACTACCGACATCGGCAAGCCGGGCGGACTTCGATATCCGCGCCGGGCGCGCCGGATTGAGAATGCCGCGCCGGTCCGGACGCGGCAGAAAGCTTACGGTTCGTTGCGCAGGTAGCCTTCCTTGCTCGGGTCCATCATTCTCCACGAGACCAGGAGCGAGATAGCGCACATCACCGTCACATACCAGTAAAAGCCGGACTCCATGCCCTCCGTCTTGAACTTGAGCGCGACGTATTCCGCCGATCCGCCGAACACCGCGTTTGCCACCGCATACGAAAGCCCTACGCCCAGCGCGCGCACTTCCGGCGGAAACATCTCGGCCTTGATGAGACCGCTGATCGACGTATAGAAGCTCACGATGGCGAGCGCCGCGACGACGAGCACGAACGCCATGACCGGGCTCGTCACGTCGCGCAGCGCGTGCAGCAGCGGCACGGTGCACAGCGTGGCGAGCGCGCCGAACCACAGCATCGACTGGCGGCGGCCGATGCGGTCCGACAGCGCGCCGAACACCGGTTGCAACAGCATATAGACGAGGAGCGCGACCGTCATCACGTTGCTCGCGGTCTTCGCGTGCATGCCCGCCGTATTGACCAGATACTTCTGCATGTACGTGGTGAACGTGTAGAAGATGAGCGAGCCGCCCGCCGTGAAGCCGACCACGGTCATGAAGGCGCCCTTGTGCTGCATCAGCCCGGCGAGCGTGCCGGCTTCCTTGCGCTCGCGGATTTCGGCGGTCGTGGTTTCATTGAGCGATCGGCGCAGATACAGCGACACGAGCGCCGCGCACGCGCCGACGAAAAACGGAATGCGCCAGCCCCACGCCTTCAGTTCTTCCGTCGACAGAAAAAACTGGAGGATGACGAGCACGAGCAGCGCGGCGAGCTGCCCGCCGATCAGCGTGACGTACTGGAAGGACGCGAAGAATCCGCGCCGGCCGCGCAGCGCCACTTCGCTCATATACGTGGCGCTGGTGCCGTATTCGCCGCCCACCGACAAGCCCTGAAACAGCCGCGCGATCAGAAGCAGGAGCGGCGCCCATGCGCCGATGCTCGCGTAAGTCGGCAGAAAGGTGATGACGAGCGAGCCGCCGCACATCATCAGCACGGAGATCATCATTGCGTTGCGGCGGCCGTGCTTGTCGGCGATGCGGCCGAACAGCCAGCCGCCGATCGGTCGCATCAGAAAGCCCGCCGCGAACACGCCCGCCGTGTTGAGCAATTGCACGGTCGGATTGCTTCCGGGGAAGAACGCGGCCGAGAAGTACAGCGCAAGGAACGAATAGATATAAAAGTCGAACCATTCGACGAGATTGCCCGACGATGCGCCGACGATGGCGAAAACGCGTCGCCGGGTGTCCTCTGCGGTGTATTGGGGAAGATCGGTCATGTGTGCTGAACTCTTTTGTCTCTGTCGGATGGCAAGTCCGGCGCTTAGGTCCGGGACCGAACGCTCTTTCGGCGTTCGGGCGCAAGTTTAAACGACGCGTCGGCGCGTCGGCGCGCGAAAGCGCGTGTCGTGGGATCGGCGCGAAGCCCTTTCTTGCAGCTTGCAACGAGTGTAGGCACGGCGGGCGGCGGACGAGCGGCGTTCTTCTCGCACACGGCTAGGTGATTTCCCCAATGCGAGACTTTATCAAGCATTTATCGATAAAGTCTCGGTTCAGGCCGCATCGGATAACGGAAACGCGAGGTTTGCATGGACAAGCAGAAACCGGTCACGCTCGACGCCGCGCTCGCGTCGAAATTCGCGCAAGTGGCGCTCGGCCATTTGACGCGCGAGTACCCCAACAAGCTCGATCACGTCTTGGCGAGCGATGCCGACGCGCAAAGCCCGCGCGCGCTGCATCCGATCTTCTATGGCAGCTTCGACTGGCATTCGTGCGTGCACGGTTACTGGCTGATCGCGCGCCTCTTCGATCGCTTTCCCGGCCTGGCCGAAGCCGGGCGCATTCGCGCGGTCATCGACGAGCATTTCACCGAGGCGAATGTCGCCGCCGAAGCCGCTTATCTGCAGCGCCCCGCGTCGCGTGGTTTCGAGCGGCCGTACGGCTGGGCGTGGCTGCTGGCGCTCGCGGGCCAGTTGCACGCGATGCAATCGGACGACGGCGCGCGCTGGGCGCGCACGCTGCAACCGCTCGCGGATGCGTTCGTCGATCGTTTCACGGAGTTCCTGCCGAAGTCGACGTATCCGCTGCGCGTGGGCACGCATTTCAACATGGCGTTCGCGATGACGCTCTCGCTCGGCTACGCGCGCACGGTTGGCAATGCGTCGTTCGAAGGGCTGCTCGTGGAAACCGCGAGGCGGTGGTTCGAGAACGACGCGGGGTGTCAGGCGTGGGAGCCGGCGGGCGACGAGTTTCTGTCGCCTTCGCTGATGGAAGCGGTGCTCATGCGCCACGTTCTGCCCGACGCACGCTTCGCCGGCTGGCTCGATGCCTTCCTGCCGCGTCTCGCCGACCGGGAACCGGCGACGCTCTTCGTGCCCGCCACCGTCACGGACCGCAGCGACGGCAAGCTCGCGCACCTCGACGGCCTGAATTTGAGCCGCGCGTGGTGCCAGCGCACGATCGCGCGGGCGCTGCCGCCCGGCGATGCGCGCGTCGCCGTGCTCGAGGCGAGCGCCGCCGAGCATCTCGCGTCCGGCATCGAACACGTCGCGGGGGATTACATGGGCGAGCACTGGCTCGCGACCTTCGCGCTGCTCGCGCTCGAAGCGTGATGCGTTATGCGTAATGCGTAATGCGTTATGCGTTATGCGTAATGCGAACGTGACGCGTCAACGCGGCTGAAACGCGATCAGGCACATGCCGACGAGCGCGATCGCCGCGCCTGCCACATCCCACGCGCTCGGCCGGATGCGCTCGACCGCCCACAGCCACGCAATCGCCACGCCGATATAGACGCCGCCATACGCCGCGTAGACGCGTCCGGCGGCGGCATCGTGCAAGGTCAAGAGCCACGCGAAAAGCGCGAGCGACAGCGCGCCGGGCACGATCAGCCACGGCGAGCCGCCGCCTTTGAGCCATCGATACGGGAAATAGCAGCCCGCGATTTCGGCTACGGCGGTCGCGACATACAGCAGGAATGTTCTCATCGAAGGGCGAAGGCGCTGACTGGATTCCCATTATCGGCTGCGTGCGCGACCGTTGCGCCGTCGCCGCGCGCTGACGACAATGTCGCGTTTCCCACCGACGCCCTTCGAACCCGATTTGACCGCTCCCGACGATTCCTCGCAACGCGCCGCCCTGCCCACGCACTGGCATCGCCGCGTCCTGACGCTCGCCTTTCCCATCGTCCTCGCGAATCTGACGCAGCCGATTCTCGGCGCGGTCGATACCGCCGTCGCCGGCCATCTCGACGGTCCGCAGTATCTGGGCGGCGTGGCGCTGGGCGGGCTCGTCTTCAGCTTCGTGTTCTGGGGCTTCGGTTTCCTGCGCATGGGCACGACCGGGCTCGTGGCGCAGGCGTTCGGCGCGCGCGATGCCGCCGCGCTGCGCGCGCACGTGCTGCGCGCGCTGATGCTGGCGGTCGCGATCGGCGTGGCCGTGCTCGCGCTGCAAGCGCCGATCATCCGCTACGCGCTCGCCGCGCTCGGCGGCAGCGCCGCCGTGCAACAGACGGCGAGCGCGTATTGCCATGCGCGCATCTGGGCCGCGCCGTTCGCGCTCGGCAACTACGCGGTGCTCGGCTATCTGCTGGGCTGCCAGCGCGTGCGGCTCGCGCTCGCGACGCAGGTGTTCATCAACGCGGTGAACATCGTCGCGGTGCTGCTCTTCGTGTATCGGTTCGGCTGGGGCATCGCGGGCATCGGCGCGGCAACCGCCTTCGCAGACTTCTGCGGCTTCGCGTTCGGCCTCGCGATTCTCTGGCGTCTGCGCGAACGAGGCTTGCCGCCACTCGCGTTCCACAGTTTGATCGATGCACGCGCGATCAGGCGCCTCGTTGCCCTCAATCGCGATATTTTCGTGCGCACGCTGTGTCTGCTCGGCGCGTTCGGCTGGTTCGCGCACGTCGGCGCGCGTCAGGGCGACACGATTCTGGCCGCGAACGCGCTTCTGCTGAATTTCCAAACGTTCATGGCATTCGGGCTCGACGGCTTCGCGCACGCCGCCGAAGCGCTGGTCGGCGCGGCCGCCGGTGCACGCGACCGTCACGCGTTCCGTCAGGCCGTCAAGGTGACGATGTTGTGGTCTGCCATCGGCGCGGCGGGCTTTTCCGTCGTCTATTGGTTGGGCGGCGAATGGATCATCGGACGGCTGACGGATCAGGCCGCCGTGCGCGCGGCGGCGCTGCGCTTCCTGCCGTGGGCGGCGATACTGCCGCTCGTGTCCGTCGCCGGCTTTCAGCTCGACGGCGTGTTCATCGGCGCGACCGGCACGCGGGAACTGATGCGCGCGATGGCCGCATCGGCCGCGATCTTTCTGCTCGCTGCTTGGCTCTTCACGGGGGCGCTCGGCAATCACGGGCTATGGCTCGCGCTCACCGTTTTCATGGTCGCGCGAGGCGTCACGCTGCTGGTTCAGCTGCCGTCGATCGAGCGGGCGTCGTGCGCGGGCGATTCGCGCTGAAGCGTCATTCGGCTTTCGGATGCAGCGCCGCGAGGCCATCGAGTAGCGCCTTATGAAACACCGCCGGCTCCTGCATCTGCGGCGCGTGCCCGGCGTCCGGAAACTCGACGAGCGTTGCGTTCGGAATCCGCTCCTTCGCCAGTTTCGCCAATTCGGGATAACGCCCGAGCGTCGGGCGAATCTCGGGCGGCGCGAAGTCCTTGCCGATGGCCGTCGTGTCTTTGTCGCCGATCAGGAGCAGCGTCGGCGTCTTGATGTGGTCGAATTCGTAGACGACGGGTTGCGTATAAATCATGTCGTACAGCAGCGCCGAATTCCACGCGACGATATCCTTCCCCGGCCCGCGATACATGCCCGCGAGCATCTGCACCCACGGCTCGTAGTCGTCGCGCCACTGACCCGCGTAATACGTGTTTTTCTCGTAATTGCGAATGCCCTCGGCGCTCGTCTTGAGCTCGCGCGCATACCAGTCGTCGATGGAAATGGACGGCACGCCCTTCGCCTTCCAGTCCTCCAGCCCGATCGGATTGACGAGCGCGAGTTGCTCGGTCTCCTGCGGATACATGAGCGCGTACCGAACGGCGATCATGCCGCCCGTCGAATGCGCAATCAGCGTCGCGCGATTCACGCCGAGCGCGCCGAGCAGCGCGTGCGTGTTGCGCGCCAGTTGCTGGAAGCTGTACTGATACCGCTCGGGCTTCGTCGACTTGCAAAAGCCGATCTGATCCGGCGCAATCACGCGATAGCCCGCATCGGACAACGTTTCGATGGTCTGTTTCCACGTCGCCGCGCAGAAGTTCTTGCCGTGCAGCAGCACCGCAGTGCGTCCGTTGGGGTGCGCCGGATGCACGTCCATATACGCCATGCGCAGCACCTGCCGCTGCGACGTAAACGCAAAGCGGGCGACCGGATACGGATAGTCGAAGCCCTGCAACTCGGGACCGTACGCGGGTTCATCGGCGGATGCGGGCGCTGCAGTCATCGACGAAACACAGCAAGCGAAAGCAAGCAGCAAAGACCGCGCGAAGAGAGGCATCGATTTCATGGGCTGTTTTTATCGAGATGAATGGCCCGAGCGATTCTAGCGCGCGGCAAGCCCTTATACTGTGCCGCCCTCGCTGGCCGCGCGTCGAATCGAGCGCAGCCGGGGGCGTTTCAGGGCATCGCAATCAGTCGGGATTTTCAAAGCATGCAAGCAAGGTTCAAGGCACTCGTCGCCGCGCTTCTCGGCGCCGCGTGCATCAGCGCGGTCGCGAACGACTGCCCGCAGTTCAGCCCGTCCGGGCGCGAACCCGTCGTGACGAACGCGAAGATGCGCGCGTCCACGCAGGAAATCTGCTACTCGGATTTCGCGCTCCTGCACTCGGGCGTCACGCACGGGCCGCTGTGGTCGGCGGAACATCTCACGGCGCAGAGCGTCGATGAGGCGAAGGACAACACGCGCACCAATCGCTTTTTCGTCGACAAGCGGCTGCCGCGCGGCGACAGCGCGCAACTCGACGACTACAAGCGCAGCGGTTACGACCGCGGCCACATGAGCCCGGCGGGCGACCGCGCGAGCAAGCAGGGCATGGCCGAATCGTTCTCGCTCGCGAACATCGTGCCGCAGGACCCGTCGAACAACCGGCGCATCTGGTCGCGCATCGAGCAGGCGGTGCGCCGGCTCACGGAGGAATCGGGCGAGGCGTACGTCGTCACCGGGCCGCTGTTCTCGGGCCGGCAGTTGCAAACGATCGGCGAGTCGCGCGTGTTCGTGCCGACGCAGTTGTACAAGGTCGTGTATTTGCCGCAGCGCCAGATTGCGTTCGCGGTGGTCGTCGAGAACACGCCGACGAATACCTATACGATGAAGACCGTGCGCGAACTCGAAGCCATGAGCGGTCTCGCGTTTCCCGGCATTCCGGACGCGCTCAAGGACAAACGAATTGGAGGATTGAGAGGTGTTTAAGCCCTTTGCCAACGATACCGACGCCCTGAACATCGCGGGCGACGCCATAAACATCGTCAACGGCAAGACGCGCGTGACGATCAGCGGCGATCTGACGATTGCGCGGGACCAGGCCGGCCTCGCCGCCGCGAAGGCGCTGCACGACGCGCTCGGCGCAATCGTCGAGTCGCTCGCGAAGGACGCGCATCTGCCGGCAAAACTGCCGGACGAGCCGCCCGCTCCCACCGGCACGGCCGACAATCCGTTCATCTGACGGCAACGGCGCGTCTCGCGAGCGCAGCGTGATCGAATGCCACGTCCGCCCGAGTCCGCTCGGCCCGATCCTGTATCGCGCCGAGGACGCGTGTCTGACCGGCCTCTTTTTCGTCGGGCAAAAGCACTTCCCCGCCGGGCTGCCGCCGCACGCAATTGTCCACGACGGCCGGCCCGCGCCGCGCGTGATCGAAGCCGCATGCGATGAGATCGCCCAATATTTTGCCGGGGAGCGGCTGACGTTTTCAGTGCCGGTCAGGCTGCGCGGCACGCCGTTTCAGCAGCAGGTCTGGGACCTTTTGCGTCAGATTCCTTTCGGCGATGCGTGGACTTACGGCGATCTCGCGCGGCGGCTCGGCTTGCCGCCCGGCGCATCTCGGGCCGTGGGCGGCGCGAACGGGCGCAATCCGGTGGCGATCATCGTGCCGTGTCATCGCGTGATCGGCGGCGACGGCGAGTTGACGGGCTATGCCGGCGGCGTAGACCGGAAACGATCGCTCCTGACGCTCGAAGGCGGCCGCGGACGCGCGCAACTCGCCCTCTTCTGAGCGTCGCGACGACGAAAAAAGCTCGCGGACCGTGCGGTCCGCGAGCTTTTTTCTGACTACGACGCCTAAGCGCGTTATTGCGTCAGCACGACTTCCACGCGACGATTCTCGGCGCGGCCGACGCTCGTCGCGTTCGATGCGATCGGATGCGACTCGCCGTAAGCCTTCGTCGCGAAGTCCTGCGCTTGCAGGCCGTGGGTCTTGAGGTATTCGAGCACGGCGCGCGCGCGGCGCTGGGACAATGCGACGTTGTACGACGGCGAGCCGATGGAATCCGTATAACCCTGCACCACGACCGACGCGAACGTCACGCCGCGGCCATCGGCGATGAGCTTGTCGAGAATGGCGCGGGCTTTCGGCGTGAGTTGCGCGCTATCGAACGCGAAGTTGGTCTTCTCGTCGAGCGTGAGCTTGCGCACCGGCGCGATAACCGGCGTCGCGGCGACCACAGGCTGCGGTTCGGCTTGCTGAACGGGCGTCTGCGCAACCGGTGCTTGCTGCGGCATGCCGCATGTGAAGACGACTTCGCCCGCATTGCCCGGCGCATTCGTGCCTTCGACGTTTTGCAGCACATTCACAGGCTGATTCCCGCAGATTTTCTGCGCGGCTTGCATGCACGCACTTCCGTTTTGGAATACGCCGTAGCATTCGGAGCGGAACGCCTTCTGCCCGCTCGATGTCTGGATTTCATTGACATTGAACGTGGGCCCGGATGTTGTGGAGCAACCGGCGAGCACAGCGGCGGCAGCGATAACGGCGGCAACGGTTTTTCTAAGCATCTTTAATTCGATTGGAAAACGCGAGATCTGGATTCAGGCACGCCGCGCAATACGGCATGACGCCTGATTTTTCCCGGCTTGGATGGAAGCGGGCGTTTTGAAGCGTTGCGATTCTAGCAACGCGTTTTGCCTCTCCCGCAGAGATAAATCCCAATTTCTCGAACTTTTCCGATGCCGCGATTGAGGCGCTTATTTTCCCGTTGCGGGAAGATCGCCGTCGGCCTGCTTCTGCAACTCTTGCACGCGCAATTGCAGCGCGCGAAGCTGCGCCTGCGCCGCCGCCTGCTCGGTGCGCAATTGGCGAATGGCGTCCTGCTCCGCTTGCTGATGACTCGCCACTTCGCTCTGCTGCGCGTGTGCGACATCGAGATCAGCCTGCAAGCGATTGGCCCGTTCCTGTTGCGCGGCGATCTGCCGCTGGGCGTAGGCCGTTTCCGCTTCGAGCTTGATGCGGCGAATCTCCGCATCGGCCAGCGTCACCGATGATTTGGCGAAATCCGAATATGCCGATTCGGCGCGCGCCTCGTTTTGCGTCTTCAATACGCGCCAGAATTTGTCGAGTTGAAACAACGCCGCGTAATACGTCATTTGCTCGCGATAATACGCAAGGCTCGCGCCATAACTGCCGTTCACGGTTTTTCGCAAGATGATGATCTTGCCGTCGCGGGCCAACGCTTCTAATTCCGCGACGTCGCCGTTCGAGGATGACGCATTGCCCGGCGTATCGGGCGCGCGGGCGGATTGCACTTCGCCGGGCGCAGCGCAAACGCTCATCGACAGCGCGCAGAAGCCCGCGATCAGCGCCACTTTCGAAACAGCCATGCGTTTCATTGCAATATTCCCGGGCCATCGACATTGAGATTAGCCCGGATTATGACGAGACGCCGCGATTAATGCGAGCCGGTTTTGAACCGGCGTTAAGCGAATTTCCGATGCTTCAATCGCCCTTCCGATAATTCCACCGCATCGCGGCCAACCGGCGTTTGGAGCGGAGAAAATATGCGCGAGTCCGTCGGTGAGGCGGGCATCCGCGAGAAAATGCCGCGATCCGAGCTGAACGCAAACGGCGCGGCGGAAAGAATATGCGCGTCGGGCAACGGCTCGGCGGCTCGCGAAGGTGTAGCCAAGGAAATCAGATAAGAAGTCAAACAAGCGGCGAGCGCGACGGCGCTCCAGACCGAGTGCGAACGGTTCATGGCGAGAGAAAGCAGAGGCTGGCGCGACGCGCCGGGAAGCGGAGCCGGAGAACGCGCGGCTCCACGACATCGAGGAGCGTATTTGACCAGCGACGAAGTCCGCCGCCCATGAGACGGTTCTCAAACTGCCGTTGTCCGCGACAAATCGGCAGCCGAGCGACATAGGCTCGGATTATGCAAGGGCCGAAACGCCAACGCCCTGGCGAGACCGCTCGCGGCAGCGGCGCGGACGCTTCACTGAGCCTCCCGCTCAAGGCCCGCGCAGGAATGCGAGCGATTCAAACGGCGACACGTTGCCGATAGTCAGCCATAATTCGCGTTCTTACGAGCCGGCCGCCGGGTAAAAACGAAAATTTCATGAGCCAAGACGACAATCTCCCCTCCGAACCTTCACCCGAGCGCGCCGCGAACGACGACAACGTTACCACCGGCGTCCCGGGCCTGGACGAAATACTCGGCGGCGGCTTTGTCGGTGGCGGGCTCTACATGATCGAAGGCATGGCGGGCGCGGGCAAAACGATTCTCTCGTCGCAAATCGGCTTTCATCGCGTCGCGCAGGGCGACAAGGTGCTGTACATCACGCTCATCGCGGAATCGCACACCAAGCTGCTCTCGCATTTGCGCGCCCTGTCCTTCTACGACGCGAACGCCATTTCCGGCCGCATGCTCTTTGTGAGCGGCTACCACGAACTCATGCGCGACGGCCTTTCCGGCTTTCTCGCGCTGATCGCGTCCACGATCAAGTCGAGCCGCCCGCGCTTCATGGTGATCGACGGCTTTCGCAGCGCGCGCGAGTTTAGCTCGACGGAGCTGGAACTCTCGCAGTTCATCCACGAGCTTTCGGCGTTCGTGAGCGCGGCACGTTGCACCACGCTGATTCTCGCGCCGCTCTCGGGCAACGAGCCGCATCCGGAGCACACGCTCGTCGACGGACTGATCGAACTGAACCGCTTCAGCACGGGCATGCGCCGCGCCCGCGAGATAGAGGTGCATAAGCTGCGCGCCCGCGATCATCTGCTCGGCAAGCATTTCTTCAGCATCTCGAATAGCGGCCTCATCGCGTATCCGCGTCTGGAGGCTTCGCGCGCGAATCAGAACGCGCCGCGCCACTACGACTCCAAGCTGGCGTTCGGTTTCCCCGAGTTCGACCGCATGATGGGCGGCGGCGTGGCGCGCGGCTCGACGACGACGCTCGTCGGGCCGTCGGGCGTCGGCAAGACGCTGCTCGGGCTCAAGTTTCTGCAGGCGGGCGTCGAACGGGGCGAGCGTTGCGTTTATTTCGGCCTGTACGAATCGCCGGACCGGCTGATCGCGAAGGCTCGGTCGGTGAATATCGATCTGACCGACGCGGTGAACGACGGGCGGCTCACGATCGAATGGCATTCGGCGGTCGAACTGTCCATCGACGAACTCGCCGCGCAACTGATGGCCGTTGTCGCGCGCACGGATGCTTCGCGGCTCGTGGTGGACGGCATCGACGGCTTCCAGCAGTCGGCCAACCGCGCGGAGCGTTTCGGACTCTTTCTGAACGCGCTCACGCTGCGCCTGCGCGACGCCGGCGTCACGACGATCGTCACGGAGGAATTGCCGCTCTACGGCGAATCCGCGCCGCCCAGCACCATGCGCGCGTCGGCGATGACCGAAAACATCGTCCTCATGCGCTACGTCGAGGCGAATTCCGCGCTCTACCGCATGGTGTCCGTCGTCAAGCAGCGTGAAAGCGCGCACGATTCCGGCATTCGCCGCCTGACCATCGATGCGCGCGGCCTGCATATCACGGAGAGCTTCATCGGGCCGACAGGCATCCTGTCCGGGCATCCGTCGCTCTCGCCTGCGCTGTCCGTGACGGATCCCGGCCCGCGCACATGAAAAAAATCCTTGTCGTCGACGACGAATTCGACATTCTGACCACCTGGCGGCTCGTGCTGGAAATGGAAGGCTACGAGGTGACGACGGCCTCCAACGGGCGCACAGCGCTCGATGCCGCTAACATGAACGCGCCGGACGTCATCATCACCGACTGGATGATGCCGCACATGGACGGCGTCGAGCTGATCCACAGCCTCGCGGCAAGCAATACGCTCAGCAAGGTGCCGGTCATTCTGATGAGCGCCGCCGCGAACGCGCCGGAACTCGATCATCCCGACGCGCGGTTTCGCAGAAAGCCGCTTTCCATCGACGATTTGCTCGTGCTGGTGGCGGATCTGGTGAATCGCAGATGACTCAGCGGCGCGGTGGGCACGAAGCATGCTCTATCGTCCGTTCCGGCGCTGCCGGTTGAATCGAAGCAGTAACGGGGCAATACCAACGCAAACCGCTTCAACGAGAATGGGAGGCACCATGGTGCAAGATCAAGTGGAAGGCACGGCTCAAAACGTGGTCGGCAAGGTGCAAGACGCGGTCGGCGCGCTGACGGGCGATTCGGGCACGCAGGTCGAGGGCAAGGCGCGTCAGGCGCTCGGCTCGCTGCAGCAGACGTACGGGCAGACGCTCGACAACGTTCGCAGTGCCGTCTCGGATCAGCCGATCAACGGCGTTCTGATCGCCGCGGCCGTCGGGTTCCTGCTGGGCGCGTTGTGGAATCGCGATCGGTAAAGGAAAGGGCGACGCGCTGCCTGTCACGGCGGCGCGCACGCGTTTGAGCGACAAAGCCGGCGTCTCGCGCGCCGGCTTTGTCGTTTGTGGCGGTCTTATGCTTTACGCGGCGAGCACATTCGACAACGTGCCGATCCCCGCGATCGACACATCGACGCGCGCGCCGTCCTTGATCGACCCGACGCCGATGGACGTTCCGCACGCGATCACGTCGCCGGGCGCGAGCGACATGTCGTGTGAAATCAGGCTGACCTGCTCGGCGGGCGAGAAAATCATGTCGTCGAGCGGGTAGTTCTGGCGCTCGACGCCTTCCACCGTGGTCACCACATTCGCGTTGCGCCAGTCGAAACCGCTGACGATTCCCGGCCCAAGGCACGTGAACGTGTCGAAGCCCTTCGAGCGGCACCACTGCGCGAAGTTGGGATCTTCCTGAAGCAGTTCGATGGCGGTGACGTCGTTCACGCAGGTAAAACCGAAAATCGCATCCTCGGCCTCTTCCACCGACGCGCACGACACCGCCTTGCCGATCACGATACCTAGCTCGCCCTCGTAGGCAATCTTGCCGTGATAATTCTTCGGCCGGCGAATCGACTCGTTCGGCCCGATCACCGACATCGGCGGCTTGATCAGAAAGAGCGGATGCTGCGGCGGCGCCTTGTCGAGCTTCTGCGAGAGCGCGTAGTAGTTGTTCCAGAGCGCGATGACCTTGCTCGGCTCGCAGGGCGCGAGCAGCGTGAGGTCGTCCACGGGAAAGGAGATGTCGGTCGGGCGCGGCTCGTCGAACAGCGCGCCGTCGTGCTGCACGACGCGGCCCGAGCGCTCGTCGAGCGTGCCGAAGCCGATATGCCCGTCGGCATCGCGAAAACGTATCCAGGTGGTCACGGGAGTCCCTTTCTAATTGGCGCGAGCCGCGGCCCGCGCCGTTCCCTCGGATCGAATCGGCTCAGATCAGGCCCGCGCCGCGCGCCCACTTGTATTTCGCGCCGAGCACCGCGACGGGCAACTCGGTCGAATACGCGTAGGCCGGCACGCCGTGTTCGTACAGATACTCGGCGGCCTCCTCCACCTGCACGTCGCCGGCTAGCGACGCGACGATCGGCTTTTCGATGCCGCGCGCCTTCATCTCCTCCTTCACCTCGATCACGAGCTTGGCGAAGACCATCGGCGGCGTGATGATCGTGTGCCAGTAGCCGAGAATGATCGAATGGATGCGGTCGTCTTCCAGCCCGAGCTTGATCGTGTTCTTGTACGTGGTCGGCGGCTCGCCGCCCGTGATATCGACCGGATTGCCCGCCGCGCCGAACGGCGGAATGAACTTGCGGAACGCGGCGTCGAGATCGTCGGGCATAGTCATCAGCGAGAGGCCGTTGTCCACGCAGGCGTCCGAGAGCAGCACGCCCGAGCCGCCCGCGCCCGTGATGATGACCGTGTTCTCGCCCTTCGGCGTCGGCAGCTTCGGAATACCGCGCGCGAATTCGAGCAGATCGCGCAGCGACCGCGCGCGGATCACGCCGCATTGCGCGAACACGTCCTCGTAGATCTTGTCGTTGCCCGCGAGCGCGCCCGTGTGCGAACTCGCCGCGCGCGCCCCGAGGCTCGTTCTGCCCGCCTTCAGCACGACGACCGGCTTCTTCTTCGACACGCGCCGCGCGGCTTCGGCGAAGGCGCGGCCGTCTTTCAAATCTTCGCAGTGCTGGGCGATGATTTCCGTGTTGTCGTCCTGCTCGAAGAACGTGAGCAGATCGTCTTCATCGATATCGCTCTTGTTGCCGAGGCCGACGATGGCCGACACGCCCATCTTCGCCGACCGCGAAAAGCCGATGATCGCCATGCCGATGCCGCCCGATTGCGACGAGAGCGCCGCCTTGCCCTTCACGTCATACGGCGTGCAGAACGTCGCGCACAGGTTCTTCGGCGTGTAGTAGAAGCCGTAGATGTTCGGGCCCATCATGCGGATATCGTACTGACGCGCGATGCGCACGAGTTCTTCCTGTCCCTCCTGATTGCCTGTTTCGGCGAATCCGGACGGAATCAGCACCGCGCCGGGAATCTGCTTCTCGCCCACCTCCACCAGCGCCTGCGCGACGAACTTAGCGGGAATCGCGAACACGGCCACGTCGATCACGCCCGGCACGTCTTTCACGCTCTTGTACGCCTTGCGGCCCATGATCTCGTCGGCCTTCGGGTGGATCGGGTAGATGGTCCCCTGGTAGCCGCCGTTGATCAGGTTCTTCATGACGGAGTTGCCGATCTTGCCGTCCTCGTTCGACGCGCCGATCACCGCGACCGCATCCGGCTTCATGATGCGGTTCATCTGCCTGACGATCTGCTCCTGCGTCGGGCGGTAACGCGGCTCGGCCGGCTCGAAGTCCATCACGATGCGCACGTCCGCCGCCACCGCGCCGTTCGGGCTCGCGAAGACCGGGTTCAGGTCCATTTCGGAGATTTGCGGGAAGTCGTCGACGAGGCGCGACACGCGCTCGATCAGCGTCACGAGCGCCTCGCGATTCACGGCCTCCGAACCGCGCACGCCGCGCAGGACATCGGCGGCCTGAATGCCGTCGAGCATCGACGCGGCTTCTTCGCGCGTGACGGGCGCCAGGCGGAACGTCACGTCCTTCAGCACTTCGACGAGCACGCCGCCGAGCCCGAACGCGATCAGCTTGCCGAACGACGGGTCCGTGACCGCGCCGATGATGACTTCCTGGCCCGCGCCGACCATCTGCTGAACCTGCACGCCGACGATGGTCGCGTTCGCGTCGTACTTCTTCGCGTTTTCGATGATGGTCGCGAAGCCCGCCTTTACGTCCGCTTCGCTCTTCACGCCGACGAGCACGCCGCCCGCCTCCGTCTTGTGCAGAATCTCCGGCGAGACGATCTTCAGCACCACCGGAAAGCCGATGAAGGACGCGAGCTTGGCCGCGTCGTCGGCGCTGGTCGCGACGCCTTCCTGCGGCACCGAGATACCGTAGGCGTCGCAGACGAGCTTGCCTTCCGGCGCGGTCAGCGACGCGCGCCCCTCGGCCTTCACACGCTCGAAGATTTCCGCGACGCGGCGCTTGGCGTCGGCCGCGTGCAACGGCACGATGTTCGATGCCGGCGTGGAAGATTGGACTGTTTCGCTGCGTTCCTGGACGACCGTGCTGTTCATGTTGGCGTGTCTCCGTGTATTCGAGGACGAGTCTGGACCGCGCGCCGCCCGTTGCGGGCAGCGCGCGAAGGGCGCATCGGGAGTGAAGGCTCAGATCGCGCCGAGGCTCTTCAGCGTGGCGATCTGGTCGGGCGTGTAGCCGAGCTCGGCCATGACTTCATCGGTATGCTCGCCGAGCAGCGGCGAGCGCACGACTTCCGTCGGGCTGTCCGAGAGCTTGATCGGGTTGCCGACCGTCAGGTATTTGCCGCGCACCGGATGGTCCACTTCCACGACCGTGCCGGTCTTTCTCAGCGACGGTTCTTCGGCGATTTCCTTCATCGAGAGAATCGGGCCGCAGGGAATGTCGTGTTTGTTCAGGATCTCCATGGCCTGGAACTTGGTTTTCGACATGGTCCAGCGTTCGATTTCCGCGAAGATTTCTTTCAGACGCGGCAGGCGAGCGTTCGGCGTCTTGTAATCCGGATGCTCGATCCACTCTTCCTTGCCGATGACCTTGCAGATCTCGCCCCACACCGGCGCCTGCGTGATGAAGTAGATGTACGCGTTCGGATCGGTTTCCCAGCCCTTGCACTTCAGGATCCAGCCCGGCTGGCCGCCGCCCGACGCATTGCCCGCGCGCGGCACCGCGTCGCCGAACTTGCCGTTCGGATACTGCGGGTACTCCTTCATGACGCCTGTGCGTTCCAGCCGCTGCTGGTCGCGCAATTTCACGCGGCACAGGTTGAGCACGCCGTCCTGCATGGCCGCGAGCACTTTCTGCCCGCGCCCCGTGCGGTTGCGCTGATACAGCGCCGTCACGATGCCGAGCGCGAGATGCAGCCCCGTGCCGGAATCGCCGATCTGCGCGCCGGTGACGGTCGGCGGGCCGTCGTCGAAACCCGTGGTCGATGCCGCGCCGCCCGCGCACTGCGCGACGTTCTCGTACACCTTGCAGTCTTCGTACGGCCCCGGCCCGAAGCCCTTGACGGACGCCACGATCATCGCCGGATTCAACTCCTGGATGCGCTCCCACGTGAAGCCCATGCGGTCGAGCGCGCCCGGCGCGAAGTTCTCGACGAGCACGTCGCACTTCTTGACGAGCGTTTCGAGAACTTTCTTGCCCTCGGGATTCTTCGTGTCGATGGTGATCGACCGCTTGTTGTGGTTGAGCATCGTGAAGTAGAGGCTGTCGGCATCGGGGATATCGCGCAGTTGCTCCCGCGTGATGTCGCCTGCGCCGGCGCGCTCCACCTTGATGACGTCCGCGCCGAACCACGCCAGCAACTGCGTGCAGGTCGGACCCGATTGAACGTGCGTGAAATCGAGGATGCGTACGCCATCCAGTGCCTTGCCCGAGGTGTTCATGGCTGTCTCCCTGTGTCTTCGATCGCGTTCTTTATTTGTACATCGTCTGGGCCATCGTGCCAGGCGCGTAAACCGTAGGATCGACCCAAATATTGATGACCGCGCTCTTGCCGGTCTTCGCGATCGACTCGCGCGCCCGCTGCAACGCGCCGGCGATCTTCGACGCTTCGTACACTTCCTCGCCGTAGCCGCCGAGCATTTCGGCGAAGCGGCCATACGGCACGTCCGAGAGCAGATTGCCGACGTTGCCGCGCTCCTCGCCGTATTTCGCGAGTTGGCCGTAGCGAATCTGGTTCATCGCCGAGTTGTTGCCGATGACCGCGATATACGGCACGCCGAAGCGATTGGCCGTTTCCATGTCGAACGAGGTCATGGAGAACGCACCGTCGCCGTAGTAGCAGAGCACTTCCTTCTCCGGATTCGCGAGCCCCGCCGCGATGGCGAAGCCCGTGCCGACGCCGAGCGAGCCGAGCGCGCCCGGGTCCATCCACTGGCCCGGGCGGCGCGGACGCACGGCTTGCGCCGAGATCGTCACGACGTCGCCGCCATCCCCGATATAAATGGTGTCGTCGGAGAGGAACTGATTGATCTCGTGCGCGACGCGATACGGATGAATCGGGCTTGCGTCGGACGTGAAGAGCGGCATGAGCTTGGCGGTCGCCGTTTCTTCCGCCGCCGCGAGTTCGCGCATCCACGCCTGGCGCGACTGGCGCTTGTCGTTCTTCAGCCGGCCGCTCGCGGCTTGCAGCACCGCGCCGAGAATCGCGCCCGGATCGCCGACGAGCCCGAGGTCGATATCGCGATTCTTGCCGACCGTGCGGTAATCCATGTCGATCTGCACCAGCTTCAGTTCCTTGCTGATGCGCTTGCCGTAACCCATGCGGAAATCGAACGGCGTGCCGACGATCACGATCAGATCCGCCTTCGCGAAAGCCTGCGAGCGCGTGCGGTCGAAGTGATGCGGATCGCCCGGCGGCAGCAGGCCGCGGCTTGCGCCGTTGAAGTAGCCGGGAATGTCGAGGCCGCGCAGCAGCGCGATAGCTTCTTCCTGGCCGCGCGCCGTCCAGACTTGCTGGCCGTACAGAATCGCCGGGCGCTCCGAGTTCACGAGCAGATCGGCGAGCTTCTCGATGTCCTTCGGATCACCGACCGATTTCGTCGACGCGCGATAGCGTCCGGGCTGCGGAATCACGGCCTTGCTGACGTCGATTTCACGGTCCAGCACGTCCCGCGGGATTTCCAGATACGCCGGGCCGGGCGCGCCGTTGAAGGCTTCGCGCGCGGCCATCGACACCATGTCGGCGACGCGCTCGGTGCTCGGCACGGTCGCCGCGAACTTGGTGATGGGCGACATCATGTCGACGTGCGGGAGGTCCTGCAGCGAGCCCATTTTGTGCTGCGTGAGCGCGCCCTGCCCGCCGATATGGATCATCGGGCTTTCCGAGCGAAACGCCGTGGCGACGCCCGTGACCGCGTTCGTGCAGCCGGGGCCGGCCGTCGTCACGACGCAGCCGAGCTTGCCCGTCTGACGCGCGTAGCCGTCGGCGGCGTGAGCGGCGACCTGCTCGTGGCGCACGTCGATGATGCGGATGCCTTCATCGACGCAGCCGTCGTAGATATCGATGATGTGGCCGCCGCACAGCGTGAAGATGGTATCGACGCCCTCGTTTTTGAGGGCGCGCGCAACGAGATGGCCGCCCGAGACGACGCCTGCGCCGCGCGTCTTTTGCTTGAGCGTGTCATCGGCGGTGGTGGTGGCTGGAGCGACTTCCGGACGGCTGCTGACGACTTCGGACATGTGTTGTCTCCTCCTCGAATGGGGTGATGTTCTTTCGCTCAGGACCTCGCGCTGTTGTCCTGTTGCTGTGATATACAATATTCCACACACAGTATTAGTCAACGATGTTCTGATTGGAACAAACCCTGTGATGCAGTGCATGACCGGCGCTTCCTGCTGCTGCATCTGCTTTTCGCTTTATTCTTGCTGCGAGGCACAACGACGCCCTGATATCCGCGTGATAGTGATATGTGATATATCTCATATCAGCGCGGACCGCTGCATTCGTCACGCGCATCCACGACAACGACCGGAGCGCTCGCTGTCAGCACGCGCCGGACGAAACAGGAGACGCAATGAACATTCACGAATACCAAGCGAAGGCGCTGCTGCGAAAGTACGGCGTCGCGGTGCCGCAAGGCCGCGTCGCCTTCACGGCGCAGGAGGCCGCCGATGCCGCGAACGCGCTCGGCGGCCCGGTCTGGGTCGTCAAGTCGCAGATTCATGCGGGGGGACGTGGCGCGGGCCGGTTTGCCAACGATCCCGATGGCAAAGGCGGCGTGCGCGTGGTGAAGTCAGTGGAAGACGTGCGCGAGAACGCTGAAAAGATGCTGTCGTCCGTGCTCGTGACGAAGCAGACCGGACCGGTCGGCAAGGAAGTAAAGCGCCTCTATATCGAGGAAGGCTGCGACATCGCGCGCGAGCTGTATCTCGGCATGCTGGTCGACCGGGCGAGCTCGCGCATCACGATCATGGCGTCGACCGAAGGCGGCATGGAAATCGAGGAAGTCGCGCATCGCACGCCCGAGAAGATCCTCAAGGTCGCGATCGATCCCGCGACCGGCCTCCAGCCTTTTCATACGCGGCAGGTCGCGTTCGGGCTGGGGCTCACTGGCAATCAGGTGAAAGCGGCGTCGAAGTTCATCGCCGCGCTGTATCAGGCCTTCGTCGATCTGGATGCTTCCGTGGTCGAGGTCAATCCGCTTGTCGTGACCGGTTCCGGCGACGTCATGGCGCTCGACGCGAAGCTCAATTTCGACGACAACGCGCTGTATCGCCATCCGGACGTCGAAGCCCTGCGCGACGAAGACGAAGAAGACCCCGCCGAAATCGAAGCCGCGAAGCACGGGCTCAACTACGTTAAGCTGGACGGCAGCATCGGCTGCATGGTGAACGGCGCGGGCCTGGCGATGGCCACCATGGACATCATCAAGCTGTACGGCGGCGAGCCGGCGAACTTTCTGGACGTGGGCGGCGGCGCGACGCAGGAACGCGTCGCGACCGCCTTCAAGCTGATTCTGCGCGATCCGAAGGTGCGAGGCATCCTCGTCAACATCTTCGGCGGCATCATGCGCTGCGACGTGATCGCGCAAGGCGTCGTCGCGGCGGCGCGCGAAGTCGACCTGCGCGTGCCCCTCGTCGTCCGTCTGGCCGGCACGAACGTCGATGCAGGCCGCGACATTCTGCGCACGTCCGGTCTCACCATCATCTCCGCCGAAAACCTCGCCGATGCCGCCGACAAGATCGTCAGCGCCGTCCATCACTGAGAGGGAGCCCCCATGAGCGTCTTGATCGACAAGAACACGAAGGTGATCTGCCAGGGCTTCACCGGCGCGCAAGGCACCTTTCACTCCGAGCAGGCGATTGCTTACGGCACGCGAATGGTCGGCGGCGTCACGCCCGGCAAGGGCGGCACGACGCACCTCGACCTGCCGGTCTTTGACACGGTGGCCGATGCGGTCGCGAAAACGGGCGCCGACGCGTCCGTGATCTACGTGCCGCCGCCCTTCGCCGCCGATGCGATTCTCGAAGCCATCGACTCCGAAGTGCCGCTGATCGTCTGCATCACCGAAGGCATCCCGGTGCTCGACATGCTGCGCGTGAAGCGCGCGCTCGCGGGCTCGGCGAGCCGGCTCGTCGGGCCGAACTGTCCGGGCGTCATCACGCCGGGCGCGTGCAAGATCGGCATCATGCCGGGACACATTCATCAGCCGGGGAAGATCGGCGTGGTGTCGCGCTCGGGCACGCTGACCTACGAAGCGGTCGCGCAGACGACCGCGGCCGGACTCGGCCAGACGACGTGCATCGGCATTGGCGGCGATCCGGTGAACGGGACGAACTTCATCGACTGCCTGTCGCTGTTCCTCGCCGATGACGCGACCGAAGGCATCATCATGATTGGCGAGATTGGCGGATCGGCGGAGGAAGAAGCGGCGCAATTCCTGAAGGACGCGAAGACGAAAAAGCCGGTCGTCGGCTTTATCGCCGGCACGACCGCGCCGCCGGGACGCCGCATGGGCCACGCGGGCGCGATCATCTCGGGCGGATCGGGCACGGCGAGCGCGAAGATCGATGCGATGAAATCGGCGGGCATCCACGTCGCCGATTCGCCGGCCGCGCTCGGCGAAACGATGCTGCGGGCGATGCGCTAGCGCGTCTTGCGGGCGCATGAAAAAGGCCGCGCGGCGATTGCCGTGCGGCCTTCTGCTTTACTGCTCGCGCTGCTCGAAACTCAATCCAGGAAATCGCAATTCGCCTCGACGAACGCCGCGAGATCCAGCGAATGCTGTCTCACGAGCCGCTCGACGAGCTCGGTGTCGCGCTTCTCCAGCGCCTCGATAATGCGCATGTGATCGACGATCGAGCGCGACGCGCGGTCGCTCTGCGAGATCGTCATCTTCCGGATGGCGCGCACGTGCACGAAGATGTTCTTGATCGTGTCGAAGATGATCTGCGACTTCGACAGCCGCACGATGGCCTGGTGGAACGCGATATTCGCTTCCGAATACTCGTCGATATGCTCGGCCGGCGTACTGTCGCGGAAATTGTCGAACATGTGGCGAAGCTGGGCGATTTCCTCGTCCGTCGCGCGCTGCGTGGCAAGGCGCGCCGCCATGCTTTCGAGCGCCGCCCACATGTGGATCATCTCGACGATCTCGCGCTTGGTCTTGCGCAGGATATACACCCCGCGGCGCGGCACCGTGCGCAGAAAGCCTTCCTGCTCCAGCAGCGTCATGGCCTCGCGGATAGGCGTTCGCGAGACGCCCAACGCTTCCGTCAGCTCTTTTTCGTCCAGACGGATTTCTTCCCGCGAACGGTAGATGTCCGCTTCCGCGATGGCCTGCCGCAGTTTCGCGTACGCCTGATCGCGCAGCGAAACCGTGGCGTTGATCGGCTCCAGCGAAAGCGTCAGCCCGTTCGGGCGAACTTCCGGCCTGTCTACGGATTGAGTATCAGATGGCATTGATGGCTTGGTTTCCCATTTGCGGACGGTCCGCGACGACGCGCTTGCCCGATCCGCCGTTCTGGTCGTCCGCCGCGAGTCCGGCGAAGCGACCGTGTTCCTGTGCGCGCTGCAGCATGTCCTGCGGCACCGCCGACGCAATCATAAACGTAACGCCCACACCCACGGCAACCAGCGCGACTCCAACGACTACCAACAAGGCGATGCTCATTTCAGGCTCCGGTCAAATCACTCAAGAGCCTCTAGTATATGTTGCGTCGCAGCAGGACGCAACATATTTTGCATCTTGTATATCAGAAACAACGCTGGCGTCCTTCGATCCAGTTTAGGCCGCTTTTTGCGTTTGCGGCGGCGCTGGCGCCCGCGCGGTTCCCTGATTCACCGCTTCGCGCAGCTTGATCAATGCGAGGACCGCATCGATCATCGGCGTTTCGACGTGCACCAGGCGGCCGATTTCCTGCACGACCGTGATGAGCGGATCGATTTCCATCGGCCGGCCGGCTTCGCAGTCCATCAGCATCGACGTTTTGTGCGCGCCGACCGCCCCAGCGCCGTTGATGCGCCGCTCCACGTCCACCCGAAAGTTGACGCCGATCTTGTCGCCGATCGCCTTTGCTTCCAGCATCATCGCCTTCGAGAGCGCGCGCGTGCCGGGGTCGCTCGTGAGGACATCGAGCGTCGCGTGCGTGAGCGCGCTGATCGGATTGAAGCAGAGGTTGCCCCAGAGCTTCAGCCAGATCTCATCGCGGATGTTGTCGCGCATCGGCGCTTCCATGTCGGCGGCGGCCATGATGTCGTGCAGTGCCTGAAGGCGCGGCGTGGTCTCCCCGCTCGGCTCGCCGATGGGAAACTTCTTGCCGTAGTGATGCTCGATGACGCCCGGCTCCACGATTTCCGCCGCAGGCAGCAGCACGCAGCCGATGGCACGCTCCGGCCCGAAGACGCTCCATTGCCTGCCGCCCGGATCGATGCTTTGCAGCGTCGTGCCGGCGAGCGCGCCGCCGTGCTGATAGAAGTACCAATAGGGCAAGCCGTTGACCGCTGTGACGATGGCCGTGTCCGGGCCGAGCAGCGGCGGCACCAGGTCGACCACGCCGGGCACCGAATGCGCCTTCAACGCGATGATCACGTAGTCCTGCGGCCCGAGTTCAGCGGGGTTATTCGTGCAGCGCACTTTCACCGTGTGCTCTTCCCCATCGATTCGAAGCCGCACGCCGTTCGCCTGCATCGCCGCGAGGTGCGGCCCGCGCGCCACGAAGCTGACGTCCGCTCCGGCCCGCGCGAGTTGCGCGCCCATGTAACCGCCGATGGCTCCGGCGCCATACACGCAGATCTTCATGCTCGTCTCCTAGAGTCGTAGTCTTGCAGGCTTCTGATATACAAGATACTACATTCCACGTTCACGCAGGACAAGGCGATTCGTGCGACGGCAGACGAGCGAAAACCCGCATGCGGCGGCGGCCTTGCGGTGTCGTCGGGATGAACGGACGCGTCGCTCAGGCCTCGATGACCTGGGACGTGTTGAGAGTATGCGTCGAGGATGCGATGAAGTGTGACCAGACGTGCGCCGCGCCCTCGCGCAGCGCGCGGCCACGGCGACGCACGATCATCACCGCGCGCGCGGCGTCGGGCGCGAGGGGAATGAAGCGCGTGCGGGCGCTGTCGCAAGACAGACGAGCGTGCATCGGCAAAACGCCGACGCCGAGACCGGCTTCCGCCATGCGCGCCACCGCCACCGGCTGCGTCAGCCGCTGCCGCACGGCGCCCGCCACCGCGTGGCGAGCGAGCGCGGCTTCGACGGCGGCGAGGCTGCCGGTGTCGTCGTCGAGTAGAAGAAGCGGCGTGCCGCGCAACTGCGTCCACTCCAGACGCGCGGCGTCCGCCAGCCGATGCGACGCGCCGACCACCGCTGCGAAACTATCGGCGAAGAGCGGTTCGAATGCGAGTTCGTCGAGATTGTCCGGCGCAATGACGACGCCGATTTCCGCCTCGCCCGAGCGCACCAGTTGCAGCACGGCGCTCTGCGGCCGGTCGATCACGGTGATCGATACATCCGGCAGCCGCTCCTTGCACGACGCGAGCAGCGCGGGAAGCACGCTCGCCGTCAGGCCGCAACTGCTCGCCACGTGGACAATGCCCTGCCCTTGACTGTCGGCGCGCGGCCGCAGCGTCGCTTCCAGTTCCTCGACGAGCGGAGCAATGCGCGCCAGCAGCTTGCGTCCGGTGTCGGTGAGCGTGACCTGGCGCGTGGTCCGGTCGAAAAGCCGCAGCGCGATTTCGTCTTCGAGTTCTCGAATGCTGCGGCTCACCGCCGATTGTGTAATGCCGAATTCGTCGCCGGCGCGAGTGAAGCTGCGATATCGCGCGAGCGTCACGAAAAGCCGCAACTGATGCAGTGACACCGAAAGCGCATGCGCGGGAGCGGCCGGGCGTTCGCGCATGCGCTGCGTTCCTTTGCGTTCGTTATTGAACCGACGTCTTGCCCGGCGCTTCGGGCCAGCCCGCCTGAAACGACGCGTTGATCGACGAATCGCCCGAGGTGGCGGCAACCGTGTTCTCGATCCAGCGCTTTCTCATCGGCGCGAGCACGAATTTCGCGCACAGTCCCGCGCAAATCGACGTCGTCGCGGCCGTGATGAACACCGCATTCCACGATCCGATCGACGCGAGCACCGACGCGAGCGGCACCAGCATCGAGGCCGTGCCCTTCGCCGTGTACAGCGTGCCCGCGTTGGCGGCGGCGTACTTGCTGCCGAAGGTGTCCGCGCACGTGGCCGGGAAGATCGAGAAGATTTCGCCCCAGCAGAGGAACGTCATCGCGGCGAATAGCATGAAGAGATACGGATGATGACCGAACTGCATCAGCCCGAGCAGCGCCACGCCCTCGCCCAGGAAGATGATGAACATCGTGTTCTCCCGGCCGATCTTGTCCGAGATGAAGCCGCACAGCGGACGCGTGAAGCCGTTGCAGAGGTTGTCGATGGAAAGCGTCATCGCGAGCAGCGGCAGCGTGATGCCGAACAGGTTCACCGGCATCTTGGCGAAGCCGTATTCCTTCGCGATCGGCCCGAACTGCGCGGTGGCGATCACGCCGCCCGCCGCGACGAACACGAACATCAGGTAGAGCACCCAGAAGAGCGGCGAGCGCACCATCTGTCCGGTCGTGTAGTCGATTTTGGTGGACACGATCCGCTTGGCCGGCGCGACGTGCACCGGAGGCTTCGGACGCACGAGCATCAGCGCGAGCAGGAAGATGCACACGCCCTGGAAGATGCCGAAGAACATGAACGCGTGCTCGTAGCCCGAGGACTGGATCATGTTCGAGATCGGGATGACCGTGACCGCCGCGCCGGCGCCGAAGCCCGCCGCCGTCAGACCCGCCGCGAGACCGCGCTTGTCCGGGAACCACTTCAGCGCCGTGCCGACGCACGTGCCATACACGCATCCCGCGCCGATGCCCGCGATGACCGCCGCGATGTAGAGGTGGACGAGGCTCGTCGCGTGCGCGTCGATCACCCAGCCGATGGCCGCGCACACCGATCCGCCGATCACGACCGGACGCGGCCCGAACTTGTCGACGAGCCAGCCTTCGACCGGCACGAGCCAGGTTTCCGTGACGATGAAGATGGTGAACGCCGTCTGAATGGCCGCTTGACCCCAATGGTGCTTGGCATCCATCGGCACGACGAAAAGGGTCCAGGCGTACTGGAGGTTGGCGACGAGGCCCATGCATAGAATGCCGATCGCCAGCTGAATCCAACGGTTGTGGTGACGCCCGTGCGACTGCCCGGACACCACCGTGTCTGCGCTTGCCATGTCTGTCTCCGATATCTGTCTCTGCGCTCGTGCGGCGCTTGGTGTACAGCGAGATCACCGGCGCGGGGCCGGCGGGCGTTGCGGTCGGTCAGGGAAGGTGCTCCGGCCAGGCGGCGCGGGCGTGGCGTCGCGTGTCCAGAAGGGCGATGGGTTCGCGCTTGGGGCCAACATCCGCGTCAGGCGATCGAAGAATCATTTCGAGCGATTCCCAAGAAGTCCGGATGGTCGATGCAGCCCTGTCGGGCTCGATGCTGCGTGCTCTGCGGCGCTCTTGCGTCGGCTGAAAACTGGCTTACAACTGCGGGGCACGTGAAAGCATCGTGGGGGACAAAAATGATTAAGGAAAGTTAAAAAAAATTATTGTATAAGTTAGCTATCGTGAATGGATGAGGGCCTGCCGTGCTGCGAAATGCCACTCTGCGCCAACTCAAAATCTTCGAAACGGTCGCGCGACGCCTGAGTTTTTCGCGGGCCGCGGAAGAGCTCTATCTCACGCAGCCGGCCGTGTCCACGCAGGTCAAGCAGCTGGAAGAGCACGCCGGCCTGCCTCTTTTCGAACAGCTCGGCAAGAAAATCTATCTCACTCCGGCCGGGAACGAAATGCTCCATTACAGCAGGGCGATCCTCGAGCAATTTCGCGAAGCCGACGACGCAATGGCGCGTCTCAAGGGTATTTCCGGAGGTACGCTCAACGTCGCCGTGATCAGCGCGGGCGATTACTTCTTTCCTCGTCTGCTGGCCGAATTCACTAAACGTAATACGGATGTCCGGCTCAATCTCGCCGTGCATAACCGCGAGGAACTGCTGCATCAACTGTCCGACAATTTGACGGATCTCGCCGTCATGGTGCGTCCGCCGCGCGATATGGATACGGTCAATGTGTCGTTTGCGCCGCATCCTTATGTGATCGTCGCGCCGCCGGACCATCCGCTCGTCGGGCAAAGCGATATCCCGCTGGAGTCGCTTGCCGATGAACCTTTCATCGTGCGCGAGCGTGGCTCCGATACGTGGAATTCAATGGAAGAAGGCTTCGCCGGCAGGCTCACGAATTTGAATGTCGCGATGGAGATCACGAGCACGGAGACCATTAAGCAGGCCGTGATCGCCGGAATGGGACTGAGTTTTTTATCCGCGCATACCATCAGCATGGAATTGCAGGTCGGCAAACTGGCCGTGCTGGATATAGAAGGCTTTCCGGTGATGCTCAACTGGTTTGTCGTGCATCGCAACAACAAGCGCTTGCCGCCGGTGGCGCTCGCGTTCAAGCAATTCCTGATAGACGAAGGCGCCGCGCAGATCGAAGCGATCACGCATATCGTTGCAAAGACGGGTAAACCCGATTCATAACCGAAGCTAAATGGATAGCCGAAGAAACTTTGACTGTCCTGTATGAATGGCTTTTTCTATCCTGCGTGTTATGCCCTGCGGCCACTGAGGAGACGATCATGAGCCAAGCCATGCACAACGACGACCGCGAAGTTCAGGCGCAAGTCTGCGCGTTCAATACCGCTTTCGAAGAACTCGACCTGATGTTCCGCTGGGACGCGGACATGTATCGCTCGCTGGCATCGGCGGACAGCGACTACGGAAAGATCGCGCAGTACATCGGAACGCAGTGTCCGCATTTGCTCAAGGCGTATAGCGCGGAGTTTCTCTGCCAGGCGATCGTCGAGCGCAAGAACATGACGATCGAGGCGTGCCGGCAGAACACCGTTCAGTACGAAGACAGCACGCAGCGCGCTCGGCTTTGGCGGGCGCGCGACCAGGAAGGCGCGCAGGCGCGCGTTTAAGTCTTTCTTCGGCGATGAACTCAGGGCGGCTTCGGCCGCCTTTTGCGCTTTGTTCGAGAGGCACCGCGCGTGTTCGACGCGCGGCGCTCATCGGTCGCTCAGGGCGTCAGCGATACCCACACCGCCTTCGGCTCCGTGAAGTTCTCGATAGCCACGTCGCCATGCTCGCGGCCGAAGCCCGAATCGCCCGAACCGCCCCACGGCAGCCGCACGTCCGTATAGCCGTAGGTATTGACCCAGACAGTGCCCGCCTTGAGTTCTGCCGCCATGCGATGCACCCGCCCGATGTCCGCGCTCCACACGCCGGCGGCAAGACTGTAGGCGGTGCCATTGGCGATGCGCAGCGCGTCCGCTTCGTCGTCGAAAGGAATGACGCTCGCCACCGGACCGAAGATCTCTTCCTGCGAGATGCGCATTTCGTGCTCGACGTTCGCGAACACCGTCGGCTCGACGAAGTAGCCGCGCTCGCCCGAGCGCCGCCCGCCCGTCACCAGCGACGCGCCCTCGCCTTTGCCGATATCGACGTAATCCAGCACGGTCTTCATCTGCTTGGCGGAGATGAGCGGTCCCATGTTCGTCTCGCGCTTCGACGGATCGCCGAGTTTGATGGTTTGCGCGCGCTGCGAAAGGCGCTCGACCACGTCGTCATAGGCGGCGCGCTGCACCAGCACGCGCGAGCCCGCCGAGCATACTTGTCCCGCGTTGAAGAAGATGCCCGATGCCGCGGCGCGCACCGCACTGTCGACGTTCGCATCGGCGAATATGATGTTGGCCGACTTGCCGCCCAACTCCAGCGTCACCCGCTTGAAGTTTCCCGCCGCGCCTTGCAGAATCCCCCGCCCGACCGAAGGCGAACCCGTGAAGGTGATCTTGTCGATGCCCGGATGCGCGACCATCGAATCTCCGACCACCGAGCCCTTGCCCGTGACGATGTTCAGCACGCCCGGCGGCACGCCCGCTTCGAGCGCGAGGCGGCCGACCATCAGCGCGGAGAGCGGCGTGATTTCGGCGGGCTTCACGATCAGCGTGCAACCGCAGGCGAGCGCCGGCGCGATCTTCCACATGCCGATCATCAGCGGGAAATTCCACGGGACGATGGCGCCGACCACGCCGACCGGCTCGCGCACCGTGTAGGTCAGTGCGTCGGGCCGAGCCGGCACGACCTGACCGTTGATCTTGTCGCACCAGCCGGCGTAGTACGCGAGCGTATCGATGGCGGCGGGCACGTCCTGGCGCTGGACGCCGGCAATGGGCTTGCCCGCATCGAGGCTTTCGAGCGCGGCGAGCTCTTCCTGATTCTCGCGGAGCAGTTCGGCAAGCCGCATCAGGATGCGGCCGCGCTCGGCGGCGCGAATGGCGTTCCAGGGTTTCAACGCGGCGCGCGCCGCCTGCACGGCGCGGTTTACATCGGCCGACGTGCCCTGCGCGACATACGCGATGGGCTCTTCGGTCGCGGGATCGAGATTGGTCGAATATTCGCCGCCGCTCGGCGCGATGAATTCGCCGCCTATCAATAACTCATAGCGCTTCAGATCCGCTTTGCTTTCCATGTCTCGCTCCATGCTTTATTAAATCGTTTCATGGTGAGCCAGAAAGCCGCTCGACGATAGAAAAACATTTTTATTGTTCTCATTCAGCGTCATGTATGGGCGGATATGACATCGCGACGCCAAGACTCGTTCGAGTTCGCCGCCGGACGCGGGTAATGCGCGTAATGCGCGTAATGCGAAGTAAGCGTTGCTTACACAATCTCACGCCATCGCGCCGCCTTGCCACGTAGAGTGACCGCCTGTTCGCGCACAAAGGGCAAAAAGCCCTGGCAGGCGATCAATCATTACTCTATGAGGAGAAACGTTCCATGAAAAAACGAATCATCGTTGCGCTGCTGTCGGCCGGTCTCGGACTTTCTGCGGGCGCGAGTTTCGCGCAGCAATGGCATGGCCCGGATGAGAATCACGGCCCTGGCGCCGACCACGCGCCGATGATGCACGGCCACGACGCACGCGACAGCCACGACGCGCCCCGCCCGCCGGAGCATGCCGATCGCGACCGCGGGCATCCGGACTGGCACAAGGGCGATCGCCTTTCGAGCGAATATCGCGACCACCAGTATGTGGTCGACGATTGGCGCGGCCACGGCCTGCGTCAGCCGCCGCGCGGATACCAGTGGGTCGGCGTCGGCGCGGACTATGTGCTCGTCGCGGCAGCGACGGGGCTGATCGCCCAAGTCGTGTTGGCGCGGTAATACGACGCGCGAGCGCGCAGAATCGGCTTACGCAGAGCCTTCAGCCAACTGCGCGCTTCAGTCTTCGTCTGCGAAAAGCGACGCCTGCGAGTCCTGCCGCGACGACAGGCTCGCGGATCCGTCCACCAGAAACGCCTCTCGATCCTTGCCCGCGATCCATTGCGGCGCGCGACCGCGCCCGCTCCACGTCGCACCGCTTTCTGGATCGCGATACTTGATGGCCACGTCCGGCGCCGCGTGCTGCGTGCCGGGCTTACGGCCCATCAGTTCGTTCAACGTGATGCCGTATTGACGCATCTTCTGGACGATCTCGATCAGCGCGAGGCGTTCTTCTTTGCGCCGTGCTTCGGCCAGTTCTTTCTCCAGCGACTCCCTTTGCGCCATCAACTCGGCGACTTGCGGACTTCTGTACGTCATGTTCGTGATGTGCGATTGGATATGGACAGCGGCCGATGCCCCGCCGCCGCGACAAAAACGAGAGGCTAACATGATCGGACTCGGCGCGAGCAGTCGGCGCCGATCGCTTCCTATGGGCATTTTTTTCTTGGCGGTCACGAATCGTCATATTGTTATAGATACTTCGTCATGCGAAGTATGTTGGAGCGCGGTGAGCGTCTTGTTTCTCAATGCATGCGCCGTTGTGTGTACGCATCGAATGTTATTATGTAGTCCGTATTTTCGAGCCGAATCCCACATGATGGAGAGGCAATAATCCGCGCTGAAGGTTTACATCGAAGCGAGAACGAAGTAATCTTTCGCCGCTGCCTCGGTTCCCGGCAACGCTTGCCTGTCTGCTGCATCGCTTCGCACGAAACGGGTAAATCTGACTGCTCATCGTTGATGCGGCGGATTGGAGACAGCGTGGATCGACTGCGCTGCGTGCATGCTGCGCCGCGTATCCGCATCAAATGCGCGATGAGTCGCGCTTGAACGAACGCATCGGCGATCTTCGGGTCGCCCTCGATTGCCCTGCTATTGGTCTATTGGTCTATTGGCCGGCAATGCGTTTCAACCATCGGTTTCATCCTTTCGTGGGTTGACGTGCGCCGCGATGCTTTCCGCGCGGCCTGCTTCCCTTTCCGTCCGAGCCATCCAAGACGATGAAGGCACACTTTCATCGCACACGACACGGCACGCCATTTAGTACGACTAAACACCATGAAGAATTCGACTCGACCTTGCTCATTCGTTACCCGGCCTTTCACGTCGCTTAAGCGCGGCGCGGCAGTCAGCGCGATCATGACGAGCCTGTTGCTTGCAGCCTGCGGCGGTGATAGCGGAAGCGCCGTCGACGCAGCCACCGCCAAGAGCAGCACGCTCGCAGCGACGGTGAAAAGCGCGAGCACGAACGGCTCGATCTTCTATGGCATGAACGGCCATAACAACAGCGGCGGCGCATACGACATCTCCAGCCCTCAGACGCAGCTTGCCCAACTCCACGATCTCGGCGCGACGATCTACCGGAACGAGGTCTATAACCAGGCCTCGGCGAATAAGCTCGCGGGCATTGCACAGACCATGGCGCAGGGCGGCGTGACCGTCTATCCCGTCATGTTGCTGGGCCTTGGCTATAGCAATGAGGACGATGCGTATAACGCGGGCTACAGGCTCGGCAAACAAACGGCGAGTGCGTACCACTACAAGTATTACGAAGTGGGCAACGAACTGGAGGCGAAGACGCTCAACGGAAACGTCGACGGCGTCTACTGGCAACACTACAACAACCACCAGTATCAGATTGCGCGAGGCATCATTCGCGGCCTGATCGCGGGCGTCCGATCGGAGGATACGGACGGAAAGATCGTTCTTGGCGGGACGTGGCTGCACTATGCGTTCTATCAGATGCTTGCCGACGGTTCGCAGCCTGACGGCTCGTGGGGCCATCCGACCGTGAGCTGGGACATCACGGCATGGCACTGGTACTCGAACGAAGGCGACATCACGAACGCTTGCGGCGGTACGGGCTGCCACGATGTGCTGGCGGTGCTGCATCAGATGGGCAAGCCGATCTGGATCAACGAATTCGGCGTGCGCCCGAGCCTGGGATCGCTCTTGCAGATCGCGACGTATCTCACTGGCGGCGACATGATGTCCCAGTATGTAAATGTCGCGTCGAAGTACAACATCCAGTCGATTCAGGCCTACGAACTGTACGACGATGCGGAAGGCGCGTACGGAATGATCCGGGGCGACGGGCATACGCAGAAGCCCGCTTATTCGTCTTTTCGGGACTTTGTGCGTAATCATCCGCGGTGATTCTGTTCGGTAATAGATAGCGTCGGGTGGCGGGGCGTCGTTGGTGTCTTCATGAGCTATGAGCGGAAGGGGCCACGACGCCGCGATTATGGTTCGATCAGGGGCATTCTGTCTGCTCATCCGAACGATCGCGCGGATTGTTGGGGGCCCGCATAGACTTCGGACCGTGCGGGTCGCATTTGGGCTGTCGAGCGCACGGGGCCGTGGTCGTGTTGCTGTTTTTGTCTTGATGGCCGGCTCTAGTTTCTTTTGGCTTCAACGGTCGCCAGCAGTTCGTTGCGGACCCTGAAGCCAGCTTCTTCTCGCCACTCGTTACCAGGGCGTTTTCCAGCACTCGCGCGCGCCGCTCTCTTCGCTTCAACTGCCAGTTCTTGGCGGCTCCCAATGAAGATCTAACATACTCTTCTACGGTATAGCGATGACGATTTGCCCCGGACAAAGTGCGCCTATACCGGGAAAAAAGGCGCATCCATGCATAGCTATTTAGCGCACTTCAGCCGAAGACATTTTCGTGTCGATTACTCAATGGACCTGTAAGTCGAATGCGCGCGGCGATACCCAATAGACGTCCGTGCGCTTCGAGAGAAGGTAGTCGCCGCTCAAGGTCAATTGGTTGGCGCTGCCGACCCCGTTGTTGCGATGCTGATAGTGTGCGCCGCCAGCAAGTGAGAGCGCCGGAAATACCTGATACGCCAGCCCGGCCTCATAGGTCGTCGCGCGCGGCCGGCTTCCGCTGCTGAGGTGCACGTCGGACACCATGCCGAACAAGCGCGCTTTGCCGACCATGTATGCTGCGCCTACCGCGAATTCCCCTGAATTCGAAGCAGGCGCCGCATTGTGAATAGACATGTAGGCAAGGGCCGCGCTCAGCGGTCCATTGTCATAGCTGATGACAAAGTTGTTCGAACTATTGGTGCCCATTGATCCGGCGACATTCCCAAATCCGACCATACCGCCGAACGAAAAGCCCGCGATCGACGGCGACTGATACTTCACCGCATTATTCACCTGGTCGCCCCATACGCGATTGTCGAGCGTATATCCGCCCGCCGCGTAGGCAGGAAGGCTCCACGCTAGAAGCCCTGCCGGCGTGTTAGAAGCGACAGCAAATGCCGGGAAAATGTCGCCGATGAAGTCGTACTGGCGGCCCAACGTGAGCGCTCCCCAGTTGCTCGACACACCAACGAACGCCTGTCGCCCGAACTCGAGTCGGCCTTGACCGAGAGCACCGGTTCCGACGTCAAACCCGTTCTCCAGCGTAAAGATCGCCTCGAATCCCGCTCCCAGATCTTCGGATCCTTTCAATCCCCATCGGCTCCCTTGCGAGGAACCTGACGTGAATTGCACGAGGCCGCCCTTCTGCGTCGGCGTATCGATGCGATTGGTGTAGGTGACGCCAGCGTCGACTAGTCCGTACAAGCTCACCGATGTTTGAGCCCACGAGATGCCGCACGTCAATGCCGCGACCGTTGTTATGATTGTCTTGTTGATCTTCTCCTCCTACGTATTCCTAATTACCAAGATTGGTCCCGCACACCAACACGATCAACGCTTCTGCTTCAATATTGGCCAGACAAGAGCGAGCCGAAGCCGGGCACGGACGTTTCCAGACCAAGCCGCTTCAGCATGGCGAATGCGGTCGCCACCGAAGACGAGAGCACCGGCAAACCAATCCGGTCCTCAATTGGCTGAATGGAAGCCAAAGACGGCATTTGAACGCAGGCGGACGCCACGACGGCATCGACTCCCTTGAGATTGAGATTCCGGGTTATCTCGATCGGGGCTCGCGGGTCCAGAAGTCCTACTTTCAGGTTGTCGGGGATTTCGAGCGAGATGCTGTCAACCACTTGTATGCCTGCGTCTTCGAGGTAGTCGACGACGAGCGCTGTCAGCGGCTTCATGTAGGGCGTGAGAATCGACACCCTCTTCGCGCCCAACGTCTTGATACCGTCGATCAAGGCGCCTGCACTTGTCACGACCGGCGACGGCGCGTCGTTATCGATGGTTTGACGAAGCAGCTTGGCCTCCGACGTGCGGTGATATCCGCGCCCCATGCTCATGATCGCGACAAGACACGCATAGCCGATGACATCGACGCGTGCAGCCTGTGGTTCTGTCGATGAACATCCGTGGTGATGCAGGCAACGTCCACCGGTCTTGCTCACCACCCAATGTCACTTTCACACCGATTCCAGGCCGCGACTACGACGCCTTCTTGGAAACAAAGGAAGGCAATGCTGAATCTCCGTTCATTAGATGGACAGGCATGGACTAGATGAAAGCGTGCCCACCACACGCGCGCTGAAGTGTGCAAACGTGTCAAACCATGCGCCTGCCGCTCAGAGCGTGCAATGACTCGATGAGGAAGGAACGACGCGTGCAGCAGCAGACCGTCGTTGTGGTCATCGGGTCTCGTGGTAGGCCCAGTGGGCCACGCAACCCACCAGCGTCCCCGAATTGCCCTCAGAGTGTCCCTGAAGGCAACCGTCAGGGACCAAAATCCCACTAACCTGTGCCGTTAGGGAAAAGGCTTCCGCGAATTAAAGCATAAGCTGTCCGTTCAGTGGGCTCTCGTGGCCCTCTAAGACTTCGGCGTAAAGCATAAATTGGCCTATCGAACGGAATTAAAGCAAAAGCTGTCTAATCGAACATCTGCCTGCACCACAAGCACTTTTTCACCGCCCGGTGCCCATATCGCGCTTGCGATCGACACTCGCTTCTTGGGCTGGAAAATCTCGACTGCGACACACGTCAGTACCTTCTTGCCTCGGGCGCGCCCTGCGGTCAACCTCCGCTCAGGACCACCGATGTATGTTTCCATCCACCTCGACCTTGCCCCGCAGCAGTTCCCGACCGGGACGAACCAACGCGGATCGCAATCGATGCAGCATGGCCCAAGCCGCCTGGCACGAGCCATTCTGCAAAGTCCGCTTCGGACTTAGTGCCGAAATTCCGTCCTTGCCGCTGGCGAAGTTCCCGGCGAACCATACTGTAAGTGGCGTACGGGTTCGGTCGAAGATAGTCCCCGCCATCACGGATGTTGCATCGTCACAGTCCGCGCACGTGAATCGCCCGTCTTTCAGCCGCCATCCGCAGGCGTGGGCGCATTACGGACAGACAAAAGCGGACGGCCAGCGCAGCCACCCAAGGTAGTCCAAGCAGTCGGCGTCGGACTGCAGCCGCGCCCGAAACACGCCGAAGGAGCGAGGGTCGTCGATTCCTGCGACTGGTCTGTACGTGCCGAAAGTATGCGGCCAGATCCGCTTAAAGGGACCCCATAGGGGGTCGGGGCGAATTCGCGCGACCGCCTCGAGTGCCCATCGAATCATCTCGGTAGAAGGCTCGCGCGCCCCGGAGCCAAACGACCCTACCCCGAAAGGACAGCCAATGCAGCACACACCGTTGCATCCCCGTGCCGAATCGTGCGAGCCGAGCAAAATGATTTCTTCCGAGAAAACTTCACAAATCGCTGGACAAGCTGTGAAGTCACGCGCATAATAGCTTCATGATCTTTACTGGGAAAACGTCATGAGTCACCTTTCGGCTGACACTGAAGCATCTCCGACTGGGCGATGGGAGCTGAATGCGCGGTCAATTGACGAGCAGCAATTGCAGTGGCTGTTTAGCGACTTGCTTGTGCATCTGCTGAAAACGTTAGATAGCATCTTCGGCGCGACCCAACTGGACAAACATCTCCTGGGCTTCCCCTTACCAGATCTCCGTCCGGCCCGCCTCGGTGCGGGGCTCGATATGGACACGAAACAGCAAGTCCAGCAGCAACTATCAAGGATGGACGCGTGGAAATGCATTAAGGCGGTGTATGACTTCGGAGTGAAGGGCATTCCCGATGAGACGGGAGTAAGCATCTACGAAATCAATAAGTTTGCCCGCAGGATTACTGCACTGTTCAATGCAGTCTATCCAGATAAAACGAAGCTGTTCAATGAACTAGTTTTTCTTTCGGAAGCCCGCGTTGAGCTCCAGCGCCCTTTCGGTCACATCACGGTCGAGGCGTTGGTGGCCCTTGGTGGAGTTGACGCTCGGACGGTTCGGAATGCGATGGCGGCGGGCGACATCGTGTTCAAAAAGGTCGGAAGTCTAGTTGAATTCGACCCTGCGTCGGCACGCCGGTGGCTCACGGGCAGACGCGGATTTGTCCCGACAAAGCCATCAGTGCGCGACATCGATGTAGAGAACGTAAAGACGCCTGCGGAATTCGCTCAGTTCGTAAAGGCTGTTAGAGCGAAGCTCACGGCGGACGGTGCCGATGCGGAGCCACCGGTGGACGCTTCAGCGATGGCTGATCTGGAGAGCGGGCTCTTTAGGCTACCTTTAGATTTGGCGTTCTCGCTGGCAGACTATTTCGGGCTTCAGCGAGAGCGCTTCCTCAAGTGTGTGATGCGAGTTTTCTTTCCTGCGCAGTACGCATTGCTGTCGTCGTAATCGTTGCCTCCTTCAAAAAACCTTCCCCTCTTACCCACGAATCGGAGTAGCTATGTTAAAGGACAACTTGAAGGGCACTTCCAACGTCGTGCGTCAATTTTCCGAATATGCAAAGCTTCGGGAGGCATATTCGACGCAGACAGCGAACGAACTGACGGTCGGAAGCCTCGCTAGGCATGGAGTAAAGGCGACCCCATCAGAGGTCGGCGCTTGGCATAAGCTGAACATGGCTGCCGCTCATGGAAAAATGGAAATTGAGGCCATACGTCGCGATGCGGAATCTTCTGCGCGCGTTGTTGCCACGGCCATGATTGCTTCGGCACGAAACGCCTGCGGATCGCAATTGACCTTAGAGAGTGACTTGAACGAAGACGACGCAAACGAAACCGGTGATGGTATCGACGAGGAAGAAGAGCGGCTGACGATCGACGAAATCTACGGGCACGACGATCCCGAAGCAAATGCTGACGCGGCGCTCGACGATGTGCTGAAACTAAAGTAACGCGCAGAGTAATCCCGAGCAACGATGACGTGGCCATGTTGACGGAGCTTCCATAAGAAGCGAACCGGACCAGAACACTGCTTCCACAGGCGCTGGTTGTATTAAAGCATGCACACCGGCCTTGGACGACCACCGCCTGCTGCAGATCACGTGAAGGAATGCCGTGCACGTTTGTTCAGCGGCACGAAAACCAATGACATATCGGAGCGCTCTTGTCGCTTCGCTATGGATTCGGTCAGTGTTATAGCCTGAGCGAACCGCGGATCATTCGAGATGCCTTCGAAGATTGATACCTTTTCAAGCTTTTTTACTGTTCATGACGCTACCACCTGACTCACAACTCGACCTTCTAGATCTACTTGAGTCACATCAAATTCTGGCGCCGAGATTCAAGTACTCTATAGCGTTAGCTGAAGATGGACCGGAAGGCCTTTTGTTCATGGAGGCGTTCACTCACTCTCAAGTGGATCCTACGAAGTGGGCCTCAATGGCGACAGAGAAGTGGCCGCTAGTTGCAACGCTGACGGCCGGCTACGTGCGCATGTATCCCGCCTTTTCAAATCCGCACGCACAGCGTTACTTGACGCCGAAGCATCATCCCTTGCGCTACGTAGAATACCGAGACGGCGACGGTCATGAAATTCCGTCCACTGCTGACGAAGCGATCGAAGAAATTACGTCGCGACTCCCGTGGGGGATATTTAAGCGGCCGGAGGAAGGGCTCGGCTTCGCGAAGGAGCTCGAGCATGTGGTCCGCACTATAGGACGATTGCCAAATATCCAAGCGATGATTGTCGTGAGCGACGGAAGTTCACGCCTTGCCGAGAGCGAAGTATTCGTTTCTGAAGATGATATGGATTCTCTCAGAAGAGCTATGAATAGAATAGACCGACGCAAACGAGAGGGAATAAGCCGCGAGAAGTCGAGCTTTGTCTTCAACCATCTCCTCGTCAAGCTGGATCCGGCGCACTTTGGCCGCATCGGCTATCTTCCGGCTGATTCTGCTCCACGCAGCGCGAGCGGAGCGTTCTCTCGCCAGGCAACTAGGCTTCGACGGCAAGCAGATGCGGCTGCTGTCGCCCGCGTACGCGACAGCCTGCCGTCTCTCGCGGCCGAAAGTCCGGCTGTGCTCATGCAGCTTCGAGCAGAGATTGAAAAGGTCACCCTCTCAGAAATGATCGAGAAGTTTGACCGACTACTCAATGAAGATCTGCCCGAATCGCGCTGGCAGGCCTTCTTTGAGGCACATCAGTTCATCCTCGAGATGGTGTTCGCGCGCCCCGTGCAACTGGTAGCCACACAGTTTCATGCGCAAGTAGCTTCGCTCACAGGCTCCGGAGCACAGATTGGAGATTTCCTATTTCGACGCACAGGACGAGGGTTGGCGATCGTTGAGATCAAAAAACCCGCGACGCAGTTGGTATCGACTACGCCCTACCGGAACATGACGGTCTTTGCGCCATCGAAAGAATTGAGCGGCGCGGTCATACAGGTCTTGTATCAACAGAGTGCGATACGGACGAACTGGCTAGCTCACCAGAGCACCAGCAACTTGCGCAATGCTAGTCCAGACGCCATCTCGTGCATTATCATAGCTGGGCGCCTTCCGACCGAGGAAAACCAACAACGAAG
Source organism: Caballeronia sp. BCC1704 (assembly GCF_902833455.1). Classification (NCBI taxonomy): domain Bacteria; kingdom Pseudomonadati; phylum Pseudomonadota; class Betaproteobacteria; order Burkholderiales; family Burkholderiaceae; genus Caballeronia; species Caballeronia sp. BCC1704. The sequence goes on along the minus strand of NZ_CADFFT010000002.1, from coordinate 486,162 downwards.
CTTTGATGTTTTTCGTAACGCCTGCAAAGATGTGGAAGTATTAACTTTCGACGAAATGCTCGCGAAACTGCGACACGTTCGCGACCAGCTAGGAGGCTCGAGTTCCGTTGCCGGAAGCGCAGGCGTCTAACGTAGCCGCGCGCGTCATAAGCGGAAGGTGACCTGTTTGTCCTGTCTGAAGCGTCAACAGATTGGAGGGTCTCTTCTGGCGGCGAATGCAAACAGGTCTGGCATTTCGACGAACCACGGAGAAACTCAAAGCCTGAGGATCTGCGTTGGCCGTAGCGAAAGTCAATAGCAGTTCCTTCCGACGCGAAGTGTCATGGCGGATGCAAAGGTTCAAGAATGAACTGCGAACAGTCCGCAGCAGGGCGCACCGCCCGACACGCGAACGGTCGACTATCGCTGATGCGCCGTACTCAAGCGCAAACGTGTCGTCCTTCGTTAGATAAGCTGAACCGGCGTCATTTGGAAGTGCAGTTCTTTGACGCCGCCTTACAAATCGAGTACCGTTGATTCTCTTAGATCTCATCAGCCTGACTTTTAAGCGCACTCGCCCTCTGTGACGCGGTCGGGCCCTTGATCGCCTTCGCCTGCACCGTCGCAAGATCTTTGATCCGCGGCGACGGCATTAGGTGATGCATCTTTACGGCTGCGAGGCGGTCGTCTGTACTTTTGCAGATTGTTGGCTATGCTTTGATTCACGGCCGGGAGCGGCTCTGCCGATTTCGAGAATCTTCTGATGATTCGTTTAAGGAAAAAGGCCATGGATCTTGTGACCGCAGCGATCTCCTCCGCTCTAGCGACATTTGCCAACGAGGCGATCAAAGAATCCGCCAAGAAAACCGTGGCATCGGCCTATGACACACTTAAGGAAAAAATCGCAGAGCGTTTTGGTGCAAAAAGCGAAGTGGTGTCGGTGGTCGAGGAAGTCGAGTCGCTGACGCCGACGACAATTTCGTCTTCGCAGGCTTTCAGGACGCTTGAGAGACTTAATCTCGAGAAAGATAACGAGATCGCGCAAGCAGCCAGAAAACTCGAAGAGTCGTCGAAGGCCGCTAATGTCAATCAGCGGAGCGTAGAAATTCATCTGAAGGACTCGAAAAGCATTGGTTCAGTCTATACAGAGGGCTGCACGAATGTTCGTGTCGAAGGCTCGAACGGATAGCTGCCGTATGCAACCAGGACCTAGAGAGGGACAGGCGAACTTCTGGAATCGAGTCGACCCACATGGCAGAGCCGACCCCAAAAGCATCAGGGCCCGCTGCGACGGCGAACAATCCTTCCAGCTCCTCGTCCACATCATCGGCGAAACCGTCTGATCCCGGCCGCAGAGGCGCTGGTGTGGATGCAACGATCAATCTGGAAAATTCCGAATATAAAGGCTCGGCGTTCACTCAAGGCGACACAAACGTCTATGACCGAAGCACGACGAACAATCACTACGGTTCGAGCGAGCCCACGCTCAAGGATATGCTGCACGAATTGCTGGAACTGCCCCGATTCGAACGGGCAGTTGTCGACGAAGTAGAAAAGTACTCTGCCCTCCTCGAAGAAAGCCGCTTTATTGTTATCCGTGGATCCGCGCCGGACGATCCGGAGCCGCGCGCGGCGGGCCTTTCGATCTTCGAGTACATGCAGGAACGTCGCTCGGGCTTGCATGGGAAGCTGAAATTATTCGAACTATGCGGCGACAACGCCGTCCGTCTCGTAGACTTCGACAATCAGAAGACGTGGCACGATCAGTGCCGCAACGCGGTGTTGCTCGTCGACAGAGGACGGGACCCCGCGACCGAATGCATCGGGGACAGCCTGGTCGATCATCTGATGGACGTGGCGCGCGACATCGAGTGCTATTTTCTGATTGTCGGTTACTACGTCAGCCCGTCGTCGCGGCCGCCAAGAGGCGCAAGCAAAGCGATGCACTATCACGTGTGGAATACGCGCACGAGGAATCAGGCGACGGGCCATCACGACGATGGCGAAATCGCCGCGCGGATGGATGACCCGGCGGAATCAGTCATCCTCCTGACCGCAATACTGTTTCCCGGACTCGGGACGCTGGAATTCCGCGACGTCGTCGACGCAATGCTGCCGCCCGCCGATCTGTCTGAAACGAACAAGGAGAAGGAACCAAAGGAATCGAAGGAACCGGAAACGACAACGCTCGCCCGGTGGCGGCGCGGGGAGCGTGACCGGCTGATCGAGGAGTGCGGACTCGCGTTCGGCATTGATCCTGAAGAGTCGGTCGACCGGGAGTCCGCCACGCTTCCCGGCTATTTTTTTCGCGACCCCGCGCAAAAAGCCCGCTGCTCCGAATTCCTCTTGACCCGCGGTCAGCAACAACTGGTGCGGCATTTCGAGACCCTCACCCGCCGCTACCTACTCGACGCGGCCAGCGAGCGCTTCTGGATCGCTTATCAGCGGTATGTGCTCGAATTGCACGTGAAGCATTTGCGCCCCTTGAGCGTCGAGTGGCTCGAGCAGCTTTACACGACCGCGGTTCGAAACGGGCCGGCCGTCTATTCGCCGCGCAAGTACGTCAGTTTGCTTAGGTATTTGGTGCAACGTTCCGACCTCGAACTGCTAGTGGCCGACACGCTCTCACGGATATCGGCGTCCGCACAACAGGCCGAAGCAGTGTGGGAATGGCATCTTCTGGAAGCAGGCTATCCCGCTGCCGTGCACGAAGACTTGCAGGACAACCTGAATAGCGTCGTCCAGCAGTTGAATCTGGAGATCGCGTATCAGGAAGTGCGGAACACGCTCCAGGACTTCTTCGACTTCATCATAGCGATGACACTCGCTACGCCGGTTCGCGCGGCCGATGCCATGTGCGATTGCATGGCGGGCCCGGACTATCGCGTTCAATTCCTGAGCGTGGCGGGGGCGAATATTCAAGCGAATCCGGTAACCATTCCCTCGATTGCCATCTTCGAGGAGCGTTTGCGCCAGGCATTCGGTGTCGACTCGGGCTACTGGCTCGCCTGTGCGCGCGCCGCGCTCGCAAGCATGCACAGAGACGCGCGCATCCCGACGCAACATGCCCACGCGTGCAACTATCTGTTCGGCTCGCAACCGGCACGGCGCGCCACGGCGTACATGCACATGCTGAGGTGTTGCCTCGACGTCGTGGCACCGGCGCTCGACGCCACCACGCCCGGGCCATTGCTCGACCCGGTGATTGAACCCTTGTTGGGCGAGACGTTGGCATCGAGCGGCATTGTGCTTGCCGACGTCGCCGCGGAGCACGCCGGCTCGTCGATGCGGCTCTACATCGTGCCGCCCCGAGCGCGGGCCCGGCCCACGTCGCCCTTCGCGCTGGATTACGCCGTTGAACCGTACCGCGCGGTCGCGATGGTTCTGACAGCAACCGCGGAAGGTGACGACGGCGCGCAACCCGCGCGCAAGCTTCAGGAATTCGTTGCACCGCTCAAGGCGCCCCGGCATCGAGATTTGCGGGTCCATTTGCTCGGGCGTTGCCGATTTATGCTAGAAACCGCCCGCAGCGAGCGTCAGTCGGCACATGCGATTCAGGACTGGCGCGCGATCGCCGCCGCCACGGTGCGCCTGCATGCCATGCAGCACCTTCTGGCAGCGCTGAAATTAGCGAGCTGACGATGTTTTGCCCCGCACCCGCGTCCGAGCGCAAGCATGACGGAGACCTTTGAATGAACCTCAATGAACTCGATCAGCTGGTTCGCAAGATCGATCCTGAGAACTTTTCCGAAGCGGCTCACGGTCCGGGCTACCGCGTGGACGTGGAAGACAAGGACCGGTGTGTCATTCATGAAGACGGTCTCCTTAAGCGAATTTTCGCGAGGAGGGAGGTCCCGCAGTACTACGTGAAAAGGCTGCCTTCGCCGTTGGTTGTCAAGTCATGGGAGTTCGTTTGGTCGGAAGGGGCAAGTGCGATCGCACTCGAGTTCACGTCGACGTTTGCCATACACGTGACGGAACCGATGCAGGCATGCCTGCTCGTCGGAGCGCTTTCCAACACGGTGGCAACGGGCCAGTCACTCTTCAATCTGATCGAGGAGGCGCTGCACAAGTCACTCGCACGCATGTCCTCGAGCGCAGGCATGAATGCGAACCTGCTCGCGAATTTTCGCGACTCCGCGGTCGGCATCGGAGAGTCGATGGACCTGAACAAGGAGGTGTCTGAGGATGTCAGGCATGCCTTGGGTTGCGCCGTCTTTCGCATTGGCTTCGTGTTGAAGCATGTTCCGCCCATGCAAATTACCGTGGAGTCCAGCGACGAATTCATCCTCGCGGACAGCACGAAGGCGCGCACGGTCGAAACGAAAGCGCTTTTGCAGTTCGACAACTACCAGACCTACAAGAAGGCAGCGCTGGAAAGCGAATCGGCGATCCGTAACGCGATTCGGCATTCGATCGCGGAGGCGGTCCGGCGCAATCTTTTCGCGGTGAAGTATCACGATGTCGTCAAATCGTTTTCCGGAGTAGAGAATTCCATCGAAAAGAGCATGCTCGCGGACATCACCGCCGATGCGCGGCGCCTGGGATTTCGCGTGCACATGTTCCAGAGCTTTCCCGACATCGCCGCGCTCGAGCTATTGCGCGGCATCCGGATCGACATCGCTGCGGAGACGTTGAAATCCCGGCCCAAAGACTCGGTCGGCTATGTACAGATCGAAGTTGCGCTCAGCGTCAAGGCCAGCAACCTCGACCTGCTTCACCGTCTGATCGATCCCGACGACAAGCAGAAGCTCGATCTGGTAATCGCGCAACGCGTTCGGCAGATTTGCCAGGACGAAATCCAGAAGATCGGGCGGCAGGAGTTCAATCTGGGCTTTGACGAAACCGTCGTGCCTCGGCTCGAGCGTGTCATCGCCGAGGGGCTCGCGCACTATGGCCTGGAAACGGATGTCATCAAAATCATTCAGGCGCCCACGGATGAATCCGCTCGCTTTCGGGCGCTATGCAGCGAACCGCCCTTTCCGTTCGTGGCGACGATTTCCGCGCAAGCGGACGATGGTCGGCAGGACAAGATCGACGTCGAGGGAAGGATCGAGATCACCGGCATGCTTGAGGGACGCTGGAGTGAATTTGAGAAACGCGACTACGGTTTTCGGAGCGACTCGAACTGGTCGGATGAGCGCGTCAGGAACCGGGCGAAGGAACTCAAGCTGCCCTGCTCGTCGGGCGGGGCGCTTTCCTCCGCCGAGCGGCAGTCGCTTGCGATCGCGTTCGAACTGGACGATATACGCGATCGTGTCGTCATGGTGCTGACCGAGCAGTTTTCGAAGGTGTCCTCGCTCGCACGGCAATGGAAAACCGTGCGCCGGAGCGGCGAAATCTCGCAAGCCATGCAGGCGAGCGCCAGCGAGGCCATTGGCAGCGAGTTCGGTCTGGCGATCTCGCTGCGCGCCTTGACGAGGCATGACACAGCGACGGAAACGCGTACAGCAACGCTCCTGGATACCGAGCAGGAAGTCGAACTCGGGCTCGAGCAAACCGATGCGCAGGCCCTGCTCGAGCGTCGCAGGAAAATAGAAGAGCTGAAGATGGACCGGCTTCAACGCGCCCATGACGCGGAAATGCTCGCTCACGAGGAAGCGGTCAGAAACAACGAGATCGTTCCGGAAGTCCTGTCCAACAAGGTCGATGAAATCTATGACGAGGACAAGCGCGCCCGAGGCACAAAGGGCGGGGGCGCGACCGATCTCGCTATTTCGCCGCGCGAGACATTACGCTCCGGGAAATTGCCCGGAGCGCAAAGCGGGGGGCGAGACAAAATGCTCCTGCCTGGCGAAGGGAGGCGCAAATCAAAGGGCTGACGCACCGCCCGAACGCGCCACCGGTACGACGCTGCTCAGCTCGTTGGCCCAGCGATCCATGTCCATGTTGCCGTCCGAGAGGTACTCGTCGAACTGACGTTTCATGATGGCCGTGGCACGGGCCTGCTGAACGAAGCCGTTGCGGTTCTGGTTGTCGGAGACACGGTCCATGGCCTCCATGACCGCGCGCGGCTGAATGCCGCGCATGTCGCGAAAGGACTGCTCGTAGCATTCGCGGGATCGTCTGAGATTGCCCTGAATGACCTGCAATGCGTTCTGGTAGCGCTCGAAAGCTGCCGGATCGGCTCTCGACGCGGAAAGCAATCGCGTGACGACATGCTCCCTTACCACAGCGTCCGCGATGTCCTTGGCGACGACCGAGGCCGCGCGCACAACGCGCTCAGCCTGGGCAGCAAGCGTGTCAATGATCTTCGGCTCTTCGATGATCACCACCTGGTGCGGCTTGTTGGCGACGTTGACCAGTATGAGGTTGAAATAGAGATCGCTCTTGAGGCGGCCGCTTCCAGGCAGCACCGTGATGCGCACGTCGCGGCTCGTCTCGCCCGGCTCGAAAACGAGCTCGCCCTGCGCGGCTTCGTAATTCACGCCGGCTTTTGCTGTCCCGTCCACCGTGCTGAACCGCACCGTCTCGCGACGATTCACGTCGCGCGAACGGACCACTGGCAATGTCAGCGTGATGCCGTTCTGCTGGACGCGGGTCTCGTGCTGCGCGAAATCGACATACTGAAGCGGCGTCGGAAAGAAGATCGCCTTCAGAGCCCACACGACGAGCACCGCGGTCACTGCGACGGCCGCGCCAACGGCAATCCGGCGAGCGCGTACGTCGATGGGTTTGCCTTCGACCAGTGACTGTCCGCACTGGCTGCAAATGACGCCCTGCTTGAGATCGCGCTCCCAAAACGGCTCGTCGGATCTTGCCCGCGCGCAGCCCACGACGTTCGAGCAGTACCATCGCCGGCGCAGTCCAGGTGTCATCGATCGTCTCCGCGATGCACGGTCACGGCTGAAGCAGGAACATCACTTCCTCGCCCAGACGCTTGTTCTGTTCGTTAATCAGGTTGTTGGCGTTTTTCATGGCGCCGGCGGGAGCGGTATCCGAGACCATGGCCGCCTGGCGCACCTGCTGGTTCTGGCTCAGTTCGCGACGTACGCGCTCAAGGTCACTCGTCGCCAACTTCTTGTTGCGCGTCAGATCGGTGAGTTGCCTGGAGAGCCGGGTGTTTTCCGCAAGACGCGCTTTCAACTGGTTATGCAGCGAGTCGACCTGCGCCTGCAAGTCCCCCTCCTTCGCCGACGACTGCTGCACTTTTGCCTGCTCGCGGCGCGCCTCTTTCTGCGCTTGGGCCGCTTGCTGCTCGAGTGCGCGCTGACGCTCGTCGGCCTGAGTGGCGCTCCAGCCGAAAAGGCCGCCCTGGCGGGGATCGCCGGTAGTCTCGCACGCCGATACCAGTGCCAGCAGCGTCAGCGCCGTCAGGATTCGCGGTAGATTTGCCATGTCAGTAGGATCTTCGCTGATCGATCATCTGGAGTTGTGTCTGCGCCTGCTCCAATGCGAGCGCCTGCTTCTGCAACTCACCAATGTTGCTCGAGACCTTCTGGATTTCCGGCGACTGCTGCGAATTGCCCGCCGCGTCGGTCGATGCCGTCCGCAGGACGGTTTGCTGCGTCGCAATCTCCTGCCGAACGTTGGTCAACTCAGCGTTCGTTCTCGCGATCATGGCCGCGGTCTTGCGCCGCTCGTCGAGCATGGCCTGCTGCCGCGTGTCGGCGCTGACAACCTGCCGTCGGAGTTGCTGCCTCGTCTGCTCCAGCGCCGCGATCTGTGCCTGCAGTTGCTGGTTGTAGGCGCGGGCTTGACTGGCGACCTGCTGTGCATGCGCGATCGATGCCTGCAACTGATCCTCACGCGTCGCATAGGCCTGCTTCTGGTTGGCGACGTGATTGCCGTAGAGTCCGCCCGCGAGGCCGCCCGCCGCCGCGCCAGCGACGATCCCGCCGGCCTTTCCGTGGCCGATCAGCGCGCCAATCGCACCGCCTATAACAGCGCCGGCCCCCGCGCCCTCGGCGCGCGTTGTGTCTGCGTCACTGGCGCATCCGCCTGTGAACGCGAGACAGAGCACGGCGATGCCGGACAGGAGGAAGGCGGAGCTTGGCGTACGCTTTGCCGGCGCTCCCCTACGGACATCATTGCCGGCAGCCGAAACAGGGCGCGCTGTTGTCGAGTATCGTGATGGCATTGCGCTTGCTTCCCCCGAGAGAAGATATGCGTCAATGAAAGCGCTGATGCATAACGATAATGCTACAGGAGCGCCAAATCCAATAAGAGAATAACGGGTTCTGGCGAGAGTTCAATCGAAATAGAGGTGTGCGAACGCTTGCCGATTCGGTAATCGGTAAAACCGTGGCGGCGGATACAGGGATAGGCGGACGCAGCGTGTGCTCAATTTCGATCCAGCCTCCCGCGCAATGGCGAGGCGTACGCGAATCGTAGGTGCTGGACACTCACACCGGTTGGGATACGAGCCGAGCAGTGAAACCGTGTTCCTAAATTTGCCGGCGCTGCGATGACGCCAGCGACATCTAATTCATCCGCGTGAACGGTGTGCGATCTCACTTGTTCATGCAATCCATTGCTTGATGATTGATTTCACAATGGCACGTCTGATTGTTGACGAACACCATCCACCATCCGGCGCTGGACATGTCGGTTCTGGATAACAACCTGGAGGCAGCTAGCGACAGACGCACCCGGGATCGGTTTGCCGATCACCTGGCGCCTTCTACCAAATGCCATTGCTCTCGAGCCGCGCATACTTGTCGGGAGTGTCGGCATCGCGCCTTCGACGTTGGACTGCTTGCGGACATGCCTCCTAGCTCCGATGACACCGGCGAAAACTCGAGCCCTGATATCTGTCCCAAAACCTACGGCAATCGGTGCGGTGCGCGCTGTTCGCCCGTCAAGTCGGAAGCCGAAGCCGCGGACGAGGCTCGTGCAGTCGGCCATGCATGGAACCGGCTAGAGATCATACCAAGCGGTCAGTCGCTAAGGGGCTCAAGCGCCGCGGCAAGCGGGGACTGCAGCGAATGGCCTTCGGGGCAGACGCGGAGCTTTTCGAACTCCGCGAGGGAGATACGGTTGATTGAACGCGCGAGGTCGTCGATCGCCACCCAACTGACCGGCACGGCAGCGTTCCGAGCCGGCCGCACTCATCCCTCGGTTAAGCGCTTTTCTTGATCGCGCCCAATTTGGTGCCCAAGCTTCTCTTGATGCTGAAATCAATGTGATACCGCGGCAGGACTGCGGCAGTCAGACCCTCTTCAGACAGGAGCTCGTCGATCTTGTCGTCGGTCCAGTGCTGTGACCCACGCAGTGCATTCGCGCTAAGAACCACCTCGACCAACGACTGTTCGAACCATTCCCGGACGACTTCATTAACGGTTCCGCTCGCACCCGGCGTCGAAGAAAACTGCGCAGACCATCGCGTAACCATATCCCTGAAGATGCGAAAGTCCGAATTCACAAGGATGAGATTGTCCTTACGAAGATACTTCGCAGCACGATCCTCAAGGTCTCCCTGATCTCTCGTTCCCTCAGCGCGGCTGATCCAGCGAATTCGAGGGAAGATGTCTGGCTTCGCCGGCTGACCAGGAACGCCTTTGTCGGAAAGGAAAAGTGCATATGCCGAAGGGACCTTCCCCAATACCCTCCCCGTCGTATTGGCCGTCTTTTCGCTCTGTTTGGCCGACCCATTGACCGGCCCCGCCGATAAAGCGGTGATCTCGCCGTCAACCAGCACCGAGCCGCTCTCCGTCGGCCTGTAGCGGCTCAGGTTGAACAGGTCTTCCACCTGCTTCAAACGATCCCGAATCGAGTCCGAATGGTCGGTCTTCTCGGAGCTCGACGCGACGTCTTCCATCAGCGCAACGATCTCTTTCGGCATGGCCGCGCGAAATTCGTCTTGCCAGTCTGCCCACGGACAGGCTCGACCTGCAATCAAAAGGTGCGTTCGGGCGGTGTTGGTAGTGATCTCGTCGCCGACCGGCTGAACATAGATGACGACGCGGTTATAGCCGAACACAACGCCAAACCCCTGAAGCATTGCTGTACTGGACCGCCCTGAAGTGCTCTCATACAACTCGTCCTGCCATAGAGCGGCGGTGTGTCCGCTGGACGCAATGAAGCCCGAGTTCTGAGTTAGAGCGGATTCTTGCTTCAGTATCCACCAGTGCGCCACTGCATTCTGCAGCGTAAGCGACCCCTTACAAGTAGCGTGTCCATCCAGGTAGCGCTTCTGACCGGTGATGGTGCGCAGCACATTGCGATCTTTGTCGCTGCGGTCAAAGGTCCACCCCTCGCGCGCTTTGATTGTGATGCGGTCCGGGATGTCGTAGAACCGGGTATTGAGATAGCGCGTGACCCATCTCGACGGGCTCGGCGCACCCGCGGGCGCTTCCATTGTGTTCTGTTCTTCTGACCGCCCCATCAGTACGACTTTCGTGCCATGTTTGCCGATCTGACTAGGCTTTACTTCATCGCTTAAATAAGCCCAATGACCGAATGTGCAGTCCGGCCGGACCATCTGTTTCAGACCATACTCACCTGTTTTCGGATCCTTCCAAAGATGGATCATGTAACCTACGCCGTTTTTCCACGACACATATTGAAGCCCCGCAGGATTGCGTGTCGCTGCGGAGATTTTCGCGCCAACGCCGTAGTTAGTAACATGCGATTGGATGCCACTGGAGGAAGACAACTGGTTGATATACTTGACCATCTCGTCGCCGTCCATCCCGGCACCAGTATCAGTAATCGACAAGCGATACACGCCGAGATATTCGTGCTCTAGCCAGTCGACGTCCCACACGATCTCTCCCATCTTGTCGGGCAATCGTTGAATCGCCTCGATCGAATTTTTCGTCAATTCTCGGAGGAATTGCAAATCATCGCAGTCCATCCCTAATCGGTCGAGCATAAAACCCGTGTTCGCGACCTTCAAGGCCAATGTCCTGCTTGGTTTCGGAACTGTACTCATTGAGTGACTCCCTTGTTCGAAAGATGGGGGCACGACCCTTCGATGAGAGGTGTCTCATCCCGGACTGTTCCGTGCGAGCCGAAGCAAGGACGGAAAAGTCGAGATTTCGACACTGGTAAGACTCTGCCTCTTGACTTGAAAAGTCAACGACCGATGCGCAACCGACCTTCCGTTGCGATGCAAGAGCAAAGATTCGAGGAATGTTACTGACGCGGAGTAATGCTGTATTACCGGTCAGAAGCGCTCAGACGCAGCCTACGCCGTGGCTTCGCGTCATTAAGACCTCCTTACTCACGATAACCGCCGCGAGACCGGGAACGTAGCCCCACATGCTGAAGCGAACTTCGCAGTCGACATTGTTCTCGCATCACTTGCCAGCGCGTAGTGTCGCCTTCTGCGGCCGCCTCGTCCTTCCAGGGTCGACGTTCCAAGCTATCAATATAAGAAATCGTTGGTCTGCCGGGTCGCCCGGGAATCTAGACTGCCGTTCGATCTTGTTATGACAAGCGAGCCATGTCACGAACAAACTTGGTGGCAATTGCCCGCAGCCGCTTTACGCCAGATCAAGGACACGCTGCGCGAGCGCATTCTAGATGGCACCTATGCGCCGCACAGCCACATGCCTTCCGAACACGAGCTTTGCGCAATGCTCGGCGTCAGTCGCATCACCGTCTGGCAGGCGCTGGGCGATCTGCAAAAAGAGGGACTTCTGTTCCGACTGCGTGGCAACGGGACCTTCGTGTCGAAGCCTAAGGCGTTCCAGAATGTGCCGCTTGGTCATGCCGATGTTTCGATCGAAGCGACTCTCGCGGACGAGGATATTGCTGGGGCCCTGCGCGTCGAAGATGGCAGCCCTGTGCTGAGAATCGAACGCCTGCCGCACGATGCATCCGGCAATCCGGTCGACTTTGAATTTCTGTATTTCCGCGGGGACGCGTTTCAGTACCGGCAGCGCGTAGACAGTCAGAAAACCCGTGCGCGGGGAAGGAATAACCAATGAATACAGAAGTGCTCGAATACGACATCGTGGTAGTCGGCGGCGGCACAGCCGGACCGATGGCCGCAATCAAGGCGAAAGAGCAAAATCCGGCGCTCAAGGTGTTGCTGCTCGAAAAAGCCAACGTCAAGCGCAGCGGCGCAATTTCGATGGCATGGATGGCCTGAACAACGCCATCATTCCTGGACATGCGACGCCGGAGCAGTAGACGCGAGAAATCACCGTCGCCAACGATGGCATTGTGGACCAGGAGGCGGTGTGCGCCTATGCGCGCCACAGCTTCACTATAATCGAAGAACTCGATCGCTGGGGCGTGAAGTTCGAGAAGGACGGCAACGGCGACTATGCGGTCAAGAAGGTCCATCACAAGGGCGCTTACGTGCTGCCGATGCCCGAGGGGCACGACGTAAAGAAGATCCTCTATCGCCAGCTTAAACGCGCGCGTGTCAACATCACGAACCGTATCGTCGCCACGCGAATTATGACCGATGAGCATGGCCGCGCAAGCGGCGTGTTGGGCATCGACTGCCGCACAGTGTAGTTTTACGTGGTGCGCGCGAAGGCAGTGATCCTGTGCTGTGGCGCCGCCGGGCGTCTCGGCCTGCCCTCGTCCGGCTACCTGATGGGCACCTACGAGAACCTGACGAATGCGGGCGATGGCTACGCCTTGGCATACCACGCAGGCGCCGCGCTCGCGAACCTAGAGTGCTTCCAAATCAATCCGCTCATTAAGGACTATAACGGCCCGGCCTGCGCTTACGTCACCGGACCACTGGGTGAATTCACCGCGAACGGCAAGGGCGAACGGTTCATCGAGTGCGACTACTGGAGCGGGCAAATGATGTGGGACTTCTACCAGGAACTGCAGAGCGGCAATCCTTCGCCGACTACAAGGGCATTGCGCAGCGCCTGGAGTGAGACAGCAGACGGTACGTTCGACGGTGGCATCCAGAATTTGCCTATCAGACAGCGGCGTCGGTCGATATCGCCTCGATAGCAGCGCAATATGTCACCGGCCCGGTCACGTGGGGGCTGCCTTATAGCAATGCGCAATACAAACCCGACGCACACTCGACATTTGGTTTAACGGAGATGTTCGACGTCGGCGCCGGCTTCCTGAACTACCAGCTAACCCCCGCAGCAGTAGCTGGGCTCGGCTAAATTTATACGCACGCCAATGGCAATGGCAATGGCAATGGCAATGGCAATGGCAATGGCAATGGCAATGGCAATGGCAATGGCAATGGCAATGGCAATGGCAATGGCAATGGCAGTGCATCGTACAACCAGGTCTCACTTGCCGGTGACTACAGCCTTTCGAAGCGCACAGACGTCTATCTCGTTGGCGGATGGCAGCACGCGAGCGGCACACAGCGCAACAGTTCTGGCGTTCTGATGCCGGCCGTCGCATCGCGTGGCGATTTTGGCTATAACTTGAGTAGCGCTAATCCAGGCTGTGGTCAGCCTGGGGATCCGTCACAAGTTCTGATCGGAGCGCGTCGCGCGGCTAGGCAAGCGAGGCCGTGCGACGCACAAACAGCGCGGGATCTGCGACCTGGCAACCGTTCAGACGACGTAACGGTTGAAGTCTTGAGCGCGCTCCCCGGGGCGGCGTAGGCACGTGCTGGCAGGCGAAGGCGTCCGAAAAAGCCCCTGGCTCTCGGGGGAATTCTGCCGAAGCATAGCAGGGATGGTCGACGCGGTCTCGGCATCCGCTACCGCCGCATGTCTTCCCTACACACCGGGGATCTCGTGCTGCCGCTCGCAGGTCTGCCATTTCGTGAGCCACGACTTCGCTACCGGTGCTGCGGCAACCGCATTTTCTCGGCCGACGCGCGTGCGATTCTGGGACGCATTGAGGACGCCGGCATGCTGAACGGTACGGTCGCTGCGCTCCTGCGCCGCATCCAGGTCAAGGCCGGGTGTCGAGGCTCGAGGATGTACGCGCAGAGTGATGCCACCTCACGGGACGTCACATGTGTTCGATCGTCGCATTCTTCATTTTCAGAGGCTAAACGCATGACATGCAGTTCGGACATTACGATTGGCGGCTATCCGCTGCGGACCATGCGCCGCTCCTACACTGTGTGGAGCGCTTCAGGCCCGAGGACCGAATCATCCGGTCTCGCAGGAAAGACCAGCGCAATCCCCTCATCAAGGCTTGCCAGAGACCGAACTCGACGCCCAACGGCTCGAGCTGGACTTCGCATATCCGGTGACCGCTGACGACCTGCGCCGGCGCCTGGGGCGCGCGGGGTTCACTCGCACGACGTTGGAGCAGGAGTACCTGACGCACCATCGAGCGCATTCTGGGGAGTCAGGAAATATGTTCTTCAGCACTTATCCCGACTCGGGGAGAGCATTTGCTCGTGCTGAAGCGTATCAAGCTGCCACGCTGGACGACTGGCTTGTGGCTCTCGCGAAGGCCGTCAAAGACGGCGTGACTTATGTCACAAGGAACGTCACGACGCCCAGCGACCTCCTTGTGGACATCATTACTGGTCGGGACCACCCCACCAGTGACAAATTTTGGCCCCGCCACAATCTATCCGGTTTTCCTTGCGCCTCACTCGACAACATGGCGGTGGCGCTGCTGGAGGTCACAAACGGCGACGCATTGTGCGAGCAAGAGGTCTCTATGTTCGTTGAATATCAGGGCGACTCGTCGTTCGACGACATGCGGTTGCGGAAGAAGCCTCGGCAAAACGAAGTCATTTTCGACGACCAAGAAGACATCTAACACAACCGGCGTTTCAGCGAATCGTGGGTGAGCATCGGACATGTATCCCCACGTCGAATGAGTGGATCACGAGTGCGTGCTTCGGGACGAAGCACTCATTCGACAACCGAATAATGGAAAACACTATGGAAGAATGCGTCGTACACGCCACTATCGGTGGCTATCCGATTGCAAGCACTGTCAACAGCTACAACCGCTGGCGCTTCCGGCCCGAAGACCGAATCATTCGGTGCCGGCGAAGGGACCAGCGCAATCCGCTCCCCCATATCATGTCCACCGACAAGTCGGATGCCGACGTGGTCGAGATGCAATTCGTATACTCCACCACCACGGATACTCTGCGCCAACGGCTCGGGCGCGCCGGGTTCAGCCGCGCATCGTTAGACAAGGAGTTTTGGGACTACTACGAAAGGTTTGTCTTCATGTCGGACCCGGGTTCCTTGCACTTCACCGGCGAGTCCGCCGATGCTTACAGTCGCGCCTTCTCGGGCACGCTCGATGATTGGCTTGATGCGTTGGCAGAGGCGGTGAAAGCTGGGGTGACCCCGGCTCGGCGTGCAGCCGACGGTTTCACGCCAACAGGTAATCCGCTCGCAGACATCATCACCGGACCGGACAAACCCAAGTTCGAGGAGCTTCAACCGGCACATGGTCTCCTGGGATTTCCATGCAGTTCGTTCGACAACATGGCAGTTGCGTTGCTGGAGGTCACTGCCGGAAATGCCGTATGCGAGCTGGATGTAACGTCGTTCATCTTGCATCGAGGCGACATCACGTTCGACGACATGCTAGGCCGTAGAGACGAATACTGAACGCAGCGTGCGCGATCTAAAGTCGCGCTCGTGCTCAATCGAACATTGGTCTTCGAGACATCAAGAATTGACGACGTCGCCAGCGAAGTCGCCTGGTACTCTCACAACGGACGCAACACCATGAGCATCAAAAAACCCAACCAACAAGCTGAAGCGAACACTCACAACAAGGTTGCCAGAACCATCATAGATTTCATGACCGACTGAGGCCTCCGCGATGTCGACGTGAACGCAGGCAATCTGAACCTCGCCATCGAATATGCGTACGGCCCGCTTCCAAGGGTTTGGCGCGACTTCGACATGACGGCGCTCGTTGAAGCCATCTCAGAGCGTTTTCCCAATTGGCGTTCTGCCGTGCAGGAACCGGACTGGAGCGCTGATGATGTATTGCGCAAAGTTCGAGAGATTTTGCATTTCCACGCGCTGGACGAAGCAAACGCCGAGATGCTGATGGCTCTGCCGCCACAGGCCCGTCCGAAAGACAGAGAAGCGGCCTCGGAATGGATTTTCGCGGAACTTCGAAAAAGGGGCCTCGAGACTGAGCTGATATTTGCGCGTCGCGATGGCAATACCTGTGGCGAGGCTGCACTTGACGTCGTGCGTTGCCTTGAGCAAGCCGCGCTGGGATTGGAGTATGAAAGAATCGGAACTAGGGTCGCCCGGACCTGGCGCAACCGGGTGTTGGCTGAGCGAGAAAATGCCGGTTGAAGAAACGCGTGAGCATGGATGAGCAAAATTTGCTCACACCGGCTGAGCCCAGGTCAGCGAAGTGAGCGACGTTATCCAAGCGTGTCACATGGCCTGGCTGCCCTACGTCTCCACATTTCTGTTGCGTGACAGCGATATCTTTAGCGCCAGCTCAAAAATGCGTTTGCTACAACCCGGGACGCTGCATAGCGACAACCCGACGGTGGCGAGTTCTGAACTGACTGGCGCCGCTGGATCACGCATTCGGCATCGGAGACAGGCGACTGACATTTCGATCCCATGCTTCGGCTCGGACTTGGGCACCGCTTTTACAATTCTTGTTCGCGCGACCTCGCTCCCGGTTTTGCCCTGCAGCGTCGAGCAAGGACCAACCGGCGCTGCCGTCGTTTGGTGCTAGGCCCACGCGCCGCCCGACATCACTGGCGCAGGATGCCAGTACAATCTTGGGCCTGAGACAGGCGACGACATGGACGAAGCAAGACGGCGCGGTTCACGCGAACAACGGGCCACAGAAGGACTGAGGCGCAATAAAGAACGGTTGTCTGCTCACCGTCGTCGACACCAGCATGATCGGCCGCGTGCAAGCGTTCACGACGCTGCTTACGGGCGCGTTCGGATTCGCGATCTATCTGTTGCCAGCGGTTGCGCCCGGCGTGTCCGAGGCGTCCCTGCATGTCGCGTGCGGCACAGCTATCGTGATCTTTGTCGGCGCGGTGTGGCAATAGGGAAAACGCTCTCAGGCGGCACGGAGCAGTTGAGCCGGCACCTGTGACGGCGTGGCGAACTCAAGCTGGGGGCGGCTTCCTTCGCGGCGGTCTTGTCAGTCGCGGCCATCTTTGGCGATTTCTTTGCTGGCTCCGGCGTTGTTGGGTGCGTCGTCCGCTCTGGCCAGCCTTCCCCCGAGACCTTCCGAACGTCAGCCACCTGTGTAGCTCCGCAGTTCGGACTCCCGCGCGGCAATGGAAACTGCCGTCCGGGCAACCAGGGAAAAATCGGCCTCATCGCTCCATGTTGCTAGAGTCTCTGCATCGCGCTCTTTTAGAGCTTGCGGCTCCGCATTGTCGCCACACCGTCTGCTGCTCGGCCATTTTGAACGCGACACGCTGGTCTCCCGACCGGCTTTTCTTGTACTATCACACCCGCAAAGAACGAAAAAATTGGGCCAAATTCTTGCACAAACTCGCGATCACTAACAGCGCGACGCCGCAGGACTTGAGGAGCAAAAAAAATAATGGGCTGGGGCTTTCGAAAGAGTATCAAGGTCGCACCGGGAATCCGCATCAATCTCAGCAAGAGCGGAGTCAGTACCTCAATCGGCTGGAAGGGATTCACCTACAACACGCGAGGCCGTGTTACGGCGAGCATCCCCGGCACGGGAATACGGTTCACGCAGAACCTAAAAGGAGCGCGGACGTCTCGCCCTGTCAGCTCGGTCGTAACGGGGAGCCGAAATCTCGATGCCGACGGCTCGGCGCAGCTGTCAAAGCGCGAGCAGGCAACTCAGGACCTCGTGCAGAAGGTTCAGGGACG
This sequence comes from Caballeronia sp. BCC1704, assembly GCF_902833455.1. Lineage (NCBI taxonomy): Bacteria > Pseudomonadati > Pseudomonadota > Betaproteobacteria > Burkholderiales > Burkholderiaceae > Caballeronia > Caballeronia sp. BCC1704. Next base: position 468,520 of record NZ_CADFFT010000002.1, on the reverse strand, counting down.
TACCGCAGGCGCACTGGTCAACTACTTTTTCTCCCACGGCGTCTACGTGCGCGCCGAGGACTTGAGCGAGGCAGTGACGCTGGAGGACCACCAAGAATTCCTTCAATCGCTATCACGCGAGTTCGAAACCACGACAAACGCCATCCGACTCGCCGTCAATATCGGCTCAATCTCCCTCGCTGAGAAGGAGAAGGCGATGCGGGCGGTGTATGAGATCGAGAAACAGTGCTCCGAGCATCAAGGCCAGCGAGCAGAGCTGAGTCAGGCTGCGTCAGCCCTGCTGAGTGCAGTACGCAGCTTCCCGTCGATGCCCTCTCTGGTAAGCCCGCTCGTCATCGGATTGGTTGGCGCATTCATCACCTACGCGGTCAGTGCCGAGGCTGGCTTAGGCCTGACCGCTCTGGCCCTATTGTACGGCTATATCAACGCGTCGAAATATCTTCGCCAGCGCAACGCGACGTTGGCCAACGTCGAAGCCGCGGACCATCACTTCGACTCATTGTTTACCGCCGAAGTCACACCCCGACCCTCGCTACATATCGGCCGCGACATTGTTCGTCCAAAGGCGATCGGTTTTGCCGCGGTGACGCTCGTCGCAACGGTGTGCGCTGTCGTTATGCACTTTTCGCACCCAATTCGGGCCGTGGCCGACACCGTCGCATCAGACGGTTCCCGCAGTGCAGATACCGCCACTGCGCCTTCCCCTGCACCTGTCGCGGAAGAGAAGACCGCAGGCCTTTCGTGGATGATCGGCAAATATCCGTACGATCTCGTGAACGATCGCCGGTTCAGGGCCGCGTTCCAGGGCGTATCGCGCGCCGACTGGAAAAAAATCGGCGACCGCTTGACAGTTGTGAACCAGGCGGGCGTCGAGTCGAAAGACGGCTTCCTCGTAGGCGAAGGTTGCAAGGCTCACCAGTGCAACTCTGAGAAGGTAGCGTTCGCTATCAACGAGAGCACGGGCAAAGGCGTACTCATAATGATGGAGACGCCAGGAAGCTCTCCGGTTTTCACAACGTACCGTTGGAAGCAGCTGACCATCGGGCAGACCCCGCTGGCCGCTTGGGAGCAGCAGCAACTCGCGGATTCGATTATTCCGGGGGCGCCATCGTCGGCAGCAATGGCAACCTCACACGCTGCCCCATCCTTCGCAGCAAGCTTCGACTGCTCCAAGGCGCATTCGGACGCCGAGCATCTAATTTGCGGCGATGCGGAGCTTGCCGCCGCCGACGTCGAACTGGCTGGGATCTACGTAAAAGCCAAGGCTGCCGCGACGGACCAGCCGGCTTTCCGTGAGCGCACCCGCGCACAATGGATGTACCGTGAGAAGACCTGCCACGACCGTGAATGCGTCGCTCGCTGGTACGCCGACCAGAAGATTGCGCTCAACGAGATAGCGACGACTGGGGCGGTCGGGCCGTGAGCCGGCCAATCGCGAGTGCACACTCTGCTCCACCGTTTTGCCCGCCCCCGGTCGGCCTCACCTCCGGTACATTCGCGCATACATCGAGATGCATTGAAAACCGCCGACGTCATGAAATACGCATATCCGAGGGCACCGGATATGATAGCGCTCTAGCCAATTTCCGAGCATTTCACGAAGCCATGTCCGTCTATGTGAAGCCCCGCTGGTTAAGGGATTTGCTGCGCTTTCTGCCGCTAAAGAGCCAATTCGTTTTGTCCGGAAACGTTCGCGACCTCCAGGCCTGTGAGGTCGCACCCGGGGTGGTAACGGCGCAGTCTCTCGTGAGCACGCTGACCGACAATCTCAGGGAGACGGGTTACAGCCATTTGGTTGTTTGGAACCCTCTGTCCGGTTTTACTGTTTCGGAAGGCCGCGTGCCTCCTGTCGAGCAGGGAGATGAGACTCTGCGACGCCTCGGGCTGACGCCAGTCGACGGTGCAGCACCTGGTGGGATCGATGCGCTGGCAGCCTGTCTTGAGCGCCTGACCGCCCTACCCGGCCCGCCGCTAGCGCTGGTCGTGGACTTCGCCTCGCGAGTCGCTGTTCGAACGGAGTCTTTGAGCGCAGCAGAACATAGCCTCTTCACACGGGCGCTTGTGCTTGCGCACACGGTCAGCGCTCGTCCAGCCGGCGAACAACGACGTCCCTTTTTCAACACCGTGATCTGGGTCGTCGACAAGGAGGGCGACTTGCCTGACTGGCTGCTTATCGGCAACCCTCGAATCCGACATATCCCGGTATCCAAACCCGACAGTGCCGCCCGACGCGCGCTTTCGAGGGCACTTCTGCGCGGTGTGCCGGGCTCGCAGGAAGCTTCGCCGACAACCTTCGAGGAAGCCGAGTCGGCTTTTGTCGATGGAAGCGAGGGCCTTTTGCTTGCAGATATGAATGCGATCGCAACCCTCGCCCGCGTCGAAACCGTCTCCATCGAGAAAATCTCTGATGCCGTGAGGCGCTACAAGGTCGGCGTGACGGAAGACCCTTGGCTTCTGATCGGGCGCGACAAGATACGCAATGCCGAACCGGTTATACGCAAGCGTGTGAAGGGCCAAGCTCACGCGGTGACGCATATGCTTGACCTTGTCAAGCGCGCAATGACCGGCGTCGGTTCGCAGCGCAAGGGCAACCGGCCGCGCGGCGTCGCGTTTCTCGCTGGGCCGACAGGTGTGGGCAAGACCGAGCTCGCGAAAACACTCACCGGCCTTCTGTTTGGCGACGAGAGTGCCTATATTCGCTTTGACATGTCCGAATTCAGTTCGGAGCATTCCGACCAGCGACTCATCGGCGCACCGCCCGGGTACGTCGGTTATGACGTTGGCGGCGAACTGACGAACGCGATTCGGGAGCGGCCGTTTAGCGTCGTGCTTTTCGATGAAATCGAGAAGGCGCACCCGCGGATACTCGACAAGTTCCTTCAGATCCTCGATGACGGCGTACTCACGTCCGGTCGTGGTGACAGGGTGTATTTCTCCGAGGCATTGATCATCTTCACCTCCAACCTTGGTATCTACCGCGAGGACGAATTAGGCCAACGCGTGCCTAATGTGCTTCCCAGCGATTCCTTTGCGGAGATGGAGGAAAAGGTGCTCGGAGAAATCGAGCGGCACTTCAAGCTGGTGCTTAACCGACCCGAAATTCTTAACCGGATTGGCGAGAACATCATCGTTTTCGACTTCATCCGGGAGGACGTCGCGCAAGAGATTTTCGACCAGATGGTCCGGGTTGTGCTCGAGGACATTGCCTCACAAGGAATGCCAGTCGAACTCGATGAGCCTTCCAAAGTGGCACTTCAGCAGCGGTGCCTTGGCGACCTATCGAACGGTGGCCGCGGAATCCGGAACCAGATTGAGGCTCACCTTATCAATCCGCTCGCGCGAGGCCTGTTCGACCAGGATGCACAGACAGGCGACCGGTTCCTGATTACAGGTATCGCAAGTGGCGAGTTGCAGTTACAAAAGCTTTAGGCCATGAACATCCAACTGTCGCGCTTGCACTTTCCCGTTACGTCTTTGGGTCCGGGGCAACGTATCGGTATTTGGTTTCAAGGCTGCAGTATTCGCTGCCCCGGATGCATCTCGGCTGATACCTGGTCAGCCACAGGCGGAGACACCACACTCGAACGCGTGCTCGAGCAGGTTCGCGCATGGCTGCCGCACGCGGACGGCTTCACCATCTCGGGTGGAGAGCCATTTGACCAGCCGGATGCCCTCGTAACGCTTGTTCGCGCGCTTCGCGAGATGTCTTCCGGCGATATTCTCGTCTACAGCGGTTATCCGATTGAATCCCTCGCAGGCGTTCTTGCGCAGACCGAAGGTTGGATTGACGCGCTCATCACCGACCCATTTGAAATCGATGCTTCGCATACGCGACCGCTGCGAGGTAGCGATAACCAGCGCTTGCATTTGCTCACGGCGCTCGGTCGGGAGATGTTTTCGCAGTATGAACGCGACCTACGCGAGAGCGATAAGTCACTGGATGTCATGTTCGACGAGGACGGCAGCGTCTGGTTCGCGGGGATACCGAACCGGAACGATTTTCGGCGTTTGAGAGACCTATTGACGGATCAGGGCCACCGAGTCCAAATCAGCGCCGATAAAGCGCGAAACAAATAAGACAGGAAATATCAGCAATGATGCGTTTTTGCCCGAACTGCAAGACCGAGCGGTCTGTAGAGGAATGGTTCTGCGCAGGCACCGTCGCCGAGGCCAAGTGCAACTGGGACTTGTCCAGCCTGCCGATTCGAGCGCCGGGTTGGCGACCGCAGGAGGTCGTCACAGCTGAACACGCAAACAACGACAACAACGAAGCTGACCGCCCGGCGCAGGTCAGGCCGCAACTTCTGTGCACAAACGGGCACCCAATGAATGAGGGTGACCTGATGTGCCTTGAATGCGGGGCCGCCCCCGCGACGGCCACAGATGACCGGGACGCAGACGAAGCCGAGCGCGATGTCGGAGACGAAACAACGCCGTTGCCCGAGACGACCGAGACGCAAATCGAGGGATGGCGGCTCCTCAGGCAAATTTCCAATACCGACGGCGTGCGAGAGCGCTATGTAGTGCAGCACTGCGATACCAACCGACAGGCGGTGCTGACGCTCTACCGCGACGGTGCGGAGCCAGACCCATCAGTATACGACGTCGTCCGTCGCCTTCCGCGCGAGCACGTCCCTGAAATCATCGCGACCGGTCGTTGGAATACGCGGGCTTATGAAGTCGCCGAAGAGCTCAGCGGCGGCACGCTTGCCGACGTGGGTATCGCGATGCGGGACATGGCGACAATTCGCCATGTCGTGGACGAACTCGGACAGGCGCTCAACTCTTTCTCCGAGGCTGGTCTGCGGCATCGCGACATGCGGCCGGGCACGTTGCTTGTGCGCAGTCGGGAGCCGCTCGATCTTGTGATCAGCGGATTCGGGTCGGCACGGTTGTCGGAATTCGACCTCGACATCGTCTCGCCGCTCGAGACGACTCGCTACATGGCGCCCGAAGCCATCGCCGGCGGCGTTGCTGCTGCGTCCGACTGGTGGAGCCTCGGCATGATCCTGCTCGAGCAGCTGACAGAGGGTAAATGCTTCGAGGGTATCAACCCACGCGCGTTTCTGATTCACGTCCTGGCGAACGGGGTCACGTTACCAGACGACCTCGACCCCGCTCTTCACCTTCTCCTACGCGGTTTGCTTGCACGCGATCGCCATCAGCGATGGCAGTGGGCGCAGGTCAAGGCCTGGCTCGAAGGCAAGCAAGTCGACGCGCCATCTGCGACGACTTCCGAGGCTGATACGGCTGAAGGCGCAAGCATCTCACTCGGCTCACGGCAGTATCACAAGCCCACCGTGTTTGCACTCGCGGCTGCGGAACGCGAGAACTGGGACGAAGCCCGCGATCACCTGAATCGTGGCGTAATCGTCACCTGGGCGGAAGAAGCTGGCGTTCCGTCTAAGGAGCTCGCCGGCCTGCGTCAGGCTGCGCAACTTGACGGCGTTGACGACGACTGCCGTCTGATGATCGCACTCAAGCTTCTGAACCCGGAAATGCCACTTATCCTGCGTGGCGACATCGTCACGCCCGGATGGCTACTTCGAAACCCGCTCGAAGGCTATGACCTCGTGACGGGCGCGGTGCCCTCGTTCCTTGAGCGGCTGCACACAGAGACGTGGCTCTCGCGCCTTCGGCGCCGGGCCGAGGAAGTCCGCACGCGAGCACACAACCACGCCATCGAGCTCGATGAAGACATGGCGCGCATCGCGGTGCTCTCCACTTCGCGGGCTCAACTAGCGGCGCAATGGGAAGAGCGACGGCTCCTTCTGCCTGACTCCACTCATTCGGGCCTCTTGTCGCTCTCGGAACGCAGAATTGTCAGCGAAGAAGACCTCATCGTTCTTTTGAGCGCAAAGATCTCGCAGTTTCGGTCGGTCGAAGAGATTCTCAACCAGGCCGCTGATGTTGCTGAGCGGGAACAAGTTCTTGCGTTCGACCGGGAGGCGGCTCGGGCTGAGCTTGCGCTCTCCCGCACGGAGCTCTTCCGGAAGGTTGACGACCGGATCGCGGGTTTCGCTCGGACGGGCAATCAGTCTATTGACGAGTGGGCTGAACATTTCCGCCTTGAGCGCCGCTTGCCGTTGCACGAGGTGCTTGTCCTGCTCTCGGTGCCTGCGGAGCAGTGGCTGGAGCCCCAAAAGCAGCAGTACGTCTCACAAATCCTGGAGTTCTTCGAAAAGAAAGTCGCGACCACTGTGTTGCGCGGCCCCTTGGTGCGAATGACCATCGGCAAGACGACCGGCCGGGTTGATGTCCACGAGTTGAACGGCGAGCGTTACTCGAGCGCCGCGCTGCTGGAGCACCTGCTACAGCGCAATGCGCAGTCGGTCTCGGTAGACCCTGCTGTTTTGGGCGCCAATGCGACGCTGGAGAATCGGCTGAATACGCTGTACAGACAAACATCTCTCTACAAGCGGGATACCGGCATTGACGGCCTCTACCTCGGTTTCCCGTTCCTGCACTACAAGGATGGTCGGAGCAGCTCACGCCCGCGCATTGCTCCCGTTTTGCTCTGGCCGGTCAAGCTGCTCATGGAGCTTGGCGCTCGCGGTCAGGTTGCACTGGCATTCGACGGAGAGCGAGAGGAAGTGCGGCTGAACCCGGCGCTCGAAGGGTTGCTCGGGCGGGACTCGGTCAAGGCATGGCGGGCCGCAGCAGACGACGTGCTCGGACGGTCCGCGCTCAAGGTTGCCGATGTGGTCGACGCCTTCGGATTGCTGGCAAGTCCAGATCGCCGCCAACTCGGCGCCCTGCCTTCTCCCACGGCCGACGTGCCGGTGGGCGAACTGCGGATTGCGTGTGCCGGCGTCCTCTTCCACGTGGACTTCGCGGGCCAGGCCATCGGTGAAGACCTACGCCAGTTGAAGGTCTTGTCGCCCTCCGGGACCGCGCTCGAATCGATGCTCCGTCTCAAAGACAAGTCGGCCTACGAGGCGCCCGAAGCGTCAGCCATCGAAATCGAGCGCTTTCTGACCGTCGCCAGCGACCCGTCGCAGGAATCTGCAGTCATGCAGGCCCGGCAAGGCCCAGGTCTGCTCGTCGAAGGCCCTCCCGGAACCGGGAAGAGCCAAACCATTGTCAACATGGTTGCGGACGCGATTGGACGCGGTAAGAGCCTTCTGATCGTGTGCCAGAAGCACGCTGCACTGGAGGTGGTACATAAGCGGCTTGTTGCGGAAGGGCTCGGCGACCGCATAGTCATGGTCAATGACGTGAACAAGGACCGGGAACCGACGATCAGAGCTGTCCGAGAGCAGCTTGACGCCATCATTCGGGGTTCGTCATTTGACAATACCTGGGTGCGTCAACGCGAGCGCATGGCAGCGAGAATCGAAACGCTGGAAGGCGAACTCGACCGACAACATCAAGCGCTCCATCGCGTAGACGACTCGACAGGTCTGAGCTATCGCGCCCTACTCGGGGAGTTGATTCAGCTTGAGGCCGGCTCCGCGCCTGTTAGCGTGCCGCAGCTTCGAGCAAAGCTCGCCGGACTGGACATTTCAGCGCTGACGACGCTCGAGGAGCAGTGCGCCCCGCTCGCGCGTTATTGGCTCCCGGCCAAGTTCGAAGGCAGCGCGCTTGCCCAGTTGAAATCGTTTGCGACCGATCCTGCAACAATCGAGGAATTCAACGCCATATTCGCGAGCTTCCGCGAGGCCGAGCAGTTACGTGTCGACACCCTCGCCGCCCATCCGGCTCGCTTCGATGTCGACGACCCCGCACCGTATCGAGCCTGGCTCGATGCGAACGCAGGCCGCCTCGTGAGCCTCGACGAAACGCAGCGCAAGCGTCTCGCCCAATGGTTGCCCTTGTTCCGACCGGCCGACAAGGCCGACGCACCTGGCCATGAGCACTACGCCGCGCTGAAACAACTCCATGAGGAGTTGCTGGCAATCGATGGTGCCGCCTTCGACAAGACGCTATCGCCGGCGCTCGCGCAGTTGGCCAATGCAGAGCTCAACGACATCGAAGCACGGGCGGCACTGGCAACCAGAGTGCCGACGTTTTTCAGTCGACTCAACCCCGCAACTTACATCAGACGGGGCGGGCTTAAAAAGTACCTTGCGAGCTGTGGTGCTCCAACGACTGACGATGCGCTTCGTGTGCTTCTGGCCGCCGCACGCCTTGAGCAGCAATGGCGTCCGAAACGCGAGGCGTTGAACGCCACCAGCCGCTCGTTGCACCTGGACACGGTAGAACCGGCATGCGGGCCGACACTCACCGAAGAATGCCGTACCCGCCTGCGCCAGCTCGAAGAGGTGCGCGAGCTCGCCCAGCATATTTCGATTGCCCCGCGTGGAGACGAATTCGATTCGGCGGTGATGACGGGCGACCAGGCTCCCGTGAAACAGCTGCTCGACGGCTTTGAAACAGCCTTCGTTCGTTACAACGCCCGCCAGCACGGCTTTAACGCGCTGAGTGGACTCGAGGAATGGGTCTCGCCAGAACTGGCTGATGCCTGTCGCCGCGCGATTTCAGAGAACGTGAGCTACCAGGCGCCCCTAAACCGTATCAATGACGCGCTCGCGACGCTGGCCGCATATCAGCAGTTCCGCACGCGTTCAAAGCACGTCAATGCGCAAGCTCTTGAGGTGTTCGCAGTGATGCGAACCCACGAGGCGGCTCTCGCGAGTGTTCCGTCCGAAGATCTTGATTGGGAGGTGCGGCGCCTCATCAACCGCGAGGCACGCCTAGGCTGGAAGCGTCGCTTCGAGCAAGAGAACCCAGAACTGCTTCTCGACCAGACTGAGACGGCTGTAAAGGTTGAAGGCTTGGCGGGCGCCGACGAAGAAATGCGTCGCCTCAATCGCGAGGTGCTTCGCAACGGGATTGACCGCAGCAAGCTTGGATCGGTGCGTGACTGGGAGGCCGTCACCCGACTGAGCGGCCGACGGTCCCGTCGCCTGCGGGAGTTTATTGAACTTGGTGCCGGTCTTGGCCTGATGGCATTGCGCCCGGTCTGGATGATGAATCCTGACGTGGCTAGCCGCGTATTGCCGCTTAAGTCGAATCTGTTCGACTCAGTGGTCTACGATGAGGCATCACAGATGCCGGTCGAGTACGCCATCCCGACGCTCTTCCGGGGCGGTGTCTCCGTGGTGAGCGGTGACGAAAAGCAGATGCCGCCAGCCAAGTTCTTCTCGGGGCGCACGGACAACGACGAGACCGAGATTTACGACGGCGAGCAGCCTGATGAGGACGCTACCGAGGAAGAACGCGAACTCTTCGAAGACACCTGGAACCGACGGGAGATTAAGGACTGCCCCGACCTGCTCCAACTGGCACGCAGTTCCCTGCCCGTTACCACGTTGCAGATTCACTATCGCTCTGCCTATCGTGAATTGATTGGTTACTCGAACGCGGCGTTCTACGACAACGAGCTCAGCGTGCCGGTCCGGCATCCTGAAGCGACGATCCGGGAAGTCAAGCCGCTGGAATTGATTGCGGTGAACGGTATCTATGAACGGCAGACGAATTCCGACGAGGCGGATCGCGTGGTCGAGTACCTCGCGGCACTCTGGAAGCTGCCTTACGATCAACGTCCCTCAGTCGGTGTCGTTACGTTCAATCTTAAGCAGGCCAGCCTCATCCAGGAACGACTGGAGATACGTGCCGAAGAGGACGAGGAGTTCCGAAATGCCTACCGCGAAGAGAGCGATCGCTCCGACGGTGGCGAAGACATGGGCGTGTTCGTCAAGAACGTAGAAAACGTCCAGGGCGATGAGCGTGATGTCATTGTCTTTTCCACTACGTTTGGCCGCAACAGTCAAGGCGCGTTTAAGCGATTCTTCGGCGTGCTTGGACAAAAAGGCGGTGAACGTCGCCTGAACGTCGCTGTGACTCGGGCTCGACAGAAGGTCGTGCTTGTCACATCGATGCCCATCCGGGATATCTCCGACATGCTCAACACCAAGCGCAAGCCGGCCATCCCGCGCGATTACCTTCAAGGCTATCTGGAGTATGCGCGTGCAATGTCCAATGGGGAACTGCCGACCGGCCGGGCGCTTCTTGCCCGGATGAGCAGCGAACGCGCTCATTTGAAATTGCAGGAAAGCGGCGATACCGACGGCTTTGCAACGGATGTCCTCGAGTATCTGCGTGGGCTTGGACTGTCGCCCGTTATCGCTCAGGAAGGCGACGCCTTTGGCCTTGACTTCGCGATCGCTGACCTGGAAACCGGCTTGTACGCCATCGGCATTGAATGTGACGCCCCGCGCCACCACCTGCTCCAAAGAGCTCGGGCACGTGAAATCTGGCGACCGTCCGTTCTGCGGCGGGCCATACCAACACTGCACCGCGTTTCATCGCAAGCGTGGTATCACGATCCAGCGGCAGAAAAAGCTCGTCTGAAGGCCGCGATTGACGCCGCCCTGAAAACGGAGGTAGCAGCATGAGTGGGCCGAAAGTAGTTCGAATCGTCACGCGCGAGGAGGTTCTTGCTATCTGCGAAGCACATCTTCACCGGCTCGATGAGGTGATTGCCGCATGGACAGCATCAGGGCAGCGTATTAAAGAGCTTTCGGCTGAGGAGATTGTAGCTACTCACGAGCGTCGAAAGGCACTCGGTGCATTGATTGCCAAGGATGCTTTCATGGAACTGCAGAAGAAGGTTCCAGACGAAATCGCGTTCCTGAAGGCAGACGTCACACGGCGGCAACGTGCTGCGATCGAGAAAGCGGAACAGGCGGCAAAGCGTAGAAGGCAGGGACGCGATAGCGCGACGACCCTCATGGGCGCGCTCAAGTCCAAAGGCATCGTGGTGCCGCAGGAACTCGCTTCAAAGCTCGACCTCATCGCATCGGGCGAGGATGTCGCAAACGCGGATACGCTGCTCGCTCAGGGATTCAGCCTTCTCGTACCGGAGTCATCGCAGACTATCAGCGAGGCGCAGCAAAAGCTGGCGAGTAGCCTGTTGGGCGACGATACGGCTCAAGACTTTGGCGAGTGGAAAGCGACGAAACTTTCGCGCTCGAACAACCTTCTTTACGACCGTGTCGACCGCCAGGTTGCCGAAGCGCAAGTGTTCCTTGAAGACGCTGATGTCGCAAAATTTGCGGCCAAATTGCGCTCGATCGAGACCGAGGCAAACGAACAGCGTCGTAACCTCTTGCTCGATAGTCTGATACTCGACCTCTCTAGCGCTGTGGATACGTCTCGTGCACATCGTTCAGCGATCGAAGAACTGCAAGAGCTCGCGGCTGAGATCGGCGCAAACGCGTCCACCGAAGCCACAACTCTGCTTGCCCGTGTTCAGCAGTGCGGCCCCGCAACATCATTGCAGGCGATTACGCAGCTTGCCGAGCAATGCAAGAACCTCGTTGCGCAAGAGCAGCAACGCCAAGCGGCGCACGCACGCCGCGACGCAATTCTAGCGGGCTTGGCGCGTCTCGGGTACGAGGTCAACGACGGCATGGAGACCGCGTGGGCGCGCGATGGCCGCGTCGTCCTTAAGAACCCAGCCTTGCCTGGTTACGGTGTGGAAGTCGGTGGACAAGCAAAGTCGAGCCGACTACAAGTTCGCGCTGTAGCGCTATCCGCAAATCGCGATGTCGCCCGCGACAAAGACGTCGAAATGCTTTGGTGCGGGGATTTTGGCCGACTCCAAGAGTTCCTCGTTGCCGAAGGCGATAGTTTGCTCATTGAGCGCGCAATGGGTGTAGGTGAGATCCCACTCAAAGTCATCGGAGACTCGGGAACCGAGACCGTATCAGTCGAAAAGCAACACTCGCTACGCTAATCGGACAGAAGCAAACTGGCTGCTCGACCTTGAACGTAAGCGCGCATTAGACGGCGTCCCTTGCGCACTGCCATGCGACATACGTGGCCAGAAGACACTGGAAGGTTTCGACTTCGACCGGCTGCGCAACCTTAATCGCGCCGTCGTCCATGATCTGGCGACCTGCCGCTTCATCGATGAGAAGGTCAGCGTGCTAATCGCCGGTCCGTGTGGAACGGGCAAAAGCCATCTGGCGCAGGCACTGGGCCACTCCGCCGCCCGGCAAGGTCACGATGTCCTGTTCATGACCCAGACCCGGCTTCTCGGCGCGCTACGCAATGCGCAAGCCGTCGGCTCCTACGACCGGCGCTTCCAGGCGCTTGCCAAGGTACCGCTACTCATCATTGACGATTTCGGGCTGAAACCCATGCGCACGCCCGAAGATGAAGACTTCCACGATCTGATCGCCGAACGGTACGAACGTACATCCACCGTGCTAACCAGCAATCTTGATTTTACGGAATGGGGTGATGCGTTCGCGACAAACAAAATGCTCGGCGCTGCAACGCTTGATCGCTTGCGACACGCGGCATACCGCGTCGTGCTCGACGGCGAGAGCTACCGTGTTCCACGCCCGATGCCCGAGACCAACAAATCAGCACTTGCGAAAGGAGGTAAAAACAAGGATTCTTGATCCCCGTTCGAGCCCCGAATCAGGCGCCCTTCGCTGGCGCCATTACGCCGAAAACACCCGGCCCCTTTACGGCGAAAGGCAACAACGCGAACCTGCTGCGGCACGATATCGAGTTGCTCGCTGATCTCGGCGCCGATCTCGACCAGTGCGTGGCCATCGTGTGCGCAGACGCGTTCTGATTCGGGCAACTCATGGCGCACGACCTCGCGAGGCAGCATCGGGTCTAACGGTTTGCGCCCACGCTTCCTGCGTTCATGCGCGCCGACTTCGACGCTCTGTTCAGTTTCGGCCTGTTGCGCCGGCTCGCATCCCGTTGCGAGGGCTTCTGCTTCGTTCAGGAAGAGGTCGCGTTGCTCAGCACCGCGCACTTCGCTCCTGGAAGCAAACAACTGCCGCTGATAGGCCTTAAGTCTCTCGCGCAACAAATCGCGTTCGACTGTCACCACACGCAACTCGCCCTTCATGGCAGCGAGTTCTGCGCGCAGCGCCTGCAGTTCGTCGGTAGAAGAAGAGGATGATGGCGGCATCGCTGAATTAGACCAGCGATGCCGGTTCTCGTTTCAGGTCACGCGCTGATAATAACGCCTCGGATGCGCGCGCATCGCTTCGATGTCGATGCCGTCCAGTAGCCAGTGAAGTTGCTCTGTTCGCAGCATGAGCACCGCTTCCTTGCGCGGCCATACGAAGCGGTCCTGCTCGAGGCGTTTCATGAGAAGCCAGAAGCCGTTACGGTCCCACAGCAGCATCTTGATGCGGTCGCGCCGCTGATTGCTGAACACATAAACCGCACGCGCGAATGGATCGAGCTTCATTGACGCTCGACGATGGCTGCGAGACCGTTGATGCTCTTGCGGAAGTCCACGGCGTCACGATGCACATAGACTTTCAGTTCATCGTCCAGGCGGAACATCGCACCGTCCAAGCGTCTCGATCATGGCCGATAGCAACGGCGCGTCATTGTTGGTGCATTCAAACCGGAGTGTGACGCCGTTGGGCATCTGCACCATCAACCGCGCCGAAGTGGGCGATGACGTCCTTGCTGCGGGGGTGTGGCGGTGTGCCTTCGTGGATGCGGGCGCAACCACCGCTTCGTGACTATCGACTTCGACTACCGGAACGAAAGCGGTGCCAGTCGGCGCCGGCTTTAGGGACGTGCCAGCCAGTCGCTGCTGATGCAGCTTGATCCACTTGCGTAGCAAGTTGGCGTTGACTCCATGCTTGAGTGCGAGTCCGGCGACCGAAGCGCCCGGCTCAAGACACGCTTCCACCAACTTCTGTTTGGTTTGCCGATCATATCTGCGCTTGCCGTCCCGACCAACGTTGACGACCTTCAACCCGGTCGTTTCTGAGTGCTCTTCTGTCATGAAAGGTGTCCACTGATTCGAAACAGTGGACATAGCCTGCGCGCTCAGATCAAACAGTTCCAGACGTCCATTTCTGCGCGCTTACCCTTGAACTACGGTAGCGGAAAACTCTCACTCGTATTGCCAAGAGCGCACCGACGGCGCATGCCGCCACGAGAGAGCGATCGAGCACGAGGCTGGCATCGACGCGAAGTTGAGCGCCGGGCCAGCAGCGAGAGGACCGAATCACACTCCGCACAGCAGATCACGCGAGAGCACCGATGACAGCGTACACCGCGGCGCCATTCCCCGGGATGCCAGTCGGCAACGCGAGTTGCATGCGCGACGCAGACATCCGCTCGTTGGCCGCCAGCTACGCAGTGCCCCCAGGCGAAACATGCACGACACTGGCCCTCGGAGCAGACCGGTGATGAGGCACACGCGCCCCGTCACCAAATGCATGCGCTTGCCGCCAACGGGAGATGGACGCTCGCTGCAAGCATCCTCTCCTGGCTGCCAGCCGCGCAGCGGCCTTTGATGATGCACGCAACCAGGGGGAAGCATATCCTTACGCAAGCATATGCTCTTGAGATTGCGCACACGTTAAAAGAAACAAGCTCAATCGAGAATAGAAGCACACGCTCACGGAAGCGGATCCTTAGTGAGCATATCTTCCTTTAGGGTAGCTAGGAATAGCCGGGGCCCCTGCCAGACACCGCAGGTTCCCCTTCCACCATCTCGTTCTGAAATGGCTCCGACAGACTTTGAGGTCGCGGCTCTCTATTCGCCACCGCCCGGACTATTTCAACCTACCCCCGTGGTAGTCCGATTTCCCCAGCGCGCCACCGGTCGCACCCGTCCATGCTGGAGGTCACCGCCGAAGCTCTTCAGTCGGAAGAAGCGGCATTAACGTCGGGCGGCTCGGTGCTCGGCCGACGCGTGACTATCGATGTATAACACCAAAATTGCTTAATCGCCAATCGAAGATCGAGCCAAAATTCGCCCTGCGATTTCATTCCAACGAAATCTTCCTTTATTCGATGAGTGTTTTTTTAAAACACTTCTGGCAAAGAATTTTGTACCAATACGAATTCCCGTTAGAATCGCTTCGGAGCCGTTCGCCGCGTGCACAGACGAGACTCACGCAGTCAGCAAGACGCTCGGGAATCGCATGGATTGCTGTTCACTGCAAAGATGGGTATTTCCTAAATCCGCTGGCTCTTGGGTCGGGACCGGCCGTGATGCTGGATCGGCCTGAACCGTCGTGCGATCCATATCTATGATCAGGGCGGCCACTCCCTGTTCAGCCACAGACGACTCCGAAGTGCGGCTCAAGCCGTCGCCGTCGAATTCGCCTCAGCGCTTCCCTGCTCAGCAGTCGACGGCGTGACCTCTGCAGTCGTCGGCGCTTTCTTCGCCGGCACCTTCTTGCCAGCAACTGCACTCTTCTTCACTGCCACCTTCTTCACGGTGGCCGTCTTCGAGGCTGCTTTCTTTGCGGCCGGCTTCTTCGTCGCTACCTTTTTACTGGCAACCTTCTTTGTCACCGCCTTCTTCGCCCCGGCCTTGTACGAAGCTCCTTTCTTAGCGGCGGTCTTCTTCCCCGGAGCGGCGTCGGACACCTCAGGCGCCTCAGTAAGCTTGTCGATAAGAAATTTTGTTCGGTCTTTGGCGCTGGCTAACCATGCTGGAGCTTTACCACGGCCACTCCAGGTCGCCCCACTTTCGGGGTCGCGATACTTCGGAGCCTGCGGTCCGCGCACATAGTTCCCAGCTTTCGGTTGCTTCGATGCGGCGACCGGCGGAGTGGTCGTATCAGCATCGATCAAGAAGCGATTCCGGTTCTTGGCGTTCGCAATCCACGCTGGCGCGCGGCCGTGACCAGTCCACGTCGCCCCGGTTTTTGGATCGCGATATTTCTCAGCTCCTGCGTGTTTCGCAGACAACTGCGAAGACGGCGCCTTCTGACCTCGACCCGATTTGCCATAGCTTTCAATATGGGCAATCGTCACGCCATGTTTGTCCATCAGACTTCGAATCTCTGCGAGCACCTTGGACGATTGCTTCTTGGCAATTTCCGCTGCCTGCTCCTGTAGCTTTTGTATCTTTGCCTGAATTTCGCTCAGCGTTGCCATAGCACCCCTCCTTATGTATGCGATGGTCGCACTATGCCACACCATTCTGCGAAATGTCAGTCGTTTAGGAGCGTTTGTGGGACCGCGCTCGATTTAATCGAGGAATTCATGTGATTGCACCAACCATTAGACTGCCCCGTCATTTGACAAGGAACTGAGAAATCAGAGCATGAAATCGTAGGGGTGACCTGAAAGACGCAGCAAACACTTACATCGCACTTGCGACAACGCCACAACCCTTTCTCGATCAACTGCGCCGTCGAAGGAGGCTCCAAGCGGCTCGACCGTGGGTCGGCGCTTCCTTATCCCATCACACCTCATGCCCGAAGGCCGCGCCCTCATTTCGAACAATCAACGGGCCGGGAAGTTGCCAACAGATCAAGTCAGGTCGACGGTCAGTTTGCATACTTGGCGGCGACCTTGACTAATGCTTTCGCACCGCTTTGCTTCCAACCATGACGAAGGGCCCAGATGCGGAGATCATCCAGCTCGAAGAGTTCACCCTGCTTCCCGAGCGCCTTGAATCGGCTCGCAGCAAATGCCTTGTCAGATGTGTGCGTCAGACCGCTCGACACGTTCACGACCGTATGGATACTTTTCAGCGCAGCCTCAACTGCAGGACTGAGTCCCAGCGGAGGCACCTTCCACGTCTGGGTTCCCCAGAATGTGGGTTGCCAGGTCCTGAGCCACAGTCTCCCCGCGTCTTCGGTCCATGGGCAGTAGACAATCGCTGAAGCTCGAGAATGATCATCTACCTTCCCAATATCAGACTCGTCAAGATGTACTGCGAGTAAGAGGGAACCAGTATCCGCGTTAGCCGCCTTGGCCGCAGGCGTGAGTGCCATCGAAACCTCCTGAGAGTCCGAAACCTTGAGCACTTTGCCTTGCGACATTGCCTTGACATTCTCACCCCCTAAAACCTTGCCGACCGTCGAGGAGTCTACATGCTGAAGTGCCGGCACAATCACCGCGATTGTCCATATCTTTTCTGCGATGCAGTACTCGACAGCTCGTTTGAGCGCAGTCCTGACCTGCTCAACGTGGTCGTTTGCACATTCAACCAGAAACCTAGGCATCTTCTCTGACATAGTTTTTTATATTTAATGGTAGCACTTTTGATATATTTTCTTTCCAATTCACTACCGGCGTCACCATGTTTCGCCCATACTCCGCGAAGGCGTCCGCAAACAATGAGCTGGCCGATTCTGCAACATCCCGAAAGTCGGTTTCAAGGTGTGCAGAAAGCGTCCAAGGACCTCGGTACTCTTCGAACAAGGGGTCCACGACAGCCTTGATACCGTGCTTGGCTATCGCACAGCAAAACACTTCAAATTTTTCAGCGCAGAGAATAGCAAATGGAATCCGCCGCAGAAGAGCCGCATTGCACCCCCTGCTCGTGAGAATCGCCTGAACCTTGCTTACCAGCGTATCGTGCGCGTCAGGGCTTACCAGAAGCCAGTCTTCCAAAGTCACTACAAGATTCGCACACGGCAAGGAATTGCGGACCCAATGCGATTTCCCATCCAACGCAAGGACTATATTCCGATAATTTTGAGCAATCGCTTCCGCGAGAATTGTCAACTGAGCGTCGAGATCCTCAGCCGAAGATGCGATGCGGCCTCGCAGATCCAGTCGCTTCGTCTTACACTCAACGAAAACGTTCGCATGTATGTCCGACAGCACGAAATCGACACCGTGGTGCACATTCCCCCGAACCATGAAGGGCATCTCTTCGTGCACTGTCACCCGCGACGGCATGCAAGTCCTTCGGAGAACGTCCGCTGTATATTCTTCAAACGCTTTGCCAAATGCCGCATCAAATCCCTTTTGCTGAAACAAGAGATAGAACGTCCCTTCCGTGAATCGGGTCAGCATCCTCTCGGGCATCGGGCAATAGGTCCTCTCGGGGTACAACGGGTCGAGATTGACGAGCGGCCTGTCGTCAAGCGTGTCAAACGTGTATGCCCACGTATGGTCGAACCGCTGGCTTTTTCGAAGTTGGGCGCGTGTCGCCGAGAGAGAGCCGGTCATACGCTCGAAGAATCGATCTCTCGTCTCATGGTCAATGCCAGCCTTCTCCAGGTCGACACTCGTAACGAAGCGCGGCGATTTGGCGAACTGCGTGTACGTCATGAAGCCAAGAAACGTATAGTCTCTCGCCGAGATGCCAATCGCGCGCTCAAGGACGGCAGCGACGTCCTTGCTCTCGTACAAGGCGACATATCGCATGAACCTTCCCAGCGAAGGTCTTCGCTGTAAGGACAACTGCTGCTGCCCGATGCGATGCAGTTCTAGCTGGAAGTTGCCTTCCGTGGTTGCTGACGTGTATTCCAAGTACGCCTGAACTGCCCCGAAGGCTTTCTCTAGGTCATGCCAGTTGGACAGCGTCCGTGTTCCCCGCCCGATGGTTCCGTGCAGCAGTACCTCACGACAAACAAGGCTAAGCTGATGGGGAAAAATAATCTTCCTTAGGTCCTTTCCGGGCGCCCCATCGATCGACGGCGCCGGGCCACCGGCCACAACGTGCCGCGACAACTGCCAGATAATGACCAGCGATTCATCAATGCTGTAGCAGCGCATCAAATCTCGGACGGGTTTATATCTTTCGAACATATGGAGGTCTGGTCGGAGTCGACAAACGGCTCAAAGCGCCCAGTCAATTTCGCGGAGCACGAAGCCGGTTGCGTGGACCGCGAGGTTCGCATCATCCTCAGTGACTTCGCGGAGGTTACGCCGATGCCGCTCGTTCTCCTTGCCGCGCGGATGCAACATGTTCACAACCTCGAGCGCGGAACGTAGCAAGACGTGACTGCCCTGGCCGAAGTGACGCTGAATCGCGCCGATGCATCGAGCTAGATCTTCCCCGAGTAACGAAGCATCTCCCGACAGTTGATAAAGCCATCTCGAGATCAACACGACGCAGAGGTTGCGACACTGGTCTACTACTGACGTTGGCAATTCTCGATACGCCGCGTTTAGCACGCGCTGGTAGGCCCGTTTTACCGCGGGGAGGCTCTCGGTGTGAATCCGCGCCTCGTGCAGCGACGGCATTATGCCAAGTGCCGACTCTGCTCGAAGCGTGACTAGCACATCCTGGCTGACCGTGGACTCCGTTTGCAGTATCTGCCAGGTTGAAAACGACCCGGCCACACCTATCGCCAAACGCAGCCCCTCACCTCTGTCGGGTCTCCCCAAAAGCTCGGAGCATTGAGCATAGACGCACAGTTCCTTATACAAGCGGCCATCGTTCCGTTTGCTCGAATAGTCGGAAATAGCGAACGTGCTGGCATCAACCAGCATTTGTTCCCAGCCGGAGTTCCCGAGCTTCTGATATAGCCGCCCCCTTCTTACACGTGACACAGGGTCGAAGGATTCCTCGCGAAACACCCAACCGAAGGGATGACTGTCGAGCCCAAGCGGTAGCTGGGACAGATCAGAGGGGGTTTCTATGAGCTTGCATTGCGACACGACTGGCGTAGGTACGGCGAGGTAGCGCGGATGATCCTTTCCCTCGAAGATTTGCCCGGTTGCACGGTCGATTCCCAAACGAGACATGTATGGTTAAGCGCGGAGCGATAGTAATTAAGAAAAATTCGCCGCGGCTGACGCGCGGGCAAAGCGTTTTGATTGGGATGGTAGCCTCCGCGCTATACAAAAAGTGGGAGTAAGCTGACCCTTGTGCTGGTCATCGGCACCTTCACTCTGCTTCAGAAACGAGGCTCACCAGGCGTCAGCGTTGCTGTCGGAGTTGCCAATCCAGTTGACGTCTCGCTGTTGCAATGACGTCCAGGAAAGTATGCGCCACAACGTCCGGCTCTGTATTGTTCGTCGGGTAGTCGGAAGAACGGTCTCCACCGACCAACAACACTTTAATCCTCTTGCCCATGTGCTTCGTCAAGTCGTGTCTATAATGAGTAGCTTGCTCGTAGTCGCCGCGATTTAACGCGTGCGATGGTCGTTTGAACTCGATGAGCAAGCACTCTCCACTAAGATTCTCATTGAGCAGCAGGTCAGGCCGTTTTTTTGAACGTGTTCCCGTAAACTTCTTGCCAAGCATGTCCTCCACCTGGCGCTGCAGTGTCTGGTTCGAGCTGAAGATAGAATACTCGGGGCCAAATATCCAAAGATTCCGCTCGACGGCTCTGTGCATCTGCGCTTCGATGGTGCTCGCATCCTTAGCGATGCGCTTCAAGATTGTCTAAAAATTCTCGACGTGCTCCCGCCTGCTCAACGAGATAAGCCATGTCGGCGAGACCAAACTCGTCCAGCGCCTCGGCAAGTGCGACTACATCTCTACGTCGCGCTTCCGCCAAGTGCCTGACCACGGAACCGTAGTCTGATCGCTCGATTGCCTCCAGCAGAACATGGATGAAAGGCTCCACTTTCTCCGGCGGTTCGCCGTAGAATTTGTCGAGCACCTTCCTGATTGCAGTTTCGGCATATTCCCGTCGGTTTTCTGGAAGCGCAGCTAGCCGTTCTTTGATTTCACGCTTCAGCCGAGCATGAGCGAGCTGTAGCTCCTTGCCGTGCGTTTCCTTGAACGCCTGAAGAACAAGTGGCGCAACGACTTCTCTTACCTGCTCCAGAAGCTCGCTATTCTCAATAAGGCTGTCCCAACCAGCGGTGACATGATCTCGAAGTCCATCCGCATCTATCTCACCGTAGAGACGCTTCAAAAGCTTCGGGGGGAAATCGTCGCGTTCCTCCAATCCGAAGAAAGACGGTTTCCCAACAACCTTTCCGTCGACACGTATCACGATTCCAGGCAGACGTGACACCGACTTTTTCTCTGCGATCGCGAACCGAAGCTTGACTTCCCCCACATTCGGTACGGAAAACGTACTGTCCTTGAATGTCCCGACAACGTCGTCAACGCCAAGCGGTTTCCCGTCAACAATGATGCCAAAATCAGTTTCGCGACCATAGTCTTGCAACAGTAGTTGCCTCAGTCCCTGAGGACTAGGAAACGCCAACTGCTGGTCAAGGTCGCTGAGAGTAATCGTCGTCCCGTGTGCGGTCGAGTCGCAGACAGCAGTAACGAGCTCTAGGTCCAACAGGTCAAGGTCGTCAGCACTTAACAAATCCTGAAGTCGCAGAGTGAAGCTCGTCCTTGTCCCTCGTGCGCAGGTTTCAAGCGTCATCACCGAGGCTGTCATCAGTCCCGCGAACTTGCCGATCCCCTTGCGCCCTTTGACCAACCGCTGCTTACGGGCGGTACGCTCGCCACTTCTTGCGCGGCGATCCGACGCGATCGAGAGGTAGTGGTTATTCAGCTCCGCTGTGGTCATGCCGCTTCCATCGTCCGAGATGACAATCGGCGCATCGCTCATCGGCTCTGGCAATGATATGGTTACACGCTCTGCGTCGGCGTCCCAAGCGTTGTCCACAAGCTCTTTGAGAGCCTTCTCACTCGAGGTGTACTCTTGGCTGAGAATGTGTGCCAGCCGGGAATTAACGCGAAAACGAGCTTTGTTGTTTTTCATCTTCCAAAAAGGGATCCGGTCTCGTTGCGATGCATCATTCTCACCTGTCACGACTGGCTTTTCTGCCCCTCCGTAGTCGTTAACGGCAGCGCAACGGAACACTTTAGTGATCCGATGCCACGGCGCAACCCACAGGCGCATGGCGCCTGTGGGAAGTCGTCGAGCGACTCATGTGTCGTATACAGCAATCAACTCCGTGTCGAAGCATCCAGTGTCTTGCGCAGGAGAGAGAGCTCTAAGTCCCGACTGGCTCCAACGTACAATCTCTCGAGGACACCTTGAGCGGTAAACAAGCTTTCTCTGCTTTTTGGGATTCCGCCGAGCGTCAAGATTCTTCCCATGGCCACTGCTTCAATCGCAGTTGCTTCCGCCGCAATTAGACGTTCCTGCCCAAGGTACAAGTTGGACAACGTCGCCAGCACTGAAGCCAAGGACACCATGGTGTTGGCGTTCTCGTCATCCCTTCGCAGACGCGAGATCGCTTGCAGGTAGCACTCTTCTGCACGATCGGGGTCGCCTGCGCATACCTCAAGGGACGCCTGACTTAAAAGAAACTCCAACGCAAGGTCATAGTCTATTGACAGTTTCCGCTCCGCCGCCAAAGTCGCCAGCTCTGCGACAATTGCCAAGACATCTCGCGCTCGCCCAGTCTCTTTCTCAGACAAGAACAGACTGGCGAGTAGTAGCAGAGATCGTCCAGCGTATCCAATCCACTCGTTTGGACTACCGGCAAGGCAGCCAAGCTCTTGCAACAGACAGTCAAGCAACTGCCACTCCCGAAGACGCAATACATCACGACTCGTTCTCAGCAGATCGCACCTCTTTGAGATGGAGAACTCCGCAAGCTTCCGAACAATTTCGTCATCAATTTGAGATATATATTTCGCACGCACGCTTGCATACACTGAAGTCGCTACTCGGTACTTTCTTTTTGCAATTTCATTGTCCGCAAATCGAAGTCTGCCGACAACCTCATCTATGACTCTCGCCCATGGTGGAGGTGTTGGATCAGATCCTTCCGACTTCAACTCAATAAGCTTGATTACTTGCTCACTTCGCCCCGTCTCCAAATAAAGAGCGGCAAGTGTCATCACATTAGCGTCGAGTCTTTCTTTGAATCGCTGATATAACCGCCTCGCCTCAGCGTCGTGATTAAGCGGTACGACACGACTTGGCAGAACCGTTGTGAGGATCTTATTTGTTCGCATCTGCAAAGAAGCTACCTTCTGGTCCGCAAAAAACAGAAGGTCGCCATCATTGCGGCGATAAGTATGGATCGCTCCGCCTAGTGTTGCTTTTGAGGAATAGATGAAGTCCGCAGCAGATGCATAGATATGCGGCCACTGAATCAAGTCATGAAGTCTTTCGAGCAGACCTATCGCTACCTCATCTTTGCACCCTGCCGTAATCTTTCCGTCTCCCCATGAAAATACATAGAGTGGCGTCGAATACCAGTCATGGACAGCTCTTCCCATCCGCCGTATTTGAGTCAACTTTCCAATTGCGGCGTCGTCAAACTTTGAAATCTCCGCATCTTCAAATTCGACGTTCACAAACCGGACAGTTTCGTCTCTTCCAACTTCCTGTATGAAAAGTCGACCATCGCGAGTAGACGCAAAAACGCTCCGGGCGAACCCCGGAAGAGTAGGATCGATTAGTGTAAAACCGTGCGGCTTGAATATGGCATCCATTTCAAATCGCCCCATTCAGTTGATGCACACGCCGTACGGTTTCCTCGATATGCACTTGATGCTCGATTACCGTTGCGGTTTCATACAGCCTGTAGGTAAAAACGGGAATGTTCTTCTCAAGTTGATAGGGCAAAACAAAAGGCGCGTCTTTCAAACGATCGGGAACCACAAGCGCCGCGACATGCTCGCGGTCGATCGGAATTTTTTCCGCTAACGCCATTTCGATTGCCTGGCGCCTGTTGTCTGCGCGGTTCCCCGCGCGATCAGAAATCATGTCGGCGAGGACGGCGCGCTCGAGTTCGCAACCGCGATACGAAGCTGCCACACGTCCGTCGCCGACCCAATAGTCAACGTTCGAACCGTAAAAAGCCTGAATGAAATGGCCAGGCGCCCCGCAGGATATTGGCAACTCGAAATCTGCGAGGCTGTATTGGCGCGGTATCCATTGTTCGAATCTTCCACGTAAAAACGCACCGGTATCGAACGGGTACATCTGGACGCCGCGAAGCTCAATTGTAGGATGAAAGACGAAGACGCACGGTGCCCATTGACCAGCGCGCATCGAACCGTCGTAGCCAAAGCGATAAGCTGGCCGGCCGTAGAACAGATATGTTAGATCGCAGTTAAATAAGGGACAGTGAGACGGGATGACGTAGCCGCATTCCGCGGCATCCCGGAAGACGCTAGGCGCCATTGAATGCACCCAATATAGGTCAGACTCCGTCGTGCGCAGAGGCGACAGGGACCGGTACAACCGCGAATGTCTGCTCTCGCAATCTGGCGGGCCTAAGGGCGGCGACAATGCCATTTCTTCGAATCCGTGCAGTCGTTCTCGGCGTGGGCGCAAACCCACACCAGCTTACGGAGATTTTCGCCCAGAGATGCTATCGCGCCAATCGTTCGACGATTCTGTTACGAATCGACGCATAAATCGGTATTTCCTCCCAATTCGCCTTGCTGGGCAGAGAAAAATGTCTCGAGCGATGCACCGCGTCCCACCAGCTCGGTCCATCATCCCCCGACCCCCGTCGACTTTCTTACCTCACCGTTGTAGCGAAAACAGAATAATGAGCAGGATCAGCTGCTAGCCCGACTATACGTTCGATTTGGAACGGTACGTCTGAAGATAGCTTTCCTCTACAAACTTTTCATTTACTCCTGGCGTGCGAATCAACGCGGTCTATTCGTCCTTGGTCGTTCGTGCTGCGTCGGATCCTTCGATAATCCACTCTCAATCTCTTCACGAAGCGCGGCTAACGCCTCCTCGTATGTCCTTTTGAGCCCCGCGGTATTTCCGAGTACGACGAGTTTGGTAAGTCCTTCAGGCGATGCGTTGGCGAGAATCATGTTCAACGCATCTTCGCGGGTCTGCGCAGCCGGCATATCATCGAATCCGTTCGCGGCGCGAAGAATGTATGTCGCAAAGTCGACACTCCCTTCAAATACGCCAGTCTTACGGTGTGACTCCACAGGTAAGCACTTATGAGCGGGTTTGACCATCGGAAGTGCAGGATAGTCAATGCCGTTGTCTCCGTTTTCATAAAAAATATAGGCAGAAGCACAATCTCTCTGCCGCAGTTTATTGAATTGATAACCTTGGGTACTATTTATTCTCGCGATGTCTGCAGTAGAACCGGTATAACGCTTTGCCTGAAATATCAGAGGAACAAAAAGGTCACCTCGTGGGCCGCCTTCTGTCAGCGTCACAACACTATGCTCGAAGTCTTCCGCGCAAGAAGGAATGCCCTTGATGTCCAAGATCAAAGCGAAGTCTCCGCCGGTTTCCTGCTCGGCCCCGCCAACCGTCAGATCGAGGCTGCAAACTTCCAGGACGTTCTCTACCCTCCGGAGATAAGAAGATGACGATTCTGCCCAAACAGCACATGCGCCCTTAATCCCCTCTAAAAAACGCCCTGTTAGCAGATCCTCACGGGATCGAGCGGTGCAGACATCGAGCGCAAAGTCTCGTTGAGCTTGCAAACAGACGTGGAACAAAAGCCACACCGCACGATTTTGCACATTCATTGGATCGCCGAACCTCCGATCCAGCAGCTCCTCCCAGCAGAGACGAGCGACTCCCCGTTCTACGAGATCTCTAGTTAGATACATCAGGTTGTGAACGCCAGCGGCGGAAAGAACGCGGTGACAGGCCCACAGCTGCTCTGAAATATAGGCGCCCGCGTCTGGGGTCCGCCGAGCTGTCGACAAGCGAGCGAGAAGTGCTTTCTTATTAAATGTCTCAATCCTTGCGCGCTTCTTCATAGAGTCTATCTCATCTTGGCTGACACCAAAATGCTCAAGAAAGCTTTTCTGATCCATTTAAGTTGCGAGTTGGGGTGTTGACGATAAGCTGACTGCGCGAAGCGAAAGACTCTCCGACGATGGTTTCTGCACGGTCTGTGTCACGCTGCGATTCCAATGTCCGTTAGCACGCTTGTTTCGGCTAACGACAATCCCTCGTGATCCGCTTCGAGAATGTCAAGGCTATACTTTAGGATCGCGATTGTCCGATCCATTTCTTGCAAGAGCATCCAATTCAAAAAGTTAATGAAATAGAAAGCCGGAACTACGAAAACGAGCACACGAACGAATGTTTCCGAGTGCGACCACAGCGATGTTGCGACTCCGACGAAAGCCGCGATTGCCGGAAATAGCCCAATCTTGTCGAGCGCCCCGGCGAGCATCGCACCGCGCTTTTCGAATGAGCTACGCTCGTGGCTGAATTGCACCAGCATATAAGCTATGGCGTCCCGATTGCAGCAGAGGAGCCGGTGCAAAAGCGGTAGATCGATGCGAGAACAAGCTTCAACCGACCAAAGCAGAGGCGAATACGGGGCCTTGCGCAGACGGTTGATAAACGGGACAGCGCCGCCGATCCCAATGAACGATGCAGTAAGCAGTATCAATCCAACGAACGCGCTCACCACCAAAAAGGCATCTGGCAAAGATTCTTTCTCGAACGCCCAGCTCAGAAACACCAAGCAAAACAGCGCACTTAACATTGCGATCGAGTGGTCTCGTAATGCCGTGGCAGCCTCGTCGAACCATAGCTCCATCGGCGTTCGATTTCCCGCGGGCCGCGTTCGAGTGGTGAGCTCCACTACAATTTCATGCACTTCCGATATGTCCGCGTCACTGATAGAGCGACGTTCGATTGTGGTCATCGGCTGAGCTCCCTTTTCCTGGTGGCAAGTTCTTTGGTGAGACGCATGTCCCATCCGCGCGCCAGATCTGGTTCGGCCTTCTTGTGGGGCCCGAAACCCAGATGGATGGTGAGCACGCTCGTTTACGGCAAACGCTGAAAGAACTTTAATCTTGGGAGAGTTCATCGACCGCACCCCCGTATAAATCAGGTGCGCTCCGCCAGGCTGACGCGAAGCTTATGCCCGAAACAAACCCTTGAACACCGGCAGCCAGAGGGGACTGCTCTCGTTCTCAAAGTAGTAGGTCGCTCCGCCACTGTCGAAGCAGCCAGAGCCTCGAGCTCGCAAGCGGTTACGGCTGAGAAGACCGACGCCCACAACGTGTTCCCGGCCATCCCCAGATAGGAACTGACTGACGGCCAATCGCGCAGCACTCGGTGCTTGCGTGGGATCTTCATCTTGTTGCGCTAGGCACGCTAGCTGTTCAGCCTCGACGCCCTCGAAACCCAATAAGATAAGCGCTGGTCGCGCTCCCGAAAGTTGACTTCGCGCCGCTTTCTTCGCCGTATCGAAAACTGCGCTGAGTAGCCCATCGTCTTTGGAGTTCTGAAGGATGAGCAACAACGCACCGACGCCGTGTCTTCCCATAACCAATACGCTCCGGTTCCGCGTACCAGTTATGTCGTCGACGATTGCACGAGCGTCTTCGCTATCTGTCCGCAGCTCGACATCTCCAAGTCGTTGCACCTCACAATCAGTTATGCTGATCCGCAATCCATCGTCGAACGTCTCAGACTGCCCAAGTACTAGTTGGCGGTGCACTCGCTTCGCGAGTGCATCCTGCTCGGAAGGTGATCCTGGGACCGAACCTGGTACAGTCACAACGACCACGAGTCCGGTCTTCAGGCTATAAGCGAACGCATTGAGCTCCCTCCTCAACACCTCGTATAGCGAGAACGCCGTTGTGCGATGAATCGATCGGCCCTTGTCATGAGACACCGACTTGCACTCAACCTCCAACCCATTGTCGCCGAGGTCCTCAATCAAAAAGTCGAAGGTAGCATCTTTCAGCTCGGGCTCGTTCGGCTCAAGTTCCGGCCACCTGACACGATTTCCGCGCACCGTGAAGTGCGTCGCAACCGCAAACTCCATAAGAAGCGCTCTCATGTCGTCTGGATTGCAGAAAGCTCCGCGAACCCGTCCGACGGTGCGGCGGCTTCGAGGCTTTGAGATGCCAGCTGAGATATGGACTAACCCTCGGCGGCAAAAAAGCAGATCTTGATTGAACACTATGAACGCTACTGATTTTGCAGACGTCGTTGCGACCATACTCAACGAACAACATTCTGAGGTCGGCACCGTCGCCCTATTATTCGCTCCGAAGATCCCCGCTGATCTTCGCGTCGATGGGTACGTGTCCTGTCTCTTGCAGAGTCAGTCGTCGGACGGCGACCACATCTCGCGACCGGCGACTATAATTTTTGCAGATTCTGACCTTCACATTAGCTCTCGCAAAGACATTGCGCAACTTGCCGGCGAAACGGTTCTGGGCGATTCGATCAGACGCGTCACTGCGCCTGATTTGCTCGCTGAATCGCTTTTGCATGAAGTGTCACAGCTTCCTGAGGCCAGTGTGGCAGTCGTTGTCGGCGTTGGTCACGTCCGATTTACTGAAACGGGCAAAATCGCTTACCCGGCGAGCTCGTTCTTGCGCCTCGCCGAGGACAATTGGGTCCCTCATCTTGCCCATCTTGCTGAGATGCTGATAAAGGTCTCAGTCGAGCGTAAGCTCAGGCTTGTGGTCGACATCGAGCATGCTGAGCCGCGGCGGCCGTCGCTGATGCAATTGTTGAACGCAACAGGGGCAACCGTATGCTCGACGGTCGGCAGAACAAGCGCTAGTCGCACGATCGACGATATGGCGTCGGATTGGCACGAATGGGATGAAGCTGGCCTTCTTGGAAAGGTGTCACGCTCCATCGACCAGTTAATGGAGCTTGAGGCACAAGAACGTACCGTCCTCAAGGCTCAGCTCTTTCTGAACAAAGGTATTACCGCACTGGCCGTGCAGCAGATTGAGGATATGGGAAACTTCGACACTGCTGAACCGGATATAACGGTTCAGTTGTCACAAATTGCCGCTGACAGCGGTTCGCTGTTGCTCGCTCGGGATCTGCTCTCACACGCCCGGGATCGGATGCGTTCCAAGGAAGCTCTCGAAGTTGGGCTTCAAGTCGCGTGGCGCCTCAACGACGTTTCTCTCGGTTCCGCTATCGCCACAAAGTTGCAGAGTCGGTTTCCTTCCAGCGAACTCAACATCCGCAACCGCTTACGTGCCGCCACCGACAAGCGAGACTATGCCGCTGCCGCCATCGAAGCGCAGCAACTATCGGAAGCAAACGGCGAAGCTGAGGCTTATCACTTCCTGGCCAGCGAGCTCCCTAGTTCAGAAATACCGAACTATCCGGAGATAAATCGACGCATAGTTTCACGTCGGCCGAAGTGGTCTACGCTCGCTCAAGACGGGCTAGTTCGGGATGCGCTCTCTCGCGGATTGGTCATACATGCGCTCGAAATCGTTGAGTTGGTTCTCAGTGGTCGCGAGGCGGACAGGCGCACCGTACTCATGACGCTCGACGCCATAGAGCAGATCGCGATTGCCCGGGGCCCGGGAAACGACGAATTCGTTATTGACCCGGAGAGACTCGTCACGCCTCTGACGTTTATCCTCCAGTATCTTGCGGGTCGGCCGGAAGACAACTTCGTCTATAGTCGCGTCCGACACTTTGTATCTGTTGAGGGCAGCGGACGATACGGCGAAGTAACGATGATTTATCTCGTCAGCCGGAACTTGGACCGACCGGTTGTTCTTACCGGAAACGACCCAGAGCATGGCGCCCCACTCGACAAGGTGCATGCGATGACGCCAGCATTTGAAGCAGGTTTTCAGTGGCTGACCGACAACGGGCCAACCGTGCTCGGACACGCTTGTTTGCCTAAAGAGCTTGTTCCCGCCGACCCAAGGACGTTGCTTGCGAATTTCACTGATCTGATTGGGTACTATGAAGGGCGCCTCAAGGACGAACTTGACGTTACTGCAGTAAGAAATTGGCTCGGCTTAGGGCTTGCCATCGCGCCTTACGCGAAGGACTCCCTCCAGGACCTTCGTCTTCTTTACGCCGCTGCTGGGATTTTCATGAAAGGCGGTCGGGCTCAAGAGGCTCGCGATCTTTGTCGCCAGACATTAATTCTTGCCGGCGACCATCCTCAACGCCTGCGTCTGGCGTGGGCTCTCAATGCCGACGTCTATAAGGCCGGCGGAGATACCCTGGCGTGTCTTATCGCCATTAACTGCGCATTTCTCATCGACTGTCCTGTCGATACACAGGATGCGTGGCAGGAAGCGAACATGCTGACCCGCGTTTTCCGAGATCTGGCGCTCTTCGAACAGGCGACGGTGACGCATCGTTTTGCCGCCGAACTGTTGCAGGATCTCGGCAAATCGGACGAGATGGCATTGCAGCACCGGTACCTCGGCCTTACAGTTGAAACAAAGAAGGCCTCGCGTACGCAAAATTCGATGGCTGCAGCGATTGAAACGCTGCTTACGGAGGCGACGTCGGTCGCCTCTCTCGCACTCTTGCGAAATGACAGCCGCGCGCCTATCGCCAGCCTCCTTGCTCAGCTTATCAACTTCGCTGATGGTCACGAACTACCTGTCGCGGAAGCAACGCGCGAAGTCTACTCAAGCCTTTTGCGTGACGACTCAGCGCTAGATGCTGTGACTGCCGCGGTTTCTGCAAAAACGCCCACGCTTGTAGATTTGCTCGCAGTGCATCGAGCTTCAGAGAGGGCCCGATATGCTGCGGATACAGCATACGACGCCCGAATTTCTTCAACGATCGCCGCTCGTTTCTTGAAGAGTGCCGAAGTTCTGACTCGCCCGGACGAGGTAGCGTTCGCGATCGAACTTCTTGCGGACCGGGCCATTGCCTCTCCGGGCTGGCGATCGAATTCCTCGCCGGTCGCCGTCGTAGAAGACGTAGCGTCTGCTAGCAAGGTCATCTCGGATGTATTGTCACGGGGGGCGAGCGTAGTGATGGCGGGCCTGAACGAATCCGGCGAACTCGTTCGAGTCGACTGCGCTGGCAAAATGGATTTCGCCGCCCAGAAAGAGGGCCTTGCAACATTCTCGGGAAAGGCGTTATCGGCTTGGGCAAAGCAATATCCTTATGGCTACGCTGATGATAACGCGCATGCCAACGTCTTCTATCTGAGCACCGAAACTCTTAAATTCTCACCATTGCCATCGTCACCTACGCTTGTCATCGGCAGTACAACGCTTCAGGGCCTCCCACTCAACCTTTGGCGTATAGACCAGGAGTTCGCCGGATTAACCCACGCTTTAGCGTCGGTTCCGTCGCTGTCTTGGCTACGTTCGGCGCTGGCGAAACCGTCAACGAAGGGACGTGCCAAGCACGCATGGATCTCCGGCAGTGAAGATCGCGGCGCTACCCTCGCGATGGTGTCCAGCCGGCTTGAAGAAACTCTTTCTGACCACGGCATCGTGCTTAACACAGAAAGCGCGCTGCCCGATTTTGTCGATGCAAAACTTGCCATCATTACAGCGCACGGAGGGATCGCTCCCGGAGGAAAGAGCTACTTTGCTCGCATCAGCGACGAGGGTGAACTGAGCGTGACGGCCCGGTCCCTCGCAAGAGTCCTTCGAAACGTCGATGTCGTCGTTCTGTTCGTCTGCAGCGGCGGAAGGCTCGACAAGGATCCAGTCGGAGAAACCACCGCAGGAATGGCAAAGCAACTCTTCGACGCGGGATGCTCAGCTGTCATCGCATCGCCTTGGCCCCTAGATGCTCGTGTCACTTACCACTGGCTGCCGTCGTTCCTCGATGCGTGGAAAGGGGGATGCAATTTGGCCGAGGCGAACATGCTAGCAAACCAGAACGTGGAGCGGATTTTCCCTGGGCGCTTCGCGCAATCCCTCGCCATGAACATGTACGGCAACCCGTTCATTCGATACGATTGAATGCCGGCATGACACTCAACCTGTGGCGAGCGACGGTTCACGCGCGTACTCTCGGTCTACAGGTCCGTTGCTAGCGTTTGTCGTTTGTACCAGGACCCCGAGCAAGCAGTGCATCGGTGGACCCGGATGGTCTTTTTGCGCCGACTCAACCACGCCGCACTTCGTTGCGGCTCCTTTGCGAAGTAGCAAGTTCGTTGAGACAGGCGGAGACAAGCGTCTACAACGCCGTCCGATCGATGCGAGGACGCAAATTGAAGTCCCCAGATTCCGCGGTATCTTCTACTTCAGCCTCGCAAATCAACGGGTTCAGATATGACAGCTTCATTGGCCCCTGCACAACAAAACCTCGAGCGCGCGGCAATCGGCAGTGAGCATTGGCTTGAAGGTGAAGTGCAGCGCTATCTCGATAGTGGCGAGTACGACAGCAACTTGACAGGCTGGCCGGGCGACAACTTCGCGGAAGTCGCACAACAGGCGATGCAACGCTTGCGAACAGCGCTCGTGGAGGAGACGCTGCGGCGGGCGCGGGGACTTGGCAGCCAGGTGAGCGTGCCCATAAATCTGAACGGCTGGGCTCGTGACAAGCTTTCGCCGATGTTCAACGGACTTTTTCCCGCCCATGAACGCTCCGTCGTCGTAGAAGCCCTCGCTCGTGGCGTCGTCTTCCTCACGCCGCAGAACATCTCCTTCGTCCTCATGAAGCAAACTTGGCCATCCACAGCGTGGAACCTGGCCAATCTATATTTGACAAGCGTCGGCGCACCCGCTTTCGCGCAGGACGCCTGCCACATCGTTGGCCTCAGCGAGGAAACCACCTGCTTTATCTCGACCTTATATTTCGACGACGCGGACCCATTCGCCGATTTCGTCGTCCATGAGGCAGCGCACGTCTTTCATAATTGCAAGCGATCCACCGTCGGGCTGGAGGAAAACCGTCGGACGGAGTTTCTCTTGAGAATCGACTACGCCAAGCGCGAGACCTTTGCGTACGCGTGCGAGGCGTACAGCCGCATCACTTCAATGGCTAACAGTGTGAGGCAACGGGAAGATGCGCTTGAGCGGCACGCCAATGGCACCCTTCCGCCGGACGAACGCGTGGACCACAAAGAGTACCTCGACATTCTCGGCGAAGCTGTGCGAATCCGAAATGTAAGCGTGACCCCAGCGACGTCTTGACTGGAGACTGAGATCTTTAGAGCGCGGTGCGGATCTGATCGGCGACGACCCACGGTGTGAGTTCATCGATGCGGTTGATCGCATGCCCCGCGATGCGCGCGAGCACGAAGCGCAGATACGCCTCTGGATCGATGCCGTTGAGTTTTGCGGTGCCAATGAGGCTGTAGATCGCGGCGGCACGTTCGCCGCCGGAGTCTGCTCCAGCGAACAGATAGTTGCGTCGACCGATGGCCACCCCGCGTAGCGCGCGCTCGACTGGCAGGTTATCGATTTCGAGCTGGCCGTCATCGCAATAGCGTGTGAGCGCTTCCCACCGGTTCAGCGCATCAGGGGCAAGCCGCCCGACCAGCGCCGTGCGCATCGCCAGGAGCATGCGCGACCGCTACTCGATCAATTCCACGCGTGGCTCACAACGTTTCCTCAATCCTGTATAGTGCGCCGATACGCGCAAGCGCCTCGGTGTTCAACGCATTCGGGCGGGCTGCGTGCAGTTCATAGAACCGACGTCGAGCGTGCGCCCAACAGGCCGCCTCTGTGACGCGCCCGGTTTCGTAGATGGCCTGGTAGCCGCCGTATGCATCGGCTTGCAGCGTGCCGTCGAATGACTTGAGATGCTGTCGCGGATGGATACCCTTGCGATCTGGCGTATAGGCGAACCACACCGCGGGCGGCGTCATATCGGCCGATGTACGATCATCGCGCACGTACACCCACAAGCGACCGGTCTTCGTCTTGCCGTTACCCGGTGCCAGCACTGGAACCGGCGTGTCGTCGGCGTGGAGTTTCGTCGCCGACATCACGTGTCGACGCAGCGTTTCAACGAGCGGCTGCAGCAGCGTCGCAGCGTGACCGACCCACTTCGCAAGCAGCGAGCGATCAAGCTCGACGCCTTCTCGCGCGTACATCACCGACTGCCGGTAAAGCGGCACATGGTCTGCGAACTTCGAGACCAGCACGTGTGCCAGCAGCCCTGGGCCGGCGAGACCGCGTTCGATAGGACGACTGGGTGCGGGGGCCTGTGAGATGTTGTCGCAACACACGCACGCAAACTTCGGGCGCACATGACGGATAACCCGGAAGCTTGCCGGTACGTACTCGAGTTGTTCGGCAACATCTTCGCCCAGCAGCTTCATCTCGCCACCGCACTCGGAGCACTTCCCGGCAGATTCGGGCAAGTGCGTCCGGAGCTCGCGCGGCAGATGTTCAGGCAGTGGCTTGCGCGGCGCTTGTTCCACGGCCGCGCGCGGCGTCCTCTGGATTTCGACCGGCGTCGCGCCTTCGTCGGCCTCAAGTTCTTCGAGGCGCAGTTCGAGTTGCTCGATCTGATGGTCCAGTTTCTCCGACTTGCGGCCGAACTGCATGCGGCGCAGCTTGGCAATGAGCAGCTTGAGGTGTTCGACTTCGGCGATGCGTGAAGCCAACGCAGCTTGTTGCGAGTCGACAGTTTCCTGCAGTTTGAGCACTTGTGCGTCGCGCTCGCGCAGCGTCGCTTCCTGGCTGAGCAGCATGGCCTTCAGCGTTTCGACATCGTCGGGAAGTGGGCTCGCGCGCGTCATGCAGGCAGTTTACGCGCCCGCAACGACGTTTACAACGCCGAGGTCGGTCGTGCCGTTCTCGTCGGTTGCCGCCAGTCGATGCCTTCCAGCAGCATCGACAGTTGCGCCGGGCTCAGGCAAATAACGCCACCGTCGGCCTGCGGCCATACGA
This sequence comes from Caballeronia sp. BCC1704, assembly GCF_902833455.1. NCBI lineage: Bacteria > Pseudomonadati > Pseudomonadota > Betaproteobacteria > Burkholderiales > Burkholderiaceae > Caballeronia > Caballeronia sp. BCC1704. The sequence goes on along the minus strand of NZ_CADFFT010000002.1, from coordinate 434,382 downwards.
AGCGCCCCTTCTCGAGTCGCTTCATCAGCAGGCACATGCCATCGCCGCTCCACCACAGCACTTTGAGCAGGTCGCCGCGTTTGCCGCGAAACACGAAGATGTGCCCGCAGAACGGATCCCGTTCGAGCACGGTCTGCACCTTGGCGGCGAGACTGTTGAACCCGGCCCGCATGTCGGTGACTCCCGCGGCCAGCCAAACGCGGGACCCGGACGGCAGGCCAACGGCGGACGGCAGCATCAGCAGGCTCATCGGGCAAGGCCCCGCATAATCTTGATCAGGGTTGCGATGGGCGTGTCCGCGCTCAGGCGTAGACGGACGTCACCACATTCGACCTCGTACATGCTCGCGCTGTCCGGCGATGGGCACGCCGGTACTTCCGGTGAAGACTCAGTCACTGCCACTGGTAGCCAGTTGAGCACAGGCGCCTCTGGCAGCGTGACGTCGGGCATGCCGAAATCGCCGGCAAGATAATGACGACGCCATTTGAACAGCAGATTGGCGTTGATGTCGTGCTCGCGAGCGATGAGCGCGGCCGACGCACCCGGCTCGAGCGTCGCCTCGACGATCTGCCGCTTGAACTGACAGAAAAATTGGGGCGCTTCGGCCGTTTGGATTGAGGAGAGCTGTCCACTGTTGCGTCCACCATTCATCTTGGTGGGCACCAAAGTAGCCAAACTCAACGACGAAATCTACACGGTAATGAAGACGCGCTTACTCCGAAATGGCTGGCAACATATCCTCAATCGATGTGCGCCCTGCAACTCGCGCTAATCCGTAGTCGCACGGAAAGCGTACCACTCCGACTCCGGATAGCGGTCTAGAAGACCGATGAAGACGCTCGCCGTAACCGCTGATAGTCGACGGCGGTGAGTCCCCTCGTGAACAGTCTCGTTTTCTCGTAGTGTCCGCTGCGCGTGCTCAATACGGCGACGCCTCGCCGGCGGCGGCCTTCTTATGCGTCTTTGCCTGCGCTGCCTTGGACATGGTCGCCTGATGACCTGTGTACTTGTTTCCCATATCTGCACTAGATCCGGAGGGCTCGTAGGTAGCCACCCGTTGTTGCTGCTCCGGTTTGTGGTTTTCGCCAAGACGGCTGGCGGGAACGCTGCCGGGCGTGTAATGCGGCGCTCCCGAGACGTTACCAACCGTCTTCCAGTTCGAGGAAAACTCTCGCACGCCATCTCCGCGATTGAATTTAATATTGGCTCGACCATTTCCGTCGCACCTGATGTCGTCATCGGACATCACAGGATCATTTTGATGTAGTTCCCTCCCCTTACCTGCCGGTTCCTTAAGTACCTCCTCGTGTTTCCGAACCCAGCAATGTCCGCTAAGGATAGAAACGTTCGCCACAGGATCCGCCACCTCGTCCTGCGCGAATGAAGCTGCTGACGACAGAACCAACAAAAGCGTTGCAACGCGAGTTCCGGGTGTCATGGCGCGTTCTCCCTTGCTGAAACCTTCGAACCGCACAAAGGGCAGGAATTCGGATCCGGCGCTCCGGTCCGCAGTTTTTTCAACATATCGATTTCGCTTGGCGTTGGACTATAAGCAGTCCTTCTTCGGTGACGATCGTCGATCCACAGCTGGACGTGCGGATGCAGAAGCTGGGCCAGCGCAACAAGCATAAAATCTAGCCACATAATGTGCAGCGTCTTCATCAATATGATGCCCAGAACTGACACGCTCACTGCACACAGTAGCGACATCCTATATTCGCCTCCGTCTACTCCATGAGCGTTCTCTGTTGGGCCGGAGCGTTTCCCTGCGCGTCTTAAAACCATCCAGAAAAGAGGTATCGTGAAAATGAAGTCGAGCGCGACACGAGCAAGTGGCTTCAACTCGTAGACGGGTTCGGCCAATAATGTGTATGCGCCGAGAGCGTGCGCATAAACTCCAGGACTGCTGGGACCTACGGGCGGAGTGAAATGATCCTGTGCATGGGCTGCATCTCCCAAGATTACAACCTTCCCAGTCAAGTAGGGAGCAAACTCCGTCGCCGACTGAGCACTTGTTGTTAGCAGCGTCTCGTGATGCAACTGCCGGATCTTACTGAAATTGAGCAGATAGCCTCGATCGTTTTCCTTGACATCATTCGGCTTGAGTGAAGTGTGCTCTAGAACGGCCTCGATCGGGATTACGCCGAGCAGCAGAGGCGGCGCAGGCCACGATTTGTTGCTCGACGCGAGCATATAGGAGTTCGCCAAAGCGAAGCTCATTGTGGGCAGCGGAGTCAGTTTAGGCTTGTCGCGAGGAAGGTACCACGTCGCCATGCGATTGGTTATACCGTCCCTTGAAGATTCAATATCGTTATCTGCGTCCGATCCGATCTTAATCTGGACGTCTGCAGCCAGTGGTGCATTGATCTGCCCTCCTAGCCAGGCGTCTTTACCATCGTCGCGAGCGCGGTAAACCCCGAGATAGATCGGAACAGGTGGGTTTTTCTCTCCAAATGATTTGCAGTAGTCGAAGAAACCTTGGTCTTGATCGTCTGCCGGACCGTCGGTGTTTGGTGAAAAATCTATGTCGACTCCGATTGCCCGGGGATGAGCCGCTGCAATAGCACCAATTAACTCTCTCAGCGCCTTTCGGTCGGTGGTGCTGCCAATGTCTTTCCCACCCTTGATAGGCCAGATATCAACCACTACGACAGGTAAGCGTTCGCCGGGCACAAAGTTGGGAAGCAAGTCTTGAAGCGAAGCGAAAGTGATGGCACCAATGCGTTGTCCGAACGTCGTAGATTCGATCCAATGTTGAAGAGCAAAGAGGAAGACAAAAATTATTACGATTGAAAGAAGAGGTCTCGCAATGCGTTTCATGTAATGCAATAGCTTGCCTACATATTGTGGCATGCTGTCTCCTTCCCGGTTGCGGGGCGACATAACGGTGGCGCGACCGCCAGGTGTTACGCGCGAATTATCCGGGTCCTACCCAATATAGAAGGCGGCGCTACGCGAGACAAGTTGCCGAACCATATGAAAAATAGAATTTGATTGCGACTAGGTCCGGCCTCAGAGGGTAAAGAAGGGTTTCCTTTACTTCCCATCACCATTCGATCGTTCGTTCGACGCGCAGCGCGAATATCCCGTTCGTCGGACACGGCGTTGGAAGCATGTCTGCCGCACTTCGGGCAAACAACGGAGCGCATCTTGTCGGCGTGCGGTTCCACGGCGCCTGTATGCGCTGCACGTGGCTGCGGATCTGCAAAACGAAAATATATGTGCCCACAACGCGAGAAGTCCCGCTCGCCGTGCTTTTTAGTGCATCCAGAGAACCGTCATTTACGCGAGATACGACCAAGGCAACGAAGCGCGTCCGCAGGCGAATGGGCGCTTGCCCAAGCGACAAGTCGGCAGCCTCGGAGTTATGCGCGCTAACTGAGATGCCGTTACAAGTTTATGCCCTGATCCTGTCTTGGCAACGGCCTGAAAGCTATTCCATAGCGCTCTGACACTAAAACGTCACCTTCGCCGATTCTTCCACGCACTATTCTTTCTGCTATCTCGCGATCGTCGTCGCATGCCCGCGCAAGAAAGCAAGGCAAGCTGACAGCGGTTAGCGGGCATCTCCGCAGCGCATCCGCAGTTGTGACCAACCAAGAAGGAGGCGTGATGACACAAGTTTTCAATGCAGCAGCGTCCGCTCAAGGATTGACGGTTAAGGCTTATATGGGCGACCGGTGTGTCTTGCTGGCGTTCAGTCTTGCCGACCATCTTACCGATCAGCTAGCTGGGTTCGCAATTCGAAGAACGCCCGCATCAACCGTTAATTGGACCTGGCTCGGAAACCGTCTGAACTTCGAAGGGGCATACCCAGACCCGCACCTTTCGAAGGAAGGAAAGTTTTTTTCGTCCGACAAGGCACCGTTTCAGAAATTCTGGTGGGTCGATTTTCCACCTGACGGGTCTTCCGGAAGGTTCCGCTACGAAGTTGTAGTGAAGCGCTTCAAGGACGAAGGAACCACCGATCTCATAGACGACCAGCGCGTCGACCTCGAAATTGACGTTGGCCCCTTCAAGGATGGCCAAATCGAAATCGCGTTCACCCGAGGATATCTTTCGTCACAGGCATACGCCGATAAATTTCACAACGCACCTTTCCAACCGAAGAAAAACGAAGGCGGCTGGAATTTTTTGACGACGCCGTTCAAGGAAGAGTGGACCTGGCTTGGCGGTCACGGCCGCCAGGCGATCATCGATTTCCTGAACGACTGCCACGCCGATACGACCTGTACGCTGGATGCAATGGTCTATGACTTGAACGAGCCCGACCTCATCACGGCTCTTGAATTAATGGCAAAGGCGGGACGGCTGCGTCTCCTTTCAGACAACGATCCTAAACAGCACGGAGACGATACGTCAGCTGGCCAGGCATACGCTGCTATCAAGAGCGCCGCGGCTGCGGAACAAGAAGGCAACTTCAAACGAGGACATTTTGGTCGGTTCCAACATAACAAGGTATTGATCAAACGAGATGAGAGCCGAAAAGCCGTGCGCGTTCTAACGGGATCGACTAACTTCTCGATCACCGGCCTTTACGTCAACGCTAATCATGTCGTCGTCTTCGACAACGAAGCTGTCGCAGAAAAATACGGTACGGCGTTCCAAGCTGCCTTCGACGCAGATTTGCACCGGCCGGCGTTCGAGCAAGACGACATTTCGCAGCATGAGTACGACGTCGCAGAAGTCGGTTTGCCGGCTTTGAAGCTATCGTTCGCTCCTCACAAGGAGCCAACCTTTTCACTCAATACTCTCCTCGATGCCGTGAGCCACGCCGAAAGCTCAGTGATCTTTGCAGTGATGGAATTGAGCGGGAAGGGTAACGTTTTGGAAGCTTTACGAAAGATCCACGAAAACCCCAAGGTGTTTTCTTATGGCATCTCTGACGATGTTGATGAAAGCGACAACACAATCAACGGGACGACGGTGTACAGCCCCAGAACACTTGCGGGCGAACTGGTGTATTCAAAGGAAAACCCAGAAAAGTTCCCCCCACCGTTCAACACCGAACTCGAAGTGCACGGTGCAGCAGCGCACGTAGTTCATCACAAGTTCGTTGTTGTGGATTTCAACGGCACTAAGCCCGTGGTATTCGGTGGATCGTCCAATCTCGCCGATGGCGGCGAACAACTCAATGGTGACAATCTGTTCGCGATATACGACCGAGCCATTGCGACGGTTTTTGCGATCGAAGGTCTGCGCCTTGTCGACCACTATGCGTTCGCAGCAGCGCTAAAACGGGAGGAGTCGGACGGCGCGGCACCGAAGCCACTCTCCCTGAAACAGGACAAGGACAAGTGGTACGCGCCCTACTACGAAGACGGCAACATACGGCAGACAGAACGACTGCTTTTTAACCGGTAACCTTGGCGCGCTAATCCATCGAGGCTACGCAAAATGACTGAGAAGATAATGATCATCCGCCACGCGGAGAAGCCGAACCATGTGACGGCCGGCGTTGACGCGAACGGGCAGCACGACAACAAATCACTGACGCCGCAGGGCTGGCAGCGCGCCGGCGCACTCGTCCAGTTCTTCGCGCCGGGCGACGGAGGCGAGCCACAAGCGCCTCTCGCGCGCCCGGAACATCTCTTCGCGGCCTTCTACGATGCTGCGTCAGACGACGATAGCAAGCGCCCCTACGAGACCATCGAACCGCTTGCCCAGCATCTCGACCCGTCTATTTCCATCGACGACTCGGTCGGAAAAGACGATATTGAGAGCTTGGTCCAGAAGGTCACAGCGACGGATGGTCCGGTGCTTATCGCATGGGAGCACAAGCGCATCCCGTCAATCGCACGATCGCTCCTCTCGAGGGAGGAGCCGGTGCCGGACTGGCCAGACAATCGATTCGACATGGTCTGGGTTTTCGATCGGACCGGCGAGACCTGGCGTCTCACTCAGGTACCGCAGCTTCTGCTGGCGGGAGACCTGCCAACGCACTTCAGCTGACCAAAACGTCGCGGCTCACAACGGAGCTTTGAAATGGGACATATCGCTTATAGTTACCTGAAGGGAAAGATTGATCGCTTCAAGCCAACACCGTCGGGTAACCCTCATCTGTGGATGCTCGTCGACGCAGGCCCGGACTCGTTTTTCGCAACGGTCAACGTGCAGTCGTCCAAGGACGCACCCGGTTCTCCCGTTGCTGAAACGTATCTCGACTTTTTCATCGACGAAGATTACCGAAATCCAGTGCTCAACCGTATTCGCGAGCTGGAGCCAGGCCTTCAAGACCAGACCACCAGCTACGACGCCGGTGCGCTGGACTATATCAAGGGAAACTTGTTCGATCCACGCAAGATGCGGGTGCTGCCGAGTCAGAGTCAGGGCGGTGACGATCTGGTCCACCGTCTTTCGGGGTTGCTTACTCTCGCGCGCGAACAAAACGACGATATTGTCATATTCGGAAGCCAGTTTCGCACCTCGCCACACCAGACCGATGCTGTCTTCGGTGAGACGCCACGATTTGGTATCGACAACACGCACATGGCACAAGGCGATCCGCCCGACATCGACGAGCGACTCCATGAAAATGGACCGTGGCACGACGGCGCAATTTTCCTCTTGAGCACGAACACCGATCGTGTCACGGCAATCTTCCTTGCTTTCCAGACTCAGTCGTGGCAGACAGATTCGCACGGGCAGCAGGTAGATGCGAGCACCGGGTTCGAGGCGCCGCGTTACGATTTCGCTGGCGGCGGTCTCGGCAATCCTATGCCGGCGCCCCCGCCTAAGGCTGAGCTCACTTCGCTCAATCGGCTTGCGGATGGCACAGGAAAGCTGGTCGTCGCAAACATGTCCTCCAAACCGTTGGATGTTTCCGGCTGGTCAGTCACGACACCGACAAGCTCGTTCCCCCTTCCCGCTACAACTATTGAACCGGGCCAGCCACTCGCAGTCGTTCTGACAGATGACCTCATTACCGACGCTGGCGGTATTCTCTCCCTACTCGACGATCGCGGTCTTAGGGTGGACGAAGTCGCATATTCCGGCGGCCCTGCGGCAGGATGGAGCACGTGCTTTGCCGATTGAGGCCTCGTCTTCGAGGCATTTGCATATCGGAGAGACCTTGCGCCGCGGCCCTGCTGCTCTCGTTACCAGCGAAGGCTAGCCCGCAGCGTCTCTCGACGTCGCTGCGGGCAGCGTTGGTCGTGGTGGAAGTTCTCATAGACGAAGCTGTGAAGCGGTCGCCGCTTGGAGCGATAGTTCAGCTTTTACGCCAACGGCGACAAATTCTAGGTCCATTCGTCCGCTGGAATCGATCTTATGGACGGGCTATGACGCGGGATTCGGTCGATTATCTTCAGCCTGCTCGTGATAAGCATCGCACTCGCGGCGGTGCCAAGGACAATCGAGGACCAAGAGGCTTGGGACGGCGGACGCTGACAGCGCAAGGTGCATGTGGGTCCTACCGACCGCACTTGGCCTGGCGACGGTTCTTCGCCCCGTTGTCCCCAGCGTTATCAACAAATTCTGTGGATAACCCCGGTGCGGACTTACGTCCCCGGAATGCCAAACGTGCACCACGTGTTGCCCTAAATCGACAGACGCGATTTGGGTTATTACATACACGGGCAACCAGGGATTGCAGTCGAGCGTACATCCGTCACCGACGCCGCCCACAGCCGATCGCCGAGCTGTCGACGTCACCCTCAGTTTTCCGCCGCGCACCTGCCAACGCCTGGCAGCTTACTCACTTCGCTCGTGAAAGCATCGCGCGGCACCGTTCCAACTCCTCGCTCAGCGAATCGATTTCCGCCTGCATGCGATTCGCCCTCTGCAAGAGCTGCCCAATCTCGTGCCAGTAGGCATATCTCAAGTCCCCGTCCGCCAACGCCAATTCGTGGATTTTTCGAAGCGCGACCGTCAGGTCGATATGATTTTCAGCACGCGTATCCTCCTCTTCGACGGTATCCGAGCCTTGACCTTCCGGCGGCGATCCGCGGGAGCGCCCAAACAAGACACCTTCGTTCACGTACCTCGTTTTGATGCGCAATACCACCAAGCTGAGAACGAATCCAATCGCGGGGACGATCAGCAGCGCTGGATACCTCAAAGCGAACGCCCAAAGCTCTCTCATGGTTTCACGCTTTCCGCGTACCCAGTACGTTACCCTTCTAAAGCTTCTGGGACCGTCCTACGAGGGCTGCGGCGATCCTCAACACCTGCGTCACTTCACCACGCGTCAGTGCCTGGAGCGGCGTGAAATCGGCAAGCGACCCGTTCGGCTCCGTGAAGAAGCCCCACTTGCTCCATCCGTCCAAGCCACCCAGTCGCCGCACGATCTTCGCGAGATGCTTGCGGTTCAGTTCGTTTGCCAGAAAGAACGCGGGATAGTACTGCGTGCCCTCAACATCGACGTCGAAGATACGACGTCGGGCGACGTCTTTCCTCAGCCTCTTCTCTGAGATACTCAAAGCCTGACAGACGATTTCCGCGCGCAACAACTTGCCCTCAGCTACAAGGGCCGCCTCCCGCGACATCCGGCGTTGCGATCTACGCTTGGCGCGACCGCGTAGTTGCTCGCCTTCCTCGCGGATCGCACGAAGGTCCAAGTTCAGCGCCGTAGCCCGACCGATGGTTCGCGCGAGAGAGATTTTGAAGCGTCGCCCGAGTTCAGCATCCGGAAGGTCCAAAAGCGCTTCGGCTGCTATCGGGTCAAATAGAATCATCGCCACGGCGGCGCGGCGAAATGCGAGCTGCAGCCGAGCGTCGTCGAGCGCTCGGTTTCTCTTTCGCGCGCGTGCAGACCGTTGCATCGTCACTCCTTACCGTTCGCACCGGTAATGCCCCTCCCAAAGCTTCGAGCAGCCGTGTGGTTGACGCCTCCACACACGAATCGAGGTACGACACCCAGCCAGAACCGCAGCCAAGGACCAGCGATCGGACGCTATGCCCTGAGCAATGAGCAAACCTACTTCGGCGATCGCTCGGCAGATGGTCCGCAAACCAACCCTCGCGTCTTCGCAGCCCACAGCGCCACCCCTGGCTGCCCTCACTCATCGATGCTCCCTGCGGCTAGCAATCTTCGCCGGTTCCGCCCACAGACTCGGTAGCGCGATCGCGGATACATCGATGTCGGCTTCGCTCGGGTAGTGTCTGAGCAGCGTCATGGCTAACGTTCGCACCAGGTCCGCGCAATACGGGCCGCGCCCATCCGCGAGAGTTACCAGCAGGTCGCGCGCGCCCACAACGGCACGCGTCCTCTGCTCAGCGGTGCTCATGTTCGCCCCACGATTCCATCTTGTCCGTCACGTCGATGCATTCCTCGACGCCGTTTGCCCTACACCAGCGCTCCCAGACATACTGCGCGTCATCGGCATACCCACTCTCGCCGACCAGCGTGTAGACTCGCCCGGACCGGGTTGATCCTTGCGACGCTTCAGAATCAAAAGTCTCGATGGCCGAACTGACACGCCCCGTTCGACCGCTCGCGTTCAAACCAACAAAGTGACGAGTATGTTGCGGAAAAATTTGGAAGATTCGCCATTCGAGCAGGCGAATACACGGCTCGCTCGATATAGGGCGAACAGTCCAGATTGGCATGATTGCCCTCGACAGGAGGGCCGGCACCGAGCACGTGCTCAGCTTTAGTGCCGACTGCCCGAGATACCGGGCGGCGAATGTCGCGGCGAGACGGTTCGAATTTGACTTGTTGGCTCGGCCGACCGCATGGGAAACTTTATGCGGTGTGTGCCTCAAAGTATAGATCTTCGTAGGCGAGAAAAGCAAGGAGAGCGCGCCGTCTGCCGATGATGGTTGCTGACACAACCTCATGTTCAGAGCAAGTTCGTTGACAACTGCGATGTCGAACTAGAGCCAAAGTCTCCCGAGTGGCAGACGGTAATGAACTGCTCTATTTAAGTGAAAACCCATGTAGCCCTCTCAGCGAAAGAGCAAACACGCCGAGAGGACCTTCCGCGCACCGTCACAGAAGTTCTTCGGTGGTACAGGTCTCGCGATGCAGTCCTCCGCAGGCTGGTACGTCGGCGCGTCGCCTGATCCAACAAGCCTCGCGGTAGGTCCGCCCAGCCAAGATCGTCGGATCCATACTTCGAGTCTCGGGTGGCCTCGATGAGATCAATCGCGAGCCCAGTGTGGACCATGTTGACTGCCGGCGATGAGCAGCCCGGATTGTATGGAATGCGGCGGCAAAGGAGGTCGCAGTGATGCGCGGCTGGCTAGAGTGCGAGGCGGCGCGTTGCCCGAACCGGCTGGTGGTGTACGCGCCGGCGGAACTCGTGCCGGGGTGGCCGGCGTCGCAAATCGGACAGTTGACGGCGGCAAGACTGGAAGTCAGCCCTCAGGCCGATCTTGTCCCGCGTGGGTATTCTCACGCGCGCCTCTAGGCCATTGTGCGAGAAATCCAAGGAAATCTTAGTCATCCGCAGATCGTTGTTCGCGCAACGTTCTGTTTGCCGCGACTTCGTTGACGGCGGCGATGTCCAAATAGAGCCACAGGGCGTCAAAGCGGCAGACCGTCGCGCTTTGGAAATACAACGCCGCGCTGAACGTCCCGTCCTCTATCTGGCTCTCGAGCGATTCCGCGTCAACATGTACGCCGACCTCCTCAAGCCGACTACTCAACATGTCCGTGTCCAGCCAAGGCTGAGCTGAGAGGTCTGCCCTGAAGACCCGTGTCGCACGTGCCTCCCAAGACTCATTATTCTGTTTCGGACACAACCATGTGCCCGGAAGCGCAGACCCCGCCGCGCGGAGCACCTGGAGAAAGAAGGTGAAGCGAAAAGTACCTCGATGCACCTTACCTTCGATCGAACGTGCCGACTCCTGAACCCCGCCCTCGACAAGCCGGCGTGCGAGGTCTTCATAATTCACACCCCTATGCACCAACGCGGCCCGAACCGCTCTGGACGCGAGATGAGCCCAGGCTGAGTCGACGGTCTGCCCTTCTTCCCCTTGCATTTTCGCCGCCATGTGCTTGAATTCACCAATGAATACCCATGCCGCCTCTCAACACAAAGAAAAACTGCTCGAGAGGACTCCCTCCCCGCCGCAATCCAACAAAGGAGGTCCCCAGCGCCTGCAGACAACTCGCGGCATACGAGCATGGCCGCCATGGACTACCCGATCTCGATCCTCTACCTCGGTGTCGAAGGAGTTCTGCTTCGCACCCACGCACGCAGCCATACCGGCGAGTGCACTGCGCGCACACTACCTCGCCCGGAGCCCTTATCACTACTCGAACCAGTGTCCACCATCGTCGCGCACGAGACGAAGCTCGCGATCGTCCTCAACAGTTGGCTGGTGGTCGACTACGGTTTCCGACGACTCCTTCGCCTCCTACCGGCTGGTATAGCACAAAAAGCGATTGGCGCAACAATCAGCGGCAATCGGCTGCACAGTCGTCCAGTCGAGTACCGCGCAAGAGCCGAATTGCTACGTGAGGACGTGGCGAGACGCAAGCCCACTCAGATCATCATCGTCGATGCCTCGCGAAGTGCAATTCCTACCGAGCTACTACATCGATCTATCTGTGTGAGCGAGTCGGACATCAAGTGTCCAGCCGAGTTTGTCGCCACTTTGCGTCGGTTCGTTGACTCGCAGAGCTTAGATTAGGTCGCAGTGCTACCTTTCATCGTGCGTTCGACCACGCTCGAACGCAAAGGTGCCACTTCCGGCCTTCGACGCGACGGGTTAAAGCGTGTAACCCTCGCGTCAATCCGCTCCGTAAAACGCGCTGCGCAGATGAACTCACCGGCCCCCAAGCAAACCTCAGTTGGAACCTGGAAAATGAAAACCTCAAAGAGAGAACTTCGCGAAGAATGGGCCGGGACGGTCTGGCCCGCCTTGGAATTCTGGATGCTCAGATCGCGTGTTAGCCGACGCGACCTCGACGTGGATATGCTGGAAGATGTCGTTTCGAACCTTCGACGTCCCACCTTCAAGGGGTACCTCAAAGCGACGAGACGTGACGCACAAAAGCCGGCGCAGCAGCGCTACCCGCAAGCCGCCGCATTGTTCCGTGCCACCCTGGCTACGCGAGTTCCGACCCATACGCTCCACCTCCGTCGCCTGTTGATGCAGTGGCAACGCGAACCATTTTCTCGCACGGAACCGGAGTAGCCGTGATGGCGGAGGCGGCGATGTCGACCGAGAGAGAGAAGATCAACGCCAACACTGCACCGGCAGCGACCGGTGCAACGGAGCGATCCATTTTGCTAGCTGGAGGTTTCCTCCTCCATCGCGTCGAGGCATGCGAGCATGAAGGCCGCGGAGAACCGTTTGCGATTGATCTTGCGGTTAAGCTGACCCGCAGACTCAACGACTCCGAGGCGCTCAAGCCGAAGCGCCAACTCCTTAAAGCTGAGTTTGAGTTCGTTCATCTTCGACACGATGAGCTCCCTCGCCTCCTCCTCCCACTCCTCGTAGACATTATCCGTTTCCGGAACCGCATTCGGTCGTTTGCTCATTGCTTGCTTCTTGGTTCGTTTGATCCTTCACGCTCGCTGTCTGCACTTGCGCTATATAGCATTTCATCGTATGCGCGCCGCTCGGGTCACATCGACAACGCGCCTCCCTACACGATCTCATCCTGATTGCGTTCCCGCCACACGCCATGCTGAGCAAATCTCAACTTGCTGAGCTTTTTGAACGCCTCGGCACGCCGCCTGCCGGCCAGAAGCTCGTCGCGCACGCGCGGTTGCACGCACCGGTTCGCGACGTGAGCTCTCGAGGTGGGAACGTCATCACCGTTCTCGCGAGTGAGAAGATGGCGCGCGACATCCGGACCGAAAGCCGACATATCGAGTTTGCGGTTGCCGTGACCAAGGAACACGCAAAAGACGTCCTGGAATACTATGCGCAGCCATGCGAGCTCAAGCTCAATCTCGTAGACGAATCCACCGGCGCAATCAAAAAGATCCAGCACGTCCCGGATTATCTCACCATTCGCAGCGACGGCTTCACGCTCGAGGAGTGGAAATCCGAAGCGAAGCTGCTGCGTCTTGCGGAGAAATACCCTTACCGTTACGTTCGTGCGAGCGACGGCCAATGGTGCTCCCCGCAGATTGAGAAGCAGCTTGCCGAGTTGGGTGTGCGGTACCGAGTCTTTAGCGAAGAGTGCATTCCACGTCGACGCATCGAGAATCTCCTTGACTTAGCCGACTATTTCCTGCCGGGAGCGAAACCGCTTTCTCCGGAGAGCGTCGATCGGCTCAACGCCGCCTTAGCTGAACAAGGCGCCCTATCCTTCTTCGAGTTGCTCGAGGCTCCATACGGTTTCTCCGCCGACTTCCTCAATCAGGCCATCGCTGAGAACCTCGTCGCGACAGCTCTCGACCTGAAGCCACTCGCAGACAAGCGAGCGTTCTTTCTCTACCGTGACGCAGCGCTACGCGACCTGCTCATCGCGAATAGCGGCCTCCGGTGGCTGCCCAGAGCGGAGTCCTTCTCGCTCGAAATCGCCGCGGGTTCCCGGTTCCTGTTTGATGGCCAGGAGCTGACGATGGCCCTCGTCGGAGAGGAATCGATCGTGTGCAGTCGGCAGGATGGCACGAACGTCGAGCTCACGCGTGATTGGATTGAACTTGCGCACGAAAAGAATCAAATCACAGCAGTCCCTACCGAGGGAACAACATCAGGTACGGACGTTAGTCGATACTCGCAGGCGGAACTGGAAACCGCCCTTCGCAGACAGACGATCCTCGACTCGATGAATACCGACGGACACGTATCGTCGCGGACACTTAGACGTTGGTTGGCTCGACGACTCGTTGCTCTGGCTAACGGTGATAATGCTGCGCTTGCGCTGGTACCCAACAACGCGGCGAAAGGTAATCGGACGCCGAGGCTCACCGAAACGCAGTTCACCCGCATGGACGAGGTCATCGACACCGAGTGGCGCACCAGCGACGCCATCAACTACACGGTGTGCTACCACCACATGGTCATCGCCTTCGATGGCACGGGCGAGAAGGCTCCTTCATACCCGACCTTGATTGCACGGATCAAAGCGCGCAAGACGAATCGCGACGTACGAACTCGCCATGGAAAACGCATTGCGTACCAGGAAGCTCTTTTCGTCGATGTCCTCTACTACGACACTCCTGTCCACGGCAGTCGCCCCTTCCAATACGTCCATATAGATCATACCGAGGTCGACATCGAGCTCATCTCGAGTCGTACCGGCAAGCCGTTGGGGCGTCCTTGGTTAACGCTGGCAGTTGACGCTTGGTCAAGGCGAGTGCTCGCCTTCTATCTCACTTTCGATCCGCCTTCATATCGCTCGGTCATGATGGTCATTCGGGACTTGGTGCGCCGGTGCAATCGCCTTCCGGAATTTTTCATTGTCGACAACGGTCGCGACTTCATGACACTGGCATTCCAAACGTTCCTTCGTGTGATGCGCACGCATTTGCGCTTCCGTCCAAAAGGAGAACCGCGACATGGTGCGGTACTCGAGCGCATGTTCGGTCGGCTCAACACCGAATACATTCACAACCTCGCGGGCAACACGAAGGCGACAAAGAACATACGGATGGTGACAGGCTCACATCTGCCAAAGAAGCTCGCCGAGTGGACTTTGCGCTGTCTATATCTTGGGCTGCAGCACTGGGCCTTCGATTATTACGACCAGCAGACACATCCCGCGTTGGGCGAATCACCGCGAGATGCGTTTCGCCGTGGCCTACGAGAGAACGGACACCGCCCTCAACGGCACATCGTGTTTAATCGGGATTTCCTGATCGCGACCTGTCCGCCCGTCGACCGCTCCGGCGTCCGTACAGTGAACTCTCAGCGCGGCGTGAAAGTCGACAATCGATTCTATTGGAATCCATCCTTCAAGTTGCCAAAGGTCGCTGGCGAGTCGCTGGCAACGCGCAACGATCCGTGGGACAAGTCATCTGTCTACGTCCTGCTAAAAGACGGATGGGTTCGAGCCATCAGTAGAAGCCTCTACGGGCTTGGTCAACTGACTGAAGTGGACAAACGTGCTCTGACTGCCGAATACAACAGCCATCTCACAGCGCCTGCTGACGACGAGCAACATGCCCAGCGCCTGCGGGAGTTCCTTCGGGTGTTCAAGCCAGAAGGAGCACTCGCATTGGAGCTCGAGCGGCAGTCGGAGAACAAGGACCTGTACACCGGACTGCATATGGCGAACATCGAACCCATCGCAGCCCCTCATCGCAGCGTGCTGGTAGGCGAGCCGCCCGCTGCGCGCAGACTGGCATCTGAATATTGCTCCTCTGATGGCGCACCGCTGGCTCGGGAGCTGGACGTCGGTGGTGCTGTGCTTGCGGACCTTGATCACTTCGCCGACTTATAGGAGGCTCAAATGAACGCCGGACATGGCAACGAGAAGTCGCACGTCGATTCACAGATTGAAGTGTTGGCTGCGAAGCGTATCAGACACACGCGCGTGACCGAGGTGATGACTGAACTCGACACACTGATCTATGAGGGCAGCCAGGACAGTATCTTGCTGGTGTGCGGCCCCAGCGGCGCCGGCAAGACGACACTCGCCAAGCACATCGTCAACAATGCTCTTAAACAAGCGCACGGTCAACTCGAAAGACAACGTGGGATCATTCCCGCGCTCTTCACAGAGGCGCCCTCGTCTGGGGAAAACAACTTCTCCTGGCGTCTCTTCTATCAGCGGATCCTTTCGCAGCTTGACGACGATACGGAGTCTCCGAAGCTGGCTTATGGAGTCGACCCGGAAACCGGCCGAATGAACAAGCCTCGCGCCGCCAACCGGGCAACAACGCTCGCGGCTCTGCGTACAGCAGTCGAGCGCGGCCTTCGCGCGCGACAGGTGCGGTTCCTAGTTATCGACGAAGCCGCACACATCATTCGGCAGACTCGCGGCCGCAATAGACTTGAGATTCAACTCGACACGTTGAAATCGCTGGCGAACCTGTGTGGAACGCAAATGGTGCTCATCGGCTCCTATGACCTGCATCACTTGGTTTCCCTCTCGGGGCAGCTCGCGCGCAGAACTCACGTGGTTCATTTCGAACGCTACCGGCAAGATCGGCCTGAGGACGTCCAGGCGTTCGAGCGTTGCGTCTCCGGATTTGAGAAAACGCTTCCCGAACTGTGGGGCGGAAAGCTCACAAAATATTCGAAAGCGCTTCATGAGAACACCTTGGGGTGCATAGGCACCCTCAGCGGCGTACTCGTCCGTGCGGCCCGATTCGCGACTATCACGAATATGTGGACAACCGCCTCTCTACAGCGCGCACTTTTGTCCCAGGCTCAACACAATCGCATCCTCGAGGAGATTCTTGATGGTGAATCGGGAATCGGCCCCAACCTGATCGCTGCATGACCGCATCTGAGACGGCCAGTTTGCCACGGACGACCTGATGGAAGACGACAATTGCCCTCCACGCTCGGCGCTTTATGCATTCCCGCCCATCGGCGTCGGAACCGCGGATGTGGAGAGCCTCACGAGCTACTTCTGCCGCCTCGCAGTGGCACATTGCGTATCTTCAACAGACTTGTTGCACAGAATTTCGAAGTCGTGCGGTTGGTCGGCTCCGCCAAAAAACTTCTGGAAGGATGTGAACCTCAGCGGCATGGGGGATGTCGCGGAACGATATGCGTGCGCGTTGTCGGCGATGACGAGCGTCGAGCGTCTCGACTTGTTGACGCTCCGTCCTTGGCGCAACGTGATCGCACAAAGCAGCAAGCCGCCGGCGACGACTCGATGGTGCGCCGCGTGCTTCGAAGAGGACTTGGTTCAAGGAGGAATGCCCTATTTCCGACTCGCGTGGGATGTCGGCGACATCGATGTTTGCGCAAAGCATGGCACCCGACTCCCGGATGCCTGCTCAGACTGCGGCCGTACCGGGGCGAGGAACAACGCTGCATGCGTTGTTCCTGGATGGTGCTGCTACTGCGGAGCACCTCTCGGCAGAGTTCAAGAGGCGCATGCATCAGCGTCTGCTGCCGAGACGTGGAAAGCTGCGCAGGTCGGGCAGCTTCTGGCCGCGCAGGCTTCGATAATCTCGGCACCGGATCGCGGCGCCATGATGGAGCGAGTTCGGAAGCTTGTCGACCAACTCGACGACGGGATGAGCGCAAGGTTCGCGCGGCGTATCGGCTCGAACAAGTCAACCGTGCATTACTGGTTCAAGCAAGGCGTCCCCACACTTGCGGCTCACTTGCGTATCGCATCGCAGACGGGCGTGTCGCTCCTGGCGCTGCTGACTGGATGTGTTGATGGCGAGGTTCCGTGCTTGCGTGAAACTCCTTCGTTGGCAGAACTGTTCCCCGACTACAGGAAGCGCGCATCGCCGCGCCAGCGCGACGGCGCCGGCATCAAGGAGCAGATGGACAAAGTGCGTCAATCAGATATTCCTATCAGCGTGAGAGAGGCGGCGCGGCAACTGGAGGTGCATCGGCGACAACTCTACCGTATCGACAATGCGAAGGCGGGCGTCATCGCGGCAAAGTGGACAGCACAACAGCGCGGCCGTAGCGAGGTACACCGACTTGAAGCTGGGAAAGCGATCGAAGCGGCAGTCGAGGACATTCTCGCGACAGGGAGAGCACCGAATCTACGCGAGCTGCAGCAGCTCGTTCCTCGCGAGGTTCTTGGCGGTGTTCGTGGAGTGTTCGCGATGATCCAGGAGGGGACACGGAAAATCGAGGAGTCGAAGTCCGCAACATTGCCATGAAAATCTCTGTCGCATAGTCTGCGAACTGCCATATTCGGGGAGAGCGACTGACAGCCAAGAACGCGCGCGGCTCTGAAGACGCGCACCTCCCATTCATTTGCGGCGAGTCCTTACACCGGGAACCGGCGACGCTTCTGCAAACGGCGTGAACCGCTCCGCGATAATCACGTTTGTCAGTACCTGCTGCAAGGGAACACCAGCGATGTCCGCTCCTGCCCACAGTTGTAAAGCTCCGCTTCCCAAGAAGGATACTATGCTCTGGAGCCCTTGAGCCGTCGGCTCCGGGTCAGGCTGATGCCGATGCGCCTCGTTGTGCAACGTTCCCACAGGAAAGTCGAACGCACCGAAAGCGTGGTCGGTTCGCTCACCTTCATGCGTCTCGTGCAAAACAGGAACGCGTCGCACCTTCTTCCACTTGTCGATGGCGGCCCATACTTCCGGGGTCGGCCATCTCTGCGACGCAGTAGATTTGCAGCCCGCCAATCTGCGCGCGGATGGTCATCAGCAGGCCATCTGCGCGCGGAATGTACCCAAAGCCGAAACAGGCCCGGCCACTGCTCTTCGACAGCCAACCAGCATCTGCGGGCGCGACCGAACACGTCAGTACCGGAGTGTCGGCGCGCATTCCGATGGGTTTGTTTCGGGCGTACAGGGAGTGACCGCAAGTCTACGATGCCGCCAATACCGACGGGCCAGTGTGCGGTATTGATAGAGATGTGAGCTTGCATATTCCTTATTCCGAAGAGTGTTCGAAGGAGAGAGTAATGGCGCGGCGATCTTTAGCCGCGCATCGTGAGTTCGAGCCAGCTACGCTGAAGCCATATTTCCTAGTCCGAAGGATAAAATCCCGTTTTTCGGTTTCACGTCGTGCAGCCGCCCTCTCACGAAAGGCGCCAGGCGCTCCGCCACCAGAAGGTTGACGAGCACGCGTTCTAGCGGAACGTTGGGAAGGTCGGAGGTAGCCTGCCGCTGCAGCTTCCCGCTGGCAGATAGCGTCACCATGCTTTTCCAGACGTACTCAGTCAACGGCTGCCCAGCGTACTCCCGGAGGTCTTCCATGCCAGACAGGCGCTTCGATATTTCCGGCACGCAGAACGTGCACTCGCGCTCGTTTCCTTTGTCGAAATTGAGCGATATCGGCACCCGGCCGGCGCGCTTCCACCTCGCGAATGCGGCGCAGACCTCCGGGTCCGTCGGGTCGGCCAGCCAGTAGATTTGGGCACCGTTGATTTGCAGTCGCATGGTCATCAGAGGCGAACCTACTCCGATAGCGGCTCCGAAATTCATGCGATACCGAATAACGCCAGCCGGAATGAAAGGTGCATCCTCGTCCGCGATTGGGCAGGAAAGCATAGGGAAATCTGCGGGCAGACCCGCTGCGAGTTTCGACGTGGCGAATCCGCGGAATTGCTCGAGCTTGGTAAGGTTGCCGACAGCAATGAACGGGTCGGCATTGAGAGAAAAGACAGCGTCCAACATAGGTGTTCCTTTGATTCCGATGAGTTCTGCTACGGCGCAGATGCCGTAGCCCCGATGCTTCTCCGCAACGCGTACGGAGGGACATCCTGAAGCAAACTTGCTTCAGGCCCGTGCAGGCGCAACTATCCACGCCGCGCGGCACGAAGATCCAAAGAAACAGCGCCATTGCAGCGGCTGCTTCAGCACCGGGACAACACTCGCCCTCGGAATCCCGCGCTAGCTCAATTCCCTCGAAGAGCAAGCGCAGTCAAAACGTATGATGATTATATCGTGGCGCGGGATTGGTAGCAAGAGTTTGGCTGCGCTATCTGCGCCGGCCAGGTCCGGCAGATTTTTTTCAACTTCTAGATGCGATGAGGATCTCGCCAGCTATACGGCTTCTTTCAGCGCTCCAGTTCTCGCGAGGCGTGCACCGTGTTCGCGATGAAAATCGCTATCGCAGTCTGCCACTCGGGACCCGACATCCTTGCGCGCGACACCTTGACACCGTAGCCTTCCGCAGTATCGATTGCTTTCGCGGTGAGCGAATACGGCGAACCGGCCGTCAGGCGGAGTCGCGCATGTGCCGGCAGCCAAGAGGAACGGTCGAGCTTCGAAATCCATCAGCTTGCGAAAGCTCTTTCGCGAGAGAACGACGAGACAGGCGCGGGCCAGGAACGGAGCCTGGGCGCGTCTCGCGATCGTCGAGCCCTGTCACCCTCCTCCCTGGCTGCCCGCCGCGCAGCGGCCTACACCCCGCTACCGAAAACAGAATCCTTTCAGAGAGAACCTCGAGAGAGCGCTGAGTGGATCGCGATGAAACGCCCTTCGCTGCTAAAACATCGCGCCTCCAACGGCCGACAGACAATCTCGCGCCCGCCCCCGCACGCCCTGGCTGCCAGCCGCGCAGCGGCCCTAGATCGCGCAACGCGAAAAGACACAGTGATGCTTACGCAAGCATCGCCTTTAAGACCGAGCAGATCCTTCTGTGAGAATTTCTCTACTGAGAAATGACAACACCGCTCACTGGAGAAATTCCTCAGTGAGCATATGTGTTTTTAGAGTAGAAAGGCAATGCCGGAGGCCCCTGACGTTAGCGCAGGTGCCCTTCCATCGGTGCTCAAATGACCGACTCCGCCAGACTGTCTCGGGTTCCACGCCTCTAGCTTCGCCAGCGTGTCCGCTTTTTCAGGCCCCATCCCCGTGGTGCGGAATTTCTCCAGCGCGCCACCGGTCACAACCCGTCCACGCTTGGAGGTCACCGCCGAAGCTCTTCAGTCGGAAGAGGCGGCTAACGTCGGGCGGCTTGTGCTCGGCCGACGCGTGACTGTTGACATGTATAACATCGGGCCGCCATTAAAACAATGCGACATTCGCGCTGAAATGTTCTTCGAAATCACGGGCGCTGAAAAAGCCCGTTATTCGATCGTTCCTTTTCAAAAGTGAGATTCCAAACTGATTTGTAACAATACCGTTTCCCGAGTCGAGGGCGCGGCTCAGCCGGTCTCTTCTCATTGAATGAGCGATACATCAAGCACGCCGGCCGAAGGGAATGGGGCAGCACCGCAGACTGGAGCGAACTGAGTTTCAGAACGGCGGATGCGACGTCTTCGTTGGCAGGCCCTATATCCGCTCGCCCGCTTGGACGACCTCGCAACGACAGAGATTGCGCTCTCACCACATCTAACGAAGCGCGGGTCAAACGGGTTTCGGACCATTGGCCGTGGTGTCGAACATGAGCACGTGAAACGAACCAGCCAGATTGCGCTGTTTGGTGACGTGGACTCGGATGGACAACCTATCGAAATTCGGTGCGTCAATTCAGGTGGTTACGAAGCCACATCGTTTGACTTGTTCTCGAAGGAATCGGATGCACAAAAGCAAGCTCGAGAAGACGAAGAGGCGTTCGAGATGAAGGTGGGCGTCCGCTCGGTTTCAGTCGAGGACCTCCTGGCGCTCCTGGCTAGCGGCGACGTCATCTACTGCGATAACACAGAAGTCCCACTCACCGCCGCGGGCGGGCGCTTCCTCGAAGTGGAATCTGTCCCGGACGCAATGAGTGCGCTCGATCTGCTGCAGGCGCCGACACGCCGTTGATCGAAATGGATGGCAAACCAAGTCCTTTCAAGCCGAGGAAGGATGGACCGGGCGGCACAGTCCCGCGTCCGCTTCCCGTCCGGTCGCAGGTCTTGTCAAAGTTTCATTCTGCCATCAATTTCGGTCGTATATGACCGATTCTTCGCAATCAGAGACAACGTTCTGGAACGGCATAAGCAGGTGGAGGCGTGTCCCCGATGTTGCAAAAGGCGCCGATGTCAGCGGCAGGTATGCTCGTCGGTGACCTCTACGGTCGGCGCAATTTCTCGCCGGCAGTGCGGTAGGCCACGCATTCGAATGACCTTCCGGCCGACGCTTCTCCCCATGCCGCGCTAAATTTCTAGCAAACCGTGCCGTAATCCAGAGACAAAATTCGAAATGATCCGCGCGTATGTCTCGACCGCACACTCACTACGACAATTTAAAGGTATCCCGCAACGCGCCGCCCGAGGTCATCCGAGCAGCTTATAAAGCGTTGAGCCAGCGGTACCATCCGGACAAGAACAGCAGTCCGGACGCCACGCGGATCATGAAGATTCTGAATGAGGCGTATGAGGTCTTGGGCGACGCTGACAGGCGCCAGCGATATGACGCAAGCCTCATCGATGCGGACGAACCCGTCCGTCGGGCTTCCGGCGAAGAGCAGCAACACGACGCTGAGCCGCCCGAGAGTGAGAAGCACGAACAAGCACATTCATCGACGCCCCATCCGACGGCTGCGGAAGTCCCTCCGAGCTCAGCTTCGACTACCGGTGCCAAGAAGCGCACCGGTTGGTTTTGGATCGTCGGCATTTTGGTTGCTGTCTTCATCCGCATGGTGGTGGGCGCGTCGCACAGTTCGAGCAACAGCGAAACCGCAGCGCCGGCGCGATATGCAAACAGCGGGGGCAGCGATTTATCCTCTAAGGCGCCCGTTGCGCTCCCTGCTACACCTGTCCCCGAAGAGCCGAAGGTCATCACCAGCTTCGACTGCAAGAAAGCCCATTCAACGTCCGAGAAACTGATTTGCAGCGACGCCGAACTTGCGTCTCTGGATCTGGACCTTGCAACGGTTTTCGCCCAGGCAAAGGCAACTACACCCGACAAGAAGGGCTTTGCAGACGCCGCTCGAAAGGCATGGAACTGGAGAAACGCCAATTGCTTTAACAAGTCGTGTCTTGTGACCTGGTACACCGAACAGCGCGATCGCCTTGTTGCAATAATGAACCAACCTGTAGAGTCGGCAACCGCTTCGGAGCCGCCAATCGTCAATGCAAATGCGACAACTTCCGGTCAGAGCGGATTTATCGGCACGG
Organism: Caballeronia sp. BCC1704; assembly: GCF_902833455.1. Classification (NCBI taxonomy): domain Bacteria; kingdom Pseudomonadati; phylum Pseudomonadota; class Betaproteobacteria; order Burkholderiales; family Burkholderiaceae; genus Caballeronia; species Caballeronia sp. BCC1704. The sequence goes on along the minus strand of NZ_CADFFT010000002.1, from coordinate 411,881 downwards.
CACAACCGATTCCAGACTCGACCCAGGCGGCTCCCTCGAGCTTTTATGCAGAAAGAGCGAAGCGCCGAGTTCGGCCGAACATCATTTGGGCCGGCGATACCAGCGGACTAGAGACAGTAATCGCGGTCCGTCTCGGGAAGACGGGCACCCTTTTGTCCGCGATTGTTTCGCGCTCGAGCGGGAATCCGCAATGGGATGACGCTGCGCTTCGTGCCGTCGAGAGGTCGGACCCGATGCCGCTTGACGTTTCGGGAGAAGCTCCTGCTTCGTTCACGATAACGTTAAGCCCGAACGGCGACAGCCCAGCGCGTCAGTCCGGTCGCGAAAAGGCTATCGCCTGGGTCCACGCGATAAAGGCGCAGCATCCCGACGCAGACAGTGCATACGAGTCGGCTAGAAGGAATCTGGCCGCAATTAAAGCTTCATGTTCGGATGCGATCTTGCTCCAGCAGACACCGCACAGGCCTAGCGAATACCGACCTGTGATCATGTTTCTCAGCCAGCAATGCGGCTTCATAGCGAGCTATTGGCCGGAAACCAACGAAGAGCAGATTTCGTTTGACTCGACGATGATTGAGAACTGGCGCGGTTATTGTTCGTCGGGCGGCCCAATGCAAACTACCTGTGTTAGAAGCGCGGGAGCGTAGTCAGCTGGGCCTCGTCGCGTTTGACAGATTTCGTTCAATAGCTCCTGCACCGTCGACGCTCCTCGCGGCCGCTGGAGCCGACGGCCGATTTTGGGAACGGCCTCCCCAAGCCTGGCTACTGCGTTGCCAGTCCTGCTTCGAGCCGGCGCTTCTCGGTTTCCTTCTTATTCTCATCGATCATCTTCAAAGCAGCCGCGAGCGCCTCGATGTCAGAAAGGAACTCATCGGGGTCAGGGAGCGCCGGCGGTGCCTCGGCTCCTCCTTCATGGGTGAAGTTAGAGCACCGAGTCATCCCATTGAACACTGCGCTGGCTTCCGCGTCGCCAACAGATACATACCGCAGCTTGGAGGTTTCAACGGCGCGTCTGAATCGCTTCACGGTGCCTGCAAAAAGGTGCTCCTCGATGAGCAGTTCCCATGTGTCCCGCATTCGCCTGTAGCAATTACGCACGATGTCGTTGTAAAGCTCGTTGTTGTGCTCTTCCTCCAGCACCTTCCTCGCGCGCTTTGCTTGCTCAAGAAGGTCGTTAACCCGCGCGGTCAACTTCTTTCCCTCGAAGGGCAAGCCGTCTTGGCAGATGCCCTTCCTGGGGCCCGCAGCGTAGATGTGTCGATCTGCTACGCTAACTCCATTGTCTTCAGCGAAATCCTTCAGCGCCCACGGAAAGGCCAGGTCGTGCGTGAACACGATGATTTGGCGCCGCTTCGCCTCAAGAACCAGGCGCTTAGCGATTCTCTCGCGACGCATATGGTCAAGGGATGATACCGGGTCATCGAAAATCAACCCCGACCGGCCGGGCTCAATGCCGACCTCCGCCAAGAACAGCGCCATGGCGATGACCCGCTGCTCGCCCTCGCTTAGGATGTCTGACGCCTTCGCACGGGCGTACTGGGACGAAGTTCGGAGCTTCAGCTGTTGCATGCGAGCGCCCTTCTGCCCGGTCATCTCCAAGGCAACGTCCAGCCTGCTGAGACCAAGGTCCGCGAGCTCCTGAGCAAAAGCTTTCCGCAGCTCTTCGGTGACGTGCGCTTCATACAACTCGCTGATCTTGCTAGTGACCGTCCGCGTACTGCATCCCTTAATGGCCTCGCCGAACGAATTGTCGCGCTTGTGCCAATCTATGGCCTCAAGAACCTTCGGCAACATTTCCGCAAGCTTGGCCCTGGCGTCGAAGTCGGCAAGCAGCTTGGTCTTCAGTTCGCGTTCTTGCGGCGTCAGCGCTTTCTCGAGTCGAGCAGCTTCTCGAAGTTGTTTGCTGATCAATTCGTCCAGCATTGCGAAAGGTGACGCAGGCAACGCTTGGAGGGGATCCAACTTGCGGTTCGGCGTCATGGCTGCGACGCTCGCCTGACGACGCGTCAGCGCTGCCACATACTCGCGGATGGCGGTCTCCAGTGCCGGATGATTTTCCTGAAGCTCTTCGAAGAGCGCCGGGTCCGCCGGGAAAGCGCCAAAATTGAGCGCCTTGATGGCCAAGTAAAGCCTCTTTGAGACCTCTCGTGCCTCGATGGCCTTCTTCTGCGCGTCGGCCTGCAAAAATTGAAAAAAGGACTTCAGCCTACCGTTTGCTTCTTCGGTAAGCGGCTGCTGACAGAGAACGCAGTGGGCGTCGTGCTCGGGCCCCGGAAACGCATGCCCAGGATAAGCGACTTCCGTCGCGTACTTGATAGCGCTGCGCATCAAGATCTCCCAAGGCTCGGTGCCAGTCCCAGCAACCGTCGCTCCATCGGCCTCAAGCGCCTCTGCCGCCAGTTTCGACGCAGCTTCCATCGCAACCATGACGACAAAGGCATCGGCCAAATGACCAGTAGCCTTGTCCGACAATGGCGCCTCAAGCGCTGCGAGCTCATTGCGAAGACTTCCAAGCCGCGTCGCGGTGCGACGGATGGCGGCCGCGAGTTTCACCGGATCAGCTTCTTTCAGAAGCTTGGAGAGCACCTGTCGCTCGGCCTCCTCTTCATCCGACAGCACAGCGAGCTTCTTCAGTGCTTCCACATCGCTTTTTCGGCCAAGCTGCGCGTGAGCTCGACCGACGACGGTTGTTCCGGCCAGCGAGGCAAGCTGAGAGTGGTCGAAGACGTTGCTCTTCCTGTCAATTTCTATCAGCCGCTGGATGGCACCCAGCGCGTCGGACAGTCCATGGATGACCTCCATCCCATCTGGAACAAAGAGAACCTTTGCTTGGCTATCCACGAATACGCGAGCGCAGTGTGCGTCGAAGACAGAGATTTGCGAGAGGGGTGCCGGTGGAACCGTCCCGACGATCCACGCTTGTGACTGGGCGGTTTGCCCTTCATTCCAATCGAAGACAGCGCCCGAAGATGCGGGACCTTTCGATGCGGCGTACACATCGGGAAGTATGTTTTCGACATTGCGCGCCCGGCAGGCCATCTTTAAAGCCCGCGCATAGCCTGACTTACCTGAACCGTTGTAACCATAAACGACGGTCAAACCGGCCGCTTCGAACGTCAGCGCTTGGCCGGGGTCGATCGCATTCAAGTGCTGCGGCGACCGCAATGCCTTCAGGCTCACGTCTCTGCCGTCGTTCCCAGCGACAGGCATTACCTCCGGGTCGAGTCGCTTGGGAACCGGGTGATTCGGGTCGGCCAACCCGTGCTCCGCCTTTGCCAGGGCAGCTAGCTCATGCAGATCCTTATCGGTCAACTTGCCAGCCATCAACCGACGCACCGCGTCGTCAATCCACGCCGGCTGTTCGGCAGCCCACGCCGCAATCTTATTAATTATTTGCATCAGCGCATTCCGTCTTTTTGTTTATTTGCGGAGCTTGATTTCTCTCAACTCCGAGAGGTCCCTCACCTCCTCTGACTGAACACGTGACGCCGCCTGTCCAGTGCGCACATTGGGAGTTCCGGATCCTCCAAGGTATGGCGATGCGGGACTTGCGGCGTTCGACACTCTTGGAGCCGACACATTCTAGCGCGAGATGGCGCTTTGCCAATCCTGTGTGGTGGCCCGGATCGATGCAGGCTGGCCGCGAGCGCGCATAACGTCGCATGCCAAAAGTGACCGCTCCGCGGCTCGACGCTCGTAACTTCCTTCCGGACCTTTCCCCGGCGAAAGCGCGATCGTCGTGCGTCCTCACCTTCCCTCATCCCAAGCGAGTTCCGATGAAACGGCCGAACGCACTAATTTCAGTCGTATGCGACCTATTCGCACGTCATGCACCGCCGCCGAACTTACACGTCTATATAGCCACTTCACTCTCGACGACGTAAATGCTAGACAAGCTTCGACTCACTGAACTCTTCGACAAACTAGGCACGCCCGACAAAGGCCGGCAACTCATTCTCGATGCTCGCGCTCAAGCGCCCGTGCGCCCCGTCAACCCGCTACCGGGCAGCGTGGTCTCTATCCTGGCCAGCAAGAAAATGGGCCGTGATATTCGCACCGAAACCCGCCATATCGAGTTTCCTGCGGCAGTGACGAAGGAACACTCAGCCAACGTGCTTGAGTACTACACGGCACCGTGCGAGCTGAAGCTCAAGCTCGTCGACGACTCGACCGGCGAAATCCGCAATATCCTTCACATCCCGCATTTCCTCACCATCAGTGAGGACGGCTTCACTCTTGAAGACTGGGTTTCCGAGGCTAAGCTCGCTCGACTCGCTGAAAAATATCCGTGGCGCTACTCGAAGGGCAGCGACGGCGAATGGTATGCGCCGCAAGTCGAGAAGCACCTCGCCGACCTCGGCATTCGCTATCGCGTAGTCAGCGATGCATCGATTCCGCGCCGGCGCGTAGACAACCTCCTCTACCTGGCCGACTACCTGCACCTTGCCGAACCATGCCCGGACGACGTTCGCGAGAGACTCCACGACGTGCTGCAAATGCATGGCTCCCTCACCTTCATGGAGCTGCTCGGACCCCCGCACGAATTCGATGCCGACATGCTGAATCGAGCGATCGCGGCGAACCGCGTGACGACCGACCTCGACGGTCAATCGCTGAGCGACAAGCGCAGCTTTCGCCTCTACCGCGACGAAGCATTGCGCGACTTCATGCTTGCCGACACGCGTTCGGGCAGCTTGCCAGGTGTCGACCGTTTCGCGTTCAACATCGCCAACGGCGCCAAGTTCGTGTTCGAAGGCAACGAGCTCACCATCGTTATGGTCGCTGGCGACTCAGTCGTCTGCAACGGACAGGATGGCTCGACCATAACGTTGACGCGTGATTGGCTGGAGAGCGCGCACGAAAAAGGCCAACTGAAGTCCCCGCAGCAAGACCAGCAAGCCAGCCAAGACCTGAGCCGATTTTCGAAGGAGGATTTTGAGGCCGCCCTTCGCCGGCAAGCGCAGTTGGAGGCCGAATCCGAGCCCGCCAACGTTTCTGGACGCACGCTTCGCCGCTGGAAGGCGCGCCAAGAAATTGCTCTCGCCAATGGCGCCAACGAGGTTCTTGCGCTCGTGCCGAATACAGGTGCAAGGGGAAACCGCACTTCGCGATTGAGTCCGCGACAGATGGAACTGATGGACGGCGTCATCGACGAGCAATGGCTCAACAGCAAGGCCATCAACTACAAGACTTGCCACCGCATGTTGCTGGTCGCGTTCTCTGAGGCGGGCGAGGTGCCACCTTCATATCCCACGCTGATTGCGCGGATCAAAGCCCGCGAAACCAACAGAGACGTCCGCACACGATATGGGAAACGAATTGCGTATCAGGGGAGCACATTCGTCGATGTCCTGCATCACGACTCGCCCGCGCATGGTAGCCGGCCGTTCCAGTATGTGCACATCGACCACACGTTGCTCGACATTGAGGTCATCTCGAGCCGGACCGGGAAGGCGCTTGGCCGCCCGTGGCTATCGCTTGCCGTAGATGCTTGGTCGCGACGCATCGTGGCGATTTATCTTACTTTCGATTCGCCTTCCTACACCTCCGTGATGATGACGGTCCGGGACATGGTGCGGCGGTTTAATCGCCTTCCGGAATTCATCGTTGTCGACAATGGCAGTGATTTCTTGTCGGCTGCATTCGAATCGTTCCTTCGCGCAATGGGCACTCACCTGCGCTTTCGACCGGCCGGGCAGCCAAGACATGGTGCAGTGCTGGAGCGCATGTTTGGTCGCTTGAACACCGAATACATCCACAACCTGGCTGGCAATACGAAAGCGACGAAAAACGTCCGTATGGTGACCGGCTCCCACCTGCCTCAGAAACTCGCGGAGTGGACCATCGGCGCCCTATACCAAGGCATTCAGCACTGGGCATGGGAGTACTACGACCAAAATATTCACCCGGCGCTACAAGAGTCACCGCGCGAGGCCTTCGTACGTGGCATGCGAGAGAACGGCAGACGTCCGCAGACTCACATTCAGTTTAATCGCGACTTCCTGATTGCAACGTGTCCGCCAGTTGACCGCACGGGCACGCGTCAGGTCCACCGTCAACGAGGCGTCAAAGTAGACCAGCGACTCTATTGGAACGAGGTGTTTGATTCCGCACAGCTCGATGGCGAGAGCGTACACGTTCGATACGACCCGTGGGACGCCTCGTCCGTCTACGTGCGGGTCAAAGAGACGTGGGTCCGGGCGATTTGCAACAACCTGCATGGCCTCGCAATGCTGACCGAAGTCGAGAAGCGCGCAATCACGGAAGAGTTCAACAGCCGGCACGGATCGCTCTCGGACGGCGAGCGCGACAAACAGCGGCTTCGCGACTTCATGCAGGTGTTCACGCCAGACGGAGCTCTCGCGACTGAATTCGAGCGTCAGTCCGAAAACAAGCTCCTGTACACCGACCTTGATTTAGCGAGCGTTGAGCCTGTCATTGCGCATCAGAAGGTTGGTCTTAAGCCGGGAGCGCCGAAGACCGCCGAAGGGCCGAAAGGAACTGCCACGCCCAGTCAACGGGAACAGCCCGCTAGCCAACCGTTGTCGCCGTCCCAAGACACCATCGAGGCTGACGACTTTGATTTTGAAGATTTTTAACGCCATCAACATGTCACAAACTAACGAAACCGTTCCGCCGATCGGAATCGACCTGGCAAAAGCGCTCTCGAGCAAGCGCATTAAACACACACGAGTAACCGAAGTCATGAGCGAGCTCCATACGCTCATATACCCCAGCAGCCAGGACAGCATCCTGCTTGTTTGTGGACCGACAGGCGCTGGCAAGACGACGCTATCGAGGCACATGGTTGAATCCGCACTTGAACGAGGTCGTTCACATATGAAAGCGAATGGTGGCGTCATCCCGGCGGTGTATGTCGAAGCGCCGTCGTCAGGCGAGAATGACTTTTCCTGGAAACTGTTCTACAGGCGCATTCTCACACAGCTCGGCGACGACCTTGACGCGCCCAAGAAGCTGTATGGCGTCGACGAGCACACCGGAAGGGTCGTGCGGCCGCGTGGCTCTACTGGTAACAGCCTGGCTGCGCTTCGGACTGCCGTTGAGCGAGGGTTGCGTGAACGCCAGGTACAGTTCCTCGTCATCGATGAGGCGGCACATATCATTCGCCAGACCCGAGGCAAGCATAGGCTCGAGATTCAGCTCGACACGCTGAAGTCGTTGGCAAACCAATGCGGCACCCAGATGGTCCTCGTCGGGGCCTACGACCTCTATCAGTTGGTGTCACTTTCGGCGCAGCTCGCTCGACGTACGCACGTTCTTCATTTCGAGCGCTATCGTGAAGACCGGCCCGAAGACGTGAAGGCGTTCGAGCGTTGCGTTCTGGCGTTCGAGAAAACGCTGCCCAACCTTTGGGGAGGGCAGCTCACTCAACACTCGAAAGGCTTGCTTGGGAACACGTTGCGATGCGTTGGGACGTTGAGCAGCGTGCTTATCCGCGCAGGCAAACTAGCGGAAGCCGTCGGTTCATGGTCGGTCGATTCGTTGGAACGCGCGCTCCTCACCGAGGCACAGCGCAAGCGAATTCTTGAGGAAATTATTGACGGCGAGAGCGCCATCGGGCCAAGTTTCACCCGAATCATGCCAAGAATTCAACGTTCGGCGGTATGACATGGTGCCAAACATTATCGAAGCGCTGTCGTTAACGCGCTCTGCGCTTAACCCAGTCGCTCCGATCGGCGTCGGAACGCCGGATGTCGAAAGCCTGGTCAGCTATTTTTGCCGGCTGGCTATGTCGCACTGCATTTCAGCGGCAGACCTAGGGCGCACTGTTGAAAGGGCCATGCAGTGGAGCCTTCCGGCGGGTTGGAGATGGAACGCAACCAGTCTGAGCGGAATGTCCGACACAGCACATGACTGGGCGCGCGCACTGTCGAAGTTGACCAGCGTCGACAATTTGCATTCTCTGACACTTTTGCCATGGCGCAGTGTCATCGCGGAACGAAGTGCCCGTTCGGCCTCTGAACAGTGGTGCCCATATTGCCTAGCCGATGACCGTGCAGCAGACGCGACACCGTACTTCCGGCTGTCGTGGGACGTCGGCGCTGTAAGCGCGTGTACCAAGCACAAAACGCGGCTCGTGCAGGTGTGCCCCGATTGCGGAAGCGCAAACGCACGGCACAAATCCGTCTTTGTCGTACCAGGGTGGTGTACTTCATGTGGAGGCTTCCTTGGGGTCGGTGCTTCGGAACCAGCCACGCACGAAGAAGTCTGGATTTCGGGTCAATTCGGCGCCATGCTCGCAATTGAGCATGACTTTGCTGCAAGGCCGTCATTGGAAGCCATGCTCAACGGCATCCGCGAGTTAGTGCAATGTTTGGATGAAGGAAAGAGCGCGAGATTCGCTCGACGCATTGGTCTTCCGAAAAACACTGTGCACCACTGGCTCGCGCAGGGAGGCACCCCTGGACTGCCGGCTCTTTTGCGCATCGCCTCACGAAGTGGATTGACCCTTCCGAAGCTGGTGGCCGGCGACCTTACCGATTGGGAACCCTCGTTCGCCGAAATTTATGATTCGGATGTGGTTTTTCCGGAGTCGAAGAGGCGACCGGCTCGCAAAGTTCGAGATTGGCCCATAATACGGGCGCAACTGGCCGCATTGAGTGAATCGTCCACTGTCGTCAGTGTGAGAGAAGCTGCGCGAGGCCTTGATATTGACGTGCGCCTGCTGTACATCCACGCCAACGACGAAGCGCGTGCACTGGCTATGCAATGGAATCAACACAGGAAGCTTCTTAGCGAGGAAAGCCAGAGAAGGTCTACCGAGGTCATCGCCCGCGCCTACCCCGAGATTACTGCTAAAGGGAAGGCGGTGAACCTTCGTGAAGTACTCGCGCATGTGCCCAAAGAAGATTTAGTCGGGGTACACGTCTTTACCGTGCTTCGGGAGATGCAAAAGATGAAGCAATCCTGAAAACCTCAAAGGCGAAGACCGAACGCAGCGAATGCTGCGTTCACTTATGGCCGACACGTTAGTGCTTCAGCTATCACCGAAGGCTCTTTCAGAAGATGGACTGTCGCTCTCCACATTAGATCGACCGGGGAGCTTCCTCCGCCTTTTGACTAAGCTTCGGCCTTAACTGCACCAACAATGGATAGATCCCCTTGGCCACCTCCGGGAGACGGGCCATTTTCTGCCGCGGACAAGCCTGGCGAGTGTGCGACCAAGTTCCGAAATTCTCGCAATTCGTTTAACCTCCGCAGCGCATCTTCCTCTATGTCAAGCAAGTTTGCTGCTAGCGCGACTATATCGGGTACCGTCGAAAGGACCGTCTCGTTGGTAACAGATAGACGATCAATAATCGTCGGCCCGGCTAGGTTCCAGCCGTACAGAACCACGAGTCGGGGAGAAACGTCGACGAGTGCATCCATCGTACTCCGCAGTGAGCCTAGATCTTTCACTGACGGCAGATTCATTCCGGTTCCGTTCTTTTTCAGAATGAGAGCTTGCGACTTTTCCCGGTGGCAGATATACGATTTGGCGCCGCTGTTCACGAAATTCGACGCTACAGCTAGTATGACAGTCAAGAGCGCCTCAAGGCCAATGCCATGAGAGAGGTTGTCAACTGAGACCGTAGCTTCGGGCCCACATCTGCGAATGGGGCGCGGTTTCCGACGGACTCGCTCGGAATAGCTGCCGTCGTTAGTGCCGGCTATGCCAATCACCTCTTGGGGCGATCGCTTCCAATCGCTTGGTGAGCAGTACGTTGGCGAGCACATGGCGCAATGAGATGCCCTGGAGGTCGCTCGTAGCCTCTAGCTGCAGCATCCCGCTCCCGGCAAGTAAAACCATGCTCTGTCATGTACGCTCAGTGGGAGCATTGTCAGGGCGAAGGCGGTGAACATCGTGACGAGACATGTCCCGTGGCAAATCGATAACGCACACCATCTCGTGACGACGTTTTGCTTCCTGCACATTAAACAGAATCGGAACGCGTCCCGCCCGCTTCCACACGTCAATTGCCGCCCAGACTTCTGGGTCGGTCAATTGAGCCACCCAATAGACCTGTAAGTCGTCAAGCTGGAATCGGATGCTCATTAACGGACCGTCGTCCGTGTCGAAATGCCCGAAGCCAAAGCTCGCGTCGCCGGGTTTTCTCGAAAAACAATACGCTTCTGACGGCCCTACATGGCAGGTTAATACCGGCGTTTCTTTTGGTAGGCCGATGGTCTGTTTAGGCCTGGGCTTGAAATGCTGCAGCGGGACTAATTTACCAACTGCGACGAGTTCACTTTCAATGTTAATCATTTCTTTTATTCCATATTGATAGCCATTCTGGCTTTCCAATCCGACTTAGATGTCGGCGGCCGGATAGGCGGATTCCGTCTCATTAATGCCATCCGCACAAACGCGGTCGTCATCCGAATACACGGACTGACTGTCAACCGTCACCTGATTTGTTTCAACAAGTTGAGCGTTTCGATTCCGAGCTTGGGTTCCGTGAACGTTTTGCCGTCTTCCGACCAAGGTTCAGGATATGTGACCATGCAAGCTCCGTCGGGGAGATTGAAGCACCGCTGAACATGACGATACATTCGGTAGAATTCAAAATCACCCAACGCCCAAGCATCTGATTCCCAGGTTTCAAAATCGAAGGCGAGCTTTCGGCAGGCGACAGGGCCAAATGTCATCCCTTGAAGACCGTAGCGAAGCAACTCCCAGAAAGGCCCTCGACCCTCGGTGCCCGGATATTTACCCTTGTCGTACACGAGCTCTGAAAGCGCATTGACCAATCGACCATCCGATAAGGGCCGCCTTTCGATGTTCTGCCTTTGGTCACAAGCCCAACGAGCTGTTCGCACAATTCGAGATAACCTTCTCTATTGCCGGCCAAGCAACAAAATACGCTGGAAAACTCATCGTTATGCTCCGAATAGTTTGAGTTATCGACGCTCAAGTCGAAAATGCACCAACAAGCACTGACAGCTGGCGGGTGCGAAGAGATCAAATTTATTCAGAGCACAACAACTTCCTTCTGCGTAACTAGTAACCGCGCCGAAATGCGCATGCTGAAAAAGCATAGAGTGACCGGCAAGCTCCAGATAGTCTGAGAGCCGCCCGGCTCACTCGTGATGTTTGTTCACCGCCAATGAGCACATTTTAAAGCGGGCAAGAGAGAGTGAAAAGACGTTCGAAGCGGAGCTGAAGCGCTGGCAAACCGGAGGGGAGAAAAACGCGCAGAAAACGGGAGGAGATTTTCGAGTTAGAAAAATACCTCTAAAGATCGCGTTTCGGTGCCGCTCGTAGCTAGAAGGTGTCTGCATGCGCCAAGCGTTGGTTTCATGCAGCCATGGCGGATCGTGCGTACACCTGCCCGAAGATTCGCGGCAGGTTGCACGACTCGGTCGAGCGCGAGGGATTGCCGACCGCCGACGCTCTCGGCGAGCGCCGGCAGTCATTCATGAAACTCAAGGGGGCGAGGGCCGACGCGAATGCGCGGAAGTGCTCGTCATCTGCGCTAACGGACGAGCCCGAGAATTATGTGTTCGCGCGGCGCCCGCTTCCCGAATGGATATTGCTTCGGTGGCATGCGCGATCCAAAACATGTGACTTGCCGCACGGGCTGAAGATCTCAAAATAGGATGGGTTTCGCTGCTCGATCCGCATGAGGTCGCCGCGCCGTTGGAGATGCCCGCTGGCGCCAAGCCCGTTGCAATCCTCCAGTTGGGACTCGTCGAACGCGGTTACGACGCGCCGATGCTCGAAAAAGAGCGCTGGGCCTAGCGCCGATCCATCGACGAGTGCGTCTTCGAAAACAGGTGGCCAACTGCAGTTCATCAAGCCGAAGAGGTCGGGCCGAATCCCCGATAGCGGCTGAGCGCCTCAGGGTGGAGACCTATAGCTGGGTTGAAGCGCTGCCGATGGCCTACACTCAGTCAGACACCCATCACTGGCAGGTCACGACGTTAACGAACTCGAAGATTCCGACGCCAGCCGAGGCTGACACCATGGCACTCGCTCATAAGCGTTTGGAAGGCGCCGACGATTTCATGTCCATTGCCGAATCGGCGAGGCTGTTATTCGTTTCCCGGTCGCAAGTCGTGAAGTTGGCGGAACAGGGAAAACTCAAGCTTCACCACAAAACGGGGAGCAACCTCTTCGTGGTGAAGGCATCGGTGCTGGGGTATCAAGCCGACCATCAGGCGGCGATGAGGGCGTAGCAAACTTCGGCAGGCGACGAAGAATAAGGTGGACTGCGACGCACGGGGCAAGACGCGAGAATTGTCGTCCGTCGCAAAATTCAGCGTTTCACCGCGACGCTTTTCGCGAGCCGTTGGGCAGAGGAAACTTCCCCCGGGCGCTTGGATCGCGCCCGCCCTCTTTTTGTCCGCCAGCGATGGCAAGTTTCTTTTTGGCTGCGTCGGTGGACTGCCGGAGAATCACGCTGCCACTTCGCATGGATGTTGAGATGCAGCGGTTTGCGAACGCTGAGCAACTATCCGTATGAATCACGGAAGAGGCTCAGTCACGACAGCTCCGGCGTTCACATGTCGAGATTCGAAACGAGTAGTGAATACGCCCGCAATTTCGAATCGAGGGCAAAACTCTAGGCGGGCGAATTGGCTGCCTTTCTAGCGCCGCCGAGCCAGCAAAAGCTGCCCGTATGAGCGTGGCCAGCATGCTCGTGCAGCGAACAAATCGCGAGTTCCCCTGAGACAGGAGTCTTTCAGGCGCTGTTTGCCAAAAGAGGGCGCCGATCGAATTCGGCGAGTTATCGTTCGGTGCTTTTCCGCCGCTGGCTGCCTCCGACGGTCGCCAGAAGCGTCGGTATTCGCGGATGGGACGCGCGAAAAAGCCCGACCTCTTTGAAAGAACCCGTACGCCTTGAGAGCTGAATATCAAAAAAACTACCTTTGTCTAGTGGGTAAATTTCGTGATTGTCAAAACTTGACCAACTCGTTGAAACAAAAGAGCTTTTTGTGGTAAAGTCCCGATATTGATTGGCTGTTGCAACCGGCCACGCTCAACAGATCTGATTCGACGCTCACAAATCACCAGTGAGCGCCAAATCTCCAACCAATCAATAACGCTTTTTGGAGTGCGGCATGACAGACCAGTTTGTTTTTGGATATTACGTCACCTATTGCGGGCTAAAGAAGCGCGCCGATGCGGGAACACCGGTTGCAGCATTGTTCGACCCGCAATCCGGTAAACGACGCGAAGAACTCATCCGTTTCGAAGGACTAGCCGACTATCCGCAACTGAGCGCAGGGCTCGAAATCGGCGCAGTCTATTAATGGGAACAGGCGTTTTACTTCAAAGTAAATTGCGCGGAAAACGGCTATTTGTCGTTCCTTATGAAATTGGCCGAGATGGTCGATCACGACCAAGGGATGGCGACACCGAACACGGCGCCCGCGTTCTTCGAACTGCTGCGATTCGGGTTGCGCGCCGTTCCTTTCGGGTCAGAAGTCGCCAGAAAATTGCAAAACGATTTCAAGGACTGGGATGAGCGTGCGCGTCGCTACGCTGACGATGCGTTCTATGACGAATATTGTTATGCCGAAACATTTATCGGAGAGGGCACTCAAGGCGCTCTGTGTTTCGTTGGAGAAACGGAATGCGTGCCATACGAGTTCCGTAATTCGTGGAAAGGGGCTGCTAAAGACCTTCTCGTTTTCGATAACGAAGAAGAACGCCTCCCTCAACAGCTCCTCAACGCTTCGAAAGAAACCGGTCCGACTGATTGGGCCGACGACCATTTGATTTAAAACGCGCTGGCAGAGAGGTTGGCACTGGCGACTAAGGATGGGCCCGGGCGCCGCGCTTCTGTGGGCTTGAGGCTTTGCTCGTCGAGGATCGAGCATCGTCGAAAAAGCTTTTCGCCGACCTTGACTTGTTTCCGTGTGCGCAGGCGACTTCGCGAAATTGCTGTGGAGTTGAGAATAAGAACGTCGAAAACTACAGGCTGTTCGGCATCTCATCGGCACATCTTGCTCGCATTCCGGTTCAGCTTCCGGATATTGGCGCACATCGTCGGTGCAGTCCAAATCACGTACATGGCGCGTCAACACGACCATAGGCGGTTTGGGAGGCGGTGCCGCATGCCCAAGGGCGCCGCAGGAGTTGGAGGCTTCTAGAGACGTCCTGCCGACGATCGCTGCGCCGGATCGGGCGAGCCGTGTTTGGTTTTTCGGCCGGCAGACCGCCGAGTCAGGCGTCAATTCACGAGTGTCGCGCCGGGGTGACCTTGCGTCGGAGGGCGCGCGCCGCACACAACTTCGGCTACTTGAGGCGGCAAGACCGCTCCACCACCGCGTGAGGGGACGTGGGGGCGTTACGCTGGACGATCAGGCAGCCCTGTGACGTACGCGGGCTGTGCGAGACTGCCAATAAAGCATAACTTGGCCCAACGGACAATAAAGCATAACGTGTCCAAGTGGCCATTTTATGCCTAACGGCACATAACCCTCTGATATTTTGAAGTAAGCATTGGTGGGCCGGGTGGGACTCGAACCCACTGTCGGTCGATTATGAGTCGACAGCTTATACCAGTTAAGCTTCCGGCCCCTCTCGAAAACCGAGGGCAAAAAGAAAGCGCCGTGCGGCGCTTTCTGATGCTTCAGAACGATGCCAAAGGCGACTCTCGAAGGTCTGCGAGTTTGCCTTACAACGCCTCTCAATACAAGCCCGAGACGCGCATCAATTGCCCTCGAGGAACGACTTCAGCTTGTCCGAGCGGCTCGGGTGACGCAGTTTGCGCAGCGCCTTCGCCTCGATCTGGCGAATGCGCTCACGCGTCACGTCGAACTGCTTGCCCACTTCCTCTAGCGTGTGATCCGTGCTCATCTCGATACCGAAGCGCATGCGCAGCACCTTCGCCTCACGCGGCGTCAGCGAGTCGAGCACGTCCTTCACCACGTCCCGCATGCTCGCATGCAGCGCCGCGTCCGAAGGCGCCACCGTGTTCGTATCTTCGATGAAATCGCCGAGATGCGAGTCGTCGTCGTCGCCGATCGGCGTTTCCATGGAGATCGGCTCCTTCGCGATCTTCATGATCTTGCGGATCTTGTCCTCGGGCATTTCCATCTTCTCGGCAAGCGTTGCCGGATCCGGTTCCAGACCGGTCTCCTGCAAAATCTGCCGCGAGATACGGTTCATCTTGTTGATCGTCTCGATCATGTGAACCGGAATACGAATGGTGCGCGCCTGATCCGCAATCGACCGCGTAATGGCCTGGCGAATCCACCACGTCGCGTAAGTCGAAAACTTGTATCCACGACGATATTCGAACTTGTCCACCGCCTTCATCAGGCCGATATTGCCTTCCTGAATCAGATCGAGGAATTGCAGTCCGCGGTTCGTGTATTTCTTCGCAATCGAAATCACGAGACGCAGGTTGGCCTCAGTCATTTCGCGCTTCGCCTGACGCGCCTTCAGTTCGCCCGCCGCCATCTGGCGATTGGTTTCCTTCAGGTCCTTCAGCGGCAAGACCACGCGCGCCTGCAAGTCCAGCAGACGCTGCTGCTGTTCGCGGATCGCCGGGATATTGCGCTCCAGGACCGCGCTGTAATCGTGCCCTTCCGCGACCACCTTGTCGGCCCAGTCGAGGTCCGTCTCATTGCCCGGGAAGCGGGCGATGAACTCGGCGCGCGGCATGCCGCACTTGTCGACGACCGTATGCAGGATCTGACGCTCGACCTGGCGGACTTCATCGACCTGGGCGCGCAGCGTGTCACACAGGCGCTCGACGGTGCGCGCCGTGAAGCGGATCGACATGAGTTCGGTCTGAATCGCTTCCTGCGCCTTCAGGTACGCCTTCGACTTGTAGCCTTCCTTCTCGTAAGCGCGGCGCATCTTGTCGAACCACTCGCTGATCAGCGAGAACTTTTCGAGCGACTGGCGCTTCAGCGCTTCCAGTTGGGCGGCGTTCGCGCTCGCCTGCGCGGCGCCGTCATCGTCGTCCTCTTCTTCGTCGCTTTCCTCGTCGGTTTCCTCGTCCTCGGACTCGATCGCCTCGGCTTCCTGTTCGGAGAAGCCGTCGGTGTCTTCCGCGTTCGGATCGATGAGGCCATCGACAAGTTCGTCGACGCGCGTTTCCTCGTTCTGCACGCGCTCGGCCATCGCGAGAATGTCGGCGATGGTCGTCGGGCAGGCGGAAATCGCCATGACCATGTGCTTGAGGCCGTCCTCGATGCGCTTCGCGATCTCGATTTCGCCTTCGCGCGTCAGCAGCTCGACCGTGCCCATCTCGCGCATGTACATGCGCACGGGGTCGGTCGTGCGGCCGAACTCGGAATCGACCGTGGAGAGCGCGACTTCGGCTTCTTCCTCGACTTCGTCGTCGGCCGAGGCGTTCGGCGCGTTGTCGTTCAGAAGCAGCGTCTCGGCGTCGGGCGCCTGTTCGTACACCGCCACGCCCATGTCGTTGAACGTGCTGATGATGCCTTCGATCGCCTCCGTTTCGGTGAAGTTGTCCGGAAGGTGATCGTTGATTTCGGCGTACGTGAGGAACCCGCGCTCCTTGCCGAGCTTGATGAGCGCGCGCAGTTTCGAACGGCGCTCTTCCAGCTCTTCGACCGTGCCGGGCGCGCTCGACGCGAACGCGTCTTTCAGAAGCGCCTTCTCCTTGGCGCGGCGGTCGCGTGCCTTGGCCTTTTCGACCTTCGCCGCGGGTGCGGCGGCCGGCTCTGCAGTTTGCGGTGCGTCGTCTTCGACGGGTACATCGTTCAGCTTTTTCGTCATGGAGTTCGCCATACAGGCTCTAGTCTCGACTCGCGGCTGCCGGACGGCAACCGATGGAACCGTGAATACCCAATGCGCACGTGCCTCGACCTGCCTGGCTGCGTGCCCTGCCCGGGGCGCTACCGCGGTCCGAGCGATGCGCTCGAACGCGAATCGCTCCTACCCGCAATAGCAGCCGCTTCCCTTGCGCCCGTCTGTTCGTCGGCGTGCTTATCCGCCTGTTTTGTGTGTCGCGCCCCGCTCGAGGCAAACGCCGCTTTCGCGCGCCGCGACAGCCGATTCAGCCAGCGCCCTTGCAACTCTCGCAAATTCCCTCAAACCTTCCGTACGTCTCGCCGCTCAGACTGCCTAAGCCAGCGAAATCGTACAAATCGTTGAAAAAAAGCAACGAATTTTCAACTTTTTATTATAGCAGTTCACTTTTCGCGATCCGGGCTTGCGGCCCGTCCCGCCTTGATCTGCGCGACTTTCGCCGACAGATCCGAGAACTCCGCGACTTCTTCCGCCGAGAGGCTCGCCTGCCGCGCCAGTTGATCGAGCCGCGCGCGATAGCTGTCGTGCCGCAGCTTGACGACGGTCGCGAGCAACTCTTCGGTCAACAAGCGCTTCTGCTCGTCGACGCGTTGCGCGGCGTCTTCGTCGGACGGGTCGCGTAGCAGCAAATCCCGGACGTTTTCATCATAGGCGAGAATTTCCTGGAAGATATCCTCGTAGGTCGGCGCATTTGCTGCATTTCTCAAAACGTCCGACAACATCTGAAATTCCGCCGCACCGCCCAGTTCGCGCACGTGGCCGAGCACTTCGCTGAAAAGCTCGCCGTGTTCGGTCATGGTCACGAGCGTGCGTTCGCTCTCTTCATCGAGCGATGCCGCGATGCCCGGATACATCACCAGATTGCGCAGCGCCCGCTGTTCCTGGCCCGTCACGCGACGCCGCTCGCTTTTCGGCACTGACGCGCGGGCGACGGCCGCCGCCCGGGAATCGATATCGCAAAGCGCCGCAATTTCCGTGAACGGCGTCGCGAGCCGGTCTGCCAGCATATGCAGGATCTGCACCCGCAGCGCGTTGGCCGGAAGCGCCTGCAGGAGCGGTTTGGCGTCGAAGAGCGCCTTCGCGCGGCCTTCGGGCTGCTCCAGCTCCTTGTCGTTCAGCACTTCGTTCAGCAGGAACTGCGACAACGGCATGGCACGGTCGACCTGCTCGCCGAAGCCGTCCGTGCCGAACTCGCGCACGTAGCTGTCCGGATCATGCTCTTTCGGCAGAAAGAGAAACTTGATGGTCCGGTTGTCCGCCGCGTGCGGCAGCGCCGCTTCGAGCGCGCGACGTGCGGCGCGTCGGCCGGCCGAATCGCCGTCGAAGCTGAACACCACGGTGTCGGTCTGGCGGAAGAGCTTCTGCACATGGACGGGCGTGCAGGCCGTGCCCAACGTGGCGACCGCGTTCGCAAAGCCGAGCTGCGCGAGCGCGACGACATCCATATACCCTTCGACGACGAGCGCGTAGCCCAATTCCCGAATCGCGAGACGCGCTTCGAACAGGCCGTAAAGCTCGCTGCCTTTGCTAAATAGCGGCGTTTCGGGGGAATTCAAATACTTCGGCTCGCCGCCGTCCAGCACGCGCCCGCCGAAGCCGATGACATTGCCCTTCACGTTGCGGATGGGGAACATCACGCGCTCGCGAAAGCGGTCGTAGCGGCGCGGCTGGCCTTGCGCGTCGGTCTTCTCGCTGACGATCACGAGACCCGCTTCGACGAGATTGTCGTTGCGGTAATCGGGGAACGCGGCTTCCAGGTTCTGCCAGCCGTCCGGCGCGTAGCCGAGGCCGAAGCGCGCCGCGATCTCGCCGGTCAGCCCGCGCTTCTTCAGATACGCGATGGCGTCCGGCGCAGCGCGCAACTGCTTCCTGTAGAAATCGCAGGCGGTCTGCATGACTTCCGTGAGCGCGACGCTCACCGCCTTGCTCGGCGCGCTTTCGCTGCCGTAACCGCCGCCACGGAACGAATTCGACGGCTCCTGCGGCACCGTCAATCCCGCCCCTTGCGCGAGATCCTTGACGGCTTCGGGGAACGTGAGTCCCGTGTGCTCCATCAGAAAGCCGATGGCCGTGCCGTGCGCGCCACAGCCGAAGCAATGATAGAACTGCTTCGTCGGACTGACTGTGAATGACGGGCTCTTCTCGTTGTGAAACGGGCACAGGCCCATGAAGTTCGCGCCGCCCTTCTTCAACTGGACGTAGCGGCCCACCACGTCGACGATATCGACGCGGTTGAGCAAATCTTGCAGAAATGCGTGAGGAATCACCGGAGGCGATCGGTGTCGGTTACTTCGCGAGCGCCGCTTTCACCTGCGCGGAAACGGCGGTCATGTCTGCCTTGCCCGCGAGCTTCGGCTTGAGCACGCCCATCACCTTGCCCATGTCCTGCGGACCGGCCGCGCCCGTCGCGGCGACGGCGGCCTGCACTTCGGCGGCGATGGCATCGGCGGAAAGCTGCTCGGGCATGTACGCGGCGAGCACGGCGAGCTCGGCGTTTTCCTTCGCGACGAGATCGTCGCGGCCCGCGGCCTGGAACTGGCTCACCGAGTCCTTGCGCTGCTTGATCATTTTATCGATGACGGCGGTCACGCCCGCGTCGTCGAGGGTCACGCGATCATCGACTTCGCGCTGCTTGATGGCTGCGAGCAGCAGGCGAATGGTGCCGAGGCGCTCGGTTTCGCGCGCGCGCATGGCCGCCTTCATGTCGTCGTTGATCTGGTCCTTGAGGCTCATCTTTCACCCGGTGCAATTGCAAAAAGAATTTCGGCTGACTTCCTGCGCTGCGAAAGCAAAAGCCCGCTTGGGGACGTTCCTCAAGCGGGACTGTAAGCGGGCCTTCTGGAGCTTGCAGCGATGCGCGCCGCGGGTCGCGTCAGCCAGAGCGAAGAAGCGCGGCAAAAGGCGCGCGAACTCCTTCGATGACCGTCCGAGTATAGCAAACGGGTCTGCGATTCGAGACCGGTGAAACACCTGCCGCGAGGACGGCTCAGGCGACCTTCGCGGCGCCGTGCGCGTACTCCGACGCCGCCTTTCCCGCCGCCACGCCGGACGCCCACGCCCACTGGAAGTTGTAGCCGCCGAGCCAGCCGGTGACGTCCACCGCCTCGCCGACGAAGAACAGGCCAGGCACGCGTTCGCTCATCATCGTGGCGGACGAAAGCTCGCGCGTATCGACGCCGCCGCGCGTGACTTCCGCCTTGCGGTAGCCCTCGGTGCCGCTCGGCGTGAGCGTCCAGGCGGACAGCGACGCGCCGATGCCTTTAAGCGTGCGGTCGGGGAGATCGGCGAGGCGCGCATCGACCGGCACGCGCTGCGCGTCGAGCCACGCGTGCGCGAGCCGCGCCGGCACGTATTCGGCGAGAAAGTTGCCGATCTGCTTGCGCGATCCGGCTTTCGCTTCCAGAAGCGTTTCGGTGGCGTCGAGTTCGGGCAGCAGATCGACGCGAATCGGCTCGGACGGATTCCAGTAGCTCGAAATTTGCAGCACGCCCGGACCCGACAGCCCGCGATGCGTGAGCAGCAAGTCTTCGTCGAACTCGCCGCGCGTCTTGCCGCTTCCCGTGCTGATGCGCACCGGCAGCGAGAGACCGGACAGCGCGGCGAACGGCGCCCAGTCGGCGGAGGTGAACGTGAGCGGCACGAGCGC
Organism: Caballeronia sp. BCC1704; assembly: GCF_902833455.1. Taxonomy (NCBI): domain Bacteria; kingdom Pseudomonadati; phylum Pseudomonadota; class Betaproteobacteria; order Burkholderiales; family Burkholderiaceae; genus Caballeronia; species Caballeronia sp. BCC1704. Next base: position 391,497 of record NZ_CADFFT010000002.1, on the reverse strand, counting down.
GGGCCGCGTATCGACGAGCTTGTGGCCGAACTGCTTCGCGATGCGGTAGCCGAAGTCCGTCGCACCGATCTTCGGAATCGACAGCCCGCCCGTCGCGATCACGAGCGCAGCCGCGCCGATCGCGCCGGCGGTCGTATCGAGCGCGAAGCGCGCGCCGTCGTGACGGATCGCGTGCACGCTCACCGGACGCCGCCACGCGACGCCGCCCGCGTCGCACTCGCTGCGCAAGACGTCGATGATCGTCTCGCTGGAGTCGTCGCAGAAAAGCTGGCCCTTGTGCTTCTCGTGCCACTTCACGCGATGCTTCTTTAGCAGCGCCAGAAAGTCGCGCGGCGTGTAGCGGGCGAGCGCCGAACGGCAGAAATGCGGATTCGCGGACAGGAAATTGGCCGGCTGCGCGTTGACGTTCGTGAAGTTGCAGCGCCCACCGCCGGAGATGCGGATTTTCTCGGCGAGACGCTCGGCGTGGTCGATGAGCACGACGCGCCGGCCCGTCTGAGCCGCGACGGCCGCGCACATCATGCCGGCCGCGCCCGCGCCGATGACGGCGATATCGAAGGATTCCATGCCGCGCATTGTAACTGCCGCCGGGAGACGCGCCGTGCGGGCCGCTGCTATACTTTTCGGTTCGCTTTGATGCACCCAATGGATGTCACGCCCATGCTCGTTCTCGGCATCGAAAGTTCCTGCGACGAAACCGGCCTCGCGCTCTACGACACCGAGCGCGGGCTGCTCTCCCACGCCCTTCACTCGCAGATCGCCATGCATCGCGAGTACGGCGGCGTCGTGCCGGAACTCGCGTCGCGCGATCACATTCGCCGGGCGCTGCCGCTCCTCGAACAGGTGATGACCGAGGCGCGCGTCGAGCGCGAAAGCATCGACGCAATCGCCTTCACGCAAGGGCCGGGGCTCGCGGGCGCGCTGCTGGTCGGCGCGAGCATCGCCAACGCGCTCGCGATGGCGTGGGACAAACCGACGGTCGGCATTCACCATCTGGAAGGGCATCTGCTCTCGCCGCTTTTGGTCGATTCGCCGCCGCCGTTTCCGTTCGTCGCGCTGCTGGTGTCGGGCGGCCATACGCAACTGATGCGCGTGACGGACGTGGGCGTGTACGAGACGCTCGGCGAAACGCTGGACGATGCCGCTGGCGAAGCGTTCGACAAGACCGCGAAGCTGCTGGGGCTCGGCTATCCGGGCGGGCCGGAAGTCTCGCGCCTGGCCGAATTCGGCACGCCGGGCGCCGTCGCGCTGCCGCGCCCGATGCTGCATTCCGGCGATCTCGACTTCAGCTTCAGCGGCCTGAAAACCGCCGTGCTGACGCACAGCCGCAAGCTCGACGCATCCGGCGGCAATGTCTGCGAGCAGGCGAAGGCGGACCTGGCGCGCGGTTTCGTCGATGCCGCCGTCGATGTCCTCGTCGCGAAATCGCTGGCGGCGCTGAAGAAGACCGGCCTCAAGCGGCTCGTCGTGGCGGGCGGCGTAGGCGCGAACCGGCAGTTGCGCGAGGCGCTGTCGGCGGCGGCGAAGAAGCGGCGCTTCGACGTTCACTATCCGGACTTGTCGCTCTGCACCGACAACGGCGCGATGATCGCGCTGGCGGGCGCGCTCAGGCTCGCGCGCTGGCCGGAGCAGGCCGTGCGCGAGTACGCGTTCACGGTAAAACCGCGCTGGGATCTCACCGCCCTCGCGCGGGCCTGACTGCCTATTTCGGCGGATTGAACGGCTGCACGATGGCGGCGAACACCGGCAGCGTCTCGCAGCGGTCCGCGTGACCGATCAGCGACGGCCAGCGCGTTTGCGCGAAAACCTGCGGATGCGCTTCGCGCGCGAAGCCCAGCGCGCACGCCACCGCGATGTCCGCATGACCGATCGAATCGCCGAACCAGTAAGGCGTCGGGCGCGCGGCGCGGTCGGCTTCGAGCACGTTCAGCACGCGCTCGACCTGCCCCGTGCAGCGATCCACCCACGCCTGCGATTTCTCCTTGTGCAGCACACGCTCGTAGACGAGCGCGACGGCTTTGTCGGCAAGGCCCGTTGCGAGCGCGCACACCTTCAGCGCCTCGCGCCGCGCTGCGCCCGCTGATGCGATCAGCGCGCGCCCGGGGCCCGCTTGTTCGTCGAGATAATCGAGAATCATCGCGCTTTCGATCAGCACGTCGCCCGAATCGAGCACGAGCGTCGGCACGCGAATCAGCGGGTTGAACGGCGCGATCTTGTCGGCATCGCCGAACACGGACCACGGGCGATGCTCGAACGCCATGTCGTACAGCGTCAGCGCGATGGCGACGCGCCGCACGTACGGAGAATCGTATTGGCCGATCAGGATCAAGATGCGCTTCCTCGTTGCGATTGCCGGGAAAGCATTCTACGGCCGGGTGCGCCGGGGAACAACGGCAGCGCGAAGAGCGCAGACAGGCCGGCCGCGAGCCAGACGGTCGTCCACGAGCCGAACGACAACACATGCGCAATGGCGAGCGGCGTCAGAAAGAACCCAACGTAGACCGCGGTGTTCGCCATGCCGAGCGCCGTTCCCGCGTGCGCGATGCCGGCGAGCGTGGCGAGTTCCGTGTACGCGACGCCGTGCCATGCAGACACGCACACGCCAGCGAGAACGAGCATCGCGGCGAGCAGCGCCGGCGTGCGCTCGACGCCGAGCGCCGTGGCCGCAGCCAGCGCGATGAACGATGCCGACGCCACGAGCGTCGAAGCACGCAGATACGCGCGCCGATTACCGTGCCGGTCCGTGTGTCGGCCGCTCGCGACGCGCATGACCATTGCGCCGAGCTGGATGGCGCCCATCGTCGCGCTGATCGCCGTGACGCCGAAGCCGCCCGCATCGTGCAGAAACACGGTCGCGAAGGTCAGAACCGCAAACTGCGGCACGCACAGCACGCCGATGCCCGTCACCATCCGCCAGATGCACGGGCGTCGAAGCGGGCCACGATCGGCTGCATCGGCAATAGCGGAGGAAGGCTCGGCTGCGCGATGCGAGGCAACCGGCGGCTCGCGCAGCCAGCGCCACGCAAACGCACCCGAAACCGCGCACATCGCGGCGAGCGCGCCGAAGACCGCTGTGAAGCCATGCGTCGAGGCGAGCCACGGCAGCAGCGCCGCGCCGATTCCGCCGCCCAGCGGGACGGCCGTCTGGCGGATGCTCATCGCGAGGCCGCGCTCGTTTTCCGCGAACCACGACATGACGGCGCGCCCGCTCGATCCGTTGACGCTGCCGCCGAGCAGGCCAAGCAGGCACATCGCAAAGACGAGGAAGCCGAGCGTGGCCGCGGGCGGCGTCGCGAGAAGGCTCATGGCGAGCAGCGTTGCGGCCGTTGCGAAAAGACCGGTCAGCAGAACGGGCCGGTCGCCCCAGCGATCCGTGAGCACGCCCCACGGCAATTCGGAGACCGCGACGCCCAATCCCAGCGCGCCGAGCACCAGTCCCAAGCCGCCATTGTCGAGCTGATAGCCGCTGCGCAGCCATACCGCTGTGGTCGGAATGCCCGTCGCCGCAGCCGAGAAGCTCGCGTTCGCCGCCACGCCGACGCCGAGCACTTTCCATCGATGCGCAGCGCTCAACGCGCGTGCATCTACGGCCAGAAGGGTTGCCATCGCTGTCCTCGCTTTTTATTTGACCCCGAACAGTCTGACCGCTTAGCATCGTCCTGAAAATCACAAAGTTCGGGATGCTTCGTTCGGAAAAACAGGATGGTTGGGATGAGTCACGTTACGTTCGATCTCGCCGTGCTGCGCAGCTTTGTCGCGGGCATGGATCTCGGCAGCTTCGCGAAGGCGGCGGATCGCGTCGGACGCTCGACATCTGCGATCAGCGCGCAGATTCGCAAGCTCGAAGAACAGGCCGGCATCACGCTCTTTCGTAAATCCGGGCGCGGGCTCGCGCTGACGGACGCGGGCGAAGTGATGCTCGCGTACGCGCGACGCCTCGTCGAACTGAACGACGAAGCGGCCGTCGCGGTGCGCGGCGTTGATCTGGAAGGCTGGATTCGGCTCGGTCTACAGGAAGATTTCGGCGAAGTCGTGTTGCCGGACGTGCTCGGCCGCTTTGCGCGGGCGCATCCGAAAGTGCGGATCGAGGCACGCGTCGCGCGCAATACCGAACTGCTGGAGCGCATTGACGCCGGTCAGCTCGACCTTGCGCTCGTGTGGGGCACGACGGGCGCGGCGCAGATGCAGCCGCTCGCGTCGCCGTCGATGCGCTGGATCGGCTCGTCCACCGTTCCGTGGCAAAACGACCGCAACGAGCCGCTGCCGCTCATCGCGTTCGATCGTCCCTGCCTCTTTCACAGCGCGGCGACGTCGGCGCTGGATCGCGCGGGCATCAAATGGCGCGTCGCCTTCACGAGTCCGAGCCTTTCCGGTCTTTGGGCCGCTGCCGCTGCAGGGCTCGGCTTGACCGTGCGCACGTGCTACGGGCTGCCCGCCACCGTGCGCACGCTCGACGAGGCCGAACACGCCCTGCCGACGCTGCCCGCCATCACGCTCGCGCTGCATCGCGCGCCGGGAAGCGCCTCGCCGCCGATCGCACGGCTGGCCTCGCTCGTCGTGGATTCGGTGCGCGAGACGCATGCGTCGACGCAAATGGTGTTCGCATGAAAAAGCCGGGCGCCCGGACCGGCTTTCGCTCAACTCGATCACGTCACGCCATTAGCGTTTGTCGCGCTCGATCACCGCATACGCGCTGTGATTGTGGATCGACTCGAAGTTCTCTGCTTCGAGCACGTAGGCGACGATGCGCTCGTCCGCGTTCAGCCGCGTCGCGATATCGCGCACGAGGTCTTCGACGAACTTGGGATTCTCATACGCGCGCTCGGTCACGAACTTCTCGTCGGGGCGCTTGAGCAGTCCCCACAGTTCGCACGACGCCTCTTCTTCGGCGATGCGCACCAGCTCTTCCACCGCGACCTCGCCCGCCAGTTCCGCGGTGATCGTCACGTGCGACCGCTGATTGTGCGCGCCGTACTGCGAGATCTTCTTCGAGCACGGGCACAGGCTCGTGACCGGCACGAGCACTTTGAGCGTCAGACGCGTCTGGCCGTCGCGCTTCTCGGCGATAAACGTCGCCTCGTAATCGAGCAGGCTCTGCACGCCGGACACCGGCGCGGTTTTCATCACGAAGTACGGCAGCGTCACTTCGATACGGCCCGAATGCGCTTCGAGTTTCGCGAGCATCGACGCCAGCATGGCGCAGAGCGCAGCCTGATCGAGCGGCTCGCGGTGTTCTTCCAGCAGCGCGACGAAGCGCGACATGTGCGTGCCTTTCTGTTCGGCCGGCAAATGCACGTCGAGATTCCATACGCCGACGCTCGGCTGCACGCCGCTTTCCGTGCGCACGGACAACGGATGCCGCACGCCTTTCACGCCCACGCGCTGAATCGCGATCTGACGCGTATCCGGCGTGCTTTGGACGTCCGGCATCACGAAGGCGGGATTCATCTGATTCATGTTGTTATGTCCTATCTGCGCCGACGCTTCACGCGCGTGGCGCTTAACGGTGAAACGCATACGGCGCGGGACGAAGCCCGCGCCGTATGCAAACACACTGCGGCCATTGCCGATGAACGGCGCGCCCCGAGCGCCCGTGGCCAATTCCGCGTCAGGCGACGCGCTTGGTCAGCTTGTCCGCCGCTTCGACCGCGGACAGGAAACGCTCGCGGATGGAATGCGCAATGCCGGCCGCATCCAGCCCGACGCTCGCGAGCAGCTTGGCCGGATCGCCGTGGTCGATGAACACGTCCGGCAGGCCCAGTTGCAGCACCGGCTTCACGACGCCGCTTGCCAGAAGCGCCTCGACGCACGCGGAACCCGCGCCGCCCATGATCGTGCCTTCCTCGACGGTCACAAGGGCGTCGTGCGTTGCAGCCAGTTCGCGCAGCAGGTCGGCGTCGACGGGCTTCACGAAACGCATGTTCGCCACGGTGGCGTCCAGTTCCTCGGCGGCGGCCAGCGACGGCGCGACCATCGTGCCGAACGCGAGAATCGCGATGCGCTTGCCCGAACCCATTTTCTGCGACGACTGACGGCGGATTTCGCCCTTGCCGAGCGGAATCGCGGTCATCTGCTTGACGGTGGCGACGCCCGTGCCCGCGCCGCGCGGATAGCGCACGGCCGTCGGGTTCGACTGCTGGAGCGCCGTGTAGAGCATCTGGCGGCATTCGTTTTCGTCTGATGCGGCCATCACCGTCATGTTCGGGATGCAGCGGAGGAATGCGAGATCGTAATTGCCCGCGTGCGTCGCGCCGTCGGCGCCGACCAGACCCGCGCGGTCAATCGCAAAAACCACCGGCAGATTCTGCAACGCGACGTCGTGGATCAACTGGTCGTACGCGCGCTGCAGGAACGTCGAGTAAATGGCGACGACCGGCTTCATGCCGTCCGCGGCCAGACCGCCCGCGAACGTGACGGCGTGCTGCTCCGCGATGCCGACGTCGAAGTAACGGTCCGGGAAACGCTTTTCGAACTCGACCATGCCCGAGCCTTCGCGCATGGCCGGCGTGATGCCGACCACGCGCGAATCCTGCGCGGCGGCGTCGCAGAGCCATTCGCCGAAGACCTGCGTGTAGGTCTTCTTCGACGGCGCGGTCGAGGGCTTGATGCCTTCGGCCGGATTGAACTTGCCCGGGCCGTGATACAGAACGGGATCGGCTTCCGCGAGCTTGTAGCCCTGGCCTTTCTTCGTGACGACGTGCAGGAATTGCGGGCCGCGCAGTTCCTTGATGTTTTGCAGCGTCGGGATGAGCGAATCGAGATCATGGCCGTCGATCGGGCCGATGTAGTTGAAGCCGAACTCTTCGAAGAGCGTGGCCGGCACGATCATGCCTTTCGCGTGCTCTTCGAGCTTGCGGGCGAGGTCGAGCACCGGTGGCGCGGCGCGCAGCACGCGCTCCACGCCCGCGCGGGCGGCGGCATAGAAGCGGCCCGACATCAGACGCGCCAGATGGCGATTCAGCGCGCCGACAGGCGGCGAGATCGACATGTCGTTGTCGTTGAGGATGACGAGCAGCGGCAGGTCGTCGGCGACGCCCGCGTTGTTCATCGCCTCGAACGCCATGCCCGCGGTCATCGCGCCGTCGCCGATCACGGCGATGGAATAGCGGTTGTCGCCCTGCAGTTTGTTCGCGATGGCCATGCCGAGCGCCGCCGAAATCGACGTGCTCGAATGCGCCGTGCCGAACGTGTCGTACTCGGATTCGCTTCGGCGCGGAAAGCCCGAAATGCCGTTGAGCTGACGCAGCGTCGGCATCCGGTCGCGGCGTCCGGTCAGAATCTTGTGAGGATACGTCTGATGGCCGACGTCCCAGACGATACGGTCGTTCGGCGTATCGAACACGTAATGCAGCGCGATCGTCAGCTCGACCGTGCCGAGGTTGGACGACAGATGGCCACCCGTCTGCGACACGCTGTCGAGCACGTAGGCCCGCAGTTCGTCGGCAAGCGGCTGCAGTTGGCGTCGATCGAGGGCACGCAAATCGGCCGGATCGTCGATGGTTTTCAGCAAGTCGTACATCGTCGTCCCATTTTAGGAAAACTGGCGTGATTCGTTCAGCGCGAGTGACTTCTACGTTTCGCGCCGTGGGCTTCGTCACGCGTTCAACAATTAATGCGCCCGGTTCACGACCAGGTCGGCGAGTTCGGCGAGGCGCTGCGCCCGAGCGCCGAACGGCTGGATAGCGGCGTCCGCGTCGCGGCCGAGCTGCGCCGCGAGTTCGCGCGACGCGTCGAGTCCGATGATCGACACGTAAGTCGGCTTGTCATGCTGCGCGTCTTTGCCGGCGGTCTTGCCGAGCGTCGCGGAATCGGCCGTGACGTCGAGAATGTCGTCGACGACCTGAAACGCGAGCCCGACCGCGGCGGCGTATTGATCGAGCGCGGCAAGCACGTCCGCGCCCGGCTCGTCGCCTGCAAGCGCGCCCATGCGCACTGACGCGCGCAGCAACGCGCCCGTCTTCTTGCGATGCATGGTTTCGAGTTCGGGCCGCGACAGCTTGCGCCCGACGCTTTCGAGGTCGATGGCTTGCCCGCCCGCCATGCCGACGGAGCCGCTCGCGACCGCCAGTTCGCGCACGAGCGCGGCCTGCTGGCGGTCCGACAGACCATTGCCTTCGGCCGTCAGTGCGATGAACGCCTGAGACTGAAGCGCGTCGCCGACGAGCAGCGCCGTCGCTTCGTCATATTGAATGTGTACCGTGGGTTTGCCGCGACGCAGCGCGTCGTCGTCCATCGCGGGCATGTCGTCGTGCACGAGCGAATAGACGTGGATCATCTCCAGCGCGGCGCTCGCGGCTTCGACGGCCTGCGCGCTCGCGCCCGTCAGTTCGCCGGCCGCGTGAACCAGAAGCGGACGAACGCGCTTGCCGCCGCCGAGCACGGCATAGCGCATGGCTTCATGCAGACGCGCCGGCGCGACGTCCGTGCCGGGAAGATAGTGCTCGAGCGCGGTTTCGACGCGGTCGAGCGTGGCGCGCATCCATTGTTCGAAGGTCATAGATCGTCCCCGTTGTCGTTCGTCGCGCGTTCTGCGTCGCCGGGCAGCGGCTTGAGCGTCTCGCCGTCGAGCACGCGAACCTGCTGCTCGACTTTTTCGAGCTGTTGTTGGCAAAAGCCGACAAGCGCCGCGCCTCGGCGGTAGGCGGCAAGCGATTCTTCGAGGCTCAACGCGCCCTCTTCCATGCGCGCGACGAGCGATTCGAGTTCGGCCAGCGCCGCTTCGTAATTCTGCGGAAGCGGCGAGCTGTCCGCGCCCGGCGCATCGGCGCGCGCTTCTTCGCTTGTTGCGTCTTCTGCGGTCTTCGCCATGAATCGTGGATGTGCGGTGAAAATTGGAACCAAGTCGCACATTCTACGGCAAAAGCCGATTTTTCGACCCGCATCCCGTGCGCGCGACGCGACGGCGACCCCCGCGCACGGCGATGCCACGCCGCGCGGCATGCGGACGACATGCGCGCGGAACGACTCTTGCGCAAAATCAGCTAAATGCGCATTTGTAGGAACTCTCGCGACAATTTATACCCAAATCAAGACCTTATGCGCCCCGGCGAGGCGGATTTCGGTATAATCGCGGGCTCCCTAAATCGAATCTTCGATGGTTGGGTTGTTCACTGCTTTCACGTCTTCATCGGGAGTGGGAATGTCCAATCTGAGCAATGCATTGCAGTTGAAGGCTGTTCATAGTCAACTGCCAGTCACGGCTTACTTTGACGAAGCGCTTCTTACGCGCGAAATCGACGTACTTTTCAAGCAAGGTCCACGCTATATCGGGCACGAACTCATGGTCCCCGAAGCGGGGAACTATTTCGCGCTTCCCGGCGAAGGCGAAGGGCGCGTGCTCGTCCGCAATCAGCAGAACAACATCGAACTGCTGTCCAACGTGTGCCGTCACCGTCAGGCCATCATGCTAAACGGGCGCGGCAGCGCGGAGAACATCGTCTGTCCGCTGCATCGCTGGACCTATGATCTGAGCGGCCAGTTGCTCGGCGCGCCGCATTTCGCCGACAAACCGTGCCTCAATCTCGGCGCCACGCCGCTACAGAACTGGCAAGGCCTGCTCTTCGAGGCCGAGGGCCGCAACGTCGCGGCCGATCTCGCCAAACTCGGCACGGCGCGTCACTTCGATTTCTCGGGCTTCATGTTCGATCACGTCGAAGTGCACGAGTGCAACTACAACTGGAAGACCTTCATCGAGGTCTATCTGGAGGACTACCACGTCGCGCCTTTCCATCCGGGTCTCGGCAGTTTCGTGTCGTGCGACAACCTCGAATGGGAATTCGGCGACTGGTACAGCGTGCAGACGGTGGGCGTCCACAAGAATCTGGAAAAGCCCGGCAGCCCGACGTATCGCAAGTGGCACGACCAGGTCCTGCGCTTTCGCAACGGCGCGCCGCCGGAGTTCGGCGCCATCTGGATGGTGTACTACCCCGGTCTCATGATCGAGTGGTATCCGCACGTGCTCGTCGTGTCGTGGCTCATTCCGCGCGGCACGCAGAAGACGACGAACATCGTCGAGTTCTATTACCCCGAGGAGATCGCGCTGTTCGAGCGCGAGTTCATCGAGGCCGAGCGCGCCGCGTACATGGAAACGGCGCGCGAGGACGATGAAATCGGCGAGCGCATGGACGCGGGCCGTCGCGCGCTCATGTCGCGCGGCGAGAATCAGGTCGGGCCGTATCAAAGTCCGATGGAATCGGGCATGCAGCACTTCCACGAGTTCCTGCGGCATCAGCTCGGCAGCATTTGAGCGCAGCGCATCATCGCAAGAGACGGGCTTTCGGGCCCGTTTTCTTGTTTACACTAGGCGTTCATCCACTTCGAAGTCCGTGCCGAAGCTATCAGGAGCCGCCATGCCGCACACTCACTACACCACGCTCATTTCAGCGGCCAATCTCGCCCAATGGCTCGCCGACGCGCCCGGCAGCGTGCTCGTCTTCGACTGCCGCTTCGATTTGGCCGCGCCGGAAGCCGGAGAAACGGCCTACGCCGCCGGCCACATTCCCGGCGCGCATTACCTGCATCTCGACCGCGACCTGTCCGGCGCGAAAACCGGCACGAACGGCCGGCATCCGTTGCCGGAGCGCGCAGCGCTCGTCGAGAAGCTCGCGAGCTTCGGCTTGAACGAAGGCCAGCAAGTCGTCGCTTACGACGCGCAAGGCGGCATGTACGCCGCGCGTCTGTGGTGGCTGCTGCGCTGGCTCGGGCATGATTCGGTCGCGTTGCTGGATGGCGGCCTGCAAGCGTGGGAGGCTGCGGGCAAGCCGCTCGACACGGCCGTGCCGCCGAAAGCGCAGGGCACGTTCAAGGCTGGCCAGCCGCTGCAAGTGACCGTGGATGCGCGAGCGATCGAACGCAGTATCGGCACGCGCGATCATCTGCTGATCGATGCGCGCGCCGCCGACCGTTATCGCGGCGAGAACGAAACGATCGATCCGGTCGGCGGCCACATTCCCGGCGCGCTGAACCACTTCTTCAAGAACAACCTGACGCAGGAAGGCCGCTTCAAGACGGCACACGAACTGCGCGAAACGTTCGCCTCGCTCATCGGCGAGACGCCCGCGGATCGCGTGGTGCTGCAATGCGGATCCGGCGTGACGGCGTGCCATAACGCGCTCGCAATGGAAATCGCCGGGCTGCACGGCGCCGCGCTCTATCCGGGCTCATGGAGCGAATGGAGCGCCGATCCGGGCCGCCCCGTCGCGACCGGCGCGAAGGCCTGATCCGTCTTACTTGACGCCGTGCTCGTGGAACCACGCGAGCGCGCGCTTCCAGCCGTCTTCGGCGTCGGCCTTGCGGTAGCTCGGGCGATAATCCGCGAAAAACGCGTGCGGCGCGTCGTCGTAGACCACGAACTGCGAGCCGCGCGCGCTCGGCGGGCCGTTCGCGATGGCCTGTTTCATCTGCTCGATGGTGTCCTGCGGAATGCTCGGATCCTGCCGTCCATATAGGCCGAGCACGGGCACCTTCAGTTCGCCAGCGTTGTCGATCGCATTGCTCGGTGAGTTCGCCGTCTTGTTGCCGGCGAGGCGCCCGTACCACGCGACCGCCGCCTTCACGCGCGGATTGTGCTCCGCGTACAGCCACGTGATGCGCCCGCCCCAGCAGAAGCCGGTGATGCCGAGCCGCTTGAGATCGCCGCCGTGCTCGCCGGCCCATTTGACTGTCTCGTCGATATCGGAGAGCACCTGCGAATCCGGCACCTTGGAGACGATCTGATCGTTGAGTTGCTGAATCGACGGATACACCGACGCATCGCCTTGCCGCGTATAAAGATCCGGCGCGATGGCCAGATAGCCCAGCTTGGCGAAGCGGCGGCAGACATCGGCGATATGCTCGTGCACGCCGAAAATCTCGTGGATCACGATGATGACCGGCAGATGCGTCTTGCCGAGCGGCTGCGCGCGATACGCCGGAATCAGCGTGCCGTCCGCGCCGCGCACGCCGATCGCGCCGGCTTCGAGACCGTCGGCATCGGTATGGATGGTCTGCGCGGAGACCGGCAGCACCGCAGCCGCGAAGCCGGTGCCGAAAGCGGCCTTGATGAAAGTGCGTCGATCGAACGGAACGCGCGGGATGAGGCTGTCGACTTCGGGACTCAGCATACGAAGCTCCTGCGGCAAGCGCCGCCAACGCGCCGCCGATGCGGCTCGCTCGCGTGTCGAGCCACAGCCGCACCGATGGCACTGAACCGGAAACCGCGCTGGAACGTCGCAGCGCGGCGCTACACGACTGTTCGGGCGGCAAGCCGCATCGCCCGGGCGCGCACGACACCGCGCGCGCCGCCCATTCTAAACAGCTTTGTTCCGCAAGCGCTTAAGCCGTCAGTGCAGCTTCACGCGCGGCGCGGTGGACCGGCGCAGCCAGTGCGCGAAGGTATCGAGCACCATGCGCGCGTAGCCATGCAGCGCAGCCACATGGAGCCGGTATAGCGACATGTACATGAAGCGCGCGAAGAGCCCTTCGATCAGCATGTTTCCGCCGATCAGCCCGCCCATCAGATTGCCGACCGCGCTGTAATGTCCGAGCGAGACGAGCGAGCCGAAATCGCGATAGGTGTATTCGGGCAGCGGCTTGCCGTCCATGCGCCGCGCGAACGCCTTGAACAGAAAGCTCGCCTGCTGATGCGCCGCCTGCGCGCGCGGCGGCACGTTGCGCTCGTTGCCGGGCCACGGACAGGCCGCGCAATCGCCGAGCGCGAATACGTTGTCGTCGATTTCGGTTTGCAGCGTGCGGCGCACGATCAACTGGCCGAGGCGATTGGTCGGCAGGCCGTCGAGTTGCGACAGCACCGCGGGCGCCTTGATGCCGGCCGCCCACACCGTCAGGTCCGCGCGAATGATCTTGCCGCTCGCCGTGCGGATCGAGTCGCGCGAGACCTGCGCGACGGTCTCGCCCGTCATCAGCTTCACGCCCAGCTTCGTGAGCAGTTCCGCCGTGGCGGTCGACACGCGCTCCTGCAACGCCGGCAGAATGCGCGGCCCCGCTTCGATCAGGACGATGCCGATGTCGTTCTTCGGATCGAGCTTGTGCAAGCCGTACGCCGACAGCACTTGCGCGGTGTTGCGCAGTTCCGCCGACAGTTCGACGCCCGTCGCGCCCGCGCCGACAATCGCGATCTGAATGCGCGGCGCGGCTTCGACGACGACCGGCTCCTGCGCCGGCCCTTCGACGGCCAGTTCGGGCACGACGTGCTCGGCGCGCATGCACGCGGCGATCAGCCGTTTGCGAAAAAGCTCCGCCTGACCGACCGTATCGAGCGCGATCGAATACTGCTGCGCGCCCTCGACGCCGAAGAAATGCGTCGTGCTGCCGATCGCGATCACGAGCGTGTCGTATTCCAGTTCGCGCTGGGGCAACAGTTCACCGGCTTCGTCGTCACGCAGCGCGCCTATTGTGATGCGCTTTGCCGCGCGGTTCAGGCCGATCATCTCGCCCTGCTGGAACTCGAAGCCGTGCCACAGCGCCTGCGCCGCGTATTCGAGTTCCTGCGTGAACGGGTCCATGCTGCCCGCCGCGACTTCGTGCAACAACGGCTTCCAGATGTGCGTAGGATTGCGGTCCACGAGCGTGATCTGCGCGCGCGGCGCTTTGGCGTCCGTTTTCGCGTCGGCCTTGCCTTCGCCCGAACCGAAGCGGTCACCGAGACGCGTCGCGAGTTCGAGACCGCCCGCCCCGCCGCCGACGATAATGAAGCGATGCATGAAGAGCTCTCCCTTTGCCTGATGGATTGCACGGCGCTGTCCGCTCGCCTCGTTGCCTCATTGTGCGTGATGCGACGCGGCATTCACAAGCGCCGCCGTCGCATGAACGACATATGCTCGATGCCGGCCGCTCAGCGCGCCCTCAGTCGCCCTCAGTGTGCTTCTTCCCAGTTGTTGCCGACGCCCACTTCCGCGACGAGCGGCACTTTAAGTTCGGCGACGCCGCACATTAGTTCGGGCAGGCGCTTGCGCACGTCCGGCAGTTCTTCCTCGGGCACTTCGAGCACGAGTTCGTCGTGGACCTGCATGATCATCTTCGTGCGCATGCCCGCTTGTTCGATCCAGTCCTGTACCGCGATCATCGACATCTTGATGAGGTCGGCGGCGGTGCCCTGCATCGGCGCGTTGATCGCGGCACGCTCGGCCGCCTGACGGCGCGGACCGCTGCCGCCATTGATCTCGGGCAGCCACAGGCGCCGCCCGAACACGGTTTCGACGAAGCCGTTCATCTTCGCCGTCACGCGCGTGGTTTCCATGTACGCGGCGACGCCGGGATAGCGCGCGAAATAGCGGTCGATATAGAGCTTCGCCGCGTCGCGCGTGATGCCGAGATTCGACGCCAGACCGAACGAACTCATGCCGTAGATCAGGCCGAAGTTGATGACCTTCGCGATGCGCCGCTGGTCGTTGTCCACTTCGAGCGGCGTCACGCTGAACACTTCGGATGCCGTCGCGCGGTGCACGTCCTCGCCTGCCGTGAACGCGCGCATGAGCGAGGCATCGCCGGAAATGTGCGCCATGATGCGAAGTTCGATCTGCGAATAATCGGCCGACACGATCTTGCTGCCCGGCGGCGCGATGAACGCCTCGCGAATGCGCCGGCCTTCGCCGGTTCGCACCGGGATGTTTTGCAGATTCGGTTCATTCGACGACAAGCGCCCCGTCACCGCGACGGCCTGCGCGTAGTTCGTGTGCACGCGGCCCGTAGCCGGATTGACCATGCGCGGCAGCTTGTCCGTGTACGTCGACTTGAGCTTGGACAGCGCGCGATGTTCGAGCAGCACCTTCGGCAGCGGATAGTCTTCTGCGAGCTTTTGCAGCACTTCTTCGTCCGTGGAAGGCGCGCCGCTCGGCGTCTTCTTCACGACGGGCAATTGCAGCTTCTCGAAGAAAATCTGGCCGATCTGCTTCGGCGATCCGAGATTGAATTCGCCGCCCGCATGCTCGTAGGCTTCGGCCTGTAATTCGATCAGGCGCTTCGCGATCTCGTTGCTTTGCGCGTCGAGTTTCTCGCGGTCGATCAGCACTCCGTTGCGCTCCATCTTGCGCAACACGCGCGCGGTCGGCATTTCGATATCGCGATACACGCGCAGCAGTCCTTCTTCTTCCGCGACCTGCGGATAAAGCGTCTGATGCAGGCGCAACGTCACGTCGGCGTCTTCGGCTGCATATTCGGCGGCCTTCTCGAGCGCCACTTCATCGAAGCCGATCTGCGCCGCGCCCTTGCCCGCCACGTCTTCGTACTTGATGGTCTTCACGCCCAGATGCCGCAGCGCGAGGTTATCCATGTCGTGCGGACGATGCGACTCCAGCACGTAGGATTGCAGCAGCGTATCGTGCTCGACGCCGTTCAGTTCGATGCCGTGATTGGCCAGCACTTGCTCGTCGTACTTCAGATGCTGGCCGACCTTCTTCTTCGATGCATCCTCGAGCCAGGGCTTGAGCTTCGCGAGCACTTCATCGCGCGGCAACTGCACGGGCGCGTCAGGTCCGCGATGCGCGACCGGAATGTACGCGGCATGTCCCGGCTCGACGGCCACGGACAGGCCGACGATCTGCGCGACCATCGGATCGAGCGACGTGGTTTCCGTATCGAACGAGGTGATCTCGGCGGCCTGGATGCGCGCGAGCCATGCATCGAACTGCTCCCACGTCTGCACGGTCTCGTAGTGATGGACGATCTCCGTGACTTCGGCGGGTGGGGTATCGGTCGGGCCTTCGACGGCATCCGCGATTTCGATTTCGCGCAGCCAGGTCTTGAAGCCATGACGCAGGAACACGTCGCGCAACTCGTCGCGCGATTCAGGGCGTGTTTGCAGCGTCTCTTCGATAGAGTCGATCTGCGAAGTGAGGTCGCATTCCGTGTGCACGGTGACGAGCTTTCTCGCCATCGGCAGGAAGTCCAGAGCCTTGCGCAGATTGTCTCCTACCGCACCTTTGATCTCGCTCGCGTGTGCGACGATGCCATCGAGCGTTTCGTATGCGGTAAGCCATTTGAGCGCGGTCTTGGGTCCGCACTTTTCGACGCCCGGCACGTTGTCGACCGTATCGCCGATGAGCGACAGATAGTCGACGATGCGCTCCGGAGGCACGCCGAACTTGTTCACGACGCCTGCGCGATCGAGCGTTTCGTTGGTCATCGTATTGATGAGGGTGACATGATCCGTCACGAGCTGAGCCAGATCCTTGTCGCCCGTCGACACGATTACCTTCATGCCGCGCTTTTCGGCCTGCACGGCGAGCGTGCCGATGACGTCATCGGCCTCGACGCCTTCGATCATCACGAGCGGCCAGCCGAGCGCGCGCACGGCGACATGGATGGGCTCGATCTGCTTGCTGAGGTCTTCGGGCATCGAAGGACGGTTGGCTTTGTAATCGGCGTACCAGTCGTCGCGGAAGGTCTTACCCTTGGCGTCGAAGATGCACGCGCTATACTCTGCATTGATTTCGCGGCGAAGGCGCCGCAGCATGTTCACCATCCCATACAGTGCGCCGGTGGGACCGCCGTCGGGACCACGCAGGTCAGGCATCGCATGGTAAGCCCGGTACAAGTAGCTAGAACCGTCGACCAATAGCAGGGTCTTACCTTCAAGACTGAGTTCTTCAGGCATTATGAACAAGAGAAAAGTGATTCCGAGTCTGCGATCACTCGCAGATCAAGAGCGCGCGACAGCCAAGAAGGCCCGCGCGTCGTGGCAGATGTTCACGATTATGGCAGAGTTTATCGAGGCGACCGAGTACCTCTCGGAGATCCGCCCTGCCATCAGCATCTATGGTTCGGCCCGTCTGAAACCGGAGTCGCCGTACTATCAGCGCACCATCGAAATCGCGCAAAAGTTCTCGGATGCAGGCTTCGCCGTCATTTCGGGCGGCGGTCCGGGCATCATGGAAGCGGCCAACAAGGGCGCGCACGCGGGCAAGTCGCCGTCGGTGGGGTTGAACATCGAATTGCCGCATGAACAGTCGGGCAATCAGTGGCAGGACATCTCGCTGCGCTTCCGTCACTTCTTCACGCGCAAGGTAACGTTCGTGAAGAATTCGGATGCGGTCGTGGTGATGCCGGGCGGCTTCGGCACGCTCGACGAACTTGCCGAAGTGCTCACGCTCATCCAGACGAAGAAGTCGCGTCATGTGCCTATCGTGCTGGTCGGCGCGGAGTTCTGGGCGGGGCTGCTCGACTGGTTCAAGAAAACGCTGTTGACCAATGGCGTGATTAGCGAGAAGGACCTCGATCTGATGCAAGTCATCGACGAGCCGGATCAGGTGCTCGATGCCGTGCTGCGGTTCTATGAAGACCGCGAAGAGAAGGTGGAAGAACCGGCTGAGGGTAAGTCGGACGAGGATCGGATGTTTTATTTGTAAGGCTGAAGGTTGGGCGCGGAGGCTTTGAATCAGTGTCTCCGCGCGCTTCAGTCCGCCTCTCCGGCTTGTCGAGGCTCAGGCCCTTGACCAATTTTCACGATTATTAGTTCTGCAGAATGTAAGCTTTGCCCCGGCACTTGTAGTCGGAGCGAAGCATGGCAAGTATCAAACACAGCAAGCTTTTCAACGCCGCCCTATGGATTTGCGCATTCGTGGGAGCCGGAGTTTGGGCTTTTGCGTGGGAAGCAATCGCGCATCACCTAAACTCTCGCCTCGTCGCCTCGGTCTTAGCTGGCGATGTAGGAGAGCCGACGGCAGTAGCGGTCGGAGCGGCGACAGGGATTATCAGGTTCTCTCCCATCGTGTGCACAGTCTGGGCCTTCTCAACACGTAGAAAAGCAGACCGATTCTCTCTGTGGCGCATGACCGTGCTGTGGGCAAGCGCAGGGCTCGGCGCGGTCGCTCTCGCCGTCGTAGCCGTGGTTCAATTGAGCAGCGCATTTCCCGGCACGCCGCAACAAATATCGCCGATTGCCAGCCCCGCGCAGTCATCCGTCCCGAGAACCGACTCGCCACCAAGTCGTACGGACGAGACGGCAACGGAAGGTCCAGGAAAGTCGCAGGACGACACCTCCCCTGTCAAGGCCATGCCTGATCCTCAGCAGCAGTTCGTAGCCGATCTAACGCAACAAGAACCTGACCTTGATCAAATCGCCCATGATCCCGACTGGAAGACCTATCTGCAATGGAATGAAGGAGCGTCGACGATCGCTGACGTTCTAGCCGATGCAAATCGCAAGCGCGACGTGCAAACAGTCGTAAACGTCATTGAATCGTTCAAGCTTTCAAAGAATGCGGCGGCAGCACGCGGAGTTCCGTTCCTCGAAGAAAAGCGCTACGAGGAGGAATTAATGCGTCAAGCTCCGTTTCTTGATACACGCACCTATCAAACGAGCTTCGACTGCAAGAAAGCTCTTTCGACGCCGGAGTATTTGGTCTGCCACGACGCGGAGTTAGCTAGCGCTGACTTACTTCTTGCACAGTTGGTCCAGCAGGTCCGAAGCATTGTCACCGATCAGGCTGCGCTTACCGAACGACTTCGAAAGCAGTGGAACTACCGGCAGCAACGATGCTTGGACAAGCCATGCCTCGCCGCGTGGTACGCCTACGAGCGAGACATCCTCATCAAAGTGGCGGAAACGGGGAACGTCAACGCTCGATAACGTCCCCGATGAGCGCCCTATATTACTGAAACGCCACCTCCGCGAAACTCCGCAACTTGCGAGAGTGCAGCCTCGACAAGCCGTTCATCCGCAACAGTTCCATCGCTTTCACGCCGATCTGCAAGTGCTGATCCACCTGCGCGCGATAGAACTGGTCCGCCATCCCCGGCAGCTTCAGTTCACCGTGCAGCGGCTTGTCCGATACACATAGCAACGTCCCGTACGGCACGCGAAAGCGGAATCCGTTCGCGGCGATGGTCGCGCTTTCCATATCGAGCGCAATCGCGCGGCTTTGCGACAAGCGCTGCACCGGCTCGCGATGATCGCGCAGCTCCCAATTGCGGTTATCGACACTCGCGACCGTCCCCGTTCGCATGACGCGCTTGAGCTCGACACCTTCCAGTTGCGTCACCTGCGCCACCGCTTTTTCGAGCGCGACCTGCACTTCCGCGAGCGCCGGCACGGGCACCCAGAGCGGCAGATCGGCATCGAGCACGTGATCTTCGCGCACATAGCCATGCGCGAGCACATAGTCGCCGAGACGCTGCGTGTTGCGCAGGCCCGCGCAATGGCCGAGCATGACCCACGCATGCGGACGCAGCACCGCGATGTGATCCGTAATCGTCTTGGCGTTCGACGGCCCCACGCCGATATTGACCATCGTGATGCCGCTGCCGGCCGCGCGCTTCAGGTGATAGGCGGGCATCTGCGGCAAACGCGCCAGCGCGGTGCCTTCGTCGGGCTGCTCGCCGAGATTCGCGTTGTACGTGATGACATCGCCCGGCTCGACGAACGACGAATATTCGCTGCGATACGCGCGCGTCTCTTCGTCGTCGGCGCGCGACATCAGCGTGCGGCCGAGCTTCACGAACTCGTCGATGTAAAACTGATAGTTCGTGTAGAGCACGTAGTTCTGAAAATGCGTCGGCGACGTCGCCGTGTAATGGCGCAGCCGATGCAGCGAAAAATCCACGCGCGCCGCCGTGAACAGCGCAAGCGGATGCGGCTCGCCCGGTCCCGGCTCGTACGTGCCGTTGACGATGCGGTCGTCGAGCAACGCGAGATCCGGCGTATCGAACGCGTTGCGCATCGCGAGCAGGCGGTCGCGGTCGAGATCGCCTTCGAGGTGAATGCCTTCCGCAAACGCGAAGTGAATCGGAATGGGCTGCGCCGACACGCCCACTTCGATGCCCACGTGATGATTCTTCGTGAGCAGGCGCAACTGCTCGCGGTAGTAGTCGCCGAAGAGATCGGGCCGCGTGAGCGTCGTCTCGAAGATGCCCGGCCCCGCGACGAAGCCGTACGAGCGGCGCGAGTCGATGTGCGTGTTCAGCTCCGTTCGCACTCGCACGAACGGATAGCACGCGCGCACCCGATGCGTGAATTGCTCGTTGCGCCGGTATCGCGCGAAGGCGTCGCGCAGAAATGCGGTGTTCGCTTCGTAAATGGCGGAAAGGCGCGTGACGGCGGCGACCGGGTCATCGAAGGATTCGGTCGGGAAATCGTTGGCCGGCGTGCCTTGCGTGGTTTGAGTGCGGTCGTTTGTCATGATTTTGTGTGCGTGTGCTTCAATGCCCTGTCGATGAATCGACATTAACACGGAAGAAAGCGCGGACCATGAAGCCCCTACCGCGCGCCTTCCGATAAGCCGGACACGCGCGAAGCAACGCGGGCCGTTACGCTTCGATAGGGTTTGTTAGAATCCGGCCATCCCTGGAGAATTATCATGAAGCCGCTTCTTTCTGTCTCGACGGCGGCAGTCCTCGCCGCCGCAAGCGTTGGCGCCTTCGCGCAGCCGATATCCGACGCGAACCCGCCGGCGGCGCAACCGGCTCAGCACACCATGTCGGCGGAAGAAGCCGCGGGCCTTCCGGATCTGAAGGCCATCAACCGGCCGCCCGCCAATGTCAGCTCCAAGGTCGAGATTTCGCCGCCGCGCACGCCAAGCTTTCACGAACTGAGCCCGAACGGAACCGAGATCACCGAGTACCGCGACAAGGGCAAGCCTGTCGAGATCAACGTCCACTCGAATTTCGGCACGCATTATCAGATGAGCGCGCCTGCGGATACGTCGCCGCAAGTGCGCGACAACGGCCGCGCGAGCACGCGCCTGCCGTCCGTGAATCTGCGTTATTGAGTCAAGTAAGATAGCTTCGAGCCCGCTCTCCGTGAGCGGGCTTCGTCATTCGGCCCCGCGCGGGCCAATCAACCAGACCGACGTTTCCTGCATGGCCGTATTCACTCCCGTCACTGACGCCGAGCTCGGCGACTGGCTGCAACATTACGATCTCGGCGATGTCGTCGAATTTCGCGGCATCCAATCGGGCATCGAAAACAGCAACTTCTTCCTCACGACCACGCACGGCGAATACGTGCTGACGATCTTCGAGAATCTGACGGCCACGCAGCTTCCGTTCTATCTGGATCTGATGCGCCATCTCGCCTCGCATCGCGTGCCGGTTCCCGATCCGATGCCGCGCTCCGACGGCTCGCTCTTCGGCATGCTGCGCGGCAAGCCGGCCGCCATCGTCACCAAGCTCGAAGGCGCGCCCGAACTGGCGCCGACGCCCGCGCATTGCATCGAGGTCGGCAACATGCTCGCGCGCATGCATCTCGCGGGACGCGACTTCCCGCGGCATCAGCCGAATCTGCGCAGCCTGCCGTGGTGGCAGGAGAATGTGCCGGCCATCATCGATTTCCTGAGCGACAGCCAGCGCGAACTGATCGAATCCGAACTCGCGCATCAGACCGCCTTTTTCGCCTCGGCCGATTACGCGGCGCTGCCCGCCGGCCCGTGCCATTGCGACCTCTTTCGCGACAACGTGCTGTTCGCGCATGGCCGCGAGCACGCGCGGCTCGGCGGCTTCTTCGATTTCTATTTCGCGGGCGTCGACAAGTGGCTGTTCGACGTGGCCGTGACCGTGAACGACTGGTGCGTCGACCTGACGACCGGCGCGCTCGATGCGGCCCGCGTCGATGCGCTTTTGCGCGCCTATCAAACCGTGCGCCCTTTCACGCCGGCCGAGGAACGCCACTGGAACGACATGCTCCGCGCGGGCGCCATGCGTTTCTGGGTGTCGCGGCTCTATGACTTTCATCGTCCGCGCGAAGCGCAGATGCTGAAGGCGCACGATCCCGGCCATTTCGAGCGCATTCTGCGCGAGCGCGTCCAAGCCGCGTCCTCTTCCGCCCAACGGTAATTCAGCGACTCCTCATGCGACTCATCGAAGTTCCCGCCAAAACCGGCTACGTGTGGTTTCGCCAGGGCATCTGGCTCTTCCGCCGCAACCCGTTTGCGTTCCTCACGGTGTTCTTCGCCTATTTGTTCGTGATGACGCTGATTTCGCGCGTGCCGCTCGTCGGTCCGTTGCTGCCGCTCTTGTTCATTCCTGGCGTCGCCGTGGGTTTCATGGCCGCGTGCCGGAACACCATCGCGGGCAAGCCCGTCTGGCCGACCATCCTCGTCGACGGATTTCGCTCGTACGGAGGCGTGGTCGCGCGCCGCTTGCTGGTGCTGGGCGCGTTGTATGTCGTCGCGATGGCGGGCATTTTCGGCATCTCCGCCCTGGTGGATGGCGGCGCGCTCCTCAATCTGATGATGGGCAACGCGCCGTCTGGCGACCCGGAGACCGTCGCGGCCGGCTTCAGTCCGCTGGCCGTGCTGGTGGCCATGGCGTGTTATCTGCCGGTCGCCATGCTTTTCTGGTTCTCGCCGATTCTGATTGCATGGCACGAGGTTCCGACCGCGAAGGCGCTCTTCTTCAGCCTCGTTTCCTGCTGGCGCAATCGCGGCGCGTTCATCCTGTACGGCGTCCTATGGATCGCGGTGGCGCTCGCTATTTCCTTCGGCCTGACCGCGCTGATGCAGGCGCTGGGCGTCGGACAGGAGATGGCGTTCGCGGTGCTGATGCCGGCGTCGATTCTCGTGACCACCGCGCTGTACTGCTCGTTCTACGCGACGTATCGCGGCTGCTTCGGCGTGCAGACGCCTGACGCGCCCGACCTGCCGAACACGTCCGGCGCCTCGGGACGCTGAAGGCGGCGCGCGAATGCGGCGAAAAGGCAACAAAAAAGCCGGCTGAATGCCGGCTTTTTCACATCGACTCAAGCTCGCGCCGAGGGACGACTCAGTTCGCCATCCACGACGGATGACGTGCTGCGGCACGCTGGTCCAACTTCTTCATGCGATATTCGAGATCGTAGATGTCGGTGGCTTCAGCGAGGTACGCGTCATCACGCTCGCGGTCACGCTCTTCAGCGGTCTTGGTCAGGAACAGGAAAATACGGGAAAGCAGGAACATGATTGGCCTCGCTGGATACTGGGGTAACTACCTATAAGCGTGATTATAGGGTAATCCCTGAGCCAGCGCCAGCATTTACCGCTAGAACGCTGATACTAAAGACGAAATTGCAACACCTGAAACGAAGCCGCCGCGTTCAGGCGACGAACGCCGCCCGCGCGGCCTCGCTGGAACGGCGCTGATGCTTGAAGAACTCCCACAACACAGCGGATGAATCCGGCCCCTTGGACGAATGGAAGGCCACGGTGTCGTCGCCGCCCGCCCACGCATGGCCGAGCCCGCGCACGATCGACGTCTTCACGACGCGCCGCCCGTTCTTGAAAAAGTCGCGCACGACGCCGTCGGCATGCGTTTCCTCCCGCACTTCGCCGGCGCGCGGCTTGCCCGCTGCGTCGATGAAGCCGTTCAGCCGAAGGAACTGCTGCGTCAGTTGCTCGGCGTTCTCGGCAGACACCACCGAATCCAGTTCGCCGTGGATGATGACTGCCGGCATGCCCGGATAGTCGCGCACGTCGAGCGCCGCGTCGATCACCGTCACCGGGTCGGTGCGGCTTGCGCGACGCATGACGTCCATCGCGCCGATCGCCGAGTTCGCCTCGCCGAAAACGACGCCCGAATGCAGCCCGACCGCCGCGAACAAATCCGGATAGCGGACTGCGAGCAGCGCCGCGAGTCCCGCGCCCGCCGACATGCCCGCGAGGTAGACGCGTTCGGGATCGAAATCGTGCTCGGCGACCGTCGCGCGAATGAGCGATACGATCGACGCTGCCTCACCGCCGCCGCCGCTGTCGGAATCGTCGTACCAGCGCCAGCAGCGATGCGGATGGTCATGCTTCGACTGCTCCGGGTACAGCACCGCGAAGCCGTATTTGTCCGCGAGGAGATTCATGCGCGTGCCTTGCGCGAAGTCGTCGGCGCTTTGCTTGCAGCCGTGGAGCATCACCACGACGGGCATGCGGCCGAGGCCGGTTCTCGGCGGCACGTACAACGCGTAGGAAAGGTGGTTGACGAACCGGCCGGCGGTCGGCGGGGCGGAATGATACGAGCGATCCCACTTGCCGCGCGCCCATGCGGACGCACGCGGCCGCACGCGGGATTCGCGCGTTTCGGGGCGACGGGCAGCGGGCGCGAAAGCCGCGGCCTTCGCGGCGGCACCCGACTTGAGCTTCGATCGTACGGTTTTCGAACGCGCGGGCTTCGCTGCGGGGCGCGACTTGGGCGGGCGGATGCCTTCGACTTGAACCGCGACCAGGCGTCTCAAGCCACGCAACCATAGTTTGGTAAGGCTCTTCGACATTCGGCTGGTTCTCCTAAAGCGTGTTTCAAATACGCGCGCTTGACGCGTCGTGTTGCAGTGCACAATACCACTAATCAGGATGATGCGCTCATTCGCACGCCTCGGTGCATCGTCGTAATGTGCGGCCTTGACGGCAGAAGAAAGAAGTTGAAGAGAATTGGGCGAATTTGTTGGCTAAGTGACGGCCAAAATTTCGTCTTCCTCCCAACCGGTATACTGCTGCTCCAACCCGCTTACCGGCGTAACCGCTGCCGCAACGCAGCAACTGCTATTCCTATTGCTCCTGATGAACGTCGAAATTCCCGTTTCGCTCTGGTTGAGCATCACCGCCCTCGGCAGCGTCGGCGTCATGCTGCCGGTCGGGCTCGCCGCTGCCGCGTGGCTCGCGCTGGGTTATCGCTGGAAGTACACGCTGGAATGGCTCGCGCTGCTCGGCGCGGGCAGCGCATGCGTCGCGCTGAGCAAGATCGCGTTCATCGGCTGGGGAATCGGCGTGCGCAATATCGACTTCACGGGCATTAGCGGCCACGCTTACATGGCAACCGCGGTGCTCCCCGTGGCGCTCTTCGTCGCGCTGCTGCCGGCGCGCGGCCCGTTGCGCGCGGGCGGCGTTGGCGTCGGTCTGCTGCTGGGCGCGCTTATCGGCGGGTCGCGCGTGGTGGTCAACGCGCATTCGGTATCGGAAGTCGTCGCGGGCTGCGCGCTCGGCGCCGCGGTGGCAATCGCTTTCGTGAGCATCGCGTGGAAAGCGGAAGCCGGGAAGCTCTCGCCCACGCCCGTCGTGGCAAGCCTCGGCGCGGTCGTCGTCGCGCTGCATGGCGTGCCGGTGCCGACGCAGCACTGGATCACCGAGATTGCGCTCGGATTATCGGGCCACGAGCGCCCGTACGTTCGGGCGCGCTGGAAGGCGAAGATCTATCGCGTGCCCGACCGGCGCGCCGAACTGTACGCGCCGCGCGAGCCCGTTGCCGCGTGATGCAACGGAAAACGCGTCAGTCGTTCACGCCGATGATGACGCTCGACGCCTTGACGACGGCGACAGCCTTCTGGCCCTCGGCCAGCCCAAGCGCCTCCGCGCTCTGATTCGTGATGATCGCAGTGACGGTCGTCGACTCGTCGAGCGCGAGCGTCACTTCGGCGTTGACCGCGCCGCGCGTCACGCTGGCAATGGTCCCACGCAGCTGGTTGCGCGCCGACAGCTTCGCGGGCGCGTCTACCATCAGCATCACCCACGACGCCTTGATGAGCGCGAACGCGTCGCTGCCTTGCTGAAGGCCGAGCGCCTCCGTGCTCTCATGCGTGACGACCGCGACGATGGTCTGACCGCCCGGTAAGCCGAGTTCCACTTCGTCATTCACCGCGCCGCGCGTGATTTTCGTGATCTTGCCGGCCAGCTGGTTCCGCGCACTCGTTCTCATCCCCAATCTCCCGATAAGCCGCCAATCGCGGTCGAAGCCTTCGATGGCCTCGCCCACGTGTTCAAGAAACTTGCGATGCTCGCGCTCGACCGCGTGATAGGTGTCGATGAGCCGCAGCGCCGACGCAGTCAGCCTCGTTCCGCCGCCGCCCCGGCCGCCGGTCGCGCTGGCCACGAGCGGCTCGCCCGCGAGGTTGTTCATCGTATCCACGGCGTCCCACGCCGCCTTGTAGCTCATGCCGACGCGTTTCGCGGCCGACGTGATCGATCCGGTATCGCGAATCGCGGCCAGCAGCGCGATGCGCGCCGCGCCGCCGAGCGTTTCGCCACCGCTTTTCACCCAGACCGAGCCGCCGAACTCGAGCGGTTCGGGGACGGCGGGCGGTGTTTCCTCGGTCATCGGTCGCCTCTCGAGTGACGGAATGCGCGAAACGTGCCGCCGAATTATATCGACGCCCTTGGCGCGCGAGCGGGTGCCCATAGACGTTCCCGAAGCGACACGTCAGAGGAAATAGGAATTGTTCCGAGAGTCATGAAAACGACACACGCGCCATGAAACATGACCTTTTCCCCTCGCCGGCCTATTGCTTCGACATTGCCGGAGTTCCTCGCCTCAAGGACGCGCCATGAACCAGGTTGTCTTTCCGCAAACGCAAGGCCGCACGCCAGGGCAACGCTTCGCGTTTCTGTTGTTCTTGCTCGCCATCGGAGCGGGCGTCGTGTATTGCATCCTGCACCTGTTCGAGGATCTCGCGCCGGTGCGCGAATCGTCGGTGTTTCCCTACCTTCTGCTCGGCATCGCGCTCGTCATCGCGCTCGGCTTCGAGTTCGTGAACGGATTCCACGATACGGCCAACGCCGTCGCGACCGTCATCTACACGCACTCGTTGACGCCGAATCTGGCCGTCGTGTGGTCCGGCGCGTGGAACTTCATCGGCGTGCTGATTTCGAGCGGCGCTGTGGCGTTCGGCATCCTTCAGTTGCTGCCGGTGGAACTGATCATCGGCGTCGGCAGTTCGCAAGGGTTTGCGATGGTCTTCGCGCTGCTGATCGCGGCGATCATCTGGAATCTCGGCACGTGGGCGCTCGGGCTGCCGTCGTCGAGTTCGCACACGCTGATCGGCTCGGTCATCGGCGTCGGCCTCATGAGTCAGATGCTGCACGGAAGCAACGGCACATCGGGCGTCGACTGGAGCCAGGCGGTGTCGGTCGGAAAGTCGCTGCTGTTCTCGCCGCTCGTCGGTTTCGTGCTCGCAGGCTTTCTGCTGTACGTGCTGAAGCTCGTCGTGCGCGTGCCGGAGCTCTATCAGGAGCCGAAGAAGAACACGCCGCCGCCGTTCTGGATTCGCTGCCTGCTGATCCTGACGTGTACCGGCGTGTCGTTCGCCCACGGCTCCAACGACGGCCAGAAAGGCATGGGCCTCATCATGCTGATCCTTATCGGCACGGTGCCCACGGCCTACGCGCTCAACAAGGCCGTCACGCCTGCCGAGACGCAGACGTTCCTCGCGGTGAGCCGCAGCGCGACCGAAACGCTCCAGCGATACAGCGGCGGCGCGTCTGCGGCGCCGGACGCGCGCGCGCAGGTCGAGAAGTTCGTGCAGACGAAGACGCTCGCGCCGGACACCATCGCCTCGTTGAAGGCACTGATCGGTTCGATCGAATCGCAGATCCGCCCCAGCGAGACGATCGCCTCCGTGCCGCAAGGCAACGTCCGCAACGTGCGAAACGAGATGTACATCGCGTCCGAAGCCCTGCGCGTGATGGAGAAGCAGAAGTCGCCCGCGTTCGCGCCTGCCGACGTCGCCGTGCTCGACAACTACAAGCATCAACTCGATCACGCGACGAAGTTCATTCCGACGTGGGTGAAAGTAGCGGTCGCCGTGGCGCTCGGGCTCGGGACGATGGTCGGCTGGAAGCGCATCGTCGTGACGGTGGGCGAACGCATCGGCAAGACGCACCTGACGTATGGGCAAGGCGCGTCGGCGGAACTCGTCGCGATGCTGACCATCGGCGCCGCCGACGTCTACGGCCTGCCCGTCAGCACGACGCATGTGCTGTCGTCCGGCGTCGCGGGCACGATGGCCGCCAACGGCTCCGGCCTGCAATGGCGAACCGTCCGCAGTTTGGCGCTCGCTTGGCTGCTCACGCTGCCCGTTTCGATCGCGCTAGCCGGCGCGCTCTTCTGGGCATTCCGCGGACTGTTCTGACGCACGGCCGGGCGCGCGCGTTTCGCTTTGAAAATTTTGCGCGCGCCGATACCCCGTCTTTCATTTTGACAATCGGCATCGTCGCACGCAGCCTTGCGTACGCGTGCGGCGCCTTGCTGCCGCGCCCGCGCCGACGTCGGCACGGGCCTTGCTTTTTGCTCCTTGTCGATCGCAACGCCGGACGGCCAGCGGCTTGGATGCCGCTGCGCTAAGACGTGTAGCGGGTTGGGAGGTGCACGTCGAGCCGGATGGTCGCGCGGTCTTTTATAAGGAGAAGTCAAATGACGATCGGAACCATCCTGCTCATCATCCTGATTCTGCTGTTGATCGGCGCCATTCCGTCCTGGCCGCACAGCCGAAGCTGGGGCTACGGACCCAGCGGAATTCTCGGCGTCGTGTTGATCGTCGTGATCGTTCTGTTGTTGATGGGCCGCATATGACATCGGGCGGGCGCCGCAAGCGTCCGCCGCCTCGCTGCAAAAAAGAAGGGCGCTCGACCGAGCGCCCTTCTTCGTTTGATGCAGTGTGGTTCAAACCTGCATGACCTGGCCGTTCGGCTCGATCTTGCGGGGAATGACAGGCTCCGTCTGTCGGGGCGACGCAGCCTTCGCGCGCGGCGCGACCGTCGGTGCCTCGATGGCAGCTTTGTCGGCGATCTGCTTGACCGCCGCCACGCTTCGGGCCTTCTTCTTCGCGACCGTCCGCGATGCGGCGTGCGTCTTCGCCTTGCTCTTAGCCGATTGCGACTTCGCTTCCGGCGGATTCCAGACTTCCGTGTACCGCTGCGCCGCCACGACCGGCGACGTTCCGAGCACGAAAGCCATCGTCAGGAATGCGAGTTTCAATTCGTTGCGCTCCATCGGTTGAGTATTAGATGCACCTCAGTGACCCCGACGCGCGCTGCGCGCCAGGATTGCGTCGAGCGTGCGTTCGGAGGTTTCCAGTTCGCGTAGCGCGGCGTCGAGGCGCGCGAGCGACCGCGCGACGGACTGCGTGCCCTCTTCAAACTGCGGCTCGCCTCGCGTGGCGTCGAAGGCGGCGTCCACGGCGCGGCTTGCGCGCATGAAGCGTTCGAGCGCGGCAGCTTCGAGCGAATCATTGCGGGAGATCATCGGCAAGCTCCTTGTTGCAGACAAGCTGTACGAATATACAGTAATGCGACGGGCCGGCAAACAGGCGATGCACCGCGTGGCGAAAATGCCGAAGGGACTATTGACCGGAGAAGCAGCGCATTGCAGAACGCGCGAGGAGCGGCGTTTTGCCGCATATCACACGCGGCGGATCCGGATTAAGCCGGGCTTAATTGTCGGCGCACACACTCGATGCGCGATCACGCCCGGCCGCCCACAGCCGGGCATCCACGTGAGGAATGTGCCATGTCCGCCAACCCCGCCGCGCGCCCTTTCGCCAACCTCGCCCGCGCCATGCGCCGCCATACGGCGCTCAAGTTGAGCCGCTGCCGCCTGTCCGCGCCCATCGAGCCGCCCTGGGGCGAGCCGTACCGCACCGTCGAATGGACGCTGAAGAGCGATCCGCGCGTGCAGCGGCGCGTGTTGCGGGCCGATTGCACGCCGTCCGATATCGCGGATGCGCTTCAATCTCACACGCCGGGCCGTTGCTACGGTCCCGCCGACGACGATGACTGACCGCACGAACGGCGCGTCGAAGCTAGATTTATCTTGTATAAATCCATAGATGGACTAACATGCGTTAAAGGTTCCTTTGGAGACTTAACGACATGCCTCATGCCGCACGCGCCGCATCGTCGGCGGCCGGCCAACCGGCGCCGCGTCCCGCGCCGGATCTCGGCGACCTGTCCGCTGCCGGCCTGCGCGCCTTTTTCAAGATCGCGGAAGCGTGGTCACTCTCAGCCGACGAACAAATCGTCCTGCTCGGCAAACCGGGGCGGTCGACCTTCTTCAAGTGGAAGAATGCGCCGCAAGCCGCGCGCGTCGGGCGCGACACGCTCGAACGCCTGTCGCTGATTCTCGGCATCTACAAGGCGCTGCAAATCCTCTTGCCCGATCCGCAGGCCGCCGACACCTGGGTCAAGCGTCCGAACACCGCGCCCTCATTCGGCGGGCGGCCGGCGCTCGAACGCATGCTCGCGGGCAATGTCAGCGATCTGGTCGCCGTCCGGCAATATCTCGACGCAATGCGAGGCGGCTGGGCGTGACGGGCACTCAGGCTGTATCGAACTGGCGGGACCGCTGGCCACACGCCGAGCTGGACTGGTCGCCGGCGTATCGCGTGATTCCGACTCGCTTTCCCGCCGTGAATCTCTTCGACCGGGTGGCATCGCCGCAAGATTTCGACGCGCTTTACGCGCTCGAAGCCATGACCAACGACCGCCTGCGCACCGAAGTCGGCGAACTGGATCTCGTGCCGCCGGAAGAACGTTGTTTCGGGCCCGGCTGCGGCCCGATCATGGCGGCCTTCACGCATCTGAACCCGAACGGCAGCCGTTTCTCGGACGGCAGCTACGGCGTGTTCTATTGCGCCCGCGACCGGCAGACCGCAATTGCGGAGACGCGCTATCACGCCGGCCTCTTTCTCGGCGCGACGAAGGAAGCGCCGCTGCGTCAGCAGATGCGGCTCTACCGCGTGACGGCGCGCGGCGAAGTCGTGGATGTGAGGGGCGATCGCATAGCGCAGGCGGGGCTGAATCCGCAGATCCTCGCGCCGGACGATTACGCGCCCGGCATGGCGCTCGGCCGGGCGGTGCGGGCAGCGGGCGCGCCGGGCATCGTCTATCCGTCAGTGCGCGATCCGCAAGGCGAATGTCTCGCCGCGCTGCGCACGACGCTCTTGCGCGACTGTCATCACGCCGCGTATCTCGAATACAACTGGAACGGTCACGCAATCGATTGCGTGTTCGAACTGAACCAGGTGGGCTAGCTTCGGGCTAGTTGATCGCGACGGCCGTCGAACTGCGCGTGCGCGACAGCTTCTTCGTCGCGGGCCGCGCGGCTTTCGGCGACGTCTTGCGCGCGACCGTCTGAAGCGCCTGCGCCGCCGCGCCCTTCGCGCTGCCCTTCAGCGCGCCTGCGCGCGCCTTCTTGCTCGACTCCGCGAGCAGCCCTGTGAGCCGCGCGTCGCTCGCTGCTGCGCCCTTGCGGTTCGCGCGGGCCGCCTCGCGGGCGCGGCGCTTCGCGTCCTTCTCCAGAAAGATGACGAGCGCGGCCTCGTCCGTCTTGAGCCCGTGCCGCCGCGACGCGGGCAGCGCCTCGGCGAGTTCGCCCGCCTCGAACGCCTCGATCACAGCCGGATGCACATAGCACTTGCGGCACACCGCCGGCGTATTGCGGAGCAGTTGCGACACTTCCTTGATCGTGCCGACCACATGCTTGCGCGCTTCCGTCACCGTCTCCCATTGCAGCTTGCGCAGCGCCGCCAGCGCGAACACGCTGCCCGCCCACGTGCGGTAATCCTTCGCGGTGAAATCGGCGCCGGTGATCTCGCGCAGATAATCGTTGATGTCGGACGAACTGACCGAGTGCCGCTCGCCATCGGCATCGAGATACTGGAAGAGGTCTTGCCCCGGCAAATCCATGCAGCGCTTGACGATGCGGGCAACGCGCGCATCGCTCACGGCAACGTCGTGCTCGATGCCGCTCTTGCCGCGAAACTTGAAGCGCAGCGTGCCCGACGACACCTTCAGATGGCGCTTTCTCAGCGTCGTCAGTCCGTAAGAGCGGTTTTCGCGCGCATATTCCTCGCTGCCGATGCGAATGAGCGTCGTATCGAGCAAGCGGACGACCGTGGCGAGCACCTTGTCGCGGGGCATGCCGTCGAGTGCGAGATCGCGCGACACGCGGGCGCGCAGCTTCGGCAGCACCGCGCCGAACGCGAGCATGCGTTCGTACTTGTTGGCGTCGCGCGTTTCGCGCCATTGCGGGTGATAGCGATACTGCTTGCGGCCGCGCGCATCGCGGCCTGTCGCCTGCAAATGGCCGCGCGAGTCCGGGCAGATCCAGACATCGACGTAAGCGGGTGGAATGGCGAGCGCGTTGATGCGCCGGATTTCGGCTTCATCCTCGATGCGCTTGCCTTGCGTGTTGAAGTAGACGAACGCGCCGTCGATCCATTCGCGCGTGTAGCCGCGCCGGGAATCGTCCACGTAACGCAGGCCGGGCGGAAGCTCTTCCGCGAGCGACTGCGCAAGAACGTTCTGCGCGCTGCGCGGTTCGTCCGCGGCCCCGTTGCCGCCGCTGCGTGCGGCGTTTTGTCCAGCGTTGCGTCCGATCCTCGCCACTGCGTGCCTCGACTCGTTGCTTTTGGTTCGTGGCGAGATTCCGAGCAACGCTCGTGCCGCGCTATCTTCCGAGCGCGACGCTCAAGGCAACGCGAGTTCACGCGCCCCTTCGGACGCCGCCCAGCGCTCCTTGATCGACCAGATGTCGACGCTGCCGACTTCCACGATCGTCAGCCGTCCTTGCGCCGCGAACGCGCCGGTGTCGAAACGGCCGTGCCGCGCGCTATTCTCGGAGTGCGACGCTCAAGGCAACGCGAGTTCGCGCGCGCATTCGGACGCCGCCCAGCGTTACTTGACCGACCAGATCTAGTCGCCGCCGACCTCACTATGGTCAGCCGTCCTTGCGCCGCGAACGCGCCGGTATCGAAATGCTCGTGCCGCGCTATCTTCCGAGCGCGACGCTCAAGGCAACGCGAGTTCACGCGCCCCTTCCGACGCCGCCCAGCGTTCCTTCACCGACCAGATTTCGTCGCTGCCCACTTCCACTATGGTCAGTCGTCCTTCGGCGGCGAACGCGCCGGTATCGACATAGATCTGCGAGCCGATTTGCCGCACCGCGCGCATCGGCGTGTGGCCGCAGTACGTCGGCGAAAGCCCGCGCTGGCGCGACGGGTCCGCGTTGCCGAGCGCGAGGCTGCGACCCCACAGCATCTGGCTGCGCGTGTCTTCCGAGAATACGCCCACGTCTAGATCGGCGTCGCTGCCGAAGAATTCCGCGTGCAGCACGTTGAAGCGCCGCGCGCCCTCGCCCACGACACGCACGAGCGGCAGCGTCGAGAGCCGAGTGGCGAGCGCGGCGAGTTGCACGTCGGGAAGCGTCTCGGCCCACGCGCCGCCGATGGCGTACCACGACTGACGACGCATCTGGCCCGCCGCCACCGCGATCAGCGAATCCTCGTGATTGCCGAGCACCGGATAGAACCACGGCTTGTCGATCAGCTCGACGGCCGCGAGCGAATCCGTGCCGCGGTCGACCAGATCGCCGACCGAAAAGAGGCGGTCCCGCGAGCCGTCGAAGCCGATCTCGCTCAGAAGATAGCGCAGCGCATCGACGCAGCCATGCAGATCGCCGACGACGAAGTCGCGGCCGATATCGTTGGCGGGATGCCTGCAGACGGCGGAATAGGTCGGATCATTCATGCGTCGATCTTAGCGCCGGGTCAATGGAACGTGTGCGTGTTGGGTCGCTTTCGCTGCGGATTTCGTAGCGTCGGCGGGGCGGCGTTTCGCAAGCCGGTTCGATGCTGGTTCGTTGCTAGTCGTTGACTTCGGGCAGAAAGCGAACTGAGCGAGCCCTATTATTGCGCGATCGAGCGCAGCCGCGCGACATCTTCAACCTGCGTCGTCGCGCGAGGGTCGCCGAACTGGTGGGTCACATAGTTGGCGAGCGCCGCGATGTCCTTGTCGGAGAAGGACGCGCCGAACGCAGGCATCAGCGCGGGGCCATCGCGGGTCTCCCGGTTCACGCCGTGCAGGATCACGAGGACGAGGTTGCTCGTGTCCATCGAGCCGAACGCGGCAGTCACAGCGTCGTGGACGAGCGACGGGAACGCGCCGCCCGCGACTTCGCCCGAGACGTCGTGGCAACTTGCGCAGGCGGCCGCGTAGAGGCGGGCACCTTTGGGATGGGTGGCGTTGGCTGCGCCAGGGTCGGCTTTCGTGGCGTGTTGCGGGCTCTTTTGGGCGTCCGCGCTGGCGTGGGTGGAATCCGTCGAGGCGGTCGGCGTCCTCGCGGTGCTTGCGCTGTCGTGGCCGACTTTCGTCTCTGTGGCTGGCGATTTCGCGGTGCTCGCGCTGTCGCGGCCAAGTTCCGTTGCGGTGGCTGGCGCTTCTTCGGTGCTCGCGCTGTCGCGGCCAAGTTCCGTCGCGGTAGCTAGGGTTTTCGCGGCGCTCGCGCTGTCGCGTCCAGATCCGCTCGCGGTGACCGGCGTTCTCGCGGTGCTCGCGCTGTCGCGGATGGAACTGGTCGCGGTAGTCGGCGTCCTGGCATTGCTCGCGCTGTCGCGGGCGATCTCAGTCGAGGTGGCCGGCGCTTTTGCAATGCTCGCGCTGTCGCGGCCAAGTTCCGTCGCGGTACCCGGCGTTCTCGCGGTGCTTGCGCTGTCGCGACCATTCTCAGCCGCGGCGGCCGGCGTTTTCCCTGTGCTCGCGCCGGCGCTAGCAATTTCAGTCGCGGCGGCCGGGGTCTTCGCGGTGCTCGCGCTGTCCCGGCCAGAATCCGTCGCGGTGCCCGGCGCTTTCCCGGTGCTCGCGTTGTCACTTTTGTTTTCCATCGCCGCAGCCCGCCCTCTCGCCCCATCGCGCTCGAACGCGCCCACCGCATCCAGCGTTGTGATATCAGCCTGCCCCGCCGCGCCGAAGCTCCATCGCGAACGCGTGCCGCTCTGCCCAGCGACAACCGGCATCGAGCGAAGATAAGCCACCATCGCCCGACGATCCTCGTCGGTCAAAAACTCTGTGCTGTTAGCGACGACTTCCGCCATCGGCCCGATCGCGTACGCGCGCCCCGGCGCCGCGCCGCTCGCGAGATAGCGCAGCAACTCGTCGTCGCGCCATGCGCCGATGCCCGCCACCCGATCAGGCGTCAGATTGCCCGCGCGCCACCCCGCCACCGACGCGCCGCCGAGCCGCTCGCTCTCCTTCAACCCGCCCAGCACGTTGCGCGGCGTGTGGCACTGTCCGCAATGCGCGAGGGCTTCGACGAGATACGCGCCGCGATTCCACTCCGCGCGCTTGCCCGGGTCCGGCACGAACCGGCCCGGCGTGAAGTTGAACGCGTTCCACGCGGCCATCAGCCAGCGCCAGCCGAACGGAAACCGCAGCGCGTGCGGCGGCGGCGTGCAGCGCACGGGCGGCACCGTCGCGAGATAGGCGCGCATGGCGAGCACGTCGGCGTCGGAAAGCCGCGTGTACGCCGTGTACGGAAACGCGGGATAAAGATGCTCGCCGTTCCTGCCGATGCCCTCGCGCATCGCGCGGACGAACTGCGCGTCGGTCCACGCGCCGATGCCGGTCGCGCGGTCGCTCGTGATGTTCGGCGTGAAGAACGTGCCGAAGCGCGTTTGCATCGCGCGGCCGCCGGCGAACGGCCGCGCCGGGTCCGCCGTGTGGCACGCCATGCAGCCGCCCGCGCGCACCAGATATTCGCCGCGCGTAACGCTCTCGGCCCGCGCGGGCGCGGCGGTCTCGCCGTGTTGCGATTGCGCCGAGAGATGGCCGAACGCAACCGCAAGGGCAAGCATCGCGGTCACGACGAGCGAACGCCGCCGCGTCATCGGAGCGACGCTTCGATGACGCCCGCGAGCCGCAGCGCGAGCGCCGCGATCGTCAGCGTGCAGTTGACCGAGCCGCCCGCCGGCATCACGGCGCTCCCCGCGACGAAGAGATTCGGGTGATCGTGCGCGCGGCAATCGGCATCGACGACGGAATCGCTCGCGTCGCGGCCCATGATCGCCGTGCCCATGATGTGGCTGCTCGGCTCGAGACCGTCGTCGTGCTCGATCTGCTCGCCGCCGAACCATCCGGCAATGCGCTCGAAGACCGCCCGCGTATCGGCGGCGCTGCGGCGCACGTAATCGTCGATCGCGTAGCGAATTTCCGGGCGCGGCAAACCGAGCGCGTCTTTCTGCGCGGACAGCGTCACGCGGTTGTCCGGCGACGCCAGTTGTTCGTGGAAGCTGCCGAGCGTCAGCCGTCGCGCGGACTGCTCGCGGATTTGCCGGTCGAGCTCGCCGCCGGTCAGCCCGGCTTCGATCAATTTCGACGTGACGACGAGCGTCGGCGACGCATTCGACAGATGCAGCTTCTTCGCCGCCTGCTGCGCGCGAAACGGGCCGTCGCGGAAATCGACGACCGAACTCATTTCCACCGGCCCGCGCCCCGGCCAGAGCGCCTCGTTCGCAAGGAAGCTGACGGCCACGCCCGGATGGTCCATGAGATTGCGTCCGACCTGATCCGACGCATTCGCGATGCCCTTCGGAAAGCGCGCCGACGCCGACATCAGCAATAGCTTCGGCGTTTCGATGCCGTTCGCCGCGATCACGAAGCGCCTGCCGGTCACACGCGTGCTCGCGCCGTTCGGGTCTTTGTAGTGAATGGCGATGATCTCGCCTTTGTCGTTCGCTTCGATGCGATACGCGACCGCCTGCGCAATCAGCGTCGCGCCGGCGCGTTCGGCCTTGTCGGCATGCGTGCCGCCGTGATAAAGCGCGCCGATCGGGCACACGGGCATGCAACTGTTCGCGCCGCAGCACGGCGGCCTGGCGTCGTACGCGCGGCTGTTGCGCGCCATCGGCTCGGGCACCGCGCGCATCGACTGCGCCGCGAGCACCTGCGCGAACCGCTGATCCAAATACGAGAGCGGCAACGGCGGCATCGGATACGGCGTCGAGCGCGGCGAGCCGAGATCGACGTCCGGCCCCGCGACGCCCAACTCGCGTTCGGCCTGTCCGTACCACGGTTCCAGCGTTTCATAAGGAAACGGCCAGTCACGGCCGACGCCATGCAGCGTGCGCAGCCGAAAGTCCGCCGGCAACAGACGCCACGCCGCGCCTGCCCAATGCCACGTCGTGCCGCCGACGAGCCGGAGAAACTGCGGCTCGTACGCCTTCTCCCCGCGATTCACGAGATAGCTGCCCGGATTCGCCGGATCGGGGCGCGGCGCGTGGCGAACGAGCGGATACGGCGCACACAGATCGCGCTTCTCGGGCGCGCGCCGGAAGTTCTCGACGATCTGCCAGCGCGCGAGACGCGGCCCCGCTTCGAGCAGGATCACCGACGCGCCCGCCTTCGCCAGCCGGTACGCGACGAGACTGCCCGCCACCCCCGACCCGACGATGACCACGTCCGCCGCTGTCGATCCCGCCATGCGCTTCGCCTTTGTTCGTCGTTGTCGTTGTGGTTGGGGAGTCGGATGTTGGCTACGGCTTTTTCGCCCAGTCGGCGGGCGCGCCGCGGCAGTACGAAGGAACCGTGAGCATGTCGCGGACGGGATCGAACATCAGTGCGCGTTCGAACGCAACGACCTCCGCCTGCTCGCCCTCGCCGACGACGCCCAGATACCACGCGCGCACCACGCTGCCGACGGCCTTCGCGAGATCGGGCTGCGTCGCCCGCAGCGCGGCGGTCACGACGTCGCTCGGCGTGCCGCCGTGCGTCGATAACCAGTGATCGAGCCGCTTCATCGTGTCGGCGAAATTCGCATCCGCGCGAAGGAGAGCCGCGTGAACGCGCGCGGCGACGAGCGGATCGAAGGCGGTGCGGCCGGTCAGCTTCATAGACACCGCGATGAACGTGTCGAAGTCTTCGGCGACCGCGGGCGCCGCGCGCGACGGCGCGAACGCCAACGTAGCGGACGCCCCCGCGCCCGCCAGCACGCCTCGACGCATCGCGAAGGACACGCGCTTACGTTCAGCCATCGGTCGTCCTCATGTCTATGTAAGGCGCGTCAGTGATAATCGCTGGCGTCGAGCGAACCGAGCCGTTGCCACGCGATGAACCTTATCCCGTCCGTTTTGCGCACTCGTCCGCGAGCCATGATCGGCCTGCTGGTTGGTTTCGTCATCGCGGCTTTGGTTCCGGCGCACGTGCGGCCGGCTGCCCGCGCGCTGATCGGCTGGGACTCGGCTGTCTGGCTCTATCTCGCGCTGATCTGGCTACAGATGGGCACCGCGCGCCAGAGCAACGTGCAGGCGCTCGCCGAACGCGAAGACGAGAACGCCGCCGCCGTGCTCGTGATCGTGAGCCTCGCGGCCATCGCGAGACTCGTGGCGATCGTCGTCGAACTCGCCGCAGCGAAGAGCCTCGGCTTTCGCGCGTTTCCCAACTATCTGCTGACCGGCGCGACGATGCTCGGCGCCTGGTTCCTCATTCCCACGATGTTCACGCTGCACTACGCCCGGCATTACTATCGTTCGCCGCGAGGCGATGCGGCGCTTAAGTTTCCCGATCGGCATCTGAAACCCGACTATTGGGATTTTCTCTACTTCTCGTTCACCATCGCGGTCGCCTCTCAGACTTCCGACGTCGTGCTCTGCTCGACGAGCGCGCGACGCACCGCGCTCGCGCAATCCGTCCTCTCGTTCTTCTTCAATCTCGCGGTGCTCGGGTTGTCCGTGAACATTGCCGCGAGCCTCGTCGGCGGCTGACGCCGAGCTTCGTCTCCGCTCCTTCTCCGACGCGGCGCGCAACGCGCCTGTCACACGTCGTCCTTAATCTCTCCTGCAAGCGCCCGATGAAACGCGTCATGTAAAAACGCGGCGCGCGCGGCTGTCAGTTTTACATGCGCGACCGCTTCGCGCGTTTCGGGTTTTCGCGTGCGCGCGAGCAGACCCTCGTCGAGCATCAGTCCGAAATGATCGTGGTCAACCGCACATACCGCAGAGCGCAGTGGCACGTAGATTGCTGCACTGCGCCAGCACTAAGAATAAACCCCAATCAGCACCAGGATCGCGCGGCCCGGCCTTTTCCTCGTCACTCGAATACGCACGTCGATGCACGTGAACGAGGCGCATGGTCATCGTCCGCGTCTGCCCGCACAGGAGCCCATTTTGCCTTTGAACGTACTGCTGGTCGCCTCCGAGGCCGTTCCGCTCGCCAAGACGGGCGGCCTCGGCGATATGGTCAGCGCCTACGCCGCCGCCCTGCGCGCAGCAGGCGTCGATGCGACCATCCTTCTTCCCGCCTACCCGAAAGCGCTCGCGCAGGCCGAAGGCGTGAGCAAGCTCTGCACCTTGCGCGGCCTGCCGGGCGGCGACGCCGCGCTCTTGCGCGCCCGCATGCCGGACACCGGCGTCCCGGTTCTTTTGCTGCGCTGCGATGCACTCTATGCGCGCACCGGGCTCTATCAGGATGCGCAGGGCCGCGACTATCCGGACAACGCCGTGCGTTTCGCGACGCTTTCGGCCGCCGCCGTGCGCATCGCGCAGGGCGTGCGCGGCGTGAAGAAGCCCGACATCGTTCATGCGCACGACTGGCATACCGGCCTCACGCCGCTTCTGATGAAAGACGCGGGCGTGCAGGCGAAAAGCGTCTACACGATCCATAACCTCGCGTTCCAGGGCAACTACGCGCTGTCGCTGGGCGCATCGCTCGGCGTGCCGGCGAAATGGCTGGTCCATGCGTTCAGCAATCCGGAAAGCATCGAATTCTATGGCGCGCTGAGTCTCATGAAAGCCGGCATCGTCCATAGCGACCGCGTGACGACCGTCAGCGAAACCTATGCGCGCGAGATCCTGACGCCGCGCTTCGGGCACCTGATGGAAGGCGTGCTGCAAAGCTGCGCGGACAAGCTCTCGGGCGTGGTGAACGGCATCGACGAAGAAGTGTGGAATCCGGCTACGGACCCGCTGATCGAGCGCGCCTATTCCTTCGACGACATGCGCGGCAAGCACGCGTGCAAGCGCCGTCTTCAGCGCATGTTCGGGCTGCCGGCCGATCCGTTCGCGCCGCTCATGGCGATCGGCAGCCGCATGACCGGCCAGAAGCTCGCCGACGTCGTGATCGACGCCTTGCCGCGCCTCTTGGAGAAGCATCCGCGTCTGCAACTGGCCGTGATCGGCCAGGGCGAGGCGTACATCGAGCGCGGTTTCCGGCAGCTCGCGCAGCAATGGCCGGATCGCGTCGGCGTCCATATCGGCTATGACGAGCGCCGCGCGCACGCGCTGCACGCGGGCGCCGACATTCTTCTGCACGGCAGCCGCTTCGAGCCGTGCGGCCTCACGCAGATGTACGCCATGCGCTACGGCACGCTGCCCGTGGCCTCGCGCGTGGGCGGGCTTGCCGATACCATCGTCGATGCCGGGCACCACGCCGAACTGGCCTCGCGCGAGACCCTCTATGTCCGCGACGGCACGCATGACGCGCCCATCGCGATGCATGACGCGCACGACACGACGCCCGCGCCCACGGGCTTTCTCTTCGACGGCGAGACACCCGACGACGTGATCGCCGCCGCGAGCCGCGCCATCGACGCCTACATGCGCCCGCCGGTCTGGCGCGCGATGCAGCGCAACGCGATGTCCAGCGATTTCGGCTGGGGCGAAACCGTCGCGAAGATGGTCGCGCTTTACAGCGATCTCACCGGCCTGCGCCCGAGCCGCACCGCCCTCCGTCCGCGCCGCGCCGCCGAAAGCGACGCGCACGCGCTCGGCCACCGCACGCACGAGAGCGGCAAGCCGCTCGTCGCGAAGACCGCCTGACCACCGCGTGAGCCCATGCCGCGCGCGCCCGCCCGCCTGAGCGCACAGCAGCGATGCAGCCAATGCGTCGCTGTTGCGCCGGGCGCGGCACGTAACGTGCTCCCAAGCCCGTGCAATGCCCGCAGGACATCCCTTTTGGGACCGTGGCGCCCACCGGCGAGCGCGACCAGGCGGCAGCTGCGCTCGATGCATGGTGCACACGAGACGCGACCGGGACTTGCGCCGCTCGACGGCGCGGCGGTGTCCCACGGTTCGCGACGCGCGATGCGCGCCATGCGGCGTAACGTGCGGACCGGCTCTTCAGCCAGTTTGACCCGTGAGCGTGATCGCGATTGGTTGCCCGCATCCCCGCCACCGCAGGACGACTCTGGAAAAGACGAACGATGGAAAACCATCAAGCTCATCATGCGTACGCACCCCGTATTTATTTCATCGATCCCCTGCTCGTCGGCCCGCTGTCCAACTGGCCTGCCCAGTTCGAACACGCGGCGGCGCTCGGTTTCGACCATGTCCTGATCGGCTCTCCGTTCGTGCCCGGCAGCAACGGGCATCGCGAGGCCGTCGCCGATCATCATCGCCTGCACCCTGTCTTCGAATGCGACACGAGCGCCGCGGACGGCCTGCGCCAGCTCGCCGACGCCGCGAAAACGCATGGCCTGACGCTGCTCGTCGATATCGTGATCAATCGCGTGAGCGCGGAAGGCGGTCTGTATCAGGACAACAAGCACTGGTTCCAGCCGTTCGAGAGCGCGGATGCGCGGCTCGATCCGCGCCGTCCGCCGCAACAGCGCGACGTGGCCTACGCCAATTTCGCCGATGGCGAAGCCGCGCATCAACTGACGCAGTGGTGGGCGCGCGAGTTGAGCGTGATCGCGGACGCGGGCATCGGCGGCTTTCGCTTCGACTCGCCGCACGCGGTGCCGGCGCACGTGTGGCGGCGGCTCGGGGCCGCGGTGCGGGAAAAGCATCCGCAGACGCGCTGGCTCGCGTGGACCGTCGGCGTATCGCGCGATGATTTGCGCGCCCTCGCCGATGCCGAGTTCGATGCCGTCTTCGCCTCGACGCGCTGGTGGGACTTCAAGGGCGCCTGGCTCGTGGACGAGCACGCGGCGCTCTCGCGCATCGCGCCGCCGATCTCGTTCCCCGAGGAGCCGTTCGGCACGCGCCTGATCGCGGACCTGAGCGATACGAGCGATACCGCGCTCGTCGAACGCGCGTATTGCCGCGCGCTCTACACCGCCACCGCGCTCGGCACGGGCATCCTCGTGCCGATGGGCTTCGAATTCGGCGTCGGCTTGCCGATGTCGCAGCAGTACGGCGTCGCAGCCGAGTATCAGCGCGCGAAGAGCGAGGCGCGCATCGACCTGTGCGAGCAGATCAAGCGCGCGAACGGATTGCAGCGCGACACCGCAACGCTTTCCGATGTCGGCGAACTGCGGTCTCTGACAGGCGCCGGCACGCCCTACGCCGCGCTGATTCGCGCCGCCGGTGGCGACTTGCGCGACAGCGACTCGGCGGTGCTCGTGCTCGTCAATCCCGATCTCGTCGCGCCGGTGCAGGTGGACACGCGGCATCTGCTGGAAGGCGTGCCCGGCAACCACACGCGCTTCGCGCCGCTCGGCGACGCGAGCGCCCCGGCGGAGCGCCTCGCGGCGTTGTCGCTGAAAGCCGGCGAAGTGCGCCTCTTCCGCGCGGAAGCCGAGCCGTTCATTCTGCTTGCGCAGCCGCAAGTGAAGCGTGGCGCGAAGACCGCCGACAAGAAGTCCGTGAATGAAGCGATCGCCGCGCCGCGCGTGTCGATCGAAAGCGTCACGCCTTCGGTCGATCACGGGCGCTTTCCGGCCAAACGCATCGTCGGCGAAGCGGTCGAGATTCAGGCTGCGATTTTCGCGGAAGGCCACGACAAGATCGCGGCAGCGGTGCAATGGCGCGCCGCCGACGAAACCGAGTGGCACGAAACGCCGATGTCGCTCGTGCTTCCGCTCGGCAACGACTTGTGGACGGCGCGCATTCCGCTCGAACGCGTGGGACGTCACGAATTCGTGGTGATGGCGTGGCGCGACGACTTCGCGTCGCTCGTCGATCACATGCAGAAGAAGCTGAAGGCCGGGCAAACGGTCGAACTCGAACTCGAAGAAGCCAAGCACCTGTTCGCGCTGATCCTCGCGGAAGTGAAGACCGTCGAGAGCTCCGACAGCGCGCCGCTCGAAACCATCGTCAAGGAATTCACGAAGGCCGAGTCCGAGCGCAAGCTCGAACTGGTGCTGTCGGCCGCGACGGCGAAGGCGGTCGCGGCGGCGCGGCACCGGCCGTTCCTGTCGCGCGATCCGGTCGTGTATCGCATCGACTCGGAACGCGCGGCTGCGCGCTTCGCAAGCTGGTACGAGATCTTCCCGCGCTCGATGAGCGACGACGAGAACCGTCACGGCACGTTCATCGACGTGATCGGCAAGATGCCGCGCATTCGCGAGATGGGCTTCGACGTGCTGTATTTCCCGCCGATCCATCCTATCGGCATGGCCAATCGCAAGGGCAAGAACAATTCGCTGACGGCCGAGCCGGGCGACGTGGGCAGCCCGTATGCGATCGGCGCAAAGGAAGGCGGCCACGATGCGGTGCATCCGGAGCTCGGCAACTTCGACGACTTCAAGCGCATGCTCGAAGCCGCGCATGAGCACGGGCTGGAAATCGCGCTGGACTTCGCCGTGCAGTGCTCGCCGGATCATCCGTGGCTCAAAGAGCATCCGACATGGTTCGCGTGGCGGCCCGACGGCACGTTGCGTTATGCCGAGAACCCGCCGAAGAAGTATCAGGACATCGTGAATCCGGACTTCTACGCGCAGGACGCGAAGCCCGATTTGTGGATCGCCTTGCGCGACGTGTTTCTGCACTGGATCGCGGCGGGCGTGCGTATCTTTCGCGTCGATAATCCGCATACGAAGCCGTTCCCGTTCTGGGAATGGGTCATCGGCGACGTGCGCGCGCGTCATCCGGATGTGATCTTCCTTGCCGAAGCGTTCACGCGGCCGCGCGTGATGAACCGGCTTGCGAAGCTCGGCTTCTCGCAGTCGTACACGTACTTCACGTGGCGCGAGACCAAGCGCGATTTCCTCGAATACATGCACGACCTGACGCAGACGGACGCGAAGGATTACTTCCGGCCCAACTTCTTCGTCAACACGCCGGACATCAACCCGCGCTTCCTGCAAAGCTCGGGGCGTCCCGGCTTCGTGATTCGCGCCGCGCTCGCCGCGACGCTTTCCGGGCTGTGGGGCGTGTACAGCGGCTTTGAATTGTGCGAGTCCGCCGCGCTGCCGAATAGCGAGGAGTATCTCGATTCCGAGAAGTATCAGTTGAAGGCGTGGGACTGGAACCGGCCCGGCAATATCGTCGGCGAAGTGACGGCGCTCAATCGCATTCGACGCGCGAATCCCGCGTTGCAGACGCATCTCGGCGTGAATTTCCTGCCCGCGCATAACGATCACATCCTGTTCTTCGAGAAAGCCAATGCATCGCGCGACAACGTCGTGCTCGTCGCGATCAATCTCGATCCGTTCAACGAGCAAGGCGCGGATATCGAACTGCCGTGGCAGACGCTGGAACGCTGGGGCGTGAAGGCATGGGACGCCATCGCGGTCGAGGATCAGATGACGGGCGAGCGTTTCGAGTGGCGCGGCCGGCGTCAGCATGTGCGGCTCAACCCGCATTCGCTGCCTTTCGCGATCTGGCGCATCTCGCCGACGTGGGGTCTGCCTAAGCCTTCGCCCGACGGAGAACGTTAATTGCGACACGGTACGAACGAGCAGCGAACGTCAGCGACGACAGCGAACCGATAACAGCGCGAGAAGCGCCTACAAGAGTACTGGAGCAAACCGTGGATACAAGGGTGAAGCGCAGCAAGAAGTCGTCGACTCTCAGCGACGATCCGCTGTGGTACAAGGACGCGATCATCTATCAGGTGCACATCAAGTCGTTCTTCGATGCGAACAACGACGGCATCGGCGACTTCCCGGGCCTGCTCGCGAAGCTGGATTACATCGCGGAGCTCGGCGTCGACGCCATCTGGCTGCTGCCGTTCTATCCCTCGCCGCGCCGTGACGACGGTTACGACATCGCCGATTATCGGAACGTGCATCCGGATTACGGCACCATCGCCGATGTCAAACGCTTCATTCAGGAAGCGCACGCGCGCGGCATTCGCGTCATCACGGAACTGGTCATCAATCACACGTCGGACCAGCATCCGTGGTTTCAGCGCGCGCGCCGCGCGAAGCCGGGATCGAATCACCGCAACTACTACGTGTGGTCCGATACCGACAAGAAGTACGAAGAGACGCGCATCATCTTCATCGACACCGAGCCTTCGAACTGGACGCATGATCCCGTCGCGGGTCAGTACTACTGGCACCGCTTCTATTCGCACCAGCCGGATTTGAACTTCGACAATCCGGCCGTGATGAAGGAAGTGCTGCAAATCATGCGCTTCT
This sequence comes from Caballeronia sp. BCC1704, assembly GCF_902833455.1. Taxonomy (NCBI): domain Bacteria; kingdom Pseudomonadati; phylum Pseudomonadota; class Betaproteobacteria; order Burkholderiales; family Burkholderiaceae; genus Caballeronia; species Caballeronia sp. BCC1704. The sequence goes on along the minus strand of NZ_CADFFT010000002.1, from coordinate 346,767 downwards.
GGCTCGACATGGGCATCGACGGTCTGCGGCTGGACGCGGTGCCGTATCTCGTCGAGCGCGAAGGCACCAACAACGAGAATCTGCCCGAGACGCACGCCATCCTGAAGCAGATTCGCGCGACCATTGACGCCGAGTATCCGAACCGCATGCTGCTCGCCGAAGCGAACCAGTGGCCGGAAGACGTGAAGGAGTATTTCGGCGACGAAGACGAATGCCACATGGCGTTCCACTTCCCGCTGATGCCGCGCATCTACATGTCGATTGCAAGCGAAGACCGCTTCCCGATCACCGACATCATGCGGCAGACGCCGGACCTCGCCGAAACGAATCAGTGGGCGATCTTCTTGCGCAACCACGACGAACTCACGCTGGAAATGGTCACGGATTCCGAGCGCGATTACTTGTGGAACACGTACGCGAGCGACCGCCGCGCGCGCCTGAATCTCGGCATTCGCCGGCGTCTCGCGCCGCTGATGGAGCGCGACCGCCGCCGTATCGAGCTCATCAATTCGCTGCTCTTTTCGATGCCGGGCACGCCCGTCATCTATTACGGCGACGAGCTCGGCATGGGCGACAACATTCACCTGGGCGACCGCGACGGCGTGCGCACGCCGATGCAATGGTCGTCGGATCGCAACGGCGGCTTTTCGCGCGCCGATCCCGAACAACTCGTGCTGCCGCCGGTGATGGGCTCGCTCTACGGCTACGACGCGATCAACGTCGAAGCGCAAAGCCGCGACCCGCATTCGCTTTTGAACTGGACGCGCAAGATGCTCGCGGTGCGCCGCTCGAAGCATGCGTTCGGACGCGGCACCATTCGCTTCCTGAAGCCGAGCAACCGCAAGATTCTCGCGTATCTGCGTGAACTGAAGGGCGAGCCGCCTATTCTCTGCGTCGCGAATCTTTCGCGCGCGCCGCAAGCGGTGGAGCTCGATTTGTCGGAATTCGCGGGCTCCGTGCCGCTCGAAATGACGGCGGATCAGCCCTTCCCCGCCATCGGTCAGCTCACCTATCTGCTGACCTTCCCGCCTTACGGCTTCTTGTGGTTCCAGCTTTGCCCCGGCAACATGCGCCCCGCATGGTCGCAGGCACCGTCGGAGCAGTTACCGGAGTTCGTCACCATGGTGATTCGCGCAGGGCAAACGGGACCGACGCCCGAGAACGTGCGTCTGCTCGAATCGGAAGTGCTGCCGAGCTATCTCAGCAAGCGCCGCTGGTTTGCATCGAAAGATCAGCAGCTGCATGCGGTGCGCCTCGCCGCGCTCACGACGATAGAAGGCGCGGGCTTCGCGTTCACCGAAATCGAAGCCGACGTCGGCGATCACACCGAACGCTATGTGTTGCCGCTTTCCATTGCATGGGGCACGGAAACGACGTCGCCGCTCTACATGCAGCTTGCGCTCGCGCGCGTGCGGCGCGGCCGCACGATCGGGCACATCACGGATGCGTTCGCGGTGCCGCAATTCACCTACGGCATCTTGCAGAAGCTCGCGCAGCGCGCCGTGGTGCCGACCGTGCAGAAGAGCGAGATCCGCTTCTTGCCGACCGAACGCTTCGCTACGCTCGACATGAACCCCGCGTCGCCGCCCGAAATTCGCTGGCTCGCGGCGGAACAGAGCAACAGTTCGCTCGTGATCGGCGACAAGATCGTGCTGAAGCTGGTGCGGCGCGTGGTCGGCGGCATTCATCCGGAAGCGGAGATGAGCCGCTATCTGACGAAGCTCGGCTATGCGAACACCGGCCCGCTGTATGGCGAAGTGGTACGCGTCGATCCGCAAGGCGTGCCGCATACGCTCGTGATTCTGCAAGGCTTCGTCGACAATCAAGGCGATGCGTGGAACTACGCGCTCGACTATCTGCGCCGCGTGGTCGACGAGCTTGCCGTCACGGTCGATACCGAAGAGAGCAAGCCGGATCACAGCGCTCAATTGAACGGCTTCGAAGGCTACGGCAACATCATCGGGATCATCGGCAAGCGGCTGGGTGAATTGCACGTCGCGCTCGCCACGCCGACCGACGACGAAGCGTTCTCGCCGCGTCGCGCGACGGCCGAAGACGTGCAAGGCTGGATCGACGGCACGCTGCAACTGCTCACCAGCGCGCTCGATATCCTCGCGCAGAAGATCGGCGGCTTCAACGAGCACGACCGCTTCCTCGCGCAAAGCCTGCTGGACCGCCGCGAGAAGCTCATTGAAGCGGTAAAGCAGCTGGTGACGTCCGACGCCGATGCGTTGTGCATTCGCATCCACGGCGACTTCCACCTCGGTCAGGTGTTGATGGCGCAGGGCGACGCCTATCTCATCGACTTCGAAGGCGAGCCCGCGCGCACGCTCGAAGAGCGTCGCAAGAAGACGAGCCCGCTGCGCGACGTGGCCGGTCTCTTGCGTTCGCTGTCGTATGCGAGCGCCGCCGCGCAGCCGACCACCGAAGCCGCGCCCGCGCAAACGGCCGACCGCAAGCGCGCGCTGTTCGAACGCATGCGCGCCGTCGCGGAAGAGAGCTTCATGCGGCAATACCGCGAAGCAATTGCGTCGTCGCCCGAACCGATTGCGGGCGAGAGCGTGTTGCCTGCGCTGCTCGATCTCTTCCTGATCGAGAAGGCCGCTTACGAAATCCGCTATGAAGCGGCGAACCGGCCGACGTGGATCGGTCTTCCGCTGCGGGGCCTCGCGTCGCTCGCGAGCCGCCTGCTCGGCGACACGGGCGAGCCGCCCGCGCCCGGCACGCGGCCCGTGTTCGATGTAACCAAGGACAATCCGGATGGAACTCACCATGAATAACCGTAGCGATCCGGGCGCGGATACGAGGAATCCGGCCCACGGCCTGAATCCGCTCGACATCGATGCGCTCGTCGAGGCGCGGCATCCCGATCCGTTCTCGATGCTCGGCCTGCATCAGACCGAGCACGGCTATGTCGTGCGCGTGTTTCTGCCGAACGCGGCCGGCGTGAGCGTGCTCGATGCGGGCAGCGGCGAGCCGCTCGGGACGCTCACGCGCATTCACGATGCGGGTCTTTTCGCGGGATTTATCGAGCGGCCCACGGCTTACCGGCTTCTGATCGACTGGCACGGCACGCCGCAGGAGACACACGATCCCTATTCGTTCGGCCCCGTGCTATCCGATGAATGGCTGCATCGCCTGTCGCAAGCCGATCCGTACGCGGTGCTCGAATGTCTCGGCTCGCGGCCGATCACGCATGGCGGCGTGGCGGGCGTGCGCTTCGCGGTGTGGGCGCCGAATGCGCGGCGCGTGTCGGTGGTCGGCGACTTCAATACGTGGGACGGACGCCGCCATCCGATGCGTCTGCGTCATAACGCGGGCGTGTGGGAGTTGTTCATTCCGGGCATCGGCGCGGGCACGCGCTACAAGTACGAGATCGTCGCGCGCGAGGGCTACACGCTGCCGCTGAAGGCCGATCCGTGCGCGATGCAAAGCGAGAAGCCGCCTTCGACGGCATCGGTGGTGGCGGATGCGGATGCCATCGACCATTACGCATGGACCGACGCCGAATGGATGAACTCGCGCGCCGGCAAGCAGACGCCACAGGCGCCGATCGCGATTTACGAAGCGCATGCGGAATCGTGGCTGCGCGTGCCGGAAGAAGGCAATCGCGGCATGAACTGGCACGAACTCGCCGAGCGCCTCATTCCGTACGCGAAAGGCATGGGCTTCACGCATATCGAGTTCATGCCGGTCGCGGAGCATCCGTTCGGCGGATCGTGGGGCTATCAGCCGCTCGGCCAGTTCGCACCGTCCGCGCGCTTTGGCACGCCGGAGCAGTTCGCGGAGTTCGTGAACCGTGCGCATGAGGCGGGGCTCGGCGTGATTATCGACTGGGTGCCGGCGCATTTTCCGAACGACGCGCATGGTCTCATTCAGTTCGACGGCACGCCGCTTTACGAGCATGCCGATCCGCGCGAGGGGTATCACCAGGACTGGAACACGATGATCTACAACCTCGGCCGCAACGAGGTGAGCGCGTTCCTGATCGCATCGGGGCTCGCGTGGCTGAAGCGTTATCACGTCGATGGACTGCGTGTCGATGCGGTTGCATCGATGCTGTATCGCGACTATTCGCGCAAAGCGGGCGAGTGGGTGCCGAACATCTATGGCGGCCGCGAGAATCTCGAATCGATTGCGTTTCTGAAGCGGCTGAATCAGGAAGTGCGGCACATTCCGGGCGCGATCACGATTGCGGAAGAATCGACGGCGTGGCCGGGCGTGACGGCGAGCGTCGATAGCGGCGGACTCGGTTTCGACTTCAAGTGGAACATGGGCTGGATGCACGACACGCTGCACTACATGCAGGAAGATCCGGTGTACCGGCAGTATCACCATCACCTGTTCACGTTCGGCATGGTGTACGCGTATTCCGAGCGCTTCGTGCTGCCGCTATCGCACGATGAAGTGGTGCATGGCAAGGGATCGCTCATCGGCAAGATGCCGGGCGACCGTTGGCAGAAGTTCGCGAATCTGCGCGCGTATTTGAGCTTTATGTGGACGCATCCGGGCAAGAAGCTGCTCTTCATGGGCGGAGAGTTCGGCCAGGTCGCGGAGTTCAATCACGACCAGTCGCCGCACTGGCATTTGCTCGATGACGCGATGCACGGCGGCCTGCAAAAGCTCGTGCGCGATCTGAACATGCTCTATGCGCATGAGCCTGCGCTGCATAAGCTCGATAGCGATCCGCGCGGCTTCGAGTGGATTGTCGGCGATGACAATGGCAATAGCGTCTTTGCGTTTCGGCGCACGGATGCCGAGGGGCGCGAACTCGTGGTCATATGCAACATGACGCCGGTGCCGCGGCATGGGTATCGCGTAGGGTTGCCGCGCGGCGGGCGCTGGAGTGAGATCCTTAATTCGGATGCGGCCATTTATGGCGGGTCCAATACGGGGAATGGGGGCGTTATTCATGCCGATGACCATCCTAGTCATGGGAAGCCGCAGTCTGCTGCACTGACTTTGCCTCCTTTGGCTGCTATCGTTTTGCGGGCTGATTAGAACTTTTGCTTTTGCCTGCTGCGCTTTTTCGGGGAACTTGTTTTCGCGTCGGTCTATTGGCGTTGCCCCTCCCCGGGGCGGGGGTCACTTTCTTGGCTGTCGACCAGAGTAGGCGCTTTAGCGCCGTACTCTGGTCCCATGCAAAGAAAGTAACCAAAGAAAGCAGCTTTTTTCTGGGCCCGCAGCACTGAAAAGGTAGTCACTTCGCAGAGAGACCGTGGCACTCAGCTGGATACAGCGTTGAATCACCTTCCGCGCCAGCTGAGCACCACGTCCTCCGAGCCCCTTGGCTCGTTAACACCAACGCGTGTTTTCGCGTGTCGCATGGAAGAAGAAAGTGCCTGTGTTGAACTACATTGCGTGCTTGTCCGGCTCGGCGCGTGCAGCATCTGTCGCGCGGATTCCATTTCAGGCGTTGGAGGCAGTCGCGTGCTACACGGATTAGCCTGGGCAACGTGAGAGGAACGACATGCGCGATGTTCCCGAAGGTTTTGACGAGCCAAGGGGCTCGGAGGACGTGGTGTTCAGTGGGCGTGGAGGGTGATTCAGGGTTGGTTCAAACTGAGTGCCAATGACTTGCTGCGGAGTGACCACACTGTTACTGCTTCGGGCTAAAAAAAGCTGCTTTCTTTGGTTACTTTCTTTGCAGCAGCAAAGAAAGTAACCCCCGCCCCGGGGAGGGGCAACGCTAATAGACCGACAAGAAATCAAGTTCCCCGACAAAGAAACCAAGTACCCCTGAGCGAAGCTCAAAAAACCAATTATGCCGAACGCACTCCCCGAAAAGTTGCTCCCGGGCGCTCCGTACCCGCTCGGAGCCAACTGGGACGGTTTGGGCGTCAACTTCGCCGTGTTCTCGTCGAATGCGCACCGCATCGAGGTGTGTCTCTTCGACAGCACCGGCCGCAAGGAGCTGATGCGCTTCGACCTGCCCGAATGCACCGACGAAATCTGGCACGGCTATCTGCCGGGCGCGCATCCCGGCACCGTGTACGGCTTTCGCGCGCACGGGCCGTATCAGCCGCAGCACGGGCATCGCTTCAATCCGCACAAGCTGCTGCTCGATCCGTACGCGAAGAAGCTCGTCGGCCCGTGGCGATGGTCCGATGCGCTCTTCGGTTATCGCGTGCATTCGAACCGGCTCGACATGTCGATGGATCGCCGCGATTCCGCGCCCGCGATGCCCAAGTGCATCGTCACCGACGACGCCTTCGACTGGTCCCGCGACGTGCGCCCCGATACGCCCTGGGGCGAAACCATCATCTACGAAACGCACGTGCGCGGCGCATCCATGCTGCGCGGCGATATTCGTCAGCACGAACGCGGCACGTTCGCGGCGCTCTCCTCGCCGTGGTTCATCGAGCATTTGCAGAAGCTCGGCATCACCGCCGTCGAGTTCCTGCCGGTGCACGCGTTTCTGAACGACCGCTTCCTCATCGAGCGCGGACTGCGCAATTACTGGGGCTATAACACCGCCGCGTTCTTCGCGCCCGAGCCCACGTATCTGTCGACGCATCGGCTCAACGAATTGCGCATCGCCGTGCGGCAACTGCATGCGGCAGGCATCGAAGTCATACTCGATGTCGTCTACAACCACACCTGCGAAGGCAGCGAACTCGGGCCGACGCTGTCGTGGCGCGGGCTCGACAATGCCAGCTATTATCGTCTGATTCCCGGCGACGAACGGCATTACATCAACGAGACCGGCTGCGGCAACACGGTGAATCTTTCGCATCCGCGCGTGCTGCAAATGGTGATGGATTCGCTGCGCTACTGGTGCACCGCGTTCAACATCGACGGCTTCCGTTTCGATCTCGGCGTCACGCTTGGGCGCGAAGGTCATGGCTTCGATCCGGGCTCAGGCTTCTTCGACGCCATCCGCCAAGACCCGATTCTCTCCACGCGCAAGCTGATTTCCGAGCCGTGGGATATCGGGCCGGACGGCTATCAGGTCGGCAATCATCCGCCGGGCTTCGCGGAATGGAACGACAAGTTCCGCGACGGCGTGCGGCGCTTCTGGCGCGGCGACGCCGGCATGCGGCCCGATCTCGCCGCGCGTCTCACGGGCTCGGCGGAACTCTTCAACAGGCGTTTTCGCAAGCCGTGGGCATCGGTCAATTTCGTCGCATCGCATGACGGCTTCCCGCTCGCCGACGTGACCGCCTATACGCACAAGCACAACGAAGCGAATCAGGAAGGCAACAACGACGGCCACAACGAGAACTGCAGCGCGAACTGGGGCGTGGAAGGCCCGACCGACGACCCGAAGATCCTCGGCATCCGCACGCGTCTCGCGCGTTCGATGATCGCGACGACGCTGCTCTCGCTCGGCACGCCGATGATCCTGGGCGGCGACGAATTCCTGCGCACGCAGCGCGGCAACAACAACGCGTACTGTCAGGACAACGAGTTGTCGTGGATGGACTGGGACGCGGCGCAAAGCCCGCGCGGCGTGGAGATGACGGAGTTCGTCGCGCGCGTCATCGCGCTGCGCAAAAAATACCCGGTGCTGCGCGAAACGCGCTTTCTCTACGGCGACCGCGAAGTACTGCCGGGCCTCTACGACGTCAGTTGGTTCGACGAACGCGGCAACGCGCTCGCCATCGAAGCGTGGCAGGACCCCGAAGGCCGCGCGTTGACTTTGCGTCGCGCGGGACCCGGCATCCACAGCGAAATCGACGTCATCCTCATCATGATCAACGGCTCCGCGACCCCGCTCGCGTTCGCGCCGCCCGCGCCGCACTTGGAATGGAACGTGCTGCTAGACAGCGCGGAACCTGACGCCGTCGAACGGCCGCTCGTGGGCAGCGAACTGCAGCTGGAAGCGCATAGCATCGTCGTGCTGCTGGCGCAGCCGTCGGGCCAAGCGGACTGGCAGGCTGTCTGGATGGCGGGCGCGCATCAGGGCCCGCGACTTCTGACCGCGCTGCCGCCGGACCCCGGCACGTTGCCGTCGAACCGGCCACACGAGACCGATTCGACGCAGTAGCGCCACGTCGGACGCACGACGTCGAGGCTCGCGCGGCACGCTCCACCGTAGGCAATGCGACAAGCAAACCTGGCACTCAATCATGTCCGAACGTCCGATCGATCCTCATCAGCATCAACACGCGCATTGCCTTCCTTTCGGCGCGCATCTCACCGGCGCGGCGGGCGACAATCCGCGCACGCGCTTTCGCTTCTGGGCGCCTTCGCGCGACCACGTTCAAGTGGAGATTCAACGCCCCGGCAACACGACGCCCGACCTCGTCGACATGCAGCCGGCCGGCGACGGATGGTTCGAAGCCGAAGCCGATGGCGGCGCAGGCACGCTGTATCGCTATCGTCTTGATGCGGACCTCGCCGTGCCCGATCCGGCATCGCGCTTTCAACCGCAAGACGTGCACGGTCCGAGCGAAGTGGTCGATCCGCGCGCCTATCGCTGGACGAATACCAACTGGCACGGCCGGCCGTGGGAAGAGACCGTGCTCTACGAACTGCACGTCGGCGCGATGGGCGGTTACGCGGGCGTCACCGCGCGTCTGCCGGAACTCGCGCAACTCGGCGTCACGGCTATCGAACTGATGCCGTTGAACGACTTTTCCGGCACGCGCAACTGGGGCTATGACGGCGTGCTGCCGTATGCGCCCGATTCCGCGTATGGCCGTCCGGAGGAACTCAAGCAACTGATCGACACCGCGCACGGCTTGGGTCTGATGGTCTTTCTCGATGTCGTCTATAACCACTTCGGCCCGGACGGCAACTATCTGCACGCCTACGCGAAGACCTTCTTCCGCGAAGGCGTGAACACGCCGTGGGGCCCGGCGATCGACTTCGAACGTCCACAAGTGCGCGACTTCTTCTTCGACAACGCACTGTACTGGCTCAACGAGTACCGTTTCGATGGCCTGCGCCTCGACGCGGTGCATGCGATCAACGACGACGAATGGCTGCGCGAGCTCGCGGACCGCGTGCGCAGTTCCGTTGAGGCAGGGCGTCACGTGCATCTTGTGCTGGAGAACGAGCACAACACGGCGAGCCTGCTCGAGAACCACTTCAACGCGCAGTGGAGCGACGACGCGCACAACACGCTGCACGTGCTGCTCACGGGCGAAAACGAAAGCTACTACGGCGCGTATGCGGAAGAGCCCATTCAGAAGCTCGCGCGCGTGCTGTCCGAAGGCTTCGTGTATCAGGGCGATCCGTCGCCGATCCACGACGGCGCGCCGCGCGGCGAGCCGAGCGGTCACTTGCCGCCCACGGCCTTCGTCATGTTTCTGCAGAATCACGATCAGGTCGGCAACCGCGCGATGGGCGATCGCCTGCGCGCGCTGACCGACGACGAATCGCTCTATGCGGCCACCGGCCTTTTGCTGCTATCGCCGCAGATTCCGATGCTTTTCATGGAAGAACAATACGGCTCGAAGCAACCGTTCCTGTTCTTCACCGACTATCACGATGAACTTGCCGACGCCGTGCGCGAAGGACGTCGCAAGGAATTCGCGAAGTTCTCCGCGTTCACGGATGAAAAGCGCCGTGCGCAGATTCCCGATCCGAACGACAAGCGCACCTTCGAGATGTCGTCGCCGAACATCGCGAACAAGGAAGACGAACTCGATCGCCTCGAATGGCTGCATTTCTATCGCTCGGGGCTGACGGTGCGCGCGAAGCTCATCACGCCGCGTCTGAAGGGCGCGAAGGCGCTCGGCGCGAACGTGCTCGGCGAGAAGGCGCTCGTCGCGCGCTGGAAGCTCGGCGACGGCGAGACGCTCACCATCGCGCTGAATCTGGCCGATGCGCCCGTCGCCCTTTCCGACTCGCCTTCCGATGCACCACAGGGCAAGGTGATCTTCGAAACGCCGCCGCGCGCGCAGGATCGCACGGCCAAGGGTGAACTAGGCGGCCGCACGTTCGTCGCGTGGCTGACCGGCGAAGTGAACGAATACGCGACCGCGCACGACGCGCGCCGCTTCGAACCGACTGAAGGACAACGCTCGTGAGCGCCGCGAATCAAGGCAAAAGTGAGCGCCCGCGCTCGTCGATCGAAACCCTCGCCGAGCGCGCGGGTTTCGAAGTCGAGTGGCAGGACGCGCACAAGAAGACGCAGCGCGTGCCGGAAAACACGCTGCGCATCCTGCTCGAAAAGCTCGGCCTGCCGTGCGGCAACGCCACGCAGATCAAGCAGAGCATGGCGGCCGTCGATGCCGAAATGAGCGGCCGCAAGCTGCCGCCGCTCATCACGGCGGAAGTGGATCGCGGCATCGCGCTGCCGGCGGCGGCGGCCAAGTCGGGCGCGCGTTATCGCGTCGAGCTGGAGAACGGCGAGATCATCGACGGGCGCTTCACGTCGCCCAAAGGCGAGACCGCGCTGCTCGCGCCGATTGCCGAGCCGGGCTATCACACGCTCGTCATCAACGACCATCGCACGACGCTCGCCGTCGCGCCGACGCGCTGCTATACGGTCGATGACGCATGGCGCGCGTTGCATGACGACGCCGACGACGCTCAAGTCGCGCCGCCGCTCTGGGGCATCGCCGCGCAAGTGTATGGCTTGCGCCGCAACGGCGACGGCGGCGTGGGCGACTTCACCGCGCTCGCATCGCTCGCGACGCAGGCGGCGAAGCAAGGCAGCCACGCGCTCGCCATCAGCCCGATGCACGCCATGTTCACCGCCGAGCCGAACAAGTGCAGCCCGTACTCGCCGTCGTCGCGGCTCTTCGTCAACATCGCGCATATCGATCCGGCCGCCGTGCTCGGCGCGCCGGCTGCGCGCGCCGCGATCGAGAAAGCCGGCGTCGCCGATGAACTCGCCGCGCTCGAAGGACTGCCGCTGATCGACTGGCCGCGTTTGATGCAAGCGCGCGTGGCCGTGCTGCGCGCCCTCTTCGACGGCTTCTCGCAAGACGACGATTCGCCCTTTGCGAAGGACTTCGCATCGTTTGTCGAGAAAGGCGGCCGCGCGCTGTTAGACCACGCGCGCTTCGAGGCGCTGCAAGCCGAACAGATCGCGCAGAACGGCGAAGGTCACTGGCGCAACTGGCCCGAGGAACTGCGCGACCCGCGCAGCGAAGCGGTGACCGCGTTCGCCGAGGCGCATCGGCGCGAAGTGGACTTCTATCTTTTCACGCAATGGCTCGCGGCCAAGGGACTCGCGCACGCCCAGCACGCCGCGCGCGATGCCGGCATGGCGGTCGGTCTCGTGGCGGATCTCGCGGTCGGCTGCGACAGCGCGGGCAGTCACGCATGGTCGTATCGCGACGACATGCTGACCGGCGTGTCCGTCGGCGCTCCGCCCGATCTCTTCAATCAGGCCGGGCAGTCGTGGGGACTCACGACGTTCTCGCCGCGCGCCATGCGCATGCAGGGCTTCGCCGCGTTCATCGACATGCTGCGCGCCGCGTTCGCGCACGCGGGCGGCATTCGCATCGACCATATTCTCGGGCTGCGCCGCCTTTGGCTCGTGCCCGAAGGCGAGAGCGCGAAAGACGGCGCCTATCTGCGCTATCCGTTCGAAGACCTGTTGCGGCTGATCGCGCTGGAATCGTGGCGGCATCGCGCGATCGTGGTCGGCGAAGACCTCGGCACCGTGCCGCCGGGCTTCAGCGAGCGCTTGCAGGAGCAGGGTTTGCTAGGCATACGAGTACTCTGGTTCGAACGTGCTCAGGATGGCGAAGGATTCAAGCCGCCGGGCGAATGGAGCGATGGCGTGACGGCAACGACGACGACGCACGACCTGCCGACCGTCAACGGATGGTGGCGCGGCGAAGACATCGAATGGCGCTCGAAGATCGGCCAGACGATGGCGCGCGCCGATGGCCGCGATCCGGTCGAGGCGGCGATGGAAGAGCGCGGCGTCGATCGCGGGCATCTGTGGCAGGCGTTTCAGGAAGCCGGCATTGCGCCGAAAGACGTGCCGCCGCCTTCCGTCCACAACGCGCCGGTGGACGAGGCGTTGGCCTTCGTCGGCATGACGCCCGCGCCGCTCGTCACGTATCCGCTCGAAGACCTGCTCGGACTCGTGGAGCAGCCGAATCTGCCCGGTTCCATCGACGAGCATCCGAACTGGAGGCGGCGTCTCGCGCTGCCGGTGGACGAGATGATGAACGACGATGCGTTCCGCGACCGTCTGCTCGCCGTCGATTCAGCCCGCAAGCGCGCCGTGCGCCCTGACAACTCAGACACACCCAAATCCGAAACACCATGACCGTACCGCGCTCCACGCTAAGGCTTCAGCTTCACAAGGACTTCACCTTCGACGACGCCGCCGCGCAAGTGGACTACTTCGCGTCGCTCGGGGTGAGCCACGCGTATGCGTCGCCGATCACGACCGCGACCTCCGGTTCCACGCACGGCTACGACACCGTCGACTACACGAAGGTCAACCCCGAGCTCGGCGGCGAGGAAGGCTTGCGCCGCTTCGTCGAAAAACTGCGCGCACATGACATGGGCTTGATCGTCGATGTCGTGCCGAACCACATGGGCGTCGGCGGATCGGAGAACGCGTGGTGGCAGGACATCCTCGAATGGGGACGCCACGCGGCGCATGCGCGCTTCTTCGATGTCGACTGGCACTCGCCCGATCCCGCGCTGCGCGGCAAGGTGCTCGCGCCTTTTCTCGGCGCGGCCTACGGCGAAGAGCTGCAAGGCGGCAAGATCAAGCTCGCGTATCGTCAGGAGGAAGGGCGCTTCGTCATCGAGTATTACTCGCATGTGTTCCCGGTGTGTCCGGTGGATTACCCCGCCGTGCTTCAGGAAGCGCCCGAGCTTGCGCAACGCTTCGCCGGCCTGACGACGCAGCCCGTCGATCAGCCGCGCGCCGCCGACGCGCGCACGGCGCTCGTGACCATCGCGAACACGGAAGGCGGCCGGGCCGCGATCAAAGCGGTGCTCGCCGCGCATTCGCCGGAAACGCCGGCGGGCCGCGAGCGTCTGCACCGGCTGCTGGAGCGCCAGCACTACCGGCTCGCATGGTGGCGCACGGCAGCGGACGAAGTGAACTGGCGGCGCTTCTTCGACGTGAGCACGCTGGGCGGCGTGCGCGTCGAGCGGCCGGAAGTGTTCGAGGCATCGCATGCGCTGATTTTCCGGCTCTTCACGGAAGGGCTGATCGACGGCGTTCGGATCGATCACGTCGATGGTCTCGCGGAACCGCGCGAGTATTGCCAGCGCCTGCGCGCGCGGCTCGAAGAACTGTCGGCGGAGCGGCCCGAAGCGTTGCGCAACGGCAATGGCCACACGTATTTCGTCGTCGAAAAGATTCTGGCGCGCGGCGAGCCGTTGCGCCGCGACTGGCAGGTGGACGGCACGACCGGCTACGACTTCATGAACGACGTCGGCGCGCTCCTGCATGATCCGGCGGGCGCGGAGCCGCTTGCCGCGCTGTGGGCCGAGATCACGGGCAAGAGCAGCGAATTCGCGGACGAGGCGCTGATCGCGCGCCGCAAGATTCTCGCGGAGAACCTGTCGGCGGAACTGGATCGCGTGACGCGGGCGCTGCATCGCATTGCACGCGATGCGCAGACCACGCGCGACTACACGTTCACGTCGATTCGCCGCGTGGTGGCGGAACTCGTCGTGCATTTCCCGGTGTATCGCATTTATCCGGTCGGCGGCGTGCGCAGTCCCGAGGATGAACGCTACTTCTCGCAGGCACTCGAAGCCGCGCGCGCGTCGCTGGCGCCTGCGGATCATCAGATTCTCGATCAGGTCGCGCAATGGCTCGGCGGCAAGCTGCCCGACGACGGCGCGCAACACGAGCGCGGCGACAAGAACGACCGTCAGCGGGATCGCGCAGCCGAACGCAATCGCGACCGCAATCACGCGCAGGTTCACGCGGGGCAAGGCCAGAACCCGAATCAGAACCCGCAGGCATCCGCAGGATCGCAGCGGCGCGCGGCGCAGACGCTGTTCTCGCAACTCACCTCGCCTGTCGCGGCGAAGGCGGTCGAGGACACCGCGTGCTATCGCTATGGCCGCCTCATCTCGCGCAACGAAGTGGGCGCCGATCCGGGCGAGTTTTCGCTGTCGCTCGAAGAGTTCCACAAGGCCAATCGCGAGCGGCTTGCCTCCTTCCCGCACGCGATGCTCTGCACCGCGACGCACGACCACAAGCGCGGCGAGGACGTGCGCGCGCGCATCGCCGCATTGAGCGAGATTCCCGACGAATGGGCCGCGACGCAGAAGGCGTGGTCCACGCTGAACGCGCCGTTGCGGCGCGGGCCGAACGGCGGCCACAACGAAACGAGCGACAGCCACGACTGGGCGCCCGGTCCCGCCGCCGAATCGATGCTGTATCAGACGCTCGTCGGCTGCTGGCCGCTCACGCTCTCGCCGGACGACGAAGCGGGCGTGCAGGAACTCGCCGAACGCGTCGCGCAATGGCAGCTGAAGGCATTGCGCGAAGGCAAGCTGCGCACGAGCTGGTTCGCGCCCGACGAAGCGTACGAGCAGGCGTGCCGCGACTTCCTGTTCGATATCGTCGCGCCGCAGCGCCGCAGCGGCTTTCTTCAGGAGCTATCGAAGTTCGTCGAGCGCCTCGGGCCGCTCGGCGCCATCGACAGCTTCCAGCAGACGCTCTTGCGGCTCACGTCGCCGGGCGTGCCGGACCTGTATCAGGGCACCGAGCTGTGGGATTTCAGTCTGGTCGATCCGGACAATCGGCGTCCGGTGGACTACGCGCTGCGCCGCAAGTGGCTCGAAGAGATCGACGAAAAAGGACCGCCGTCCGAGCAGATGGAAAACTGGCGCGACGGCCGCGTGAAGCTCGGGCTCGTGCGGCGCGCGCTGGCGCTGCGCAAGCACTGCGAGTCGCTGTTCGCGCAGGGCGATTACGTGCCGCTCACCGTGCAGGGCGAACACGCGAAGCATGTGATCGCCTATGCGCGGCATGCGGGCAGCGCGTATGCGATCGTCGTCGCGACGCGGCATGCGGCGCGGTTGCTCGGCGATAAGCGCGATGTGCCGCTGGTCGAACCTTCGGTCTGGGGCGATACGTCGATCGTGCTGCCGGAAGCGCTGCATTCGCGCGCGCTCTTCGACTGGCTCAGTCCCAACGCGCCGAAGGCCGATGGCGAGCGGTTGTTCGTGCGCGACGTGCTCGGCGTGATGCCGGTGGCGTTGCTCGTGGAGGAAGGCGTTCCGGGCGGTTGATAGGTCGATGTTGCGATGGCCGCGGGCGCCCGCTCGCGGCCATGCGTTATTCGGCCCCTTCGAGCGCCTCTTCGCGGGGATACACGCGAACGAGCACGATTCTCGGCCCGTTCATCTTCTTGACGACGATATCGAAGTGGTCGAAGCCCACGCGCTGCCCTTCCGATGGCAGATCGCCCAGCGCGTTGATGACGAGCCCGCCGACCGACTCCGCGCGGCCTTCGTCGATATCGATACCGAGCGCACGTTCCAGCGACACCACCGGCAACGAGCCCTTGCCCATCAGCGTGCCGTCGTCCATACGCGACCAGTCCGCGTCGCCCTGACGGAATTCATCGTGAATCTGGCCGACGAGCGCGCCGAGCAAATTGTCGAGCGTGATGAAGCCGATCGGCTTCGCGCCCTTTCTGCCGACGATGGCGAGATGCGGCGCGCCCTTGCGAAAGCGCCGGAAGAGTTCGAGCGCGGACAGATTCGGCGCGACGTACTGCACCGGCCGCGCATACCGCGAGAGCTTCTCCAGCTTGCTCGCGTCCTTCGTGATGCTGAAGCTGAACGTGCGGCTCGCGAGCCCGCGATCCAGCAGCAAGTCCTTCAGATGAACCATGCCGATCACGCGCTCACCGGAAGCGTCCGCATACAGCGGATAGCGGCTGAAGCGATGCCGCGAGATGATCGCGAGATTCTCGCGAGCGGGCAAGTCGTTGCGCAGGCCGACGAGTTCGTGCGCGGGCCGCATCAGATCGGAGACCGTCATGCGGCTGAAATCGAGCGAATGCGCGATGGTGTTCCACTCGTCCGCGTTATACGACGACGCGCCGCCATGACGCCGGCCGCGCAGGATCAGCTTGAGTTCGTCGGTCGAATACTGCGCGTCGTGGCCGTGCTCAGCGGACATGCCGAAAAGCCGCAGCACGAGATTCGCGCTGGTGTTCAGCACCCAGATGAACGGGTACATCAGCCAATAGAAACCGTAGAGCGGCGTGGCGAGCCACAAGCCCACTTGTTCCGCGCGGCGAATGGCCCACGACTTGGGCGCGAGCTCGCCGACGACGATATGCAGGAACGAAATGACGGAGAACGCGAAGAAGAGCGAGACGGACTCGATCACTTGCTCCGAATGCACGCCGACGAGCGCGAACAGCGGATGCAGCAACGCGGCGAATGCCGGTTCGCCGATCCAGCCGAGGCCGAGCGATGCCAGCGTGATGCCGAGCTGGCATGCGGAGAGATAGGCGTCGAGTTGCCCGTGCACTTTGGCGAGCAAGCGGCCGGGCAAGCCGTTGGTCCGCGCGATGGCCTTGACGCGCGTCGCCCTCAGTTTGACGAGGCCGAATTCCGCCGCAACGAAGAAGCCGTTGAGGGCGACCAACAACAATGCGCCGACGAGCGCGACAACCTGAGCCAAAGCAACTCTCTTCGAAAATGGAAAGCGTCAGTATATGGGCGACAGGTAATCGAAAGTCAACTTACATTCCTGCGACCGCGATACGCGCCGACAGCACGGCCTCCTGGCCGTCGACGATATTCGCGTGCTCGAAGCCGCCGCCGTGCGCCTCGGCAACGCGCTTGCAGAGCGCGAGCCCCCACGCAATGCGCCCGGCCTCGCGCGGCTCGAGCGCCTGCCTGCGCGCGAACGCTTCGAGCGCGTGCGGCGATGACGCATCGGTGAGCGCCTGCGCCGATGTCGTGAAGCGCACGTCCGTGCGCCACATGCCGCCCTCCATGACGCTCGACACCTGCACGCTCGCGTCGCGCGCGCTCGCTTCCGCGGCGAACGTGAGCATGAGCCAAAGCATTTGAGTGAGACGCTCGGCATCGCCTTCGACCTGCTCCTCGGCCAACGACGACTCCACCGCGAAGCTGATGCCACGCGAGCGCGCAATGCTCGCACGCGCGAGCGCGACGCTCTTGTCGAGCAGCGGACGCACGGCCACCGGCGCCAGCGAGAGCGCGACGGCACGCGTTTCGGCGCGCGTGGTATCGACGGATTGCTCGATCAGCTTGACCTGCTGCTCGACGCCCGAGCGAATGCCCGTCAGCGCGCGTTGCGCGGCGGGATCTTTCGCGTCGACCTTGCGTTCGAGCACGTAGCCCCAGCTGTGAATGGCGTTGAGCGGCCCGCGCAGGTCATGCGAGACGATGGACAGCACGTGATCGCGCATGAAGAGCGCGGCCTCCGCCCGAAGATGCGCGATGCGGCCGGGCGCCACTTCCTCCGACGCATCGGCCGATGGCGAGACCACGACCGTCACCGCCCCTGCCGATGGCAGCGCGAGAATGGTGAAGCTGCGCGAGGCGGCATCGTCATCGAACGTCACCCGCGCACGGCTTAAGCGGTGACCGGCGAGCGCGGCGTCCGCGGCTTCGCCGAGCGCGGCCGCGAGCGGCTTGGGCAGCGGCGTGTCGGCGAGCGCGCGGTTGGCAAGGGCCGCGGCATCCAGTTCGAAGAGATGGGCGAAGGTGGCGTCGGCCGAGATGCAGCGCAGGGCGGCATCGAGGACCAGAACGCCGTCGTTTCCTGCGACGACCGGATCGCCGGACTGGGCGCCTGTGCGTTCGACCGTACTTGAGAAAGACGTGGTCACGGTTGTTAGTCCTTGCATGTATCGATGTTGCAGTGAATGACGCTTTAGCCGATGCGTTCCGGTCGCCCATGAGCGCCCTGAGCGATGCAAGCCGTGTTGCCGATCATGTAGCCTTATCGTCAGCGCATTATAGGTGAGCGCCGAACGCGCATGCGGGGCGAAACAGCGCCACCGCTCGACCCCGGCTCGCGGCCGTCTTTCGCGATGGAGCAAACCGCGTGCGTGAGGACACGCCAGACTCTTCGTTCTCTACGCCGCGCATGCACACGCGCGCCAATTCGTTCGTGTGCCAACCCACTGAACAATTCTTTTTTTTCCTGTTAAATACCCATTACTTGTGTCCGCGTCATACTCGCGCCCCGTGGTGCGATACTGAGGCGACGCCGTCATGTCGTTGCATCGTTACCTCGCATGTTCCTTCGCTCACTCGCTGTCAGGCCAAGACGCGGGTGCTTCACCCTCTACGGCCTACGTCCTGCCGTTGCGATCCGCGCGTCCGACGAAACTATTCGTCCGATGCGTTGTCTGGCAATGGCTCGCCGACAGGGCGAACATGCACGAGGCACGTATGAGTCAGCATTTTTTGCGTCATCGAAATCAAGCGCAGCATTCAAGCCGGGAAAAATCGCTCAATGGCATCTTTTCGAAAGAACTTCACGATTCTGATGACGTTGCAGGTATCGACCTACCTCGCACCGCTTCTGACGCTGCCGTGGCTCGCACGCGTCCTGGGTCCGAGCGAGTATGGCCGGCTTTCGTTTGCGATGGCCTTCACGGCCTATTTCATCACCCTCACGAACTTCAGTTTCTCACTCACCGCCACACCCAAGATATCCATCAACCGCGATAACCGCGCGGTGCGGTCCCAGATCTTCTGGGAGACCATGTATGCGCAGATTGCGCTCTCGGTCGCTGGCTTTCTCGTGCTGCTCGTGTTGACGTTCGTCGTGCCGACGCTCGCGGAGAATCGCCAGTTGCTGCTCGTGGGCTTCGGCATGGCCATCGGCTCGATGCTCATTCCCACGTGGTACTTTCAGGGCGTCGAAGATCTCGGCGTGATCAGCGCGCTCGTGTTCGTGGGCCGCGCGCTCAGTATCCCCGCGATGTATCTGTTCGTGCGTCATCACGACGACGTGAACAACGCCATGCTCGTCAATACGCTCGTGCCGCTCGGCTCGGGTATCGCGATCTGCATTTACTTGTACTTCCGGCGCGATATCGACTTCGTTCACGTCTCGCTCAAGACCGTCATCGATCGCCTCAAAGACGGATGGAGCGTCTTCATGGCGACATCGCTCGTCGACATTTATGCGTCGAGCAATATCGTGCTGTTGACGTTCATCTCGGGCAACGTCGCGGGCGGTTACTTCGCCGCGGCGGACAAGCTGATTCGCGCGGCGCTCAACATGCTGAGGCCGCTCAAGACGGCGGCTTATCCGCGGGTGAGCTTCCTCATGCACCATGCACGCGAAGATGCCTTCGCGTTCCTGCGCAAGATGTTCGTGGTTCAAGGCACCATCGTTTCGCTCATCTCCGTAGGCATCTTCTTCGGCGCGCCGCTCGCCGTGAAGCTGCTGTACGGTCCGCAGTTCGGGCCGACCGTCGACGTGCTGCGCTGGATGGCCTTCGTGCCGCTGATGTCGGGACTGACCGACCTCTTCGGCGTTCAGACCATGCTTCCGCTCGGCATGAAGTCGCATTTCAGCCGCGTGTTGATCGGCTCCGCGATCCTGAACTTCAGCCTGCTCGCGGTACTGGCGGTGCTCTTCGGAGAACAGGGCGCGGCGGCCACCGTCCTTATCGTCGAGACGGCCATTGCGGCCGCCATGGCCTTCACGCTGCACCTCGAAGGCGTGCCCTTGCTCAAGCGCCCCATGACGCCCGGCGGGGCGGGTTGAGACCTGGCCCGTTTCCTGCATCTTCACGTGGGCTGTCTAGCCTGACAGCCCCGGTTTTTCTTCGCACCCCGACCTTGCCTGCTTTTGTCCTGCTATAGAACTTTCACGGACGACATGCCAAACCTGCACGTCGCCCTGTGAAGCTTTTGTGTCTTGCTTGGCCGCTACTCCGAAAGTTGCACCGGTGTATGTGGGCGAGCGCACGGACGGATGACATTTGGGGGCTTAAGGTACTAGGTATCAATCCTTATTGTGAGCCGTGGCATGAAACAAGACGACCTATCGTTCGAACGCGTGCAGAGGCTGGTTGAGCGCGCTGAAAATCTGCGCATGCAATCCGCTGCGGTGCCGGTCAAGGATCTTCGAATCCTGCTGGACGTATGCGAAATAGCGTTTGCACAACGGACCATGTCCGACATCAAGACAGAACCCGAAGTCAATTGACTTCGCCATCATCAGTAAAGCCCGCGTGAGTCGGCCGGCACGGGAATGCGCAACATGCCCCGGCGTGTCAGCATGCGCGTTCTCAGCCGGCCGGTCTCGACTGATTGCATGACAAATGGGCTTTACGTTCCGTACGGATTTTTCAAGCAGACTCGAAAATCATCGGTTGCGCGGCGATTCGTTCGCGCAAACGGGCCTGCGTTATCTGTCACGAAAGAATGAGTTGGAGCTTCACTGGAGTCGCCCGCCCGGACAAACGGGCGAATCCTGACGGGGAAGGCGCATCTCGCGGATGTCCGGGGATTCATGGAAGACAGAACGATGCCTTGCGATGGCAGCGGCGTGCGTAGGGGTGCATCCCGACCGAGTGGTCGAAACCACACTCGGTTAGCGATGCTGCGCGCCTAGTTCTGTTTTTTGTGTTTTCCTTTGAACGTGAATGCGCCCTTGCCGTCAGAGCATGCTGCACATGGCGATATGTGGGTCACCGACCATTGATAACGACAAGACCGCTGTTCTTCTCCATTGCGATTGCCGCGGGGCGCACGGTAATACGCTATTCGAAGAGTCAAACATGAAAGAGATCGTCCATATAACAGAAGCGTTCGGAGGCGGGGTTCTCTCGATGCTCACCCAGCTATCCAACCGCGCAGCAGCCGCAGGAGTCGGCGTAACGATCCTTCATTCCATCAGGCAGGAAACCCCGGACAACTTCGAGAAGCTGTTCCACCCCGCAGTCAGACTCAGGCACGTCAACATGTGCCGCGAAGTACATCCGAAAAACGATTGCGTCGGCGTTCGCGATCTGTCGCGCGCGCTGCGCGAATGCGATCCGTCGGTCGTGCATCTGCATTCCTCGAAGGCCGGCGTGCTGGGCCGCGTCGCCGCTCGCATCGCCGCGCCGCAAGCGCGCGTCTTCTATTCGCCGCATGGCCTCTCGTTCCTGCGTCGCGATGTATCGCCTGCCAAGCAGTTCGCGTATCTCACCTTCGAGCGCATCGCGGCGCGCATGGGCGGCACCATCGTCGCGTGTTCGATGAGCGAACTGCGCGAGATCGAAACGAAGGTCAGGCCGCCCGACGCGCGCATGATCGAGAACGGCGTGAACATTGCCGAGATTCCGCCTCGCATCCAGAAGACGAGCGGCGAGCTCGTCATCGGCATGAGCGGCCGCGCCTCGTACCAGAAGAATCACGAGGCATTCGTGAAGCTCGCAACCGATCTGCACGCGCCATCGGTCAGGTTTCTATGGATCGGCGGCAATGTCGAAGAACTGCCGGGCCAGTCGAAGCGCGCGGTCGAATGCAGCGGCTGGGTGACGCGCGAGCGCGCGCTCGAACTGACATCGGAACTGGACATCTACGTGCAGACGTCGCGCTGGGAAGGCATGCCTATCGCGCTGATCGAAGCGCAGGTGGCGGGCATTCCGGCAGTCGTCACCGACGTGGTGGGAAACCGCGACGTGGTTCAGCACGGCGTGACCGGCTTCGTCGCGAAGAGCGAGGAAGAGATGGCAGGCTACATCGCACGTCTGCGCGACGACGCGCCGTTGCGCGAACGCATGGGCGCCGAAGCGCGCGCGTCGGCTTGCAAGCGCTTTTCGATGGACGCGATCTTCCGGCAGTGGCTTTCGATGTACGAGTTCGGCTCGGACCGTCATTCGCGCGAACCGCTCGGCACGAATGAAGTGGCATCGTATGAGACGAGCTCCGATTCACAGTTCTGACGCGTAAGACATGGATACCTCCTTCGCCCCAAACAAGCTTGTCTACAACGGCCGCTTCACGAGCCAGAAAACCACCGGCGTGCAGCGCGTCGCGCGCGAACTCGTCGCCGCGTTGATGAAGTTGCCCGAAGGCTCGCACGTGACGCTCGCCGTGCCGCCGCAACCGGGCCTCGTGCCGGTGGATGGCGTGCCGACCGTCGAACTCGGATTCGGCAAGGGCGTGTTCTGGGAGCAGATCGTGCTGCCGCTTTTCGCGGGACGCTCGCGCATCGTCAATCTCAGCAACTCGGGCTCGATCTTCCGGCCGAACCAGATCATCTACATGCACGATGCAGCGGTGTTCGACACGCCCGCGCATTTCTCGTGGAAATTCCGCATGTGGTACCGCGTGATGTTCTGGATTCTCGCGCGTACTTCGAGCTGTGTGATGACGAACTCCGAGTTCTCGCGTGATCGGCTCGCGCATCACGTCGGCGTGGATCCGCGGCGTATCGGCGTCGTGCCGCTCGCGGCGGACCATCTGGATCACATCGTGCCGGATACGTCGGTCATCGGCGACCTGAAGCTCACGCCGAACCGCTATGTGCTGGCCGTGAGCAGCATGAATCCGACGAAGAACTTCAAGCGTCTGGTCGAAGCGTTCATGCGCCTGAACGATCCGTCCATCGATCTCGTCATCGTCGGCATGAAGAATGCGACGATCTTCGGCAAGGCGCAGGATCTGTCGAGCGCACCGAACATCAAGCAGGCGGGCTACGTGAGCGACGAAAAGCTCAAGGCGCTGTATCAGCATGCGGCCTGCTTTCTTTACCCTTCGATTTATGAAGGCTTCGGCATTCCACCACTGGAAGCGATGCGTAATGGATGCCCCACGCTCGTCGGACGCGCGGCCGCGCTGCCGGAAACGTGCGGCGATGCGTCCATTTACTGCGATCCCTTCTCGGTCGAAGACATTGCCGCGAAGCTGCGCGAACTGCTGGACTCGCCGCAACTGAGCGAAGAGCTCAGACGCCGGGGACTCGCGCATGCGGAGCGGTACCGCTGGACCGAGAGCGCGCGAATGCTGATGCAGTTCATAAACAGACGATAAGCAGACGATGAAGCGCGCCCACGCGTGCGACAGGGGAAATACAGTGAACGTTGGAATCTATTGCGATTCGGGCATCAACGGCGGGCACGAGGAGATGCTCAAGCGTTTCATGCTCGCGCTTATTTCGAGCGGAAGCGTCGACACGCTCCACATTCTCGTGCCGCGAACGAACGCAGCCCTTTACCGCTATGTCAGCGATCTGAGCCGCCAGCATGCGAAGGTGCGCACCATCGGGCTCGCTTACACGGCGGAGTCCATTAGAGGCGACCTCTTCGCGCTCTTGCGCGCCATTCGCTCGACGGCCGCGACGCTGCGCACGCTCAACCTTTCGAAACTGCTGATCGCGCAGGGCACGATTGCATCCGGCCTCGCGGGCCTTTTAGGAGCACGTTATGCACGCGTGCCGACCCTGAGCTATCTGCCGCTCGTCGATGAAGCGCCCGAACACGCCGGCGTCACCGACAAGATGAAGTGGCTCGTGAAACGCGTGCTGTACCGCATGCCGGATGAATTCGTCACGCTTAACGAACATCTGCGCGGGCAGTTGCGCGCGCTCGCGCCTCAGGCGCGCACGATGATCCTCGAAAACTACGTCGACGACCGCTTCAGCCGTTCCATGCTGACGAAGCCCGCGGCGCGCGCAGCGCTGGGATTGCCGGACGATGGCACGACGATCATCGCGCATATCGGCCGCATCAACTTCAAGCAGAAGCGCCAGGACTTTCTGATGGAAGCCATCGAGCGGCATGCCGACGCATTCAAGCGCACGGTCGTGCTGATCGTGGGCGAAGGACCGGATGCAGCGCGGCTTGCCGAGATGGTCGACGCGAGCCCGGTCTTGTCCGCATGCGTGCGCATCGTCGGTCCGAAGCACGACGTGCTGCCGTATATCGTCGCGAGCGATACGCTCGTGTTGCCGTCGGCCTTCGAAGGCGTGCCGCTCGTGATGATCGAAGCGGTGCTGGCCGAGCGGCCCATCGTCGTGTCGCGTATCTCGGGCCTCGATTCGTACTTGCCGAATGCGCTGCTCTTCCGGCCTGGCGATCACGACGCGTTCGTCGAGCGCATCTTTGCCGCGCGCGACGTGCCGATGACCGCGCTTGCCAACAGCTTCCGCCGCCGCTTCTCGCGCGAAGCGTTCGATGCGCAAGCGCAAAACGTCATGCTGCCCGCCATGCCGTGCCGCGGCGCGTTCGATCCAGCATCGCCGCAACACTCCGATGTTCCGGGCTGATCGGGCTTTCTCGTGAGGGATGAATGTTGAAGCGAAGGCTGTGGGTCGCAATCTCGTTGGTCGGCGTGCTGCTGTGCGGCTCGGCCGTGGTGCAGGCGCGAACTAGCGCGGTGCATTCCGCACCGTCCGGTGCGCCGAAGATGCAATGCGGTGATCGCACGAAGGGCGTGTTCTACGGCGTCGTCGGGCATCTCGAACATCGCGGCGCTTATCGCACGACCGACTTCGGCCTGCAGATTTCGCAACTGCGCGATCTCGGCGTCACCATGTACGCGCAGGACGTGTCGAGTGAAGACAGCGCGCATCTCGTCGCGGATTTCGCGCGTCAGGCCGCGAAATCCTGCATCGGCGTGCTCGCGCTCGTGACGCCGTTCGAGCCGCAAAAGCGCGCGAACGAGCAGGAGACCTTCGAGCGCGGCTATGCCCTCGGCAAGACGGCGGGGCGCGTGTTGAAGGGTCTCGTCACTTACTATCAGGTCGGCAACGAGTACGACAACTGGACCATTCTCGGCTCGGATCGCAGCGGCGAGCATCCGTCGGATTACGACAACGCGAGATTCATGAAAGCGCGTGGCTCGATACTCGGCCTCATCAAAGGCATACGCGAAGCGAACCCGGACGCGAAGATTCTGCTCACGTCATTCGGATGGCTGCATTACGGCTTCACGGACATGCTCTTCGCGGGCACGCAACCGGACGGCACGAAAGGTCACCCCATTCCTCAATGGGACATCACCGCGTGGCACTGGTATTCGAACATGGGTTCGATCACGGCGGCCGGCCCGAAAAAGGTCAATGTGCTCGAACGTCTGCGTGATAGCTACGGCAAGCCCATCTGGATCACGGAATTCGGCGTGCGCCCGGACCATGCGGACCCGGGCGGTTATCTGACCGGCAAGGACGCGCTCGCGGGCTTTGTGAAGGCGGCTAAAACGTACGACATTCAAAACGTCACGCTCTACGAACTCTACGACGACGAACGCTTCGGCGGCGACGGAAATTATGGCGTGATTCACGACGACGGGCAGACGCGCAAGCCGCGCTTCGACGTCGTGCGCGACTTCATCAAAGCGAATCCGATGCCGTAACGGAAAAAAAGTTAGGTATGAAGAATGGCGTTCGAGCCAAATCAGTAAGTATCGCCCGAAACGCCGCTCATGCAAGTGCGGTACGCGCCATTACGCTCCATATTTCGTTCGCTACTTAACAGACGTAAGCACTTCAAGGCTGGAAGATTAGCCTGACGCTACATATTTTTTGGGCGTATGGTGTCGATTCGCACACACGCGTGGGGCGAACACCCTGCCGTTGCAGATCGATAGAGCGCCTCGACGATTCGCGCTCTCCTCGTTCGAGCGCAACTCGACGAGCCGTACCGCCTGAAGCCTTTGACACTCCCGGCCACGCCGGACAAACAACACGAACGACGTAACGCGGCCAACCGCGCGGGCTTTGCGTTCCTGTCAGGCCCGGAAAACCACGCTCAACATTCGAACAGAGGATGCCGCCTTTGAACACGCTATACGTCAACTCTGGATCTTCGCGTCCTGGCAAGGACGACAATGAATTCACTGCGGGCGACATGATCAAGCTGCTGCGCGATCACATCGGCATGTTGCTGGTGTTCATCGCCGCGGCCGCCGCGCTCGCGTCCGCTTACGCTTTTCTCGCGAAGCCGATCTATTCGGCCGACGTCGTCGTGCGCGTCGATCCTCCGGATCCGAACGCGCTCGGCATCGCGCCGCAGAACCAGATGCAGGCGCAGCAGCCGCAAATGTCGGCCACTCAGCTCGCGCCGGCAGAAATTTCGGTGATGAAGAGCCGCTCGGTGCTGGAGCCGGTCGTCAATCAGTTCCACTTCGATATCAAGGTCAAGCCGCATGCCATGCCGGTGCTCGGCTGGATCGCGAGCATGTTCGCCGAGCGCGGCCATCTCGCGCCCGCATGGTTCGGCATGAAGTCATACGCGTGGGGCGGCGAAGATCTGCGCATCTCGCGTCTGGACGTGCCGCCGTCGCTGGAAGACGCCAAGCTCGACTTCACGCTGCTCGACAACAATCAGTATCAGCTCGAAGATCCGGACGGCAACGTGATCCTGCGCGGCACGATCGGCCGTCCCGCTTCGGCGCACGGCGTGTCGATGCTCGTGGACGGCGCGGTCGGTCATCCGGGCGTGCACTTCACGGTCACGCGCTACAACACGCTCGATGCCATCGACCTGCTGCTGAAGTCGATCAAGGTGGCCGAGTCCACGAAGGACACGGGCATCGTCGAGATCTCGTATAACGGCGACGATCCCGATCAAACCGCCGAAGTCGCGAACGCGCTGGGTCAGGCCTATCTCGCCGCCGCCGTCGCGAGCCGTCAGGCCAACGATACGAAGACGCTCGAATTCATCCGCTCGGAACTGCCGCGCCTCGAACGCGACCTGAAGGACGCAGAAGGCCGCCTGAGCGCATTCCGCGCGAAGTCGCAGTCGGTGCAGCCGATCAATGAAGCGCAAGCGTATCTGCAAGGCAGCATCACTTCGATGCAGCAACTCGCGATGCTGCAACTGCAGCGCACGCAAGCGTTGCAGCGCTTCACGCCGGACAGCCCGCAGGTCCGCAACCTCGACCAGCAGATCTCGCAATACGAGCAGACCAACAAGCAGATTCAATCGCGCTTCGACAGCATGCCTGCTTCCGAACGCGAAAGCGCCGAACTCACGCGTGATGCGCGCGTCGCGGAAACCGTCTACCTCGGCATGATGAACAAGGCCGAAGAGCTGTCGATTCGTCGCGCCAGCACGAGCGGCGGCGCGCATATCGTCGATAGCGCGCTGCGTCCGCATCGTCCGGTGAAGCCGAATAAGCCGCTCGTGATCGTCGCGGGCACGGCGCTCGGCTTCTTCGTCGGCACGTTCTTCATCTTCCTGCGCCGCCACGCGATGATCGGCGTCACCGATCCGATGTTCGTCGAACGTCGCCTCTCGGTGCCGGTGCTCGGCGAGGTGCTCTTCAGCCGTCAGCAGCAATTGCTCGATCACGAGATCTCGGTGTCGCCTGTGGGTCACGCGCTTGGGTCTTCGAGCATGCAGACGGGCAGCGCGCCGAAGGCATTGCCGCACATCAAGCGCGAAGCGCACGACGACATCACCATGCCGAATCTCGGCGATACCGACCGCGACGCCTTCGTGCTCGCGACGCGTTATCCGCATGATCCGGCCGTCGAAGCGCTGCGTGCGGTGCGCACCGAGTTGTATCGCGACCTCGTGAATGCGCCGAACAACATCGTCATGCTGACCGGTCCGATTCCGTCGGCAGGCAAGAGCTTCGTCGCAGCGAACCTGTCCGTGCTGCTCGCGGAGATCGGCCTGCGCGTGCTCCTGATCGACGGCGACTTGCGCCGCGGCCATATCGCGTCGTTCTTCAAGCAGTCGAATCCGGGCGGTCTGTCCGAAGTGCTGAAGGGTCAAGTGGGCACGGCCGAGGCGATTCGTCAGGTCGGCGTGCCTGGGCTCTCGTTCATGTCGTGCGGCAGCTACCCGGAGAATCCGTCGGAACTGCTGATGATGCCGGGCTTCCGCGACATGCTCGCGCGCTTGAGCGATCAGTACGATCTCGTGCTCATCGATACCCCGCCCTTCCTCGCCGTCACGGACGCGGCCATCGTCGCAAGCGATGCGGGCTCGACGGTTCTGGTTCTGCGCTCCGGCATCCAGAGCGAAGAGGAAATCGAAGAGACCGTCAAGAAGGTGCAGCGCGCAGGCGGACGTCTCGTCGGCTCGGTGTTCAACGCCATCCCGAAGCGCCGCAGCAACCGCCGCACGTATGGTTACGCGGCGGCCTACACGAGCAGCTTCAAGTCGGCGAACTGATGGACGTCTCGAAGCAAGGCAACATTGCTTGAGCGAAACGCCGCGTGCCCGTCACGCGGCGTTGCGTTTCAGGGGCATGGCCTTCTCACGCAACGGCAAGCAAAACAAAAGACGCAGCCACACTCTCTACGATGAAAGACAAAGCAACGCTGCTCGACAAGTACTACCGCATCTGGGCCTTTGCGATGCCGGTGACGTCGTTCCTCGTGATCCCGTCGATTCAGGGCACGACGATCGGCTATCTCATGTGCTTCCTTTCCGTGCCGCTCGTGCTTCTATTCGGTGGCCGTTCGCGCAAGAACTGGATGCACTTCGTGGGCGCGGCCATCTTCGTCTGGCTGCTGATGGTCTGCACGACGCAACTCGCGGACGTGATGGCGCCGTTCGATCCGGACTTCAGCAAGATTGCGCTCGTCGACGACAAGGACCCGCTCACGTTCATCCTGCGCAAGAGCATGTTCACGCAGTCCATCTACGTGGCGGCCGTGGTGCTGTACGCGGCGTACGTGTACTACTACTACCGGCCGACGTGGGACCAGTGGATTTTCGCGGCGGTGACGCTCTTCGCCATCTACGGTATCTATGAAGTGGTGTTCTACGTGCTGACGGGCTCGCCCGGCGACTTCATCTCGAACCGCGCGTTCGGCGACCAGTTCGGCCGCGGCATCGTGCGTTCGGACGGCACCGTGAACGGCAGCTCGTTTCAGGTCGTGAGCGCGGGCGGCATGTCGATACAGCGTCTCAAGGCGCTGACCGGCGAGCCGTCGATGTACGCCATGTCCATCTTTCCGTTCTGGATCTACTTCAACGCGACGGCCCGCCTGCGCTGGCCGGTGTGGATCATCGGGATTTCGCTTGTCATGAGTACGTCTTCGACCGTGCTGATCGGCTATGCGGTCTTCGCGCTCATTCGCATGCGCAAGCTCGGCATCAATCCGATAAAGGCGCTCATCGGCCTCTTCCTGCTCGCGGTAGTCGCGTTCGTGTTGCAGGACTATATCGCCGACCTGTTCCAGCAGATGGTGATGGACAAGCTCGAAGGAAAGAACGAGTCCGGCTCCGACCGCGCCATGCTGTTCTTCGAGTCGTTGCGCTTGTGGGTGCATGCTTCCCCGCTGAACCAGCTATTCGGCATCGGCTTCGGCTATATCCGCTCCACCGACCTGTTCTCGACGCTGCTCGTCAACACGGGCGTGGTCGGTCTCGTGGGCGTCAGCGTGCTGATGCTCTACCCCGCCTTCAAGCTCGACTGGGACGCGCGCGGCATGGCGCTGCGGCAGTGCTGCGTGGCGACGTGGACCATGATGATGGTGTCGGTGCCCGAGTTCGCCTACCTCGCGCCGTGGACGTTCATCGCGATGGCGTACGTGCGCGTGCGGGCGCTGAAGCTCGCGAGGAGCGACACGCGCGACCGCGTTCTGGGCAACGCGATGGAGCCTTCGTACATCAGCCCGGATTTCGGCGTGAGCGTGAGTCCGAACGCCGGCGCGCGGCTCGGCTCGCCGATGACCGCGAAACGGCCGCGCATCGGCAGCCGCATGAATCCGCGCGGCCGTCACTCCTGATCGCCATGACTCGCTTCGTTGCTACGCTCTACAATGGTGGTTTCGACCATCGGCGTAGAGCCGTGCAACCAGGAGCAAACAATGTCGACAGTCACGACCGATTCCGGTCTCAAGTATGAAGACGTCACCGTCGGCGAAGGCGCCGAAGCCGTCGCGGGCAAGACCGTCAGCGTGCACTACACCGGCTGGCTGACCGACGGCCAGAAGTTCGACTCCAGCAAGGACCGCAACGATCCTTTCGCCTTCGTGCTCGGCGGGGGCATGGTCATCAAGGGCTGGGATGAAGGCGTGCAGGGCATGAAGGTCGGCGGCGTGCGCCGTCTTACCATCCCGCCGCAACTCGGTTACGGCGCGCGCGGCGCGGGCGGCGTGATTCCGCCCAACGCCACGCTCGTCTTCGAAGTGGAACTGCTCGACGTCTGAGCTCGCGGCATGAACGCGCCGGTCCCCCGCCCTACCGTTTCGCTGCGCCGCTATGAAGCGGTGCAGGCGTCGGACGAGCACGACTTCCATCAGATCGTGCTCGGTTTCGATGGCGCAATGGGCATGGCGGTGGATGGCGGCGAATCGCTCATCGACCGTCATCGCGCGTGGATCATTCCTGCCGGCGCGCGTCACGAGTACTGGGCCGAAGGCGTCAATCGCCAGCTCGTGCTCGATCTTCCCGCTTCATCGGTCGCGGTGCCCGCACGTTTCTTCGAGCGCGCGCGTACCGTCGATCTCGATTCCTCTCTCACGCAACTCGTCGCGAGCGTCGCGCTACGGCTCGATCGCGACGGTAGCGCCCTGCCCTCGCGCATGGCCTGGCAAACAGCTACGCATCTGTGCGGCGCGTTGATGGCCGATGCAAGCGCGTCGCTCAATGCCGAATCGCGCGGCCTCGACTTCGCGCGCATCGACCGATGGCTGCGTGCGCATCTGTGCGAGCCGCTGCGCATCGCGGATCTCGCCGCGCATTGCGGCTTCGGCATGCGGCGCTTTCACCAGTTGTTCAGCGAAGCGTTCGGCGAGACGCCGCATCGCTATCTGCATCGCTTGCGCCTGGATACGGCGCTGACGCTGCTCGCGGACCCGCGCGCCTCGCTCACGCATGTCGCGCTCGAAGTCGGCTTCGCGGATCAAAGCGCATTCACGCACGCGTTCTCGAAGCGCTTCGGCATCGCGCCGGGACAATGGCGCAGCAGCGCGTTCAAGACGCCGCGCGGGCAACAGACGCAAAAAAGCCCGCTCGTCTGATCGACGGAGCGGGCTTCTCGAAGCCACGACGAACGCTTATTCCACCGACAGTTGTAGATGCAGTTGCGAACGCGCGGGACCGCCTTCGAGCGCCTCGCCCGCGATGTCGCGGTCCGTCTGCTCTTGCGGCGCGAGACGCGCGGTTTCGATGCGATCCAGATAATCGGTCGTGACGTCGCCGGTAATGTAGTTGCCGTCGAAGCAGGACGCCTCGAAATCCTTCAGCGCCGGATTAATGTCGCGCACCGCGTTCTTCAGGTCTTCGACGTCCTGATACACCAGATAGTCCGCGCCGATCATGCGCGCTACCTCTTCGTCGCTGCGGCCATGCGCGACGAGTTCGCCACGCGTCGGCATGTCGATGCCGTACACGTTCGGGAACTTCACCGGCGGCGCGGCGGACGCGAAAATCACCTTGTTCGCGCCGGCATCGCGGGCCATCTGCACGATTTCATGCGATGTCGTGCCGCGCACGATCGAATCGTCGACGATCAGCACGTTCTTGCCCTTGAACTCGATGCCCATCGCGTTCAGCTTCTGGCGCACCGACTTCTTGCGCACCGCCTGGCCCGGCATGATGAACGTGCGGCCCACGTAGCGGTTCTTGAAGAAGCCCTCGCGATATTCGACGCCGAGCTTCGCGGCCACCTGCATCGCGGCGGGGCGCGACGAATCGGGAATCGGCATCACGACGTCGATCGGCACGTCCGGCAGCACGCGTTTAATCTTCTCGGCGAGATAGTCGCCCATGCGCAGACGCGCGTTGTAGACCGGCACGCCGTCGAGGCACGAATCCGGACGCGCCAGATACACGAGTTCGAAAATGCAGGGATTGAGCACCGGCTTTTCGGCGCATTGGTGACTGTGCAGATTGCCGTCTGCGTCGATAAAGATCGCTTCGCCCGGCTCGATGTCGCGCACGAATTCGAAGCCGATACCTTCGATCGCCACCGATTCCGACGCCACCATCCACTCGACGCCCGTCGACGTTTCCAGCTTGCCGAGCACGAGCGGGCGAATGCCGAACGGATCGCGGAACGCCACGAGCCCGTAGCCCGCGATCAGCGAGACGATTGCGTACGACCCCTTCACCCGGCGATGCACGCCCGCGACGGCCTTCCACAGCGCGGCTTCGTCGAGTTCGAGGCCGGAGCTCGCCAGTTGCAGTTCGTGCGCGAAGACGTTCAGCAGCACTTCGGTATCGGACGCGGTGTTGATGTGCCGGCGGTCGATCCGGAACATTTCGTCCTTCAGCTGCATCCAGTTCGTCAGGTTGCCGTTGTGCGCGAGGATGATGCCGAACGGCGCGTTGACGTAGAACGGCTGCGCTTCTTCCTCGTTCGACGCCGAACCGGCCGTCGGATAGCGCACTTGCCCGATACCGACGTTACCCGGCAGGCTGCGCATGTTGCGCGTGCGGAACACGTCGCGCACCATGCCGTTGGCTTTGTGCATGTGGAAGTTGTTGCCGTTCGCTGTCGCGATTCCCGCCGCATCCTGCCCGCGATGCTGCAAGAGCAGCAGGCTGTCATAGATGAGCTGATTGACGGGGCTTTGGGAAACTACACCTACGATGCCGCACATGGCATGGTCCTTCAAAGAGTCGAAACGGTAGAGAGGCGTGCCGGCGTCGCGTCACGTCGAACCAGCCGCGCGAGCGGGCGCGTTCGGCGGCGCAACTGGCCGTCGCGCGTTCCTCGTGTAGCCTGCCGTTCGTCTATTGTGCGGCGCTTGGCGCCGTGTCGCCTGATTGCGGCGCGACGTGCACATACGCGGCGAGCGTATCGGGGAGAAGCGGTCTCAATTCGCGCACGCCTTGCTCGGCCATGGGCCGCAGCAGCGCGTGACGCCAAAAATCCTTCTGCGGCAATTCGGTCAGACCTGCGAGCGCGACCAGAATCACCACCAATATAGCGCCTCGGACGAGGCCAAACAGCAGGCCCAGCGAGCGATCCACGCCGCGCAGACCCGTCACTTCCGTGATGCGCGTGAGCAGCGCCGACAGCACGCTCGACAACAACAGTACCGCGCCGACCACCAGCAGGAACGCGACGAGCCACTGTGTCAGCGCGCCGCCCGGCCAGTATGCCGGGATGTACGGCACCACCACGCTCACGAACCGGCCCGCGATCAAAATGGCGGCGACCCAGCCGACCAGCCCGAAGGCTTCGGCGAGCAACCCGCGCCACATGCCGCGCAAGGCGGACAGGCCGATCACGGCCATCACGGCGTAGTCGAAGCTCGTGAACATCGACATCGACGCTTAGTTCGACGCCGACCGCTTGCCGCCGGCCAGGCCCGCCTGCCGCACCTTGACGAGCGCGGCGGACGCCGACGCGCGATCCGGGAACGGTCCTGCGCGCAACAACGCGCGGGACGAGCCATCCGACTGCTGACGATGTTCGAGATATGCGGGCACGCCCGCGGCTTTCAACTTGTTGACCCAGTTTTGCGCTGCCGTGTCGTCGTCGAACGTGCCGATCTGAAGCACGAAGCGGCTGCCGGCCGGCGACGACGGCGTGTTTGCCGCGCCCGATGCCGGGCTTGCGGTGGCGTCCTTTTCCGCGGCCGCTTGGGCCTGCGGCTTCGCGGCTTCCTTGGCAACGGGTGCCGGCTTGCTGTCAACCTTCGCTTCCGGCTTCGCCTGCGCAGCGGCAGCAGGCACCGAAGCCGACGGTTGCGGCTGCGTCACGCCTGCGGCCACGTTGGCCGTGTCAGTTGCCGCAGCAGGCGACTCATGCGCGACGCCTGCCTGCGTGTCCGCGTCGTTCGCCTCGCGGGACTGCTTCGCGGCGGGCGCGGCGCGGTTTGGAATATCGATGGAAATGTCGTCGGCGACGGGTTTCGGGCGCGAATCCAGCACCATCGGCAAAACAATGACCGCCGCCAGCACCAGCGCGATGGCTCCGACGAGCCTGCGGCGCGCGCGCTGCTTCTCGGGAAGCGTGGGGTCGAGCATCATCGCGTCGGCATCGGGACGGTCGGTGCGGCGCGTGCGGCGCTCCGTGCGCACGGTATGACGCGAGCCGCGCGGGGAATCGGAGTATGCGTCGCTCGCGGCGCGGGCGTCGTCTTTCTTGCCGAACGAGAAAAGTCCCATGTATGGCTTGGTGCGAGAAGCTTCAGACGGCCTGCCGTCTCAGTGATGCTGCGATTTGCGGTAGGCCATGACGCCAGCCACCGTATAGAAACTGCCGAAAACCACGATTCTATCATTTTCGGACGCGCGACTTAACGCGTCTCGAAATGCATCGGCCGGGGTCTCGAATCGGAGAACGCTGCTGTCGGGGCCGTCGTTGACACCGGCATCGCGCAGGACAGCTTCCAGGCGGTCGGCGGTGGCCGCACGCGGCGTCGGCAGCGCGGTCACGTTCCAGTGATCGATCTCGCCCGCGAGCTGCTTCACGATGCCCTCGATGTCCTTGTCGCCCATCGCGCCGAAAACCGCGTAGGTGTACGGGAAATAGCCCATGTTGCCGAGGTTTTGCGCGAGCACGGCGGCGGCGTGCGGATTGTGCGCCACGTCGAGAATGATCTGCGGCTTGCCCGGCAGCACCTGAAAGCGCCCCGGCAATTCCACGTTCGCGAGCCCGAGACGAATATCCTGCGCGGACACCGGCAGGCGGTCGCGCAGCGCCTCCAGCGCGGCGAGCGCCGCCGACGTATTGATGAGCTGATTCGCCCCGCGCAGCGCCGGATACGCGAGCGCCGCGCGCCGCTGCGTGCGGCCGATGTAGCTCCACTGCTGGCGTTCGTTGCCCGGCTGCGCTTCGTAGCGGAAGTCGCGGCCGACGAGCCACAAATCCGCGCCCACAGCGGCAGCATGGTCGATCAGCGTCTGCGGCGGCGAAGGATCGCCGCACACGGCAGGCTTTTCCGGACGGAAGATGCCCGCCTTCTCGAAGCCGATCTTCTCGCGCG
This sequence comes from Caballeronia sp. BCC1704, assembly GCF_902833455.1. Classification (NCBI taxonomy): domain Bacteria; kingdom Pseudomonadati; phylum Pseudomonadota; class Betaproteobacteria; order Burkholderiales; family Burkholderiaceae; genus Caballeronia; species Caballeronia sp. BCC1704. The sequence goes on along the minus strand of NZ_CADFFT010000002.1, from coordinate 312,077 downwards.
TGTCGCCGAGATAGTCCGCATGATCGATGTCGATGCTCGTCACCACGGCGCAGTCCGTATCGACGATATTCACCGCGTCCAGCCGCCCGCCGAGCCCCACTTCGAGGATGACGACATCCAGCCCGCGCGACGCGAACAGATGCAGGATGGCGAGCGTCGTAAATTCGAAATACGTCAGCGAAACGGGATCCGGCAAACTGACGCGCGCCTTCTCGACGGCTTCGAAGTGTTCCAGCAAGTCACCGTCCGTGGCTTCCACGCCATCGATGCGCGCGCGTTCATTGAACGACAGCAGATGCGGCGACGTATGGCAGCCCACGCGATAGCCCGCGCGCAGCAGAATGCTTTCGAGGATCGCGCACGTCGAGCCCTTGCCGTTCGTGCCGCCGACGGTGATCACCGGGCAGTCGAAGCGCAGGCCGAGCGCCTCCTTGACGCGCCCGATGCGCGCGAGGCCCATGTCGATGCCGACCGGATGCGCCGCTTCCAGATGGGCGAGCCACGCGTCGAGAGTGGGAAATGTGGTCATGTTCGGTAGTCGGAAAAGCAAAAACGCCGCGCGGAACCTCGCGGTTCACGCGCGGCGCGGCGCGGGCACAAAACGGCGTCAAGCCACCGAATCGGCCGGCTGTCGCGTCATCAGCGCCATCAATTGAGCGATTTCTTCGCGCATCTTGCGGCGATCCACGATCATGTCGATCGCGCCCTTCTGCAACAGGAATTCCGCGCGCTGGAAGCCTTCGGGCAACTTCTCGCGCACCGTCTGCTCGATCACGCGCGGGCCGGCGAAGCCGATCAGCGCCTTCGGCTCCGCGATCACGACGTCGCCCAGGAACGCGAAGCTCGCGGACACGCCGCCCATCGTCGGGTCGGTGAGAACGGAGATGAACGGCAGTTTGGCGTCGGCGAGCTTGGTCAGCATGGCGGTGGTTTTGGCCATTTGCATCAGCGAAAGCAGGCTTTCCTGCATGCGCGCGCCGCCCGACGCCGTGAAGCAGATGAAAGGCACGTTCTGCTCCAGCGCGTTGCGCGCGCCGCGAGCGAAGCGTTCACCGACCACCGAGCCCATCGAGCCGCCCATGAACGCGAACTCGAAGCATGCGACCACGCACGGCAGCGTATGGATCGCGCCGCCCATGACCACCATCGCGTCGGTTTCGTCGGTGTCTTCCATCGCCTCTTTAAGGCGGTCCGGATACTTGCGGCTGTCCTTGAACTTGAGCGCGTCGACCGGCACGATTTCCTGGCCGATTTCATAGCGGCCTTCCGGATCGAGCAGGCGGTCGAGCCGCTCGCGCGCGCCGATACGCATGTGGTGGCTGCACTTCGGGCAAACATGCAGATTCGCCTCGACGTCGTTGCGGTACAGCACCGCTTCGCACGACGGACACTTCACCCACAGCCCTTCCGGGATGCTCTTGCGGTTCTTGGGATCGGTTTGCTTGATCTTGGGCGGCAGCAGTTTGTCGAGCCAGCTCATCGTTGTTCCTTGACTGATCGGGGCAGCGCCGCGCACCGTCGACGACGGCCGCGGCGGCACATGTTATTTGGCGGAATCGAGCGCCGCGCGAATTTCCGCGATGAAGCTCGTGAGCGACGCGGCGGCCGTGTCCGGCGGCGCCTCTTCGAGCAACTGCACGAGCCGGCTTCCGATGACGACCGCGTCCGCGACTTCCGCGACGGCGCGGGCCGTCTCTGCGTCGCGAATGCCGAAACCGACGCCGACCGGCAGCGGCACCTGCGACTTGATGGCCGGGATTTTACTCGCGATGCTGGAAACGTCCAGATTTGCCGCGCCCGTCACGCCCTTGAGCGACACGTAATACACGTAGCCGCTCGCGATCTTGCCGACCGCCGCCACGCGCTCATCGGTCGATGTCGGCGCGAGGAGAAAGATCGGATCGATGCCAGCCGCGCGCATCGTCGCGCCGAAATCGCTGGCTTCCTCGGGCGGGTAATCGACAACGAGCACGCCGTCCACGCCCGCCTGCTTCGCGGCTTGCGCGAACGCGTCCGCGCCCATGCGCTCGATCGGATTCGCGTAGCCCATCAGGACGACAGGCGTGTCGCCGTCGGTCTCGCGAAAGCGCGCCACGTCGGCGAGCACGCGCTTGAGCGTGACGCCGCGCGCCAGCGCGCGCTCCGACGAACGCTGGATGACGGGGCCGTCGGCCATCGGATCGGAAAACGGCACGCCCAGTTCGATGACGTCCGCGCCGCCCTTGGCGAGCGCGTGCATGAATTCGACGGTTTGCTCGGGGTTCGGATCGCCCGCCGTGATGAACGGAATCAGCCCTTTGCGGCCTTGCGCGGCAAGCGTCGCGAAAGTGTTCTTGATACGGGACATGAGAATTCTCGTAAGCGTATTCGTTAGCGTCGATCATTCGACGCGTTTCAGCGACGATGCGGCGGCTCGCGCTTTATTCGGCGGTCTCGGTTTCAGCGGTCAGCGGCGCATCCAGCTTCGCCAGGCGGCTTTCCGCGATGGCGCAGTAGTCCGCGTTGATCTCGAAGCCCGTGAACAGCCGGCCGTGGCGCGCGCAGGCAACGGCGGTCGTGCCGCTGCCCATGAACGGATCGAGCACGCGGCCGCCCGGCGGACAGCTTGCCAGCACCATGCGCTCGACGATTTCCAGCGGCTTTTGCGTCGGATGATCGACCCGCTCCGCGTGCTGCCGATGCAGCCGCGAGACGGACCACACATCCTTCGGGTTGTAGCCCATCTCGAGCCACTTGCTGCCTTCGAAAATCTTGCGCGAGCGCGCCTTTTTCGTCGCTGCGTCGTAGGGAATGCGCACCGGATCGAGATCGAAGTAGTAGTCCTTCGATACCGCGAAATAACCGATGTTGTCGTGCACCGACGTGTATTTGCGCGTGGTTCCGCCCATGCTCGGCACGCGCCGGTCCCAGACGATCTCGTTGACCATCGTCATCCGGCGCTTCAGAAACACGAACAGTTCCGGCGAATACTGCCAGGTGCAGAAGATGTACATCGACCCGCTTTTCTTGAGCTTCGGTATCGCGATGTCCAGCCAGCGATACGTCCACGCAAGAAAGGCCTCGCCGGACAGCATGTCGGAATCGTTCCCGTAGTCCTTGCCGAGCCCATAAGGCGGATCGGCGACGATCAGATCGATCGACGCATCGGGAACGGAGGCGGCATCGGCGAGAAAATCGCGGTTCCGAATGTCGATGCCGGCGCCTTGCAGCGCGCCGGCGGACATCGGTTCGTCGATAACGGTGCGCATCTGCGGCTTAGAACTGGATGCCCGATCGCTCGGCGACCGTGTGCATGTCCTTGTCGCCGCGGCCCGACAGGTTGACGAGCAGCACCTTGTCGCGCGGCAACGTCTTTGCGAGCTTCGCCCCGTACGCCAGCGCGTGACTCGACTCCAGCGCCGGAATGATGCCTTCGATACGGCAGCAGTCGTGGAACGCCTTCAACGCCTCGTCGTCCGTAATGCCGACATACTCTGCGCGGCCGACGTCCTTGAGCCACGCGTGCTCCGGACCGACGCCCGGATAGTCGAGCCCCGCCGACACCGAATGCGTCTCGATGATCTGGCCGTTGTCGTCCTGCAAGAGATAGGTGCGGTTGCCGTGCAGCACGCCGGGGCTTCCGCCCATCAGCGACGCCGCGTGCCGACCGGTGTCGATACCGTCGCCGGCCGCTTCGACGCCGATCAGTCGCACGGCTTCGTCCTCGATATACGGATAAAAGATGCCCATCGCGTTCGATCCACCGCCGACGCACGCAATCACGGCATCCGGCTGACGGCCCGTCATTTCGGGCATCTGCACGCGGCATTCGTCGCCGATCACGCGCTGGAAGTCGCGCACCATCATCGGGTAAGGATGCGGCCCGGCCACGGTGCCGATGATATAGAACGTGTTTTCCACGTTCGTCACCCAGTCGCGCATGGCTTCGTTGAGCGCGTCCTTCAGCGTACGCGAGCCGGATTCCACGGGCACGACGGTCGCGCCCAGCAGTTTCATGCGATAGACGTTCGCCGCCTGCCGCTTCACGTCCTCGGCGCCCATGTAGACCACGCACTCCATGCCGAAGCGCGCCGCGATGGTCGCCGTCGCCACGCCGTGCTGTCCTGCGCCGGTCTCGGCGATCACGCGCGGCTTGCCCATCTTGCGCGCGAGCAGCGCCTGCCCGATCACGTTGTTGACCTTGTGCGCGCCCGTGTGATTCAGGTCTTCGCGCTTCAGATAAATCTGCGCGCCGCCGAGCATGTCGCTCCAGCGTTTCGCGTGATAGATCGGGGAAGGACGGCCGACGTAGTGCTTCAGTTCGTAGTCGTATTCGGCCTGGAATGCAGGGTCCTGGCGGGCTGCGTCGTAGGCGCGGCGCAGTTCGTCCAGTGCGTGAATAAGCGTTTCGGAGACGAACACGCCGCCATATTGGCCGAAGTGGCCTCTTTCGTCAGGCAAGTTGTACATTGCGTCACTCTCTCGGTGGCGAGCCTTGGTTGGCTCGCAGACGGAATCAACCGGCGTCCGCTTCGCGCACTGCGCGCACGAACGCGGTCATTCGGGCGGAATCTTTTACGCCCTTGGCGCCCGGCACTTCGATGCCGCTCGAGACATCGACCGCGAACGGGCGCACGCGCCGGATGGCGTCACTGACGTTTTGCGCGTTCAACCCACCACTCAAAACGGCCCGATGCCCGAGATCTGTTGGAATAAGTGACCAATCGAATACCTTTCCACCGCCGCCGAAGCCCTCGACGAGTGCGTCGAGCAAAATACCGCCTGCAGCCGCATAGTTAAGCGACGATTCTACCAAATCGCTTGCGGCCGCATCAGGCCCTACACGCACTGCGCGCCACCAGGGCAAACCCGCAATCGCGGCCAGTTCTGCACACTGCTCGGGCGTTTCGTCGCCGTGAAATTGCAGCAGCGAGAGCGGCACGTTCGACGTCACCTCGCGAACCCATTCGGGCGTCGCGTTGACGAACAGACCAACCGCCGCCACGAGCGGCGGCACGTAGCGACACAAGTCCACCGCCTGAGACACGGTCAGCGAGCGCGGACTCGGCGGATAAAAGACGAAACCCACCGCATCCGCGCCCAGCGCGACGGCGTGCTTGACGTGCTCCACTGTCGAAAGTCCGCACAGCTTGATTCTGGTCCGGTGCAAATCTTGATCTTTCATGGCTGGTCGGCCCAAACGGCGCTCCACGGCATGCTTGCAATATGCGGCGGCGGAACCGCGAAACGCTCGGGATATCCGACTTCCGCGAGATAAAGCCCGTCGGGCATGAAGGTCGGCGCGGCGGCGCGACGGTCGCGCGTTGCGAGCACGTCGGCCATCCACGACGCGGGATAGCGTCCGCGCCCGATCGCGACGAAGCAGCCCATCAAATTGCGCACCATGTGATGCAGGAACGCATTCGCCCGAAAACGAAAGTGGACGAAATCTCCCTGTTCGCGCACGTCGATCCGATAGAGATGCTTGACCGGCGTCTTCGACTGGCAATCGGCCGCACGGAAGGACGAGAAATCGTGCTCGCCGATGAGGCACGCGGCGGAATCGCGCATCGCGGCGACGTCGAGCGGCGTGTGCACCCAGCCCGTGCGTTTCGCCAGCATGGGTGAACGCACCGGATTGACGTACAGAACGTAAAAGTACGTGCGCTCGAAGGCCGCGAAACGGGCGTGAAAGTCGTCGGGCATCGCCTTCGCCCACTGAACGGCGACCGAACTCGGCAGAAACGCGTTCGTCCCGCGCACCCACGAGAAGTCGGTGCGGTCCAGTTCGGTGTCGAAGTGCACCACTTGCCCGAGGCCGTGGACGCCCGTGTCCGTTCGTCCGGCGACGACCGTCTGAACCGGCGTCTGCGTGAATTCCGCGAGCGCGCGCTCCAGTTCATTCTGCACCGTATTGCCATGCGGCTGCGATTGCCAGCCGCAAAACGCGGCCCCGTCGTACTGAACGCCTAACGCTATGCGCATATCAGGAGTGCGGCGCGAGCGTCGAGAGCAAGCCGGCCGCTTGCTGGCGCGTCGCCTGATCGTTCGATGCGATCACTTCCTGCAACAGCGTGCGCGCGCCCGAAAGATCGCCCAATTCGATGTATTCGACCGCCAATTCCAGCTTATTGCGCGCGATGGTCGCCAGTTGCGCGGCGGTCAGCGCGGGCAGCGGTTCGGTGTGGCTGGATGGCAGATCAAGATTGAAGTCAAGACTCAACGGGCCGAACTGCGTCGCGCCCAGCCCTGCAACGGACGGCGCGCCGGCCGTTCCCGCTTCGATACGCGCTGCGGCGGACGACTGATCCTCGTCGGCAACCGACGGCAGCGCGAATGCCTGCGCCTCGTGCGCAGGGTTCGTTTCGGCAATCGGCTGCGGAACGAAAGGCTCGTCCCCGACCGACCGGTGTGCCGGCGCGTCGTGGCGCGGAGCGTGGTCATCGGAAGGCGGAGCCAGCGTCAGCTCCATGCGAGGCGGCAGGCTCATGTCGAGCGAGTCTAGCGCCTGGACGGCTTCGGTCGGAAACTTGGGCATCGGGAAGCGGTCAGCGGATGCCGGTTCGTCGTCCTCGACGCCCGCAGGATGCTGCTCGGCGTCGCGCGCGGCTTGCTCTTCGACGGCGCGTTGTTGCGCTGCGCGCTGCTCCGCAGCTTGCTGCCGCGCGGCAACCGCCTGCGCTTCGCGCAACTCGGCTTCGCGAGCGATGATCTCGCGCGCCGCCGCTTCGCGAGCCTGATGCGCCTGCGCTTCCTGTTCGGCGGCTTCGCGAGACGCCTCGTCGCGCCCGGCAAGCTCGCGCTCCAGTGCTTCGCGCGCTGCGGCTTCACGCGCTGCCGCTTCCCGCTCCTCCGCTTCTCGAGCGGCGGCCTGCCGCGCGGCGGCTTCCCGTTCTTCGGCTTCCCACTTTTCGGCTTCGTGCGCTGCGGCTTCGCGGGCAGCGATTTCCCGCGCGTGAGCCTCCTGAGCCTCATGCGTTTGCGCGTCGGCCGTGCCCGCATGTGAAAGCGGCGGAACGAAGGCAGCGTGAGCCGCGGCCGGCGGCGTCGGAATGAACGGCTCGGCAGGCTCTGTGCGATTCGGCTGGTCCGCGCGCGCTTCGGGCGTTCTGGCGGACTCGGGCGCGTCATCCGCCGACGGCGTCGCGAAAGACTGCGCCGCTTCGTAACTTTCCAGGCTCGCAGCCACGGCGTTCAGTTCGGATTGATCGCGCTCGACGGCGGTACCTTCCAGATCGGCTGCCGATTCAGCACGCTGCGGCGTTGCGGCGGGAACCGGCGCGGGCGGCTGCTGGCGGGCTTCGGCTTCGGCCTGAGCGCGGCGCTTGTTGCGGCGGAGCACGAGAAACAGCAGCACGGCGATGACCGCGAGAACGAGCGCGATCAGTTTCGGATCGATGCCGCCGTGCGCTTGCGGCGCGGTCTCGGCCGGAGGCGCGCTCGCGACGGGTGCGACGGCAGGGGCGGCCTCGGGCGCCGCCTGCGATGCCGCCGAAGCCGTGGCCGGCGTGGCCGGCTCGCTCGCGGCCGGTTCGGCGGCGGACGCCGCCGGCTGAACCGGCGCGGTTTCGACCGCCGGCGACGACGACTGCGCTGCACTTGCCGCATTCGTCGACGGCGCGCTCGGCTGAACTGCCTGCGGCGCTGGCGCCGGCGCTGCGGCACCTTCAGAGGCCGCGCCGGCATCCGTAGCCGGAACGTTCAACACCGCGCCGAGCTTCAGCCGATTGATGTCGTGCCCCGCGAACGCGTTCGGATTCGCGTCGAACAGCGCGCGCGCCATCTTCTCCTTGACGGCCCGCTCTTTCGAACCGGTGAGTTCGCCCGCGATATCGCTGAGCGACTGCCCCGGCTTCACGGCGTACCGCTGCGCAGGCGCATTGCCGGGCGCGGCGGCATCGGCTGTCGCGCCGCTCGCCTGCGCGAACGCCGCGCCGGAGTTCGTCCAGAACGCCGCGCACAGAACGGCGCTGGCCGCGGCAAGCGCCGCACGCGATGACGGGATGAAGGACCGGCGGGGTCGTCGAATCATTGAAGCTCCAGAGGTACGGCGAAGGTTGATACGAACAGCAAGGCTGGTGCGCGCCCCAATCGTACGACCGGTCGATTCGCTCGCAGTCCCAAAAATGCGGCTCCATAAACAAAAAGCGCCGCGATAACGCGACGCTTCCTGGACGAGGTCCGCGCTCTCAGGCGCGTAGTTTACTTTACTTGTCCAACAGAATGCGAAGCATGCGGCGCAACGGCTCCGCGGCGCCCCACAGCAGCTGGTCGCCGACGGTGAACGCCGACAGGTATTCGCCGCCCATCGCGAGCTTGCGCAGACGGCCGACCGGCACCGTCAGCGTGCCGGTGACGACTGCCGGCGACAGATCGCGCATCGACGCTTCGCGCTCGTTCGGCACGACTTTCACCCAGTCGTTTGCCGAGGCCAGAATGCCGTTGACCTCGTCGAGCGGCACGTCCTTCTTCAGCTTGATGGTCAACGCCTGCGAGTGGCAGCGCATCGCGCCGATACGCACGCAGAGGCCATCGACCGGAATGGAACCCGGCTGGCCCATCGCGGGCTTGCCGAGAATCTTGTTGGTTTCCGCGCCGCCCTTCCACTCTTCCTTCGACATGCCATTGCCGAGATCCTTGTCGATCCACGGAATCAGCGAGCCGGCGAGCGGCACGCCGAAATGGTCGGTCGGCATGGCGTCGCTGTTCATCGTGGCGAGCACCTTGCGGTCGATATCCAGAATGGCCGACGACGGATTCGCGAGATCGTCCGCCACCGACGCGTTCAGGGCGCCCATTTGCGACAGCAGTTCGCGCATGTTCTGCGCGCCCGCGCCCGATGCGGCCTGGTACGTCATGGCCGTCATCCAGTCGACGAGGTTTTCGCGGAAGAGGCCGCCCAACGCCATCAGCATCAGGCTGACGGTGCAGTTGCCGCCGATGAAATCGCGTCCGCCCTTGACGAGCGAATCCTTGATGACGTCGAGGTTCACCGGATCGAGAATGATGACCGCGTCCTCCTTCATGCGCAGCGCCGAGGCCGCGTCGATCCAGTAGCCCTTCCAGCCCGCCGCGCGCAGCTTCGGATACACGTCGTTCGTGTAGTCGCCGCCCTGGCAGGTGATGATGGCGTCGCACTTCTTCAGGTCGTCGATGCTCGTCGCGTCTTTGAGCTTCGTCTCGTTTTTGGCGAACGACGGCGCGTTGCCGCCCGCATTGCTGGTGCTGAAAAACACCGGTTCGATCAGGTCGAAATCGCCTTCCTGCTGCATGCGCTGCATCAGCACGCTGCCGACCATGCCGCGCCAACCCACGAGACCTACGTTCATGACTAACCTTATTTGTTGAGGCTTCCCCGCATCCTTACCCGGCGTGGCCGCGCGGGGAAGACGCTCGGACACGAGGGACGATCAGCGAATCGTGATCGCTTTGATGGAGAGTTTCGTAATGCGCGTTTTCGACGTGCCGATAGTGCCAATAGCGCCAATGCTGGCGGTGCCGTCGATGCGCGTGACGATGGCGAAGCCGGTCGCGCGAGCGTCGATGCCGCGGCCGATGCAATCCGTAGAGAATTGAGAGTTCTTCGCCATGACCAAAGAATATACACGAAACGCGGCGTTTTCGTCGGAAGTACCGTCTTTCCGGTGAAATCGCCGCGAATTGCGCGTCAACTGTACCGACTCGGGTGTTCCCGAGACGGACATTACAGCGCTGCCAGCACCGCGTCGCCCATTTCCTTCGTGCCGACGGTCCTGCCGTCCTGCGTCGCGATATCGCCCGTACGGTAGCCCTGCTCGAGCACCTTCTTCACCGCGTTCTCGATGCGATCCGCCTGCTCCGTCTTGCCGAGCGAATAACGCAGCATCATCGCGGCCGACAGGATGGTCGCGAGCGGATTGGCCACGCCCTTGCCCGCGATATCCGGCGCGGAACCGTGCGACGGCTCGTACAGACCCTTGTTGTTCTTATCGAGCGACGCCGACGGCAACATGCCGATAGAGCCGGTCAGCATCGCGGCTTCGTCGGAGAGAATGTCGCCGAACATGTTGCCGGTCACGACCACGTCGAATGCCTTCGGCGCCTTGACGAGCTGCATCGCCGCGTTGTCCACATACATGTGCGACAGCTCGACGTCCGCGTATTCCTTCGCGACGTCGATCATCGTGTCGCGCCAAAGTTGCGACGTTTCCAGCACGTTGGCCTTGTCGACGCTCGTCAGCTTTTTCTGGCGCTTTTGCGCGGCCTGAAACGCGACGTGCGCGATACGGCGCACTTCCGGCTCCGAATAGCGCATGGTGTCGAAACCTTCGCGCGCGCCTTCGAACGGGCCGTCCGGCGCTTGCCGCACGCCGCGCGGCTGGCCGAAGTAGATGTCGCCATTTAGTTCGCGCACGATCAGGATGTCGAGCCCCGACACGATTTCCGCCTTCAGCGACGACGCGGCCGTCAGTTGCGGATAGCAGATCGCCGGACGGAAGTTCGCGAAGAGCTGCAGATGCTTGCGCAGGCCGAGAATGGCTTGCTCCGGGCGCAGCGCGCGCTCGAGCGAGTCGTACTTCCAGTCGCCGACCGCGCCGAAGAGAATCGCGTCGGCCTCTTTCGCGAGGGCGAGCGTCTCGTCGGGCAGCGGATGCCCCTTCGCTTCGTAACCCGCGCCGCCGACGGGCGCTTCCTCCAGCTCGAACTTTTCGCCGAGCGCGTTCAGCACCTTGACCGCTTCGGCCGTGATTTCCGGACCGATCCCGTCGCCGGGGAGCACTGCAATCTTCATGTCGCTTCCTTCTACGTGTGCGTGTTTCGTTTATCCGACGAGCCGATTGTTCAGCCACGGCTGCTTCGCGAGCCGCTCGGCTTCGAACTGCTTGATCTTGTCCGCGTGGCGCAGCGTGAGACCGATGTCGTCGAAACCGTTCAGCAGGCAGTACTTGCGAAAGCCGGGCACGTCGAACGCGTACTCGGTGCCGTCGCCGGTGCGCACGACTTGCGCTTCGAGATCGATGGTCAGCTTGAAGCCGACGAACGCGTAAGTCTCGTTGAAGAGCTTGTCGACCTGTTGCTCCGACAGCACGACCGGCAGCAAGCCGTTCTTGAAGCAGTTGTTATAGAAAATGTCCGCGAAACTCGGCGCGATGATCGCGCGGAAACCGTACTGTTCCAGCGCCCACGGCGCATGCTCGCGCGAACTGCCGCAGCCGAAGTTCTTGCGCGTGAGCAGAATCGACGCGCCCTGATAGCGCGGCTGGTTCAGCACGAAGTCCGGATTCAGCGGACGCTTGCTGTTGTCCTGGCCAGGCTGGCCGACGTCCAGATAACGCCATTCGTCGAACGCGTTCGGGCCGAAACCGGTGCGCTTGATCGACTTCAGGAACTGCTTCGGGATGATTGCGTCGGTATCGACGTTCTCGCGGTCCAGGGGCGCCACGAGGCCGCTATGCACGGTGAATTTTTCCATGATCTGTCTCTGTGTCCCGTTGGGTTACGCGAGCTTGCGCACGTCGACGAAGTGACCTTCGATGGCCGCCGCGGCGGCCATCGCCGGGCTGACGAGGTGCGTGCGGCCGCCCGCGCCCTGACGCCCTTCGAAGTTGCGGTTCGACGTCGATGCGCAGCGTTCGCCCGGCTCCAAACGGTCCGCGTTCATCGCGAGGCACATGGAGCAGCCCGGCTCGCGCCACTCGAAACCGGCGTTGGTGAAGATCTTGTCGAGCCCTTCGCGCTCGGCCTGCGCCTTCACGAGACCCGAGCCAGGCACGACCATGGCCGTGCGGATGTTCGACGCCACGCGCTTGCCGAGCGACTTCACCACGTACGCGGCGGCGCGCAGGTCTTCGATGCGCGCGTTCGTGCAGGAGCCGATGAAAATCTTGTCCGGCTTGATCGATTCGATCGGCGTATTCGGCTGCAACGCCATGTAGTGCAGCGCGCGTTCCATGGCATCGCGCTTCACCGGGTCTTTTTCGCGCTCGGGATCGGGCACGCGACCGTCGATGGACGTCACCATTTCCGGCGACGTGCCCCACGTCACTTGCGGCACGATCTCGGCGGCGTTAATCTCCACCACCCGGTCGAAGTGCGCGTCCGGGTCCGACTTGAGCGTGCGCCAGTACTCGACTGCCTGATTCCACTCGACGCCCTGCGGGGAATACGGACGATCTTTCAGGTAGTTGATGGTCGTATCGTCGACGGCGACCATGCCCGCGCGCGCGCCCGCTTCGATCGCCATGTTGCAGACGGTCATGCGGCCTTCCATGCTGAGCGCGCGAATGGTGGAGCCGCCGAACTCGATGGCGTAGCCCGTGCCGCCCGCCGTGCCGATCTTGCCGATGACCGCGAGCGCGATGTCCTTACCCGTGCAACCGCGCGGCAGCGGACCTTCCACCTTGACGAGCATGTTCTTGCTCTTCTTTTGCAGGAGCGTTTGCGTAGCGAGCACGTGCTCGACTTCCGACGTGCCGATACCGTGCGCGAGCGCGCCGAACGCGCCGTGCGTGGACGTGTGCGAGTCGCCGCAGACGATGGTCATGCCCGGCAGCGTCGCGCCCTGCTCCGGCCCGATGATGTGCACGATGCCCTGCCGCAGGTCGTTCATCTTGAACTGCGTGATGCCGAACTCGTCGCAATTGGCGTCGAGCGTGTCGACTTGCAGCTTCGACACCGGATCGGCGATGCCTTGCGAGCGGTCGGTGGTCGGTACGTTGTGATCGGACACGGCCAGATTCGCGCTGATGCGCCAGACGGGACGCTGATGCAGCTTGAGCCCTTCGAAGGCTTGCGGGCTCGTCACTTCATGCAGCAGATGACGGTCGATATAGAGGATCGAGGTGCCGTCCTCTTCCGTGTGGATGACGTGCGAGTTCCACAACTTGTCGTAGAGAGTCTGGGACATGGTGAGCGCTTCTCAGATGACTGCGGGGTGACGCTGCTTCGCTTCGTCGGCAGCTTGTTGGACGATTATGCCACCTTCGCGCGCCGCTTGGGTAATAGGCTAAGGCAAAAAAGCTATTGAAAACATGGGGTTATGGTAGTGGTATCAGTACCTGGATGGGCACTACCAGCCTTCCGCTCCCCTGCCGTCAATGTTGGAGCACTGCATTGACGCCGAGCTCTCCCGCGACTTTGTGCAAGCGCTTATCACGCGTCCGGATCTTCATGCCCTTCTTGCCGACGACGGCGAGGGCCTTCAACGTCCGGCTGACTGCCGCCGAGGCTCGCAAGCCGCCGCGCTGCTTCGCGCTGCACGAGCGCCTTCAGTGCCTCGTACACAACCGCGGATTCGTCCGTCAGACCAGTGTAAGCCTGAGCTCTAGTCAGTAAGTCACGATCAATTGCGATAGTCGTTCGCATATCAGTATCCCCGTCGATTCTGTCATCCGCCATGCCAAAAGGCCCCGGCAGTCGCCCGCCGGGGCCTTCAACGCTACCTCAACCGTGAGATCGGCTTAACGCTGATCCAGCGGCTTCGCCTCACGCGGCGTCTGACCAATAAACAACTGACGCGGACGGCCGATCTTCTGCTCGGGATCGGCGATCATCTCGTTCCACTGCGCGATCCAGCCGACGGTACGCGCCATCGCGAAGATGCAGGTGAACATCGACGTCGGAATGCCGAGCGCGCGCTGCACGATGCCCGAGTAGAAATCGACGTTCGGGTACAGCTTGCGCGACACGAAGTATTCGTCTTCCAGCGCGATCTTTTCCAGTTCCATCGCGAGCTTGAAGAGCGGGTCGTCGTGCAGGCCGAGCTCGTTCAGCACTTCGTGGCAGGTTTCGCGCATCAGCTTGGCGCGCGGATCGTAGTTCTTGTAGACGCGGTGGCCGAAGCCCATCAGCTTCACGCCCGAATTCTTGTCCTTCACCTGCTTGATGAATTCGGGAATGTTCTCGACGGAGCCGATCTCTTCCAGCATGTTCAGCGCGGCTTCGTTCGCGCCGCCGTGCGCCGGGCCCCACAGACACGCGATACCGGCCGCGATACATGCGAACGGATTCGCGCCCGAGGAGCCCGCGAGACGCACCGTCGACGTCGACGCGTTCTGCTCGTGATCCGCGTGCAGAATCAGGATGCGGTCGAGCGCGCGCACCAGCACGTCGTTGACCTTGTACTCTTCGCACGGGTTCGAGAACATCATGTGCATGAAGTTCGCGCTGTACGACAGGTCGTTCTTCGGATAAACGAACGGCTGGCCGATGCTGAACTTGTACGCCATCGCGACGAGCGTCGGCAGCTTCGCGATCATGCGGATCGCGGAGACTTCGCGGTGACGCGGATCGTTGATGTTGAGCGAATCGTGATAGAACGCCGACAACGCGCCGACTGCCGCAGTCAGCACGGCCATCGGGTGCGCGTCGCGACGGAAGCCGCGGAAGAAGAAGTGCATCTGCTCATGCACCATCGTGTGACGCGTCACCGTGTCGACGAATTCCTTGTTCTGCGCGGCGTTCGGCAGTTCGCCCTTCAGCAGCAGATAGCAGGTTTCGAGGAAGTCGGCGTTCACGGCCAGTTGCTCGATCGGGTAGCCGCGATACAGCAGCTCGCCCTTGTCGCCGTCGATATACGTGATCGCCGAATTACACGCCGCCGTCGACATGAAGCCCGGGTCGTACGTGAACTTGCCGGTCTGCCCGTACAACTTGCGGATGTCGATCACGTCCGGGCCCATCGTGCCCTTGTAGATCGGCATTTCGACGCTCGGCGAGTTGTCGCTGAACGATAGCGTGGCTTTAACATCTGACGGGGTCATAGCACATCCTCAATCGAAGTATGGATACAGGTTTTCGATAATTTGCACGACGGAAGCTGCGCGGCAACGCTCGGGTAGCCGCGAGTGCTTAGGCTGGTCGTCGCTTGGTGTTTCGGCCCGGTTGCTGCGCGTATTGTGCAAAACTCCCGGGATCTCTGCCGAAATCACACCGAACGCAGCCACTGCAGCAGGCGCATCACGTCCGGCGTGGCGAGATCGCCTTCCGGTTCGGTGCGCGCGAGCAGCAGGTCCATCAGTTCGTTGTCGCTCAGCTCCAGCAGGCGGGTCAATGCGGCCACGTCGGCGTCGCTGAGGTCATGCTCATATCGGCTGAAAAAACGCTCGAAGATCAGATCGTTTTCCAGCAAGCCGCGCCGCGCGCGCCAGCGAAGACGCGCACGGCGAAGAGGGTCGGACTGATGCGAGTCGTCTTGCTTGTCGACCATGTCATCATCCTTTGTCAAACCGCCCGCCGCACCAGCATTTCCCTGATCTTGCCGATGGCCTTCGTCGGGTTGAGTCCCTTCGGGCACACATCGACGCAGTTCATGATGGTATGGCAGCGGAACAGGCGATACGGGTCTTCCAGATTATCGAGCCGCTCGCCAGTGGCCTGATCGCGGCTATCGGCGATAAAGCGATACGCCTGCAGCAAACCCGCCGGACCCACGAACTTGTCCGGATTCCACCAGAAGCTCGGGCACGACGTCGAGCAGCTCGCGCACAGAATGCACTCGTACAGCCCATCGAGTTCATCCCGCTCCACCGGCGACTGCAAACGCTCCTTCTCCGGCGGCGGCGTGTCGTTGATCAAGTACGGCTTGATCGAGTGATACTGGTTGAAGAACTGCGTGAAGTCGCAGATCAGATCGCGCACCACCGGCAGCCCCGGCAGCGGACGCAGCACGATGCGCTGCGGCAGATCGTTCAGGTTCGTCAGACACGCGAGCCCGTTCTTGCCGTTGATGTTCATCGCGTCCGAGCCGCACACGCCCTCGCGGCACGAGCGACGGAACGACAGCGTTTCATCCAGTTCCTTCAGCTTCACCAGCGCATCCAGCAGCATGCGTTCATGCGTCAGGTCGAGCTCGTAGCGCTGCATGCGCGGCGCGGCGTCCTTGTCCGGATCGTACCGGTAGACCTCGAAAATTCTCTTTGCCATTTGGATATCCTTGCCCTTGCCTTAGAAGGTACGCGCCTTCGGCGGCACCGATTCGACCGTCAGCGGCTTCATCTGCACCGGCTTGTAGTCGAGGCGATTGCCTTCGCTGAACCACAGCGTATGACGCATCCAGTTCTCGTCATCGCGATGTTCGTAGTCGCTATGCGCATGCGCGCCGCGGCTTTCCTTGCGCGCCTCGGCCGAGACCATCGTCGCGCGCGCCACTTCGATCAGGTTCGCCAGCTCCAGCGCCTCGACCTTCGCGGTGTTGAACACCTTCGACTTGTCCTTCAGATGCACGTGCTTCACGCGCTCGGCCAACTCCGCGATCTTGCCGACGCCCTCTTCCAAGAGCTTCGAGGTGCGGAACACGCCCGCGTGCGATTGCATCGTCGCGCGGATGTCGTTGGCGATATGCTGCGTGTATTCGCCCGAGGTCGACTTCTCCAGCACCGCGAGGCGTTCCATCGCGAAGTCGGCGGCGTCGGCCGGCAGCGGCTTGTGCTCTTTCATCTCGGTCGCGTGCTTGATGATGTGATTGCCCGCCGCGCGGCCGAACACGACGAGATCCAGCAGCGAGTTCGTGCCCAGACGGTTCGCGCCGTGCACCGACACGCACGAGCATTCGCCCACTGCATAGAAGCCGTTGACCGGATCGTCGTAGCCCTTCGCCGTGCCGACGACCTGACCGTGCATGTTCGTCGGAATCCCGCCCATCTGATAGTGGATGGTCGGCACCACGGGAATCGGCTCTTTGATGCAGTCCACGTTGGCAAACTTGAGCGCGATCTCGCGGATCGACGGCAGACGCTTCATGATCGTCTCGGCGCCGATGTGCGACAGGTCCAGCAGCACGTGATCCTTGTTCGGACCCACGCCGCGGCCTTCCTTGATCTCCTGGTCCATCGAGCGCGAGACGAAGTCACGCGGCGCGAGGTCTTTGAGCGTCGGCGCGTAGCGTTCCATGAAGCGGTCGCCGTTCGCGTTACGCAAAATGCCGCCTTCGCCGCGCACGCCTTCGGTGATCAGCACGCCCGCGCCCGCGACGCCCGTCGGGTGGAACTGCCAGAACTCCATGTCCTGCAGCGCGATGCCCGAGCGCGCGGCCATGCCGAGGCCATCGCCCGTGTTGATGAACGCATTGGTCGATGCCGCGAAGATGCGACCCGCGCCGCCCGTGGCGAACAGCGTGGTCTTGCCTTCGAGGATGTACACGTCGCCCGTTTCCATCTCGAGCGCGGTCACGCCGAGCACGTCGCCGTCGGCGTCGCGGATCAGGTCCAGCGCCATCCATTCGACGAAGAAGTGCGTCTTGGCCGCGACGTTCTGCTGATACAGCGTGTGCAGCAACGCGTGGCCCGTGCGGTCAGCCGCGGCGCAAGCACGTTGCACCGGCTTCTCGCCGTAGTTCGCGGTATGGCCGCCGAACGGGCGCTGATAGATGGTGCCGTCCGGATTGCGGTCGAACGGCATGCCCATGTGTTCGAGTTCATAGACCGCATTGGGCGCTTCACGGCACATGAACTCGATCGCGTCCTGATCGCCGAGCCAGTCGGAGCCCTTGATCGTGTCGTAGAAGTGATAGTGCCAGTTGTCTTCGCTCATGTTGCCGAGCGACGCGCCGATGCCGCCTTGCGCGGCCACCGTATGCGAGCGCGTCGGGAACACTTTGGAGAGCACCGCGACGGACAGGCCCGCGCGCGCGAGCTGCAGCGACGCGCGCATGCCCGAGCCGCCCGCGCCCACGATCACCACGTCGAAACGACGACGCGGCAAGGAAGTCTTGATTGCAGCCATGTTCTTTAAACTCTCCAGAGAATCTGTGCAGCGTAGCCGGCGCATCCGATGAGCCACAGGACGGTCAGCACCAGCAGACCGAGGCGCAATCCGACGGGCTTCACGTAATCCATCCAGATGTCGCGCATGCCGACCCACGCGTGATAGAAGAGCGAGAGCAAGGCGACGAAGGTGGCGAGCTTCATCCACTGCATCGCGAAGATGCCGGCCCAGCCTTCGTAAGAGAAGTTATGTGCGCCGAAAAAGAGCACGAGCAGCAAGAGCGTGTACACCGCCACGGCGACGGCCGTCACGCGTTGCGCGAGCCATTCGCCTGTGCCGTAATGCGCGCCCACGACGAGGCGCTTGGGGCCGACCCGGTTTTGCGTTCCCATGTTAGAAGGCTCCGAAAAGTTTCAGCGCGACGGCAAGCGTCAGCACGAGCGACACGACCAGCACCGCGATGGCGGTCTGCCGTCCGCCTTCCTTGTTCACGGCCACGTGCATGTCGAGCACGAGAAAGCGGATACCCGCGCAGAAGTGATGCAGATACGCCCACGACAGCACGAGCGTGATGATCTTGACGATGGGGTGCGCGAGAAAGCCCTTGAACGCGTCGAAGCTAATCTCGGACGTGAGGCTCTGGTCGAGCAGATACAGCAGAAAGGGCAGCGCGATGAAGAGCAACAGACCGCTGATGCGATGCAAAATGGACACCTTGCCCGCCCAAGGCAAGCGATACTTCGCGATCTGTCCAAGCCCGATGTTCCGGTACTCGGGCCTTGGTTTTTTTACGGCTTCAGCCATGCTAGACCCCAACTTGTTATTACACTAACCCGCGATTTTAGCGCCTTTTCATTCCGCAACGCAGCGAAAAGCGGCCCAAGAGACTGTTGCCGCCCACGCGAAAATAGCGCCCTCGAATGCCCTTGCCAGGCCGCTTCCAACCAGGCGGACCACTCGACCCAAGCCCGCGCGCTCAACTCAAGTCGTTCTGATAGTAATAGCCGCTCGTCACGTACCAGCCGCGCCGCACTTCCACCGGACGATCGCCGTAGGTGTACGAAATACGTTCGACCGACAACAGCGGATAGCCCGGCTGCACATCCAGCAATTGCGCGACCGGCTCTTCCGCCGCGACCGCCCGAATCTTCTCCGACGCGCGAATCATGCGCGTGCCGAACTCCGTTTCGAACATCGCGTAGAGCGGGCCTTTGTAGTCGGCGAGGCGCTCCGCCGTCAGCCCGCGAAACACGGCGCCCGGCAACCAGATTTCGTCGAAGACGGTGGTGACGCCATCGAATTGCAACAGACGCTTGATAAGAACGACGGGATCGGCGGGCTTGAGATCGAGCTGGCGCGCGATTTCCGCGGGCGCGCGCAGGCGTCGGCATTCGAGCAGGCGGCTGACATGGGGATGAATGTCGCCATCGTCGGGCAGAAGGCGCAGGAAGCGGAATTGCACGCGATCTTCGCTGTGCGTCGCAACGAACGTGCCTTTGCCCTGACGGCGCACGAGCAGGTTGTCGGCGGCGAGTTCGTCGATCGCCTTGCGCACGGTGCCCTGGCTCACCTTGTAGCGGGCCGCGAGCTCGACTTCGCTCGGAATGATCTCGCCCGGCTTCCATTCGCCCGATTCGAGGCCCTGCGTGATGAGTGCCTTGATTTGCTGGTACAGCGGGCTAAACGTCGGCGACGGCGCGCCCGCGGGCTCGCCCGCCTGTGCGCTGCCGTTCTGTGGGGGCGTGCCCGCCGAGTTTGGCGCGTTCGAATTCATGCCGCGCATTTCAACACAAAGGCCCGTCGCCCGTCCACATTTTCACGTAAGGTTCTATGTCTTATATAAGACATAAGATAGTGTTGACTTTGCCTCCGGGCAATCCTACACTCCTTGTCGAGCAAGGGTTTGCGGGTCGTCGCACGGTTCCGGAAACGTTCGTTCGGCGCGGTTTTTCCGGCGGTTTTCGCCGGAATCGCCAGTGTCGGGCGCGCGCCGGGTCCACGCCACCAACCGCCAGGCACGCCCTTTCGCTTCGCCTTACGCCGATCGGCCACACGATTCGCGCGCCGCTGCCTGTCTACCGCCTCGCAACGTCCAGCGCCGTCTCGAATGGGCGCTTGCCGTCAGACTCTAGCGAAAATGCGCCTCCTCGCGCAGTCCCGCACTTTCCGCTCATAGAAGGATTCATGGCATGACGGTCATGCCGCCACGCAGCCATGCGGGAAAGCGCAGCCATGCGGCGCGCGGCCCGCGTGGCGGAAGGCTCTCAGCAATCCGCGGGCGGCATGTCCGGCATGACATCATCAACGCTTTGCGTAACGCGCATAAAATGGCGTTTTTCCCTAGCGTTCCACGCACCGTCCAGGAGAGTTTCAATGGCTAAGTCCGCAAAGCGCGTTGCCGTCACCGGCGCCGCAGGTCAAATCGGCTACTCGCTGCTGTTTCGCATCGCCAACGGCGATCTGCTCGGCAAAGACCAGCCCGTGATCCTTCAGCTGCTCGATCTGCCGCAAGCGCAAGCCGCCGTGAAGGGCGTCGTGATGGAACTGGAAGACTGCGCCTTCCCGCTGCTCGCGGGCGTCGTCGTCACGGACGATCCGAAGGTCGCGTTCAAGGACGCCGACATCGCGCTGCTCGTCGGCGCGCGTCCGCGTTCGAAGGGCATGGAGCGCAAGGACCTGCTGTCGGCCAACGCCGAAATCTTCACGGTTCAGGGCAAGGCGCTGAACGAGGTCGCGAGCCGCGACGTGAAGGTGCTGGTCGTCGGCAACCCGGCGAACACGAACGCCTACATCGCGATGAAGTCGGCGCCGGACCTGCCGAAGAAGAACTTCACCGCCATGCTGCGTCTGGACCACAACCGCGCGCTGTCGCAACTGGCGGCCAAGTCGGGCAAGCCGGTGGCGTCCATCGAAAAGCTCGCCGTGTGGGGCAATCACTCGCCGACCATGTACCCGGACTTCCGCTTCGCGACGGCCGAAGGCGAAAACCTGACGAAGCTCATCAACGACGACGAATGGAACCGCAACACGTTCATCCCGACCGTCGGCAAGCGTGGCGCCGCGATCATCGAGGCGCGCGGCCTGTCGTCGGCGGCATCGGCGGCTAACGCGGCGATCGACCATGTGCGCGACTGGGTGCTCGGCACCAACGGCAAGTGGGTCACCATGGGCATTCCGTCGGACGGCTCGTACGGCATTCCGGAAGACATTATCTACGGCGTGCCCGTCACGTGCGAAAACGGCGAGTACAAGCGCGTGGAAGGCCTGGAAATCGACGCGTTCTCGCGCGAGAAGATGGACAACACGCTGAACGAACTGCTGGAAGAGCGCGACGGCGTTGCGCATCTGCTGGGCAAGTAAGCACGGCGGCACGGGGAAGCGCACGCGCTTCCCTTCAGCGCGGACTTCGCGGTTCGCGCCTGATCCGGTCGCGCTTGCGTACCTCGCGTACCGCTGCGAGCGCGGCCGAATCAGAACACGAGCAGCATCGCATTCACATTTCCTCGGACCCGACGCCGACAATGCCCGCTCTCTCCCCCGCCGACGTGCTGTTTGACGGCGAGCCGCAACCCGCAGTTCTGCCGCCCTGCGACCACTACGCGGGCAGCGAGAAGCTGATCAGGAAGTCGCTCGCGTTGCAGGCGCAGCTCGGCCCGGTGTTCGACATCACGCTCGATTGCGAGGACGGCGCGCAGGTCGGTCGCGAGGCCGAACATGCGGAGATGGTGGCGTCGTTCGTCGGCGGCGAGGACGACCGCTTCGGGCGCGTCGGCGTGCGCATTCACGACTTCCAGCATCGTGCATGGCGCGACGACGTGCGCATCATCCTGCGTCAGGCGAAGCAGGCGCCGGCCTATGTGATGCTGCCGAAGATCCGCAGCGTCTCCGATGCCGCCGAGATGGTCGCGTTCATCGAGGCCACGCGGCGCGAGTTGGGCATCGCGAAGGCCATCGCCTGTCATGTGCTGGTCGAAACGCATGGCGCGCTCGCGGATGTCTTCCGGCTGGCCGCGCTGCCCGGCGTCGAGTCGCTGAGCTTCGGACTGATGGACTTCGTGTCCGCGCACAACGGCGCGATTCCGGATTCCGCGATGCGCTCGCCCGGTCAGTTCGACCACCCGCTCGTGCGACGCGCGAAGCTGGAGATTGCGGCCGCATGTCACGCGCATGGCAAGGTGCCGTCGCACAACGTGTCGACGGAAGTGCGCGATATGGCGGTCGTCGCGAACGATGCCGCGCGCGCCCGCAACGAGTTCGGCTACACGCGCATGTGGAGCATTCATCCGGAACAGATTCGCCCGATTGTCGAGGCTTTCTTGCCGCGCGCCGACGAAATCACGCTGGCCGCCGAGATTCTGCTCGCGGCACAGCGCGCGCAGTGGGGCCCGACGCGCCACGGCGACACGCTGCACGACCGCGCGAGTTATCGCTATTACTGGTCGGTGCTGCGCCGGGCGAAGTCGACGGGACACGCGCTGCCCGACGAGTGCGCGCCGCTTTTCGGCGAGAACTAGATGCAAGCTGACACGAGCCTTTGGTCACGCGACGCGAGCGCAAGCCCGGCGCGCGTTTCAAGCGAAAGAAACGACGCCGCGGGGCGGGCGTTCACAGGAGACTTGAAGCAATGAGCGACACCGTATCGAGCGACGCAGCCGCAGCCGGTGGTTTCAAGCCGAAGAAATCTGTCGCGCTGTCGGGCGTGACAGCGGGCAATACCGCTTTGTGCACCGTCGGCAAGACCGGCAACGACCTGCACTATCGCGGCTACGACATTCTGGATGTCGCGACCACGTCCGAGTTCGAAGAGATCGCGTATCTGCTCGTGCATGGCAAGCTGCCGAACGTCGCGGAACTGAAGGCGTACAAGACGAAGCTCAAGGCGCTGCGCGGCTTGCCTGCGAACCTGAAGGCCGCGCTCGAATGGATTCCCGCCTCCGCGCATCCGATGGACGTGATGCGCACCGGCGTCTCCGTGCTCGGCACGATTCTGCCGGAGAAGGAAGATCACAACATCGCGGGCGCGAGGGACATCGCCGACAAGCTGATGGCCTCGCTCGGTTCGATGCTGCTCTACTGGTATCACTACTCGCACAATGGCAAGCGAATCGAAGTCGAAACCGATGACGACTCTATCGGCGGCCACTTTTTGCATCTGCTGCATGGCGTGGAGCCGTCGCAGTCGTGGGTGCAGGCGATGCATGTATCGCTCAACCTGTATGCCGAGCACGAGTTCAATGCGTCGACGTTCACGGGTCGCGTGATCGCAGGCACGGGCTCGGACATGTATTCGGCGATCACCGGCGCAATCGGCGCGCTGCGCGGTCCGAAGCACGGCGGCGCGAACGAAGTCGCATTCGAAATTCAATCGCGCTATGAGACGCCCGACGAAGCGGAAGCCGACATCAAGCGTCGTGTGGAGAACAAGGAAGTCGTGATCGGCTTCGGGCATCCGGTTTATACGATCTCCGATCCGCGTAACAAGGTCATCAAGGAAGTCGCGAAGTCGCTGTCGAAAGAAGCGGGCAATACCAAGCTCTTCGATATCGCTGAACGCCTCGAAACGGTGATGTGGGACGCGAAGAAGATGTTCCCGAATCTCGACTGGTTCAGCGCGGTGTCGTATCACATGATGGGCGTGCCGACCGCGATGTTCACGCCGCTCTTCGTCATCTCGCGCACGTCGGGATGGAGCGCACACATCATCGAGCAACGCATCGACAACAAGATCATCCGGCCGAGCGCGAATTACACCGGGCCCGAGAATTTAAAGTTCGTGCCGATAAATAAGCGAAAATAGCGGGCTGCGCGATCGGAATTCGCTTTTTGGCGACTCCCATCCGCGCAGCACCCGCCACTCAACCCAAATGTTTCTGAAAGGTTTCACCGATGAATAAACTTCTGATCGCTGCAATCGTCGGCACGCTCGCCACGTCGAGCGTGTTCGTGAGTGCCGACGCCTTCGCCGCGACAACCGAATCGAGCGCGGCCAAGGCCAAGCGCCCCGCTCCGGCACGCCGACTGATCAAGCGCAAGCCCAAGGCCGAAGCGGCTGCGGCAGCGAAGACGGACCCGATCCCCGACGGCGCAATCAAGTGGTCCTGCAAGGACGGCATGGCTTTCTACCTGAAAGGCGACATGAAGCGTGACGCGATCGTCACGGTGAACTGGGCCAAGAAGGACTACAAGCTGCCGCGTCAGGACACCACGACCGGCGCAGACCGCTTCCACGACGCCGCCACCGGCATGGACCTCGTCGTCATCCCGACGAAGGCGATGCTGTTCTCGGACAAGGACTCCTCGCGTCTCGCCGACGAGTGCGTGACGGCCGAGATGGCAGCCGGCGCCACGGCGCCCACGCAGGCGGAAGCGTTGAAGCAGAACCCGCTGATGCTCAAGCCGGCGGAATAAGCCACATCAGTATTCAATACAGGAATCCTCGATGTCCGCACCGATCTCCAATGTCCGGCCCGAACCGGACAAGGTACTCGTCGACATAGTCGACTACGTTCTCGATTACGACGTCGACAGCGCCCTTGCGCTGGAAACCGCGCGCAATTGCCTGATCGACACACTCGGTTGCGGACTCGAAGCCCTCTCGTACCCCGCCTGCACCAAGCTGATGGGACCGATCGTGCCCGGCACGATCGTCCCCAACGGCGCGAAGGTGCCGGGCACCCAATTCCAGCTCGATCCGGTTCAGGCCGCGTTCAACATCGGCGCGATGATCCGCTGGCTCGACTTCAACGACACGTGGCTCGCCGCCGAATGGGGCCATCCGTCGGACAACCTCGGCGGCATTCTCGCCACCGCGGACTGGCTCTCGCGCAACGCCGTCGCGACCGGCAAGCAGCCGCTCACGATGAAAGACGTCCTGATCGCGATGGTCAAGGCGCACGAGATTCAAGGCTGCATCGCGCTCGAAAACTCGTTCAACAAGGTCGGGCTCGATCACGTGCTGCTCGTCAAGGTCGCATCGACGGCGGTGGTCGGGCAGATGATCGGCCTGTCGCGCGAAGAACTGATCAACGCGGTATCGCTCGCCTTCGTGGACGGGCACTCGCTGCGCACGTACCGTCATGCGCCGAATACCGGCTCGCGCAAGTCGTGGGCGGCGGGCGACGCGACTTCGCGCGCCGTGCGTCTCGCGTTGATCGCGAAGACCGGCGAAATGGGCTATCCGTCCGTGCTGACCGCCAAGACGTGGGGCTTCTACGATGTCCTCTTCAAGGGCAACGAGTTCAAGTTCCAGCGTCCGTATGGCTCGTATGTGATGGAGAACGTGCTCTTCAAGATTTCGTTTCCGGCCGAATTCCATTCGCAAACGGCGGTGGAGGCGGCCATGACGCTGCACGACAAGCTGAAGGAAGTCGGCAAAGGCGTCGAAGACATCGCGAAGATCACCATTCGGACCCACGAAGCGGCGATTCGCATCATCGACAAGAAAGGCCCGCTCGATAATCCGGCTGACCGCGATCACTGCATTCAGTACATGATCGCCGTGCCGCTGATTTTCGGCCGTCTGACCGCTGCCGATTACGAAGACGTCGTCGCGAAAGACCCGCGCATCGACACATTGCGCGCGAAGATGGAATGCGTGGAAGACCCGCAATTCACGAAGGATTATTTCGATCCGGACAAACGTTCGATCGCGAACGCGCTGACTGTCGAGTTCAACGACGGCACGAAGCTCGATGAAATCGCGGTCGACTATCCGATCGGACACAAGCGCCGCCGCGCGGACGGTATTCCGCTGCTCGTCGAGAAGTTCAAGACGAACCTCGCGCGGCGCTTTCCCACCAGGCAACAACAGGCGATCCTCGCGGTATCGCTGGACCAGGCAAAGCTGGAAGCAATGCCGGTCAATGAATACGTCGATCTGTACGTGATTTAGTCGATCGACTCGGTCATACAGAAACGTTGCATCGAAGCTATTTCCTCGTTTAGCCCTAGGAAAATAACCATGGCCCACAATCTCCACAACACGCTCAAGGAATTCGACAGCGGCTCCGGCAAAGGCAAGTACTACTCGCTGCCGCAACTCGGAAAAGCACTGAACGTCGACATTCAGCGCCTGCCGGTTTCGATTCGTCTCGTGCTCGAATCCGTGCTGCGCAACTACGACGAAAAGAAGATCAGCGAGGAGCACATCAAGCAGCTCGCGAACTGGAAGCCGAACGCGGCCCGCGTCGATGAAATCCCGTTCGTCGTCGCGCGCGTGGTGCTGCAGGACTTCACCGGCGTGCCGCTGCTCGCCGACATCGCCGCGATGCGCGGCGTGGCGAAGCGCACGGGTAAGGACCCGAAGGCGATCGAGCCGCTGGTGCCGGTGGATCTCGTTGTCGATCACTCGGTGCAGATCGACCACTTCCGCGAGCCGAACGCGCTCGACCTGAACATGAAGCTGGAATTCCAGCGCAACAACGAGCGCTACCAGTTCATGAAGTGGGGCATGCAGGCGTTCGACACGTTCAAGGTCGTGCCGCCGGGCGTCGGCATCGTGCACCAGGTGAACCTCGAATACCTCGCGCGCGGCGTCCACAAGAAGGACGGCGTCTATTACCCGGACACGCTCGTCGGCACCGACAGCCACACGACGATGATCAACGGCATCGGCGTCGTGGGCTGGGGCGTGGGCGGCATTGAAGCGGAAGCGGGCATGCTCGGTCAGCCGGTGTACTTCCTGACGCCGGACGTGGTCGGCGTCGAGCTGAAGGGCAAGCTGCGCGAGGGCTGCACGGCCACCGACCTCGTGCTGACCATCACCGAGATGCTGCGCAAGGAAAAGGTCGTCGGCAAGTTCGTCGAGTTCTTCGGCGAAGGCACGGCGTCGATCGCAGTGCCGGACCGCGCGACCATCGGCAACATGGCGCCGGAATACGGCGCGACCATGGGCTTCTTCCCGGTCGATGAGAAGACCATCGACTACTTCCGCGGCACGGGTCGCACCGACGAAGAAATCTCGGCGTTCGAAAACTACTTCAAGGCGCAGAACCTCTGGGGCGTGCCGAAGGCCGGCGACATCGAATACACGAAGACGCTGACGCTCGATCTGTCGACCGTCGCGCCGTCGCTCGCAGGCCCGAAGCGTCCGCAAGACCGCATCGAGATCGGCAATGTGAAGAGCACGTTCACAGACCTGTTCTCGAAGCCGGTCGGCGAAAACGGCTTTGCGAAGAAGCCGGAAGACCTGCAAGCCACGTACAAGACGGCAGACGGCATCGAAGTGAAGAACGGCGACGTGCTGATCGCGGCCATCACCTCGTGCACGAACACGTCGAACCCGAGCGTGCTGCTCGCCGCTGGCCTGCTCGCAAAGAAGGCGGTCGAAGCCGGCCTGACGGTGGCGCCGCACATCAAGACGTCGCTCGCGCCGGGATCGCGCATCGTCACCGACTATCTGACGAAGACGAACCTGCTGCCGTATCTCGACCAGCTGGGCTTCACGCTGGCCGCTTACGGCTGCACGACGTGTATCGGCAACGCGGGCGACCTGACGCCGGAACTGAACGACGCGATCGTGAAGAACGATATCGTCGCGGCGGCCGTGCTGTCGGGCAATCGCAACTTCGAGGCGCGCATTCACCCGAACATCCGCGCGAACTTCCTGGCATCGCCGCCGCTGGTCGTCGCCTATGCGATCGCCGGCAACATCACGCGCGACCTGATGACCGAGCCGGTCGGCCAAGGCAAAGATGGCCGCGACGTGTTCCTGGGCGATATCTGGCCGACGAGCGAAGAAGTGCACGCGCTGCTCAAGTTCGCACTCGACGCGGATACGTTCCGCCAGAACTACTCGCAGCTCACGAAGGAAGGTGATCTGTGGAGCAAGATTGCGGGCGAAACCGGTCAGGTCTATGACTGGCCGAAGTCGACGTACATCGCGGAGCCGCCCTTCTTCGGCAATGACTTCTCGATGAAGCCGGCCGATTCGATTCCCGCGGT
This sequence comes from Caballeronia sp. BCC1704, assembly GCF_902833455.1. Taxonomy (NCBI): domain Bacteria; kingdom Pseudomonadati; phylum Pseudomonadota; class Betaproteobacteria; order Burkholderiales; family Burkholderiaceae; genus Caballeronia; species Caballeronia sp. BCC1704. The sequence continues at coordinate 284,474 of NZ_CADFFT010000002.1, read as the reverse complement.
GACGAAAGCGCGCGCGCTCGGCATCTTCGGCGATTCGGTGACGACCGACCACATCAGCCCGGCGGGTTCGATCAAGGAAACGTCGCCGGCGGGCGTGTGGCTGAAGGCCAACGGCGTGCAGAAGGCCGACTTCAACAGCTACGGCTCGCGCCGCGGCAATCACGACGTAATGATGCGCGGCACGTTCGCGAACGTGCGGATCAAGAACCTGATGATCCCGCCGAAGGCGGACGGCACGCGCGTGGAAGGCGGCCTGACGATTCACCAGCCGAGCGGCGAACAGCTGTCGATCTACGACGCCGCGATGAAGTACATCGACGAAGGCACGCCGACCATCGTCTTCGCGGGCGAGGAGTACGGCACGGGTTCGTCGCGCGACTGGGCGGCGAAGGGCACGCAACTGCTCGGCGTGAAGGCCGTGGTGGCGCGCAGCTTCGAGCGGATCCATCGTTCGAACCTGGTCGGCATGGGCGTGTTGCCGCTGCAGTTCAAGGGCTCGGACAGCGTGCAGTCGCTCAACATCACGGGCGAAGAGACGTACGACATCGAAGGCCTCGGCGACGACTTCAAGCCGCAGCAGGAAGTGACGCTGGTGATTCACCGCAAAGACGGCAAGGAAGATCGCGTGGCGGTGCTGCTGCGTATCGATACGCCGATCGAAGTGGACTACTACAAGCACGGCGGGATTCTGCCGTTCGTGCTGCGCTCGCTGCTCGCGGCGTAAGCGGAAGTGTTTTGCAGGTGACCGCGCCCGAAAGGGCGCGGGAACATTGAACCCGGCCTTGGCCGGGTTTTTTTTCGGGTGCGTGGCATCCGTGTGCCCACCCTGCCCCCTCACATCGGCGGCACAACCCCTTCCTTCTCCACCACGATCCGCTGCGCCGCGAAGTCCCCACCCGCCGGGCTCGCCACGACGAACACCTTCTTCCCCGGCTTCAGATCATCGTGCGTGGCAGGCGCGAACGTCACCACCGGCACATTCTCCGGCACCGTGATCGAACTCGACCCGCCCTTGTACGACAGCTTCAGATCACGTCCGCTCGTGCCCTGCACGACCTGATCGACATTCGCGTTCGTCATCGAGCTTTGCGGGCCCAGGTCCCACGCGTAATGTCCCTCGCCGGTGCCGCGCGCCGCTTCCGGGAACACCAGCACTTCGGTCGCCGTGAGCTTGCCATCAGTGCCCGTCGTCGCGGCCGTGCCGACGAATTCGCCCGGCTTGATGTCCTGCAGCTTGATGTTCCTGAGCGCCGTCACGGGCGTGTCGGCTTTGACCGTGATTTTGACCGTATCGCCGCTACGACGATGCACTGTGAGCGTATCGCCCGACAGCGCAACGATATCGCCGCGAATACGCGTGGGCTTGGCAGCGGGCGTCTGCGCAAAAGCACCAGCCGTGAATGCGAGCGCCGCGATGCTGACGCCGAGTTTCATGCGAATGGACATGCAATCTCCTTGTGGTTGAACAAAAGACAAGCGTTGAATCAACGTCTGATCAGGAACCGCCGAACCAGTTGTAGCCCTGGTTCTCCCAATAGCCGCCGGGGTATTCGTTGGTCACGGTTATCGCGACGATATGCTTCGGGTTCTTGTAGCCGAGCTTGGTCGGCATGCGCAGCTTCATCGGGAATCCGTACTTCGGCGGCAAGATCTGACCGTCGTAGGTCAGCGTGAGCAGCGTCTGCGCGTGCAGCGCGGTCGGCATGTCGATGCTCGTCGAGTAGTTGTCCGCGCAATGGAACGCGACATACTTCGCGCTCGTATCCGCGCCTGCGCGCGCCAGAAAATGCGCGAAGCGCACGCCGCCCCATTTGCCGATCGCGCTCCAGCCTTCTATGCAGATATGCCGCGTGATCTGGCTTTCCTGCGGCATCGCGTGAAGTTCGTCGAGCGTCCACACTCGCTTGCCTTTCACAAGACCGCCGACTGCGAGCTTGTACTCGGACGGATCCACTTCAGGCACTTGGTCGATGTCATAGAACGCGTTGAACGGAAACGGCCGCGTGATCATCGACTCGGGATAGGTCGGCGCGAGCTTGTTCGGATCGAAGAGCAGCGCCTGCGCATCGTCGTTCAGCGAGGAAATCTTGCGCAGCATCGCGTTCACGGATTTGTCGTCGGTGATATTGCAGCCCGACAGCATTACGAGGCCGCCCAGCGAAAGAATGCGCTTGCCGAACACGCGCCGCGCGGGCGCTTTCAGTTCCTTCGCTGCGTCCTTGATGATGGACTCGGCATCGAGTGTGTTCTTGTTGATCGGCATGGCGTCAACGTCCTTTGATCATCAATACGAGCGAGCGCGGCACGAGCGCGACCATCGCCACATGCAGCACGACGAACGCAACCAGAAAGCTCATGCCGAAGAAATGCACGACGCGGGCGTTGTCATAGCCGCCCATCAGCGTGCGCAGCCACGGAAACTGCACGGACTTCCACACCACCAGCCCCGACAGAATGATGACGACGATATCCACGATCACCGCGAGATACGCGAACTTCTGCACCGCGTTGTAGTGCGTGAGATCGTCGTGGCCGAGCTTGCCGCGCAGCGCCGCTAACGCATCGCTGAACACGCTTTTGATGCTCAACGGAAACATGCGACGGCGCAGGCGGCCGGTCGCCACATTCATCGCGAGATAGACGATGAAGTTCGCGACCAGCAGCCACATCGCCGCGAAATGCCACTGAAGCGCGCCGCCGAGCCAGCCGCCGAGCGTGATGGCGGGCGAGAACGTGAGCGCCTTGAAGATGGGCGACGCGTTATAGATTTGCCAGCCGCTCGTCACCATTACAACGATGGCGAGCGCATTCACCCAATGCGTGATGCGCAACCAGAGCGGCTGAACCGGCCGAAGTGTTCGTTCTTGCACGTATTGCCTCGCGGGTCGATGATCGAGCATGGACGAATGCTAACGGCCGCGCACTGATCGATCGATGACGTCTCCATGACGTTTTTGTCATTTGCGGCGGGAAACGGCAGACGCTCGATAGAATCACGTCAACCTGATAACGAAGCGCGCGCGCATGACCATTCTCGTGATCGAAGACGACCGCAAGACCGGCGATTACCTGAAGAAAGGGCTCATCGAGTCCGGCTATCAGGTGGATCTCGTGCGCAACGGCACGGACGGTCTGCATCAGGCGCTCGCCAACCCGTACGAATTGATCGTGCTGGACGTCATGCTGCCCGGCATCGACGGATGGCAAGTCATGGCCGCGTTGCGCGCGAAGCGTGACTTGCCTGTCATTTTTCTCACGGCGCGCGATCACGTCACGGACCGCATTCACGGACTCGAACTGGGCGCGGACGATTACCTCGTCAAGCCGTTTTCCTTCACCGAGCTTGTCTTGCGCATTCGCACGCTGCTGCGTCGCGGCGTGCTGCGCGAGTCCGATACTTTCCTGATCGCCGATTTGCATGTGGATGTCTTGCGCCGCAAGGTCACGCGCAAGGGCATCGACATCGTGTTGACCAACAAGGAATTCGCGCTGCTGCATCTCTTCTGCAAGCATCCCGGCGAAGCGTTGTCGCGCACGCTCATCGCATCCGAAGTGTGGGACATGAACTTCGACAGCGACACCAACGTGGTCGATGTCGCCGTCAAACGCCTGCGCGCGAAAATCGACAATGCGTTCGAGCCGAAGCTCATTCACACGGTGCGCAGCATCGGCTATTCGTTCGGAGAGGACGCTTGAGCCGGCGCTTGATTCCGCGCTCGCGCTCGCTTGCGCTGCGCATCGCGCTGTCGTTCGCGGCGATCGCGTGGATCGTGGTCGGCATGGTCGGCGTGGCGCTGTATCAGGCGACGAACTCGGCGCTGTCCACGCGCGCCGATTATCAGTTGATCGGGCGCGTGGAGCACTTTCGCTCGCTGCTGCACGATCTCTACACCATCAACGAGATCGAAGCGCGCCCCCGGCTGTTCGAAACTATGCTCGGCGACCGGCAGGACGTGATCATCTTCCGGCGCGCGGGATCGGCGGCGTTTATCAACGTCAATCCCGACCATATGCCGTTGCCGCCGCTGCATATCGTGCCGGTGAACCGCGCGATCGGACTCGACGATCTGTACGAAGGCGCCCGTGCCGACGGCGTGCGCATGCGCTGGATCGGCGCGCAGGCGCGCATCGGCGAAAGTGGCGAAGTGGTCGAGATAATCGCGGCGCATGTGATGACGCAGGAAGCGCGCGTGCTGTCCACGTATCTCGTTCGCGTGTGGGTCAACATGATCGGCGCGGCGCTCATCGCGATGTTGCTGGCGTACTGGGCCACGAGCCGCGGCCTGCGGCCGCTCAAGCTCATGGCCGACAAGGCCGCCGAGATCACGCCCCACCGTCTGTCCGCGCGTCTCGACGTGGCCCATGCGCCGACTGAACTGCAGGGCCTCGCCGCGTCGTTCAACGCCATGCTCGACCGTCTGGAAACCGGTTACGAGCGCCTGCTGCAATTCTCGGCGGACCTCGCGCACGAACTGCGCACGCCCATCGGCGTGTTGATCGGCGAGACGCAGGTGACGCTCGCGCACGCGCGCAGCGCGCCGGAATATCGCAGCGTGCTCGAATCGAATCTCGAAGAGCTGGAGCGGCTCGCGCGCATCGCGCAGAACATATTGTTTCTCGCGCAAGCGGATCACGGCGAGCAGGCCATCGAGCGCGAGCGTCTCGACATACGCGAGGAATTGCAGAGCATCGCCGCGTATTTCGAAGGCATCGCGGAAGAACGCCGCATCACCTTCGATATCGACGCAACCGGCGACATGCACGCCAACGCGATCATGTGCCGCCGCGCTATCGGCAATGTCGTGGTGAACGCGGTGCGATATGCGACGCCGGACAGCGTCGTGCGTCTGTCCGGCCACGCGGATGCCGAGGGCGCGTGCATCGTCGTCGGAAACCGCGGCGCGCCGATTCCGCGCGAAGTACTCGCGCGGCTTTTCGACCGCTTCTATCGTGGCGACGCAGCGCGCAGCGAATGGACCGAATCCAGCGGACTCGGCCTCGCCATCGTGCAGGCGATCATGCGGATGCACGGCGGAAGCGCGTCGGCGGAGTGCTCGGCCGACGGCTGGATCGAGTTCACGCTGCGCTTTCCCGCCGCAGCCTGAGCGCGTCCGGCCAAGCGCTCACGTTCCCGCGACGCTCGCCACTTCGCGCTGCGCCAGCAACGCGTGAATCTGCGAGACGACCGCCGCACCTTCGCCCACGGCCGCCGCCACGCGCTTGGTCGAACTGGAGCGCACGTCGCCGATGGCGAACACGCCCGGCACGCTCGTCTCCAGTCCCATCACGCCTTCGGTGCGTCCCTCGTGCGCCTCGGGTCCGGTCAGCACGAAGCCCTTGGCGTCCGTATTCACGCTGCAATCGCGCAGCCAGTCCGTGTTCGGGTCCGCGCCGGTAAACAGGAACAGATGCCGCGATTCGAGTCTCAGCGGCCCATCCGGCGTCTTGCAGTTGATGGCCGTGAGCACGCGGTCATCGCCTTCCAGCGAGACGATCTGCGTATGCGTGCGTACCGTCACGTTGGGCAACGAGCCGATACGCTCGACCAGATAATGCGACATGCTCGCCGAGAGGCTCGCGCCGCGAATCAACACGTCGACGCGCCGCGCGTGCGATGCGAGATACACCGCCGCCTGCCCCGCCGAATTGCCGCCGCCCACCAGCACGACGTCCGCGTTCTTGCAGAGCTTCGCCTCGACCGGCGACGCCCAGTAGTACGTGCCGCGCCCCTCGTAACGTTCCAGCCCTTCGATGGCCGGCCGCCGGTACGCCGCACCCGACGCGATCACGACCGTCTGCGTGGCGACGCGCGTGCCGTTTTCCAGTTCGATCTGAATGGGCGACTCGCCGCAATGCAGCGCCTTGATGCGCGTCGGAATGGCGATGTGCGCGCCGAACTTCTGCGCCTGCACGAACGCCCGCCCCGCGAGCGCCTGACCGGAGATGCCGGTCGGAAAGCCGAGATAGTTTTCGATGCGCGAGCTCGCGCCCGCCTGCCCGCCCGGCGCGCGGCAATCGAACACGGCCACCGACAATCCTTCGGACGCCGCATAAACGGCCGTCGCCAGACCGGCTGGCCCCGCGCCGACGATCGCGACATCGTAGACGTGGTTCGAATCGAACTCGGGCAGCCAGCCGAGCTGCGTCGCTACCTGATTCTCATCGGGCGCGCGCAACACCGTGCCGTCCGGACAGATGACGAGCGGAAAATCCGCCGTGGATGCGGAGATGCGCTCCAAGAGCGCGATGGCGTCCGGGTCCGTGTTCGCGTCGATGACCGTGTGCGGATAGCCGTTGCGCCGGAAGAAGCCTTGCAGCGAGATGAGCCGGCCGTCGTCCGCCTGTCCGAGCAGAACGGGCCCGCTGCCCTTCTCGATCAACCCGACGCGCCGCAGGATCAGCGCGCGCATGATGCGCTCGCCGAGTTCCGCTTCGGCGACGAGCAGCGCGCGCAGCCGTTCGGGCGGGATCACGAACCCTTCGACATCTTCGGCCGCCATGCCGTCGACCAGACACGGCTTGCCGGAAAGCTGCGCGACTTCCGCGAGAAAATGCCCCGCGCCGTGTTCGACGACGATATGCGTCTTGCCGAGCGCATCGCGCCGCGTGACGCGCACGAGCCCCTTCAGGATGACCACCATGCCGCGCCCGACTTCGCCCGTGCGGAACATCCACTCGCCCGCGCGCCAGCGCGCCGCCTCGCCGAAGCGGGACATGCGCTGGATCTCGTCGTCGGTGAGACGCGGAAACATCTGGTGCGCCCGCGTTTGCAGCGGCGAAAACGGCGCGCTCTCCGCTTCGGGCGCGGCCGCGGCGGCAGGCGCCGGCGTGCCCGAATCGTCCGGCGGCGGCATGCCCGGACTCCACGCCACGACATTCGGCATCTGCGTGGCGCGATCGCTGTTCGGGGTGGTGCTCATGCGTGATCTCCGTGAGGTAAGCCGGGTTCATGCAGGGGCGCCGACGTTATGTTGGCGGACGATGTGTTGGGCGACGCCGCATCTCGCACCATCGGCAGCGAGCACGTATTGGCCATTTGCTCCGCTTCCTCCGGCGTGGCCGCGACGATTTCGCCGAACTCAGTCAGCTTCGCCACTTCGAAGCCGGCGAGTCGCCACGCGTCGAGGCCGCCCGTGAGCGGAAGGACATCGCGAAAGCCCGCGTTGCGCAGCGTCTTCGCCATCCATGCAGCGGACACTTCGTTCGGGCACGAGCAATAGATGACGAGCTTGCGGTCCTTGTCGTAGTTCTCGATGATCTTCTGCAACTCGCGCTCGTCCGCGAACAGCGCGCCCGGAATCACGTACGGGTCGAGCATGCGCTTTTCCGCCGAGCGGATATCGAAGATGACGGGCAGCGGGTCGCCGTGCATCAGCGCGTAGAGATCGTCCACCGAGATACGCGCTTTCTCCAGCGTCGCCATGAGCGTGCGGCGGCGCCACCAGCGATACGTCACGTAGACGGCGAGCAGCACCGCGACCACGATCACCGCTTGCCGCCCGAGCCGCGAGATCATCGCGAAGACCATTTCCAGTTCCGCCGCGAACACCACGCCGACGGAGAGACCGACCGCGCTCCACAACGCGACGCCCGCGCCGTCGTGCAGGACGAAGCTGCGCAGCCGCACGCCCATTGCGCCCGCAAGCGGCACCGACACGAGCGACAGACCGGGGATGAACTTCGCGACGAGCAGAATGCGCACGCCCCAGCGTCCGAAGAAGCGTTCGGTCTTCTTCACGCAGGTATCGCGCGAGAGCGACAGCTTGCAGATGGTCTTGAGCGTGCGGTCGCCGTACTTGCGCCCGCCCTGAAACCAGACGAGATCGCCGAGCACGCCGCCCAGCACGGCGACGGCCAGGACGCCCGCGAGCGGCGGCCAGAACGCTCCGCCGTTCACGGCCATGAGCGCGGTGGATGCGCCGACGATGATCATCGTCGGCATGGCGGGCACGGGCAGCCCGAGCGCGGAGCCCATGACGTTGATGAAAACGATCGCTGGGCCGAAACGATCGACTAGCTGGTGGAGCAACATGGGATCTCCCGCGTGCGCGATGGCGTTCTGACGTGACCGAAGCGCTTGCCGCGAGCGCGGCGAAGGCGGCAATCCGGCCGCGAGCGAGGGAGAAACGGGCGTGCGACGCCCGTGATCCACTGCGGCCTTCGTCACACTGAAGAGAGGAGTGTAGCGCGGAAATAAGGATGTAAGCGTGACACGTGCGCGGCATGCCGGGCGCGATAGCGTTAGCTATCCGCTCCTTGAATTGGCTGCGGGTGTTTGCGCGACGAACGCGGCTAAGAGGCGTCGGCGGCGGCATCACCCGACAGTTCTGCCTCGCCGCTTCCGCATGAGCTCTCGCCGACTTGCGCGGCTACCCGCGCATTTCCTCGATATAAGCGCGAATCACGTCAGCGAACGACCGGTCGCCCGTCAGTCCCAGTTGCTGGGCGCGCGACGTATCCCACGCGCCCGGCCAGCTTGCGACGATCTTCGCGATGCGCTCGTCGCGCTGCCAGTCGATGCGCGACACGACCTCGTCGCCCGCCACTTCGCGCAGCGCCGCGACCATCTCGTTCACGCTCACCGACAACCCCGGCAGATTGATGATCGGCCGCATGCCGAACTCGGCGCGATCGATCTCGCAGCCGGCGATCAGCGCATCGACGGCGCTCTTCGGCGAAAGCAGCCACAGCCGCGTGTCGCCGTCCACCGGACACACCGAGCGTTCGCCGTTCAGCGGCTCGCGAATGATGCCGCTCGCGAACGACGACGCCGCCGCGTTCGGCTTGCCCGGCCGCACGCTGATGGTCGGCAGCCGCAGCACGCGGCCATCCACGAAACCGCGCCGCGAGTAATCGCAGAGCAGCAGTTCGGCAATGGCCTTCTGCGTTCCATACGACGTTTGCGGGTTCAGCGCCGTGTCGTCCTGCACGATGTCCGGCAGCACGCCGCCATACACCGCGACCGAGCTCGTGAACACGACGCGCGGCGCGTGCCCCGACGCGCGGCACACTTCGAGCAGCGTGCGCGATGCGTCCAGGTTGATGCGCATGCCGAGATCGAACTCCGCTTCGGCCTGACCGGAGACGATGGCCGCGAGATGAAAGATGGCGCGCGTCTCGCCGTCGATGCAGCGTTCCAGCACCGCGCGCTCCGCGATGTCGCCGGTCTCGGCGCGCACGCGCGGGTCGGCGAGCAGATGCGCGTCGGCGGGACGCGCCACGTCGAGCAACAGCAGTTCGGTGACCGGCTGGCCGTCGAGCGTGCCGCGCGCAAGCAACCGCTTGGCGAGCCGCTGGCCGAGGAAGCCCGCGCCGCCCGTGATCAGAATTTTCATGTCGTCGCTCCGGAACGCATCACAAGCATCAAAGATAGGGCTTCAGCCAGCCGAGACCTTCGGACGTGCCCGCTTTCGGCCGGTATTCGCAGCCGATCCATCCGTCGTAGCCGAGCGAATCGATCAGTTCGAAGAGATACGGATAGTTCAGCTCGCCGATATCCGGCTCGTTGCGGTCCGGCACGCCCGCAATCTGAATGTGCCCGATGCCGGCGTTCGGCCGCTTCATGTCGCGCTTGAGTTTCACGGCGATATCGCCTTCGACGATCTGGCAGTGATAGATGTCGAACTGCACTTGCAGATTCGGCGCGCCGATTTCATCGCAGATGGCTTGCGCCTCGTCTTGTCGATTCAGGAAGAAGCCGGGAATATCGCGCGTGTTGATCGGCTCGATCACGATGCCGACGCCCGCCGTCTGCGCCGCTTTCGCCGCGTATTCGAGATTGCGCAGATAAACGGCGCCGTGCTCGTCGCGCGGCTGATCCGGCGCGATGAGGCCGGCCATCACGTGCAGCCTCTTGTTGCCGAGCGCCGCCGTGTATTCGAGCGCCTTGTCGATGCTTCGCCGGAACTCGTCCTCGCGCCCCGGCAACGACGCGATGCCGCGCTCGCCCGCCGCCCAGTCGCCGGGCGGCGCGTTGAAAAGCGCCTGCGTGAGGCCGTTGTCGGTCAGGCGCGCCTTGATGTCGGCGGCGGGAAAGTCGTACGGGAACAGGAATTCGACCGCCTTGAAGCCGTCTTTCGCGGCGGCGGCGAAGCGGTCGAGGAACGCGTGTTCGGGGTACATCATCGTCAGATTCGCGGCGAAGCGGGGCATCGCGTGTTCTCCTTCAGTGTCTTTGTGGCGGCTCGGCTTACTGCATCTGGCGTCACTTCGCCCCTTTCGGAAGCTCGATGCCGGGAAAGATCTTGATGACCGAGGAATCGTCCTCGCCGCCGTACCCGGCCGTCGACGCCATCATGAACATCTGATGCGCGGCCGCCGAAAGCGGCAGCGGAAACTTCGTGGTGCGCGCCGTATCGAGCACAAGGCCCAGGTCTTTCACGAAAATATCGACGGCGGAAAGCGGCGTGGTGTCGCCCGCGAGGATATGCGGCACGCGGTTCTCGAACATCCACGAATTGCCCGCGCTGTGCGTGATGACGTCATAGAGCGCCTCCGGGTCGACGCCTTCGCGCAGGCCGAGCGCCATCGCTTCGGCGGCCGCCGCGATATGCACGCCCGCGAGCAGTTGATTGATGATCTTGACCTTCGAGCCCGCGCCGTGCGCGTCGCCGAGCCGATACACCTTGCCGGCCATCGCGTCGAGCACGTCTTCGCACGCGGCGTAGGCGGCGGCGGGGCCGGAAGTCATCATCGTCATTTCGCCGGATGCGGCCTTCGCCGCGCCGCCGGACACGGGCGAGTCGAGCATCAGCACGCCTTTTTGTGCGATGCGTTCGCCCAGTTGCACGGCGAACGCGGGCGCGACCGTCGCGCAGGCCAGCACGACGCTGCCCGGCTTCATCGCGTCGACGGCGCCGGACTCGCCGAACAGCACGGCTTCCGTCTGCGCCGCGTTGACGACGAGCGTCACGACGACATCGCACTTGCCGCCCAATTCCGCCGGCGACGCACACGCGATGCCGCCTTGTGCCGCGAAGGCGTCGAGCACGTCGCGGCGCACGTCGCACGCATGGACGGCGAATCCCGCCCGCAAGAGCGAGCGCGCGACGCCCATTCCCATCGCGCCCAGCCCGATGACTCCGACGTTTCTCGACATGGCGTTCCTCTGGTTTGATGTGAAGTGTTAGCGAATGCCCGCTTCCGCGAGACGGCGCGCGGCGTTGATCAGATGCGTCTGCGCGGCGTTGCGCGCGGCGACGGCGTCGCCCGCGCGGATGGCGTCGGCGATCGCGGCATGCTCTTCGCGCACCTGCCGCGAGAAGTCCTCGCGCAGCGCTTCGTTGCGGCGCGTGACGACCGTGCCCGCCTCCAGATACTGATTGAGAAAAGCGAGCGTCTTCAAAAAATACGGATTGCCGGTCGCGTTCGCGATCTCGCGATGAAACGCCACGTCTTCGGCCACGCCGTCGCGCCCTTCGCGCACGGCTTCGTCGATACGGCCGAGCGCCGCGTCGATAGCCTGCAAGTGCGCGTCCGTGCGATGCATCGCAGCTTCGGATGCCACTTCGGCTTCGATGGCGCGACGCAGCGCGAGAATCTGCACCACCGCGCCCGGCTCGACGGCCTGCGCATAGTCGATGCGCAGCGGCCGGATGCCCGCCCGCTCCACGATGAACACGCCGCTGCCCTGCCGCGGCTCGACCATGCCTTCGTTCTTCAGACGCGAGACGGCTTCGCGGATCACCGTGCGGCTCACGCCGAACTCCTGCGCGAGCACGGCTTCGCTCGGCAGCTTGCCGCTCGCGGCGAAACTGCCGTTCTCGATCAGCGTCTGCAATTGCTGCGCGACCGTGTCCGATAACGCGCGAGGCGGAATCTTTTCGAACAGGCGCGGCGTGGACGGGTGCAAAGTCATCGGGTCATCATACAAGTCAGGCGCGGCGCTGTCTTGCTGGCGATAACCCTGAGCGCGCTAAGAAGCGCGAGCGATTATTCGGCGAGCGGCTCGTCGATGAGCGCGAGCGCGTCGCGAATTTCTCCGACGTCGCCCGGGCGCACGAGGCGCGCGACTTCCTTGCCTTCAAGCATGAAGATGAGCGTCGGCCACAGCTTCACGCGGAAGGATCGGCCGAGCGGGCGGCCGCTGCCATCCTCGATCTTGATGTGATGCACGCCGCGATGCGCCTGAAACGCCTGCGCGATCAGCGGCTGCGCCGCGCGGCAGAAGCCGCACCAGTCCGTGCCGAATTCGACGACGGTCGGCGCGGTCATCGCGTCGATTTCGCTGCGGTCGGGCGCGGTCTTCGCGTATTCGGTGGTCATGGTCATGGCGCGTTCCTCGTGTTTGCATCGTCGTGAGAATCAGCAGGAAGCCTGCCAGGCTGGCGCTCGGCCGGTTAGTGGCCGAAGCGCGACAGCTAGTCATTCGTCGGTTACTGCACCGAGCCGGACATCAGCGCGCCGTTACGGCTTGCCGTCGCTCGTTTGCTTCCGAAGAACCGCCAGTCACAATCAATTACGCCGTTGTTCGGTCACTGCCCGAAGCCCGACAGCCCGATCATCGCGCCGCCCGCGAGCAGCCACAGCGGATGCAGCTTCGTCTTGTACGCGAGCACCGCGACCGCCGCCGTGATGCCGACGAGCACCGCCTCGCGGTCCGACGCCTCGGCAATCAGCAGCGCGCTCGCCGCGACGAGTCCGACGGTAATCGGCACCAGCCCGAGCTGCACATAGCGCCGCCACGGGCGGTCCTTGAAGCGCTCCCACGCGTGCAGCGCGAGAATCGTCACGAGCGACGACGGCCCGAACTTCGCGAGCGACGTCACCAGCACGCCCGGCCATCCCGCGACATGCCAGCCGATCAGCGTGACGACCATCATGTTCGGCCCCGGCGCGGCCTGCGCGAGCGCGAAGAGCGCCGAGAAATCCGCCTTCGTCATCCAGTGATGCACCTGCACGACTTGCCGCTGCATCTCCGGCAGGATGGTGTTGCCGCCGCCGAACGCGAGCAAGGACAGCTGGCTGAAGATGGCTGCGAGCGAGAACAGATCGTCTTTCATCGGCGCACCTTCCACGCGATCAGCACGGAAATGGGCGTGAGCACGAGCATCGACGGAAGAAGCGGCGTGCGCAGCAACGCGATGCCCGCGAACATCACGAGCGCGACGGCGGCGGCCTCCGGCTTCTGGCGCAGCGGCCAGAGCAGCTTCACGGCCATCGCGATCAGAAGTCCCGCCGCAGCCGCCGCGAGCCCTGCGAAGAGATGCGCGACGCGCGGATCATGATGCGTGCGCTGATAGATGACGCCGAGGCCGATCACGATCAGCGACGGCCCGACGAGCAGACCGAGCAGACCGGCAATCGCGCCCGGCACGCCGCGAAAGCGCATGCCGACAGCCACGGACAGATTGATCACGTTGCCGCCCGGCAGAAACTGGCAGAGGCCGAGCAGATCGGTGAAGGCTTCGGCGTCGAGCCATTTGCGGCGCTCGACGATCTCGCGTCGCGCGAGCGGCAGCGCGCCGCCGAACGCCGTGAGGCCGAGCGTCAGAAAACCTAAGAAAAGTTCGGGAATCGTGGGACGCGGGGAATCCGGTGGCATGGCGCGAACAAGGGCAAAAGCCGAGAGCGTACAGCGTCCGGCCGCCGTGCAAAAGCGGCCCGCGCGTCGATTCAAGCGTGCGACGCCCGCGCCCGCCTTGCTTCATATGCCTTCAGATGCGCATACGCCGTTGCCAGCACGGACGACGACGCATCCACCGCGGACTTTCGCCGCGCGAGCAAATCGCCGACGATGTGATCCGCTTCGATCGGCGCGTTGTTCTCGATATCGCGCAGCATCGAGGCCGTCATCTGCGAACCGCGCTCGGAGAAGAACGCACGCGCACGCGCGAGCACCGCGTCGCCGGGCGCGTGGCCGTTGTCGGCGGCGATGCCGCGGCACTCGTCGAATAGCCGACGCAGCAGCTCTTCGCCGCCCGGCGCGGCCACGATGTCGCCGATCGGCGCGCGCATGAGACACGTGCCGCTTGCGAGCGTCGCGAGAAAGACCCACTTGTCCCACATCGACTGGAGGACGTTCTCGCTCACATTCAGTTCGAAGCGCGCGCCGCCGAGTTGCTGCGCGATGGCGTCGATGCGCGGCGTCCGGCCGCCCGCGCGCTCGCCGATGGTCATCGACTGCATGTTGTTCAGATGCAGGGTCGTGCCTTCTGCATCGAGCGTTGCGGCGATCACGCATTGGCCGCCGAGCACGTTCGCGGCGCCGAAACGCGCGTCGAGCGCATCGAGATGAGCCATGCCGTTCAGGAGCGGCAAGATGGCCGTGTTGGGACCGACGGCGGGCGCAAAGGAATCGATCGCGCCTTGCAGATCGTAGGCTTTGCAACTCAGCAGAATGAGATCGAAAGGCTGATCGATATCCTGCGCGAGAACGATAGGCGGATTGGCAAACGTCAAATCGCCTTCAGGGCTTCGCACGTTCAGGCCGCTTTCGCGCAGCCGCTCGGCGCGGCGTTCACGCACGAGAAAGGTCACGTCCCTGCCCGCTTCCAAAAGCCGCGCGCCGAAATAACCGCCGATCGCCCCCGCGCCTACGACCAGAATCCGCATGTCTCGCTCCTTATCGCAATAGTTGTTGGATCTTCGCTTTTACGCCTGCCAAACCCCGTAACCCGCTTCGCGCAAGCCGATCGCAAGCTCCACTTCCATGTCGCGTGCGCCGTCGTAGGGCATCGGGTTGTACATCTCGTACAGGTGCGGCAAGAGTCGCAGCCCGAAATCGCGCACATAACGGTTCGACTGGATGCCCGCCTTGTGCTTGTCGAAACGCACGTCCGGGTCCACGCCCGTCATGCCGACATACACGAACGGCTTGCCGAGCACGTAATCCGGATTCGCACGACGAAAGCGCGCCTCATTCCAGACCGCGTCCGAGAGTTCGACGACATAAACCGAATAGTGATGCGCTCGCGTGCGCCGGGAAAGCGCCATGATTCGTTGATTGCGTGGCTCTTGGCGTGTTGCGCCGATGGCGGGCGTCCATTCTATGCCGGCGAACCGCGCCGCGCACAACCGCGCACGCTGCCGGATAACGCCCGAAGTGGTAAATTCGGGCGGTCTGCGCTCGCGCACCGGCCGGGCGGCGGCGCAATCCTTCGCCGGTCGGACATGAGGACGACCCCTCCCGCGCGAAGCCCGCATTCAATCGACACGTTTCTTTCCCGAAGCGACACGCGCCACGAGCCGCGATCGCTTCGGTCATTCGGAGATCAAGCATGAGCAAACAAGCTATCGGCGTGGTGGGTCTCGCCGTCATGGGCAGCAATCTGGCCTTGAATATCGAGAGCCGCGGGCACGCTGTGTCGGTCTACAACCGCAGCCGCGCCAGAACCGACGAACTGATTGCCGAACACCCCGACAAGAAGCTCGTGCCCACGTACACGCTCGAAGAGTTCGTGCAGTCGCTCGAAACGCCGCGCCGCATTCTGATGATGGTGAAAGCCGGCGCCGGCACCGACGACACCATCGCGGCGCTGCGTCCGCTGCTGGAGAAGGGCGACATCCTCATCGACGGCGGCAACACGCATTTCACCGACACCATCCGCCGCAATCAGGACCTCGCGAAGTCGGGGCTGCATTTCATCGGCACGGGCGTGTCCGGCGGCGAGGAAGGCGCGCTGAAAGGGCCGTCGATCATGCCGGGCGGACAGAAGGAAGCGTACGAATTGGTCGCCCCGATCCTCACTGAAATCGCCGCGAAAGCGCCGGACGGCGAGCCGTGCGTCGCCTACATGGGCCCGGACGGCGCGGGCCATTTCGTGAAGATGGTGCACAACGGCATCGAGTACGGCGACATGCAGCTGATCGCCGAAAGCTACGATGTGCTGAAGCGCGTCGCGGGGCTGTCGAACGAAGAGTTGGGCAAGGTCTATGTCGAGTGGAACCAGGGCGAGCTGGACAGCTACCTGATCGAGATCACGTCAAAGATTTTCTCGAAGAAGGACGAGGAAACAGGCAAGGATTTGGTCGATGTCATTCTGGATCGCGCGGCGCAAAAGGGCACGGGCAAGTGGACGAGCCAGAACGCGCTGGATCTCGGCGCGCCGCTGCCGCTGATTACGGAAGCGGTGTTTGCGCGCGTGCTGTCGTCGCTGAAGGATCAGCGCGTGGCGGCGAGCAAGGTGCTGTCGGGGCCGACGCCGAAGTTCGACGGCGATCGCGCGGCGTTCATCGAGTCGGTGCGGCGTGCGCTGTATCTGTCGAAGATCGTTTCTTATGCGCAGGGCTTCGCGCAGTTGCGCGCGGCGTCGGAAGAGTACAACTGGAATCTGCAATACGGCGAGATCGCGAAGATTTTCCGGGCGGGCTGCATTATTCGCGCGCGCTTTTTGCAGAAGATCACGGATGCTTATGCGACGAATAAAGACCTCGCGAATCTGCTGCTCGATCCTTATTTCAGCGATATTGCCGCGAAGTATCAGGACGCATTGCGCGATGTCGTCGTCGCGGCGGTGAAGGCGGGTATTCCGGTGCCGGCGTTTTCATCAGCGATTGCGTATTTCGATGCGTATCGGTCGGAGCGGCTGCCGGCGAATCTGGTGCAGGCGCAGCGGGACTTCTTCGGCGCGCATACGTTCGAGCGGACGGATAAGGCGGGGAGCTTTCACGCCAATTGGGCGTGATTGCTGGTTGATTAGTTAGGCGCGACGGGCGGTTTGTGTTGCACTGACTGCTGAGAGAGCCCTGGCTTCGGCCGGGGCTTTGTCGTTTGTGCGGTCGTGGTTCAGTTGTCTTGGCGCCGTCTGAAGCACGGCTCGCCGGTCATTACGTGCTGGTCGCCGCAGCGCCGGGACATCCGCGTCGATGATGCGTAAGCCGATCCTGCGCGGTACGGCGGTGGTTGTTCGCTTTCCACATTTGACCGTCCAGCGGCACGCTTTGACACGCAGTCGGTCATCGTGGATGTGTTGGCCGGCGACGTCGGTCGGTAAAATCGTGGGACCGGGTGCAGACGATGCGACGATTGCCGGTTAAGCCTTTTTTTCGTCGGGCTCCTTCTCGCCTTTTGAATCAAGGTCTTGCGATGGTGGCGGGGTTTTGGGTTATCTAGGTCTGGCGAGGGAAATGTCTCTTTGAATCAAAGTGTTCGCATGTTTTGTGTCTAGTTCGCTGCCGCGTAGGCAGCTTAGAAATCGTCGAATGTTACGGCGCCGCGGTAGGCCACGTTCGCTGCCGCGTAGGCAGCTTAGAAACTACCGCAACCGCCTCGATGTTTTTCTCGATAAGTTCGCTGCCGCGTAGGCAGCTTAGAAATAGCCGACCGCGATGCGGAAGCTTCGCGGCGCGTTCGCTGCCGCGTAGGCAGCTTAGAAAGTCGCGCGGGTCAGTCGTCATGCGTTGTCATCGTTCGCTGCCGCGTAGGCAGCTTACAAAAGGGAACGGGTTCGGGCGGCCTCGTGCTGCGCGTTCGCTGCCGCGTAGGCAGCTTAGAAATCGACGAGCAGACCTTCGGCGTAAGCGAGCGGGTTCGCTGCCGCGTAGGCAGCTTAGAAACTTTCCGACTCGGTCGACAACATCGAAGTGCTGTTCGCTGCCGCGTAGGCAGCTTAGAAACGAGCGCAGGCCTTGCGCAAGCCCTGTCCGACGTTCGCTGCCGCGTAGGCAGCTTAGAAACTCGGACGGATCCGCCGTCGGATTGCCGTCCGGTTCGCTGCCGCGTAGGCAGCTTAGAAATCTTCGCGCAGGCGGTCGAGGTGAGAGTTGCCGTTCGCTGCCGCGTAGGCAGCTTAGAAACGCCGAACGTCCCCACGCCGAGCCGAAAGTCGGTTCGCTGCCGCGTAGGCAGCTTAGAAAAGATCGTGTCGCTCGCTGTCACCTGCATGACGCGTTCGCTGCCGCGTAGGCAGCTTAGAAATGCGAGAATCTCCGCTTCCAGTGCCGTCGCCCGTTCGCTGCCGCGTAGGCAGCTTAGAAAGCCGCAGCTCGCGCGCCGAAAACGCCCTCGGCGTTCGCTGCCGCGTAGGCAGCTTAGAAATGGTCCCTGGTGAGACTATCGTCGCAGTAGCAGTTCGCTGCCGCGTAGGCAGCTTAGAAAAATATCCAGCGCTTGAGACACCGCCCGCGCTCGTTCGCTGCCGCGTAGGCAGCTTAGAAAAATACGACACCTTCCGCGCGGAGATGATGATCGTTCGCTGCCGCGTAGGCAGCTTAGAAAATCGCCTGGACGCTCAGCGTGTGGCGCGCCATAGTTCGCTGCCGCGTAGGCAGCTTAGAAACCACCGCGCATCTTGCAGCGTGTCTTGCAAGCGTTCGCTGCCGCGTAGGCAGCTTAGAAAGTCGAACAACTCCTCGAAGGTTTCCACGATCAACGTTCGCTGCCGCGTAGGCAGCTTAGAAAAGCAGACGACTGCCCGCGCGGATCGTTACGTGGTTCGCTGCCGCGTAGGCAGCTTAGAAACAGACCATGACTGTCGTCAGTACGTCGTCCTGCGTTCGCTGCCGCGTAGGCAGCTTAGAAAAGCCGGGGCGGAGTCGTGATGTCAAACTCCGTGTTCGCTGCCGCGTAGGCAGCTTAGAAATATGTGGCAAATCTTCAGATATCGCGCACGCTGTTCGCTGCCGCGTAGGCAGCTTAGAAAGATCAGGTGAAGCGGATCGTCGCCCCACCAGCGTTCGCTGCCGCGTAGGCAGCTTAGAAAGATTACTTTTACGAGAAGTACCAGGAGTGGCGGTTCGCTGCCGCGTAAGCAGCTTAGAAACGTCGCGCCGATGCACCATTAATCCATGCGGCGTTCGCTGCCGCGTAGCCAGCTTAGAAATCGCCCTGCAAACGGCGGATGTGGATCTCGTCGTTCGCTGCCGCGTAGGCAGCTTAGAAAACTGCGCAGCGTCGGCATCTTCCTGAAAACCTGTGCGCTGCCGCGTAGGCAGCTTAGAAAGTGCTCGGGTTGAGCATGACGAAGAGTGCCGTGTTCGCTGCCCCGTAGGCAGCTTAGAAATCGTTGATCTTCGCCGACATCAGGGCCTTCGCGTTCGCTGCCGCGTAGGCAGCTTAGAAAATCGACTGAATGTCGCTCAGCTTGTTCATGGGGTTCGCTGCCGCGAAGGCAGCTTAGAAATTGATGCCGTACGGCGCGACGAGGTCGCGCGCGTTCGCTGCCGCGTAGGCAGCTTAGAAAAGACCGATGGACGCGCCCGGAGTTCGCTGCCGCGTAGGCAGCTTAGAAGCGCCGAATCACCGGTGTGCGCCGGGTCATATCGTTCGCTGCCGCGTAGGCACCTTAGAAAACTTGCCGTCCTCGATCTTGCGGCGGATCGCTGTTCGCTGCCGCGTACGCAGCTTACAAAGCGTTGCAAGCCAGTTAGCAACGGTTCCTGCCATCCGCTGCCGCCACACAGCTAATAACCACCCGGAAAGACCATAAACAAACCCTCACCGCTCGCCCTCCTTGCGCCAGCGCAAAATTGACGATTCCCGAGTACGACAATCGATTACCCCTCTGCTAGAGTCGATCCCACAACGACCAATCAGACTCTTCACAAACATTCGAGGCAGCGTGGAATCGATACGGACTACGGACCTTAAGACCATCCTGCATTCAAAGCGCGCCAATCTGTACTACTTGGAACATTGCCGCGTACTCGTGAAGGGCGGACGCGTCGAATATGTGACTGACGCGGGTAAGAAAAGCCTCTATTGGAATATCCCGATCGCCAATACAACCAGTATCCTGCTCGGAACAGGCACGTCCGTCACGCAGGCGGCCATGCGCGAGCTCGCCAAGGCGGGAGTGCTGGTGGGCTTTTGCGGCGGTGGCGGCACGCCGCTCTTCAGCGCGAACGAGACTGACGTCGAAGTGGCGTGGATGTCGCCTCAAAGCGAATACCGGCCGACCGAGTATCTTCAGGCGTGGGTTCGCTTCTGGTTCGACGAAGCGCTGCGCCTAGCCGCTGCCAAGCAGTTGCAGACAAAGCGGCTCGAACGACTTCAGCAGGCGTGGACCGCACAACCGTCGCGAGAGACTGGATTCTCCGTCGACGTCGACCGTTTGCAGACACTCGTGCGGCAGGCTGTCGATCAAATCGCGCATGCACCGGACACTACCGCGCTGCTCACCGTCGAAGCTCGCCTGACCAAGGCTCTCTTCAAGCTCGCGGTGGACACCGTCGGCTACGGGGAATTTACTCGCGCGAAACGTGGCAGCGGCACCGATGCCGCCAATCGTTTCCTCGATCACGGCAACTATCTCGGCTACGGCCTCGGCGCCACGGCAACCTGGGTTCTGGGCCTGCCCCACGGACTCGCTGTGTTGCACGGCAAAACGCGACGCGGTGCGCTCGTGTTCGATGCGGCCGATTTGATCAAGGATGCCGTGATACTGCCGCAGGCATTCTTGTCGGCCATGCGCGGCGACGACGAGCAGCAGTTCCGCCGGCAATGCATCGAGGCGCTCACGCGCGACGAGTCACTGGACTTCATCATCGACACGCTGAAAGCCATCGCCATCGAAACTGCAGCCCGCGCCAACCCACCCGTTGTCCTCCGATGAACGTGCTGTTCGTCTCGCAATGTACCAAGCGCGCGCTCACTGAGACACGGCGCGTTCTCGACCAGTTCGCCGAACGGCGCGGCGACCGCACTTGGCAGACGCCAATCACGCAAGGGGGACTCGATACGGTACGCAAGCTGTTGCGCCAAAACGCGCGCAAGAACACGGCCGTCGCTTGCCATTGGATACGGGCGCGTGACCACAGCGAGCTTCTGTGGATCGTCGGTGATGCACGGCAATTCAATCCCGAAGGAGCAGTGCCGACGAACGTCACCTCGAACGACGTGTTGCGTGTCGACGATGAAACCGCGTGGCACCGGCTACCCGCGATGTCGGCACTGACCGCACTAGCCGCTCTGCTGCATGACCTGGGAAAATCCACCCGGGCCTTTCAGGACCGATTGCGCAATCCCGGCATGAGGCAGCGCAATCACTACCGTCATGAATGGGTATCCGTGCGCTTGTTCCAGGCGTTCGTCGGTGACGCGAAAGACGATGCAGACTGGCTGCGTCGCCTGGCATCGTGTACCGATGCGTCCACCGATGTGCAGGCGTTCGGGGCGCAGTGGCTCGATCACCAAGGCGGTCGCCTGCTACGCGACGGACTCGATGAGCCCCAAGCGCGCAGTCGCTTGCCGTTCGCGACAATGCCGCCTCTGGCCCAGGCCGTGGCATGGCTGGTCATGACGCATCACCGCATGCCGTGCAAGCCGATCGTGAAAGAGGATGAAAGCGCAGACGCCGATGTCGACACAACCGAGCACAATTCCCGCCCTTTCGGGGCAAACCTCGCAACCGTCTATCCGCACGAACTTGTCGATCTACCTGACCGAATCGACGCGAACTGGAATGAACCTCGTGAAGAAGTAAGCGAGGCCATTCTAAAGGCGCACTGGTCTTTTCCCTGCGGCCTTCCGGTCGCCACTTCGTCCTGGCGAAAGCAAGCGGCACGCTACGCAAGCAAGCTCCTGAATCTGCCGAATTCGGACATGACCACCGCGCTAGACGATCCGTTCGTGATGCACGTGTCGCGGTTATGTCTGATGCTCGCGGATCACCATTATTCGAGTCTTGATGACGAAGCGCGTCGCAAGCCCTATCTCAATCCCGGATATCCGCTGTACGCCAACACCCGCCGTCAAGCGAGCCCCGATCAGTTGCCGCGTCTGTCGTTCAATCAAACGCTAGATGAGCACCTGCTCGGCGTGCAAGCACATGCTTCTCTCATAACGCGTTCGCTGCCGACGCTGGTCCGAAGCCTGCCCACGCTTCGGAACCATCGCAGCCTTAAGAAGCGCAACACCGACCCACGCTTCCAATGGCAGGACAAAGCAACCGATCTCGCTGCCGGTGTGCGATTACGCGCGGCCGAGCACGGTGCGTTCGTGGTCAACATGGCATCCACGGGCTGCGGCAAAACAATCGGCAACGCACGGATCATGAACGCGCTTGCCGACCCACAGTTGGGTATGCGCTGCGCGTTTGCAATCGGCCTGCGTACGCTTACGTTGCAAACCGGACGCAGCTTCCAGGGCGATCTCGCGCTGAACGACGACCGAGTCGCGATCATGGTGGGCGGAGCGGCCAGCCGCGCGTTATTCGAATATGGAGAGAGTCAGGCCGAATCGACCGGCTCTGCCTCCGCTCAAGGATTGCTCGACGAAGGGGGGCAGGTGCTGTTCGAGGGCAACGATCAGCATCCCCTTCTTCAGCGATTAGTCGATGATCCGCAGATGCGTTCGTTGATCGCGGCCCCGTTGCTCGTCTGCACCGTCGATCACCTGACGCCCGCCACCGAAAGCCTGCGCGGAGGGCGCCAAATTGCACCGATGCTGCGGCTGATGACTGGCGATCTGGTTCTCGACGAGCCAGACGATTTCGACATGGACGACCTACCCGCGCTGACGCGGCTCGTGCATTGGGCGGGGCTCCTTGGTTCGCGCGTGCTGCTGTCTTCGGCTACGCTGCCGCCGGCGCTGGTGCAAGGGCTGTATCTCGCTTACCTGGATGGTCGGCGCCACTATCAACGTAATCGTAGCGAGCGGCCCGACGAACCGCCGCGTGTGCCCTGTCTGTGGGTCGACGAGTTCGCGCAAACTCATGCGGACTGCGCCAGTGGAAACGAATTCTCAGCAGTGCACGATGAGTTCGTGCAAAAGCGCTGTTCACATCTTGCCGAGGCGGAAGTCCGACGACGAGTGCAATTGATAAGAGTGCCCGTGCATGAATGGAAAGCGATGCGCAAGCACAAGCGCCGTGAAGCCTTCGCATCGCTTGCACTCGAGCGCGCGTGGACCTTGCACCAGGACGCGCAGAACCACACCGTCGATCCTGCGACAGGCAAGCGCGTGAGTTTCGGCCTGGTTCGGATGGCAAATATCGACGCGCTGTTCGATGTCGCACTGGCGATGTATCGGCAGGGGTCACCGGCAGAGGGCGTGCGCGTGCACCCTTGCGTGTATCACTCGCAATTCCCGCTTATCGCGCGCTCGCACATCGAGCAGCAGTTGGATGCCGTGTTCGATCGCCGCCCGAGTGCGCACGCGAGACAGTCATCGGTGCAGCATCCTTCCGTGCGCGCTTTGCTGGAAGCGCACGATGAGCCGCATCACATGTTCGTGGTCCTTGCGTCGCCGGTCTGCGAAGTCGGTCGAGACTGGGATGCGGACTGGGCGATCGCCGAACCGTCGTCGATGCGCTCGTTCATCCAGCTCGCGGGGCGTGTGCGACGCCACCGGTCCGGGCTCGTCGAGCGGGCGAATATCGCGCTGTTCGATACGAACTTGCGGTACTTCGAACGGGGCGGCGATGCACAGCCTGCCTTCTGTAAGCCCGGCTTCGAAATGAACAGGTACAGCGGCAATAGCGGCGACCGCAAGAAAGACTCGCAGACGTGCTTCCATCTGGAGTCGCATCAGTTGAGCAGCTTGCTGGATCTGCCTCCTTCCGACAATGATTGGCCTATCGATGCGCAGCCCCGCATTCAGCAGCCGAAACAGCTGCATCCGCGTTCCCGCCTGGCCGACCTAGAGCACGCCCGCATGCGTGACACCATGTTGCCGCGCGACGAAACCAGCCGACTCTACACGCCCGTGTCGCGCGATGCCACGCGGCATTGGTACAGTCGGGAAGGCCGGCAGACGCGAATCTGGCTGACCGGTGTACTGCCACAGTTGCAGCGATTCCGCCGCGAATCTCAGCCACGGGAAGACGTGGTGTTGCTGCCCACGGAGGACGAGGACGAGGTGCGCCTGCATCGCGTCCTCGATCAGTCGGACGGGAAGAAAGCGCAATTCGTGGATATTCGCAATCTTCTATGCCTGGTGCCGGAATCTGACCTGAGCGGCCCGCGCATTGCCCCTTGGTTTCAGGTCGAGCTCATTGATCTGCTTCGGCAATGGGCCGCCGCCCGCGATCAGAGTCTCCTCAACAGTGCTCAGAGCATGGCGACCGTGAGCTTGCCTGAGTCGGAAGACGGCTGGAGATATCACCCGGCATTGGGCTTCACGAAGAAGTGAGGGTGCGCTGCCTCTGCGGCAGGAATCGACGACGCCAAAAGGCTGACTTTGCTCAGCTACCTGTTCAGTAGAACAAGCATTAAACCACTGCATGCGGCGCGCATTCTACCTTAGTTCGATATCCGAAATTCTAAAGGTTGACTGGTTTCTGACTGAAGATTATGCTTCGGTCGGCGCGCGGCGCTCCTAGCCGCGCCGACCATGGCTCTGGTTGCTGTTTTGCAAATTTCTTTTAATACGGATTCCTATATGACCGATGAAAATGCGACGGAAGACTGTCCGAGCTTTCGTTCCGCGATCGATGCATTTCTGCTTGACCGGCTTCGAACAAAGCTCGATAAGCTGGCGCCCGAAGATCCCAAGCGAACCGAACTCATTGCGGACCATCAACGCGACACGTGGCTCGAAAGCGCAGCGCGGCGCGTCAAGCAGATTCAAGCCGTGACGCATTCCCTGAAACCGATGCATCCCGAGGCACGCGGCACCAACATCTACGTAACACCATCCAGTCTGCCGGCGCTGAACGACTTAGGCAGTCACGCGCTCGGCAGTCAGTTTGCGGTAGATGTCGTGGGAAACGCAGCAGCACTGGATGTGTACAAGCTGTTAAAGCTGCAGATCCGGGGGCGCAGCTTGCTGGAGGCCCTTCGTGCCAATGACACAGACGCGCTGCAAGCGCTCGACGATGAACCCGCCAAAGCCAAGTCACTAAGAGACGCACTAGTCAGCCTGACCGACGAGCGCGATGCCGGCGCTATCTCACATGTAAGAGCCAAGCAGTTGTATTGGCTCGTAGGTGAAGATGCCGCTGACGATGCGCAATATCATCTTCTCGCGCCGCTGTACGCCACCTCGCTCGCTCAAGCGCTTTACGAGGACGTTCAAGACGTGCGTTTCGGCGAGCAGAACAAGCTCGCCCGGCAAGCTCGCCGCGACGGCTTGCCCTTCGACGGCGTGTACCGAGAATACCGTGATCTCGCCGTTCAGAAGTTAGGAGGCACGAAGCCGCAGAACATTTCCCAACTCAATAGCGAACGCGGCGGGAACAGCTACTTACTGTCGTCGCTGCCACCGCCCGTCTGGCAAAGCCAGCGCCACTACCTTCCCGTCAATGCGCGCTCCATCTTCGAAAGAGCATTCGGCGCGCGCCCGTTGGTGCGTACGGTCCTGCGCGAACTCGAGTCCGTACTGTTAGGCAGCCGACCGAAGAACATGCACACGCGCGATCGCGTCGGCGAGCTCGTCAACGAGCTTGTCGATGAACTCGTCGCCTACGCCGGCGAACTGCTCCAGCATCCGGCGGGCTGGACGAGGGACGAAGCCTTTGAAGATTTGGCGGAAGAGGAGCAACTGTGGCTCGATCCGCTTCGGGCCGAATTGCCGGAAGAAGGCGAGTTCGCCGGCCGCTGGTTGTCGCTGGACTGGCCCGCTCATGTGGGAGAACGTTTCGGCAAATGGCTCAATGCCCGGCTGCGGGACAAGCTACCCGAGGTCGGATACTTCGAGTCTCGCGAATGGCGAAGAATCCTCCTGGACGATGAGGGTAGCTGGATGCAACACCTACGGGCCGTACGTGAGCGGCTCGATTCCCGATGCGCAATAACCAGCTAACAGGGTCACAGACATGACCAGATCAAACGCTCCCGAGGCGCTGCTCGTACTGCCGCATCTGCGCGTGCAAAACGCCAACGCCATATCGAGCCCCCTCACACATGGCTTCCCGTCCATTACCGCCTTCACGGGGCTCATGTGGGCATTGCAACGCAAGCTCGTTGCCGCTCATCTACCCATCAAGCTCGACGCGGTGGGCGTGGTGTGCCATCACCACGAAGAGCAGGTAACGGAAGGATACGTCAAGACCTTTCGCCTGACGCGCAATCCCCTCGATAGCAGCGGCCAGACTGCGGCCATTGCAGAAGAAGGCCGGATGCATCTGGACGTTACCTTGCTTTTTTTGGTCACACCGCACGCGAACAACGGTGTCAGCGCTCCGTGGCCACTGAATCACGAAGCGCAATTTGCCGAATGGGCTGCGCAGATGGGCGAAGTGGTCGCGCGTATGCGCATCGCTGGCGGGAGCGTGCTTCCGACTCGTCCCAAACCGGGACGACGCACACGGCCGTGGATGGCATTGCTTCCCGAAGACCAAGATGAAAAGACACGCGCCTTCGCTCGTTGGCGACGCCAGTGGCTGCCAGGCCATGCGCTGGTTGGGCGCGACGATCTGCTGACCGATCGTCTTCGCACACTGAGTAGCGAACAGTCCGGCGCTACGTTGCTCGATGCCTGGCTACACGCGGCGCGGTTCAATCATCAGCCCGTGTCGGAGGGCGACGCTCAGGAAACATCGAGTAAAAAGCTGCGATGGGCAGACCCCGCCAGGCAAAAGGGCGGCGGCTGGACCGTGCCGATACCCGTGGGATACGCGGCGCTCCGAGAGCCGCATCCTGCCGGCAGCGTCGCCAACGCGCGCGATGCTTCCACACCCTTCGTCTTCGTGGAGTCGGTCTACTCGTTCGGCGAATGGATCGGCCCCCATCGACTGAGCAGCGTCCATGAACTGATGTGGCGGCCGGAAACCGATCTTGCGACCGGTTTATATCGCTGCCGAAGCGGTTACGTGTTCAATGACTCGGCTGCCTCACGGGCCGATACCGAGACCCTCGAATTCGATTGAATCAATGTAGCCCACGCCGGGCTCATCACGTCGTTTCATCACTTCATTTAGTTAAGCTAAGATATGTCTGAAAAACTCACTACTGCATCCGTCCTCGCCTTCGAGCGCAAACTGGATCCATCCGATGCGTTGTTCCACTCAGGCCGCTGGGACGATCGCGGCGATGCGTCGGCATGGACACCGATTCGTATTCGTGAGAAATCGGTGCGCGGCACGATCTCCAACCGTCAGAAGACCAAGGATCAGGATCCGGCGAAGCTGGATGCGTCTATCCAGAATCCCAACTTGCAAACTGTCGATGTCGCGACGTTGCCGGCCGATGCCGACACGCTCAGAGTGCAGTTCACACTGCGAGTGCTGTCAGGCGCGGGCACGCCATCGGCCTGTAATAGCGCACCTTACCGGGCGAAGCTGCAAGGCGTCGTTGATGGCTACGTCGCGCAACAAGGCTATACCGAATTGGCGACCCGTTATGCGGCCAATGTGGCTAACGGACGCTTCCTTTGGCGCAACCGCATCGGGGCGGAAAGCGTCCAGGTGGACGTGGCGCAACAGAAGAACGGCCAATCTGAACGAGCCTGGTCCTTCGACGCCCTGTCCGTCAGTCTTCGCGCGATGAACGAATTCGATTCGGATGTCGCGGCGCTGGGTCAACTGATAGCCGACGGCCTGACCGGCGATGCGCATGTGCTGTTGCAGGTCACAGCCTACGTGCGCCTCGGGTTCGGACAGGAAGTGTTTCCGTCACAAGAGCTGATTCTCGATAAGGGCAGCAGCCGGAAAAGCAAAACGCTCTACGACGTGCAGAACGTGGCAGCCATTCACTCGCAAAAGATCGGAAACGCTGTGCGGACGATCGACACGTGGTACCCGGACGCACACGAACTCGGACCGATTGCCGTCGAGCCGTACGGCTCTGTTACGACGCAAGGCAAGGCGTATCGTCAGCCCAAGCAGACGCAGGATTTCTACACGTTACTGGATGACTGGTTGCTCAGGGACAAGACGCCGCCTGTCGAGCAGCAACACTTCGTCATGGCCGTGATGATCCGTGGCGGCGTTTTCGGCGATGCGAGTTGACGTCCATGACCAGCCACTATATCGACATCACGCTGTTACCCGATCCCGAGTTCAACCCGGCGCATCTGCTGGGCGCGCTCGTGGCGAAGCTGCATCGAGCGTTGGTGCGGCTTCATGCGGACCAGATCGGCATCAGTTTTCCTGGGTATAGCTTGCGTCCGCGTACATTGGGCGACGTTTTGCGATTGCATGGCACGGAAGCCGAACTGCGGTCGCTGATGACTGAAGCTTGGCTCCAGGGCATGACGGATCATGTGAAGGTCACGCGCTGCGTATCGGTGCCGCCGGATGCGGCGCATTGCGTCGTACAACGCCGGCAGTTCAAGACGAATGTCGAGCGGTTGCGGCGACGTCGTATGCGACGCAAGGGCGAATCGGCGGAGCAGGCTGCGGTTGCGATTCCGGACAGCGTCGAACGACGTCCGCATCTGCCGTATGTGCAACTCCGCAGTGCCAGCACGGGGCAGTCGTTTTGCCTGTTCGTGGAGCAGGTGGTATCGGCGTCTGGTGCGGTGGCGGGGACGTTCAACGCTTATGGGCTCAGTTGCGGCGGCAGCGTGCCCTGGTTTTAACCCTTTTTTGGGGGCTGAGGTCGGGGGCCTGAAGGATCAACGGGTTACGATCTGTTCGGGAATTTGGGTACTTTGGCCGTATCTTCGCTAGTTTCCTTTTGAATCAGCGGGTTGCTGTCATTTGGGCCTAGTTCGCTGCCGCGTAGGCAGCTTAGAAAGACACACCGAAAGCCGATCGCGTCAGGTATCTGTTCGCTGCCGCGTAGGCAGCTTAGAAACTCCAGAGCCGCGCGGCGCGCGGCGGCGTATTCGTTCGCTGCCGCGTAGGCAGCTTAGAAATGGCTTTGCACGAGTTCGTCGAGCGAGAAGTGGTTCGCTGCCGCGTAGGCAGCTTAGAAAGTCATCCTGGCGAAAGCGTCGTGCCGCTCGCTGATCGCTGCCGCGTAGGCAGCTTAGAAATCGTAAAGCCCCGGCCTTACCGGCGGTGTACTGTTCGCTGCCGCGTAGGCAGCTTAGAAAAGCGCCTCACGCACGACCTCGCGCATCTGCGCGTTCGCTGCCGCGTAGGCAGCTTAGAAAGCTCTCGCTCAAGCGCCTCGCCGGCTTCGGCCGTTCGCTGCCGCGTAGGCAGCTTAGAAATGTGCAGCAGGTGCAACAGCAAAGTCAGATACGTTCGCTGCCGCGTAGGCAGCTTAGAAAGTCGCGCCGATTAGCGATAACGGTCAAGTCGAGTTCGCTGCCGCGTGGGCAGCTTAGAAAATGGCGTCATCGTTGATCGCGGACACGGTGGTAGTTTGCTGCCGCGTAGGCAGCTTAGAAACACTCGATCGCAACGCGCTCAGCGATTGCGACGTTCGCTGCCGCGTAGGCAGCTTAGAAATCTGCGGATTGCCGCCCCTTGCGGGCGGCTTTGTTCGCTGCCGCGTAGGCAGCTTAGAAACGTGAAGTCCGCCGAGCCGTCGATTTGCATCGCGTTCGCTGCCGCGTAGGCAGCTTAGAAAATCCGCTTACGTGCGGCCTGCGGCCATGCAGGGTTCGCTGCCGCGTAGGCAGCTTAAGAAACTTCTGAAAATCTGACTCGGCGTCCGCCGTTGAAGCGCCCTCGACGAGCTTGCGAATCGTCAATAAAAGCCATTCTCGAATATACGCGCCCCCAAGCGCTCTCTCCTCCCGAAGCACGTTCGCCCCCGCGCACAGCGTCCCCAAGCACGTCCCGCGTTTCGCTGCCGCTTATCAGTGTATTTGGCTTAAACGCTTTCCCTGATTCCTCTCGAAAAAGATCCCGCATAGCGTGTTGCCGTCGTATCGAGCCGCTCGCAGCTCGACCGTTCTTACGGCGCGCGATCAAACTCGCTGCGCCAAGAGCAACAGAACAGCTTCGTAACTCAATAAAACCAACGCCGGCGAGTGGCTCCTCAGGCAGACTCTTAGAACAACCAAATGAATGATTGGCACCCCACCAATCCGGTCGAACGCCGCTTCATGGCCGTTCACGAAGACTGGATCGGTTTCGCAAGCGATCCGAAAGCGCGACTGCTCTACTGGCACACCAGCGAAAGCGATCAGCGCATGATCGCCGCCTACATCCAGCGGCAGAGCCAGCTATCGAGCGCAGTACTGCGCCTGCATTCGACCTTCGACGATGCGGACTTCTATGCCGCCGCCTTGGCCGACGAGATCATCGCCTGGTACGAAAGCGGCAAGGAAGCCTCGACGGGAAACGGCGTGACGGCGGATTGGACGCCGCCTTTGCGACGTCGCAACGAAGCGGCCACGGCTTATCTGCTGCGCCTGACCGGCAGCCTGATGCGCCATCACCCGGACGTCTTTCCGCAACTGGTGCTCGTCCTCGAACCCGAGCCCATCCGCAAGCCTGCCGATTTCGAGCGTTGGCTCGACGCCCTGCTCGCAAACCTCGAACAAGACGCATGGAAAGCCCTGCGTCTGCGCCTCTTGCTGACGGGGACCGAGAGCGAGCCGCTTCCTCGGCTCACGAAAGAACGTCCGCAACAAGTGAAAGTGCTGCACGGCCGCTACCACATGGAAGCGTTGCCGCGCGAGTTGATCGCCGACTCTGGCGAACGCGGCCCGGCCGCGGACTTCCGACGGCTGTTCGTCGCGCTGAACGACACGATCACCAGCGGCACGCCTGCACGGCTGGAAGAACTGCGTTCGCAGGCTCTGACGATCACGAAGACGCAAGGCTGGCCCGACCAGAGCGTCGTCGTGCATTTGCTTGCGGGGGCGGCGTATCTCAAGTGGAATTCGCCGCGGCTTGCCTTATCCGCATATGAACACGCGACGCAGGCCGGGCGCGAGGCCGTTCAGGCGAACCATGAAGCAGGCAACAAGCTCGTCATCAACGGCCTTTTTGGCGAAGCCTCTGTCTACTGGATGCAAGCCGACTACGCGCGCGCAGCCGAGCGCTACGCGCAAGCCGCTGAGCGGGCCGAAGCCGATCGCGACGGGTTTCTCTGCGTCGAAGGCTGGCGCATGTGCAGCGAGTGTTTCGCGCAGATGAGCCGGCACGACGCGACGGTCGACGCGGGGCTCCGCGCGCTCGATGCGGGCACGCTAATCCCCGTCCCGTTGCGCGCCAACAGCAACCTGCAGATGGTCGCGCAAAGCCTGCTTAAGCGCGTCGGCTCGTTTCACAAACAGCGACGCGATCTGACGTCGCGCCTTGTCGCCCTCTATGGCGAGAACTGGCCAGAAACGATCCGCCCGCTACCAG
This sequence comes from Caballeronia sp. BCC1704, assembly GCF_902833455.1. Taxonomy (NCBI): domain Bacteria; kingdom Pseudomonadati; phylum Pseudomonadota; class Betaproteobacteria; order Burkholderiales; family Burkholderiaceae; genus Caballeronia; species Caballeronia sp. BCC1704. The sequence continues at coordinate 253,461 of NZ_CADFFT010000002.1, read as the reverse complement.
CAGGTGAAGTGACACAGCAGTTCGCCGAAGCATTACCGCTTGGTGCAGGAGGTCAGGCGTAATGGCGCTGCTCGCAGTCAATCACCTGACGCCGGTTATCGGCATCGACGTCCACCTGATTCAAACAGTCGCAGGCCCCATTCTTCCGCTGCCTCACCCGCATGTTGGATTGGTGCTCGATCCAATGGAGTACCTGAGTTGCTTGCCCGAAGGCGTCGGCAGCATGGTCTCCATCGGCATGATGGCGATGGGCGCGGCTTCCATCGCGAAGATGGGCATGCGCAGTGTTGGCGCGGCGGCGGTCGGTCTGGCGTCGATGGGCGTCATGATGGCCGCAGGCGGCGGTGGCGGGCCGATCTATGTCAACGGCCTGATGCGAACCACTGCCGGTACGCAGACGATGCACGTTCCGGGTCTGCATTTTCCGATAGGCGGCACGTTCACCGCTGACGATGCGCCCAAGCCTTCCAGCAATAGCGAGTCGTTCCTTGGCAGCCTCACCGTGCGCGCTAACGGTGACCCGATGTCATACGCATTACTACCCGCACTGAGTTGCTGGTTCGCGGGAATGCTTCCGCTATCGCACAACGCAGAGCACAGCAAACGCGAATCTCCCTCGCTGCCCACCTCCCTCATGCTGCCGATCCCCGCATCGCGTCCGGTTCTGGTCGGCGGCCCGCCCGTGCCGAGCATCGCGGCGCTCGCCGGCATGGCGATGCAAGCGGCACACGCCCACGCGATGAAGCAGAATCCGAAGTTCTGCCGCATATCTCAGGCGATTCAAGATCGGCTGGGCGATGGTTTGTGGGGCCGATTCATCAAAGGGCTCGTCCGGCGCGCCTTCGGCGAACCCGTCGATGGCGTAACCGGCGAAGTGATCGTCGAGCAACACGACTTCACGGTCACGGGACGCTTGCCTCTCGTCTGGAATCGCTATTACGCGAGCCACAACCTTTCGCCGGGCGCCGCGGGCGAGGGCTGGCGCACGCCTGCGGACATCCGTCTCGACCTGTTCGAACATGATGGCGATATCGGCATCATCCTCAGCCTGCCCGACAAACTCGTGGCCTTCGATCAGATACCGCACGACGATGGATGGTCCGCGCGAATCATCGAAGGCGTCGGAGGCCATGCCCTTTACCGCGATGGCGAGCGCTTCATCGTTCGCACACGCGAAGGGCTCGAATATCGCTTTGCAACGCACGATGGATGGCACGAGGATGCGCTGAAGGCGGCGCCAAACCGACCGCTCTCGCTATGGCTGGAGCAACTTAACGACCTGGACGGCAACGCTTGGCGCCTTCGCTGGCGGACCGGACGCGATGCGCCACAGCAACCGCTCTTGCGTTTGATCGAATATGTGGGCGACGTGCCTACCGGCCGAAGCGTGCAATGCGCGCAAGGAAGGCTGCGCGGCCAACTCGGCGAGATCACGCTCCTCGATGCAAACGGCGAGCGCCACGCACTCGTGCGCTACGTGCAGGACCGCGCGGGCGATCTCGTCGCCGTGCATGATGCGCTCGACGTGCCGTATCGCTTCGAATACGGCGGCGACCATCTGATGGTGCGTCATACGGATCGCAACGGACTGTCGTTCTACTACTCGCACCAGCATCACGACGATGGTCTGTGGCGCGTCGATCATGCGTGGGGCGATGGCGGACTGTATGACTACCGCTTCGAGTACGACCTGACGCATCTGGAGACGCACATCACCGATTCGCTCGGCGGCGTGACGCTTTTGCAAGCCGACGCGCGCGGCTTGCCCATCATGCTGACCGATCCGATGGGCGGTGTGTCCAGCTATCAGTACGACGGCCTTGGGCGCACGACGTCGATGGTCGACCCGGCGGGCAATCGCACGACGTGGGCATACGATGCGTTCGGCAACGTGCTCACGCACACGCTGCCGGATCGAAGCCAGATCTGCACCGAGTATGACGAGACGCTCAAGCCCGTGGCGATCACCGATCCCGAGGGCGGCGTCTGGAAGCAGACCTGGAATGCACGCGGCCGCCTCGTCGATCAAACGACGCCTGCGGGCATCAAAACGGCTTACCACTATGACGCCGCGGGGCAACTCGTACGCGTAGTCGATCCGGTCGGACAGGCGACGACGATTGCCTACGACCCGCTCGGATATGTCGCCGAGATCGTCGACGCGGCGGGCCGCAGCATGCGTCTTTCGCACGATACACGCGGCAATCTCCTGCGCCGCGAAGCGCCAGGCGAAGACGTCACGACATACCGTTGGGACGCGAAGAACCGCTTGAGCGCGTGCGAGCTGCCCGGCTCGCGCCTTGTGCGCTGTGAGTATGACGCGCAAGACAATCTCATCCGCTACATCGACGAAGCGGGCCAACACGCGACGTTCAGTTACTTCGGACAAGGAAAGCTGCGCACGCGCACGGCCCCGGACGGCAGCGTCACGCGCTACCACTACGACACTGAGGAACAGCTGATCGGCGTGAGCAATCCGCTTGGGCAGCAGTGGCAACTCAAGCGCGACGGCAATGGCCGGCTCATCGAAGAAGTGGACTATTGGGGACAAGCGCGACAGTACAGCTATGACCCCGCCGGTCATCTGACGCGGACCATCGATCCGCTGGGGCAAGCACTCGCCATTCAATGCGATGCGCTGGGACGGGTCGTCAAGCGACGCGCACAGTCGGCCGAAGCGGAACGCTACGCCTATAACCGTAAGGGGCAGTTGACCGAGGCGAGCAATGCGCACGGGACGGTCATGCGCGCCTACGATGCCGATGGCCGACTCACGCGTGAAACGCAGCAGCAGGCGTCGTTCGCCGGCGCGATCGACTATGCCTATGACGAGGCCGGACGATTGGTCACGCAGCAGCGCACAATGCGGTCGCAGGCGGGATCATCGTTCGAACAGACGCTGACCTATGGCTATGACGCGTTGGGCCATCCTCAGACGCTCCAGATCGACAATCAAGAACCGATTCGCTTCACGCGCGACATTGCGGGACGTCTGAGCCGCGTGAGCTTCTCGGCGGAACTCGATCACGTTCTCGAGTACGACCGCGCCGGACGGCTTGCGCGCCATACGACGATGCGGGCCGCGCGCGCTGTCGATCAGGTCGCCTATCGCTACGACGCACTGGGTAACTTGACGCAGCGCGACGATTCACGGCTGGGCGTGGACAGCTACCGCTACGATCCGCTGGGGCAGATTGTGGCGCATACAGATCCCGCGCAGACGCTGCGCTACTTCGTGTATGACAAGCAAGGCGACCGCTTCAGCAGCCAATATGCGGATGGGAACCGACGGCACATTCAGCACCACGACGGCGCGCGCTGGTGGCTCGATGCAGCGGGGCAACTCGTCGAGCGGCATGACCGCCGGTCGGGCGTGCAGTGCTTCAAGTGGGATGCGTTCGGGCGGCTCGCGGAGTTCGAGAATACGCACAACGAGAAGTGGTCTTATCGCTATGATCCGTTGGGCAGGCGGATCGGTAAGGTCGCGTTGGGTGGGCCTTACAGCACGACGCCCGACGAAGCGCAGACCTGCTTCCTGTGGGACGGCGATGCGATGGCCGGCGAAGTGCGCGACACGCCGGTACAACAGCAGGGACGCTTCTATGCGTATCATCTGAATAGCTTTGAGCCGCTCGTGATGCAGCTCAGCTCGAGAGATGAAGGGGCTGGCGCGATAGCCGTTCGTACGTTCTATTACCAGAACGATGTGAACGGCGCGCCGGTGAAATTGCGTTCAGGTGACGGCGAGATCGCATGGGAGGCGCATTATGGTGTCACCGGTGGCGTCGATTACGCCGCGACCGAGACGATCGATCAGCCGATTCGGTTGCAGGGGCAGTATTACGATCAGGAATCTGGATTACATTACAACAGGCATCGGTACTTTGATCCCAACACCGGACGGTTCATTTCGCAAGATCCGATCGGCCTGCAGGGCGGCGTTAATCCTTATCAGTTTGCGCCAAATACGTTCGGGTGGATCGATCCTACGGGCTTAACTAATGAGATTGTTCCGCATTGGCCGCCCAATGATGGCGCATCAGGGCCCGTTAGCACTATCACCTTAAAGCCGGGAACGCTTATCGATTGTTATGGCTATCCGGGAGGTAGTTACACATCACCGATAGGGACGCCATACCCGATGCGAGCCTTGCCGCCAGGAACCGATGTCACCAAACCCTATTACGCCTACAAGGTAGTCAAGCCTATAGAGGAAGTAAAAGCGAGCAAGATTGCTGCATGGTTTGGCGAGCTGGGCGGAGGAATTCAATATCTTCTGCCACGGTCAGTACAGGAGCTCATCGATTCTGGTCACTTGCGGAGGTAAAGAGTAATTGTGGATAAACAAGAACTAGTTAAAGTATTGAAATCAACTGACTTTCCTAAGGACAGTTATTCACTTGATGAAGTATCAGACCAATCGCTCTGTTTGATTCATGATGGAAACACTTGGAGGATCTTTTATAGCGAGCGCGGTCAGCGCACCGAAGAGCGGTCGTATCCCGACGAAGCGGAAGCTTGTAGGGAGTTCTTTGAAAGGCTGAAGCGCATGCTAGGACGATAATCCAAGGGAACGCGAAAAGTCCCTATCCCTATCTTCACTGCCTCACCGGCGCTCGGCGTGCTGGGGGGAGTTCGCGCAAAGAATCAACTGAGGGAGTGGAATTCGCCGCAGCTCGCCTTATCCGCTTACGAAGAGGCGACGCACGCCGGGCGGGAGGCCGTTCAGGCGAACCACGAAGCAGGCAACAAGCTCGTCATCAACGGCCTGTTCGGCGAAGTCTCTGTCTACTGGATGCAAGCCGACTACCCGCACGCCGCTGAACGCTACGCGCAAGCCGCCGAGTTGGCCGAAGTCGATCGAGATGGCTTTCTGTCGGTCGAAGGCAGGCGCATGTGAGCGAGTGCTTCGCGCAGATGAGCCGGGACGACGCGACGGTCGACGCGGGACTTCGCGCTCGATGCGGGCACGCTAATCCCCTCCCGCTGCGCGCCAACACCAAGAGCCTTGAAGGCGGCTCTTAACTTGTAGCTGGGTCGCGCTCTACGATGCGCTCCATGCGCCGTACTGATTTGGATATGGCGGCGAGCGTTTGATGGTGCGCCATACGGATCACAACGGCCTGTCGTTTTGTCCCTCGCATGGACTGCACGATGATGGCTACTGGCGCGTCGACTAGCTCGTACGCGTAGTCGACCCAACCGGACACGCGACGACGATTGCCTACGACCCGCTCGGATACGTCGCCGAGATCGTCGATGCGGCGGGCCGCAGCATGCGCCTCGCCTCAGCGAACCGGATGCAAGCCTGTCCGCCTCCTTGTGTCCGAGGCAGCTTTGAAACGTATGCAAGAGAAAAGGAAAACCCCGCTCACTTCGCTGCCGCGGGGGCCGCTTAAGGATGTCGATATCGGACACGCCCCCTCTACTCCACCCTCACCCACTCCCCCTCCCCCGCACTACTCCTCAACACCGCCTCCACAAACCTCAACCCCGCGACCCCATCCTCCACAGTGGTAAGCCACTCGTCGCCCTGCGTGGTCCCTCGCGCAATACACCCCGCGGCATCCGCATAAACCTGCGCGAACGCTTCGATATACCCCTCCGGATGCCCGGCGGGCACGCGCGTCGCATGCTGCGCTTCCGCGCTTTCCACACGCCCGCGCGTAATCCGCTGCGACACGCCCCCGACCGGCGTGAACCACAGTTCGTTAGGCGCTTGCTGATCGAACATCAAACCGGCCTTCGTGCCATACACGCGCAGCCGCAGCGCGTTCTCCTCGCCCGCCGCGACCTGACTCGCCCACAGCATGCCGCGCGCGCCGTTCGCATAACGCAGCATCGCCTGCACGTGATCGTCGACGCGTCGTCCCGGCACGAACGTCGTCACTTCCGCCGACAACGCCGAAGGCCGCATGCCCGTCACATACTCCGCCAACTGATACGCATGCGTGCCGATATCGCCGAGACAACCGGCCGGGCCCGCGAGCGCCGGATCGGTGCGCCACGCGGCCTGCCGGTTCGCCTGCGTCTCGACGGGCATCGACAGCCAGTCCTGCGCATACTCCACCTGCACGACGCGGATATCGCCGAGCGCGCCATCCCGCACCAGCGCGCGCGCATGGCGCACGAGCGGATAGCCGGTGTACGTGTACGTCACCGCGAACACGCGATTCTTCTCCTGCGCGAGCTTCGCCAACGCCTCGCCTTCAGCGAGCGATACCGCGAGCGGCTTGTCGCAGATCACGTGGATGCCGGCTTCCAGAAACGCCGTCGCAATCGGCGCATGCAAGTGATTCGGCGTGACGATCGCGACCGCTTCGATGCCATCGGCGCGGCTCGCTTCGACGCGCGCCATCTCACGATAATCGTCGTAGCTGCGCGGCAAGCCGATGGCCGCAGCGCTCGCCGCCGCGCGCTGCGGATCGGACGACAACGCGCCCGCCAGCAACTCATAGCGATCATCGAGCCGCGCCGCCATGCGATGCACCGCGCCGATAAACGCGCCCTCGCCGCCGCCGACCATGCCGAGCCGCACGCGCCTCATCGCTTTTCTCCTGCTTTGCTCCCAATGCCGAGCACATCGCGCATTTGCTCACGGCTCGCGCCGCTGCCCGCGAAGTCGTCGAACGCATGCTCGGCCACGCGGATAATGTGATCGCGAATGAACGTCGCGCCTTCCCGCGCGCCGTCTTCCGGATGCTTCAACGCGCATTCCCATTCCAGCACGGCCCAGCCGGGAAAGTCGTATTGGGCCATCTTCGAGAAGATCGCCTTGAAGTCGATCTGGCCGTCGCCGAGCGACCGGAAACGCCCCGCGCGCTCCACCCATCCCGAGTAGCCGCCGTACACGCCTTGCCGCCCATTCGGCCGGAACTCCGCGTCCTTCACATGAAACGCCTTGATGCGCGCGTGATAGATGTCGATGAACGCGAGATAGTCCAGTTGCTGCAGGACGAAGTGACTAGGATCGTAGAGGATGTTCGCGCGAGGATGATCGTTCACGGCCGCGAGAAAACGCTCGAACGTCACGCCGTCGTGCAGGTCTTCGCCGGGATGCAACTCGTAGCACACGTCGATGCCCGCGCGGTCGAACTCATCGAGAATCGGACGCCAGCGCGTGGCCAATTCATCGAACGCGGCTTCGACGAGACCCGCCGGGCGCTGCGGCCACGGATACACGTACGGCCATGCGAGCGCGCCGGAGAACGTCACGTGCGCACTCAAACCCAGCCGCTTCGATGCCGCCGCCGCGTGCTTCAACTGCGATATCGCCCATTCGGTGCGCGCCTGCGGATTGCCGCGCACATGCGGCGCGGCGAAGCCGTCGAAGAGCGTGTCGTAAGCGGGATGCACCGCGACCAACTGCCCCTGCAAATGCGTCGACAATTCGGTGATGACAACGCCCGCATCCTCGACCGTGCGGCGGATCTCGTCGCAATAGGCATCGGTCGATGCGGCTTTCTCCAGGTCGATCAGGCGCGGATCGGCGGGCACCTGAATGCCCTTGTAGCCGAGTCCCGCCGCCCACGACGCAAGACTGGCGAGCGTGTCGAACGGCGCTTCCCCGCCCATGAATTGCGCGAGAAAAATCGCCGGGCCTTTGATGGTCTTCATCTTTCGCCTCGTTAGAAACGCCGGTCAGCGCCGTTCAGCGTGACCGGCTGTGCACTCAGAACGGCGAGTTCGGGAAATAGAACTGCTTTGCGTTGTCCTTCGTGATGAGCACCGAAGGAATGATGGTCGTCGGCGGCAGCTTGTCGCCCTTCAGGCGCGCTTCGGCCGTGAGCTTGATCGCGTCATAGATGAACTTCGGCGAGTACGAGACGTCCGCCTTCACGCGCTGGTCGCCGTCCATGATGCGCTTGACCGCTTCCTTCGATCCCGCGCCGCCGAACACTTCCTTGATATCCGTGCGGTGCGCCTGATCGATCGCCTTCAGCACGCCGATCATCATGTCGTCGTCGGCGGCCCAGACGGCGTCGATATGCTTGAAGCGCGTCAGATAGTCCTGCATCACCTTGAACGCGTCGTCGCGGTTCCAGTTCGCGTACTTGGCATCCAGAATCTTGATGTCCGGATGCTGTTTCATCACGCCTTCGAAAGCGGTCCAGCGCTCGTTGTCGAGCGTCGTCGGAATGCCGCGCAGCGCGACGATATCGCCCTTGCCGTTCAGCGTCTTCGCCAGATATTCGGCGGGCAGCTTGCCGAACGCGGTGTTGTCGCCAGCAACATACGCGTCTTGCGCGCTGGTGTCGGTGAGGCCGCGATCGACCACGGTCACGTACACGCCCTTCTTCTTCACCTGCGCGACCGGTTGCGTGAGCGACGCGGATTCGAACGGGAAGATCACGAGCGCGTTGATCTTGTTGACCGTCACCAGATCCTGCAACTGATTGGCCTGCTCGGGCGCGCCGGACGCCGTCTTCACGATGATCTTGAGATCAGGATGCGCCTTCTCCAGTTCCTTCTTGGCCTCGTTCGCCCACCAGACGATGCCGCCCGTGAAGCCGTGCGTGGCGGTCGGGATGGCGACGCCGAGCACCACCTTGTCGGCGGCGAAGGCGGACGATGCGGCGGCGAACGCGCTCGCCGCCAGCGTCAGCGCGCCGAGCGCGCGAAGCAGTTTTTTCATGACGATGTCTCCTGTTATTCGAAGTAGAAAGTTACCGACGGCCACGCTGCAAGAAGGCTACGAAGATGATCACGGCGCCCTGCACCGCCGCGTTCAGATACACGCTGATGATGCTCGTGAGATTCAGGATGTTGTTGATGACCGAAAGCAGGATCGCGCCGATGACCGTGCCGATCACGCGCCCTTCGCCGCCCTTGAGCGCCGTGCCGCCGACCACCACGGCGGCGATCGCTTCGAGTTCCCACAAGAGGCCGGTCGTCGGCGTAGCTGACCCCAAGCGCGGCACGTAGAGCACGGTCGCCACGGCCACGCACAGTCCGAGCAGCACGTAGGTCGCGATCTTTACGTTATCGACGCGAATGGCCGCATAGCGCGCGACCTGTTCGTTCGAGCCGATGGCCTGCACGTGCCGCCCGAACACCGTGCGGTTCAACACGAGCGCGCCGCCCGCCGCGACGATCGCGAAGATCCAGATCGGCACCGGCACGCCGAAAAGGCTCGCGTAATACACGGGGCCGTAGAGATCGACGAGCGAATTGTCGAGCGTGAGCGCGCCGCCGTCCGCGAGCCACGTCAGCAGCGCGCGAAAGACGCCGAGCGTGCCGAGCGTCACGATGAACGGCTCGATGCGCCCTTTGGTCACGAGCAGTCCGTGCGCGAAGCCGAACAGCGCGCCTAGCACGAGCGCGAGCACGATGCCGAGCGCGACGATCAGAAGCGGCGGCAGCGCATGCCCGTGCACGCCCTGAAGCAGGCCGTTCATCATGAAGATCATGCTGCCCGCGATGAGCGCGGCCATCGATCCGACGGACAGGTCGATGCCGCCCGAAATGATGACGAAGGTCATGCCCACCGCGATGATGCCGATGAACGACGTGCGCGTGAGCACGTTCATCGCGTTGTCGAAGGTGGCGAAGTCGCCGTTCAGCAGCGTGCCGCCGATGCACAGCGCGATGAGCCCGATCAGCGGCCCGACGCCGAGCAGAAACCGCGCGACGGCGGTGAGGCGGCTTTCTTGCGCGGTGTCTTCAGTGTGTGCCGGTCGCATGCGCGATCAACCTCTCTTCGGTCAGAAGGTCCATGCCGAGCGTCGCGACGAGTTCGCCTGCGCGCATCACCGCGACGCGATGGCACAGCCCGATCAGTTCGATCAGCTCGGAAGAAATGACGATCACCGCGCGGCCTTCGGCGGCGAGGCGGTGGATCAGGAAATAGATGTCGCGTTTCGCGCCGACATCGACGCCGCGCGTGGGTTCGTCGAGCACGACCACGCGCGGATCGGGATGCAGGAACTTCGCGAGCGCCAGCTTCTGCTGATTGCCGCCCGAGAGCATGCGGGCGCGGCTGCGCGTGTTGCCGGTGCGAATGCCGAAGTCCTTGACCGCCAGCGTCAGCGCGTCGCGCTCGGCGCGCGAGTCGATGAGCGGGCGCGCGTAGCGTTCCAGCGTCATCATCGTGAGGTTGTCCTTGAGCGCCATGTCCACATGCAGGCCGCGTCCCTTGCGGTCTTCGCTCAAATAAGTGATGCCGTGGCGCATCGCGTCGCGCGGGTTCTTGAGCCTCACGGTCTCGCCTTCGATGGCGATGCGCCCCGCCGCGAGCGGCCGCAAGCCGACGAGCGCCTCGAACAGTTCCGTGCGTCCCGCGCCGACGAGCCCCGCGAAGCCGAACACTTCGCCCTGGCGCACGGAAAAGCTCACGCCTTCAGCCCATCCGGGCACGGACGCGCCTTCCACCTGAAACGCGAGCGGCGCGTTCGCGGCGAGCGCGGGCTTTTCAGGAAACATGTCGGAGACTTCGCGGCCTACCATCAGGTTCGCCATTTCGCGGCGCGTGAGGTCGGCGGTCGGCGCACGCGCGACGAAGCGGCCGTCGCGCATCACGATCACTTCGTCGGTCACGCGTTCCACTTCGTCGAGCTTGTGCGAGATATAGACGATCGTCGTGCCCGCCTCCTTCAGGCGCGCCATCAGCGCGAAGAGGCGCTGCGTTTCCGACGGCGTCAGCGTGGCGGTCGGCTCGTCCATGATGAGCAGGCGCGTGTCGCGCAGCATGGCCTTCGCGATCTCGACAAGCTGCTTCTCCGCGACGATCAGCTCGCGCACTTTCGTGTCCGGGTTCTTGTGCAGGCCGACTTCGCCTAGCGCGGCGCGGGCGTCCTCGCGCATCGCGGGTTCGTCGAGGAAGAAGCCTTTGCGCAGCTCGTGGCCGAGAAACATGTTCTGCGTGATGCTCAGATGATCCGCGAGATTCAGTTCCTGGTGGATTAGCACGATGCCCGCGCGCTCGGCGTCGCGCGAACTCGCGAAGGCAGCGGGCGTGCCGTCGATCAGCACGTCGCCGGCGCTCGCGCGCTCGTAGCCCGCGAGGATTTTCATCAGCGTGGACTTGCCCGCGCCGTTTTCGCCGAGCAAGCCGTAGATGCGCCCCGGCGCGAGATCGAAGCTCACGCCGTGGAGCACGCGCACCGGGCCGAAGTTCTTCTCGACTGCGTCGAAGCGCACGGCAAGGGTCATCGTCAGGCGCTCCTTCGTTGTATCAGGCGATGCGGCAGCAGCACGCCCGGCACCTCCGCGCGCGGATCGCGCAGGCGCTTGAGCAAGAGTTCCGCCGCCGTCTCGCCGAGCGCGCGCATCGGCTGCGCGACGGTCGTAAGCGGCGGCACGGCGTGGGCGGCCACCGCGATGTCATCGAATCCGACGACCGCGACATCTTCCGGCACGCGCAGCCCCGCGCTGCGCAGGCCGTTCAGCACGCCGATGGCAAGCGTGTCCGACACCGCGAAAATCGCGGTCGGCCGGTCGCGCCCGAGCGACGCGAGCTGCCGGGCGGCGCGCTCGCCGGCGTCGTAATCGAGGCTGTCCAGTTCGACTTGCCACGCCGGATTCGCGACGATGCCCGCGGCCTGCAGCGCATCGCGATACCCCGCGAGGCGCTGTCGGCCATACAGATAGCCTTCGCCCGAGTTGATCAGCGCGATGCGCTCGTGGCCCTTGTCCAACAGATAACGCACGACATCGCCTGCGGCAAGATGGTTGTCGATGCCCACGTAAGGCACGCGCGCGGCCGGATCGAATTCGCAACACGCGACCCACGGCAGCGTCGACGCCTGCTCGACGAGCGCCTTCTGCACGGCGGCAGGGTCGAGACAGATGGCGCCGTCCGCGCGACGCCCGCGCAGCAGGTCGAAGTAGCTGCGCTCGCGCAATGGATCGGCGCCCGTGTCGCAGAGAAGCATGAAGTAGCCGTTCTGGCGCGCGACCGTGTCGATGCCGCGCACGATGGCCGCATAGAACGGGTTGCCGAAGTCGGGGACCATCGTGAGAAGCAGGCGGCTTTCGGCCGTGCGCAGATTGCGCGCAAGCTCGTTCACGCGATAGCCGCTCGCCGCGACCGCCTCGCGTACCTTCTCGCGCGTGGCCTCGCGCACGTTGCTGTGGCTATTGAGCACGCGCGACACCGTGGCGACGGACACGCCGGCACGCCGGGCAACGTCGGCAATCGATACTTCCTCGGGAGGACGCACGGGATCGGACATGCTGCGTGCCGGGCGGCGAACGAAATGTAATGGATTACATTATTCGACGGTGTTTGTCCGGAAGGCAACCCGAATCGGATAGGGATAAACGCCTAAGCGAAAGTTCGACGGCTCGTGTCGATCGCGTGGCGGCGTGCGCGTCGTAAGGTGTGAACGCGCGGAACCGCGCGTTTGTCGACCTCGAACAGGAGCACTCCATGCGATTCATGATGCTGATGATCCCGCGCGGCTACGAAAGCGCGGAGCCCGGCGCGATGCCGAGCGCTGAAGCCGTCGCCGCGATGATGAAGTATAACGAAGAGTTGCAGAAGGCCGGCGTGCTGCTGGCGCTCGACGGACTTCATCCGCCGTCGATGGGCGCGCGCGTCACGTTCGAAGGCGGCAAGCCGCGCGTGACCGACGGGCCGTTCGCGGAAGCCAAGGAAGTGCTCGGCGGCTACTGGATGATTCAGGTGAAGTCGCGCGAAGAGGCGATCGAATGGGCGAAGCGGTGTCCCGCTTCGGCGAACGAGATCATCGAAGTGCGCCAAGTGCAGGAGTTCGGCGACTTCCCGTCCGACGTGCAGGAAGCCGCCGCCGGCTTCGAAGAAATGCAGAAGGCGCAGAGGCCGGCTTAACCGGGAATGCCGGTGATGTAAATCGGCTTCGCGGTCGACAGCGACTGCTTGACGCCGCGGCCGGTGTCATCGACGAGCACTTCTTCTTCGTCTCGCTCGACAGCCGCGAGCACTTGCTCGACCACGCTCGCGGGCGATGTTTTCGGCGCGTCGACTTCGGCGACCATGTCGGTGTCGATGTAGCCCGGATGCACGCCGACCACGAGCGTACCCTGTCCGCGCAGCTCGCCGCGCAGCGCGTTGGTCACGGCCCACGCCGCCGACTTCGACGCGCTGTACGCGCCCGCATCCGGCAGCGCGACCCAGCTCAGCACGGACAGTACGTTGATGACCGCGCCGCCGCCGTTCTTCTTGAGCGTGGGCGCGAACGCCTGCGTCACGGCGAGCGGACCGATCACATTGACTTCGAAAAGATCGCGCATGTCTTGCGTCGATGCCGGATCGACCAGCGCGCCGCGCGCCAACGCCCCCGCGTTGTTGATGACGATCTGCACGTCTGTGTACTTGGCTGCGGCTTCGGCGATGTCGGCAGGCTTCGTGACGTCGAGGCGGATGGCTTCGACGCCTTCGATATCCACGCTGCCCGGATCGCGCGCCGCCGCATAAACCTTGGCGGCGCCCGCCTGCAACAGCGACTTCGCGAACTGCTTGCCGAGACCGCGGTTCGCGCCGGTGACGAGTACGACCTTTCCCTTGATCTGCATGACTGCTCCTGTTAGTGAATATGCACTTTAGCCGACATAAAAAAGGCACGCGGCCCTGCGTGCCCGGTTTGCTGGACTCAATCCATTGCGGTGATCTCAAACAGCATCTGACGCAACGACTTCGCGCGCTTCTCGCCGTATTTCTGCTCGAATTCGGCCTGCGCCGTCCGCCACTTCTCGACGCCCTGCGCGAGCAGCGCCTTACCTGCGGCCGTCAACGTGAGACCGACCGCGCGCGAATTCGGCGACTGCTGATCCGCCTGCACCATGCCGTCGCGCTGAAGCGGCTTGAGCGCGCGCACGAGCGTCGTGCGGTCCATGACCATGGCGTCCGCGAGCTCGACCATCTGCACGCCGGGCTTGCGCGCAATCGACGCGAGCAGCGTGAATTGCGCCGAAGTCAGGCCGACTTCGCCCATGTGCCGCTCGTAGAGTTGCGATACATATCGCGCGGCCTGCCGGATGGCGAAGCAGTTGCAGTCGAGAGGAGATGAGTGCGTTGACATGACTCGTAGCTTATATGTGTATATGCACTCGTGTCAAATGGCGCGTTTTCATCGGCGCGATAGGCCAAGCGCATGACGCGGCACGAATCGTCGCGCGCCCGGGCTCGGCGAAACGCGTGACGCCGCGCCGCGTCTGGAAAAGCGCCCTGCCGCGCCTGTGCCGAAATCCGCAGTTGCCGCGCGACGAATCGACAAGACGCCGCCAATTTGGCTTCCTACATTGCGCTTGTCCGCCGCCATGCGGGTCCGGATGCGACTTTCGCCGCGCCGAGGGCAACTCCGTCTTGCGGGCGGGTAATTGGTCATGTTCCATGCAGTAGCCGCGTTCCTGGATTGCCAAACCACAAAAGGAGAGGAAACCATGCGTATCCGTACGAGCGTCAAACCCTTGGCATGGCTGGTGGCGTGCGCGAGCGCCGCATTCGCCGCCGCGCCCATGACCGCCGCCGCCGAAGACGTCACGGTTAAGATCGGCTTCGCCGCGCCGCTCACGGGCGCGAACGCGGGCTACGGGAAGGATCTCCAGAACGGCGTGCAGCTCGCGCTCGACGAGGCGAACGCCAAGAAGATCAGCATCGGCGGCAAGACGGCGAAGTTCGAGATTCAGGCGGAAGACGATCAGGCGGACCCGCGCGTCGGCGTGCAGGCGGCGCAGAAGCTCGTCGATGACGGCGTGGCGGTCGTCGTCGGTCATTTCAATTCCGGCACGACGCTGCCCGCTTCGCCCATCTACAACAACGCCGGCATTCCGATGATCGATCCGGCCGCGACGAATCCGACGATCACCACGCGCGGCCTCGAGAACGTGTTCACGGTGATTTCCAGCGACGCCCAGAACGCGGGCAATGCCGGCGCCTATGCGGTGACGACGACGAAAGCGAAGCGCATCGCGATCATCGACGACCGCACGGCCTTCGGTCAGGGCGAAGCCGACGAGTTCGAGAAAGCGGTGAAGGCGAAAGGCGGCAATATCGTCGGCCGCGAATTCAGCGACAACCAGACCGTCGATTTCAGCGCGCAACTCACGCGCATCAAGGCCCTGAACGCGGACCTGATTTTCTTCGGCGGACTGGACCGGCAAGCGGCGGCGGTCGTCAAGCGCATGAAGCAGCTCGGCGTCAACGCACAGTTCGTAGGCGGCGGCGGCGTGATGGACGCCGATTTCCTGAAGCTCGCGGGCGACGCCGCCGAAGGCGCGCAGGCGTGGGAATACGGCAGCCCGCTCGACAAGCTGCCGCAAGGCAAGGCGTTCAGCGACAAGTTCCAGAAGCGCTTCGGCGTCGCGATTCTGTCGTACGCGCCGTTCGGCTACGACGCGGCGTGGGCGGCGATGCACGCGATGGAGAAAGCGAATTCCGCCGATCCGAAGGTGTATCGCCCGGTGCTGAAGAAGATTTCGTTCGAGGGCATCACAGGTCCCATTGCGTTCGACGACAACGGCGCGCTGAAAAACGCGTCGTCGACGCTGTATCAGGTGAAGAACGGGCAGTGGGAAACCGTCGTCACCAAGCACGGCATGTAGGCGCTATTGAGAACGCAGGTTGTCGCGCGTGGCCGCGGCTTCGCCGTTCAGCCACTGCGCGAACTGCTGCAACGCGGGCGACGGCGCCGGCCGCTCCGGATAGACGAGGTAGTAGGCCGCGCCGCTCGGCACGCGCAACGCGAATGGCGCGATCACGCGTTTCGCGCGCAGGTCTTCTTCGATCAGCGAGACATCGCCGATCGTGACGCCCAGGCCCTGCATCGCCGACGAGATCGCGAGGTCGAGCGTGTCGAAATGCTGCGCCTTCGCGGACGGCAAGCCGTCGTAGCCGTAAGCGCCGAGCCACAAGAGCCAGTCGCGGCGATCGCGCGTCGGGTGCAGCAGCGTCTGGCCCGCGAGGTCGTCGGGCGTCGGCTCCGCGTTGCCGCGCGGTTTCCAGAGTTCGGGCGCGCAGACCGGCGTGAGCACTTCATCGAACAGATGATGCACCGTCAGGCCCTTGCCCGACGGCTTGGCGGACGTCGGGCTGAAGACGATGGCGGCGTCGAACTGTTCCGCATTGAACTCGACGCCGTGCGACACCGACGCCGTCACTTCCACGACCTGTTCGGGCCGCTCGTTCTGCAGCCGGATCACGCGCGGAAGCACCCAGCGCATCGCGCACGTCGGACACTTGACGCGCAAGGTGCCGGATGCGCTGCCGCCCTTGGCGAGCGCGTCGCCGATCTGCGCGAACGCCTGCTGCAACGGCGCGATCAGCAGCGCGCCGTGATGCGTGAGCGCAAGCCCGCGCGCCTGCCGCACGAACAGCGCGTAGCCCAGCTGCGCCTCCAGTCCCGCGATCTGCCGGCTGACCGCGCCCTGCGTCACGTTGAGCGCATCGGCGGCGCGCGTGAAGTTCAGCTTCTGGGCGACCACGAGAAAAGTCTTGAGAACGTCGAGCGAGGGCAGCGGTTTCATCGGGTTAACGAAAGGAGCCATGAGCGGCGCACATGGCTAGTATGACAAAGTTTCGATTGTCGGCCGTTTATTGCCGCGGTTGAATCGTCGCACTGTCTATTGGAGCGAGCCGTCGTGCACAGCGCCTGCATTCCCGAATCGAAGCTGCCGAAAGTCGGCACCACCATTTTCACGGTCATCGGCCAGCTTGCCGAAGAGCATCACGCGCTGAACCTGTCGCAGGGCGCGCCGAATTTCGCGTGCGATCCGAGGCTCGTCGAAGGCGTCACGCGAGCCATGCAGGCAGGACATAACCAGTATTCGCCGATGTCCGGCGTGCTGGCACTGCGCGAGGCCATCGCCGTCAAGACGCAGAAGGTCTACGGCGCGCAGTACGATCCGGGCACGGAAGTGACCGTGGTCGCGAGCGCGAGCGAAGGGCTGTATGCGAGCATCAGCGCGCTCGTGCATCCCGGCGACGAGGTGATCTACTTCGAGCCGTCGTTCGACAGCTACGCGCCGATCGTGCAGCTTCAGGGCGCGACGCCGATCGCGATCAAGCTGTCGCCGGAAAATTTTCGCATCGACTGGGACGAAGTCGCCGCCGCCATCACGCCGAAGACGCGCATGATTCTCGTCAACACGCCGCACAATCCGACAGGCAGCGCGTTCACGCCCGCCGACATCAAGCGGCTCACGGCGCTCACGCGCGATACGAAAATCGTCGTGCTGTCAGACGAAGTGTACGAGCACGTCGTGTTCGACGGCGCGCCGCATCACGGCATGGCGCGTTATCCGGCGCTCGCCGAACGCAGCGTGATCGTGTCGTCGTTCGGCAAGTCGTATCACGTGACGGGCTGGCGCGTCGGCTATTGCCTCGCGCCGGCCGCGCTGACCGCCGAGATCCGCAAGATTCACCAGTTCATGACCTTCTCCGCCGACACGCCGATGCAAATGGCGTTCGCCGAGGCGCTCGCCGACGAATCGAGCTATCTGAACCTCGGGCCGTTCTATCAGCACAAGCGCGACGTGCTCGCCCGCGCGCTCGCCGGCTCGCGTTTCGAACTGTTGCCGAGCGCAGGCAGTTTCTTCATGCTCGCGCGCTACAGCGCCATCTCGGACGCGCCCGACAGCGATTTCGTGCTGCGGCTGATCCGCGAGGCGCGCGTCGCGACCATTCCGCTGTCCGCGTTCTACACGGACGGCACCGACAATCGCCTGATTCGCCTGTCGTTCGCGAAGGACGACGATACGCTCGTCGAAGGCGCGCGCCGCCTTTGCCAGATCTAGCCCTTTGATTTCCCGGAGACCACGATGAAGAACAACCACCTCGCCGCCGCGCTTTTCGTCGCGTGCTCGCTCGCGAGCGGCGCGGCGCTCGCCGCCGACACCCTGCGCTTCGGCGTCGAAGCGCAGTACCCGCCGTTCGAATCGAAATCGGCGACGGGCGAACTGCAAGGACTCGATATCGACGTCGGCAACGCCGTCTGCGCCGCCGCGAAGATGCAGTGCAAATGGGTCGAAACGTCGTTCGACGGCCTGATTCCCGCGCTGCAGGGCCGCAAGTTCGACGCGATCAATTCCGCGATGAACGCCACCGAGCAGCGCCGCCAGGCGATCGACTTCACGACGGTCGTGTATCGCGTGCCGACGCAACTCATCGCGAAGACCGGCAGCGGGATCGAGCCGACGGCGGCGGCGCTCAAAGGCAAGAGCGTGGGCGTGCTGCAAGGCTCCATTCAGGAAACGTTCGCCAAGGCGCACTGGGAGAATGAAGGCGTGAAGATCGTGCCGTATCAGGACCAGAATCAGGTCTATGCGGACCTCAAGTCCGGCCGTCTCGACGCGACGCTCGTGCTCGCGCCCGCCGGACAAAGTGGCTTCCTCTCGAAGCCCGACGGCGAAGGCTTTTCGTTTGCCGGCGCGCCGGTGCGCGACGACAAGATTCTCGGCAGCGGCATCGCGTACGGCATCCGCAAGGGCGACGATGCGCTGAAGACCAAGCTCGACGCGGCCATCGCGAAGGTGAAGGCGGACGGCACCATCGACAAGTACGCGAAGAAGTATCTCGGCAACATCGACATTTCAGCGAAGTAAGCTGCGTGGCGGCGGCTGTGCAGCTTTTTTGAAGCGCAGGCACACTGGCGGATTCGTTGACATCCAGCCGCGATTTCACCGTCGCGGCGCTTCGCCGGGAACTGCATGAGCACGCCGCCGCAAACCAACGCCGCACCGCCACCACCGCCGCTCAAGGGCGGCCAACTCGTGCTCGCCACCTTCGCCGTGGCGCTCGCGACCTTCATGAACGTGCTGGACTCGTCGATTGCCAACGTCGCGATTCCGACGATCTCCGGCAACCTCGGCGTGTCGGTGAACGAAGGCACGTGGGTCATCACCGTGTTCGCGGCGTCGAACGCGGTTTCCATTCCGCTGACCGGCTGGCTCACGCAACGGCTCGGGCAGATCCGGCTTTTCGTCGGCGCGATTCTCATGTTCGTGCTGTCGTCTTGGCTCTGCGGGCTCGCGCCGAATCTGCCGGTGCTGCTGATTGCCCGCGTGCTGCAAGGCGCGGTGGCCGGGCCGCTGATTCCGCTTTCGCAGGCCATTCTGCTCGGCTCGTATCCGAAAGAGAAAGCGTCGATGGCGCTCTCGCTCTGGGCGATGACTGCGACCGTCGGGCCGATTGCCGGCCCCGCGCTCGGCGGCTGGATCACCGACAGCTATTCGTGGTCGTGGATCTTTTACATCAACATACCGGTGGGCATCTTCGCGGCGGGCGTGACGTGGTTCATCTACCGCACGCGTGAATCGCCGACGCGCAAGGCGCCGATCGACGTGATCGGGCTCGCGCTGCTCGTCGCGTGGGTGGCGTCGCTGCAGATCATGCTCGACAAGGGACGCGACCTCGACTGGTTCTCGTCGCCGGTGATCGTCGTGCTGGCAATCGTCGCGGCCATTTCGTTTGCGTTCTTCGTCGTGTGGGAACTGACGGAGGCGAATCCGGTGGTCGATTTGCGGCTCTTCACCGGGCGCAATTTCTTCGGCGGGACGGTGGCCATTTCGGTGGCGTATGGCGTGTTCTTCGGCAACCTCGTGCTGTTGCCGCAGTGGATGCAGCAGTACCTGAACTACCGTTCCGTCGATGCCGGGCTCGTCACCGCGCCGCTCGGCGTCTTCGCCGTGATACTCGCGCCGATCATGGGCAAGATCCTGCCGCGCAGCGACGCCCGCGTGATCGCGACCATGGCGTTCATCGGCTTCGCGTTCGTGTTCTGGCTGCGCTCGAAATACGTGATCGAGATCGACACGTTCCACCTCGTGCTGCCGACGCTGCTTCAGGGCATTCCGATGGCGATGTTCTTCGTGCCGCTGACGGCCATCGTGCTATCGGGCCTGCCGCCTTCGAAGATTCCGGCGGCGGCCGGTTTATCGAATTTCGCGCGGGTGTTTTGCGGCGCTGTGGGCACGTCGCTCGCCGGCAATGCGTGGGACGATCGCATCGCGCTGCATCACGAACGGCTGACCGAGCAGGCGAATGCCTTCAACCCGACGTTCTGGCAGGCGCTCGGCGCGTCGCAATCGACGCTCGATATCAGCGAAGCACAGGCGCGCGGCATGTTCAACTTCACCGTGAATTCGCAGGCCGCGATGATGGGCCTGAACGATATCTTCCTGATCTCGGCGGTGATCTTCATTCTGATCATCCCGCTCATCTGGATCACGAAGGTGGCGAAGGGCGGTGGAGGTGGGGCCGCGGCGGGGGCGCATTAGAGCGGGCGCGGGCCTCCGCTCAATCGGGGTAAAACTCCGGATCGAGGACCTGCGCCATCGGCCAGGGGCAGGTCCCGGGAAACGCGTCGATATCCAGACCCGTTTCCGATTCCGCGAGATTGCGTGCGCGCGACCAGACCACGTCGATCCACGCCGCGTCGTCGAACTTTCCGCGCAAGCTCGGCGCTTCGTTCAGCGCGTATGCCACTTCTTTGCGCTGCGTGCGGATGGTATGGCTCCAGCTCTTGCTTCGTCTTGCGTGCTGATACGTCCACTTCAACAAATTCGCCAGCAACACCGACATCCGGCTCGCCAGTTCGCGTTGTTCGCTCCTACCCACGTCCTCGATTTCCTCTGCGATATGTTCGATATCGATGGCGGTGAGCTTCCCTGCACGCAGCAGCGCGGCCTGTTCCCTGGCCCACGCGACGACGTCCTGCTCGTAAGGCGTTCCCATCGGCTGACTCCCGTCTTCTTTCGAATCTCCGGTTTGGCTCATCGTAATTCGCCCCTCGCTATTCTTCGAGATCGTCCGTTCGGCTAACGCCGCTACTTCAGGCCCAGATCGACGCGGCTTCCCGCGCCTTTATCGTCGATGCCGTCGGCAGTCAACTTCGGCGCGACCACGAAAATCCGGCTGCTTTCAATCTTGCCGTCGAAATATTCCTGCACCGCCTGCGCGCGCCGCTGCGCGAGGTCGCGCAACGACGCTTCGTCGACCGGCGCGTTTTGCAACAGCGCGGCCTTCATGTCGGCATCCGGCAAGGTCTTGGTCAGACCGATCATATTGCGCGGCTTCTTGAAATCGGCCGACTTGTAGACGTTCGTCAGGTACTTGTCGTAGTCGTCGGCGGACACCTTCACGCTCGCCCAGTCGACGTTTTCGCCGTTACCCGACATGTCGCGCACCTTCGCGCGCTTCACCTGCGCGTCGAGCCACGCGCTGCGCAAGCCCGGTTCGTCCACCTTCGGATCGACGCGGCCGGTCACGTCCAGCCGGATCGACGGCTTGTCCGCGAGCGCCTTCGCGATCGTGTCGAGTTTCTTCTGCGCGGCATCCGTGAGCGTGGCCGAGCCGGCGTCGAATTCAACGTAGTTCAACTCCTCGCCGTTGCCGCCGAACGCATGCGCCAGCAGCGAGAACGGCGCGGTGACGGCCTTCTGCACGAGGTTCAGAATGGCCTGCCACACGAGCCCGCCGACCGAAAACTCCGGATTCGACAGCGAGCCGGAAATCGGAATGTTCACGTCGATTTCGCCGCGCGAGTTCTTCAAGAGCGATACCGCGAGCCGCACCGGCAGCTTGGTCGCGCTCGGATTGTCGACGTGATCGCCAAAGGTCAACTGGTCGATGAACAGGTGGTTGTTCGCCGTCAGCTTGTCGTCGGCGAGCATGTAGTGCAGATCGACGTTCAGCTTGCCCTTGGTGATCGGGTAGCCCGCGTACTTCGCCGAATACGGCGTGAGGTTGGTCAACTCCACGTCGTGCGCGCTCGCGGTCAGATCGAGCGCGGGCTTCGCGATCAGCGGATTCACCTGCCCCTTGATCGAGACCGGTCCGTTGGCCGCGAGCTTCGCGGTGACGTCGACGGGCGCGGGCGTCGTGGATTGCGTGCCGAACGCGCCGATGGTCCCGTTGATCGCCACCAGATTCGCCGTGTAGTTCGGCTTGATGAAGTTGTCGGTGTACGTGACGCGGCCGTTCTGCAGGACGAGCTCGCCGAAGCGCAGGTTCACCGGCGGCCCGGACTTCGCCGTGTCGGCGGGCGCGCTCGCGGCAACCGGCGCCGAGGCTGACGCAGACGCCGCCGGCTGCGTCACCGATTGCGCCGCCGCGTGATCGCTCGCCACGACGTTCTTCAGGTTCAGCTTGCCCTGCGCATCCAGCAGCACGCGCCCGTAGAAATTGGCGAACGTGACGCGCGCCGCCTCCACGTCCGTGCCGCGCTCGCCGTAGCTCGCCTTCAGATTCGTGAGACCGAGCAGCTTCCAGCCGGCAAAGCGGTCGGAGGTCGCCTTGTCGATCATGCGCACGTCGGTGAGCGACGCGTCGCCCTTGTACGACGCCGCGAGCGTCTTGCCGCTGCCCGAAATCGCGACGTCGCCGTTCGCGTTGAGCGCGGCGCTCGCCACTTCGACGTTGAGCTTGTCGCCGAAATACGGTTCGAACGCGGACACATCCATCTGATCGCCCTTCACATGCAGCGCGACCTTGAGCGGACTGAGCGTCACATTGCCGTTCACGGCGAGCGCGCCGCGGCCGTTGAGCGTGAGCTTGCCGTCGATGGGAAGCGATTTCGTCATGTCGTCGCTGAACTGCCTGAGCTCCACCGACAGCGGCGCGACGCTCAGCTTCACCGGCCGCGCGGGCGTTTCGTCGGTGAACGTCGCCGATGCGCCGTCCAGCCCGATCTGACCGATCTGATAGCGCCACGCCGGACCGGCCTGCTGCGCCTTCTGCACCTTGCGCGTCGCCGTTTGCTCGGGCGCGGCCTCGTGCGGTCCCGCGAGCGCCGCCAGATCGATGCTGCCGTCTTTGCGGCGCGTCGCCTCGAGCGCGAGGCCGCTCGCCCGCACGCTGTCGAGCGCGGCGGTGCGCGCGGCCACATCGACCTTGCTGATCTTCGCGACCGCCGAGCCGAGCTTGATCGGCGCTGCGCCCGCCGCGTTCGACGGCACGAGCGTGAGACCCGCGACCGTGACATCGCCCGCGCCGACCTGCGCGCCCGCGTCGGGCTTCGACCAGTCGACCGACACCGGCAGATTCGCGCTCACCGTGCCCGCGACGACCCGCGCTGCCACCATGTTCGCGATGTACGGCTGCAGCGGCGGCAACGCCAACGCGTCGAGCGCGAGCTTCGCGTCCGCCGTGTGGGCGGCGAGCGTGACGTTGCCCGATGCCGCGAGCGTGCCGCCCTTGTCCGACGCCGTCTGGAGCGTGTAGCGCGCGGGCGTCTCGCCGAGCGTGGAGAAGCCGTCGAGCGTCACGGCGAGGTTCGTCAGCGCGGCTTCGACATGCTGCTTCAGCAGGTCGTCGGCATACGCGAGGCGCCCGCCATCGATGGCGAGATGGCGGATCGCGAGGTCGAGCGGCGGTGACTTGCTATCCGCGGTCTTCGTGGCTTCAGGCTTCGAAGGCGACGCGAGCCTCGTCACGTTGTACACGCCCGAGGCGTCGCGCGTGATATGCGCATCCGGCCCGGACAGCGTGATCTCCTCGAAGTGATAGACGCTGCGCAGCGGCTGCATGTCCGCGATCTTGACGTGCAGCGCGCGAGCGGCGATGAGCGGCGCGTTCGCGCGGTCGGTCACGGCGGCGTCGGCGAGATCGGCAGTGCCGTCGATGCGGATGGTCGGCACGTCGCCCGCAATCGCGAAACGCACGTTGAGATCGGTCGAAAGCCGGCCGCTCTTGACCGCGACCGGCAGCGAGGCGGGCGCATACAACGCCAATTGCGGCACGTCGAGCCCGTCGAGCGTCAGCGCAATTTCCGATTCCCGCGACTGCGCGAACGGCTTCGTGCGGCCCTTCAGCACGAGCGGCGAGCCGTCGATGCGCGCCTGCAAAAGCGGCGTCACGAAGATGTCCGTGGCGGACGGCAACGTCGCGATGAACGGAATGCCGAGCGCGAAGCGGTCGATGGTGTGCTTGGTCTTCGTGAGCCTGTCGTCGAAAACGATGCGCCCGTTCTCGATCCGAATGTTCGACACGGAAAACCGCGCGGGCTTGTCCGAGGGCGGCGACGAAGGCTTCGAGAACTTCGCGATCAGATCGGAGAAATTGAAATGCTCGGCGTCGTACCGGACGATGTTGATGCGCGGCGAGTCGATCTTCAGTTCATCAATCACCGGCGCAAGCCGGAACAGCGACGTCCACGAAGTGCGCACGACGAGCCGCGACACATCCACGAAGCCCGGCGCGTTCGGGCCTTGCGCACGGGATTCCCCGATATGCACGTCATCGGCTTGGAAAACGAGCGTATAGGGATTGAGCGCGATGCGCCGGATGCTCACCGGGCGGTCGAGCTGTTGCGAAAGCTGCTGTTCGGCGACGTGCCGGATGACCGGCGGCGCGACGAAGAACCCGAGCAGCCCGATCACCAGCAGCGCGACGACAAACCCGATGGCGATGCGCCGCGTGCGGGGCGCGTGGACCACGCCGCGCAAGGTCTGCCCGGCCGTGGTGAACGTTGACTTCGTGGTGCTTGACATGCGATGCGCGGCGACGCGATGCGCGCATCGGCGCGGCGCGATCTCGCCGTCTCGGAAGGAGGATGCCCGAGTATACGACGATGCGCCGCGCCAACGTTGTCAAAACTCTTCGATAACGCCGCGCAAAAAAGACGCTACTGCCGCTGGACGGGCGGCGGCGCCCACGTGCCGTCGCTCGCCTGCGGCTTCGGCGCATAGAGGCGCATGGCGAGCTGGAACTCGCCCGCGGGCGCGGGCAGCCAGTTCGACGCTCGCGCCTTGCCGGGCGACTCCGACGACACGATCACGTCGATCGAGCCGTCGCGATTCTTCTTCAGGCGGTCGCGGTCGGAAAGCGACAGGCGGGGCACTTTGGCATCGGCGAGCGCGCCGTCTTTCGTATAGGCCGTGAGCGTCCAGAAGCCGCGCACCGGCGGAAGCTGATTCGGCTCGAAGTGCAGCACGTAGTCGTTCGCGCCGTTCAGCGCGTGACCGTCGCTGTCGACGGATGCGACCGGCTTCGTTTCGCCGTCTTTCGTGCTCGTCGCCGTCTGCCGCCGCGCGAGGTAGGCGCGCAGCGTGTAGTCGGTGCCGTAGTTGCCGACGCCGTCGCCGAACCACGTCCAGCCGTTCTTCGTGATCGCGTTGGGCGGCACGGTCGAGAGCCGCTCGCGCGCCTCCGCGATGCCCGCGTCGAGCACCGGCGCGTCCGTCGTCTTGAACTGCACCGGTTCGCCGGGCTTCACGCCGATGGCGGCGAGACGGCTCATCGCGGGCGTGTCGGCGGTGGCGGGCGGGTTGTCGTCGAGCGAGCGGGCAAGACGCGCGAAGAAGGCCCTTGCGTCGAGCGATTCGGCCTGCGCGCCGGGCGATGCCGTCGGCGGCGCGGCGGGCAACGGCGGCACCGCCGGCTGCTGCCCGCTACTGCCGCCGGGCCATGCGCCGGTGACGGCGGGCGTCGCATCGGCAACGGAGCCCTTCGCGGGCGTGAGCGGCTCGATGCGCATCCCGGTTTGCAGCTTGCGCGCCTCGCGCACGTCGCGCGGGCCGTTCACGCGCACGCGCACCGAGAGCCACACGTAGCGCGTGCGGCATTCGACGCGCGTGGCATCCGCGGGCAGCGTGCCGCTGAAGCCCGCCGGCACGAACGCGATCGACTGCATCTTCGGATACGGCGTGGTATCGGCGCTCGAATAGAGCGCGTTGGTCCACGCGTCGAAGGCGCGCGCGTCCAGATATCGCCCGCGCGGCGCGGCGGGCAGCGAGACGATCACCGGATCGGCCGACACATCCAGCCATGCGGTCGAGTCGAGCGTATCGACGCTCGGCCAGCCCGCCGCGCCCACAGGCGGCAGCGCGCTCGCGTGCCGGAAGGTGTTGAGCGGCGCGCGGCCGGACTGCGCCGCGTTGCCGCTCGCGCGCTCGCGGGCGATGTCCGAGGCAACGAGCGGGAAGCCGAAGGTGTAGGCGTCCGCCACCTGGTCCTTCACCCAGCCGGTGCTGGCTTTGGCTTCGGGCGGCTTGTTCGCCGCGCAGCCGGACAGGAGGCTCACTCCGGCGATGCTTGCGCTTAGACAGAAAGCGGCGTTGAGCGGGAAGGTCCAGCGTCGTGGTAGGTTCATTCGAATGGGAGTCCGGTTCTTGTTTCGCATGGGTTGACGCAACTTCCGGCGCGCAAACCGATGCTGCCGCCTTAACGTTTGCGCCTTTGTTACAGGCGCGGAAACTATCTCGAAATTCGGGTTTTAACGTATCCGCTGATGATAGGCAAGGAGCCGCTGCCAAAACCGTCATCAGGCGCTGATGACGGAAGCAAACCGCATGCGCCGGCATCGCGTAACATCGGGTTTTCTGCTGTTCTTCATGCCACCGTCACAGAGCCGACCGATGTATCTGCCCGCCCATTTCGAAGAAAACCGCGCCGACGTGCTTCACGCGCTGATCGCCGCGAACCCGTTCGGCGCGCTCGTCACGCACGGTCCGAACGGGCTGGACGCAAATCATGTTCCGTTCGAATTCGAAGCGGCCGCGGGCGAGCGCGGCGTCCTGCGGGCGCATGTGGCACGGGCCAATCCGGTGTGGAAGGAAGTCGCGCCGGGAGACAACGTGCTCGTGATTTTTCAGGGCGAAGCCGGGTATATCTCGCCGAATTTTTATCCGAGCAAGCAGGAAACGCATCGGCAAGTGCCGACCTGGAATTATTTTGTCGTGCATGCGCACGGCCGCATCACCGTGCGCGACGACGAAGCGTACGTGCGCGGCGTCGTCGCGCGGCTCACGCGCAAGATGGAAGCGGCCGAGCCCGCGCCGTGGAAGATGGGCGACGCGCCGCGCGATTACATCGACGAGCTGCTGGGCGCGATCGTCGGCATCGAGATCGAGGTGACGCGGCTCGTCGGCAAGGCCAAGCTCTCGCAGAACAAGGCCGATGCCGACCGTCTCGGCGCGGTCGAGGGCTTGCGTCAGCGCGGCGGCGACGCGGCGCATGCGCTCGCCGACGTCATGTCCGCCACGCTGAGCGATCCGCCGCGCGGCTGAGAACCGCGCTTGACCTTCCAGTCATGGGAAGGTCGATACTGGATGCATGAGAACGGGAATTGCGTCCGTTCAGCCACATCCGGAGCGTTTCACCAATGTCATCGGCTTCAACTCAATCGGAACGGACCGCCGAATTCGCCGTCGGCGGCATGACGTGCGCGTCGTGCGTCGCGCGCGTCGAAAAGATGCTCAAGCGCGTGCCGGGCGTGGATGCCGTCGCCGTCAATCTCGCGACCGAGCGCGCCACCGTTCACGCGAGCGACGCCGTCACCGACGACCAACTCCTCGCCGCCATCACGAAAGCCGGCTATGAAGCCACGCGCATCGTGCCCGACGCGCCGCCCGCCGCCGACGCATCGCACACGCGCGACCGGGAACTCGCGGCGGTCATCGGCAGCGCGGTGCTCTCCGTGCCGCTTCTTTCGCCGATGCTTTCGCCGATGCTCGGCCTCGATCTCTCGCCGTGGCTGCAACTGGCGCTCGCGAGCGTCGTGCAGTTCGGCTTCGGATGGCGTTTCTACGTCGGCGGCTATCGCGCCGTGCGGGCGCTCTCGGGCAACATGGATCTGCTCGTCGCGCTCGGGACGTCGGCGGCATGGGGCGTGTCCGTCTATCAGATGTTCGCGCATGGCCACGCGCATCTGTACTTCGAGGCGTCGGCGGTGGTCATCACGCTGGTGCGCTTCGGCAAGTGGCTCGAGGCCCGCGCGAAGCGCCAGACGACCGACGCGATCCGCGCGCTCAACGCGCTTCGCCCGGACAAGGCGCGCATTCGCGATGCCAGCGATCCCGCGCGGGAACGCGAAATCGCGCTTGCGGACGTGCGGATCGGCGATATCGCCATCGTGCGGCCGGGCGAGCGCGTGCCGGTGGACGGCATCGTGCGCGAGGGCCGCACGCATATCGACGAATCGCTGATTACCGGCGAAAGCCTGCCGGTTGCCAAGGAACCGGGCGCGCGCGCGACAGGCGGGTCGATCAACGGTGAAGGCGTGATCGCCATCGAAACGACCGCCGTCGGCGCGGAGACGACGCTCGCGCGCATCATCCGGCTCGTCGAGTCCGCGCAGGCGGAGAAGGCGCCGATCCAGCGGCTCGTCGACCGCGTGTCGGCCGTGTTCGTGCCGGCGATTCTCGGCATCGCGCTCGTGACGCTCGCCGGCTGGCTGCTGCACGGCGCGAGCGGCGAGACGGCGTTGCTCAATGCGGTTGCGGTGCTGGTGATCGCGTGCCCGTGCGCGCTCGGCCTCGCGACGCCGACCGCGATCATGGCGGGCACGGGCGTCGCGGCGCGTCAGGGCATCCTCATCAAAGACGCCGAGGCGCTGGAGCGCGCGCATGCCATCGAAATCGTCGCGTTCGACAAGACCGGCACGCTCACGGTTGGGCGGCCGGCGCTCGTCGCGTTCGACGCCGCGCCGGGGCAGGATCGCGACGAAGCGCTCGCGCTCGCGGCGGCCGTGCAGCGCATGAGCGAGCATCCGCTGGCGAAGGCAGTGTCCGCTGCCGCAGGCGATGCCAACGCGACGCGGCGCTTCGAAGCGAGCGCCGCGCGCGCAGTCGCGGGGCGCGGCGTGGAAGCAGACGTCGCCATGGCCGAGAACGCTGCCGCGCCGCGACGCATCGCGATCGGCAGCGGGCGCTGGCTGCAAGAATCGAACGCGGCGGTGCCCGACGCGCTCGCCGAGCGTGCCCGCCAACTCGAAGCGCAGGGCAACACCGTCTCGTGGCTGTTCGAGCCGGAGCGCCGCGCGGTGCTCGCGCTGCTCGCGTTCGGCGACACCGTGAAGCCCGCCGCGCGCGCCGCCATCGAACGGCTCTCGCAGATGGGCGTGACGAGCGCGCTTGTGACCGGCGACAACGCGGGCAGCGCGCATGCCGTCGCGCGGGCGCTCGGCATCGCGCAAGAGCGGGTGTTCGCGCAGACGCTGCCGGCCGACAAGGCGCAGGTCGTCGCGCAACTGAAGGCGTCGACGAAAGGCGTCGTAGCGATGGCGGGCGACGGCATCAACGACGCGCCCGCGCTCGCCGCCGCCGACATCGGCATTGCGATGGCGAGCGGCACGGACGTCGCGATCGAAGCGGCGGGCATCACGCTCATGCGCGGCGATCCCGCGCTCGTCGCCGATGCCATCGACATCTCGCGGCGCACCTATCGCAAGATCCGGCAGAACCTGTTCTGGGCGTTCGTCTATAACCTGATCGGCATTCCGCTCGCGGCCCTCGGCATGCTCGATCCGATGTACGCCGGCGCGGCGATGGCGTTTTCGAGCGTGAGCGTCGTGACCAACGCGTTGCTGCTCAGGACGTGGCGCGCGCGGGCCGGACACGCGGGGCCCGAGGCGGCCGATGCCGCGCGCGAAGGCAAGCCAGTCACGCGGCCCGCATAGCGCGTTGTTCGCGGGCCGCACTTGCATGCGATCCTTGCAACGCGCATGGCGCTCTCCGCTCGCGGTATTGCCCGCCGCGAACGCCAAGCCGATGTCGCGGGTCTGCGTGCCCGAGTCGTTCCCGGCCGCCGGATGGCAACGATGCACGCGTCGCGAGAGGCGGCTTTCAGCGGCCGCACCCGCAACGCGCCTGCGTGCTCTACTTGCAACGCGCATGGCGCTCCGCGCTCGCGGTATTGCCCGCCGGGAACGCCATGCCTATATCGCCAGTCTGCGTGCCGCGAGTAGTTCGCGGCCGCCGAATGGCGACGATGCACGCGTCGCGAGAGGCGGCTTTCAGCGGCCGCGCCCGCAACGCGCTTGCATGCTTTACTTGCAACGCGCATGGCGCTCTGCGCTCGCGGTATTGCCCGCCGCAAACGCCAAGCCGATGTCGCAGGTCTGCGTGCCCGAGTCGTTCCCGGCCGCCGGATGGCGACGATGCACGCGTCGCGACAGGCGGCTTTCAGCGGCCGCGCCCGCAACGCGCCCGCAATGCGCCTGCATGCTCTACTTGCCACGCGCATGGCGCTCCGCTCGCGGTATGGCCCGCCGGGAACGCCATGCCTATATCGCCGGCCTGCGTGCCCGAGTACTTCGCGGCCGCCGGATGGCGACGATGCACGCGTCGCGAGAGGCGGCTTTCAGCGGCCGCGCCCGCAACGCGCTTGCATGCTCTACTTGCCACGCGCATGGCGCTCCGCGCTCGCGATATTGCTCGCCGCGCTAACGCCATGCCGATGTCGCCCGTCTTCGTGCCCAAGTAGTTCGCGGCCGCCGGATGGCGACAATGCCGCCGCCGCGAGCAGCGGCTTTCAGGGCAGCGCATGCGCTTCTTGCCCCGCGCGACGATACGCAGCGCTCAACCCGGTGCGCGAATTCACCACGCTGCCACATGGCAGTGATCAGCGCGCACCGTTACAAGCATTTTGAAATCCGAAATGTTACTCATCCTGCACGAAGCAACATCGCCACGACAGATGCACCGCCACGGACCGCTCGATAGACGGAAAAACACGGATGCCCGTTTGTGCGTGGTCGCACATTGCGGCGTTTTCGCTCGCGGTACTCTGGCTTCACACACCTGACCGGCGGCGAGGCGCTGTACCGGAAACTGAGAGATTTTCGGAGCCCGACGCTGAACACATAAGCATTCAATCACGCAGCGCAGATTACAGGTCCGTCGCACCATGCAACGTCATAACGCTATGCGCGAGCGTGCGCGTATGGGCTCGCGCCCGTCCCTGTTTCAGCCAGACGCGGAGCGCATCGCGCGCTCCGGCATGACGCGCTTTACCAAGGGCTTCGAAGCACTGACGGGCCAGCATTTCTCCGATTACCCGTCATTGCACGCCTACAGCGCCCGCGAATTCCGCCGCTTCTGGCAATACTTTCTGCAATCTGCGCAAGGGCTGGAATGGTCGGGCAACGCTGACCCGGTTTGCATCGGCGATCGCTGCGAGACCGCGCATTTCTTCCCGCATGTGCAGTTGAACTATGCCGAGAATCTGCTGAACGCGGGCATCGCGGCCGACGACGCCCCCGCGCTCGCTTCCTGTTATGCCGATGGCGGCCGCGTCGCCTATACGCGCGGCGAACTGCGCGAACGCGTCATGCGGCTTGCGCACGCGTTGCGCGAACTGGGGCTTGCACCGGGCGATCGCGTCGTCGCGATCATGCGCAACGACGCGGACGCGATCACCGCCGCGCTCGCCGTCACCGCGCTCGGCGCGACGCTTTCCACCGCCGCGCCGGAAAACGGCGTGCAGTCCATCGTCGACCGCTTCGCGCCGCTCGCGCCGCGCATGTTGTTCGCGCATACCATGCCGCGTTCGTTCGATACGGCCGGTTCGCTCAGCGCGCACGTCGCGGCGGTCGCGGCCGAACTGCCGTCGCTCACGGACATCGTGTGTCTCGACGACATGCCGCTGCCGACCGGCATCGGCACGCGTCAGCACGTATTGCACGACCTGATCCTGCAAGGCGACGCCGCGCAATTCGCGTGGCAGCGGTTCGCGTTCGCGCATCCGCTCTTCATCATGTTTTCGTCGGGCACGACGGGCAAGCCGAAATGCATCGTGCACGGCGCGGGCGGGACGCTCATCGAGCATGTGAAGGAGCACCGCTTGCATAGCGACCTCGGCCCCGGCGACAAGCTGTTCTTCTTCACGAGCTGCTCGTGGATGATGTGGAACTGGCAGTTGTCGGCGCTCGCGTCGGGCGTGCAGATCGTGACCTACGACGGCCCCGTCGCGGCGGTGGACACGCTCTGGCGCATCGTGGCGAACGAGCGCGTCACGGTGTTCGGCACCAGTCCCGCTTATCTGAAAATGAGCGAGGACGCGGGCCTCGAACCGGGCGAGCAGTTCGACCTGTCTGCGCTGCGCGCGATGATGTCGACCGGCGCCGTGCTTTTCGATTCGCAGTTCCACTGGGTGCATCGGCATGTGAAGCCGTTGCAGCTTCAGTCGATCTCGGGCGGCACCGATATCCTCGGCTGCTTCGTGCTAGGCAATCCGAATCTGCCCGTGTTCGCGGGCGAGGCTCAGTGCAAGAGCCTCGGCCTCGACGTGCAGGCGTTCGATCATGGCGCGCCGACGGCGCTGCCCGGCGAGCTCGTCTGCACGAATCCGTTTCCGTCGCGGCCGCTCGGTTTCTTCGGCGACGACGACGGCTTGCGCTTTCACAGCGCGTATTTCTCGCAGAACGAAGGTGTCTGGACGCACGGCGATGTCATCGAATTCTCGCCCGAAGGCTCCGCGCGTCTACATGGCCGAAGCGACGGCGTGCTCAATGTTCGCGGCATCAACGTGAGTCCCGGGGAGATCTATCGCATCCTCAGCGACATTCCCGAGGTTTGTCAGGCGATGGCCGTGGCGCAAACCGGCGATCGCGCGGGCGAGAGCGGCCAGCGGATCGTGCTGCTGCTCGTGCTGCGGCCCGGCGCGCATCTGAATGCGACGCTCGCCGTGCGCATGCGACGCGAGATCATGCGACAAGGCTCCGCCGCGCTCGTGCCCGACGTGATCGTGCAGGTCGACGGCCTGCCGGTCACGCACAACGGCAAGCCGTCGGAGGCCGCCGCCCGCGATGCCGTCAACGGCTTGCCGGCGCGCAACGTGTCGTCGCTCGCGAATCCCGGCTGTCTCGATGGCATCCGCGCGCACCCGCTGCTCGCGCGGCAGACGGGCGAACTGCCCGCGCCG
Source organism: Caballeronia sp. BCC1704 (assembly GCF_902833455.1). Classification (NCBI taxonomy): domain Bacteria; kingdom Pseudomonadati; phylum Pseudomonadota; class Betaproteobacteria; order Burkholderiales; family Burkholderiaceae; genus Caballeronia; species Caballeronia sp. BCC1704. The sequence goes on along the minus strand of NZ_CADFFT010000002.1, from coordinate 220,904 downwards.
GGGCAATCGGCGCAGAGTGTCGAAGCCTATCTGTGCGCGCTGTGGGAGCGGTACTTCAACTTCGCGCCGATCGGCCGGGAAGACAACTTCTTCGAGCTCGGCGGACACTCGCTGCTGGCGGCCCGCATGCTCGCCGACATTCGGCGGACGACCGGTCGCACCCTGCCGATTGCAACGTTGATCGTCGCGCCAACGATTGCGCGGCTCGCCGGCGCAATCGTTTCCGACCAGGGCACAAGCGCCGCCAACTCGACGCTCGTGCAGATGCGCGCGGGCCGCGGCCGCCCGCTCTTCATGGTCCATAGCATCACGGGATCGGTCATGGAGTGCCTGACGCTCGCGGCTACGCTCCAAAGCGAGCGGCCCATTTACGGGCTGCAGGCGCAAGGACTGGACGGCGATGAAACGCCGCAGCGCAGCGTCGAGGACATGGCGCGCGCTTACGTGCTGCGCATGCGCGGCGTACAGCCGAGCGGGCCGTATGCGCTCGTCGGCTATTCGTTCGGCGGACTGGTCGCGCTGGAGATCGCGCAGCAACTCGTAAAGGCGGGCGAGCAGATCGAAATGCTCTGTCTGCTCGATACCTACGTGCACGAACGTTGTCTGCCGCTTTCGGCGTGGGCGCGCTATCAGGCCGCCATGCTCGCGTATCGCATGCGGGAGTTCCGCTCGCTCGATGCGCGCTCGCGCGTGCGCTACGTGCGCGGCAAGGCGCTCGCGCTGACCGACCACGTCCGCATGCGGCTCGGCAAGACGGCGCAGCGGCCCGGCCCTGAAACGCGCAGCCTGCCGCCGCCGCTGATGCTCGTGCGCGAATCCATGCGCGTCGCGATGACGACCTACAAGCCGCGCCGTTATCTCGGCGGCCCGATCGTCTACGTGCGCGCGTCGATCATGCAGGATGATCGCGGTGATCCGCTGCCGGTGTGGCAGCGCGTCGCGAAGCAGGGCCTGCGCATCATGCAGGTGGAAGGACGGCATCACGATCTCGTCGTGGAGCCGCATCTGGCAACCGTCGCGATGGCGCTCGCGCAGGTGTTGTCGAATATGTGAGCCGTCGACGGCGGCGCGTGGCTCTCCACGCGGCATGGAATATCGGCCGGGACTCCCCCTCTTTGCCTACGCGGCGCGTCCATCGAATTTCTTCGATTTCAGACATGCCCGATACCACTCGGCGCGCGGGCTGCGCATACTGCGAAAACTGTAAAAAATCGCAATCACGCAACGTCCCCGTTGTTTTCAGTACGACCTATGACTACCCGCTGCCTGAGTTTTCTCCGAGTCGACGCACCCGCAGTTCTCGTCAATCACAAGCACTATTGCGCGCAACTGGGCTACGAGCACGAAACCATATCGCTCGTCGGCATCGAATCCAGAGCACAACGTCTTCTGCTGAAGTACGAAACGGTGCTGCATCACCTCCGGCAGATGCCAGAACATGCGCTGCTCATCTGCCTGAGCGAAGACTGCCTCGTGTTGAACATGCATCCGGTCGAACCCATGGCCGATGGCCGTCAGCATCTGCTGCCCGCGCTCGGCGGCAACACCGGCAAGGAACAGACGGCGCTGCAAGTCTGGCGCAATACGCAGCCCATCCGCGATTTCATCGTTCATTGCATCGAGCAATGCAAGATCTGCGGCACGACCGACGACGAGGTCCGGCTTCTCTCCCCGCTCGACTACATCGAGCCGCACGGCGAGCGCGGCGGCATCATGTGCGCCATGTTCTGCAATCCGCGCTTCGAACCGGTCTGGGCGAACCGCGCGAATCTGTGGACTATCGTCATGTCCGAACAGGAGATGTACGGGTTCATCCATCCGTCGTTTCGCAACGCGCTCGCCGAGCATATCAACGATTGTCAGCAGAAAGGCGCGCGGCTTTTCGACTTCTCGCGACATGTGGCGCACGTGCCCGCCGAGCCCTTCAGCGTCTTCAATCCCGGCCGGCCGATCGCCCTCGTCACCTATTACACGGGGAACGTGCGCAACTACGGCGCAGTCGCGGAGCAGAACATGCGGCGCTATTGCGAGCGCCACGGCTACACGCTCTACGTGTATCGCGACACGCCCGCCGACGCCGATCCCGGCAGCACCGGCACCTGGCTCAAGCCGTGGTTCCTGCGCAAGCACCTGCCGCATCACGAATGGATGATCTGGATCGATGCCGACATTCTCTTCGTCAACCAGAAGAAGCCGCTCGAACCGCTGCTCGCTGATCGCGACGTTCTCGCCGCGCACGACATCGGTCCGTGGGTCATCAACGCGGGCGTGCTGGGCTTCAGGCGCACGGCGCAGAATGCGGCTTTCGTCGAGGAAATCTATCGCCACGTGAGCGCCGCGCCCGATAAATCGAGCACGTACGCGAACGGCGGCGATCAGACGATCATTGCGAATCTGCTGCGCGAGCGCCTCGGCTGGACGCTCCATACCGGTCACGACTGCGTGAGCCTCAATACGCCGTGGTATTTCCAACAGGCGTCGAGCTTGATGGTTCACTTCGTCGCCATTCAACCGCCAATGCGCGCCATGCTCATGTCCGCGCAAGAACGCGTGAGCCTGCAAGCGGGCTGACGCTTTCATACCAGCGCGACGGCGTAACGCTTCTATCGCGCGCGCCGTCCCTTTTGCTCTACTAGCGAGACGCTCGCCCCATTCCGGGCGACGCCTTCTCTCGAACGTGGAGCACGCATGTCAGCGCAACCTCGCCTCAATCAACTGGTGCTCACCGTCGCGTGCCCAAGCGCGGCGGGTCAGGTAGCCGCGATCGTCGGCTTTCTGGAGCACCATCACGGCTATATCGACGAACTCAGCGTCTTCGACGACGACCTGAGCGAACGCTTCTTCGTGCGCTGCGTCTTTCATGCCGCGCGCCGCGACGACACGCTGGACCTCGCCATGCTGCAACGCGAATTCGCGCCCATCGCCACGCGCTTTTCGATGACGTGGGCCATGCACGATCTCGCCGTGCGGCCGAAAGTGCTCATCATGGTGTCGAAGCTCGAACACTGCCTCGCGGACCTGCTGTTCCGCTGGCGCATGGGCGAGCTCAAGATGGATATCGTGGGCATCGCATCGAATCACACGGATCTCGCGCCGCTCGCTGCGCAGCACGGCCTGCCGTTTCATCATCTGCCGATCACGGCCGACACCAAGCCGCAGCAGGAAGCACGCGTGCTCGATCTCTTCGACACATCGGGCGCCGAGTTGCTGATTCTCGCGCGCTACATGCAGATTCTCTCGGCCGACACCAGCCGCAAGCTCGCGGGCCGCGCGATCAACATCCATCACTCGTTTCTGCCCGGCTTCAAGGGCGCGAAGCCGTACCATCAAGCGCATGCGCGCGGCGTGAAACTCATCGGCGCGACCGCGCATTTCGTCACCGACGATCTCGACGAAGGCCCGATCATCGAGCAGGAAGTGGAGCGCGTCGATCATGCGTATAGCCCGGAGCGTCTGCTCGCGACCGGGCGCGATGTCGAATGCATCACGCTCGCGCGCGCCGTGAAGGCGTTCGTCGAGCGGCGCGTGTTCATCAACGGCGAGCGGACCGTCGTGCTGCGCTAGCGGCCTGGGCAAAACGCGCCTGAAATGCAAAAGCGCCGCTCAAGAGCGGCGCTTTTGTTGGGCCATGCCTAACGCTTACTTCACCCAGCTATCCACGCGATCGCCATGCGCGCTGATCCATGCGTCCGCGGCGGCGGCCGGCTTCTCGCCGTTTTGCGTCGCGAGCATCACGCTGTCGATTTCGCCCGGCTTCCACTGGAACTTCTTCAGGAACGCGACGACAGGCGGCGCCTTCTTTTCCAGCTCGGGATTGACGACGTTATCGACATGCTCGGCCTCGCCGAAGACCTTCTTCGGATCTTCGAGGAACTTGAGCTTGTACTTCGCGAACATCCAGTGCGGCTTCCAGCCGGTCACGATGATCGGCTTGTTGGCGGCTTCCGAGCGCGCAAGCTCGGCCGTCATCGCGCTGCCGGAACTCGGCATGAGCCGGTAGTCGAGGTTGTATGCCTTGATCGCTTCGCTCGTCTTTTGCATGACGCCCGCGCCCGCGTCGATGCCGACGATGCGCGAATCGAACTCCGCCTTCTTCGCTTCGAGGTCGGACAGGCTCGATACGTCCGCGTTTTCCGGCACGATCAGGCCGATCTTCGCGTCATTGAAGTTCGGTCCGAGATTCACGACCTTCGACTTGAAGTTGTTCCAGTACGCGCCGTGCGTGACCGGCAGCCAGGCGGACAGCGTCGCGTCGAGGTCGCCGCGCGCCACGCCTTGCCACATCACGCCGGCCGCGACCGGCACCAGTTGCACCTGATAGCCGAGCCGCTTTTCGATGATGCGCGCCGCCACGTTCGACGTCGCCACGCTATCGTCCCATCCTTCGACGTAGCCGATCTTGATGGTCGGTTTCTCATCGGCGCCCGCACCCATGCTCGCGGCAAGGGCCGCGCTCATCGCGCCCAGCACGAACAGTCTTCTCATCGCTTTCATTGCTTTCCCCTTTGCGGCCCCACGCCGTGTATGCAGAATCGCCAGCCAGAATTTCCACGTAACGCACTTTTACGACACGCAGTTGTCCAGAAGCGACGCGTTATTTATCGACGACGAGATCAGTGAGCGGCGTGCTGCAACACAGCAGCACCATGCCCTGATCGATCTCGCGCTGACGGATGCCGCCCGCATGTTTCATCGATACTTCGCCGGAAACGAGCTTCACCTTGCACGTGCCGCACATGCCCTGCGTGCACGACGACGGCAGGCGCACGCCTGCTTTCTTCGCGGCGTCGAGCACATGCTGCGTGCTTCCGCATTCGATTTCGCGCCGGCTCTTGGCAAAGCTCACCTTGAACGTGGTGTCGACGGGCGCGGGCGCGAAGCCGCTCGAATCATCGCGTGCTTCGATGGTCTCGGCGTGCGCAGCGATCGCATCGCCGACATGCGCGCTCGCCAGTTGCGAGGCGACATCCGCGATGGTCTCGAACGAGAAGCTCTCCTCGTGATAGTGCGTGCGATCGAAGCCGCCTTCGTCGAGCAGATCGCGCACCGCTTTCATGTACGGCGCAGGACCGCACGTGAAGATTTCGCGTTCGAGGAAATCCGGCGCAATCAGCTTCAACAGCGGCAAGCTCAAAAAGCCCGTGATTCCAGGCCAATTCGTGCGGGCGCCCACGCGCTCGCACACGAACGCCGTGCGGAAGTTCGCATGATTCGACGCGATGAGATCCAGCTCGCGCGCGAAGATGATGTCGTCCGGCGTGCGCGCGCTATGCACGAAGACGATATCGGCGTCGTCGCCCAGTTCGTGATGCGCGCGGCTCATCGACATGAGCGGCGTAATGCCCGATCCCGCCGAGAGAAACAGGAACTTGCGCGCCGGATGCCGCGCGCAGGTGAACTCGCCCGACGGCCCGAGCACGCGCACGCGCGATCCCGCGACGACGTTGTCATGCAGCCAGTTCGACACCTTGCCGCCCGGCACGCGCTTCACCGTGATCGAAATGGTGTGCGGGCGCGTGGGCGCGGACGAGATCGTATAGCAGCGGTTCACGGGCTCGCCGTCGATATCGAGTTCCAGCGTGATGAACTGCCCCGGCTCGAACACGAATGAGCGTTCATCGGGTGCACGGAAGAAAAAGCTCTTCACGTCGTGCGTTTCCTGCCGGACGTGACAGCAGACGAGCGTATCGTCGGTGTCGCTGTTCCAGCGCGCGGGCAGCGCGCCCCAGAACCTCGGTTGAGTCACGCGGCTGGGAGTCGGCTCGAACGTCGCCTGATCGCGCATCATGATGTGCCTCTTTAACGCGCCTAGCGCATGAAGGAAACGACTTTTTCGCCATGCGACGCGAGCTTCTCGTCGGGCGCGTTCGCATAGTCGCCGAGCCGCCCGATGTACCACTCGGAGAACTTCTCGACGAGCCCTTCGGTATAGGGCGAATACGGGCCCGGCTCGTAGGCGCTGCTCACCGCGCCGAGTTGCGAGTACTCGACGAGCGTGCGGTCCTGATCGTTCGTCGCGCGCCACACGGCCGTGAGGTTATCGACGTCGTAGTCGATGCCTTCCTGCGCATCCTTGTGCACGAGCCACTTCGTGCGCACGAGCGTTTCGCCCGCGGACAGCGGAATCACGCAGAACGTCACGATGTGATCGCTCATGAAGTGATGCCACGAGTTCGGCTGCGTCCAGAACGACAAGCCGCCCAGGTCCGCGCGCGCGAAGCCGCCCAACAGTTTCTTCGATGCGACCTTCGCATCGAGCGTCTGCGATTCGCCGTCGCGATCGAGCGGCAGGCGCTGCGTGCGAAAGCCCGTGACGAGATCGGAGAGACGATCGATCTCCGCGGACGGCAGATTCATCGCTTCCCACTGCTTCGTGCGTTCGACGACCGTGCGCTCGAACGCCGCCATGCCTTCTTCGTTCGCGGGCGAGCGTTGATAGCCGAAGCCGTATTCATAGAGCGAAATGGTCAGCTCGGGATGATTCGCGACGCAGTGATAGCACTCGCGATTGTTCTCCATCGTGAGCTTCCAGTTGCCCTTCTCCACGATATCGATGCTCGCCGCGATCTTGCAATCCTTCAGGCCATGCGGAAGCAGATACGGCTCCATGGCCGCGCGCATCACAGCGAAATCGGCGGGCGGTTCATCGGCGAGACAGATGAAGATCAAGCCTGCGAGATTCTCGACATGCACCTTCTTCAGGCTGTGCTTGCAGCGGTCGAACTGATCGCCCATGTGCTCCGCGAACATGAGATCGCCGTTGAGGCTATACGTCCAGCTGTGATACGGGCACACGATATTGCCGAGCGAGCCTTTCTCCTCGTTGCACAGCCGCGCGCCGCGATGGCGGCACACGTTATGGAACGCGCGAATCTGCATATCGTCGTCGCGCACGATCAGGATCGAATCGGCGCCGATCTCGACTGTCGTGTAGTCACCGGGCTCGGGCACGTCCGGCTCTACAGCGACCTGAATCCAGTGCCGCTTGAAGATGGCGTCCATATCGAGCGCGTGAATCTCCTCGCTCGTATAGAACGGTGCTTCGAGCGTGTAGCCCTTCTTGCGGCGTTCGATCATTGCGCGAACGTCTGCCGATACTTTCATCGTGTGCTCCTGCATCGCTTTGGCCCCGCTTTGGCCCGTTTATCGTGTGCTGCGCGTCGAAATCAGTAATCGACCAGTTGATGCTCCCGCAAATACGCGAGAATCACTTGTGCTTTTTCGACGGAACTCCCTTCAATTACGACGCTGCCGCCACGGCTCTCCGTCGTGGTCGCAGAGAGCATGCGCGCGTGACCGCTGCGCTTCTCCGGCGCAGCGAGGCGCTTGGGTTTCGCTGCGATAGGGCCGAGCGTCCACGCCTTGCGCTCGGTGTCTACCGGCGCATTCGATGCCACCGGCACGACCTGTCCCTCGCGCATGCGCGCATACGCATAACGCGGCGCGGCATTGGCGAGCGGATGCACGGCGATGAGCGCAGGCAGTTGCACGCGCACGCGCCGGCGTAGGCCCTTGGGCATGAACTGGCGCACCTCGACGCCTTCCTTGGTCACGCTCAGATCCACCGCCGACCCGACGAGCGCGATGTTCAACGCATTCGCCAGCTTGTACGGCAATGTGCCGCTGTCGAATGCGCCTTCTGCGCGCGTGCCCGTCAGCACGAGGTCATAGCCCGCGATGCGCTGTGCGAGCGCGGCGCTCGCATCGCCTTCGGTGTTGAGCACTTCGACGCGCGGCGCGCCGAGTGCGAGATACTCCGCAAGCGCGGGATTCGAGGGATCGCCCGCGTGCAGCACGTCGAGTTGCGCGCCTTGATGCTTCGCGATATCGAGCGCGATGGTCAGCGCGGCGGCGTCGTTGCGGCTATAGCGCGCGACACCGCTCACAGGGTGGCGACCCACGGAAACGAGTACGGCGACTTTCATGCGAACACTCCTTCCGCGAGCGGCGCGTCGAGCACGATGGACGCTCCGTTGCCACGCGATGCGCGCGCGGCCGCAGCCGCATCGGTAAGCGCCTTGATCGTCTCGTGCGTATCCGCGACGACCGTGAGATTCGCGCGCTTCGCGATGGGCGCGCTCGCATCGGTATTCACCGCGATGACGTGACGGCAATCCTTGATGCCTTGCAGATGCTGCACCGCGCCCGAGATGCCGAACGCGATATACACGCTCGCCTGCACGGTCTTGCCCGTTGCGCCGATCTGCTTGTCGCGCGTGAACTTGCCGTCATCCACTGCGACGCGGCTCGCGCCTATCGCGGCGCCGAGCGTGCTGGCAAGTGCTTCGAACGCGGCAACGTCAGAGACGCCATTGCCCGCCGACACGATGAAATCCGCCTCTTCCAGCGCGATCTGCGCGGCGTCCAGTTCCTCGATGCCGAGATCGACATACGCGCTCGCCGTCGCTGCGGGCACGATGCCCTCGCTCGCCACGCGTTCGCCCGCGCCGACGAAAGGCAGCTTCGCATCGACGGCATTCGGCGCGAGCATCACGACCTCGGGCAATGCGCGCGATGCCCACGCACGGCCCGCTTGCGCATAACTCGCGGCGTGCGTGGCATCCAGTTCGACGACATGCGTCGCGATGCTCGCACCCGCGAGCGCCGCGTAACGGCGGCCGAGATCGCCATCGCCTGTTGCGTTGTCGGGCATGAAGAGATGCGCGGGCGCGAAAGCGGCGGCGCATGCGGCGAGCGCGCGCAGTTCTTCGTCGGGCGCGAAGCGCCGGCTATCGAACGCATCGAGTTCGATGATACGATCCGCGCCGAGCGATGCCGCGTCGTCGTCGAACGCGCCAAACGCGATCAGCACGATCTCCGTCTCGTCGTCCGCGAGCAGCGCGGCAGCGGCAAGCGCCTGGCGCGCGTGGTCATCGAACGCGCCGCGATCCGTATGCGCCGCCACCAGCACGCTGCGCCGCGCGGGCTTCGTCGTGCGACGCGGCTTTGCCGTATCGCGATGCGCGGCATGCGCCGAGGCGAAATCCTGCAGTGCGCCGGTACCGACTTCGCCCAGCGTGATCCGCCGCAGTCCCGCTGTGGTGACGATGAACGGCCGGCGCGGATCGATTCGTTTGATCGTGTTCATGCGTTACTCCAGTGCTGCGGCGACCAGCTCCGCCACGTCGAGCACTTCGGGACGAGCACCGACCACGCCTTCGAGCATCGCGGTGCATTGCGGACAGCCCACTGCGACCACATCGGCACCGACCGCCTTCGCGTCCGCGATGCGAATGTCGGGAATGCGCTGCTTGCCGGGGATATCGGTGAGCGGCGCGCCGCCACCGCCACCGCAACAGCGCGCGCGCATGCCGTGACGCTCCATCTCGACGACCTTGATGCCGATGGTCTTCAACATCTTGCGCGGCGCTTCGGTCTCGCCGTTATAGCGGCCGAGATAGCAGGGATCGTGATACGTGATCTTCTTGTCCGCGAACACGGCTGCCGCCTTCGGCGTGAGCTTGCCGCTTGCCACGAGTTCGGCCATGAACGCGGTGTGATGCTGCACTTCGTAGAAGCCGCCGAGCGCGCGATACTCGTTGCGCAGGCTGTGCAGCACATGCGGGTCCGCTGTGACGATGCGCCGGAACGTATAGCGCGACAACGTCTCCATCAGCTTCGATGCGCATTGCTGGAACGTGGCTTCGTCGCCCAGGCGGCGAGCGGTATCGCCCGTATCGGTTTCGACGCCACCGAGCACCGCATAATCGACGCCCGCCTTGTTCAGCACCTTCACGAACGCGCGCAGCGTGCGCTGATAGCGCATGTCGAACGCGCCTTCGCCTGCTATCAGCAACACGTCCACCGGCCGCCCCGGCTGCGCGACCTGCACTTGCAGATCCACCGACCAGTCGTAACGCGCGCCGATGTCGTAGCCATTCGCGCTGCCGGTCTCGCGCAGATTAGCGAGCGTGATCGGACCTTTGCCCGGCACGTCGCCTTCGACGAGCGTCTGGTTGCGGCGCATATCGACGATGGCATCGACGTGTTCGATCAGCATCGGGCACTCCTGCACGCACGCGCGGCACGTGGTGCAGGACCAGATCGTGTCTGCTTCGACCATGCTGGAGATCAGCGGCTTGCCCGGCGCGCCCGCATGCTTGCCGACGGGAATGCCCGGCGTGGGGCTGCCGGCATAGGCCGCGTCCGTGCCGCCGACCATGCCGGTCACGAGATCCTGTATGAGCTTCTTCGGGTTCAACGGCTGGCCCGATGCGAACGCGGGGCACGCCGCTTCGCACTTGCCGCACTGCACGCATGCATCGAAACTCAGGAGCTGGTTCCAGCGAAACTCGACCGGCTTGCCGACGCCGTAATCCTTGGCATCGAGCACGGGCTTCTTGAGCGCCGTGGGCGGCACCACATCGTGTTCATGCTGCGCCTTGAAACGCTCCTGACGCGGATGAAACGCGAGATGCAGAAGACCCGCCATCGCGTGCTTCATCGGTCCGCCGCGCGCCGCGCCGAAGGTCATCGTGTAAGCGCCCGCTGCGATCGACAAGGCGACGATGATCGCAAGCGCGCCTGACATCCACGTTGCAGGCAGCAGCGTGAACAACGCGAGGCCGAACGCGAACGCGCCGAGCAAGAGCGGCAACGCGTCCCACGGTCCGCGCGACAGACGCGCCGGCACTTGCTTGGCGCCGTGCCTGCGCTTCCACACGAAGAACGTGCCGCCCAGCATGACGAGCGCCGCGATGAAGATCAGCTTGTCGATCCACGGCGAATAGATCGCAAGACCGTAGTTGACGAAGACGAGCGCCATCGCGAGAATCGCGCCGCCCGCTGTCGCAACGTGCGTCTTCGCGATGTACGGATCGCGCGCAACGACATGGTGCAGGTCGACGAAATATCGCTTCGGGATACTAAGCAGATTCGCCCATCCGTACGCGCCGGCCGCCGTGGCGCGGCCTTCGCGCCAGTAGGCCGCGCGCTTCATGACGGCGAAGGCGAGACCCGCCACCGAGAGCCACAGCAAGGCGGTGATGACAAACACGGGGTTCATCGTGCAATGCCCTCGTCAAAAGTCTTTGCAAAGCCGCAGCGCGTCGTAGATCGCGCCGTGGATGTTGTGCATCGAGATGCAGTCGCCGACTCTGAACAGCAGGAAGCGCCCGTTGCCGAGCTCTTCGGACAAGCACGGCTGCGCTTGCGCCGCGAAGAGCGTGTGCACGTCCACCTGGCCGCGATTGAGCGATTCGGGCTTGAGCTTCCAGTACAGCGCGTCGTTGGGCGTGCTGCCGTTTTCGATCACCACCTGATCGACCGCGCGCTCTTCCTGCTCTTCCGTGTACTCGTTGCGCAGCACGGCGATCTTCTTGCCGTCTTCCTCGTACACCTTGTCGAGCCAGTAATTCGGCGTATGAATCACGCCCTGCGCATAGAGACGCCGATAGAAGATGGGGAACGTGGTGCCGCCCACGTCATCGGCGACTTTCACATCGGGCGTCACGATCTCGACGTTTCCACCGCGCGATGCGATGAAGTCCGCCACGCCCGCGCCCGCATGCGTGCTCACACCGTCGTAGACGAGCACGTTCTTGCCCGGCTCGACCTTGCCCGAGAGAATGTCCCACGCGCTCACGGCGAGCCCTTGCTCGACGCCCCACGCAGGCACCTGATCCGTGAACGACGAACCGCCCGTCGCGAGCACGACGATATCGGGCTTTTCCGCCATGATCGCCTTGTCGTCGGCCGCGACGCCCAAACGGCGATCCACGCCGAGCCGCTTCGTTTCCATGTCGAACCAGCGAACGATGCCCGCCATCTGCTCGCGTTGCGGCGCCTTTGCGGCAAGCATGATCTGACCGCCGACGTAATCGTTCTTTTCAAACAGCACGACGTCATGCCCGCGCGATTTCGCCACGCGCGCCGCCTCCAGTCCCGCAGGCCCCGCGCCGACGACCACGACCTTGCGCTTCGGTCCACGCGACTTCTCGATGACATGCGGCATGGTCGCTTCGCGCGATGTCGCCGCGTTCTGCACGCACAGCACGTCGAGCCCGTTGTACTGGCGGTCGATGCAATAGTTCGCGCCGACACATTGCTTGATCTCGTCCTCGCGGCCATCGCGAATCTTGATGACCATGTGCGGGTCCGCAATCTGCGCGCGCGTCATGCCGACCAGATCGACCATGCCGTTCGCGAGCAGACGCTCCGCTTGCCCTGCATCGCGAATACTCTGCGCATGCATGATCGGCAGCTTCACCACCGACTTGATGCCCGCTGCGAGATGCACGAAAGGCTCGGGCGGGAGCGCCATCGGCGGCATGCAGTTGGCGAGCGTGTTATGCGTATCCGCGCCCGAGCCGATCACGCCGATGTAATCGATAAGGCCCGTCTCCGACATGGCCTGCGCGATCTCCTTGAGGTTCTCGTGCGACAGGCCGTCTTCATGAAACTCGTCGCCGCACATGCGCAGGCCCACGCAGAAGTCGGCGCCCACGGCTTCGCGCACGGCCTTCAGCACTTCCACGCCGAAACGCAGGCGGTTTTCGAGCGAGCCGCCCCATTCGTCCGTGCGAAAGTTGGTGCGCGGGCTCCAGAACTGATCGATCAGATGCTGGTGCGCCGCCGAGATTTCGATGCCGTCCATGCCCGCATCTTTCACGCGCTTCGCAGCGGCCGCGAAGTCTTCGATGATGCGGCGAATCTCTTCCACTTCGATGATCTTCGCGTTACCGCGATGCACCGGCTCGCGCACGCCCGAGGGCGTCATCAGATGCGGCCAGTTCTCGCCATGCCATGCGGAGCGGCGGCCCATGTGCGTGGCCTGGATCATGATCTTCGCGCCGTGGCGGTGCATGGCTTCGGCAAGACGCGAGAGCGGATCGATGATCTTGTCGGTCGACAGGTTCACCGACTTCCACCAGCCTTGCGGGCTGTCGATCGACACCGGGCTCGAGCCGCCGCACACGGCGAGCCCCACGCCACCCTTCGCTTTCTCCTCGTAATAGCGGATATAGCGATCGCCGGGCAGGCCGCCCGGTTCGGCATAAACCTCCGCATGCGCCGTGCTGACGATGCGGTTACGCAGAGTCAGCTTGTTCAGCGTGAGCGGCTTGAAAAGGTTCGGGTAACGCATGGCGGACGACCTCGGATTGAAGCTACGCGTGGAGTTGCAACGGCGACACTTCGAACACGCAATGCTCGTGGCCTTCGGCCGCGCATTGCGTTTCGATGGACCGCGAGCGCGGGCCCTTCTTCGCGCTGTCTGATACGGTGTCGTTTACCCAGTCCATCGCGCCGGCGAACCAGCCCGCGAACATGTAGCAGAGCTTGCCTTGCTTGCCGGGCTGCGCGAGCACGAACGACGAGTGCCGCAAGTGGATGCGCGCCATCGCGCTTTGCGGGTCCGATTCGACGATATCGAAGAGACCCCAGCCGCGCTGCGACAGGCGCTTCAGGTAATGCTCGAACACGTCCATGCCGGCGATGCCGTGCTTCGCGGCTTCCTTGTCGCACCAGTGATACGCGGACTTGTAGCCGGCCTTGTACAGAATCTCGGCATACGTCTCGCGTCCCAGTGCTTCTTCCACGGCCACATGATTGTTCGTGAAGAAGTGACGCGGCACGTAAAGCATCGGCAGCGCGTCGGTGGTCCAGACGCCCGTTTGCGCGTCGACGTCGATAGGCAGTTGCGGTTGCATCTCAGGTTCCTGTTCTTGTGTCGTTGCGTTCACACGTCCCAGACTTCGCCGAATACGCGCAGCCAGTTCTCGCCCATCACTTTCTTGATGCGCGATTCGCTCCAGCCCGCGCGCTCCATCGCCGCCGTCAGGTTGGGGAATTCGCCGATCGTTCGGATTCCTTCCGGATTGACGACCTTGCCGAAGTTCGTGAGCTGGCGATAACGGCCCTTGTCGTGCGTGATCCAGTCGAAGAACTCGGTGCTGTAGCCTTGCGTGAAGTCCGTGCCGATACCCACGCGGTCTTCGCCGATGAGATCGACCACGTATTCGATGGCTTCCAGATAGTCCTCGACAGTCGCGTCCGGGCCTCGCTTAAGAAACGGCGCGAACATCGTCACGCCGACAAAGCCGTTGGCATCGGCGATTTCCTTCAGTTGCTCGTCCGTCTTGTTGCGCGGATGTTCCTTGAGGCCCGACGGGCAGCAGTGCGAGTACGTGACGGGCTTCTTCGAGCAGGCGATCGCATCCGATGACGTCTTCGCGCCCACGTGCGAGAGATCGACCATGATGCCGACGCGATTCATTTCCTGAATCACTTCGCGGCCATAGCCGGACAAACCGCCGTCGGCTTCATAGCAGCCGGTGCCGACGAGGTTCTGCGTGTTGTAGCAAAGCTGCACCACGTTCACGCCGAGTTCCTTGAACACTTCGATATAGCCGAGGTTGTCCTCGAACGCATACGAGTTCTGGAAGCCGAAGATGATGCCCGTCTTGTTCTCTTTCTTTGCGCGCAGGATGTCGTCGGTCGTGCGTACGAGCGTGAGGATCTCGCTGTAATCGCGGATCTGCTGCTTCATTTCCGCGATGTTGTCCACGGTCTTCTGAAAGTCTTCCCACACGGACACGGTGCAGTTCACCGCCGTGACGCCGCCCTTGCGCATGTCCTCGAACACGGAGCGCTCGAACTTCGAGATGTTGAGGCCGTCAATAATGATGCTGTTATCGTGCAGAGTGCTCATCGCTTGTTGCTCCGTGTGTGCTCAGTAGATGGGGAAGCGTTCGCACAGCGCGAAGATTTCGCGGCGCACGCGTTGTTCGGTTTGCGGATCGCCTTCGGGATGCGCGCGCAGCGAGTCGAAGACTTCGAGAATCAGGCGGCCGATGTCGCGGAACTCGTTCACGCCGAAGCCGCGCGTCGTGCCGGCGGGCGTGCCGAGGCGAACGCCCGACGTGACGGTGGGCTTTTCCGTATCGAACGGAATGCCGTTCTTGTTGCACGTGATGCCCGCGCGTTCCAGCGCCTGCTCGACCTGATTGCCCTTCAGGTTCTTCGGACGAAGATCGACGAGCAGCAGATGGTTGTCGGTGCCGCCCGTCACGAGATCGACGCCGCCTGCCTTGAGCACTTCGCCGAGTGCCTGCGCGTTGGCGAGCACGTTGTCGATGTACGTCTTGAAATCGGGCTGCAGCGCCTCGCCGAAGGCAACCGCCTTGCCCGCGATCACATGCATCAGCGGACCGCCTTGCAGCCCCGGGAACACGGCGGAATTGATCTTCTTGGCGATGTCTTCGTCGTTGGTCAGCACGAAGCCGCCGCGCGGACCACGCAGCGTCTTGTGCGTGGTGGACGTCACGACATGCGCGTGCTCCACCGGATTGTCATGACGCCCCGCCGCGATGATCCCCGCGATGTGCGCCATATCGACCATCAGCTTCGCGCCCGCGTTGTCCGCAATCGCGCGCAGCCGCTTGAAGTCCAGCTTGCGCGGATAAGCCGAGAAGCCGGCGATGATGAGCGAGGGCTTGTGCTGCTGCGCCAACTCCTCGATCTGCTCGTAGTCGATGAGCAGGGTGTCGCGACTCACGCCGTACTGCACCGCGTTGAACCACTTGCCCGAGAGCGCCGGCTTCGCGCCATGCGTGAGATGGCCGCCTGCATCGAGCGACATGCCGAGCACGGTGTCGCCCGGCTTCGCCAGCGCGAGCATCACCGCGCCATTGGCCTGCGCGCCCGAATGCGGCTGCACGTTCGCGAACTTCGCGCCGAAGAGTTGCTTGATGCGATCGATCGCGAGCGCCTCCACTTCATCGACGAATTCGCAGCCGCCGTAATAGCGCTTGCCCGGATAGCCTTCCGCATACTTATTCGTCAGAACGGAGCCTTGCGCTTCCAGCACGGCGCGCGACACGATGTTTTCCGACGCGATCAATTCCACCTGCGATTGCTGGCGCTCCAGCTCTTTCAGTATCGCGCTGCGCACCGAGGCATCGCGGGCCGCGAGCGGCGCTTCGAAGAAGGGATTCGAGTTCGACATGGGCTTGAGTCCGGGTCAGAAAGAACGGTCGTTGGATGAAGCGCGCTTCGCGTGTTTCAGGCCGCTCGTGTCTTCATCGTTGCGTCTATTCTTGACCCTCGCCTTGCTGGTCAATTTATGAATTCAGACGTGTTCTTGGCCTTTTCCGACATGCGCGTCCTTTTTCGACAAGTGGCGGAAAGGCTTTGGGTGTAGGGCGCTTTGGCACGCGCGCGCTGCACTGCCGAGGAACGATCGTGCGCTTTATCAGTGCTTTAGAACGGGTGTTCGCGCCGCGTTAGTGCGTGGCTTTAGAAGGCGAATCACGCATGCTATAGGCGCTCAGGGTTTAGCCTGATGGCATGCTAGTTGCACTAGAAATCAAAATGCAGAAGTGTCAAACAATGACAGAAGCAGCAAGCGCCGCGAGTGACGGCGTCGAACATCAGATTCCAAGGAATCAACTCCCCCATGTCCTCCGATCGTACAGCGTCGCTGTCGCACTTCGCCTTTATGCCGCTGCCCAACTTCACGATGATGGCGTTCACCAACGCGATCGAAGTGCTGCGCATGGCGAACTATCTGACGGGACAGCCGCTGTATCGATGGTCCATCGTGAGTCCCACGGGCGGACCGGTCACGGCGAGCAATGGGCTTTCCGTCGATACGGGACCCGTGGAATGCGTGGGCCAGCCGGATATCGTGTTCGTGGTCGGCGGCATCGACGTGCAGCGTTCGACCGCGCTCGAGCATCTCTCCGCGTTGCGCCGCTTCGCGCGCACGGGCTGCGTGCTCGGCAGCTTGTGCACCGGCACGTATGCGCTCGCGCGTGCGGGTCTGTTGGCGGGCTATGCCTGCGCGATTCACTGGGAGAACATGTCGGCGCTTAAAGAAGAGTTTCCGGACACGCGCTTCCTGAAGGAACTCTTCGTGATCGACCGCGATCGCGTGACGTGTACCGGCGGCGTCGCGCCGCTCGACATGATGCTGAATCTGATCGCCTCGCGCGTCGGCACTGCGCGCGTCACGCAGATCGCCGAGCAGTTCATCGTCGAACACGTGCGAGATACGAGCGCCCAGCAGCGCATGCCGCTGGTCGCGCGGCTCGGATCGGCGAACAAATCCTTGTTCGAAGTGATCTCGCTGATGGAGAACAACATCGAAGAGCCGTTGTCGCGCGAAGAACTCGCGCGGCTTGCCGGCATGTCGCAACGGCAATTGCAGCGGCTCTTTCGCGAGCACCTCGGCATGACGCCGACGCATTACTATCTGACGCTGCGGTTGCGACGCGCGCGCGAGCTGCTGTTGCAGACGGATATGTCGATCATGCACATCACGATGGCGTGCGGATTTCAGTCCGCGTGCCACTTTTCGAAGAGCTATCGCGATGCATTCGGCACTGCGCCTACGCGCGAGAGAAGGAAGCAGGTGCCGCCTTTGAGTGCAGTGCCTGTGATGGTGGCTTAAGTTCGTTCGGCGGTATACGGAAATGCGCCCCTTCTTCTAGGGGCGCATTGTTTTTGTTTAAGCCGCTTTGAGCATGCCGTGCGGATCAAGCACGAACTTGCGGGGCGCGCCGCCATCGAATTGACGATAACCGTCCGGCGCCTGATCGAGCGATACCACCGACACGTTCACGATATCCGCAATCGGCAGACGATCCCACAGAATCGCTTGCATCAGGTTGCGGTTGTACTTCATCACCGGCGTTTGGCCCGTGTGGAACGAATGCGACTTCGCCCAGCCGAGGCCGAAGCGGATGCTGAGACTGCCCTTCTTCGCGGCGGCATCGGCGGCGCCCGGATCGTCGGTGACATAGAGGCCCGGAATGCCGATCGCGCCCGCTGCCTTCGTGATTTCCATCAGCGAGTTGAGGACCGTTGCCGGCGCTTCCGCGTTGTGCTCGCTGCCATGACCGTGCGCTTCGAAGCCGACGCAATCGCCGGCGCTATCCACTTCCGGCTTGCCGAGAATCTGTTCGATCTGTTGCGCGAGGGTCGCGTCTTTCGATAGATCCACCGTCTCGAAGCCCATCTTGCGCGCGTGCGCGAGACGCTCTTCGTTCATGTCGCCGACGATCGTGCAGGCCGCGCCCAACAGACGCGCCGATGCCGCCGCCGCCATGCCGACCGGCCCCGCGCCCGCGACATACACGGTCGCGCCCGGCTTCACGCCCGCCATGACGGCGCCGTGATAGCCGGTCGGGAGAATGTCGGAGAGACAGGTGAGGTCGCGGATCTTCGACATGGCCTGCGCCTTGTCGGGGAACTTGAGCAGGTTGAAGTCGGCGTACGGGACCATCACGTACTCGGCTTGTCCGCCGATCCAGCCGCCCATGTCGACATAGCCGTACGCCCCGCCCGCCCGCGATGGATTCACGTTGAGGCACACGCCCGTGTGCTGCGCCTTGCAGGTGGGACAGCGTCCGCACGCGACGTTGAACGGCACGGACACGAGATCGCCGATGGCGAGCGTTTCGACGTCGCGGCCGATCTCGATGACTTCGCCTGTGATCTCGTGCCCGAGCACGAGACCGATGGGCGCGGTGGTGCGGCCGCGAACCATGTGCTGGTCCGAACCGCAGATATTGGTGCTGACGACTTTGAGAATGACGCCGTGGCCGATGTCGCGGCCACGCGGATCGACCATTTTCGGATAGTCGATGGACTGGACTTCGACCTTGCCCTGACCGAGATATACGACGCCGCGATTCGTGATCATGTGACTCGTCTCCTTGGATTCGTGGACGGCGGGCGCGAGCTCGTTCATTGCGATGCTCGCGGCCGTGCGGGAAGAGTACGCTCGGCCGCGAAAATCACTTGCGTCGAATGCGACGTGGGTTTGGTTGGGAGCGACAGCGCTTCAGTTCTCGGCCGAAGCCCAGACCTTCGCGCCTTCATCGTGCTCGGCCTCCGACACGAGCTTCTCCAGCGCCACGCCTCGCGTCTCCACGCCCAACACCCACACTGCGGAAGCCGCCACCACGAAGCACATCGCGCCGAGCGAGAACACGCCGCCCTGCCCGAACACCGGCAACACGACGCCCACGACATAAGGCCCGATCAACGACCCCACGCGCCCGATCGCCGACGCGAAGCCCGACCCGGTGGCACGCGCGCCCGTTCCGTACAACTCGGGCGTGTAGGTGTAGAGCGCGGCCCACATCGCGAAGAGGAAGAACTGCATCGCGAGTCCGGCGCAGATGAGCAAAGTCGGCGTCTCTGCGTGCAGCGCGGTCTGCCCATACAGATAAGCCATCACGCCGCTGCCGACGAGCGATGCGATGCACGTCGGCTTGCGTCCCCATCGCTCGACGAGCCATGCCGCGCACAAGAAACCCGGCACGCCGCCGAGCGAGATCAGCACGGTATAGAGCACGGACTTCGTCACCGCGAAGCCCGCTTGCTGCATCAGCGCGCCGAGCCATGAGGTCAGCCCATAGAAGCCGAGCAGCGCGAAGAACCACAGCATCCAAACCATGATCGTCCGACGCCTGTACGCCGCGCTCCAGATTTCACGGAATGCGCCGACGCCTTTCGCGACCGGCGGCTCGGCGAGCAGCGAGGGCGCCGGCAACTCGCGCAAGCCGGTAGCCTTCATCACCTTCGCTTCGACATTCGCGAGCACGCTGTCAGCGTCCGCCGTGCGTCCGCGATGTTCGAGCCAGCGCGGCGACTCGGGCACCACGCGCCGCACGATCAGCACGAACACAGCGGGAATGGCGAGCAACGCGAACTCGGTACGCCAGCCGAAGTGTGGCAACACGAAGTACGACACCACGCCGGATGCGATGAACCCGAGCGGCCAGAAGCCATCCATCAGGGCAATGACTCTGCCGCGCGATGCGGTCGGCACGAACTCGGACAACAGCGTCTGCGCGATCGGGAATTCCATTCCCATGCCAATGCCGAGCAGCACGCGATAGAAGATCAGCGATTCGACGGAATGCGCCGTCGAACAGAGATACGACGCGACGCCCCAGAGCACCATGCTCCACTGGAATACGGGACGTCGGCCGAAGCGATCGGCAAGCAGCCCCGCGACGGCCGCGCCCAGCACCATGCCGAAGAAACTCGCGCTGGCGACGAGGCCCGCCGTCGCCGTCGACAGGCCGAACTCGGTCTTGATCGAACCGAGCACGAAGGTCATGGTGCCGAGATCGACGGAATCGAAGAAGAAGGCCACCGCGATGATGATGAAGATGGTGCGGTGATAGCTCGAGAACGGCAGGCGTTCGAGCCGCGCCGCGGCGCTCGCGCGGGGCTGTGTGGCGGTGGACATTTTTTGGTTCCTCTCGATGCGGTGTGTGACCGCTTGGGTTCGTTGCAGGTCTTTTCAGTAGACGCCGACATAAAGCCGCGACATAGAAGGAATGCGTCATGGGGGTGGAATGAGGGCGTCATGGGGGGTGGGCTCCGAGTGTGCGGAGGGGCCTGGATCGTTACCGCCGCGCGGTTGGCCGGATGGGGGTTATCTCCGCGTGTGCGGAGGAGCCAAGCAGGAACGCGATAAAGCAAGCGGCAAGAACGGCCTAGCTCCGTGTATGCGGAGGAGCCGCTACTGTTCCGTCGCCGAACATGCTCTGCGGGGGCCTATCTCCGCGTACGCGGAGGAACCTCCAAGCCGCGTTTCGTGATCGTGTACTGGTAGGGCCTATCTCCGCGTGTGCGGAGGAACCCCCTGGCAGCACGAGGAGGCATTCCAGAGGGTGGGTCTATCTCCGCGTGCGCGGAGGAACAGGCCAACCGGCACTCAGCATGCCGCCCGCCACGAGCCTATCTCCGCGTACGCGGAGGCACCGGCTCATCTACGATCTGGTGCGGTGGTGTCCAGGGCCTATCTCCGCGTACGCGAGGAACCTGCGGCGTAATGCCGATTAGTCCGCACGATGCGGGCCTATCTCAGCGTACACGGAGGAACCTGCATCAGGCCGATGTCTTCCCTTCCATCGGTGGGCCTATCTCCGGGTAGCCGGAGGAACCGCCATTTCGGCGCCGATCGCACCGTGCGCGTCGGGCCTATCTCCGCGTATGCGGAGGAACCCTCGAACAACTGGACGAGCCGGCCTGGCTCGAGGGCCTATCTCCGCGTAGGCGGAGGAACCTTGGCCCCTTGTGTCTGCGTCTTGACTCCGCCGGGCCTATCTCCGCTTACGCGGAGGAACCCAGTCCCGCTGTTGCTGGCTGATCGCGTATTCGGGCCTATCTCCACGTACGCGGAGGAACCTACCAGTTCGCTTCGTCGTATTCGCCGGTCGCCGGCCTATCTCCGCGTACGCGGAGGAACCGCGGCGCTCGTCGTCGTGCTCGGCAGCAAGCGTGGTCTATCTCCGCGTACGCGGAGGAACCTCTCCCACATAACCCGATGATTGAGTGCCGTCCGTTTCAATCGATGCCGAATTGCTGCGCGCGCAACCGATAGATCGTCTTCACGCGCGCCCCTTCGATGCCGCACAGCGTATCCAGATCGCGATGCGTCAGCACCTCGCCCAACCGCAGCGCATACATGTGCCGCGCAACGGCCAGGCGTCGGCGCGCGCTGCCCCACAGCTCGGCCTGCCGCCGCGCGACATCCGAGCGATCCGGCATGAGCGGCAACGCGGTGTAACCGCGCACGCCGCTCGCGCCAACCGCGGCAAGCAGGGTGCCGTGGCGCGCAAGCAACCGCAGTGCGTCATGCGTTACGCTGCCGCCGGGGCCGAGCAGAACCATGGATACCGACTGATGCGGAATCTGATCAACGTATTGCCCCCTCGCGAAATGCAGGCATCCATCGATAACGCTCAGTTCACCGCGCTCCAGCCACAGGAGCCCGTGACGATCCCCATGCGGCACGCGCGACGTGTCGAGCCCCAGCCGCCCCTCCAGCATGTCGCGCCTGCGCGATCAACCGTCGATAGAGGCAGGCTTCAGCACCAACATGCCGAACCCAAATGCCCGATGCCGTCCGACGCCGCGCGCAAGCAGCCGAGCGAAAGCATCCGGCTCTTCTACACGCAAGTGTCCGGTAAACACCGCATCCGGGCCGTTGATGGAACGTGACTGCCGAGGCGTGCCGTCGCCGGCAACGGCTTGCGTGCGACGAAGCACCGGCGTGAGCTGGAACCGCGTCATACGAGCTTCGAGCACACTGGCCGCTCCGGTCGATCGGAACTGTTCGTTCAGCCATTCGGCATAGACGGCCTCGCGTCGCAGATCGTCGTCTTCGGGTCTTTGCGAACACGCGACCAGAAACGCATCGCGTTCGCGGACTCTTTTCTCGTCGGCGCGCTTGCGGCGGCGCGTGGGTAACCGGAGATAGGCCCACGCAGTGGGGCGACAAGCAGATGGCGGTCGCGGTTCCTCCGCGTATGCGGAGATAGGTCCTGCGGTGGCGGTGGCCTGAAGTGCAGCGGTCGGGTTCCTCCGCGAATACGGAGATAGGCCGCACACGCTCTCTCTTCTCGCTCTCGCTCTCGCGCTTCCTCCGCCCATACGGAGACAACTCAACCCCTAACCCCCCAACCTCCCCCGCGCCGCCTTCACCACCCCCACCAACGCCTCCCCACTCAACCTCGAAGCGACCTCCTTAACGTACACATGATGCCGCCCCTCAAGCGCCGCACCGAGATACTGCGCGTGCAAATACCGAATCAGCGCAATCCGCCGATGCCCCAACGCGATGCTCCGATCGAGCAGCGCCAGCGCCGCCTGCGCATCGTGCTCCTTACAAGCGCGTTCGGAAAGCCGCGCCGCCGCATCGCGCGATGCGTTCATGCGCTCGACACAGCAAGCGCCTGTTGCACTCGCCACGCATCGTAATCCGCGCGCCGCCAGTCGAGTTCGAGCGCGAGCCTTCGCGTGCCCTCGCGAATCTTCGGCTTGTGGAGCGCAAGCGTCAGCGCATCGAGCGCCGGCCATGCATCGAACGATAACGCGGCAATCTCCACCGCAAGCGTTTCGAGCAAGCGCGTATGCGTCTTCTCTTGCAGATACACCGTCACGCGATTGCACCAGGCCTCGTAATCGATCAGCTCGTCTTCGCGAGGCATGCCGCGATACCGCAGGCTCGCATCGATGGATATAGCCTGTGGCGCGCGATGCTCGTGCTCATAAAGCCCGACGCGCGTCATCACGACGAGTTCATCGACGATCACGCGCCATCCTTGTCCGCCCGTATGCAACGGCTCGTACGGCTTCATGCGAGCAGCGGCTCGGCCGCATCGAGCATGATCTTCACGAAGTAATCCGCGAAGCTGCGACGCACGATGATTTCGAAGCGATCGCCGCCCAGCGGCA
Organism: Caballeronia sp. BCC1704; assembly: GCF_902833455.1. Lineage (NCBI taxonomy): Bacteria > Pseudomonadati > Pseudomonadota > Betaproteobacteria > Burkholderiales > Burkholderiaceae > Caballeronia > Caballeronia sp. BCC1704. Next base: position 197,702 of record NZ_CADFFT010000002.1, on the reverse strand, counting down.
CCAGCGTGATCGACGCCTTGAAGTAGTGGCTCTGCGCACACTGCCCCGCGCCGAAGACCTTCGGATGCAAATCCAGCGGACAGCCGCGCGAAAGCACATCGCGCGTGCGAGGACCGTCGATATCGAGCACCGTATAACCGCTGCCGATATCCACCGCCGATGCGAACGCGCCCGCGAAGGCATCGCGCAATCGCGCTTCGAGCGGCGCCGCGCGCGATGCATCGTGCTGCGCCTCGGACACCACAAGCCATTCGTCCGGCCCGAGCCACAGCATGTCGTAGCCGTTGCCCTTCGCGATGGTGTTCGGCATCGAAGGCGGCGCGCAGCCGATCACGCTTTCCGCCGCGTGCATGAACGCGGCATCGCGTGTATCGCCGCGCACGTTCACGAGTTGCAGGAACGGACGCTCCGTCAAGCGAAACGCCTTCGACGCGCCCGCATGATGCGCCTTCATCAGCGCATCCGCGCCCACGAGCGGCGACTCCTGCCACGTCGGGCCGAGGCTGCTCTGCCCGACTGCCATGCGATCCACAACGGTCGAGGAACCTTTGGTTTCATTCCACATGTTGACGTGCTCCTTCGCTGTCGTAGAACACCGAACTGGTGATTTTCGCGTTGATCTGCTTGCCGCTCGCAAGCGGAATCGTGACGGTTTCGCCGATCTTGTCGAGCCCGCCCTTCACGACGGCCAACGCAATCGAACGCTTCAAAACAGGGCTGTAATAGCTGGACGTCACATGGCCGAGCATCGGCGCGGTATCGCCCTGGAACGGACCCGCGACGATCTGCGATCCCTCCGGCAGCACGAACGAAGGATCGTCCGTGAGCAAGCCGACGAACTGCTTGCGTCCCGCCTTCGCGGTATCCGAGCGCGTGAGCGAGCGCTTGCCGATGAAGTCTTTCGACTTCGCGACGAGGCCGCCCATGCCGAGGTCGAACGGCGTCATCGAGCCATCGGTATCTTGCCCGACGATGATGTAGCCCTTCTCCGCGCGCAGCACGTGCATCGTTTCGGTGCCGTACGGCGTGATGTCGAACTCCGCGCCCGCTTCCATGATGGCTTCCCACACCGCGCGGCCCACGTTCGCCGGCACGTTCACTTCGTAAGCCAGTTCGCCCGAGAAGCTGATGCGCATGACACGCGCCGATGCACCCGCCACCGTGCCATCGCGATAGCTCATGAACGGGAACGCGGCGTTGGCGAAGTCGATGTCCTGACACACCCTTTGCAGCACCTTGCGGCTATTCGGTCCGACCACGGCGAACGTTGCCCAATGGTCCGTCACCGATGCGAGCCGCACGCGCATGTCGGGCCATTCGGTTTGCAGCCAGCGTTCGAGCCACGTGAGCACGCGCGCCGCGCCGCCGGTGGTCGTCGTCATCATGTAGTGATGTTCGGCGAGGCGCACGGTGACGCCGTCGTCGAAGATCATGCCGTTCTCGTCGAGCATCAGGCCATAGCGGCATTTGCCGACTTCCAGCTTGCTCCACGGGTTCGTGTAGACCCAGTTCAGCAGCTTCGCGGCATCGGGGCCTTGAATGTCGATCTTGCCGAGCGTCGATGCATCTAGAATGCCGACGCTCTGACGCACCGCGAGCGATTCACGCGCGACCGCCGCGTGCATTTCTTCGCCGGCCTTCGGGTAGTACCACGGGCGCTTCCAGTTGCCGACGTCCTCGAACATCGCGCCGTTCTGCACGTGCCATTCGTGAATGGCGGTCTTGCGCACGGGATCGAGAAATTCACCCAGTTCGCGGCCCGCGAACGTGCCGAACGTGACAGGCGTGTAGTTCGGGCGGAACGTGGTGGTGCCTGTCTCCGGAATGGTCTTGCCGAGCGCCTGCGCAAGAATCGCCATGCCGTTGATGTTGCCGAGCTTGCCCTGATCCGTTCCGAAGCCCATCGCCGTATAACGCTTGACGTGCTCGACCGATTCGAAGCCTTCGCGCGCGGCGAGATAGATGTCGGCCGCGGAAACGTCGTTCTGGAAATCGACAAACTGCTTCGGTCCGCGCGTCGCGAGTTCGCGTCCGCCGACGAGCCACAGCGGCATGATCGGCGCTTCCGCGATCTCCGCGACCTTCACCGGCTGCGTCCGCGCCACGATATGTCCCGCTGCGCGCGCCGCTTCCGCGCCCGCTTCGAGACCGAACCGAATGCCGCGTGCCAGCGTGAAGTCGCCCGCGCATGCGCCGACGCTCGTCTCCGCCTGCATCGCCTTGCCGGGGACGAAGCATGCCTTCTCATCGTGCCAATGCGCCTTGCCGCCGGATTGTGCGAAGAGATGCAGCACCGGGCTCCATCCGCCGGACATCGCGACGAGATCGCAAGGCAGGTCCGCTTGCTTCGCGCCGACCGTGCCGTTCGCATACGAAGCCACTTCCACCGACGACACGCGCAGCTTGCCGTGCGCCGCCGTCACCACGGCGTTGTTCATCACGCGCACGCCGTAGCGTCGCGCGGCGGCGGGCAATGCGCCCTTCGTTTCGGCAGGACGCGGATCGACAACCGTGACCTGCGCGCCTGCCGCCTTGAGATCGAGCGCGCATTGATAGGCGTCGTCGTTGTTGGCGAACACCACGGCGTTGCGGCCCGGCAGCACCGCATAGCGATGCAGATACGTCGATACCGCGGACGCCAGCATCACGCCGGGCAGATCGTTGTTGCCGAACACGATGGGACGCTCGTGCGCGCCCGTCGCGAGAATCACGCGCTTCGCCCGCACTTTCCACATCAGTTCGCGCGTGCCCTTGCGCATCGACACGGGCAAGTGATCGGTCAGGCGCTGCGTCACCGTCACGAGATTGTGGTCCTGATACCCGAACGCCGTGCTGCGCGAAAGTATCTTCACGTCGGGCATCGTACGCAGTTCGGCCTCGATTTTCTGCACCCAGTGCAGCGCGGGTTTGCCGTCGATCTCCGCGCGGCACGAGAGCAGCGAGCCGCCCAGTTCGCGCTGATCGTCGACGAGAATCACGCGCGCGCCGGACAAGCCCGCCGCATACGCCGCAGCGAGACCCGACGGTCCGCCGCCGACCACGAGCACGTCGCAATGCGCGAAGCACTTGTCGTAGCGGTCCGCATCGCGTTCTTCGGGCGCCTTGCCGAGACCGGCTGCATCGCGAATGACTTCTTCGTACTTGGGCCACAGCTTGCGCGGCCACATGAACGTCTTGTAGTAGAAGCCCGCCGGAATGAAACGCGCGATCTTCTGATTGATCGCCATGCGATCGTTCTCGATGTTCGGCTTCGCGTTCACGCTCTCCGCGACGAGTCCCTGATACAGCTCCACTTCGGTCGCGCGCGCGTTCGGCACCGTATAAGCGCCCTTTTCGAGCTGCACGACCGCATTCGGTTCTTCCACGCCCGCCGTCACGATGCCGCGCGGCCGGTGATACTTCCAGCTTCGCGCGACGAAGTGTTGTCCGTTAGCGAGCAACGCAGACGCGAGCGTGTCGCCCTGATAGCCTTGATACGTCTTGCCGTTGAACGTGAAGGTCAGCGCGATGGCGCGATTGATGCGCCCGCCCGTGGCGAGTCGGTCTTTCTGGCTCATTTCGACGCTCCCTCCTTGTTGTCCATCACAGCCAGCGGACGGTCGAACGTCTCGTAGCCCTGAATCTCGTAGGTCACCGTGTCACGCTGCGCCTTGAACCAGCGGCGGCAGCCTTGCGCATGCATCCATTGCTCGCGATGCACGCCGCGCGGGTTCTTGCGCATGAAGAGGTAATCGCCCCATTCCTTGTCGGTGAGCTTTTCCGTTTCCAGCGGGCGCGCGATGTCCGCTTCGCCGCCGCAGGAAAATTCGCTTTCGGCGCGCGGCCCGCACCAGGGGCATTCGATCAGCAACATGTTCAGTACTCCTTTAGTGCGCCACAGCAGCCGCGCCGTGTTCGTCAATCAGATGGCCGGTATAGAAGCGGTCGAGCGAGAACGGCGCATTCAGCGGGTGCGGCTCGTCTTTCGCGATGGTGTGCGCGTACGCCCAGCCGGAACCCGGCGTTGCCTTGAAGCCGCCCGTGCCCCAGCCGCAATTGAAGTAGAGGCCCTTCACGTCGGTCTTGCTGATGATCGGGCATGCGTCCGGCGAGACATCGACGATGCCGCCCCACTGGCGGTTCATGCGCACGCGCGAGAACACGGGGAACATCTCGACGATCGCTTCCAGCGTGCCTTCGATGATCTGGAAGCTGCCGCGCTGCCCGAAGCCCGTGTATTGATCAACGCCCGCGCCGATCACGAGATCGCCCTTGTCGGACTGGCTGATGTACGCGTGCACCGCGTTCGACATGACCACTGTGTTGACCACCGGCTTGATCGGCTCGGACACGAGCGCCTGCAACGGATGGCTTTCGAGCGGCAGCCGCACGCCCGCCATGTCGGCGAGCGTCGTCGTGTTGCCGGCCGCGACGATCGCAACCTTCTTCGCCTTGATATGGCCTTTGGTAGTATCGACGCCGGTCACGCGGTTGCCCTCACGCCGAATGCCCACCACCTGACAGTTCTGGATGATGTCCACGCCCGCCTGATCCGCGCCGCGCGCGAAGCCCCAGGCCACCGCATCGTGACGCGCGACGCCGCCGCGCCGCTGGATCGACGCGCCCAGCACCGGATAACGGCTGTTGAGGTTGATGGTCGGCTCGATCTCCTTGATTTGCGCGGGCGTGAGGAACTCGGCATCGACGCCATTGAGCCGGTTCGCATTCACGCGGCGCTCGGTATCGCGCACGTCTTGCAGCGTGTGCGCGAGGTTCATCACGCCGCGCTGGCTGAACATCACGTTGTAGTTGAGGTCTTGCGAGAGGCCTTCCCACAGCTTCATCGCCTTCTCGTACAGCGCGGCGGATTCGTCCCACAGATAGTTGGAACGCACGATGGTCGTATTGCGCGCGGTATTGCCGCCGCCGATCCAGCCCTTCTCCAGAATCGCAACGTTCGTGATGCCGTGCTCTTTCGCGAGATAGTAGGCCGTCGCGAGCCCGTGCCCGCCGCCGCCGACGATCACCACGTCGTATTCGCGCTTGGGCTCCGGGCTGCGCCATTGGCGCTCCCAGTTCTCGTGATACGACATGCCGTTGCGCAGCAGGCTGAATATCGAATAGCGGCTCATGTGTCTCTTCCTTCGTAGCGGTGTTTCAGCACTCGATGACGTTCACGGCCAGCCCGCCGCGCGACGTCTCCTTGTATTTCGTCTTCATGTCCGCGCCCGTTTCGCGCATGGTCTTGATGACCGAATCCAGCGACACGTAATGCTGGCCGTCGCCCTTCATCGCCATGCGCGCGGCGTTGATCGCCTTGATCGCGCCCATCGCGTTGCGCTCGATGCACGGAATCTGCACGAGGCCGCCGACGGGATCGCACGTCATGCCGAGGTTGTGTTCCATGCCTATTTCAGCGGCGTTTTCCACTTGCGCGGGCGTGCCGCCCATCACGGCTGCGAGCGCGGCGGCGGCCATCGAGCACGCGACGCCCACCTCGCCCTGACAGCCGACTTCCGCGCCGGAGATCGAAGCCGTTTCCTTGTAGATGATGCCGATGGCTGCCGCCGTCAGAAGGAACCGCACGATGCCTTCGTCGTTCGCGCCGTGCATGAACTTCACGTAGTAGTGCAGCACGGCGGGAATCACGCCGGCCGCGCCGTTGGTCGGCGCAGTGACCACGCGCCCGCCCGAAGCGTTTTCTTCGTTGACGGCCATCGCGTAGAGGTTCACCCAGTCGAGCATCGAGAGCGGATCGCGCAGCGATTCCTCGGAACGCGAGCGCAGTTGCGCGCACAGATCCGCGGCGCGGCGCTTGACCTGCATCGGTCCCGGCAGATCGCCGCGCTCCTTGCAGCCGCGCTCGACGCACGCGGCCATCACACGCCACACGGCCAGCATGCCCTCGCGCACTTCATGTTCGCTGCGATTCGCGCACTCGTTCTTCATTGCGACATCGGCGATAGACAGACCTGTCTCCCGGCAGATGCGCATGAGATCGTCGCCGGTACGAAACGGATACGGCACGCTCGCGCCCGCCCGCACACCGTTGACGCGCTCGCCTTCGCGGTTCGTGACGAAGCCGCCGCCGACCGAGTAATACTCCTTCTCGACGAGCAGTTGACCGTTTTCATCGAACGCCTGAAAGCGCATGCCGTTCGGATGCACCATGCTCGATCCCGCCGCGCCCGGCATCAGCTTGCGATAGAAGCCGATATGCTCGCGCTCGTCGAACACGATGGCGCGCTTGCCGAGCAAATTCAGACGCTTCGTCGCGCGGATGTCGGCGAGGCGCGGCGCGATCGCGTCCGGATCGATCAGATCGGGGAGATTGCCTTCGAGGCCGAGCAGCACGGCCTTGTCGGTGCCGTGGCCCTTGCCCGTCGCGCCGAGCGAGCCGAACAACTCGGCCCGCACGCGGGTGACGAAGCCGAGCAGGTTCGCGTCCTCGATGTGCGACGCGAAGCGGCACGCCGCGATCATCGGCCCGACGGTATGCGAGCTGGAAGGTCCGATGCCGATCTTGAACAGATCGAAAACGCTGACATTCATGGCGTGGCCTCAAGGTTGGCGGTTCGCGTCGTTCGAATGAGCGAGCGCGTTCGACATGGCCTCATTGCACCAAACCGCAATTCCGGCAGATAGAACAAAAACGGCATGGAAATGGGATGGCGGCGTCAGCGCTTACCAGAGCGCGCAGGCCGCAGCGCGTTCCTGCGCAGTTTCGTTGCAAACCGGGGCATTTTTGAGATTGCTCCGAACGGCTAAACAAATACGTCTCGGTATATTCCCTAGGTCCGTGAGAGCCCGCGCGAATGCGTCTCTCGTCTTCCAGTCCCCCGTTTAACCCGTTTGCAGCAATGGAAAGTCACGCTCTTCCCGATCAGTTCTTCAAGTCCTGGGTCTTCGCGTTTCTTGTCGGCGCCGGCGTCGTCGGCGCGCTTCAGGCGACAGGCGTTCTGGCTCCCGAACACGTGCTCACCCGCGAAGCGCCTTTGTGGGTCGCGCTGATGCTCGTCTGCTCCATCGATCCGGTTTTGCGCTACTTCGGCGTGTTGAAAGCCGAGGTCGAGCAGCGCTGGGGCGATTACACCGTCGCGAGCCTGCTCGGCCGTTCGACGGGCGCGCTGATCGGCGGCGTGTTCGCCTGGGCGTTCGCGGTTCTCGGCGCCTGATTCATCGCTTCACGCCGCGCGTTCTGCGCGGCGTTTCCTTCCTTTCTGACGATGCGCCCGTTGCGCGTGCCCGGTGTTATGCTCGCCGCATACCCCAGAGCCGCCGCACCGCACGCGCATGAATCCCGCAGAATCTCTTCCGCCGCTTTCCATCGACGGCCAATCGAAATCGCGCATCCGCTTCGGCATCGTGCTGTTGCCGAACTTCACGCTGACCGCGTTCTCCGGCTTCGTCGATCTGCTGCGTCTTTCCGCTGACGAAGGCGACTTCAGCCGCCCGGTGCGCTGCTCGTGGAGCGTGATCGGCGAAACGCTCTCGCCGGTGCGCGCGAGCTGCGGCATCCAGATCACGCCGTGGGAAACCTACGAGCAGGCCGAACCGTTCGACTATGTGGTCGTCGTCGGCGGCCTGCTGCATTCCGGGGCTTCCGCGAGCGATGCCACGCTGCAATTCATTCGCCGCGCCGCCGCCCGCGACGCGACCATCGTCGGCATGTGCACGGGCGTTTTCACGCTGATGCGCGCCGGCGTGCTCGACGGCCATCGCGTCTGCGTGAGCTGGTTCCACTACTGGGATTTCGTCGAGCGTTTTCCTCAAGCGGACGAGCAACTGCTCGTCGCGGACCGGCTGTTCGTGATCGACAGACGGCGCATCACATGTTCGGGCGGGCGTGCTTCCATCGACGTGGCGGCCGCCATTCTGCTGCGGCACTTCGAGACCGCGACGGTGCAAAAGGCGCTGCGCATTCTGCTCGTCGACGACATGCAGAAAGGCAACGCGCCGCAGCCGCATCCGCCGGGCCTCGCGCCCGCCACGCATCCGAAGGTCAAGCGCGCGATTCTTCTGATGGAGCAGCACGTCGGCCGTTCGCTCACGCTCGATGAACTCGCGCACAAGCTGGACATGTCGACGCGGCAACTCGAACGCCTCTTCAAGGCCGAGACGGGCAAGGCGCCGCAGGCGTATGCCAAGCAGGTGCGGCTGCGCACGGCCGCGTGGCTGCTGACGAGTTCGGACAAGACGGTGGCCGATATCGCGTCGAGCTGCGGTTTCTCCGATGCATCGCACCTCGGCCGCGAATTTCGCAAGCAGTTCGGTCTGCCGCCGATGATGTATCGCGAGCAGCGCGGGGCAGACACCGAGGAAGTGCATCACGCAATGGACTACGACGAGACGTTTCCCGGCCGCGCGCAGGCCATCTGACCAATTCCAACGAAGGAGACTGGCATGGAGACTCACGGATATTCGGAGCAAGAGTGGGCGCTACGCTGTGACCTGGCGGCGCTGTATCGCGTCATCGCGCATTTTCGCTGGACCGACATGATCTTCACGCACATCAGCGCGCGCGTGCCGGGGCCGGAGCATCACTTCCTCATCAACCGATACGGCGTGCTCTTCGACGAAATGCGCGCGTCGGACCTCGTGCGCATCGACAGCGAAGGCCGTCCGGTCGATGCGAACGCGGCCGAGCATCCCGAGCGGTATCGCGTGAATCCGGCGGGCTTCACCATTCACTCGGCCATTCACATGGCGCGGCCGGATGTGGTTTGCGTTGTGCATACGCATACGCCGGCGGGCGCGGCGGTCTCCGCGCAGAAGCAGGGGCTCTTGCCCATTAGCCAGCATGCGCTGAAGTACTACGGGCAGATCAGCTATCACGACTACGAAGGCATCGCGCTGGATCTCGCCGAGCGGGATCGTCTCGTCAACGATCTCGGCCCGCATAACGCGATGATCCTGCGCAATCACGGCCTGCTTGCATGCGGCAGTTCGATTCCCGCTGCGTTTCAGGAAATCTATTTTCTGGAACGGGCCTGCGAAATTCAGCTGCGCGCGCTCGCGGGCGGCGGCGAGCTCAATCTGCCTTCGCCCGAAGTGTGCGAAACGACCGCCGCGCAGTATCGCAGCGACAGCATGGAAAGCATTACCGCGCTGCAATGGCAGGCCGCGCTGCGCATGATCGAAGGCGGCAAGACGGATTACCGAACGTGACTGTCAGCTAGCTTCGCGACGCAACGCGCAACGGCGGCGTCAAGCGGAAAGACGCCGCTCCGCGCTCGGCGCATGGCCGAATTGCGCGCGATACGCCTTGCTGAAATGGCAAGGCGAATGGAAACCGCAGACGCTCGTCACGCGCGCGATCGATGCATCCGTGTTGCGCAACAGATCGCGGGCGCGGCGCAGGCGCAGGGTCAGGTAGTAGTGCGTCGGCGACACGCTGAGGAACATCTTGAACATGCGCTGAAGATGCCGCTGCGAAAGATGCACGAGCCGCGCGAGTTCGTCGAGCGACAGCGGCTCTTCGATGTTCGCTTCCATCAGCCGCACGACTTCCACCAGTTCGGCCCGCGAGAAGCCGACGCGCGCATCCACCGGAATATGCTGATAGTCGGTCGAGCCACGTATGCGCTCGACGATGAACTGTTCCGACACTTGCGCCGCATGCGCCTGCCCGAGCCGCAGGCTCACGAGATTGAGCATCAAATCGAGCGGCGCGGTGCCGCCCGTGCAGGTCACGCGGTCACGATCGATCACGAAAAGCTCGTCGGCGAAGCGCACATGCGGGAAGCGCTTGTTGACCGGCGACATGTCTTCCCAGTGCAGCGTGCAGCGGTAGCCGTCCAGCAGCTTCGCCGCAAGGAGCGCATACGGCCCGGTGCAGATGCCGCCCAGCGGCACGCCCGCCTCATGCGCGCGCTGCAAGAGCGCGATCACCGTGTCGTCGACATAATCGGCGACGTGCCAGCCGCCACACACGATCAGCACGTCCGGCATGCCCGCTTCGTCGAGCGTGGTCGCGGGCTTGACCGTCATGCCGTTGCTCGCGCGCGCCGGCTCGCCGTCCGGCGTGATGACCGACCATCTGTAGTGCTCCGCTCGGCCGATGTAGTTCGCCATGCGCAGCACTTCGACCGCGCTCGTGAACGCGATCATCGAGAAGTTCGGCAGCGTCAGAAAGCCGAAGTGCGCGAGATGGGCGAGCGGCGAATCGGCGGCTGCGGGGGCGATCGCATCGCGCTTCATAGGTGCATCAACCTTGTTGCGCGGCCGGCGCGCGGCGCACGCGCATCACGGACTTGAAGCCCGAGAGAAGCGGCGCGCGAGCCATGCCCGGCGAACGTCCGAAGCTCTCCGTGATGCGATCGAGAATGATCGCGAGCAACACCACCGACAAGCCGCTCTCGAAGCCCAGGCCGATATCCAGCCGCTGAATGCTCGCCAGCACGTCGTTGCCGAGGCCGCCCGCGCCGACCATCGACGCGATGATGACCATCGACAGCGCCATCATGATGGTCTGATTCACGCCGGTCATGATGGACGGCAGCGCGTTTGGAATCTGCACCTTGTAGAGCAGTTGCCACGGCGTGCAGCCGAATGCCTGACCCGCTTCCACGATCTCGCGATTCACATGCTTGATGCCGAGCGATGTGAGACGCACTGCGGGCGGCATCGCGAAGATGACGGTCGACAGAATGCCGGGCACGCGGCCGAGGCCGAACAGCATCGCGGCCGGAATCAGATACACGAAGGCAGGCATGGTCTGCATGAGGTCGAGCACGGGGCGCACGACCATTTCGACCATCTTGCTCTTGGCGGTCCAGATGCCGAGCGGCACGCCGAGCAACAAGCTGATAAACGTTGAGGACAACGTAAGACCTAGCGTGATGACCATCTGATCCCAGAAGCCTGTCGCGTAGACGAGCAAGAGCGAGAGCAGCGTGAACGCCGCGAAACGCCAGCCGACGCGCCACAAGCCGATGCCGACGAAGATCGCCATGAGCGCCCACATCGGAATGGCCTGCAGGCCGTGTTCGATGAGCGCAGCGAAGCTCTCGATGACTTTGCCGATGGAGTCGAACGTTTTGGCGTCGTGATCGAGCAGATAGTGGACGCCGTGATCGACCCAGCTACCGAGCGGAATGATTTCAGACATGGGAACCTCGATGGCGCGTTAAGACCTGGAGCACGTTCGTCTTGTTGACCGAACCACAGTACGAACCGTCTGCATCGACGACGGGCAGCGGCGCGGGACTCGCGACCACGCGATTCACCACGTCGTCGAGCGTCATGGTTCGCTGAATGCATTCGACATGATGGATTTGCGGCACGGCGTTGCCCGTGGCGTCGCGCCCGACGAAGCCGCGAATGCGGCGCTCGGCGTCCAGCACAAACGCGTATTCCGCGCTGCCGTTGAGCGTCTTCGCGACGCTCGATGCGTCGATCTGCGGCGAATGCTTCATGACGGGCACGGCATCGGTCTGCATGAGATCGCCGGCCGTGAGGTAACGGCTCGTGTCGATGCCTTCGAAGAAGGCTTGCACGTAGTCGTCGGCGGGATTCTTGATGATTTCCTGCGGCGTGCCGATCTGCACCACGCGGCCGCCTTCCATGATCGCGATGCGCGTGCCGATGCGCATGGCTTCTTCGAGATCGTGCGAGACGAAGAGAATCGTGCGGCGCTGCTCGCGCTGAAGATCGAGCAGCACGTTCTGCATTTCCTTGCGCTTGAGCGGATCGAGCGCGGAAAACGCTTCGTCCATGATCATCAGCGAAGGATTGACGGCGAGCGCCCGCGCAAGGCCCACGCGCTGCTGCATGCCGCCCGACAATTGCGACGGCAGCTTTTGCGCGAAGGGCGCGAGGCCCACTTGTTCGAGCACGGTCATGGCGCGCGATTCGCGTTCCTTGCGTCCGACGCCCGCCACTTCCAGCCCGAACGCGGCGTTGGACAGCACCGTGCGTTGCGGCATCAGCGCGAACGACTGGAACACCATGCTCATGTCGCGGCGGCGCAGCGCCGTGAGTTCCGAGCGCGGCACGGCGGCCACATCGCGCCCGTCGATCAGCACCTTGCCGGCGGTCGGATCGACAAGCCGGTTGATGAGGCGAATCAGCGTGGATTTGCCGGAGCCGGACAGGCCCATCAGCACGAAGATCTCGCCTTCCCTGACATCGAACGAGACGTTGTGGACGCCGACAATCTGGCCGGTACGCGAAAACACCTCTTCCTTCGACGCACCGCCGGCCAACAGGTCGATCGCCTGTTTGGGGTTGCTGCCAAACACTTTGCACAGCCCTTCGACCACTACCTTGGGGGAATCCATCGACATTCTCCAGAACCGTGGCGGACGCGCTTCCGCGCTCTGCATACATAGTTGCCAGAAAAAAGTGCCGTGAGCCGACTATTTGCGACAATCACATGTGGAAATACGACACCGATTTGTCGCAGTTTCGCGGTGGACAGCCGGACGCCCTTGCAGGACAAGGCTTTGCGGAAGAAGAGAGAGAAGCGCGCAACGGTGGACGCGTGTCGCGCCACGACAAGTCGCGGCGCGAAGCCGATGTTTTCGCCTTTGGGGTCAGGCGCTCGGGCGAATCATCTGGAACATTTCGCCGATCTCGGCGTAGTCCGCGCGATAACCCGCGCGCATGATCGGGCGCGCGGCGGCGGTATCGAAGAGACCGTCCTTCAAAAACTCGCTCCGGATATGCACGCCCACCACCTGCCCGAGCGCGAGCCAGTTGTTCATCGGCTGGCCGGCGAGATCGTGGATGCGCACCACTTGCAGCAGCCGGCATTCGAGCGCCGCCGGCGACTCGGCCACATGCGGCACGTCGACATTGCGGCCGGGCGCTTTCGTCAAGCCTGCGAGCTCGAATTCGTCGATCTCTGGCGCCACCGGCGCGGACGTGCGGTTCATGCGCTCGGCGAGCGGGCGCGTCGACATATTCCAGACGAATTCGCCGGTCGCCTCGATGTTGCTGATGCTGTCCTTGCGGCCTTCGCTGGAGAAGCCGATCACGTAAGGGAACGTCGCGAACGCGCCGAAGAAGCTGTACGGTGCGAGGTTCACGCCGCCTTCGGCGGTGCGGCTGGAGATCCAGCCGATGACGCGCGGCGCGACGATTGCCTTGAATGGGTCATGCGGCAGGCCGTGGCCTTCGCTCGGATCGTAGAAGTGGGTGTCGCCGGTCATGAGGGGCCGCGCAATGCGCGAGGGTTCGTGAGAACGAAAGGATACCGCGGCGGCTCGTCGGACGACGGGCGCGGAAAAACTGCAGGGGAAATGATGCCGTGTCGCGCGCTTGTGAGCGCGGAAGTGAGATGCTAGAAAACTGCTAGAAAAACTACAGAACTGGCGGGCGGGTGTACGGCGCTTGCCGTCGCATATTGCTTCTAGTGTGTGTCCCGCGCCGCCTTTAGCCGCGCATTACAGACGGATGCCGAAAGCCGTGCCGCGTGCCTTGCGCTGACGCTCGGATTCACGGAAACGTGCTTGATAGGAGTAGTCTTTGTCCATCGGCAGGTGCGGCGATTCGAAGAACGAAGCGAGTTTTTGCAGCAGTGCGAAGAGGTAGCTCATGTGAGACTCCGGTTGGTGATTGAGGGTTTTCCCTTAGGCATGATTATAGGGTTTGCCCTGCCGGATTCCTAGTGCAATGCAGCATTTACTTCCCAAAAATGTTGTAGTTTTTCTACAGACACGGTTTTTTTGACCGGCTGCGAATTAGGGGCGGGACGGAAGCGGCCGCGTGACGGACATCGCGGGCCACGCCGAGGCACATTGCCGCAGCGCGCTATTGCGGGCTGAGAAGGTCGGGAACGGTGGGGAGGCAGGTCACCGGCTGCGCGATGACGCTGGCGTAGGTCGCGAGCATGGCGCACAAGAGCCATGCGAACGACTGGAACGAGTGCGAGGCAACCGCCGCGACGTGCCGATCGAGCGAGACGGTATCGGGCGAAGGAAAAGCGGTCGTGGTAGCAAGGAGCGTCGGGGCTTCGTCGCCTGAATCAGGTGAATCCGTGATCAGATCGCCTTGCATCGGCGTCTCTGCCGGCGCTTCGGCCGGCGCCGCTGCACGCGCTGCGCGCCGCGTTGCCGACGATTCCACCGCCGCCAGAAACACCTCCGGCAACTCGAAGCCCTCGAACGTGCCCTGACGGATATCGGTGTTCATCGCCTGCTGGGTGGCGCGTTCCGCGTCCTCGGCGAAGAGGTCGAGCGTTTCGCCGGGGCGGATCGCTTCGCGCAGTTGGGCGACGCGCTGCGCGGTGCGCGCCGGACTCCGGCGGCTGGCTTTCGCGGAAGGAACGGTATCGTCCGATGAGACGTCAGGATTTCGGGGTACAGCGGAATCTGGCATAGGTCGGAAGCTGCGGATCGAAAGACTGCGGCCGTAACTGCTGGCGCGCAGCGCGCCCACGCGGTCCGGCAATAAATTTCGAGGCCGCATTGTCGCACGGCTGCGGCCCTTATCCAGCGGCTTTGCGCGATGTTTCGGCGTTCAATTTCGCATGCGTGCGATGCATTCGCGCGCCGCCGCTCAGACGGTGCCGTCTTCGCGAAACTCGCGGACGACCTCGAGTTGCCGCAAGCGCGCGCAGATCGACCGATACTCCGCTTCGGATACGCGCGACAACTCCACTTGCACTTCGTCCGAATCGGGCGACTCTTCGCTCTGCTGCACGACGAACTGCTTCACGCGCACGCTGCCCGGCCCGAGCGCCTCGTGCAGCGCATGAAACGAGAGCGAGCCGCGATCGACGAGCATCGTCAGTTGTCGGCGCTGCCTCACCGAGATGAAACGTCGCTCGAGCGGCTTCAGCCCCGCCAGAATGACGAGGATGATCGCGGTCGCCGCGATCGACGCCGTGTACAGGCCGCCACCGACCGCGAGCCCGATTGCCGCGACGGACCACAGGCTCGCCGCCGTCGTCAGGCCGCGGACGATCTCGCCGCGCAAAAGGATCGAGCCCGCGCCGAGAAAGCCGATGCCCGACACGACCTGCGCCGCCACGCGCGATGGGTCCAGCACCACATGCTCCGCCTTGAGCGCATCCGCGAATCCGAACGCGGACACGATCATGATCAACGCCGAGCCGACGCACACGAGCATATGCGTGCGCAGCCCGGCGGCCCACGAAAGCCGCTCGCGCTCGAAGCCAATCACGCTGCCGAGCAGGGCGGCCATGACGAGCCGGGAAACAAGTTCGACGTTGTTCAACATGTTTTTCTCTCCTCGTGATACCGGCTTGTCGCGCGGCGAGCGCCGTTTGCTATGCTTGCCAGGCTACGCCGTAGCGCCTCTCGGAACACTTCTAAAGACTGTCGCATGCAACATCCATCCACGCCCGGCGCGCCATCGACGCCGTCCGCGCATCTTCACACCGGCGCGGCGCTGCGCGCGCATTACGCGAACGTCGTGCTTCCGCTGTGGCGCGGCCCCGGCTTCCACGCGACGCTGCGTCTGCCGTTCGAAGCCGTCGGTCCCGACGACCACGCGCCGCTGCCGCCCAAGCGTTATCGCGCGATGGCGTGCGCGCGGCAACTTTTCGTTTTCACGGATGCCGGCGATCTCGATCACGCCGCGACCTTGTTCGAGTCGTTGCAGCACTACTTTCACGACAGGCGCAACGGCGGTTGGTTCTATAGCGTGGATGCAAACGGCGCGCCGCTCGAGCGGCAGAAGGACTTGTACACGCACGCGTTCGTCGTTTTTGCGTGCGCGCATTACGCGCGCAAGAGCGGATCGGCGCGCGCGTTCGCCGTCCTCGACGAAACGGCGAAGCTCATCGAGACGCGGTTTGCGCATGACGGGGAAGTACTGAACGCCGTCTTGGCGGAAGATTTCTCCGCGACGTTGGAAGGTCCGCTGCAAAACCCACTGATGCACCTCGCGGAAGCGTGGCTCGCGGCCCGCGAAGCAACGGGCGACGCCGCCTACGACGCACGCCTCGCGACGCTCGCCGAATGGATCGCGCGCATGTTCGTGCACGAGCCGACGGGCTGCATCGCCGAATTGCCTATTGGCGCGGCCGACAACCGGCTGGAGCCGGGGCATCAGTTCGAATGGTATTTCCTGGTGATAGGCAGCGGACATGCCGCATTCAAGGCCGTCGCGCTGGACGAGCGGCTGGAACGCGCGTTCGACTTCGCGCAGAAGCACGGCATCGAAGAGAAGACGGGCGGGGTGTTCGCCGCGCTCGATGAAACCGGCCGCGCGATCGACGGCACGCAGCGCATCTGGGCGCAGACGGAATATCTGCGGGCGCTCGCCACGCGCGGAGAGGCGCTCGGCGAGCAGATCGGCCGATACGCCGCGCGCTTCTTGCACGCGCGGGGATGGGTGGAGTGCCGCTCGGCCGATGGCAGCATCAGCCGGGCGGAAATGCCGTCGACGACGCCGTATCACCTCGCCACGGCGTACGCGTCGTTGCCTGCTTAGGCGAGCTGGAACACCGAAACCGCCGCCTTCAACTGGCGCGTCTGCTCGTGCAGCGAAGACGCGGCAGCCGCGGCCTGCTCGACGAGCGCCGCGTTCTGCTGCGTCATCTCGTCCATCTGCGTGACCGCCTGATTCACCTGCTCGATGCCGACGCTCTGCTCCAGCGACGACGCGCTGATCTCCGCCATCATCTGCGTGACGCGCGAGATCGACGTGGACACTTCGCGCATCGCGGAGCCGGCGCGCTCGACCAGTTCCGAGCCGTCGCTGACCTGAGCGACGGATTCGCCGATCAACTCCTTGATCTCCTTCGCCGATTGCGCCGAACGCTGCGCGAGGCCGCGCACTTCGCCCGCCACGACCGCGAAGCCGCGGCCCTGCTCGCCTGCGCGCGCCGCTTCGACGGCCGCATTCAACGCGAGGATGTTCGTCTGGAACGCGATGCCGTCGATGACGGAAATGATCTCGGCGATCTTGTCCGAGCTTTGCGCAATCACGCGCATCTTGTCGACCACGTCGTCCACGACGCTCGACCCGCGCGACGTCGCTTCGAGTGCTTCGCCCGCGAGCGCGTTCGCTTCGCGGGCGTGTTCGGCGTTCTGGCGCACGGTGGCGGTCAGCTCTTCCATGCTCGATGCGGTCTCTTCCAGCGAAGCCGCCTGATTCTCGGTGCGCGCCGACAAGTCTGCGTTGCCGCTCGCAATTTCGTCCGCGCCGAAGTTGATGGATTCCGACGTCTCGCGCACGGTCTTCACGGTGTTCGCGACGCTCGCCTGCATGGCGGCCAGACCGGCGAACAGGCGGCCGATTTCGTTGGTGCCGCGATCCGCGATGCGCTCGTCGAGGCGGCCTTGCGCGATGCGCTCAAAGTGGCGGCCGGCTTCTTCCAGCGGCGCGATGACGCCGCGACGCAGCGCGATGTGCACGAGCACGACGCCGCCGATCAACGCGACGGCGATCGCCATGCCCACCGCGCGGAACCATGCGTAGCGCGTGTCGATCGATTCGAGGTACGCGTTACTCGACGCATTGCCGAAATCGACGAACTTCTGCTGTTCCGCGAGATAGCGATCCTGAAAGCCTTGCGTCGGCTGATCGAGAAACGCCTGAATATTGCCGGCGTCGAGATACTGCACGAGTTCCGACAGCGCCTTCGCGTATTCGGCGTACTTCGCCTGGAGCGCGTTCATGCGCGCGACGTTTTCATCGCCGGTCTTGGGCGCGTTCATGAAAGCGCCGAACGACTTCTCCGCGCTCGCGAGTTCTTCGCGCGCGTGCTGCACGATCTCGACCGGCTCCGTGCCGCCGCGCACCATGCGCGTACCGGCGCGCGACAGGTTGATGCGCGCATCCATCAGATGCTGCGTGGTCTTGTTGACGGCGTTGACCTGTTTCAGCGCGATGTTCGAGAGATTATTGACGTCGTCGTGCGTCTTCGAAAGCGACCAGAAGCCCAGCCCTTCGGTCACGAGTTGAAAGACGCAGAACACGACGAGTACCGCAAGCAAGCCTGATGCAACCTTGATTTTTCCAAACATCACTTCCACCCGTACTGACGATTGACCGTTCCATGACGGCGACAGTGCGGGTTTACGGCAGGCATCGCGACAAGCTTGAATCGTTAGCCGGAAAGCGTGTCTATGCAGAATCGATGCCGGTGGCGCCGGGCGCCGTGGCACGCCGAAACGCACCATTGCACGATTTTTGCCGAACTTCCTTGCGAAGCGCGCGAACGCTATATATTGTCTTTGCAGGACGGCGCCGAACCCACGAAGGAGTGTCCGAATGGCCGAGATTGTCGATATCGCACGCGGTGCACTGAACGCGCAGCCGTTCAGCGCCTTGCTTGGAACCAAGCTGATGCAGGTCGATTCAGCGAGTCTCACGCTGTGTCTGCCGATCCGCGACGAATTGAGGCAACAACACGGCTTCGTGCATGGCGGCGTGGTGAGCTATCTGGTCGATAACGCGCTCACCTTCGCAGGCGCATTGCGGCTCGGTCCGAAGGTGGTCACGGGCGAATTCAAGATCAATCATCTGCGCCCCGCGGTGACGGGCACGCTGATGGCGCGGGCGCGCGTGATTCATGCGGGCATGGCGCAGGCGACTTGCCAATGCGATGTTTTCGTCACCGACGGCAATACCGAGCGGCTCGTCGCGGTAGCACAGGGCACGATCACGCGCATCGGCGACGGCGCCGCCGAAGCGCTCTACGACGCGTAGGTTTCTTATCGCGCAGAAGCAAAAAACCTCGCCGCGGCGAGGTTTTCTGTTTGGAACGCGCGGGGTATTACTTGGCCGCGACGGTCTTCTGCTGCTGCTCGCCGAGGCCCTGAATGCCGAGACGCATCGTCTGACCGGCTTTCAGGAACACCGGGCTCGGCTTCACGCCCATGCCGACGCCCGGCGGCGTGCCGGTGGAAATGATGTCGCCGGGCTGCAGGCTCATCGTCTTCGACAAGTACGCGACCAGTTGCGCGACCGTAAACACCATCGTCTTCGTGTTGCCGTTCTGGTAGCGATGGCCGTCCACTTCGAGCCACAGATCGAGTTTCTGCGGATCGTCGATTTCGTCCTTCGTGACGAGCCACGGACCGATCGGGCCGAACGTGTCGAAACCCTTGCCCTTGTCCCACTGCGTACCGTGTTCAAGCTGCCATTCGCGCTCGGACACGTCGTTGATCACGCAATAGCCCGCGACGTAATCGAGCGCGGTGGCTTCGTCGACGTATTTCGCTTCTTTGCCAATCACGACGCCCAGTTCGACTTCCCAGTCCGTCTTCTTCGAGTCGCGCGGAATCTCGACGTCGTCATTCGGGCCGCAAATGGCGCTCGTCCACTTGCCGAAGATGACCGGCTCGGTCGGCACCGGCAAGTTCGATTCCGCGGCGTGGTCCGCGTAATTCAGGCCGATGCACACGAACTTGCCGACGCGCGCCACGCACGGTCCGATGCGCGGATTGCCCTCGACGACGGGCAGCGACGCCGGATCGACGGCGCGCAGTTTCGCCAGGCCCGCATCGGTCAGCGTGTCGCCGGCGATGTCGCCCACGACCGACGAAAGGTCGCGAATCTGGCCGTCCGCGTCGAGCAGGCCCGGCTTTTCCTGACCCTTGGGGCCGTAACGAAGCAGCTTCATCTGATGTGATCCTCGTGGTTCTGAAAGTTGAAAAGCGACGGACGGTCAGTTGGACCAGCCGCCATCGATAACGTGAATCTGACCCGTGGTGAACGACGACTCGTCGGAGCCGAGATACAGCGCGAGCGCCGCGATCTCGCTCGCGCGGCCGACGCGCCCCATCGGCTGACGCGCGACGAACGCGGCCTGCACCTGCTCGACCGTCGCGCCTTGCGCCTGCGCCTGCTCCGCGATGCGCTCCTTCAGCGACGGCGACTCCACGGTGCCCGGGCAAATGGCGTTGCAGCGGATGCCGCGCGTGACGAAATCCGCGGCGACCGACTTCGTCAAGCCGATGACCGCCGCCTTCGACGCGCCATACACGAAGCGGTTGGGCACGCCCTTCACGCTCGACGCCGCCGACGACATGTTGATGATCGAGCCGCCGCCCTTCTCCAGCATGGCGGGCAGGAACGCGCGGATCGTCCGGTACATGGCTTTCGCGTTCAGGTCGAAGGCGAAGTCCCAGTCGGCTTCGGTCGCTTCCAGGATCGAGCCGGCGTGAACGTAGCCCGCGCAGTTGAATAGCACGTCGATTGCGCCGATCTCGTTCGCGAGATCGCTGATCGACTGCGCGTCGAGGACGTCGAGCTTGCGCGCCTCGAACGGCTTGCCTTCGAGCGATTCGATGCGGATATCCGTCGCGATCACGCGCGCGCCTTCAGCCGCGAACATTTCGGCCGTCGCGAGCCCGATGCCTTGTCCGGCCGCCGTGATCAGCGCGGTCTTGCCTGCCAGTCTTTGTACCATCCACTGCTCCAGTCCAGGTTAATTATGAGACATGCCGGGTATATGGCAGGTCTCAGAGACGGTAGAACGCGCGGGCGTTTGCGCCGAAAATCGCGGCTTGCCCGGCTTTTCCGAGATGCGCGGTGAGGCGCGTGGCGGCAGCGTGCCACTCAGTGTAGCCGCCGTTGAGATTCAGCACCGGCCAATCGCTGCCCCACATCAGACGTTCTGCGCCGAATTGCTCGATCAGATGCACGACGTAGGGTTGCAGCGTCGCCTCCGTCCAATTCGGCGCGGCTTCGGTGGCGAGGCCGGACAGCTTGCAGTAGAGCCGCTGCGGCAGCGCCGCCAGTTGCGCGATGCCATCGGCCCAGGGTTGCCAGCCCGCGTCGATGCCGTCGCGAATCGGCGGCTTCGCGCCATGATCGACGACGATGCGCAGCAACGGATACCGCCGCGCGAACTCGATCAGCGACGGCACGTGCCGCGCGAAGATGAGCGCGTCGAAGGCGAGATCGAGTTCGATGAGACGCTGTATCGCGGCTTCGCGGGGCGCGTGAGCGATCCACGTATCGTCGGGCAAGTCCTGAAGCATCGGGCGCACGCCTTTGAACTTCGGATCGCGTGCGAATTCGTCGATGATCTCGAGCGCGTCGTCGGAATCGAGCGGAATCCAGCCGACGACGCCCGCCACCGATTGATCGTCGCGGGCCAGCGCAAGCAGATAGCGGGTTTCATCGACGGTCGGCGCAGCCTGAACGACGACGGTGCGAGCGACGCCCGTCGCCTCGCGCAGCGGCGCGAGATCGGGCGGTCCGAACACGCGATAGAGCGGCTCCAGCTCGGGCGTGAGCCAGCCATAGTCGCCGCGCGCAGGGTCCCAATAATGCTGATGCGCGTCGATCGAGTCGTCCGCCATCATCGCGGCACCGGCGCGTTCGGGTGAAGCAATCCTTCGGCGCGCAGCGCATCCCAAAGCGCGGGCGGAATCGGCGTCGCGAACGAGGCGGCGTTTTGGCGCACTTCGTCGGGCGTGCGCGCGCCCATCAGCACGGTGGCTACAACTTTATGCGCATAAGGAAACTGGAGCGCCGCGGTGGAGAGCGCGACGCCGAAGTCGCGGCAGACTCGCTCTAGTTTGCCGACGCGTTCGACGATTTCTTTGGGCGCGTCGCCGTAGTTGAACTTGAGATCGCCGTGCGCGTTCGTATCCAGGCCACGTGCGAGGATGCCCGAGTTGAACGCTCCGCCCAGCAGGATGCTGACGCCGCGCTTCTCGCATTCGGGCAGCAAATCGTCGAGCGTGTTCTGTTCGAGTAGCGTGTAACGTCCGGCGAGAAGCGCGCAGTCAATGTCGTATTCGGCCATCGCTTCCATGACGGCTGCGCCTTCGTTGACGCCGAGCCCGACGGCTTTGACGCCGCGCGATTGCTTCAACTCATCGAGCGCGCGAAAACCGCCCTCGTCCGTCAACTGCCGCCAATAGTGCGCGTTCTTGTCGCCGTGCGTGTATCGGCCGATATCGTGAATGAGCACGATGTCGATATCGATCATGCCGAGCCGATGTTGACTGTCTTCGAACGAGCGGAGGATGCCGTCGTAGGTGTAGTCGTAGATCGCCTGAAACAGCAGCGGATTCGCCCAGCCTTCGCTTCCGTCATCGGGCGTCGTTCGCGGCACGAAACGGCGGCCGACCTTCGTGGAAAGAACAAAGTCTTGCCGCCGATACCGGCGCAGCGCATCGCCCAAACGATGCTCCGCCTTCGTATGACCGTAGTGCGGCGCGGTGTCGAAGAAGCGGAGGCCCGCTTGCCACGCGGCATCCACAGTGGCGCGCGCTTCGTCTTCCGTCAGTTCGTGATAGAGGCCGCCGAGCGGCGCAGTGCCGAGCGACAGCGCCGTCACTTCAAGCGAAGTCGATCCGATTCGGCGTCGGGGCAAAACGTCCTGCGTTTCAGCGGTCATCTGCAAGCCTCGGAGAGTTGATGCGATGGACTGCGGATCGAGCGGTTGGCGGATCTAGCGCTCGGGGTGGCGAAACATTCATTAATGAACGTATTATTCATAGACGCACAAAACCAAGTCAAGGATGGTGCGGCAACAAGCGGTCGGTGTATTCCCTAAGCACCGTGGCCGGACGCCCTGACGTACGCCGAAACATGAACCGACAGACGCCAGCCTCCGTGGACGCGGAAGACAACGATGCCGACCGATATCGCGCGCCTGCCCTCGACAAGGGACTGGACATTCTCGAATTGCTGGCCGAGCAGAAGTCGGGGCTCACGCGTGCGGAAATTACGAAGCTGCTCGGGCGCAACGCGAGCGAGATGTATCGCATGCTCGAGCGGCTGGTTGCGCGCCAGTACGTCGTGCGCTCGCCCGAAGGCGACCGCTACTCGTTGAGCCTCAAGCTGTACGCGCTCGCGCACCGTCATCCGCCGATGAACCGGCTGATCGCCGAGGCGTTGCCCGTCATGCAGCGTTTCGCCGACGCCGCGGAGCAATCGGTGCATCTCGCCGTCTATGACCGCGGCAACTTGCTCGTCATCGCGCAGGTGGACGGTCCGGGCGCCTGGGGCATTTCCGTGCGTCTCGGCTCGCGCGTCGGACTGATCGACACGGGGTCGGGCCGCGTGATATTGGCTTTTCAGACCGACGAACAGCGCGACCACATGTTGGCCGAGCATACGAAAGTCAAAGGGGAATTGCCGATTGACCGCGGCGTGCTCGACGCCGATTACCGACGAATTCGGGAAGCAGGCTTCTCGAAGAAGGAGAGTCAGCAAACCTTCGGCATCACGGACGTGACGTTCCCGCTGCTCGGTCCGTCCGGGCAAGCGATCGCGGCGCTAACGTGTCCGTATATGCGGCGGATCGACGAGTACGTGGCGCCGTCCATCGAGGAAGTCACCTCGCTGCTGAGAGATGCCGCAGCCGCGCTTTCGATGTCACGCGTCAGAACCCCGCGCGGATCACGTTAGAATGGCGGCCCTCTCAAATTAGCGGCTGCCCATTGCGAGCCGCCGTGCCTATCTCGACGCATCATCCATGGCGAAACTTCTCTCCGATTCCGAGTTCCTGCGCTTTTCCGAGCTTCAACAAAAACAAGCGAGCTTCACCATCACGACCGACGAGGCCGATGAACTGCGTGACATCGTCGCCCGCGCGCAGAAAAAACGCGACGATCGCGCCGCCGCCATGCAGGCCATCGAAGCGCACATCGCGCAGTTCGACATTAGCCCGGACGAACTCTTCTCGCCCGAGCAGATCGGCGAAGCGGCGCGCACCTACGGCCTGATCCCCGCTGCGAAGAAAGAGCGCACGCTGCCGCCGCAACTGACGTACAACGGCAAGCCGTACCAGTGGACGTCGCGCGCGTTGCCCGACGAGATTCGCACGCCGCTCTTCGAAGCGTTCACGGCGGGACATTCCGTGAAGGCGTTCATCGCGACGCCGAAGGACGCCGCGCGCTGCGCACTCACTATCGCGCGGCTCGAGCGCGAAACCGGCGCTTCGTATGCCGAAGCATTGCTGAACGAACTGTCGCTATCGCGCGAACAAATTGACGACGCGCTCTCGAAGATCGGCGCCTAACTGCGCGCGACGGACGGCGGTTGTGCCGGTGTCTCGCCGAGCCGCATCCTGAAACCGACGACGCCCGGGTCGTCGGTGCGCGTCAGTTCGAAACCGAGCTTGCGCGCCAGCCCGATCATGCCCGCGTTCTCCCGCAGGGCTTCGCCGATCATCCATCGCGTGCCGCGCTTTCTCTCATAATCGATGATTCGCGTGAGCAGCAGCGAGCCTAGGCCCTGCCCTTTCATGTCGGAGCGCGCGGCGAGCGCGAACTCGGCCGTCTCATTGTCCGGGTCGGCGATGGCGCGCGCGACAGCAAGCGTCTCGGACGCGCCGTCTGCATTCGTTCGGGTCACGATGAGCGCCATCTCGCGGTCGTAGTCAATCTGCGTCATTCGCGCGAGTTGCGAATGATCGAAGCTGCGCACTGCGCCGAAGAAGCGCAGTCGCAAGTCTTCCGCCGTGTTCGCAGCAACGAATGCCCGATGCGCGTCTTCGTCTTCCGGTCGAATGGGGCGCACGGTGATGCGCATGCCGCGCCAGTCGAGCGTCTCTTCCATCGCGCGCGGATACGGGACAATCGCAAGCGGCTTGCGGTGCGCGCCCAACGTGAGTTGCGGCTCGTGCACGGCAACTGAGTCGCGCGTCACCTTCAACGTCAGCCGGAGTGCGACGATTTCCTCGACATAACAGACCAGTTGCGACAACGCGGTGAGCGCGTGAAGCAGCATGTCGCCCGGCAACTCCCGTGAGCGCTGCGAGCGTGCGATCAGATCGCGAGCGAGTACCGGATTCAGCGGCGGCAGCGAGAATTCATGAAGCGCATCCGCGAGCCCGAGCGCGCCCTCTGCCCGGAACTCGAACACAGGGCCAAAGACGCGATGATTGAGAAGGCGCGTTTGTATTTCGACTCCGTCGCTGGACTGTGCACCGCAAGGGCCCGGCGTCACGGCGATGCCAAAGCGAACGAGAATGCGCGATGCGCGCGCCCCACTCAACTCGGTCGTGCCGTTCGCCAGCGCCTCGCGGACTTCCTGCTGCGCATCGTCGATGTCTTTCGGCACGTCTGCGGGTACGCCGTCCGGCGTCTGCATGAGCAGTTCACGGCCGTGCCGGAAATCGACCAGTCGCGCGAAGCCGCGCGCTAGTCGATGCGGCGTCGTATGCACGGGAATCCCCGCTGCGTGAAGATCATCGCGCGTCGCCGCATCGATGCATCCGAAGAAGCACGCAAGCAGACCGCGATAGCTATGCTGACGCTCCGCGATCAGCGTGCGCGCAACGTCCGCGACCGGTGCGCTGTGCGTCGGCGCATGCACGACGAACACCGTCCCGGTCTCGCGATACGGCATGAGCGCCCGGAGGGCTTCACCGAAGTCGTTCGCTGCCGCGTCGTCGCCGAGCAGCAGTGGATTGCTCCCTTCCGCTTTCGGTAATGCGATCGCAACGGCGTCCCGGGCAGCCGCAGGAAAGGGGGCGAGCCCCCCTCCCGCCGCGCCGAACGCGTCTTTCGCGAGCGCCGCCACGCCGCGATCACTCGTGACGACGGTCGCCACGTCGCTAGCGGCGACGCGGCCTACGCCGAGGGTCTCGATTTCGTCGAGAAGGTCGTCGAGTGAGTCGACGCGCACGAGCCCCGCGCGCCTGAATGCAGCGCCGTACAGGCGATCGAACGGGTCGTCGTGACCGGTGCGCAGCACGAGCACGGGCTTGTTCCGCGCGGCCGCACGCGCAGCGGACATGAACTTTCGCGCTGCGCTTATCGTTTCGATGGCGAGAAGAATTGCGCGCGTGGACGCGTCGCTCGCCAGGAAGTCGACGACGTCCCCGGCGTCAACATCGGCTTCGTCCCCAAGGGCCACGATTCTCGAGAAGCCGAGGCCGCGAGCGCGGGCCCATCCCAAGACCCCATTCGTCAGCGCGTTGGATGCAGACACCCATGCGACTCCGCCCGACTTCACGTCGCACACCGGCGCACCGAGACAGGCGCCGATTGAAGGCGTCATGACGCAAAGGCTCGCCGGCCCAACGACGCGGAGCAAATGCGGGCGGGCGGCAGCCAGCGTGCGAGTTGTCCAGTCGAGCTGCGATGAATCGACCGATGGCTCATTCGACGCAGCGGAGCGGCTCTCGTGCGCCTCGCCGATGATGACCGCCGCCTTCGTTCCTCGCCGACCGAGAGCTTCAATCAGCGAGGGCCAAGTCTCGGGCCGTGTACACAATACCGCGACGCTCGGCGCATCAGGAAGACTGTAGACGTCTGGAAAGACGCGTTGTCCCTCCAGTAATGTGTAACGCGGATTCACGGGCCAGACAGGGCCGGCGAATCCAGACGAAGTTGCCCGTTTCCATACCATCTCACCGATGCTGCCCGCGCGTGAGGAGGCGCCTATGACCGCAATTGACTGCGGGGCGAAAAGAGTGTCGAGGTTACGGACTGTCATGGCGACCCTCGCCAAGTACGTGAGCGGTAAGCATAGGCGATTTTCCGATACTGCCCAACGCCAGGCGGATGATTGGGCGCGCAAGACTTTATGCGCATAAAGCACACTGCCGCTGCGCCGAAAGGGGCTTTATGCGCATAAAGCCTTATCCGTTTAGCTAACGCGTAGTATTACGTCCAATATCGCTGGAAAAAACTCTATCGCTATGTAGAATTCCAAGCGTACATTCTCGGAGCGAACCGTGGCGGCGGAAATCATAGCGATCACGCAACAGAAGGGCGGTGTCGGCAAAAGCACAATAGCGATGCACCTAGGCGCGGCCTTCCATGAAAAGAACAAGCGCGTGCTCGTCGTCGACGCTGATGGCCAGAACACGCTTATTCATTGGTCAAGCGCCGCCTCGGAAGACGCGTCCGGCATTCCGTTTCCGGTAGTGAATCTTTCCGAGGCGGGCGGCCAAATCCACCGCGAGATCAGGAAGTTCATCAACGACTACGACATCATCGTCGTGGACTGTCCGCCGTCGATCACGGAAAAGGTGTCGGGCGTGGTGCTCCTAGCCGCAAGCATCGCAGTCATTCCGACGTCGTCCTCGCCCGCTGATTACTGGTCGAGCATCGGACTCGTCAAGCTGGTGCAGCAGGCGCAGGTCATGAACGAAGACCTACGCGCGGTGTTCCTGCTCAACAAGACCGAAGAAAAACGCATGCTGACGCGAGAATTAAAAGTCGCGCTTGAGGAACTCGGCTTTCCGCTGCTGAAGACGCAGATCCCGACGCGTGAGTGCTACAAACAAGCCATGGCGCTCGGTCAGACTGTGCTGCAAATGACAGATCGCGGCTCACGGCTCGCAGCGGCCGAGATCCGCGCGTGTGCCGACGAGATCCTGGCCATCGTCGCCTGACTTTATGCGCATAAAGGACCCTGAATGAAACCGTCGCAGTTCGCAAAGGGCTTCAAAGCCCGTCCCGATACCACGAGCAGCGAGAAGAGAACCGCGCTCGATCGACTCAACGCGATCGACGGCATCGTCGACCTGCAGCAGGTGTCGCAAGCCGCAGCCAATGGCCGGTCGAGCGCATTCGCCTCCGAGGAGCGATCCGACAATGATGCAGTACACGAATCCGAGCCGTATCGAGCTTGGCGACGAGCGAATCGATACACGGCAGGGCAGGTCATTGATTTGCCGCTTAAGGCAATCAAGCCTAGCCCGTTCAACCCACGGCACTTCTATCTGAAGGCCTCGATCGCCGAACTCGCAGTGAACCTGGCGAAACAGGGTCAACAGCAAGCCATCCACGTCATTCCTGACTACGATGAACCTGGCATGTTCTTCGTGAGCGACGGCGGCCGGCGCGTGCGGGCGCTCAAGGAGGCCAACAAGGACACGGTCAAGGCAGTCGTCGTGGACTTGCCGATCGGCATCGAGAGTTACAAGCTCGGCTACGACCTCAACGTGCAGCGCGATTCGCAGACCGTCTTCGACAACGCGGTCGTGTGGCGTCGGTTCCTCGACGAGCAACACTTCCAGAGCCAGCGCGAATTGGCCGAACATCTCGGCCTCGACGAATCGACAATCGCGGTCGCGCTGTCTATCGCGAAGCTCCCCGAAAACGTGATGCAGGAGATGGTGGCCCGGCCGGACCGGTTCGGTTCGAATATGGCGTACCAGATCTCGCGCTACCACGCTGCGCGTGGTAGCGACGCGACGCTTAGGCTCATCAATAAGATTACCTCGGACGACCTAAGCACTCGCCAGGTCGCCGATATCGTGAAGGGGCGCGCGAGTGCGCAAGAGGCACCGAAGCCGCTCGGTCGCCAACGGTACGCGCAACGCCTAGAGGTTAAGCTGGACGGCGTTGCAGTCGGGGATCTGAAATCTTATGGAGAAGACCGGCTGGAATTGAGACTGCGGGGCTTGTCGCGGGAGAAACGCGACGAGTTGCTGCATCAGATCGAGACGATGTTGGAACGGGCCAACACGCAGAATTAACGGTGCGCAGCTGACGGGGCGCGCCGCCTCGTCAGCTCGCTCGCGACTGGCTCAGCGTAAAAGCGAGCAAGTCGCCATCGGTCGGCTCGCCCCACGTCCGCCGGGCGAGCCAGTCAAAGAACGATGTTTCCGCGAGCTTGGAATCCAATCCGCGCTTTCGCCAATCGTCGCGCATATGCGCTCCAAGCTCCGGCAACAGTTCTTGCTCGAAACTCTGACGTGCCAGCTCCCGTTCTTCCTCACCTTGCTCTTCATACATCGCGCGGGCTTCTTTTCGTCGGAAGGCCGAGAATTCCCCTAACAACCGCGCTTTCAGATCGTCCGCCGCCGAGGCGCTCGGCGCACCGGCCCGCGGTGATGCACCGTTCGCAGCGGACGGCAAGGCTTCGACCGGCGGCGCATAGCCCTTCTTTAGAGCATCTTTGAACAAAGCGGCTGCGCTGCGAACCGGCGGTAGGGTCGTGCTGCGCATGCGCTGCTCCGTCATCAGCAAAGCGGCGCGGATGCGATTCTCCTCGCTATCGGCGTAGAGTGTCTGCGCCTCCTTCAGCGGGATGCCAATCTTCACCATGCGGTCGACGAGCGTGCTGTCGAAAACATTCGGATGCTCGTCCAGCGCCAGCATCGGCTGCTTGCGCTCGGTCACGCGAAATTGAATCTCGGCGACACGACGCCCCTCGCGATGCTCCACCAGTTCGACAAAGATATTCGTGACAGCGTTGACTTCGGCAATCGCGGGGCGCAGGTAGTCACGCTTGAAGTACTTGTACTCGCGTTTTGCCTCATCGCCGGCTTCCGTATCGGGCGTGCCGGACAGGATCGGCCGCCACCATTCCCACGTTTCGCGCATGGTCAGATGGCTGGGATTCGTCAGATATCGGACGCAGATCTCGTAGAGCGCAAGGCCAGCGCTGCTGCGCAATTGGCTTTGGAACTGGAGACTCAACCTGGCATACTGAACCGGGTCAAGCAGCTTCTTTTTTATCTTTGGCGCAAACGAGAATTCGACCCAAACCCGACGCGTCGACGGGTCCTCGAGAATTTCCGCGTCCGCGATGAGTGTGGATATGCCCCACTTGCGGCCGGGTTTCTGGCTCGATGTACCCGTGCTCCACTCCACTTGGACCGAGACCATGCGGCGCAAGTGTTCTTTGACCAGTGCCGTGTCGTTCGAATCGAAGGCCGAATTCGCGACTATGTCGGAGAGCAGCGCGCGATAGGTATCACCGGACTCGTCCGCCTGTTGGGCGACGGCGAGCAACACGTTGAACAGCTTGCGCGTCAGCAGCGTGATCTTCCCACTCTTAGGCTGAATCGCGATGGCCTCAACGGCCTTGCGCAGTTCCGCGGAGCTGGGGCTGACTACGTCGGTCTTCTTTGCGCGCCTGGTCGCCATACAGGTATCAAATTCAGTATTGCGGCAAGCATAACGGGCGCGGTGATTCGCGTCTACCGGGTGCGTTCACCCTTGAACGGTGATCGCGAACGCAGTTCGGCGACTCACTGCGGTGCGCTCCCGAAAAGGCTCACCACTCACCGGTTGTCGCTAGCAGATGCGTCGAGCGCCCGCGCGGGTAAACGGACCGCTGTGTTTTTAGCCCACGGCCTTGGCGTACGACAAGGTTCCCGAAAATACTCACCTAAAGAAGATTTCGTTACGAAGATATGGTGTGGCGCACGCGAGACACCGGAAAGTCGTTCGATCTCTTTTGCGCAGTGCGTCCTTGCAGCACGTGCGCGCAGGCCGGTGCCGCGCTCATCGCGAAGCTCCTCGAATAAGGACAGCAGTCGATACCGTCGCGCCGTAAGCGCTGCGGCGGCTAGTAGTCGCTGTTGGGCAAACTTAGCGGCAGTCGCTCCCGCAAAGCCTCACCTTTACGCGCGAGGTAAGTCATCCACCGGCTCTCGCAACTGCCGCGCATGCTGGAACTGGGGACGCCGAGTCCCGAAACGTCTCACCTTGCCGACGCGGGACATGCAAATCGGCTCCTGAAAAAACTCACCTGAGGCGTCCGCCAAGCACTCACCTCTGAGATTAGCGCAGCTGCAAGGCACGCAAGAAAGGCGGCTTCAGAAGAATGCGTTGTCCGTTGACGTCGGGTGCTCCCGAAAATGCTCACTTTAGCCAGTGCTCGGATTTGCAGCCGAGGCAAAGGGCTTCCAAGGCCTCCAACATACTTTACAGGTGTGGTCTAAGTCGTTGATGAAACTACACAGTCTCTGCAGGACGTGCGCGGCGCGGCCCAATATTCGCATATCCCGAATGTTCTCACCGATCACGAGTGGGCCGGCTCAACGGACAATTCGCTCCTGAAAACCTTCACCTTTGGCCACTGCGCTGGTCCTTTGCGCTCCCGCAAAGGCTCACCTCGGATGGTGCGAACACGTCTTTAGCCTCTACAAGCCGGCTCTCGCTCCTGCATTTGCTCACCTTGGAGGACGAATTTGGCCCGTAAATGCTCACCAAAGGAAAAAAACTACACAAAAAAGTACAGAACGGATGCTACTGGACGGCTCCTGCTTCGTCTCACCGACGCGAACACACGGAAGTTCGGCCACCACGGCGCCATCAGGCGCTCAATGCCTTGTTATCCCGTATTCGCTCACCTATCGAAAGATTCGCTTCCCTGAAGCCGCTCACTATGTATCCTGCTTCTCCTCACTGAGCCTCCCGAAGCCGACCACCCACGACACCCGTAGAGACTCACCATGTATCCCGCAAACGCTCACCGAGACGGCCGGAGAGCCTTGCTCCATAAGGGTTTGCAGAGGCGTTAACTGTTTCAACAAGGGTTCAAGGGTGTTTACTTCTATTACTCTCAAAGCTGCGCGCTTGAATGCAGAAGATCGCCCCAACGTCATTGCACAAGGACTGATTTTTCGTACGAAACACCTGTGGAACAGTGCGTTTTCTCTCGCGATCACACTAAACCGTGTCGAATCACGAAGTTAGAAGAACATCCTCATCATGTTTCACAACGGATGGTCTACAATTGCCAGCATCGCGTACTCGAAACGCACGGCGGGCAGCAAAATAACCGCGTTTCTGCAACCCAAGTCGCTTGTTGTATCGCCTGAAACGTAAAACGTGACAGGCATAACATGTCTAGTTGAGGATCAATGGACTCGCACCTGCGCGACACCGTTCGCCAAGAGCTAGAAAGAATGCGTTCAGCCGGCGCCCGTCGCCACGAACTCTCCCAGCACGCTTGCCGACGATTATTCTTCGACCTCGGAATCCGTCCGTCGGTCACGACCGTTCGAGATCTGACGCAGGTCGGGAGTGCCACCGACATCCCGCGAGACATCGACGCGTTTTGGGAAACCGTGCGCTCGAGTGTTCGCGTGCGTGTCGAGGCAGGCGGCATCCCGCAGGCACTTCAGGAACGCGCGGGCGAATTGTTGGCGGAGCTTTTCGACGAAGCCAGGCGGCAGGCGGCCGCTACGTTCGACGATGAACGCTCGCAAGTGGATGCGATGACTCGGCATGCTGCAGCGAGCGCGCACGAAGCAGAGATTCGCTGCGAAGCGATGGAGCAGGCACGCCAAGTTGCCGAGAGTCGAGCCGAATCGGCCGCGGCGCGCATAGCGTCGCTCGAATCCGAAGTAAGCCGGCTGCGCCAGCGCGAGCTTGAGATTCAAGAAGAACTTCGCAACGCAGTTGCGCGGTCCCAGGCTGAGAACTCGGCTCTTGCGGAGCGTCTTGCGACAGAGCAATCCCAAACGGCGCGTCTGCGCGACCGGCTAGACGAACTTCAAGACGAATTGCGTAGCAACACAGAACGTTACGCCCAGCAAATTAACGACGCCGTAAAGGACGCAGAGCGCCGCGTCAAGCCGATGCTTGTCGAACTCGACGGCCTAAGAGGTGTCGCCGCGACCTATCAGGCGAGCATCCGCGAAGCCGGCCGCAAGGAGTTCGAATTCATTCAACAGCTTAGCGTCGCGCGCAGTCGTGCCGATCGCCTGGAGTCGCAGGTACGCGCGCAGTCCGACGAGATCGACGCACTCACGCGCGAGCGTGACGCCCACCGGGTGCGGGCTCGCATGAGCACGGAAGTCGGCGAATTGCTCGCGTCGCTGGTCGCGGAAGGACGGCTCGCGGACGAAGAGATCGCTGCCCTCGGAACGCAAGCCGATCCGTATGTGGCCGTGCCGGGGGCCTGCCCCGGCTGCGAAGACGGAGAGCCTGAATTGCAGTTGCACGAGGACGAATACGAGTTGTGTTGTCCCAAATGCGAGCGAACGTCCGGGCCGGCCTCGTCGAAATTGTCGGCGTTGTATGGCTTCCGCCATGCCTCGAAAGTTCGCGCCTGATGGCGCACCGGCTCGTCCGAGCGATAAGGTGAGCGTTTTCGGGAGCGTCGTCAGAGTCCCGTGATGCCTGCCTCGTCGCTCGAACCGGCACGGGCCTGAGCAATATCGCGCTCCCGTATTTGCTCACCCATCCAGTCCTGCCATGCCCGGTGCAGCCGATGCACCGAGATCATCTGCTGAAAACCTAGCCACTGGCCAACGTGCTCGGGCTCGACGCCTTCGTCGAACAGCTCCGCCGCGTAGGAGTTGCGAAGCGTCTGCGGGCTGGCTCGCGCGACGCGAGACGCTGCGATGCCCGACGCAGCGACGACCGCATCGATGGCGCGTAGCATCGTCGCCTTGTGCATCGGCCGGCCGGACGGCGCCGCGGGAAAGAGCAGTTCGCCCTCCAGCCCGGCTGCTCGGCGCTCGGTGATCCAGCCGTCCAGCAACTCGACGGCGAACGGCGCAAGGCGCGCCTGGCGGATCAAAAGCGGATTCGATGCATCGACTGTTATGTAAGGCGCGCCAGGCGCATAGCAATCGACGGTCAACTGCGCCGCCTCGCCGGTTTTCACCCCTGCGCCCAAAAAGGCGGCAACCAGTGCTCGGTCGCGTTGTTCACGCCACCGCTGTCCGGCAGGCAGCGCGCCCAAAGGCGAAAACAGATGCGCGATCAGCAAGGCGCGCTCGTCGTGCGTCAGAAAGCCGGTTGGCTCGTTGTCGCGGGCTTTGCGCCAGGCTGCATCGCCATCCTGCGCGATGAACCGCGCGGGATTGGTCCCCGCGGCCTCGATTTTCCGCACGTGATCGAGCACGCGTTCGATCAAACGCAAGTAGCGCATCCGCTGCGGACGCCGAATGTCGAGCTGCGAGACGAACTGTTCGATGACCGGCCGTTGGACGGTATGGAGCGTCGCCCGTTTCGCCTGAAGCCATTCGAGGAAGTTGCCCCATTGCGCGCGATAAACGTCTGCCGAAGACGCACGGAATTCTTGTTGGGCAAGCCATGCGTCGAAGGCAGCGTGCGGGTCGGCCTGCCAGTCCGCCCGCTGTTGGTCGAAGAGATCGGTGGTAGTCGGCATTGTGTTCAAAGGGCGATATGACGCTGTTCGCTTTGCAGAAAGAGTCGGGCTTCGCGCGGCGGGCGTCAACCATCCACTGTATCGAACCCTGCGCGCTTGCTGCGCCCGTATGCTCATCGGCGAAGTCAGCTTGGCACGACCTCGGGCCGCGATCCGTAGCCTCGCCCAATCAATGGCCCGCGAGGGCTAGTCGCGGCTGGCCTTGCCGGGCAGCACACTCGTACGCATCGACGGCGAAGCCGAAGACTGCCGGCAAAGCGTCGGACGACGCGATGTCCACTACGTCGTCAGTTTCTGGATAGGCAAAGTTGTCGGGGCGCGCGAACAATTCACGCAGCGCGGCTTCGTGACGCCCCGCAAACCCGAGGTCTGCAACTGCCTCGGCTTCGATGGCGTGCAAGAGGCGCCACGTCAACGGCACGCCCTTGTCGATGTAGCGAGCCGCTATCTGCCGCGTGATGCTTTCCAGGTCGCGCACGGCCCGCTCGAACTGTTTCTTGCTCAGATGTTCGCCGTTTGACTCCATGTTGTCACCTCTCGCACCGGTCTTTGTACTGTATAAATATACAGTATCTTCGCGCCTGAAAATAGCGTCGCGCCGTTCTCACTCGGTGTATGTGCGATTCCGCCTACGCGTTGTTCAGACATCCGCGGCTGCCGAAAGGTGGTGGGATAGCGCATCCTGAAACTGTGCTCGGAGCAGACCTCTGTAGCCGCACATCAGTTTCTGCGATCAGCATCGAGACTGTTTCCCGCTGAACCTCAAGGAGAAAAGCGATGAACAAGGACCAAGTTAAGGGCGTCGGCGAACAAGTGAAGGGGAAGATCAACGAGGTCGTCGGCAAGGCTACTGACGATCCCGCGCAAGAGGCGAAGGGTGACATGCAACAGGTCGCCGGCAAGATTCAGAAGGGAGCGGGCGATGTCCACGAAGATCTGAAAGACAGCGTGCGGAAAAACCCGTAACGAGAGAACCAGCCATCACAGTGTTATTCGAAGCGGAGGCGTCCACTGAACGCCCCCGCTTTGCGTGGCCCGCACGCCGACAATAACTTGATGCGCATAAAGTCAGCGACGCCCGTTCGCTGAATCAACCATGAATCACGACTAGCAACGCCTTGGCTTCCGAGCGCCCCGCGTTGCGAATCGCGTGACTGTCGTCCGCTGCATAACGCGCGGTCTCGCCTGTCTTAAGACGACGCGTCAGCGCGGCTACTTCCACTTCGATCGTTCCGTTCAAAACCGTCAAATGCTCGCGCGTGCCTGGCTCGTGAGCGTTGGAGCGCAGCGCCGCGCCGGCCTGCAACGTGAGCTCGTACCACTCGAACTTGCCCGCGAGTTCTATCGGCCCCCAGACGCGTAATTGATAGCCACCGTTGTCACCGCTCAAGGTCGGTATGTCGTGCGGGCTCGCGACCCGGATCGCCTCCGCAGGACGTTGTTGCGCGAATAACTGGTCCAAGCTGATGCCAAGCGCGTTTGTCAGCCGCCATGCTACTGCGATAGTCGGGTTCGCTCTGTCCCGCTCGATCTCTGACAGCATCGACTTCGATACGCCCGCCGCGCGCGACAGATCGTCGAGCGTCAGCTTTCTTTCGTTGCGCAGCCGTTGAATGTACTCGCCGACCCGCGGCGGCACAGGTCCGGCCGCCGTTGATTCGGCGGCCGTCGGTTCTGAGCGCGAACTTGCCATGACGCGATTCTTCCCTTAGAGTGTTCTCCATATTGGAATTTCGTTCGAAATATCGAACGTGTCCAATGCGATGTTTCGACTATAACAGGGCTAAACGACCGCGTGCGTACGCGGATGCAACCGGACCACGCCATGAGAGACCGATATTTGTCCTACCTGCGCGACGTCATCGACGATATTCGCGCTGCGGGCTTCTACAAGAACGAGCGCGTCATTGCGAGTCCGCAGTCGCCGGAGATCCGCCTCGCGGATGGACGGGTCGTCCTCAACTTCTGCGCGAATAATTACCTGGGGCTTGCAGATGATCCGCGTCTGATCGAAGCAGCCAAAGCGGGCCTCGACGCCGACGGCTTCGGCATGGCGTCGGTGCGCTTCATTTGCGGCACGCAGACCGTGCACCGGTCGCTGGAAAACGCCATTGCGCAGTTCCTTCGAACCGACGACGCGATTCTCTATTCGAGTTGCTTCGATGCCAACGGCGGCCTGTTCGAGACGCTGCTGAGCGAAGAAGACGCCATCATCAGCGATGAACTGAATCACGCCAGCATCATCGACGGCGTGCGGCTTTCGAAAGCGCGACGCCTGCGCTACAAGAACAACGATCTGTCGGATCTCGAGGCGCGTTTGAGAGAAGCCGAGGCCGCCGGCGCACGCTACAAGCTGATCGCTACCGACGGCGTGTTCTCGATGGACGGCATCATCGCGAATCTCGCGGGTATCTGCGATCTGGCCGACCGCTACGGCGCGCTCGTCATGGTTGACGATTCGCACGCGGTCGGATTCATCGGCGAGAAAGGACGCGGCACGCCCGAGCACTGCGGCGTGATCGATCGCGTCGATATCATCACCGGCACGCTCGGGAAGGCGCTCGGCGGCGCTTCCGGCGGTTACATCGCGGCTCACAAGGAGATTGTCGAACTGCTGCGCCAGCGGAGCCGGCCGTATCTGTTCTCCAATACGCTTGCGCCCAGCATCGCGGCGGCGTCGCTGGAAGTGTTGAACCTGCTTGACAGCGATGAAGGTGCGACGCTCCGCTCGCGCGTGCGCGAGAACGGGGCTCGCTTCCGTCACGCGATGTCTTCTCTCGGTTTCGATCTCGTGCCGGGCGAGCATCCGATCATTCCCGTCATGCTCGGCGATGCGCAGCTCGCCTCTCGGATGGCCGACGCACTTCTCGAAGAAGGTGTGTATGTGATCGGCTTTTCATATCCAGTGGTGCCACGGGGACGTGCCCGCATTCGCACGCAGATGAGCGCGGCGCATACGCCAGAGCAGATCGATCGCGCGGTGGCGGCTTTCGCTCGTGTGGGAAGGTCGCTTGGCGTGATCCGGTGAGCGTGTCACTCAGTCGGCGCAGAGCTTTATGCGCATAAAGGGCCATCGCTCGCCCGCACGCGAAAACCGCAACGACAACCGTCAGGATCAACAGCACATGAAAGCTCTAGCCAAACTCGAACGCGCGCCTGGCCTCACGTTGACCCGCGTGAAGCGTCCCGAGGTCGGTCATAACGACGTTCTCATCCGTATTCGCAAGACGGCGATCTGCGGTACGGACATCCATATCTGGAAGTGGGACCACTGGGCGCAAAAGACGGTGCCGGTGCCGATGCATGTAGGTCACGAGTACGTCGGCGAGATCGTCGAGATGGGCCAGGAAGTGCGCGGCTTTGCGATCGGCGATCGGGTGTCGGGCGAAGGTCACATCACATGTGGCTTCTGCCGCAATTGCCGCGCGGGACGACGCCACCTGTGCCGCAACACGGTCGGCGTGGGTGTCAACCGTGAAGGCGCCTTCGCCGAATATCTCGTGATTCCGGCGTTCAACGCTTTCAAGATCCCGGCCGGCATTTCTGACGACCTCGCCGCCATCTTCGACCCTTTCGGCAACGCCACGCATACCGCCCTGTCGTTCAACCTCGTCGGCGAGGACGTGCTCATCACCGGCGCGGGTCCGATCGGCGTGATGGCGGCTGCCATTGCCCGGCACGTCGGCGCGCGGAACGTCGTGATTACCGATGTCAACGACTATCGGCTCGAACTCGCGCGCAAGATGGGCGCGACGCGTACCGTCAACGTCGCCCAAGAGGATTTGCGCGGCGTCATGCGCGAGCTCGGCATGACCGAAGGGTTCGACATCGGCCTGGAGATGTCCGGCGTGCCGAGCGCCTTCACGGGCATGCTCGAAGCGATAAATCATGGGGGCAAGATCGCGCTGCTTGGTATTCCGCCCGCGCAAACGGCTATCGACTGGAATCAGGTCATCTTCAAGGGACTGGAGATCAAAGGCATCTATGGGCGAGAAATGTTCGAGACCTGGTACAAGATGGTCGCGATGCTGCAAAGCGGGCTCGATCTCTCGCCCATCCTCACGCATACCTTTTCCGTCGACGATTACGAGCAGGCGTTCGCGACCATGCTCTCCGGCAACAGCGGCAAAGTCGTGCTCGACTGGACTGCGGCCTGACCTCCGAGTTATTCCTTCTGCTTTCCGAACTCCGCCTGAATGGCGACGTGGACATCGTCGCCGACTGCGGGAAACCAGGTCGTCAGGCCGAACGCCGCGCGGCTGAAATGCCCGTCGGCGGAGAACCCGAGCGTTTCCTGTTTCGTCAGCGGGTTCACCGCGTGGCCGTTGAACGTGACAGTCAGCTTTACCGGCCGTGTCACGCCGCGAATGGTCAAGTCGCCGGTGAGTGTGCCGGTGTCATCACCCGTACGCTCGAAGGTCGTGCTCTGAAAAGCGATGTTCGGATACCGCGCTGCGTCGAACATGTCGGGTCCCTTCAGCATCCGGTCGAGCAGCGGCACATTCGTATCGACGCTCGACGCGTCGATAGTCGCCTCAACGCGACTCGCCGCAATTCCGCCAGCGTTCCAGTTTAGGCGCGCCGAAACCTTGTCGAAGCGCATATCGAATCGCGAGTAATGAAAGTGATCGACGTCGAAGCTCACGTTCCAATGGTGCGCATCCAGCTCATACAATCCGACCGGAACGCTCGCCTCGTTCGCCGAAACGTGGTGCGTCACGACCTCAAACGCCGTGCATCCGCATAGCAGCGCAACCGCGCAGACCATCGTCAAATAGTGCCTCGCAGCGTGCATCATGAACTCACTCCCGTAACACCGTCATCTGCAATCAGAATACAACGGCCGCCGCGCCCATTTCGTCCGCGCACGCGAAGATCACGCGATTCATGTAGAGTTCGCGTCGATTCTCATCTCAAAAAGGCGCCATGGCCACGCGCGATGGCGGATAAAACATGCGCTCCTTGCGGCACCGCCTTTACCCGCTCCGTTCTCGCTGGTCTACTGTCGCGCTGCTGATCGTCTCGGCCGCGTTCGCGTGGGCGTCGCCTGCGAACGCGGCATGGTGTGACGACGGGCTCTGGATCGACGCAATGATCGGCTCTCACCACTTTCACCCGGACAAGCACTTCGAGCAATTCAATCCGGGAATTGGCGCGGAGTGCTGGCTCGCGCCGCAGTGGGCCGTAACGGGCGGCTATTTTCGTAACTCGCTGTCGAAACCGTCGTTTTATGGCGGCGGCGTCTGGGCGCCCGAATTCCTCCATTGGGGCTTCGTGAGGCTTGCGGCAATGGGCGGCCTGATCTCCGGCTATGACTACGGCCGCTGGGGTATCGGCCACGATCACATGATCGGCCCCGTGGCCGCGCCGCTGGTGATGGTGGACTACAAGCGCGTCGGCGCGAACTTCATTCTCATCCCGCCGATTCCGTCCAGCGACCTGCCGTTCACTATCGGGTTTCAGCTTCGAGTGAAGTTCTGATACGTGTCGGATGACATCCAAGTTCCGGGCAAGTTTGGAGAGGGGTTGTTTGAACAGCATCGACCATCTCGCTGAGCGCAGACAGTCGTTCCCGCCTCAAAGAAACAGCCGCAAAACTCCGGCTTCTTACTAGTCGAACGTCAATCAAGAAGCGGTGGATCGCACCGCTTGCTATCGACATACCGCGCCGGCCTTACGTCAGCGTGTTGGCGCGGCGCGCGAAGACTGCAGTTCGGCTCCCGCATATGCTCACCTTTCGATCGTATGGCTCGGTCCCACCGTGTGCTCGGCTCTCGCCCAGAACAATTTAGACCTCCGAACATTGCGTAGGTGAGCATTTCCGGGACCGCATGCTAGCGACCTTAAATAGCACCTATGCTCCTCGACTCGGAGGTCGCGATTCACTTTGTTTTGCGGGATTGCGTCACCGCTGGCGCGTTCTTCGAAACGCGGCGGTTGCGCGACGCTCCGAGCTGGTCACCTTTGCTCAACGGACGAGGAATCGCGTCTATGCTTCAACAGCTCGAAAACTGCAAGGGGTCGCATGCCGAGCTACCAGCGATCGACCGCACTTATAACGCTCGAGCTTTGTCGATAGTCGGACTTGTCGATCGCATCGAGTAAGCAGAGTGTCGACGAACAAGCACGACCCGACGGACTCTAAGTCTTCTAATGCGGAAGAATTCGCGCGGTCTCCGGTTCTATAAGCCGAAGCCTTTTGTCCGTAGTCGACTCTTTCCCTTTGCGATATCCCCTCCGACCCGCAGCAAGAGACCGGCTCCGTCTTGAGATTCGTGCGGTAAACGTTCAATCAGCCAACACGGCAATAGCCTTGATTTCGATGATGTATCCGGCGGCGCCACCCAGCATGTGTGCGCCCACAGCGGTCCATGCAGGCAAGGGATGCGTGTTGAGATACCGGTCACGCACTTCCATGAACAACGGAAGGTCGCGCATGTCCGTGTGGAACGTGGTCACATCGACGATGTCGGCAAGCGTGCCGCCGGCAGCTTCGAGCACTGCCTTCAAATTCTCGAACGCTTGCACAATCTGCGCTTCGCGTTCTGCCACCAGCTTCATGCTGGCATCCCGGCCAATTTGGCCTGAGACATAGACCGTGTTCGCGACCTTCACAGCAGGCGCGTAGCGAATCTTCTCGTACACGGCTTCCATCCCAGCGGGGACAATGGCTTTGCGTTCACTCATCGAGGCGTCTCCGATATCGTTATTCATTCGCGGCTTTAGCCGTTGTCTCCACCAGCAACCGGCAACACGGCACCTGTGATGTAACCTGCCTCGTCCGAGGCAAGGAACAGAATGGGCGCAATCTGCTCCTCGAGCGTTCCGTAACGCTTAAAGAACGTCGACTCAGTGACCTGCTTCACCGCTTCGGCCATCCAGGTCTTCTCTTGCTCGCTGTCGCCGGCAAGATTGCGGGGCACGCGTCGCGGAGGCGCTTGCGTTCCACCGGGCGCCGCAGCGACGACACGGATGTTGTGCTCGCCGTACTCCATCGCGAGCGACTGAGTCATCGCATTCACTCCGCCCTTGGCGGCGGAATACGGCACGCGGCGGATCCCGCGCGTGGCGTTCGACGAGACATTCACAATCGTTCCGCCACCTTGCGCTAGCATGTGCGGCAGCACGGCGTGACACGCATACAAAGTGGGCATCAGCGAGCGGCGAATCTCGGCATCGATCTGTGCCGGCTCGAATTCGGCGAACGGCCGCATGCGAATCGCACCACCCACTCCGTTGACCAGAATGTCGACCCGACCGAACTTCCGCACGGCAAAGTCGATGGCAGCGGCCGCGCCTTCGTAAGTTTCCAAGTCCGCGACGAAGCCGGCGGTGTCCGCGCCGGTCGCCTCGACTGCGACCTCGGAGACGAAGTCGGCGCGGTCGACGAACACCACTTTCGCGCCTTCCGCAGCCGCACGCAGCGCCACGCCACGACCGATTCCCTGCGCGGCTCCCGTGACGACCATCACTTTTCCTTCGAACCTGCGCTCGTTCATGACATCACCGGCGCAACGTTAGGCGTGAACTTTTCGTAGTGGAAGCTATTCGGCTTCACGCCACTGTCGTCGAAGTACTTGCGTACGGCGTCGACCATCGGCGGAGGGCCGCAAAGATAAACGTCGACATCCCCGTCGTTCAGACATTCAGCGGGCACATGCTGGGTCACCCAGCCTTTGCGTGGATGGCTGGATTCCGGATCCGCAACGACAGTACTGAAAGTGAAGTTCGGAAGCTTCTCCGTGTACGCCTGGATCGCCTGCACCAGCACCAGGTCCAGGTCTCGCGTTACACCGTAGATGAGGTGTACCTTCTGCTGCGAGTTCGCGCGAACGAGTACTTCGAGCATCGACAGGAAAGGGGCGAGTCCTGTTCCGCCCGCCAGGAATAGCAGCGGTCGCTCGACAGCGCGCAGATAGAAAACTCCCATCGGTCCGGTCATCTGCACCGTGTTCCCCGGCTGAGCAGATTCGAGCCAGGTGCTCATCACGCCACCCGGGATCTTCTTAATCAAGAAGCTGATTTTTGATGCGCCTGGCGTCGATGAGAACGAGTACGAGCGATGCTGAGCGGTTCCCGGCACGTCAATATTGACGTACTGACCGGCCAGGAACACGGGCGGAACACCGTCCACGTCAAGCTCGAGTACAACGGCTGCGTCGTTGTGCTGCTCCACCTTCGTGACCGTCGCGGAGAACTTGTTATGTTCCGTTTTGCACGAGGTCGACGATGCCGGGACCGCAATGACGCAATCGCTCTGCGGCACCATCTGGCAGGTGAGCACGAGACCGCTGTCCTTTTCGTCGTCGGTCAGCGCGTCCTCGATGTAGTCATCACCCAGGTCGTAACTGCCGCTCTCGGCGCGGCACTTACAGGTGCCGCATACGCCATCGGAGCAATCCATCGGCAGATTGATCTTGGCGCGAAACGCGGCATCGAGGACCTTCTCGCCGGCTTTACATTCGACGAAGCGGGTCACTCCGTCTTCAAAGTTCAGTGCGATGTTGTAGCTGGACATGTTGCCTCCTACTTCATTTCTCTACCGGCAGCACACTCAGACGTGGTAGACGTCGAGCACTTGCCGGATGTAGTCGTTCTTCAACGCAATCTTCTTGCGGGAGATCAGCAGACGGTCGTCGACTTTCCGAAACGTGACGTAGATGGTGCCGAAGAACTGGTCGGTGATCTTGTATCGATGGTTGAGCGTGTTGAAGTTGTATCGGACGTCGACTTCGTTGTCGCGTTCGGCCAGCACTTCCACATTCGTCACGTTGTGGCTCGTGCGCGGTTCCGGCATGGACGCGCCGCTTCGCTCGGTTTTGATGCGGAAGACGCGGTCTTCCAGGCCACCACGGTCCGGGTAATACATGAGCGAAATCTGGCTCTGCGGGTCCTCGGTGAGTTTGTCGTCGTCGTCCCAGGCCGGCATCCAGTACGTCACGTCCTCGGTATAGCAGTCGAGCCACTCGTCCCACTGCCGGTCATCCAGGAAACGCGCCTCTTGATAGAGCGCATTGCAGATTTTCTGGTACTCGAAGCTCATACCGTTGCCTCCGCCTGTTCCTTTTGAAGTGCTTGCCGCATGACCTTTGCCCAGTACTCGTGTTGCACGACAAACAGACCTTCGTCTTCGCTGCGCTCACCCGAGATGAGCGGATTCAGGCCCATACCCTTTGCGTTCTCATCGGGTCCGTGGACCCACAGCGGCGCACCGCGCGACATGTCATTCCACATGGACGTGGTGGGACCGTAACCGGCCTGGCAAGCACGAAACTCTTCCAGATCGTCGCTCGTGCCCATGCCCGAAACGTTGAAGAAGTCTTCGTATTGACGGATGCGAACGGCGCGGTTTTCTGCGCTTTCTCCCTTCGGCGCGAAGCAGAAAATGCTGACCTCTGTCTTGTCGACGCTGATCGGACGGACCACGCGAATCTGTGTGCTGAACTGGTCCATCAGGAACACGTTCGGATACAGGCAAAGATTGCGCGTTTGATTGACGATGTAGTTGGCCTTGTCTTCGCCCACGCGTGCTGCGATTTCGTCGCGATGTTGGTAGACCGGACGGACCTCTGGGTTCATCGTTCTGGTCCACAAGAGAATATGGCCGTGTTCGAAGCCATACACGCCAGCGACCGATTTGCTCCAGCTGTTCGCATCGACCGCTTTCGTGCCTTCGACCTTGCGCCGACCCATGGTCGCGGCGTAGTTCCAGTGAACGGTGCTGACGTGATAGCCGTCACAGCCGTTTTCCATCTGCAACTTCCAGTTGCCCTCGTAGATGTATGACGAGTTGCCACGCAACACTTCGAGTCCGTCCGGCGCCTGCGCGACGATTTGGTCGATGATGACCTTGGTCTCGCCGAGATAGTCTTCGAGCGGCAA
This sequence comes from Caballeronia sp. BCC1704, assembly GCF_902833455.1. Classification (NCBI taxonomy): domain Bacteria; kingdom Pseudomonadati; phylum Pseudomonadota; class Betaproteobacteria; order Burkholderiales; family Burkholderiaceae; genus Caballeronia; species Caballeronia sp. BCC1704. The sequence goes on along the minus strand of NZ_CADFFT010000002.1, from coordinate 154,139 downwards.
GACGTCTTCGCTGAGGCTGCCGAACAGGAAGCCTCGGTAACTCTGGAAGCGCGCGACTTTCTTCAGGTCGTGCGAGCCTTGTTTGTTGAATTGCACGGGATATTCCGTCGTCTTCTCGTCCTTCACCTTCAGCAGCTTGCCGGCGTTCGAGAACGTCCAGCCGTGGAACGGGCACGTGAAGCTGCCCTTGTTGCCATGCTTGCGACGGCAGAGCATCGCGCCCTTATGCGCGCACGCATTGATGACCGCGTGCAATTCGCCGGCTTTGTCCCGAGTGATGACAACCGGCTGACGACCGATATACGTGGTGTAGTAGTCGTTGTTGTTCGGGACCTGACTTTCGTGCGCAAGATAGACCCAGTTGCTCTCGAAGATGTGCTTCATCTCGAGTTCATACAGGTCGGGATTCGTGAAAATGTCGCGGCGGCAACGGAAGACACCATTTTCCTTATCGTCCTGAACGGCATTGCTGAGCAAATCGTCCAGTTGTCGCGCTTTATCGATAGTTGCAGACATGAGTCGTCTCCCTGCGGGCTTCTCGTTGAAGCCCGCAGTATCGGTTCAGATGGGTAGTGCGCAGAGGTGGCGGCCTGAGGGCGGCCGCCAACGAGCAGTTACGCTGTGACGGCGACGCGCGGACGATTCACCAGTTGGTTGTCCTTGCCTTGCACGAGCGGAGTCAACGTGAAGTTGAACTCGATTTCCTTGTATGCGTCGTTCTTGAGACCGAGCGCGAGGCCGCCGGTTTTGTCGACTACGTGCGGCACGAGCTCTTCGCGCGTTGCGTAAGCGAAGTCATCCCAAATCAGCGGGTCGCCTTCGATGTTGATTTGCGTCGTGAGCTTGCGTGTGTTGTCGCTGGTCACGAAGAAGTGCACGTGCGCCGGGCGATTTCCATGACGGGCAATGGCGTTGAGCAACTGCTGCGTCGCGCCGTTAGGCGGGCAGCCGTAGCCCACAGGCATGAGCGTACGGAATTCATACTTGCCGTCAGCGCCGGTTCTTACCGCGCCGCGAAGGTTGAAGTCGTCCTGCGCGCCCGTCGGGTCGAAGTGCGAGTAAAAGCCCTTGGAGTTCGCGTGCCAGCACTCGACAACTGCGTCCGCCACAGGCTTCCCATTCGGTCCGGTCACCGTGCCTCGGATAATCAGCGGACCCGCGTCTTCATCCGCGTTGATGTCGATCTTCGAGACGCTATCGCGCACAGGAGCGCCAGCAACGTACAGCGGCCCTTCGATAGTGCGCGGCGTCCCGCCGTGAATGTCGGCTTCGCGGTCTTCCGCATCCATGCGGATATCCAGATATTTTTCGAGACCCAGGCCAGCGGCCAACAGGGCGGCCTCGCCGTCTTGACCGAGCTTATTGAAATAGTTGACGCCGGCCCAGATTTCGTCGGGCGTCATGTCGAGGTCGTCGATGGCCTTAAACAGGTCGCTCAGCAGGCGATGGACGATCTGCTTGGCGCGCGCATTGCCATCGTCACAGCCCAGGTTCGCGGCGGCTTTCAGCAGGTCTTGTACTTCCGGGGTGTCGAACACTTTGACGCTCATGTCTGCTCCTGAATCTCTCTATCAGTCGGGTTAACCCTCGCCTTTCGCCTGGCCTTCTATGTTTAGAAGGTATAATTGGCCGTCGGAATAGCGTGTCAATGCAGGATAGTGGACCGAATAACCCTCGGTCCAACACTGTTTTAGTATCGGGCTATATCTTGGAGGTATAGAGATGGAGATGCGGCATCTGCGGTACTTCGTCGCCGTCGCGGAAGAGAAAAACTTCACGCGCGCCGCTCAGCGATTGAACATCGCCCAGCCTCCGTTGAGCCGCCAGATACAGCAGCTTGAAGAGACGCTTGGCGTTCAGCTTCTGGAGCGCAACTCCCGGCCATTGAAGCTCACCGAGACGGGGAAATTCTTCTACAGCCACGCGTCGCAGTTGCTGGCTCAAACGGCCGAACTCGAATCGATGACGAGGCGGGTGGGCAACATCGAGCGCAGTCTTTCCGTCGGTTTCGTCGGTTCGACGCTTTACGGCTTGCTTCCGAAAATCATCCGGCGCTTTCGCGACGAGAACCCGACTGTAGAACTGAGTCTTCACGAGATGTCGACGATGGACCAGCTCCGTGCGCTCAAAGAAGGACGGATCGACGTCGGATTCGGCCGCATCAGGAACGAAGATGCGAACATCGGCCGGGTCGTGCTGCGGGAAGAGAAGTTGATTGCCGCACTCCCTTTCGGGCATCCGCTGTCGACCGCGAAACCTGTCATCGCGCTACGTGACCTGCTCAACGAGACCCTGATCATCTTCCCCAAGGCGCCTCGCCCGAGCTATGCGGACCAGGTACTGGCGGCATTCGACGAGCGCGGCCTCAAGCCTCGGCGCATTTACGAGGTGCGCGAACTTCAGATTGCCCTGGGTCTCGTCGCAGCAGGAGAAGGGGTGTCCGTGGTTCCCAGTAGCGTCTATGGATTGAAGCGGGACGATGTCAGCTATATGGAACTCGACGACCCGACGCTTGTATCGCCCATTATCATGAGCACGCGAGCAATGGACGAATCCCGGGACCTGCGCGAGATTCTCGAGCTCATTTATCGCCTTTACGAAGAGCATCACATCCCCTACGTCCCGCGTGTCGAAAGGGGGCGGTAGTCGTCATACCCGACGAGTATGGCATTAGACGTGCAAGGTGTTGGACACACGGTGTTTTGCCGGTCAATACTGGAGCAACCACTCCACCTTGCCGCTCCAGGTATGAACGCCCACATTACATCCGTCGAAGCGATTCTGGTCGATCTGCCGACCATTCGCGCGCATCAGCTATCCATGGCGACCATGCAGCAACAGACCATGGTCATCATCCGCCTACGCTCGAGCGACGGCATCGAGGGCATCGGTGAAGCCACGACCATCGGTGGACTCTCGTACGGCGAGGAATCTCCGGAAGGCATCAAGCTGACCATCGACACCTACCTGGCGCCAGCGTTGATCGGTCAGGACGCGGCCAACATCAACGCCGCCATGCTCAAGCTCAACAAGGTCGCCCGAGGCAACCGGTTCGCGAAGTCAGGCATCGAAACGGCATTGCTGGACGCACAGGGCAAGCGCCTAGGTGTTCCCGTGTCAGCGCTTCTCGGTGGCTCGGCCCGCGAGACGCTTCCGGTGCTGTGGACGCTCGCCAGCGGCGACACCCACCGCGACATTGAAGAAGCGGAGATGTTTCTCGCCGAACGCCGCCACAACGTCTTCAAGTTGAAGATCGGCCGCCGAAGCGTGCGCGATGACGTGGCTCACGTGGCGAAAATCAAGGCCGCGCTGGGTGACCGCGCCAAAGTCACTGTCGACGTGAATCAGGCATGGAACGAAGTCGATGCTGCGCTAGGCATCGAAGCGCTCGAAGCTGCAGGTATCGACCTCATCGAGCAGCCGACGCCTCGCGAGCAACGCGGCGCGCTTGCACGACTGGCTGCGCGCTTCGTCGTGCCTATCATGGCCGATGAAGCCGTCACCGGGCCAGAGGACGCGCTCGACCTGGTGCGAGGCGCGTGCGCCGATGTCTTCGCGCTCAAGATCGCGAAGTCGGGCGGTATCTACGGCATGATGCGCACGGCTGCCATCGCCGACGCGGCGGGCGTACTGCTTTATGGCGGGACGATGCTCGAGGGCAGCATCGGCTCTATTGCATCCGCGCACGGCTTCAGCGCGCTCCCGCAATTGGCATGGGGTACCGAACTATTCGGACCGCTGTTGCTCAAGGATGACATCGTGACGGCCCGTCCGCAGTATCGTGACTTCGACTTGCATCTTCCGGAAGGTCCGGGCCTGGGCTTGCACATCGACGAAGACAAGCTGGCGTTCTACCGCCGCGACAAGAAGGCTTAAGCGCGCGTCAACAAGAACATCGACATGACGCTCCTTCTCGCTTGCAACGGGAGTGTCCCCCTCAGGAGGAAACATGCTGTATCTCGTAAGAATGGACGTGCGTCTGCCGCACGATATGCCGGCGGCACAGGCCGATGAAATCAAAGCACGCGAGAAGGCCTATTCGCAGGAACTACAGCGATCCGGAAAGTGGCAGCAGTTGCACCGCGTCGTTGGTGAGTACGCGAACTACAGTGTCTTTGATGTCGACTCGCACGACGAATTGCACACCATCTTGTCGGCGTTGCCCTTGTTCCCGTATATGACGATGCACGTGACGCCGCTCGCACGGCATCCGTCGTCGATTCGTTGAGGGCACCCGTTGCCGCCATGAGTCGGAGCACGAGCGGTCTGTATCAGCAATTGCCTGTTCGCCGCGCATCTTAATGCCTTCGTGGCAGTGCTAGCTCGGCGTGGCTCTATTGGCATCGTGCAGGACGAGGGTGATGGAGAAGCATCGCGACTGCCTCGGATTCGAGCTTCGTGGGACTCGGCTTCGGGTTTTGGAGAATCGTTCCCGGAACGGCGCCGCACGTTGTTCTCCGACGAACTGTCAGCACGCGTCGACGGAACGTGTGCCTTCCTCGCGCTTACTGGCGCGTTTCGCGGGAAAGGGGAGAAAGGCTGCTCCCGAAAAACCTCACCTGAGCCACGCGCAGAAGCCCGCCGGCGGGCGGTTCCTCCACCTGATTCCCGAAAACCCTCACCTTAAGCGAGCCCGAGCGCGCGCCGGACAAAAAAAGAGCCCGGCCAAGAGCCGGGCTCGAACCGGACCGGGCGAGTTCCGAGTCACGCCCGACCGCGTGGACTTCTCGCCGACAGCGCGCCGCGACGACGGCAGCAGCCGCGGCACGACGGCTTTCGGCAGATTGCAGTTGGACGAGCCGCGCAGCATCGTCCGTAAACCGCGTCGGATACGAGCGTCGCGAAGCCTGTGCGCCCGCCGGCGCATCCGCAGACCGCGCGGCATTAGCGCCATAAGCACAGCATGCGCGCTGCAAAACGAGAACGGTCGCTCGCACCCAAGAAGCGCGCGTGCACGGTTCGCGGCGCGCCTGGCGGTATAGTGCGGGCTGGTTGCTTATGCGATCCTTAAGTCCGGCGTGCCGGGCGTTAAGTGGCGCTTAAGCAAGACGCAAGGAGAATGGCCGCGACGTCAAAGCTTGGGGAAGGGCATGCGCCTGCTTTTGGTAGAGGACGACGAAATGATCGCCGAGACGGTGCTGGCCGCGTTGCGCCGCTCCAGCTACACCGTGGACTGGGCGCAGGATGGCCGCGCGGCCGAATTGTCGCTCGGCAACGACGTGTACGACCTCGTGTTGCTGGATCTCACCTTGCCGAAGCGCGACGGCCTCGATCTGCTCGGCGTCTACCGCAAGAACGGCGGCCATGCGCCCGTCATGATCCTCACGGCGCGCGACGCGGTGGATGACCGCATTCGTGGCCTCGACGCCGGCGCGGACGACTATCTGCTCAAGCCTTTCGATCTCGACGAACTCGCCGCTCGCGTGCGCGCGCTGCTGCGCCGCCGCACGGGCCATACGCAACTCGTGTACACGCACGGCGACTTGTCGCTCGATCCTGCCGCGCACGAAGCGTCGAAGGGCGGCGTCGCGCTGAATCTCGTGCCGCGCGAATTCGCGCTGCTTCAGGCGTTGATCGAGGAGCCGTCGCGCGTATTCCGCCGCTCGGAGCTGGAAGAGAAACTCTATGGATGGGGCGAGGAAGTGGGCAGCAACGCGATCGAAGTCCACGTGCACAGCCTGCGGCGCAAGATCGGCGCCGAGCAGATCGTGACCGTGCGCGGCGTAGGCTATCGGCTGAAGAGGATCGGATGAACTCCATCCGGCGCTGGCTGCTCGGCTGGCTCATCTGCGGACTCGCCGCGGCGTGTCTGCTCGCGGGTTACGGCATCTTTCACATGGCGCAGCTGGAGGCGGGCGAACTGTTCGACTACGAGCTGCGCACCGTCGCGGTCTCGCTGCCGGGCAACATCACTGCGTCGGATGTCGCGGAGGGACGCAGCCACGACCTCGTAGGCATCGCCGACGACCGGCTCGTCATCGACATCTGGGACAAAACCGGGCGGCTCATCTATCACTCGCCGCATGAACCCGCGCTGCCGCGTTTCGGCGACGGCTTCCGGTCCGCCGAGCGCGAAGGCTACCGCTGGCGCGCGTTCGGCATGACCTTGCCGGATCGCTTCGTGCAGGTGGCGCAGCCGTACTTCGTGCGCGAGGACATGGCCATTTCGCTCGCGCTGCGCACCATCTGGCCGCTCGCGCTCTTGATACCGGTCGTCGTGGTAATCGTGCTCGTGGTTGTGGCGCGCGGTCTCGCGCCTGTGCGCTGGCTCTCGCGGTCGCTCGCCGCGCGTTCGCCGGAATCGGTCGCGCCCGTGTCGCTTGCCGCGAGCACGCCCGTCGAACTGCGTCCGCTCGTCGATGCGCTGAACGGCCTGCTCACGCGTCTCAACGAGGCGGCGGAGGCACAGCGCACGTTCATCGCGGATGCCGCCCACGAACTGCGCACGCCGCTCACCGCGCTCAAATTGCAGATACAAGGCGCCATCAGCGACGGCTCGCTGAAAGTGGACGACGCGACGGTCGGCAAGATCGACGGACGGCTGAACCGGCTGATCCATCTTGCGCAGCAGTTGCTGAGCATGGCACGCGAGGACGCGGCACGCGAGGCGGCCATCGCGCCGATGAGCCTGCGCACGCTATGCGAGACGCGCGTGTCGGACTTCTCGCTGATTGCGGAGGCGAAGTCGATCGACCTCGGCCTTGAACTGGAGGATGCGCGCAGCGAGGACGACGCGTTCGCGATTCTCGGCGACACGCATGCGCTCGCCGTGCTGCTCAACAATCTGCTCGATAACGCGATCCGCCACACGCCGCCCGGCGGACGCGTCGATGTGACGCTGCGTCGCGAGTCGAACGGCATCGCCCTGACGGTCCTCGACACAGGCCCCGGCATTCCGCCCGACGAGATCGAGCGAGCGTGCGACCGCTTTTATCGCGGCGCGGGGACGCACGGGCAGGGCAGCGGGCTCGGGCTTGCCATTGCTTCGCGCGTGGCGCAGCGGCATCAGGCGGCCTTGACCGTCGAGAACCGCGCGGGCGCGGGCGGGCTCGCGGTGTCGGTGCGCGGGTTGCGCGGCGTCGAAATGAAAGAGCAAACAACGGAGTGCGCTGCGGTGGCGATGCGGTGAGGCTGTGAGCTTTCGCGAGGCTCGACCACGATGAACGGCTGGTTTCGTATTGCTTTGCTGCTTATCGGCCTCGCATCGGCGCAGACTTCCCACGCCGACGATGCCGCCAGCGCGTCCGCCGCCTCCGAGCCTAAGACGCTCAAAGAACGGCTCGGCGACAAAGCCAGCGACGAGCAACGCGTCGACAATTGCAAGGTGCCGCCCGAGCGTCGCGGCGCGAAAGCGCGGCCGGATAACTGCGCGCGCTGATCACGCCGCGCGATCAGCGCGACTTCGATAAACGCCGCACACCGCAATCACCCGCCTGTCTCCGCCCCGGTCAACGCAATCACCATGTCGAGAAACGCCCGCGTCTTGGCCGGCGGATGATGCCGCGACGGATGAAATGCATAGAGCGGAAAGCGCTCGTCGGGCCAGTCCGGAAACAGGTCGATCAGCGCGCCCTCCGCCATCAGATGCGCGTGACCGAGTTCGAGTATCTGCGCGATGCCGTATCCCGACAGGCACGCGCTCAGCATCGTGCCGGGATCGTTCAGCGTCAGATGCCCGCGCGTCTCGACCGTGAGCCGCTTCTTTTTCCGATGAAACTCCCACGGAAACGGCCGCCCCGTTTCCGGATCGCGGAATTCGATGCACGTGTGCGCGCCGCTCGCAAGCGCCTGCGGCGTCGCCGGCCGCCCGCAGCGCGCGATATACGAAGGCGCGGCCACCGTGCGCACCGGCGTATCCAGCAACTTGCGCGCGACGAGGCTCGAATTGCGCGGCTCGCCGAAGCGCACGGCGAGATCGAAGCCATCGGCGATCATGTCGCCCAGACGGTCGCGCGTGAGCAATTCCAGTTCGAGCTCGGGATGCGCTTCCATGAACGCTTCGAGCTTCGGTCCGAGCACGAGCCGCGAGAAGATTGGGTCGACGTTCACGCGCAGCCGCCCGCGCACCGCCGTCGCGCTGCCCGACGCAGTGGACGCCGCTTCCTCGAGGCCGATCAGATGCGGCATGACTTGTTCGAAGAAGCGGCGGCCGTCGTCGGTGAGCGAGACCGTGCGCGTCGTGCGGTCGAACAGGCGTATGTTCAGGCGCGCTTCCAGACGCGCGATGGCGCGGCTCACGCCCGGTTGCGACATGCCGAGCTTCTCGCCGGCTGCGGCAAACGTGCCCGCATCGACGATCGCCGCGAACACGCTGATGCCGTTCAGGATGCGCTCGTTGAACCCCGCCATTCATGCCTCCGCGTCATGCAAGAAGTGGCTCGCATGTTATCGCGAAGCAACAAAAAGGGCCCCGAAGGGCCCTGTGAAACGCACGCGTGTTTCGGTCAGGCGTGAGCCTTGGCCACCTTCTCCACGGCCATCGAATTGGCGCGCATGCGTTCGTATTCCTGCTCGCTCATCGGCACGGCGTCTTTCTTGCCGAGGTCGTCCAGACGCACGCGATACGTCTCGCGCGCCGACCACGCCGCAATCGACGCGATGATCGTCACGCCGAACGCCAGCGCGCCGACCGTGAGCGGGATGTTGGCCGATCCCGGCGGCGCGACCGCCGCGAACAGCGCGGGCAGCAGCGCGGTAATCGTCGTGCCGATGTTTTGCGCAATCGCCATCGCCGAGACACGTGAACGCGTCGGGAAGAGCTCGGGGAAGAAGCTCGGGAAGATCGCGTTGTAGCCCTGATACACGACGCCCCACATCAACAGCGACATGACGATGGCGAGCGGCACGTTGCGGATGCTGATGGCATACAGATACGCGAACGACAAGAGACCCGCGAGCAGCGAACCGACGATCATCGGCATGCGGCGGCCGATCTTGTCGGACAGGTTGCCGACAAACGGAATCACCAGCACCGCGAGAATGTTGCCGACGACCGGAATCCACAGATACACGCTCTTCTGGAAGCCGATGCCGTACGAAGCCTGCACCGCATAGGCCGCGCCGAAGATGGTCGCGACGACCGGGATCACGTTCATCAGCGCCATGCAGACGACGCGGATCATGTCGGGCGTGCTGTTCGCGAAGGCTTCCTTGATCGGCGACTTCGGCAGCTCGCCGTGCGCGCCTTCCGCTGCGAACGCGGGCGTTTCGTGAACTTCGCGACGAATGATGTAGCCCGCGACCAGCACCAGTGCCGACAGCAGGAACGGCACGCGCCAGCCCCACGAATTGAACATGGACTCGGGCATGAACGCGGCGAGCGGCAGGAACACGGCAGCCGCGAGGATCTGGCCGGCCTGCACGCCCTGAAGCGTAAAGCTCGCGTAGTAGCCGCGTCGGCCGAACGGCGCGTGCTCCAGAATCATCGAGCTTGCGCCGGAAATCTCGCCGGCTACCGCGAAGCCTTGAATCAGCCGCAACACGACGAGCAGCGTGGGCGCCAGCATGCCGACACTGTGATACGTCGGCAAGAGACCGACCGCCATCGTCGAGAAGCCCATCAGGAACATGCAGATCAGGAGCACGTTCTTGCGGCCGTGCGTGTCGCCCAGATGACCGAGCACGAACGCGCCGATCGGCCGCGCCACATAACCCACGCCGTACGTTGCGAGCGATGCGACGATCGCCACTTTCGGATTGCCCGACGGGAAGAACAGCTGCGGAAAGATGAGCGCCGCCGCCTGCGCGTAGATGAAGAAATCGTAGTACTCGAGCGCCGAGCCGATCCAGCCGCTCGCCGTCGCTTTTTTCGCCTGGCGGCCGCCGTGCGCCTCTTCCTTAGGGCTAGCCATAGAAGTGTCTCCGAATGATGATTTAACGAGTGGTTGTGTTGCGCCGTCGCCTTCTTCTTACCTGCTTTTTTGTGCCGATTCACGCCGCCGCGTGGTCGGGCGGCAAGGCAATCGATCGAGGCTCGCGAACATGTCCCTTACAAGTGAAACGAGCATAAGAGCCCAGGCCGGCGCGGGCAACGATTTGTGATAAATTGTGCGCGATTATCGCACGCACGCGTTCGATAATCGGCCGCTTTGGGGGTTAGCACTAGCAAAGGCTCGAACCGCATATGACAAAACCGGCACTGGACAAGCGAGACTGGATCGCCGGGCTCGAGAAGGGTTTGGCGATCCTCGAAGCGTTCGACGACCAGCACGCGCGCATGACGCCGACGCAAGCGGCCGTGCGCACCGGCATCACGCGCACGGCGGCGCGGCGGTATCTGCTCACGCTCGCGCACCTCGGTTACGTGCAGACTGACGGCAAGCTCTTCAATCTGACGCCGCGCGTGTTGCGCGTGGGCTGGTCGTATTTCGACTCGGCGCGGCTGCCGCGCATCGTTCAGCCGTATTTGCAGCACCTGAGCGCGTTGATCCATGAGAACGTGTATGTCAGCGTGCTCGACGAATGGGATCTCGTCATCATTGCGCGCAACGGCGCCTCGCGCGTGATGACCACCGGCTTCGTGCTGGGCGCGCGCGTGCCGGCTGCGTTGATGTCGGCCGGACTCGTGATGCTCGCCTACAAGACGGACGAGGACGCGGTGCGCGCATGGCTCGACGCAACGGAGTTCAGGCCGTTCACGCCGCTCACCATCACCGATAAGGATGCGCTCTACGACAAGATTCGGCAGGCGCGCGCGGACGGCTTCGTGGTCTTCGAACAGCAGTTGCAGGTCGGCGTGCGCGGTGTCGCGGTGCCGATCAAGAACCGGCACGGACAAGTGGTCGCGGCGCTGTCCGTGAACATGCCGATCGGGAAAGAGACGAGCGAGGCCGCGCTCGCCCGCGTATTGCCGCCGTTGCAGGAAACGGCGCTCGCGATGCTCAATGTGATCTAGCGGCGCGCGCCGTTTTATCGCGTAGACCAGAAGGCCCGTTGCACGCGCAAGACTTCTTCCTCGACTTCGGCGATCGGGCCGATCAGCTCTACCTGCTTCTGGCAATGATCGAAGACATAGCGCGACGAGACGCTCATCGTCGGATTCTCGGCGTGATTGCCGGTGGCTTCCAGCAGGCGCGCTTCGGTCAGCCCGTAGACCACGCGTCCGATGTTGGCCCAGTAGGCCGTTCCTGCGCACATGCAGCACGGCTCGACCGACGTGTACAGCGTGCAACTCCACAGATAGTCGGGCGTGAAGTTGAGCGCCGCGACGCGCGCCAATACCGATTCCGCGTGGTTGACGGTATCGACGTTGCCTTGCTCCATCAACACGCTTTCCTGATCCGGGCCGACGAGAATCGCGCCGAACGGATGATGCCCGAGCAAGGTCGCGCGCTCGGCGACGGCGCTCGCGTGCCGCAGATGCCGGATGATTTGCTCGCGCGTGGGCGTTAGGCCCTGCGGCGGTAGATTGTCGGGATGCGAGGCGGGGGCGGTCAGGCTCATGGTGGCGGGCTTGGCAAAGGTGAGGAGTTACGGGATTGGATTGCGGTGAGCGTTTTCGGGAGCGTCCGTGCTCGGTCGACGCGCGTCTTCGGTTCGAAAGCATCGCACTTGTGAGCAACGGTAAAGCGTCCTCGATTCCGACGCAACCGGCACGATGGGACGAGTAACGTCGCGCTGTCTGCGTTCTCGCACACGGGCCGGCTGGGATAGTCATGCAATGCAGCGACCGCACGCGGCCTGGCGTATGAAAAGTGAAGACGCGATATGTTTAGCTGTCCAAACGAGGATGGCTCGAGCGCCGACATCGTGCGTCATTCGGCGCGGCGGTCCTGACACGTTGCACGAACCCGCGACGGTGTACACGGTCGGGTCGCCTGTGCCATTGCTGCCGTTCACCTGATCCATCGCGGTGGTCAGCGCCGCTGCCGGCAACAGCGGATCACGCGTCGGCACTTGCAGAATGCAGATGTACGGCGGCGCGCCGTCAAAAATGCTTGCTGCGAGCCGGTGATACCCACTTCCATGCGACCACGCGCCGAACAAGAAACGGACCGGCGCAAGCAGCGGCCGGTCCGATCGCGCCTTGCAGTGGCAGGCAGCAAGCCGCGACGCACTCGCTATGCAGCGAGCGTGCCAATCCTCTCGCGACGGCTTGCAGCGAGGCTAGCGCGAGCGCCGCGCATCGCACTTGTCGCATAAGCGCCAACAGACTGAGTCAAGCGTGTCGGCCAGCGCCACTCAGTCGAGCGTCTCACTTGCCCGCGATCTTGACTGCCAGTTCGGCGACGTGCTTGCCCTGATATCGCGCGATGTCGAGTTCGTTCTGCGTCGGATGACGCTTGCCGTCCGCACCGACGATGGTGGTCGCGCCGTACGGCGTGCCGCCCGAGATTTCCGCCATGCTGGTGAGCGCGGCGCACGCGTACGGCACGCCGGCGACGATCATGCCGTGATGCAGGAGCGTCGTGTGAAACGACGTGATGGTAGTTCCTGCCCGCCGTGTTGCGAAGCCGTAGACGTGAACACGCTGCCGATCTTGCCGACCAGCGCGCCTTTCACCCACAGGCCGCCCGTCTGGTCGAGGAACGTGCGCATCTGCCCGGCCATGTTCCCGAAGCGCGTGGGCGTGCCGAAGATGATGGCGTCGTAGTTCGCGAGTTCGTCGATGGTGGCCACGGGCGCCTGCTGGTCTAGCTTCACGCCGATGACGGCCGCCTGATCCGCCGGAATGGTTTCCGGCACGCGCTTCACCGTGACCTCGACGCCCGGCACGCCGCCCGCGCCTTCGGCTACCGCTTGCGCCATCGTTTCGACGTGACCGTACATCGAGTAATAGAGCACCAGTACTTTCGCCATGGAATGTCCTTGTAATGTCGCCGGTTGATCGCGGGTTGCGAGTCTCAACCATAGCATCGGCGTGCGGATGCTGCCGGATGCCGACGCATCCATTGCGCTCGTGCCGATCCGCGTCTACGCTCAGACAAGACCCCGCCACCGCCGACGATGCCGAACGACCATTCCACGATTCACGACCCTTCCGCCACGTCGCGCAGCGCCTTCGCTGCATTCGACGCGCTCGCTGATCTCGTGCGCGAGGCATTCGTATCGCTCGGGCGCGAACTCGCCGCCATCCGGCCGACGCCCGCCCGAGCGTTCTTCGCGACGCAGGCGATGGCATCCGTCGCGCTCGCGGTCGCGCTTGCATACGCCTTTCGGCTCGAACATATCTGGTGGGCGGCGATCAGCGGCTTCGCGGTCATGCAGTCGAAGTTCTCGGCCTGCGCGCAGCGTGGCGTGCATCGCGTGCTCGGCACCATCGCCGGCGCGTTGCTCGGCGCGACGGCGGGACCGCTGATCGGCGATACGCCGTGGCTCTTCGTGCCGTTGCTGGCGCTGATCGCGGGCGTGTCGGTGTATCGCGCGCTGGCTTCGGATGCGGGCTATGCATGGGTGCTCGGCGCGGTGACCGCGCTGATGGTGACGTTCGAGGCGCATCGGCTGGCGTCGGCTTCGGCGACGGCTTCGTTTGCGCTATCGCGCGTGGCCGAAGTCGTCGTCGGGACGCTCGCGTGCGTGGCCGTGTCCGCGCTCTTTCACGCGGCCGCGCAGCAGTATCGGAGGTCGCGGGGCGCGGCGCCCGTATCGAGCGCGAGGGCGTCGTCGACGGCGGATCGCGTCGATGGATCGAGCCACGAGACGGCAGCCGTCTCCATCATTCAGTCCGGCCCGCTCCACGCACTCAGCGCGAAGCAGGAAATGCAGTCCGCCCGAGCGATGCGCAAGCGCCTCGCGTGGCATGCGGCGTGGTCGGTGGCGATACTGGCGTCAGTGGCGTATGCGTGGAACTTGCCCGGCTTCGCGCAGGCGATGGTCACGGCGATTGCCGTGTTGATTCTGCCCGCATCGGCGCTGGGCAAGCCGACGCGGCGGCCGATTGGGTCGCGCATGGTGCAGCGCGTGCTCGGCTGCCTGATCGCGGGCGCGGCGAGTCTCGCGCTTCTGCCGCTGATCGGCGATAGCGAGCCCGCCTGCATGCTCGCGCTATGCGCGGGCGTGTGGATCGGCTGTCATGTGCAGACGGGCGCGCAGGGCGCGAGCTATGTCGGGCGGCAATTCACCATCGCGTTCATCATGGTGTTCGTGCAGGATTACCACTGGTCGTCCGATCCGATGCCCGCGGCGCTTCGGCTCGCGGGCATTCTCTGCGGAATCGGCGTGCTCGCGGCGGTGATGGCCGCGGCAAAGGCGCTCGCATCGTGGCGCGCGGCGCGCCCCGCGATGCGCTGAATCAACCTTCTTCCGCCCACGCGAGATTCTCGCGCGCCATCAATGCGGAAGACGCCGCCGGGCCGAACGTGCCCGCCGTGTAGCCACGCGGCCGGTCGCCGAGTTCCTTCCAGCCGTCGAGAATCGGCTCGACCCACGCCCACGCCGCTTCCAGTTCGTCGCGGCGCATGAAGTGCGTGAGCCGGCCGCGAATCACGTCGATCAGCAAGCGTTCGTACGCTTCCGCGCGGCGCTGGGTCATGGCCTGCTGAAGATCGAGATTGAGGTTCACGGGCAGCATCTGCATGCCGCTGCCCGGTTCCTTCGCGAGCATCTGCAACTGGATGGACTCTTCCGGCTGCAACGTGATGATGAGCCGGTTGCCGTAATTGCGCGGCCCGCTCGGGATGATGGAAAACGGCAGGTCCGCGAAGTCGATGACGATTTCCGAGCGCCGCGTCTGCATGCGCTTGCCGGTGCGCAGGAAGAACGGCACGTTGGCCCAGCGCCAGTTGTTGATATGCGCGCGCAGCGCGACGAACGTCTCCGCGCGGCTGTCGGGCGGCACGTTGTCTTCCTGCAAGTAACCCTTGACCGGCTCGCCGCCCACCGCGCCCGCCGCGTACTGGCCGCGCACGGTGTCGCGGGCGGTGTCGGAAACGGTCATCGGGCGCAGCGACTTCAGCACCTTCAGCTTCTCGTCGCGCACGGCGTCCGGATCGAGCGAAACGGGCGGCTCCATTGCGACGATGCACAGCAGTTGCAGCAAGTGGTTCTGCACCATGTCGCGCAGCGCGCCGGTGTGATCGTAGAAGCCCGCGCGGCTGCCCACGCCCACCGTTTCCGCCACCGTGATCTGCACGCTCTTGATGTACGGCGCCTGCCACAGCGGCCCGAAAATCGGATTGCCGAAGCGCAGCACCATCAGGTTCTGCACCGTTTCCTTGCCGAGATAATGGTCGATACGGTAGATCTGCTCTTCCTTGAAGTGCCGGCCGACCGCGTCGTTGATGGCGCGCGCGGAGGCGAGATCATGGCCGAGCGGCTTTTCGAGCACGACGCGCGCTTGATCGTCGACGATGCCGGCCGCCGAGAGGTTGTCGCAAATCGTCGTGAACAGTTCGGGCGACGTCGAGAGATAGAACACGCGCTGCACGTTCGGCCGCGTGGCTTCGGCGAGGCGGCGGAAGTCGTCGGGATTCTCGACATCGACGCGCACGTAGTCGAACAGCGCGAGGAATTTGTCCCAGGACTGCGCATCGAAAGCCTTCTCGTCGATGAACGGACGCGACTGCTTCTCCATGAAGTTCTTCAGATAATCTTCGCGCGTCCAGTCCTTGCGGCCGATCGCGAGAATGCGCGTCTCGGCGGGCAGGTTGCAGTGCGAATGCGCCATGTACAGCGCGGGCAGCAGCTTGCGCGCCGCCAGGTCTCCGCCGCCGCCGAAGATGATCATGTCGAGCGGGCGTTCATTGTTAGGAGAGGTCGGGTTCGTCATGGTGCGTGAGCCGTTGAGGTTCGGAAGAGCCGGTTCGTCGAGCCGGAACGCGGCTGGAAGCGCAAATACGCCGAAGAGAGCTATGTTGCATGGTTTGCCGCCATTTTGCACGGCTCGCGCGCTAACGGGCGTTCGATTCCTCAAAGATTCACGAAGCCGCCACGCGCTTCGTTTAGCGCGATTAGCGCAACGATGCATCCGCGCGCAAGGTCGCCACGGCCAGATCGAGAAACGCGCGGACCTTCTGCGTGACGTGGCGTCCTTCGCGATGCACGAGATGAATAGGCAGCGGCGGCGGCTCGAATTCGGCGAGTACGATCACGAGCCGGCCTTCGCTCACATGATGCGCGACCTGATACGACAGGAGCCGCGCGATGCCGAAGTCCGCGAGCGCGGCATCGATGGCCGAATCGTTCGTCGTCGTGATGAAGCGCGCCCGCGTGCGGACGATCACGGTGCGATCGCCATCGTGAAGACGCCATTCCGGCGGCGAAGACGATCCCGTAGACGCGATGATCGTGTGTGCGTCGAGGTCTTCCGGGCGCGACGGCGTGCCGTGCTTCGCGAGATAGGCGGGCGACGCGCAGAGCACGCGCCGCACACGTCCGACGGGAATCGCCTGAAGCGACGAATCCGGCAGTTGCGCGATGCGCACGGCCACGTCGATGCCCTCGTCGACGAGATTCACCACGCGGTCGACGAACCAGCAGTTAGCATCGGCTTCGGGATAGCGCGACAGGTAGTCGAGCACGATGGGCGTCACATGCAGCCGGCCGAAGAGCACAGGCGCGGTCAGCGAGAGCACGCCGCGCGGCGATGCGTGCGTGCCTCGCGCGGCGAGCTCGGCGGTGTCCACTTCGCCGAGTATGCGCCGGCAGTCTTCGAAGAAGCCGTTGCCAGCGTCGGTCAGGCGCACGACGCGCGTGGTGCGCGTGAGCAGGCGCACGCCAAGGCGCTCTTCGAGCTCAGTCACGACGCGGCTCACGACCGAAGGCGAGACATCGAGCTTGCGCGCGGCCGACGCGAAGCCGCCTGTTTCGACCACCGTGACGAAGGTCGACATTGCCTGAAAACGGTCCATGTCGGATGCGGGAAGCGGGCGAGAAAGTTGCCGTGCATTCTCGGGCATGCCGGGACGTCCCGCAATGGCGCTTTGGTCTACAGATCGAGTTGCAGCGGGGCGTCGGCGTCCGCTGCCGGGCGGGCGCAGCAGATCAGCGCCTCCTTTTCGTCGACGTGGAACGCCGGCTCGCTCGCATACGACACCGCGCCGCTCACGATGCGCGTTCTGCACGTCCCGCACGTTCCGCCGCGACAGTTCGATTCCGTCTCCACGCCAGACGCTTCGGCCAGTTCCAGCAGCGTGCCGCTCGCGGGCTGCCATTGCACGTCGCGTTGCGACTTCACGAAGCGCACGGGCACGGCTTCGGTGGCGGGCGGGCGCATGGGCTTCATCTCGACGCCGCGATCCGGCGTGCGCACGAGCGATGCAGGACCGAACGCCTCCGCATGAATGCGCGTGTCGGCAACGTTCAGTGCGCGCAGGCCGTCGTAGAGCGATTGCATGAACGCGCCCGGTCCGCACAGATAGAAGTCGTAGTCGTTGAACGGCAGGACGCTCGTCAGAAGATCGATGTCGATGCGGCCCGACACGTCGTAATCGCGCTTGAGCTGCGCGCCTTGCGGGTCGCTCAGCACGCGAATCACGTTGACCGCGCCGCCCGCGCCTTCCGCGCTTCTGGCGAGCGCGTCGATCTCGGCGGCGAACGCGCGGTTCGCGAGCGTGCGCGCCGACGCGATCAGCCAGACCGGACGCACGCGCCGCTTGCGCAGTCCTTCGTAGACGACATGACGCAACATCGCGAGCATCGGCGTGATGCCGACGCCCGCGGCCAGCAGCACGGCGGGGCGCGCTTCGAACGGATCGATCGTGAAGCTGCCCGCCGGCTGCCGCGCTTCAATGATGTCGCCCACTTTCAGCGCGTCGTGCAAATACGCCGACGCCCGGCCTTCGCGCTTCACGCTGATGCGATACACGCCGTCAGCCGGCCCGACGGACAGCGTGTACGTGCGCACGAGCGGCTTGCTTTCACCCGGCAGCGCGACGCGCACCGGCAAATGCTGGCCCGCCGCGTGCGGCACGATGCCCGCGCCATCCGCCGGTTCGAGCCAGAACGAGCGGATCACGTCGCTTTCGTCGACGATGCGGCTCAAGCGATACGGCCGCCACGCATTCGCGAGCGCCGCGGCCTTCATGCGCTGCGCGGCTTCGTTCCAGTCGCCCGTCATCAGCGAGTTCGGCGACCAGCCTTCGCGGCGAAACGTCCAGCGCAGCGGCAGCGCGTCTTCGCGCAAGAGAACGCGGCGCGGCACGAAGCGCCACAGGCGCTCGGCGCCCTGAAAAGCGGCGGTTTCGGGCCAGTCGAGCAGCACTTGCGCATCGCCTGTGAGTTGCAGGACGTCGCCGGTTTCGAAGTCGGCGAACACGAGTCCCGCCCGGCCGTTGACCGCGATATTGCCGAGCGTGTTGAAGAACAGATTGCCCGCGAAGTCGGGAATCGTGAGCGCGCCGTCGTCGGACACGCGCACGAAGCCCGCCTTGCCGCCGCGATGCGACACGTCCACCTGACGATGCCCGTCCTCGCGATCGAAGTACGACGCGACGAAGAACGTATCGGCGCGCTCGATCATCGCCCGCATGCGCGGCGACTGCGCATCGAGCGAAACGGAACTGGACGGCGAGGGCGCCGACGCGTCGCGCACGAACGCGAAGTCGCGCAACTGAATGTACTGCGGACAATTGCCGAAGCTTTGCTCGACGGCCACTTCGAATGCTTGCCCGTGAGCAGCGTTGTCGCGATGAATCGCGCCGTTCACGCGATTGCGCCGCCGCGTGTGCAGTTCGATGCCGAGCAAGCCGACCGACGCGCCGTCCGCAAGACCCGCGTCGGCGGGATCGAGCGGATCGCGAATGTGCCCGACGGAAAGCGTGGTCGCATCCGGCGTGCTCATAAAGCCGGGGCGGCCGGTGAGGAACGTGGCCCAGGCGTCGCCGTCGGCATCGACCGTACCGGCGACGATGAACGGCAACTGCGCGAAGAATTGCCGATGCTGTTCCGGCATGAACGAGCGCACGACGCGCTGTCCGACGTCGTGCATGCGCGCCGCGACGCCAGCGGCGGTTTGCATCTCGACTTCGCCGCGATGCCAGGGCGAAGGCGCGGTAATCGAAGCGGTGGCAGGCATGATCGTCGTCTCCGGCAAGGGGTCAGGCGCGCAGGCCCGCAGCGGTCTGTTGGAACGGCACGAAACCGGGCAACGCCTCGATGCGCGCGAGCCACGCCAGCACGTTGCGATAGCCCGACAGATCGACATTGCCTTCCGGCGCGCCCGCGATGTAGCTGTAAAGCGCGATATCCGCGATGGTCGGATGCGCGTTGCCGATATCCGCGATCCAGTCCCGGCTTTGCAATTCGTCGTCGATCACCTTGAGCACCGCATGCGCGCGGGCGATGACTTCATCGACGTCGAACTTGCTGCCGAACACCGTGACGAGACGCGCGGCCGCCGGGCCGAACGCGATCTGCCCTGCCGCGACCGAAAGCCAGCGCTGCACGGCGGCGGCTTCGGCGGGCGTTTCGGGCAGCCATTGCGTCGCGCCCGCCTTCTTGGCGATGTAGACGAGGATCGCGTTCGAGTCCTGGACGACGTGCTCGCCGTCGACGAGCACGGGCACCTGGCCGAAGCGGTTCAGGCGCAGGAACTCGGGCGATTTGTGCGCGCGGGCGGCGAGATCGACTTCCTCTTCGTCGTGCTCGATGTTCAGCAGATGCAGAAAGAGACGAGCGCGGTGCGAATGGCCGGAAAGCGGGTGGTGGTAGAGCTTCATGGCAACTCCTCTCATGTGGACCGGGGGAATCCCGATCGCGTGAGAAGCAGTATGGGTTCGTGCGCCGGGAAGCAGAATACGAGCGGAAATCAAATCACTGTTCTCGTTTCCAGATCAATCAGCGCGCGTCATCCCGTATCCGCTCACCTTTTGAGGCAGCTCTCCCGAAAACTCTCACCGGCACGCGCCTTGCTTCTTTCGGAAAGTATTTCCTACGAGCCGACTCCATGCCTCCACTTCCCGGCCCGCGCCGGCCTCCTGCGAAGATCCTGCCGCCCGACGCGCCGGGCCTGCGCGCGCTGGCGTCGCTCGTGGCGGTCGTCGTCGTGATTTGCGCTTTGTATTTCGGGCGCGCAGTGATGATCCCGATCATCCTCGCGATCCTGCTCAGTTTTCTGCTCGCGCCGTTCGTCGATTTTCTGCGGCGGCTGCGCTTCGGTCAGGTGCCGTCGGTAATCGTCGCGGTCTTCGTCGCGTTGTCCGTGCTCACGGCTGTCGGCGCGCTGATCGGCGCGCAGGTCGCGCAACTCGCGAGCGATCTGCCGAAGTATCAGGTGGCCGTCGAGCGCAAGGTCGACAGCGTGCAGCGCATGACGGTCGGCCGCGCGGACGCGTTTCTCGGGCGCGCGTCGCGTGCGCTGAAGCGCCTGTCGCCGGCGCGCGAGCAAGAACCCCACGCGAACGAGGACAACCCGGCGGCTTCGCCCATCGATCAGCCGATGCCCGTCGAAGTCCACGAGCCGGCGCCGTCGCCGCTGGAACTGGCGCAGCGGTTTCTATCGCCCGTCATCAGTCCGCTGGAAACGACCGGCATCGTGCTCGTCGTCGCGGTGTTCATCCTGTTGCAGCGGGAAGACCTGCGCGACCGGCTCATACGGCTCTTCGGTTCGCGCGACCTGCACCGCGCGACCACCGCGATGGACGAGGCCGCGCGCCGCCTCTCGCGTTATTTTCTGGCGCAGCTGGGCATCAACGTCGGGGTGGGTATCGTCATTTGCATCGGGCTCGCGGTGATCGGCGTGCCGGGTGCGTTGCTGTTTGGCGTGATGACGGCGCTCCTGCGCTTCGTGCCCTACGTCGGGACGTGGATTGCCGCGTTGCTCGCGGTGATCTTCGCGGCGGCGGTCGGGCCGGGCTGGACCATGCTGATCTGGACCATCGTGCTATACGGCGCAACCGACATCATCGCCGGGCAGATCGTCGAGCCGCTTCTGTACGGCCACAGCACGGGCCTTTCGCCGTTCGCGGTGATCGTCGCAGCGATTTTCTGGAGCTGGATCTGGGGGCCGATCGGCCTCGTCCTTTCGACGCCGCTCACGCTTTGCCTCGTCATTCTCGGGCGACATGTGGACCGCCTCGAATTCCTCGATGTGCTCTTCGGCGACCGGCCCGCGCTGACACCAGCGGAGAACTTCTATCAGCGCCTGCTTGCCAACGATCCCGATGAGGCGCTCGTACAGGCCGAATCGCTGCTGAAGGACCGCTCGCTCGTCGCGTATTACGACGAAGTCGCGCTCGAAGGCTTGCGCCTCGCGCATAACGACGTGCTGCGCGGCGTCGTGACGGCGGACCAGTTGAAGCGTATCAACGAATCGGCGCTCGACATCATCGAAGGGCTGGAGGACGCCGAAGACGTGACGCCCGTGGTTCAGCGCAAAGAAGAGCCGCTCGTGAACCTCGCCGCCGACGATACGACGGCAATCGCATCCGAATCTCCGCCCGAGTACTTCGACGCCGCTGCCGAAGGGCACACGGCGTCGGTGCTGTGCATCGCGGGGAGAAGTCCGCTGGACGATCTGGCCGCGACCATCGCCGTGCAGCTTTTCCGCAAGCACGGGCTGGGCGCGGATCTGACCGGCTACGAGCGGTTCTCGCGCGGGCGCTTCGGCGAAGTGGATTTGTCGGGCGTGACGATCATCTGCGTTGTCTCGTTCGACGCCGCCGAATCGCCGCCGTATCTGCGCAATCTGCTGCGCCGGCTGCATCAGCGCGCGCCTGCGGCGGAGTTGATCGTCGGGCTCGTGGTCGCGGAAAGTCCGTTGCAAGGCGAAGTACTCGTGCGGACGAGTTCGGCGGCGGTGTCGTTCAAGGAACTGGTCGATGCCTGCGTGGCGGCCGCGCGCCGCCAGTCCACCGACGGCGTATCGTGGGCCGGCCTCGATTCGCAGGCGTCCGCGCCCACCGTGGATAACCGCAGCCGCGCCGCGCAAGCCGACGCGCCGGCCTTGCGCAACGTGCTGGGCGACGCCTAGCGATTGCCGTCGAAGAGATCGTTGAGCATGGTGTCGAAGGACGCCTGCGCGTCTTCGAGCTCCTGCAGCGCGGCGTCGAATGTCTGGAGCGCCATCTGCGAGGGCCGGCCGTCGCCTTCGGGCGGAAACTGCTTCTGCAGCGCGACGAACGCGGACTGCACCTGCCGCGTGGCATTGACGATACGTTCCATCGCGCGCGCTTCTTCCGCGCGATTGTTCTCAGCGGTCATCGGAGACACTCCTCGTTGGCAATGTCCCGATAGTACCAAGCGCGGCGCGCTTGCAGACTACGCCGTCGCCGTTTCGCGCGGCGGCGCGACCGTGAAGAGCCGCACGGCTTCGTCCAGCACGACCGCGCGCTCGGCGAGCCGCTTGGCCGTTGTCGCCGCCTGCTCGACGAGCGCGGCGTTTTGCTGCGTCGAATCGTCCAGATGCGCGACCGCCTGATTCACCTGCGCGATGCCTTCCGCCTGCTCGCCGCTCGCCTTCGCCACTTCCATGATGATGGTCGAGACGCGATGCACCGCTTCGTCGATGGCGCGCATCTGGCTCGTCGTGCGCGACACGAGGTTCGTGCCTTCCTCGATCTGCGCGACGCTGGTGGCGACGACGTTCTCGATTTCCTTCGCCGACGCCGCGCACCGCTGCGCGAGATTGCGCACTTCGGTCGCCACGACGGCGAACGAGCGGCCCGCCTCGCCCGCGCGCGCCGCTTCCACGGCCGCGTTGAGCGCGAGAATGTTGGTCTGGAACGCGATGCCGTCGATCACGTCGGTGATATCCGCGATCTTGCGCGACGCGGCCGTGATGCCCGCCATCGTGCGCTCGACCTGGCCCGCGATGCGTCCGCCGTCTTCCGCTGCCGACTGCGCTTCCTTCACGAGTTCCAGCGCGCGCACCGTGGCGTCCGCGTTGCCCTGAACGGTCGTGGTGAGCTGGTCCATCGTCGCGGCCGTCTGTTCGAGCGACGCCGCCTGCAACTCGGTGCGGCGCGACAGATCCGTGTTGCCGCTGGCGATATCGCGCGCGGCGTCCAGCACGCCGCCGATCTGCCCGCGCACGTCGAAGACGATCGCCGCGAGATTCGCCTTCAGTTGGCCGAGCGCGCGCTGCACGTCGCCGAGATCGTCGTGGCGCGCGGCGGGCATGTCAACCGTGAGATCGCCCGCCGCCATGCGGGCGGCAAAGCCGGACATGGTGCGCACCGGCGCGTCCAGTTGACGCGAAAGCGCGAGCCATCCCGCGACGCTCGCCGCCGCGCCCGCGCCGAGCGCGATCCAGAACGGCAGCGGCGGCGCGCCGCGCCAGGCGGCAAGCGCCGCAATCAGCGCGGTGACTGGCGCGGCCGCGAAGCCCGCCGCGACGCGCGCGCTCACCGGCACGCGCCCGAGCGCCGCCAGCTTGCCCGCGATGCCGCGCCGGACGAGCGCGCCGCGCTCGAGCCGGAAGGGCGCATCGCCGGCGCGCATCGTCGCGTAGAGGGCTTCGGCTTCTTTGACTTCGGCGCGGCTCGGCTTCACGCGCACGCTCAGATAGCCAATCGCCTTGCCGTGCTCCATGACCGGCGTGACGTTGGCGCGCACCCAGTAGTGGTCGCCGTTCTTGCGGCGGTTCTTGACGAGCGCGGTCCACGAACGGCCGGCACGCACGGTCGCCCACAAGTCCGCGAAGGCTTCGCGCGGCATGTCCGGATGCCGGATGATGTTGTGCGGCTGGCCGATCAGTTCTTCGCGCGAGAAACCCGACACGTCGACGAAAGCCGGATTGCAGTACTGAATGTTGCCGGAGAGATCCGTGGCGGAGACCAGCATTTCTGCTGCGGGGAAATCGAATTCTCGCTGGGTGACGGGCTGGTTGTCGCGCATGATGTCCTTGTAAGTTCGCTTCGCGAGGAGCGTTCCGACGTCGAACGCGGCCTCGCATTACAAGGACTTAACGGCTAATAGCCCCACAACCTTTACGGACAAAGGCGCCGCGCGCATGCGGCGCATTGTCGCTGACGCTTACTGCGCGCTCCATCCACCGTCGATCTGCAATGCCGATCCGCGCATCTCGCTCGCGGCATCCGAGCACAGGAACACGGCCATGTCGCCGATCTGCTGCGGCGTGACGAACTGCGCGGACGGCTGCTTTTCGCCGAGCAGTTTCGCGCGGGCCGCGTCGGGCGAGAGCGATTCGCGGGCGGCGAGATCGTCGATCTGCTTTTGCACGAGCGGCGTCAGCACGAAGCCGGGGCAAATGGCGTTGACGGTCACGCCCGTGCGCGCGTTTTCGAGCGCCGCCACTTTCGTGAGTCCGAGAATGCCGTGCTTGGCCGCGACATACGCTGACTTGCCCGCCGACCCGACGAGCCCATGCACCGACGCGATGTTGATGACGCGGCCCCAGCCGCGCTCGCGCATGCCGGGCAGCGCGACGCGCATCGTATGGAACGCGGAGCTCAAGTTGATCGCGATGATCGCGTCCCAGCGTTCGACCGGGAATTCGTCGATGGTCGCGACGTGCTGAATGCCCGCGTTGTTCACCAGGATGTCGAGCGCGCCGAAGCGTTCTGTCGCGAACGCGATCATGGCCTCGATCTCGGCGGGCTTGGTCATGTCGGCTGCGTGATGCACGGCCTTCGCGCCGGTCGCCTCGATCTGCGCGAGCGCGCCGCTCACGTCGCCGAAGCCGTTCAGCACGAGATTCGCCCCCGCTTGCGCGAGCGCCGTGGCAATGCCGAGGCCGATACCGCTCGTCGAGCCGGTGACGAGCGCGGTCTTGCCGGCGAGGGTGTTCGATGCGGACTGAGTCATGAGCGGTTTCCTTTTTCTGTAGCGCTGCGGGTACGACTATCTTCGATATTGCTTCGACAAAAACAACTAATCGCTTTCAGGCGTCGCCGGGGCAGCCGATTTTCGCACGACGCGATTAACGACGCGCATGGCGCGTTCCCGCGTCTGTTTGACGAATTGCTTCGTCATATAACCGGTTTGTCCCCACGGCGTCGCGAGCACCATGAATGAGGACATCGGATACGACTCGCCGCCGCTCCACGACGTTTTGTAGCGTTGGTCGCCGGGACCGAAGTCGAAGTCCAAATGATGTTCGAAAGCCCATTTCACGCATTCATCGACGAGAATGGTGCCGGGTGAGAATTTCTTCAGGTTTAAATCGTAAGTGATCGCGATGAGATAGAACGTATCGCTATTCATCGAAACAATATTCGCCGCGACCGGTTCGCCATTGAACGTCATGACGAAGAGCCGAAAGATTCCGGAGGCCGCGGCCGGACCGGAAAGAAGCGCTTTCCAGAATTTCAGGCTGGCATCGGAGAATGTCCATTGACTCTCGCCGACTTTCTCGGTCGCCCACTTTCGCTTTTGAACCACGAACCATTCGATGAACGATTCGAGACGCGGATCGGAAGCGTCGATTAATTCGATTTTGAACTGTCCTTCTTTCGCGAGCCGCCGTTTCAGGTACTCCGGTTTGGTCTTCTCGCGTCCGGACCGCGAGCGGCTGAAAGCATCCCAGTCTTGAACGCCGCGTAACGCCGCGTAAGGCGTGAGGTCATCTTCTTCGCGGCGAATTACGGCATGGCGCTTCACGCACGCATAAAGCGGCGAAGTCTTGCGAACGCGCCATAACTCGAAAACGTCGGCGCGCGTGGCTCGCACGGTCTCTTTGTACAGCGCTTCGACGATTTGCTGCGCGTCCTTTTCCGGTGCGACGAGAATATCGCTCGGCGAACGGTTTTGCGGTGTCAGCGGTTCAGCGAATTTCCAGCAATTGCGATAAGACACGAGCAGCGGCCACACGGCCACCATTTTTCCATTGCGCCTCGCGACGACGCAATGCGGTTTGCGCCGCGTGCCGACGTGTTCGCACATCAGGCTGTTATAGCAATACTCGAATGACTGAAAATATTCGCCGTCGACATGGCGATATAATGCGCTCCATTCCGCTTGGAGAGCGCGAATGCTTTCAGGATCGCGGCAGTGCTCGAATGTCAGAGACCGATCGGCGGACGTCGGAATATCAGCGCGAGAGACATTTTCTTTTTCAGGAGTCAGATTCACTTAAAAGCCCGCGATTAAGATGTTCCAGATTAAGCGTGAGCACATGCTTACGCTGGATGACACTGTCGTCCCGTCATTTTATCAGGCATCAGTTAATCGAGCACATAACTGGCGCATTAGATACTAGATGACCGACTATCGGGCGGTAATAAGGGTAAACGTGCTCGTTTTAATCGGACAAACAATAGCGAATGGCCGCCGCTTTAAAGCGTGCGGCCATTCGACCCATTAGACGATTCCAGTCGCGTAGTACACGCCGATGACGAAGAACACCGCGAGCGTCTTGATGACGGTGACAGCAAAAATGTCGCGATAGGACTCGCGGTGCGTGAGCCCGGTGACCGCAAGCAGCGTGATGACCGCGCCGTTGTGCGGCAGCGTGTCCATGCCGCCGCTCGCCATCGCGACCACCCGGTGCAGGACTTCCAGCGGAATATGCGCGGCTTCCGCGCCCTTGATGAATAGGTCCGACATGGCGGCGAGCGCGATGCTCATGCCGCCCGACGCGGAGCCGGTGATGCCCGCGAGCGAACTCACGGAAATCGCGGCGTTGACGAGCGGATTCGGGATGCTTTTCAGCGCGTCCGAGACGACCAGAAAGCCCGGCAGCGCCGCGATCACGCCGCCGAAGCCGTATTCGGACGCGGTGTTCATCGCGGCAAGCAAAGCGCCCGCGACGGCGGCGCGCGTGCCCGGCGCGAAGCGTTCCTTCACGCGGGAAAACGCCGTCAGCAACACGAGCAGAATGCCGAGCAGCAACGCGCCCTCGACCGCCCAGATCGCGATGACCGGCTTGATCGCGGTGGTCACCGGCGTGTGCACGCCCGGCAGCGCGTTGGGCGCGACGGTATAACTCGCGCCGTACCACGTCGGGATCCAGCGGGTGAGCGCGAAGTTCGCGACACCCACGAGCACCAGCGGCGCGACGGCGAGCATCGGATTCGGCAGATTGGCGGACTCGACGCGTTCCGGCTCGTTCACGAGCGAGGTGCCATAGCCTTCGCCCTTGGCCATGGCCGAACGCCGGCGCCACTCCAGAAACGAAAGCCCCACGACGATGATGAACACCGAGCCGATCACGCCCAGCCACGGCGCGGCCCAGCCGGTCGTCTTGAAGAACGTCGTCGGGATGATGTTCTGAATCTGCGGCGTGCCGGGCAGCGAATCCATCGTAAAAGAGAACGCGCCGAGCGCGATGGCGCCGGGCATCAGCCGCTTCGGAATATTGCTCTGGCGGTACATTTCCGCCGCGAACGGATACACGGCGAACACGACCACGAACAGCGACACGCCGCCATAGGTGAGCAGCGCGCACACGGCCACGATCACCGCATTGACCCGCGACTTGCCGATATAGCGGATCGCGGCGGCGACGATCGACTCGGAAAATCCGGACAGCTCGATCACCTTGCCGAATACCGCGCCCAGCAGGAACACGGGGAAATAGAGCTTCACGAAGCCGACCATCTTCTCCATGAAGATGCCTGAGAACACCGGCGCGACGGCGGCGGGATCGGTGAGCAGGACGGCCGCGAGCGCGGCGATCGGCGCGAACAGGATGACGCTGTAGCCGCGATAGGCGGCCAGCATCAGGAACGCCAGGGCGGCGAGCACGATGAGGAACGACATTGAGTCTCCGTTAATGGTTGTTTTTTGACCTTCGTCCGCGGCTTGTTACGGCAGGCCGTCGGCGGCGCGCAATCATGCAGCTTCCGTGCCAACAATCGCGAACTCACACTGGCGCGCGCGCAAAGGCGGCGCGAGCTGCCCGAGGCCGCCGGATTATCTCCGATTAGAGACGGACTAGCGCTTAACCGGTGTTCGGCGCAAGCCCATCAAGGCTGTTGCCTGTCTCCAAGATGAGATACGCTGTCGCCGATAAGAGAAAAACGGAGACAAGCGCGATGCGCAACGACTGGATCAACGTACCCGCCGACTACAGCGACGTCATGCGGCGCGCCATGGAGTCGCTCTTCAAGACGTTCGAGAACCTGAGCGAAGGCACGTTCATCGTCGATGCGGACGCCCGCGTCGTC
Organism: Caballeronia sp. BCC1704; assembly: GCF_902833455.1. Taxonomy (NCBI): domain Bacteria; kingdom Pseudomonadati; phylum Pseudomonadota; class Betaproteobacteria; order Burkholderiales; family Burkholderiaceae; genus Caballeronia; species Caballeronia sp. BCC1704. The sequence goes on along the minus strand of NZ_CADFFT010000002.1, from coordinate 126,195 downwards.
TGGATCAACAAGCGTTATGCGGCGCGCTTCGGCTTCTCCGATCCGACGGACGCCATCGGTCTCGACTGCGAAGCGGTCATCCCGAACAGCCTGATGCGCGAAGTCGTCGCGACGGGCAAGCCGATTCTGCTCGACGTGCTCGAGACGGACCGCGAGCCGCTCGTCGTCACACGCCTGCCGCTGAAGGACGATCAGGGCGCGACCGTCGGCGCAATCGGCTTCGCGCTCTTCGACGAGATGAAGGCGCTCACGCCGCTTTTCGCGCACTACTCGCGCGTGCAGCAGGAACTGATCGCGACGCGGCAGTCGCTCGCGCAGGCGCGGCGGGCCAAGTACACCTTCGCGAGCTTCGTCGGCACGAGTCCGGCGAGTCTCGAAGTCAAGCGGCAGGCGCGGCGCGCCGCGCTCGTCGATTCGCCCGTGCTGCTGCTCGGCGAAACCGGCACCGGCAAGGAACTGCTCGCGCACGCGATCCACGGCGCGTCGACGCGGGCGGCCAAGCCGCTCGTCACCGTCAACGTCGCGGCGATTCCGGACACGCTGCTCGAAGTGGAATTCTTCGGCGCGGCGCCGGGCGCGTACACGGGCGCGGAACGCAAAGGGCGCGTCGGGAAGTTCGAACTGGCGGACGGCGGCACGCTGTTTCTCGACGAAATCGGCGACATGCCGCTGCCGTTGCAGGGCAAGCTCTTGCGCGTGTTGCAGGACAAGGAGTTCGAGCCGCTCGGGTCGAACCGCATCGTGCGCGCGGACGTGCGCATCATCGCGGCGACCTCGGCGGACCTGCCCGCGCTCGTTGCAGCGGGGCGCTTTCGCGCCGACCTGTTTTATCGGCTGAACGTGCTGACGATCCACGCGCCGCCTCTGCGCGAGCGGCTCGGCGATATCGAGGCACTCGCGTACGCGATCCTCGAAGACCTGTCGGGCGAAGCGCGCACGGGTCGCATCCGCCAGTTCGTGCTTCACGACGACGCGCTGCGTCTTCTGACGGCGTGCGCGTGGCCGGGCAACGTGCGCGAGCTGCGCAACACGCTCGAACGGGCGCTGATGCTTTCTGACAGCGAACATATCGATGCGCGCGCGCTCGCTCCGTTCATCGACTCCAAGCCGGCCGCGCTGCCCGCGCCCGCTGAAAAGGCGCAAGCGGAAGCCGCCGTACCCTACGCGCAGGCGATGAACGACTTCGAGCGCCGCTTTCTTGCCGACGCATTGCGCGCGAGCGGCGGGCGCGTGGCGGAAGCAGCGCAACGTATCGGCATCGGGCGGGCGACGATGTACAAGAAGATCGCGGCGCTCGGCATCGAGGTGTGAATCGCGCTTCGCGTCATAAATCGACGCGAAAGTTCCGCGTGGCATACTCGCGAAACGACGCAATCAAGAATAACGACCTGAAAACAAGGGGTGCGGGATGAAGCTCGGCAAGGCAATCGGCCATATCGTCATGCTCGCTGCGAGCGCGTGGGCGCTCGGCGGATGCAGCAGCGCGCCGCCGCTTTTTTCCGCCGACGGCCGGCCGACGCAACTCGTCACCTGTCCGGCCTATGGCGGCTGGCGCTTGTGTACCGATAACGCGAAGGTTGCGTGTCCAGCCGGCTATGACGTGCTCGATCAGTCGAGCGACAACAACCAGAACTCGCTGCTGCTCGCCTGCAAGGCGAACTGAGCCGAAACTGGCTCAGTCGTGCTGTGTTTCGCGCAGCATCGTGGTGTCGTAGCCGAGCGCGGCGGCGCGCAGGAGCAGCGTGCGGCGCAGTTCGGCCGACGGGCGGGCTTCGCGCGTGAGAATCCACAGATAGCGCCCCGTCGGCTCGCCGACGATGGACCACGAATAGTCGTCGGCGTGATCGAGAATCCAGTAGTCGCCGACATAGAACGGGCCGAAAAACGAGACTTTGAGCTTCGTTCCGTTCGATCCCGGCACGACCTTCGCGCGTCCTTCCGCCGACCGGTATCGCCCGGTCAGGCTGCCTTCCCGGCACGCGTTGATGACCGAAATGAGACCGTCCTCGCGCCGCGCGTAGTTGGCGGTGACCGCTTCGCAATTGCGCTCGAAGCGGTTTTCGTAGCGGGCGAATTCGAACCAGTGGCCGAGATAGCGGTCGAGGTCCACGGCCTTCGACGGCTCCGGCACATGCTCGTTGCCGCTGCGCTTCGCGCCTTTCAGTCCATAGGCCGCGAGCGCGCCGATGCCTCCTATCGCTATCAGCGCCGCGGCGCCGTACGCCCAGGGTCGTCGTGATTTCATTGGCTTCAGAGTCCGTTGGAGATTGATTCGATAGCAATGACCGTTCCGTTGCGAGCGGTCCCGGAAAGTCTCACCTATCGCCCGTATGGCGGCGCGAGGCGCGCGACGGCTATTGCGCAAGGCGTTGCGATCATTGGTTTTTTTCTCGCAAGTCGATCACGCAGTTCGCCGCGCTCGCCGCATCCCGAATCGTCTCACCTCTAAGCACTGCCGCGTGCGAGCCGTGGACGCTGGGCGAGCGCGTCTTCACGAAAGCGCGAAATCCGCGAAACCCGCGATTTGTCTGGAATCAACGAGTTGCGGCGAAGAGTGAAAGCTGTGTCACGCGTTCGCCAGATCAAAAAGTGAGACCCCTTGGCACGGCGGTCCTCACCCTGCGACTGCTCCCGAAAGCTCTCACCGGTCGATCTGCGAGTATGCTTTCGGCTCTTCCGATTCGGCTCGCGCGCCACCGCTCTTTCATGTCATCGCCGGTTTCTTCGCCCGTTGCGTTTCTCTCGTCGCTGCTCGGTCCGCTCGTCACCAGTATCTTGCCCGTGTTCGGCCTCATCGCCGCGGGCTATGTATGCCGCAAGTTCAGCAAGCTCGGGCCCACCGCGGCGTCCGAACTGAACCGATTCGTCGTCTATCTCGCGCTACCGGCGCTACTCTTCGACATCATGGCGAAGACGCCATTGAAGACGCTCGATCAACCAGCGTTCATCGCGGTGTTCGGCATCGGATCGGCGGTCGTGTTCGTGCTGACGCTCGGCGTTCGGCTGCTGCAAGCGCGTCCGCTCGCCGATGCCAGCATCGACGGGCTCAACGCCGCCTATCCGAACACCGGTTTCGTGGGCTTGCCGCTCTGCCTGCTCGCGTTCGGCAAGCCAAGCCTCGCGCCCGCCGTCATCGCGACGATCATGACCGTGTGCGTGCTCTTCGGCATCGCGATCGTGCTGATCGAACTCGGCTTGCAAGCGGGAAGCGGTATCGGCGCGACGCTGTGGCGCGTGGCGAAGTCGCTTGGCAAGAATCCGCTTCTGATCGCGCCGGTCGCGGGCGCGCTGATGAGCGGCAGCGGCGTGGCGGTGCCCGAAGGCGCAGAAGCGCTCATCAAGCTGCTAGGCGGCGCGGCGAGTCCCTGCGCGCTCGTCGCGCTCGGACTGTTTCTCGGCGTGAAGGGCGAAGCACGCAACGCGCGGACGACGAGCGCGCTCGTCGCGCTCAAGCTCCTGGCGCAGCCGCTTCTGACGTGGTGGCTCGCGTTTCAAGTGTTCGCGCTGCCGCCGCTGTGGGCGAAAACCGCCGTGATCCTCAGCGCGCTGCCCACCGGCACCGGCCCGTTCATGCTCGCCGAGTTCTATCGGCGCGAGGGCAGCGTGACGTCGAGCACGATTCTTTTCTCGACGGTACTGTCGCTCGTCACGGTCACGCTCTGTCTTGCAGTGATGCTGTGATCGCTCAGCGAAACCGCCGCGATTATTACAATTTCGGCAAAAACCACTTCGGTCGCAGCCGCTTTTTCCGCTGTCGCCGCCCCGCTAAAGTTCGCCTCATCCGGTCCGACCGGTCGGTCAACCAACTCAGCAGAGGCATCTCATGAAGCGCATTCTTTCCATTCTCGCCGCATCCATCGCTCTTTTTACTGCAGCCGGCGCGGCGCACGCGGCCGATTCTCAGCCGTCGACGTGTCAGGGCACGGCCGCGCAATGCAACGTCTTCTTCGGTCAGTAAGCGGCATTCACATCGCACGGAAACAGGCCTGCCGCTGCGTTTTGTTTCGTCCGTGAATCGAAAAACGGGGTCCACTGACGATTTCCGGGACTTATCCACAGTTTCTGTGGATAAAGGTGGGGATAGCTGGCCGCAAAGCGAGCATTCATGCGGCGCGGGCTGGATTGCCCGATTGGCTACAAAAACGAACCCGGTCACCCATCGCAGCATCACCGTGACGACCGCCTGACGCGGGCCTATGATGTGCTCTCGCGTCGGTTACAGACGACGTATCGGACGTTCAATCTCATCCTTTCGACGGGGGAAATGTCATGGCGTACAAGATCGCGGTGGTCGTGGGGAGCCTGCGCAAGGATTCGTACAATCGGCAGCTTGCCCACGCGCTCGAATCGCTCGCGCCGAGCGATTTCACTTTCGAGCATCTGGACATCGGCAGCTTGCCGCTCTACAGCCAGGAATACGACAGCGACTTCCCGGAAGCCGCGCGCACGCTGAAGCAGAAGATTTCCGAAGCCGACGGGCTGCTGTTCGTCACGCCCGAGTACAACCGCTCGATTCCCGGCGTGCTGAAAAACGCGCTCGACTGGGGTTCGCGGCCGTGGGGACAAAGCGCGTGGGGCGGCAAGCCGGGCGCGGTGATCGGCACGTCGGTCGGCGCCATCGGCACGGCGCTCGCGCAGGCGCATCTGCGCAGCGTCTGCGCGTACCTCGACGTCGCGCTGATGGGTCAGCCGGAGATGTATATCAAGCACGACGAAAAGCGCATCGACGCGAACGGCAACATCACGAGCGAAGACACGCGCAAGTTCTTGCAGACGTTCATGGACCGATACGTCGCGTGGGTGCGCGATTTCGCCGCCTGAGGCGCTCTGCAAACAACAACGGCCCGCGCGAGCGGGCCGTCATCATCTAGAGCAATCGCCGGTCACGCGTGATGTTGCCCGGTCACGCGATCCCAGCCGTGACGGATCGCCGCCTTGAAGCGGTCCCACGTATCGCCTTCGGGATGGCGGCTCTCCCAATCCCGCCGCATTTCATACTCCATCTGGTCGTCCCACGCGCGGTTGCGGAACCGCTCGTCGTTGCCGAGCGTCGCGCCGTAGCGATACGCGCTTTCATAGTCCTCGTACGGCTCGCCGGTCGTCGCGTACTTCGTGGCGTAGTCAGCGCGGAAGTCCTCTTCGTACTCCATGTACTCGTTCGGCACCGTGCGCGGACCGAGCGGAACCGCCGCCTGCGACGCCGCCGACGTGCCGATCGGATCGCCCGCCGCGCCCATCGCGGGCATCGATTGCGACTGCACCTGATTCTGCATGTTCAATTGCTGCGGCTTGGCGGGCTCGTCCAGCGTGCTCAACGGCTCGATCGTGTCGATGGAGCGCCAGTCCGTGTTCGGATCGACGTGCACGCCGGTCAGCGGATCGGTCGGCGCCGGTGCTTGCGCCTGTCCTTGCGTCTGTGTTTGCGCGGTGCTAGCCGGCTTCGTTTCAACCTGCTCGTATTGCGTCGTCGACGGCTCCGGCGTGCCGCGCTGCGGGCGCGTCGCCGGCATCAGCGGATCGTCGGCGGGGTCGGTCACGTAGTCGCGCGAGGTCAGCGTCGCGGGGTCAGTGCGCGTGAAGGCTTCGGCGCCGGTCTCGCTGCCGATTCCACCGCCTGCCGGCGTACGCGGCTCGCCGATCGGATCGAGCAGCGGATCGCCGAGCGGACCGGCGAGCGGGTCGACGATCGGCGGCGCGACCGGATCGGCAGCGGCGGCGTCCGAACGCGGATAAGCACGCGCGCGCGGCACGTCCGCACGCGGCGGATTCACAGGATCGCGGCCCGGAACGCCGCTGCCCCGACCGAGGCCGAGTTCGTCGAGAATGGAGTGATCGCGGTCGTCGGTGGCCGTGGGCGGCGTCGCGGCCGCGCCGTGCGACAGCGTCGACCAGCTCGCCGCGCGTTCGTCGATGTCGATCGCGCCGCAATCGGTCAGCGTCGTGCGCGCGATATCGGCTTGCGCCTCGCTCGGCGTATCGACGGCGACGAGCACCGCGCCCCGGCGCACCGCTTCCGAATAATGCGCGACCTCCGGCGGATGATCGCGTCCGCCGAAGAGCATGCTGAAGAACCGCTCGATGTTCGCGAGCACGCCGGGCTGCGCGTGCGTCTCGGCGTCGCTCAAGCTCGAGGGCTGCGCGGCATCGTCCCGCTTCGGGTTCGCCTGAAGCTCGATATCGCCGCGCGCGAAGCCCGCCGTGACGAGCGCCGAGCGCGCATTCTCGGCCTCAGCGTAGGTATCGAATACTCCGATGACGGTGTGTCGCATGGTCGCCTCCTCGATGAGCGGAATCCGCGGATCGGCAACGCCGGGTTGCCGCACATGCGTTTGATGGACGCAACACTCGTGCCGGAGCCGCGTTAGCGATCGATGGAGCGCGCCGCCTGATCCTCGCGGATGCCGCGCAGCAGCGTATCCAGCAGCGCGATATCGAAGGGCTTCGCAAGCACGCGCGCATCGACTTGCCGCGCGCGGTCGAGTTCTTCGGCATAGCCGGTGACGAGAATGACCGGGATGCGCGGCTCGAACCGCTGCATGCGTTCAGCGAGATCGATACCGTTGAGCTGGCCGGGCATGTGGATGTCCGAGAGCACGACATCGAACGGGAAGCCTGACACCGCCAGGTTCTCCCGGGCCGCTTCGAGCAGCGTCATCGCGGTATCGGCGTTGAACACGTACGTCACGCGATGACCCATCATCGTGAGCAGCGCCTCCGTGCCGGCGGCGACTTCCTCGTTGTCTTCGACGAGCAGCACGCGCAGGCCTTCGGCCTCCTGCGCCGTCGCGGCGGCCTGTTCCGGCTCCGCGCCGGGCGCGTCGGTCGCGGCGGCCCGCGGCAGATAGAGACGCACCGACGTGCCCGCGCCAATGGCGCTGTCGATGGTCGCGATGCCGCCCGCCCGCTCGCAGAACGCGAAGACCTGCGGCAAGCCGAGCCCGGTGCCCATGCCTTTCGGCTTGGTCGTGAAAAGCGGCTCGAACGCGCGCGCGAGCACGTCCGCGCTCATGCCGACGCCCGTGTCTTCCAGCGAAATCTGCACAAATTCGCCGATGAGCGGAAAGCCGTCCTCGTGGCGAAAGCGCACGTTTTCCGCGCGCGCGGTGAATGTGCCGCCGTTCGGCATCGCGTCGCGCGCGTTCACGGCCACGTTGATGAGCGCGAGTTCCAGCTCGGCCGGATCGACCCGGATCGTCCAGACGTCCGCCGCGACTTCCGAGTGCAGCGCGACCTTCGCGCCGAGCGACGCGCGCAGCAGTTCGCGCTCCGCCGTCACCCATTTGCCGATGGCGATGACCTCGCTGCGCAACGGCTGCTTGCGCGCGACGCCGAGCAACTGCCGCGTGAGCGACTGGCCGCTCTTCAACGCGCGCTCCATCGCGCTCAGTTCGCGGTCGAGTCCGATCGGGCCGCGCCGCCGGGCGATCTGCACGTTCGTGGAGACGATCATCAGCAGATTGTTGAAGTCGTGCGCGACGCTGCCGACCAGATTGCCGAGCGCCTCCATCTTGCGCGCCTGCCGGTACGCCGATTCGATGGAGCGGCGCATCGACGCCTCGGCCTGCCAGCGTTCCCACGCTTCTTCTTCGATAGCGAGCCGCCGCAGCGACTGTCCGATCACGCCCCACAGCACGACGCACGGCGCGAGAATCGACAGCGCGAGCACGGTCAAGTGCCGATACCACTGCGTCCAGATGGTATCGATGGGAAAGCCGCTCGACACATACAGCGGATAGTCGCCGACCCGACGAAACGCGACGATCTTCAACTCGTTGTCGAGTCCCGAGACCATCTTCATGACGCCGTCGTGCGTGCCGGCGCGATACGCCTCGCGCAGCGGCGAACTCGCGGCGAGCGCCATTCGCGCGGGCGGCCGCTCGGGATACCACGCGAGCACTTCCCCGTCGGCGCGGGCGAGACCGATCGACACGGTCGGGCTGTCGCCGAGCAGTTCGCGATAGAAGTCGTTGAAGTACGACGGACGCAGCGCGATCGACACCATCCCGGCGAATTGCCCGTCGCGCGTCTTGCGGGCGACCGCTGTGTTGAACACGCGCTCGCCGGCGACTCTCCCGAGCATCACGCGAGAAATCTGCGCGAGCCGGCTGTCGGTGCGCAGGCCGATGAAGTCCTCTCGCGTGCCCACCGTGACATCGGGCGTCGGCCACGCGCGGCTGGTGGCGAGCAACTGCCCGTCGGGACCGAACACCGAGGCCGCCGACACCTGACGGTAGCCGCCGATCAACTGACTGAGCCGCGTATGAACGACGCCGTCTTCGCGGCGAATCGCGTCGGCGTCGAGGTCGTCGAGCAGATCGACGATGCGTTCGTTCAGCGTGACGTTGAGATCGAAGACTTTGAGCGCGTGCTCTTCCGCGATTCGCGCGTTGCGGGCGACCGCGTCGGAGGCGCTCGCCACGCGTGCGTGGTAATCCGAGATCGCGGTAATGGCGACGTAGACGCACGGAAGCACGACGGCAGCCACGAGCAGCGCGTAGAGCGTCATGCGCTGCGCGGCGAAGTTCCGTTCGGGAACGACCGGAAACGGCGGTTCGTCCTGCCGCGCTATAGCGGCAGGCTTGGCGTCGTGCTCCTCACGTTGCAGCGTCATTTTGGCAGCGAAGTGGAAAACTTTACTCGACCGTCGGCGCGATCGCCCGTTCGATTATGGGCGGGCGAGGCGCGCGCGGCGTAATCGTTCGAGGAATGCAGAATCCATGCCAAGAGGCTACCGCGCCGCGCGTCGGCATTCGCGCCGGCGCCCGGTTTTCGCACGCGTGTGCGGTGCGCAGTTAGCGAGAGTATCCGTAGCGCAAACGTACAGCGAAGTATCGGACAATTCGCCCTAGGCGCACCGAGAAAGTCCATTCTCGATTGGAGCGAAACGCGAGAAGAGTTATTCCGCAGCAGCGCGCCTGCGAGTTGCTTTCGCGTCGATCGAGGCCGACAATGCAATCTTCCGATCAATCTGCCGTCAGAGCGGATGTCGGGCAGAAAAAGCTCGCCACGCGCGCCGCGCGAGCGGGCAACAGAACAAAAGGCCAAGGTCCGGCACGGCTCGCCGCCCGGACGACGCACGGGGCAAGGCAACATGACGCCGAACCAGACGCTCGGGTGCGCGCTCGCCGCGTGCCGTTCCATCGCGCCGGATAGCCGCGCTGCTTGGGCGCCTTTACATTCGATTTCGCCTGCCATCAGCGGCTGGCGACGTACGCGCCGCCCGTCTCCCTAAAGAACTCCGCAGCCACGCCGTAAACGCATACGAGAGCATGCCGTGTAGCCATGCATCCCGTCAGCCACGAACGTTCACCGATTCGACCGACCATGCCTTTGCCGATTGTCATTGCCGATGATTCCCTGCTCGCGCGCAAGGTGTTGACGCGCGCACTGCCCGCGGACTGGGACGTCGATATCTCCTACGCGACGAATGGACGCGAGGCGCTCGAGTTGTATCGCGCGGGCCGCGCATCCGTCATGTTTCTCGATCTGACGATGCCGGACATGACCGGCTATCAGGTTCTCGACGCGCTTCAGCACGAAGACCTGAACACGTTCGTGATCGTCGTTTCCGCCGACGTGCAACCGCTCGCGCAGGAACGCGTGCGCGCGCTCGGCGCCATTGCGTTCCTGCCGAAGCCCGTGACGCCCGAAGCGCTGCGTCCCGTTTTGAAGGAGTACGGTCTCCATGGTTGAACCCGCCCTCAACGAAGACCAGCGCGACGCGCTGCAGGAAGTCGCCAACATGGCGATGGGTCAGGCCGCCACGCGCCTGTCGAAGCTCCTCGGCACGTTCATCGAACTGTCGGTGCCGCGCGTGCGCGTGGTGAACGTGTCCGAAGCGTCCGCCGCGCTGCGCGAGATGACCGGCATCACCGACGCCGTGACCGCCGTGCGCCAGGGCTTTCGCTCGGACATCAAGGGCGAGGCGATCGTGCTGTGCAAGAGCGGCAGCGTCGATGACCTGTGCGCGCTCGTCGACGATCCCTACACCAAGTCCACCTACGAAGCGACCACGCGCACGGAACTCGTCTTCGACGTGGCGACGGTGTTGATCGGCGCGTGCGTGTCGTGCATTCTGGACCGCCTCGGCCGCGCGCCGATCTTCTCGCCGCCCGGCATGCTCGGCGCGGAACTGGCGCTCGAAGAAGTCTTCCAGCCCGCGATGCTCGCGTGGAAAACGGCGCTGCTGCTCGAAGTCAACTTCGCGCTGGAGGATCACAGCTTCCGCGCGCATCTGGTGATGCTGATGGCCGAAGACGCCATTGCGCATCTGAACGAGGCGCTCGACGCGCTGCTTTCCAGCTTCTGACGCCGCGCCGATATGGAAGAACTGCGGCATGTGCTGAGCGAACTGGTGATCGAGCGCGTCGGCTTCGGCATTTTCGTGCTCGACCGCGATCTGAACGTGCTCATGTGGAACCGCTTCATGGCGGACCACAGCGGCAAAACGGCCGAGCAGGTGACGGGCAAGTCGATTTTCGCGAGCTTTCCGGAACTGCCGCGCGTGTGGCTCACGCGCAAGGTGGAAAGCGTGTTCCAACTCGGCAGCTTCGCGTTCAGTTCGTGGGAACAGCGGCCGTATCTCTTCAAGTTCGATCACGACCGGCCGATTACCGGCGGCGTCGACTTCATGCAGCAGGACTGCACGTTCATGCCGCTCACGCACGAGCGCGAAGTGCGGGCCGTCTGCGTGACCATTTCCGATGCCACCCACGCGAGCATGATGCAGCGCGCCCGCGACGAAGCCGTGGCCAAGCTACAGGAATTTGCCGACCGCGACGGCCTGACCGGCATCGCGAACCGGCGCTATTTCGAGCTGCGCATTCGCGACGAATTCTCGCGCTGGCAACGCTACGGCGGCGATTTGTCGATGCTGCTGTTCGATCTCGACCACTTCAAGCGCATCAACGACGAGTTCGGCCATCTGGTCGGCGACACGGTGCTGCGCGTGATGGCCGAGCGCGTTGCGGCGACCGTGCGCGTGCAGGACGTGTTCGGGCGCTTCGGCGGCGAGGAATTCGCGCTGCTTCTGCCGTGCACGAACTTCGACGACGCCATGATCGTCGCGGAGAAAGTGCGCCACTCGATCTGCGAAACGCCTATCGACGTGCAGGGCGCGCGCGTGCCGGTGACGGCGAGTGTCGGCGTGGCGTGCGCGCGGCGCGAGGTGACGTCGTCTTACGAGGCGCTCATCAACGAAGCCGACGCCGCGCTGTACGTGGCGAAGCGCGAGGGGCGCAACCGCTCGGTCGGCTTCGCCTGATCGCGGCCACGCGCGCCGCCGCAAGGCACAATCGGGCCGAATCATTGGTATACTCCTAGCCGCTTCCGGCGCAGTTCGCAGCCGGCGCGCGCCGGCCGTCTCCTTCGGTCATTCCCTCTTCAGCGCCACGTCGTTCCGCGCGCTCGACGGGATCGTCGGAACCGGCGCCCGATCTCTTAATTTGCCCTTGGGGGCGCCACAGCGGAGTCCGTCTTGGCCGTTTCCAACATCATCGCCGACGAATCCACCACCGAGGCCGCGAAGGCATCGTCGGGCAGTTCGTTCTATCTCGCCATGCGCATCCTTCCGGCTGCGCAGCGGGACGCGATGTACCAGATCTACGCCTTTTGCCGCGCGGTGGACGATATCGCCGACGAAGGCGCGCTGCCGCGCCGCGAACGCGCGCTCGCGCTGGAAGGCTGGCGCGAGGACATCGACGCCTGCTATCGCGGCGCGCCGAAGCGCTCCCTCGAGGCGCTGACCCGCCACATTCACGCTTTCCATCTTTCCCGCGACGACTTTCACGCCGTGATCGACGGCATGGCGATGGACGCCGCCGGCGACATCGTCGCGCCCGACGAAGCCACGCTCGACCTGTATTGCGACCGCGTCGCGAGCGCGGTCGGGCGGCTGTCGGTGAGAATCTTCGGGATGCAGGAAGACGCGGGCCGGCGGCTCGCGCATCACCTCGGGCGCGCGCTGCAACTCACCAACATCCTGCGCGATATCGACGAGGACGCCGCCATCGGCCGCGTTTATCTGCCGCGCGAACTGCTGGCGCGCGAAGGCATCGCGACGAGCAACCCGGCGGCGATCGTCGGCGATGCGCGGCTGCCGCGCGTGTGCGCCGTGCTCGCCGAGCGCGCGAAAGGCCACTACGCGCAGTCCGACGCCATCATGGCGGCCTCGCCGCGCCACGAAGTGCGCGCGCCGCGCATCATGTCGGCGGCGTATCGCGCGGTGCTCGAGGCGAACCTGAAACGCGGCTTCGACCTGCCGCGCACGCGCGTGCGCACGCCGCGTGCGCGCCTGCTCTGGATCGTCGCGCGCAATCTTCTCTGATGTCCCGGCTCGTACACGTCGTCGGGGCCGGCCTCGCCGGTCTCGCCGCCGCAGTGCAGGCGCAGCGGCGCGGCGCGCGCGTCGTTCTCCACGAATCGGCGCCTCGCGCAGGCGGCCGCAGCCGCTCGTACTTCGACGCGAAACTCGGCATGACGGTCGATAACGGCTGTCATCTGCTGCTCTCGGGCGATCACGCCACGCTCGGCTTTCTGCGGGCGATCAGTTCCGCAGATAACGTCAGCGGCCCGACGCAGGCCGACTATCCTTTTTTCGATGCCGCGAGCGGTCAGGCGTGGGCCATCCGCATGACGCCGGGACGCTTGCCGCGCTGGATCTTCGACGCCGAGGCGCGGCTGCCCGGCACGCAGCCCGCCGACTATCTGCCCATGCTGCCGCTCTTTTTCGGCAAGCCGGGGCGCACCGTCGAGGAGTCGATGCGCGCGCGCGGCCGCGTGTGGGATTCACTTGCGCGGCCACTGTTGCGCACGCTGCTGAAGGCTGACCCGTCCGAAGCCAGCGCGACGGTCGCGTCGCATCTTCTGCGCGAGACGCTGGCGGCGGGCGGCCAGGCGTGCCGGCCGCTCATCGCGAAAAACGGCGTGGCGCATGCGTTCGTCGAACCCGCGCTGCGGCTCTTGCAGTACGGCGGCGCGGACATCCGGCTCGGCGCGCGGGCGACGAACATCCGTTTTTCGGGCACGGATTCGAAGGAACGGGTAAGCTCGCTCGCTTTCGAGGGCGCGGGCGAGTCTGTCGCGCTCGGACCGGGCGATGGCGTCGTGCTCGCGGTGCCGCCCGACGCGGCGCGCGCGCTGGTGCCGGAAATCGTCGCGCCGGATGAATTCCGCGCGATCGTCACCGTGCACTTCGCGGTGGATGCGCCGGTCGGTTCGATCGGTTCGATCGGCTCGGAGCGGCTGACGTTCTTCGTGAACGGCGCGGCGGACTGGCTCTGCGCAGGCGATGGCCGGCTCACGGCGACCATCGTCAGCGCGGATCGGCTGCTATCGACGCCGCACGAGGAGATCGCGGCGGCTGCCTGGCGCGACGTGGCGAAAGCCGTGCGCCTGCCGCCCGTGCCGATGCCGCCGTGGCAGGTCATCGCGGAAGAACGCGCGACCTTCGCGACGGTGCCCTCGCAGGAAGGCTTGCGGGCCGCGACGCGCACGCGCTGGCCCAATCTCACGCTCGCGGGCGACTGGACGGCAACGGACCTCCCCGCGACGATCGAAGGCGCAATCCGCTCCGGCCAGAAGGCCGCGGATGCGCTGTTGAACCCATCGATGGAACGCTGATGAACGATTTATCCCTGTCGGCCGTTGGCGCGCCGGCGTCGAATGCCGCGCTGGACCACGCCGTCACCCACGCCACCGACGCGCTGCTCGCGGCGCAGTTTCCCGAAGGCTACTGGCTCTACGAACTCGAAGCCGACGCAACGATTCCCGCTGAATACGTGCTGCTCGTGCATTACCTCGGCGAGACGGCTGACGACAAGCTGGAAGCGAAGATCGGCCGCTATCTGCGCCGCATTCAGCGCGCAGACGGCGGCTGGCCGCTTTTCACGGACGGCGCGATGGACGTCTCCGCGACCGTGAAGGCGTACTTCGCGCTGAAGATGATCGGCGATTCGCCCGATGCGGAGCACATGCAGCGCGCGCGTCGCGCCATTCTCGCGGCGGGCGGCGCGGAAAAGGTCAACGTCTTCACGCGCATTCTGCTCGCGCTCTTCGGCGTAGTGTCGTGGCGCGCAGTGCCGATGATGCCCGTCGAAATCATGCGGCTGCCGATGTGGTTTCCGTTCCACCTGTCGAAGGTGTCGTACTGGGCGCGCACGGTGATCGTGCCGCTGCTCGTGCTGAACGCCAAGCGGCCGGTGGCGCGCAATCCGCGCGGCGTGCGCATCGACGAAGTGTTCACCGACGCGCCCGTGAACACCGGCATGCCGGAGCGCGCGGGGCATCAGAGCCGCGGCTGGTTCACCTTCTTCCGCATGGTCGATACCGTGCTGCGCGCAACCGACAGCGCATTCCCGAAAGCCGGCCGCGAGCGCGCGATCGCGGAGGCCGTGCGCTTCGTCGACGAGCGGCTGAACGGCGAAGACGGCCTCGGCGCCATCTTCCCGGCCATGGCGAACGCCGTGATGATGTACGACGTGCTCGGCTATCCGCCCGAGCATCCGAACCGCGCGATCGCGCGCAAGTCGGTCGACAAGCTGCTGGTCATCGACGAAGCGGACGACGGCGAGGCGTATTGCCAGCCGTGTCTGTCGCCGGTCTGGGACACGTCGCTCGCGGCGCACGCGTTGCTCGAAACCGGCATGCCGAAGGCGCGCGCCGCCGTCGCGCGCGGGCTCGAATGGCTGCGTCCGTTGCAGATTCTCGACGTGCGCGGCGACTGGATCTCGCGCCGTCCGAACGTGCGGCCCGGCGGCTGGGCGTTCCAGTTCGCGAACCCGCACTATCCGGATGTCGATGACACCGCCGTCGTCGCGATGGCGATGGAGCGCGCCGGCCGCGAGAACGGCACACCCATGTTCGACGAGGCGATCTCCCGCGCGCGCGAATGGGTCGTCGGCATGCAGAGCAGCGACGGCGGCTGGGGCGCGTTCGAACCGGAAAACACGCAGTATTACCTGAACAACATCCCGTTCTCGGACCACGGCGCGCTGCTCGATCCGCCGACCGTCGACGTATCCGCCCGCTGTCTTTCGATGCTCGCGCAACTCGGCGAAACGCCCGCGAACAGCGAGCCGGCGCGCCGCGCGTTCGACTACATCGTGAGAAATCAGGAGCGCGACGGAAGCTGGTACGGGCGCTGGGGCATGAACTACGTGTACGGCACGTGGTCGGCGCTCTGCGCGCTCAACGCGGCGGGCGTCGCGCCAACGGATTCGCGCATGAAGCGCGGCGCGGAATGGCTCATCGGCGTTCAGAACGCGGACGGCGGCTGGGGCGAGGACGGCGAGAGCTACAAGCTCGACTATCGCGGCTACGAACAGGCGCCGAGCACCGCGTCGCAGACGGCGTGGGCGCTGCTCGGGCTGATGGCGGCGGGACTCGTGGAACATCCGGCGGTCGCGAGAGGCATCGAGTATCTGATCCGGACCCAGCAGGCGCACGGCCTCTGGGACGAAACGCGCTTTACCGCGACGGGCTTCCCGCGCGTGTTCTATCTGCGCTATCACGGCTATCGCAAGTTCTTCCCGTTGTGGGCGCTCGCGCGTTACCGCAACCTGACGCGCGAAGGCGAAACGCGCGTGACGGCGGGCATGTGAACGCGCGCGACGCACGCTCGGCCGCGCTTTCGCGTCCTTTGGTCGGCGCGCCCGTCGTCGCGGTGACGGGCATGGCGTTCGAGGCGAAGATCGCGCGCGGGCGCGGCGTCGATGCCGTGTTCGCCGCGCGATCGGACTGGCTCGAACGCGCGTTGTCCGATGCCGTTGCGCGGGGCTGCTCGGGCATCATCAGCTTCGGGACGGCGGGCGGGCTCGCGCCGGATCTGGAGCCGGGAACGCTGATCGTCGCAGAGAGCGTCTCGGGCCCGTTCGGCACCTTGCCGACCGATGCCGCGTGGTCCGCGCGCATCGTCGAGGCTTTCGGCGGATCGCCGCTCGCCCGCATCACGCGCTCCGGTCCGATGGCGGCCGTCGCCGCGCCGGTCACGAGCGAGTCCGACAAGCGGTCGCTGCATTCGTCGACGGGCGCGCTCGCGGTCGACATGGAGTCGCATATCGCGGGCGCCATCGCGACGGCGCGCGGCTTGCCGTTCGCGGTGTGTCGCGCGGTGGTCGATCCGGCGTGGCGCACGCTCCCGCCCGCCGCGACGGCTGGCCTGCGCGATGACGGCACCACCGCTATCGGTCCGATCTTGCGTGAACTCGCGCGCCAGCCGTCGCAAATCGGCGCGCTACTGCGGCTCGCAGGCGATGCGCGCGCCGCCCGCACGACGCTCGTCCACGCGCGCCATGCGATGGAAAAGGCGCGGGCGCTTTCCTTCGACTAGTCGCGTTCGCGCGGTCTTGCTTTCTGCGGGTTAACCCTCAGCTTGGTTATAATCAGGGAAAACCCTAGGTTTGCTGCGTGAAGTACGCGGTCATCGCAGGAACGTAAGAGGAAGCGCACCATGAATTTTCACACTCGCAAATGGGTCAAGCCCGAAGACCTCAACCCTAACGGCACGTTGTTCGGCGGCAGCCTGCTGCGCTGGATCGACGAAGAAGCCGCCATCTACGCCATCTCGCAGCTGGGCAACCAGCGCGTCGTGACCAAGTTCATGTCGGAGATCAACTTCGTCAGTTCGGCGCGGCAGGGCGACATCATCGAGCTGGGCATTACGGCGACGAATTTCGGACGCACGTCGATCACGCTGCGCGCCGAAGTGCGCAACAAGATTACGCGCAAGAGCATTCTGACCGTCGAGAAGATGGTGTTCGTCAACCTGAACGAACAGGGCGAACCGGCGCCGCACGGCCGCACGCAGATTCGCTATGCGGACGAGTTGTTCGAAGCGTATCGGCGCGACCAGCGCGCGGTGGAAGCGCCGAAAGCATCGACCGATGACATCGGCCGCGAAGAAACCGCCGAAGCGGCGCATTGAGACAAAAACGGGCGCCTGAGCGCCCGTTTCTCTTTGCAGCACTGCCGGCAGCGGCTTACTTGCTTTCCGCCGGGTCCTCGTACTGAGGCAGACCCTGCGACTTGCTCGAACTCGGCGACGGCGCGGTGTTCGACTCGCCCGCGCCCGGCGCCGGCGATTTCGGCCCGACGCCGCCCGCAGGCGATGCCGCCGCGCCCGGATCGACGTAATTCGGCAGACCTTGCTCCTGGCTGCTGCTGCCCGGCGCGCTCGCTCCTTCGGGCGCGCTCGCGCCTTCGTCGCCGTAATCGGGCAGCGACGCCGACGAGCCGCCCGTCAGCAAGTATTGGCGGCGCTGCGTGTAGGCGTCGCGCACGAACGCGTATTTGTCGAGCGCGGCTTGCGAGAGCAGATCGGTCGCGCCGAGCAGGTCCGCGCGCGCGCTCACGAAGTTCACGCCGTACAGCGGCCAGCGAATCTCCGAGTCCGCATAGCTGACCGGATTCACCCGCCAGTCGACGAGCCATGTCGTCGAATCGCGCACCGAGCTCGGGCCGAGCAGCGGCAGCACGACGTACGGCCCCGACGGCACGCCGTAATGGCCGAGCGTCAGGCCGAAGTCCTGATGATGCTTCGGCAAGCCCGCAGGCGATGCAATGTCGATCAGCCCGCCGATGCCGAACACCGAATTCATCGCGATGCGCATCAGATCCTGCGTGGCGTCCGTGATCTTCAGTTGCAGCAGGTTGTTCGCGAAGTTGCTGAAATCGCCCAGATTCGAGAAGAAATTGCTGACCGCCGTGCGGAACGGACTCGGCGTCCAGTTCACATAGAACTGCGCGACGGGACGCGCCACGTAGTTATCGACCGTGTCGTTGAACTTGAAGATGGTCCGGTTCATCGGTTCGAGCGGATCGTGCGGATTGCGGTCCGGACCCGTCGCGCACCCAGCCATCAAAAGCGCGCCCGCGACGGCGAAACTCGTCGCCAGCTTGCGAAGCGCGGCAGCGGCAGGCGCCGCTGGAGCCATTCTCATTCTTCAATTCCTCTTAGATTGTCATGCCGCTGGCTCGCGCGCAGCCTCGCGCGGTCCGCCGCGCGCACCTTGCGCGGTTTGCCCATCAGCACGGGCTGAAACACGACGGCGCCGATCAGCGTGCACAGAAGCGACAGCGCGAGCAGCCGCCCCATGCTCGACGTGCCCGGATGATGCGAGAACCAGAGACTGCCGAAAGCCGTCGCGGTGGTGGCCGCGCTGAACATCACGGCGTGCGTGAGGCTCGACTGGAGAAGGCGCGTCTGTCCTTGCCGCCACGCCATCACGAAATAGATCTTGAACGCGACGCCGACGCCCAGCATCAGCGGCAGCGCGATGATATTCGCGAAGTTGAGCGGCATGCGGAAGACGACGCACAACTCCAGCGTCACGATCGCCGAAACGAGCAACGGTACCAAAGTTCGCAGAACGTCGCCGAAACGACGCAGCGCGAGCCACAGCAGCACTGTGATGGCGATCAGCGAATACAACGCGGCATGCTCGAACGCGGTGATGATGACCTCGGCCGAATGGCGCACGGAAATGGGCCCGCCGATGGCGTTCGGCTCGACCCGCTGCACGGCATCCGCGAAATGCGCGAGCAGCGTGTCGTCGTTCGGATCGACGCCCGGCGGCGCTTTCGGCGACACGTTCACGAGCGCCTGACCGCCCGGCGTCACCCACGACTCGACCATCGCGGGCGGCAGCGTCGCGCGGGTGATTTCCGTCGGCTGCAACAACGCGCGAAGCTGCGCGAGCGCGAGGCGCAGCGGCTCGGCCATCGCGTGCTCGGCGCGGTCGCGCGTGGCGGCGTCGGCTTGGGCGAGCTTCGCGAGCGTCGCCGACAAATGCTTCGCTTCCGGCGCGCCTTGGCCGGGACGCTCGTCGGCGGCGAGCGAAAGCTGATTCGACACGCGCTTGAGCGTCGCGACCCGCACCGCGTCCGTCACCGGCGACGCCACCGGCTGATTCAGCGCGGGCAGCAGTTGATCGGCGGCGTCCTGAATCAGCTTGAGCTTCGCCGGCTGATCGGCGGGAATGAGCGACGACAGCGTGGTCGCGCGTTCCACTTCGGGCAGCTTGTCGAGCTTCGCCGCGATGCGGTCCGCGTCCGCGAGCGACGGCGCGAGCACGGCGACATCGTTCACCGCGGCTTCGGGCGAGTCCTTGAGCGAGATGAGCGTCGCCATCGACTCGGTGTGCGGGTCTTTGAGATGCAGCGGATTGAAGTCGAAGCGCAAGTGCGTGAGCAGCGGCAGCGCGCCAATCACGACGACGAGCGTGCCGACCAGCACCGGCTTGCGATTCCGGTCGAGGAATTCATCGACCGGCGCGAGCATCGGAAAGCCGGGCGCTTTCGCCTCGCCGGGCGGCGCGAACACTTTGATGAGCGCGGGCAAGAGCGTCATGTTGGTCACGTACGCGACGAACATGCCGACGCCCGCGATCAGCCCCAGCTCGGACACGCCGCGATAGGCGGTCGGCAAGAACGAGAAGAAGCTCGCGGCGGTGGCGGTCGCGGCGAGCGTGAGCGGCACGGCGACATGCCGGGCAGTCTCCGCGAGCGAGACGTCGAGCCGCTTGTGCCGATGCCGCTCCTCACGATACTTCACGCCGAACTGAATGCCGAAGTCCACGCCGAGCCCGACGAAGAGCACCATGAACGCAACGGAGATCATGTTGAGCGCGTGCACCATCATCAGGCCGAGCGCCGCCGTCACCGAGAGCCCGACGAAGAGCGTGATGAACACCGCGAGGATCATGCGCTTCGAGCGCAGCGCGACCCAGAGAATCATCAGCACGACGAGGAAAGTAAGCGCGCCGTTGAGCGCCGCGCCGTCCTGCACGGAGGCGAATTCCTCGTCGGCGAGCGGTTGCGCGCCGGTCAGATGCAGCGTCGCGCCGTATTTCTTGTCGAGGCCGAGCTTCGCGGCCACCGCGCGGATTTCGTTGGATGTGCCGGCGGCCGCTTTCAACGCGCTGAAATTGAGTTGCGGCAATACGGTGATAAAGGCGCGGCCGGGGCCGTCGCCGCCCGGACTCGCGACATCGCGCCATGAGAATGCGGCGGGCTGATTCGCGAGCACGCGGTCCAGCACGGTCGCGCTGCGGCCAAGCAGATTGGCCATTTGGCCGAGATTGACCTGACCGAGCATCAACGGCACATTGAGCGTGGTATTCAGCGTCTGCGCGAGGCCCGTGAGCGTGGGGTCGTGCGCCAGCGTGTTGATGAGCGGGCGCGCCTGAACCAGCTGCTTCGTGACCTGATCGACCTTGTCGGTGGGCAGATAGAGCAGGCCGTTGTGCGCGAAGAATTCGCCGCCTTCCGGCTGCGAGATCGACTTGAAGCGGTCCGGCTCTTTGGCGAGCGCGGCGGCGAGTTCGTTCGCGGCGGCATCGGCGAATTCGGCGGCGGGCGCTTCGACGACGATGAGCAGCGTGGCGCCGCGCTGCGGAAAGGCTTTTACGATGGCGTCGCCGCGTGCCGCCCATTCCGGCTCGTTTTCGATCAGCTGGCTGACGTCGGTGCTGATCTTGAAGTGGTGAACGACATAAATCGTGGAGAGGATGCCGAGCAGAATCGAAGCGGCGATAATCCACGCCGGCCGGCGAATGGCGAGCGTGACGAAGCGGGTAATGTTGGACGTCAGCATGAAGACGCTACCTGGTGTGACCTGTTATTTTCGCGGACCGCATAGTGCGAGCCGCGTAGTGACGCTGCCGCGTTCGCGCGCCGGCTTTCGCTTCGGCGGCCGAACCGCGAGTCCAACGACGGCGGTTGATGCCGCGCAAGTATACCGGTGGAGACGGCGCGGTCGGGCGGCGGTGAACTGTCGGCCCGCTGGTCTGTCGATATACTGGCTCGACGGCCTGACGAGTCCGCGCCGAACAATTGGATCATTAGAGAACGGTTGCCATGAAACACTATCTGTC
This sequence comes from Caballeronia sp. BCC1704, assembly GCF_902833455.1. Lineage (NCBI taxonomy): Bacteria > Pseudomonadati > Pseudomonadota > Betaproteobacteria > Burkholderiales > Burkholderiaceae > Caballeronia > Caballeronia sp. BCC1704. The sequence goes on along the minus strand of NZ_CADFFT010000002.1, from coordinate 105,325 downwards.
TGTCTGCTTCGCTTTTCTCCTCGCTACGCTGTCGTTTTCCGGCGCGGCGGTCGCCCAAACGAGCCCGGAGGCCGTCGTCAAAAGTGCAGTCGAAGGCACCGTCAACGCGATGAAGGCCGACCCGCAAGCGCGCGGCGGCGACATGGCGAAGATCACGCAACTCGTGCAAGCGCGCTTCCTGCCCGCTACCGACTTTCAGCGCACTACGCGCATTGCATTGGGCAAGGCGTGGGCCAGCGCCACGCCCGAGCAGCAAAAGCAGCTTTACGACCAGTTCCAGACGCTGCTCGTGCATACGTACGCGGCTTCGCTCGCGCAACTGCGGGACCAGGACGTGACGTTCCGCTTCGACCCGCCGAACGTCGACGCGAGCGCGAAAGATGCGGTCGTTGAATCGCACGTCGTCTCGACCGGCGGCGACAACCCGGTGCGCTATCGCCTCGGCAAGACGGCGCAGGGCTGGAAAATCTACGACATCGACATGATGGGCGCGTGGCTCATTCAGGTCTATCAGCAGCAGTTCGCCGGTCAGCTTCAGAAGGGCGGCGTGGACGGGCTGATCAAATACCTGGCCGAGCATAACGCGCGTTCGGCCGGCTGACCTAGCCGCGCCGGTTTTCCACGGCGAACTTGATGAGTTCCGCCTGTCCGTCAATGGCGAGCTTGCGCTTCAGATTCAGCCGGTGCGTTTCCACTGTGCGCACCGACAAGCCATGCTGCGTTGCAATCTGCTTGCTCGACAAACCTTGCGCGAGCGCGTCGAGAATGTCGCGCTCGCGCGGCGTCAGCCGTTCCAGCGGCGTTTGCATGGCCTGCGCCTGAATCATGCGGGCCGCGAGCCCCGCGCTGAAGAAGGTCTTGCCGGCGAGCACCGCGTCGATCGCCTGAATGATCTCGGCGGCGGGCGAATCCTTGAGTACGTAGCCGCTCGCGCCCGCGCGGACGGCCTGCGTCACGTACTCGATGTTGTCGTGCATCGAAAGCATCAGCACGCGGATAGCCGGGAAGCGTTCGTGGAACCGCGCGGCCAGTTCAATGCCGCTCATGCCCGCCATGCCGACGTCCATCAGCACGAGGTCGGGGCGCGTGGCTTCGTCGGCGGCGAGCGCGAGCGCATCATGCCCGTTGCCCGCTTCGCCGGTGACAGACAGACGCGGGACGGCTTCGAGCCGCGCGCGCAGGCCGTCGCGCACGAGCGGATGATCGTCGACGAGCAGCAGTCGGGCGGGTTCAGGCGTCATCGGAAAGTCCTTGCAGGTTCGGGGCGGCGAGCGGCAATGGCACATGCGCCGTGATCGACGTGCGGCCCAGTTGCGACTGGATGGAAAGCGTGCCGCCGAGCGTGTCCAGCCGCTCGCGCATGTTGCGCAGGCCGAGGCCGCTCGCCGGATCGGCCAGCGCGGCTTGCGCATCGAAACCGCGGCCGTTGTCGCTGACGACGAGCCGCACGCCGTTCGGCGCGACGTCGAGCGCGAGCGTCGCCCGGCTCGCGTGCGCGTGTCGCGCGATGTTGTTCAGCGCTTCCTGCGCGATGCGAAAAAGCACCGTATTCACCGGATCGGGCAACGCGGACGGTTTGCCGTCCGCCGTCCGTTCGAAGCGCACTTCGATGCCGTCCTGCCCGTCCATCTCGCGGGCAAGCTGCTCCAGCGCGGCGGCGAGGCCGAGATCGTCGAGCATCGTGGGGCGCAGCGCGTGCGAGATGCGGCGCACTTCGCGCAAGGTCGCGGCGAGACGCCCGAGGCCAGTGGAGAGCGCGGCTTCGGCGGCGGCTTCGCGCGTGGGCGACCGTTCGAAGCGCGCGAGCGCCGATTCCAGCAGCAGCTTGACGGACACCAGCATCTGGCTGATGCCGTCGTGCAGTTCGCGCGAGAGCCGCGCCCGTTCGTGCTCCTGAGACTCCACCACCTGCCGCGCGAGGCGCTTGAGCTTGGCATCCGCGCTGCGATGCTCGCTGATATTGAGCACCGCGCCGCACAACGCGATCACGCCGAGCGCCGCCAGCGCGATTCCGCCGATCCACATCACGGTTCTGTCGATGTTCGCTGCGGCCTGGCCGTCGATGCGCGTGAGCGCCGTCTCCACATCCTCCAGATAGATGCCGGTGCCGATCATCCAGCCCCAGCGTTCGAGCGGCACCACGTAGCCGAGCTTCGGCGCAAGTTGGCCGGTGGACGGCCGCTGCCACACATAGCGCACGTAACCGCCGCCCTTCGACGCTTCCCGGATCAACTGCTGGATGGTCAGTTCGCCTGCGGGATCGCGCATGGTCCACAAGTCTCGTCCGACGAGATCCGGCTGGCGCGGATGCATCAGCGACTTGCCGCGCATCGTGTAGACGAAAAAGTAGCCGTCGGGCCCGAAGTCCAGACGATGCAGCGTATCCAGCGCAAGCTGGCGGCGTTCGTCGTCGCTGCGCGGATCGCCGGGCGGCGCGTCGTAATACGGCGCGATGGCGCTCTGCGCCAGTTCGACGTAATGCCGCAACTCGACTTCCTTGCTGGACATGTACGCCGTTTGCAGCGTCGCGTGCTGGGCGCGGGCGAGCGAGGTCGCCTGATGGCGCACGCCATATTCGATACCGCCGATGGCGAGCGCGAACGGCACGATCGCCAGCACAACAATCTTGGCTTTCAGGTTCATGACGCTGGAACGTTCGATGCTCTACGTAGTTTCGCGTAGCGAGCGTACGTAGTTGTCCGGTTGTGAGGTCCGGGACGAAGGCGAATACTACACGCCCGAGGCGCTCCACGGCGCGAGCCGCGCGGGCGGACATCCAAGACTTACCAAAATAGGAGACACCATGAATCGGGCTTCCGGATTCCTGGTCTGGATCGCGCTCGCGCTTTTGGGCGCGTTCGCTTTCGGCACCATCGCGCTCGCGCACGGCGAGCGGGTCAGCGCACTATGGATCGTCATCGCGGCGGTCTGCGTCTATCTCATCGCGTATCGATTCTATTCGCGCTTCATCGCCGGCACGGTGTTGAAGCTCGACGGCTTGCGCATGACGCCGGCCGTGCGTCACAACGACGGCCTCGATTACGTGCCGACCAACAAATACGTGCTGTTCGGCCACCATTTCGCGGCGATTGCGGGCGCGGGTCCGCTCGTCGGTCCGGTGCTCGCCGCGCAGATGGGCTACACGCCCGGCATGCTGTGGATTCTGGCGGGCGTCGTGTTCGCGGGCGCGGTGCAGGATTTCGTCGTGCTTTTCATCTCGACGCGCCGCGACGGCCGCTCGCTCGGCGATCTCATCAAGATGGAGCTGGGGACCGTGCCCGGCGTGATCGCGCTCTTCGGCGCTTTCCTCATCATGGTGATCATTCTCGCGGTGCTCGCGCTGATCGTCGTGAAAGCGCTGACGAATTCGCCGTGGGGCACGTTCACCGTCGCCGCGACCATTCCGATCGCGCTCTTCATGGGCGTCTATACGCGCTTCATCCGTCCGGGGCGCATCGGCGAAGTGTCGATCATCGGCTTCGTGCTGCTGATGCTCGCGATCACCTACGGCGGCCAGGTCGCGCAATCGCCGACGCTCGCGCCGCTCTTCACGTTCACGGGCGTTCAACTGACGTGGATTTTGATCGGCTACGGCTTTGTCGCGTCGGTGCTGCCGGTGTGGCTACTGCTCGCGCCGCGCGATTATCTGTCGACGTTCCTCAAGATCGGCACGATTCTCGGCCTCGCGATCGGCATCCTGATCGTCGCGCCCGAACTGAAGATGCCTGCGTTCACGAAGTTCGTCGACGGCTCCGGTCCCGTCTGGGCGGGCAACCTGTTCCCGTTCCTCTTCATCACGATCGCGTGCGGCGCGGTGTCCGGCTTCCACGCGCTGATCTCGTCGGGCACCACGCCCAAGATGGTCGACAACGAAGTGAACATGCGTTTCATCGGCTACGGCGCGATGCTGATGGAGTCGTTCGTCGCAATCATGGCGCTCGTCGCCGCCTGCGTGATCGAGCCGGGCGTCTACTTCGCGATGAACAGCCCGGCCGCGCTGCTCGGCACGACGCCGGACGCGGTCGCGCAGACGGTCACGTCGTGGGGCTTCACGCTGACGCCGGACATGCTCACCTCGACGGCGAAGGCCGTGGGCGAAACCACCATCGTGGCGCGGGCGGGCGGCGCGCCGACGCTGGCAGTCGGCATGGCGGAGATTCTGCATCGCGTGATCGGCGGCCCGGCGATGATGGCGTTCTGGTATCACTTCGCGATTCTCTTCGAGGCGCTCTTCATTCTGACCGCGGTCGACGCCGGCACGCGCGCCGGACGCTTCATGCTGCAAGACCTGCTCGGCACGTTCCACCCGGCGCTGCGCCGCACGGAATCGCTCGTGGCCAATCTCGTCGCGACCGGCTTGTGCGTCGCGGCGTGGGGCTACTTCCTGTATCAGGGCGTGGTCGATCCGTTCGGCGGCATCAATACGCTGTGGCCGCTTTTCGGCATCTCGAACCAGATGCTCGCGGGTATCGCGCTGACGCTCGGCACCGTCGTGCTGTTCAAGATGAAGCGCGAGCGTTTCGCATGGGTGACGATCGTGCCGACGGTGTGGTTGCTCATCTGCACGCTAACTGCCGGCTGGCAGAAGATCTTCGACGCGAACCCGAAGGTCGGCTTCCTCGCGCATGCCGGCAAGCTGCGCGACGCGTTCGAGGCAGGCAAGGTGATGGCGCCGGCGAAGTCGTTGCCGGAGATGCAGCGCATCATCTTCAACGATTACATCGATGCCGCGCTGGCCGGTCTTTTCATGTTCGTCGTGGTGAGCATCGCGGTCTATGCCGTGCTGGCCGTGCTGCGCGCGCGCCGCGAGGCGAGGCCGACGGTGCGCGAAACGCCGTTCGAACCGATGCCCACGGGCGGCGGCGCGGCAGTGCGCTCGGGTCATTGAGCACGAGAACCAGGAGTCGGCCATGTTCAGCGATCTTCGGCAAGCAGGGCGGTATCTCGGCCAGGCGATGCGCCTGATGGTCGGCATGCCTGATTACGATGCGTACGTCACGCACATGCAGACGACGCATCCCGACAAGCCCGTGATGACGTACGCGGAGTTTTTCCGCGAGCGGCAGGAGGCGCGGTACGGATCGGGCGCGGGGAAGTGTTGTTGATGCGTGACTGACTCCAGAGAGCGGTGACTGAAAACGCGACGGCGCGAGCCGTCGCGTTTTCATTTGGACTTCGAAAAGTGTCCGTTTTGCCTATTCCATTCGGACGAGGCTAAAATGACTACCGTCACGTGACCAGGGTCGATATCATGTCTCACAAGCGAGTTTCGAAATCGGAGTTCAAAGCAAAGGCGCTCGAATACTTCCGGCTCGTCGAATCGACAGGAGAAAGCATGATCGTGACGGACCATGGAAAGCCCGTGCTCGAGGTGCGGCGGTATGACAACTCGGCGCTCACGCCGCTGCAGGAACTGCGGGGCAGCGTGCTGTTTTGCGAAGACGCGTTCGAGCCGATCGGCGAGGACGATTGGGAGGCGTATCGGTGATCGTGCTGGACACGCATACGCTGCTCTGGTGGGTAAGCGGAGGCGCGCTCAGCAAGCAGGCGCGCGCGGCAATCGAGAAGGAGTCAGGCGAACGCGGCGAGATCGTCGTCTCCACCATCTCGGCGTGGGAGATCGCGCTGCTCGTGCGGCGCGGCAAGATAGGACTGTCGATGGACGTCGGCGACTGGATCGACAAAGTGAATCGAATCGACGCGGTGCGGTTCATGCCCGTGGATAGCAGCATCGCCATCAGGTCAATCGACTTGCCGGGCGAGTTTCACAACGACCCGGCGGATCGCCTGATCGTCGCGACGGCGCGTGCGCTCGCGGCGCCTATCGTGACGCGGGATCGGTTGATTCGCGAGTATGAGCACGTCAAGACGATCTGGTAGCCGCAAACAAAAAGGGCGAATGGCCCGCAAGCCATCCGCCCTTCGCACATCTCAACCTTCAACGAAAGCTCAGTGCGCCGCCGCAGCCGTCTTCGACGACTTGTTCTTCTGCGCGCGCCCGATCTCTTCCAGCTTGATCTCGACGTGCTTCGAGAACACGTATTCGGCCGGACGCTGCTTGTCGATCGGCAGTTCCTTCGCGTAAGCGCCTTCCGTGCGCGGCCCGCGCATCGACACGCCCAGCGCCTTCAGCGGATGCGCGACCGTGTCCATCACGGCGGTCGCCTCGAAGCCGCTGTGGACCATGCAGTCCGCGCACTTCTCGTAGTTGCCCGTGCCGTACTTCTCCCACTCGGTCGTTTCCATCAGTTCCTTGAAGGTCTTCGCGTAGCCTTCGCCGAGCAGGTAGCACGGACGCTGCCAGCCGAACACCGTGCGCGCCGGGTTGCCCCACGGCGTGCATTGATACGTCTGGTTGCCGGCGAGGAAGTCGAGGAACATGGCCGACTGGCTGAACGACCAGTTCTTGCCGTTGTTGCCGCGCTTGAAGATCTCGCGGAAGAGCGTCTTGGTCTTGTCGCGATTCAGGAAGTGCTGCTGGTCCGGCGCGCGCTCGTAAGCGTAGCCGGGCGACACCGTGATGCCGTCCACGCCCATCGGGCCGAGCGTGTCGAAGAACTTCGCGACGCGTTCCGGATCGGCATCGTTGAAAAGCGTGCAGTTGATGTTCACGCGAAAGCCGCGGCGCTTGGCTTCGCGGATCGCTTTCGTCGCCTTCTCGTACACGCCGTCCTGCGAGACCGAATGGTCGTGCATGGCCTGATCGCCGTCGAGGTGAACGGACCAGACGAAGTACGGGCTCGGCTGGTAATCGTCCATCTTCTTTTCCATCAAGAGCGCGTTCGTGCAGAGATACACGAACTTCTTGCGCGCGATGATGCCCTTCACGATCTGCGGCATTTCCTTGTGCAGAAGCGGCTCGCCGCCCGCAATGGAGACAACCGGCGCGCCGCACTCGTCGACGGCGCCGAGGCATTCTTCCAGCGACAGGCGCTGGTTCAGGATCGGGTCCGGATAGTCGATCTTGCCGCAGCCGTTACACGCCAGATTGCAGCGGAACAGCGGTTCCAGCATGAGCGCGAGCGGATAACGCTTGTTGCGCGAAAAATGCTGGCGGGCGATGTACGCGCCAACGCGGACCTTCTGGAGCATCGGAATAGACAATTTGCGTCCTCTCCTTATTCTTCGCGAATGGCCGTTGCCGTTGCCGTGGCCGACAGCGCGGCGAGCGGTTGCAGCAACTTCGCGGGGAGTTTGAATTCGACCTTTTCCTCGCGGCCGTTCATCGTCGTGACTTCGACGTGTCCGAAGGCGCGCAGGGCATCGATCACATGTTCGACCATTTCTTCGGGCGCCGAAGCGCCCGCCGTGATGCCGACCGTCTGCGCATGCGCAAACCATTCGGGCTTGATTTCGGAACCGTCCGCGACGAGATAGCTCGGCACGCCGCTCTCGGTGCCGATCTCCCGCAGACGGTTCGAATTGGAACTGTTGGTCGCGCCGACCACGAGCAGGACATCGACCTGCGACGACAACTCGCGCACCGCGGCCTGCCGGTTCTGCGTCGCGTAGCAGATGTCGCGCGTGTCCGGCCCGACGATATCGCTGAAGCGGCGCTGCAATGCGTCGATGATGCCGCGCGTGTCGTCCACAGAAAGCGTCGTCTGCGTGACGTAAGCGACGGGCGTGTCGGGCGGCAGCGACATGGTGTCGACTTCGGCTTCGCTCTGCACGAGCACCACCTTGCCGGGAATCTGGCCGATGGTGCCTTCCACTTCCGGATGCCCGGCGTGGCCGATCAGAATCAGCGTGCGCCCTTGCGATACATATTGCCGGCCCTGCACGTGAACCTTGGTCACGAGCGGGCAGGTGGCGTCGAGCACATCGAGACCGCGCGCCTCGGCGTCGCGCTCGACGCTGTGCGCCACGCCGTGCGCGCTGAAAATGGCGACCGCGCCTTGCGGCACTTCGTCGAGCTCTTCCACGAAACGCGCGCCCTTGCCACGCAGGTTGTCGACAACGTGCCGGTTATGAACGATCTCATGGCGAACGTAGACCGGGGCGCCATGCCGTTCGAGCGCGCGATCGACGATTTCGATCGCACGGACCACGCCCGCACAAAAACCGCGGGGTTGAGCAAGGATGATACGCATGTTCGAGCGAACTCCGACTAGCGCGGGTTTCGGGTAATAGACGCGCAACTCACGCTTCGATTGACTGACGTTGCATTCGCAATGCCTGCAACGTCCTGAAAGCACACCGGCAGAAGGACCCGGTAAGTTTGTCTGCGCGCCGAGATTGACCGCGTATTCTAACGCGTTCCCTTTTTGAGCGCTCGCCGCGCGGCGCGGGCGAACGCGTGCGGCGCGACGTCGATACGCCCGCGCGCCAAAGCCATTAAACTGTCGGTCGCCTGGGACGGCGCGAACGCTTGCCGCATCGCGTTTTCCCGCGCCGTGTACATCCGCGGCGGCTGGTTTCGGCAGGCCGCCGCCATCCTGATTCGTGTGTCCTCCGTGCAACGCGTGCTTCGCCGTCGAGCGCGGTCGATGCTCGCGCGCGCATGGGTGCGCTGCCCGCCACGTGGGTTCAAGCTAATCGTCAAATTCATGTTACTCATCGCCTGGCTGTCATTCCTGATCTGGATCGTGCTGCTCGTTGCGCGAGGTGGCTTCTGGCGTGCGCAGCCCGCGCCCGCGCTTTCGGATGCCGCGGTGCACGCCGTCGGCCGAGCGGAGATCGCGCGGCGCGGCGCGTGGCCCGCGCTCGTCGCGGTCGTGCCCGCTCGCAATGAAGCCGACGTGATCGGCCGCGCGGTCGGCTCCTTGCTGAAGCAGGACTATGCGGGCGCGTTCCACGTCGTGGTCGTCGACGATCACAGCACCGATGGCACGGCCGCCGTCGCGCTCGCCGCGGCCCGCGATCTCGGCCTCGAAGACCGCCTGACCGTGCTGACGGGCAAGCCGTTGCCGCCGGGATGGTCGGGCAAGGTATGGGCGCAGTCGCAGGGCATCAATGCAATCGACACGCTTGGTCTTCCCGCCGAATTCCTGCTGCTCACCGACGCCGACATCTACCATCCGGCCGATGCCGCGACGCAACTGGTCGCGCGTACCATTCTGGAGGATCGCGATCTCGTTTCGCTGATGGTGCGCCTGCGCTGCGATTCGCCGTGGGAGAAGGCGCTGATTCCGGCGTTCGTGTTCTTCTTCGCGAAGCTGTACCCGTTCGCCTGGGTCAACGACAGACGCAAGATGACCGCAGGCGCGGCGGGCGGCTGCATGCTCGTGCGCCGTTCGGCGCTGGCGGAGGCGGGCGGCATCGAATCGATTCGCGGCGAACTGATCGACGATTGCAGTCTCGCGCTGCGCATCAAGCATCGCGCGGGCAAGGCGGACGCGCGCCCCATTCGCCTCGATCTCGCGGACCGCAGCGAGTCGCTGCGCCCGTACGACGACTGGCGCGAAATTTGGAACATGATCGCCCGCACCGCGTTCACGCAGTTGCGCTATTCGCCGCTGCTGCTGGCCGGCACGGTGCTCGGCATGGCGGTGATCTATCTGGTCCCGCCGGTCTTCGCGCTGGCGTGGGGCGCGCGCGCATGGCCCGCCTGCGCGGCTTGGGCGATGATGTGCATCGCTTATGGCCCGATGCTGCGTTACTACCGGCGGTCGTTGTTGTGGGCGCCGCTGTTGCCGCTCGTCGCGCTGTTCTACGTTTCGGCTACGGTCGGTTCGGCCGTGCGCTACTGGAGCGGCAAGGGCGGTCAGTGGAAGGCGCGCGTTCAGGCGCCGACGCAGGAAGGTTCTTGATCGGGCGGCGGCGCGGGACTTAGCGCCGCGTCAGCATTGCGTACAGTTCGACGACCATGTCCGGCGAAAAGGTGAACGGCACCCAGCCGTGACCCGTGTGCCGCATGATCAGCAGGCGGTCGCCGTTCGCGTGCTTCTGCACCGCCATCACCGGGTTCTTCGTCGCCGCGAAGCGCCAGCCGGGCGCGACGCCCATCGGCTGTTCCACCGACATCGACGCCCGCACGTTCGACAACTCCTCGATCAGTTCCGACACGCCCTGCGGATTCAGCAGCACGGACTTGCCCGCGATGGTCATCTGAATGGTGTCGCGGTCCGGGCGCGAAACGGTCAGCGCGGGCGGCGCGTCGGACTCGGGCTCGGACTCGGGCTCGGCCTCGGCGGGCGCTTGCTTCTGAGCGTCGGCGGCTGCGAGCGCGGTGTCCTCGAACTCGTCCGCGCGAGGCGGCAGCGGCGCGGGCGGCTCGGCGATATCGTCGGTGGCGGACGCAGCGACAGACGCAGCGGCAGACGCAGCGGCAGACTGAGCGGCAGCGCCGGTAACAGGAGGAACGGTGGCGGCCCGGAGGAGCGCATCGAGGCTCGACTCCAGCGCGCCGAGCTGGTCATGTAGATTCATGCGAAGTTGGATGTCTTGCGAAGCTGGCAGCGAGGGCAAGAATTTTACCTGCTCGCCTTGCTGCGAGCCGGCACACGTTGTAACCAAATGCGTTGAAACGGCGCCGGGCTGAATGCCGCTGGGACTGAACGCCGCGAAAAGGCGCTCGAAAAGAAATCGCGTTGGCGCCGAACGCCAACGCGATGGTGAGCGCGAGCATGGCGCCCGCGCTCGTTGCTGCGTTACTTCGTTTGCGCTTGTGCGAGCGCGGCGTTGAGCGTCTGGCTCGGACGCATCACGGCGGCGAGCTTCGCGTCTTCCGGCTTGTAGTAGCCGCCGATATCCGCTTCGCTGCCCTGCACGACGGTCAGTTCCTCGACGATCTTCTCCTCGTTCTCGGCCAGGCTCTTTGCGAGCGGCGCGAAGAACTCGGCCAGTTCGCGATCTTCCGTCTGGTTCGCCAATTCCTGCGCCCAGTACATGGCGAGGTAGAACTGGCTGCCGCGGTTGTCGAGCTGGCCGGTCTTCGGCGACGGGCCTTTGTTGTTGTCGAGCAGCTTGCCGGTGGCGGCGTCGAGCGCCTTCGCGACGAGCTTCGCCTTCGCGTTGTTGCTCTTGATGCCGAGCTCTTCCAGCGATACGGCCAGCGCGAGGAACTCGCCGAGCGAATCCCAGCGCAGATGGTTCTCCTGCACCAGTTGCTGCACGTGCTTCGGCGCCGAGCCGCCCGCGCCGGTTTCATACAGGCCGCCGCCCGCCATCAGCGGAACGATGGACAGCATCTTCGCGCTCGTGCCGAGTTCCATGATCGGGAACAGGTCGGTCAGGTAGTCGCGCAGGATGTTGCCGGTCACCGAAATGGTGTCGAGGCCGCGGATCACGCGCTCCAGCGTGTAACGCATGGCGCGCACTTGCGACATGATCTGAATGTCGAGCCCTTCGGTATCGTGATCCTTCAGGTACTTCTCGACCTTCTTGATGAGCTCGTTTTCGTGCGGACGGTACGGGTCGAGCCAGAACACCGCCGGCATGCCCGAATTGCGCACGCGCGTCACGGCGAGCTTCACCCAGTCGCGGATCGGCGCGTCCTTCACGAGGCACATGCGCCAGATGTCGCCTTGCTCCACTTGCTGCGTGAGCGATTCGATGACCTCGTTCGTCGCGTTATCGACGATACGCGCCGTGCCGTCTTCCGGAATCTCGAAGGTCTTGTCGTGCGAGCCGTACTCTTCGGCCTTCTGCGCCATCAGGCCGACGTTCGGCACCGTGCCCATCGTGCGCGGATCGAATGCGCCGTTCGTCTTGCAGAAGTTAATGATTTCCTGATAGATGCGCGCGAACGTGCTTTCCGGAATCAGACACTTCGTGTCTTGCGGACGGCCATCGGCGCCCCACATCTTGCCGCCGGCGCGAATCATCGCGGGCATCGAGGCGTCCACGATCACGTCGTTCGGCGCGTGCAGGTTCGAGATGCCCTTCGCCGAATCCACCATCGCCAGTGCCGGACGATGCTCGTGGCACGCGTGCATGTCGCGGATGACTTCATCGCGCTGCGATTCGGGCAGCGCCTCGATCTTCGAGTACAGATCGACGAGACCGTTGTTGACGTTCACGCCGAGTTCTTCGAAGAGCTTCGCGTGCTTGGCGAACGCGTCCTTGTAGAACACCTTCACCGCGTGGCCGAAGACGATCGGGTGCGAGACCTTCATCATGGTCGCCTTCACGTGCAGCGAGAGCATGACGCCGGTCTTGCGCGCGTCTTCCATCTGGTCTTCGTAGAACGCGATGAGCGCCTTCTTGCTCATGAACATGCTGTCGACGATCTCGCCATCCTGCAGCTTGACCTTCGGCTTCAGCACGATGGTTTCGCCGCGCTTCGTGACGAGTTCCATGCGCACTTCGCGCGCCTTGTCATTCGTGATGGACTTTTCGCCGTGATAGAAGTCGCCGTGCTTCATGTGCGCGACGTGCGTGCGCGACGCCATGCTCCATTCGCCCATGCTGTGCGGATGCTTCTTCGCGTAGTTCTTGACGGCGAGCGGCGCGCGGCGGTCCGAGTTGCCTTCGCGCAGAACCGGGTTCACCGCGCTGCCGAGACACTTCGAGTAACGCTGGGCGATGGCCTTTTCTTCGTCGTTCTTCGGCTCTTCCGGATAGTTGGGCACCTTGTAGCCCTTGCCCTGAAGTTCCTTGATCGCGGCGACGAGCTGCGGCACCGAAGCGCTGATGTTCGGCAGCTTGATGATGTTGGTGTCGGGAAGCTGCGTGAGGCGGCCGAGTTCGGCGAGGTTGTCCGGAACGCGCTGCTCTTCGGTCAGGAATTCGGGGAATTCGCCGAGAATGCGCCCGGCGAGCGAAATGTCGCTGGTTTCCACGTTCACGCCGGCCGGCGCGGTGAACGTGCGGATGATCGGCAGAAAGGCGCTGGTCGCGAGCAGCGGAGCTTCGTCGGTCAGGGTGTAGATGATGGTGGGTTGCTGATTACTCATCGCTTGTCTCGACATCCAGAAACGGGTTGAAAAAGGACCGCCGGCTGCTGTGGACCTGCGCGGGCGCTTTCGCGCGCAGCGGTCGCACGCAACATGGTTGGTCGCGCCTTCCGGCATCAGTCCGCTATTTTGCCTGATTTTGCGGGCGTCGCGTGCGCAAAATCGCTCGCCGAAGCATCAGAAAACAGGCCTTTCTCCGTTATTTCAATGACTTAGAATTTTTGGGTCTTATACAAGAGTGCGTTGCAGGCGATCGACGGACTGCGCCCGCGCTTGTTACGCGTCGAGATAGCCGTTCGCCCGGAACCAGTCGAGCGCGTCGCGCAAGCCTTCGCGATACGGCCGCGCCCGATAGCCTAGTTCCGCTTCGGCCTTCGCCGACGTGAAGTACATCTTGTTCTTCGACATCCGCAGGCCGTCGACGGTCACGAACGGCTCCTTGCCGCTCACTTTCGCGAACATTTCCGCGCCGATGGCGAGCGGATACAGCGGCCCGCGCGGCAGCTTGATCGTCGGTGGTTTGCGGCCGACGAGTCCGGCGATATCCGCGAGCATCTGCTGCAACGGCAGGTTCTCGCCGCCGAGAATGTAGCGCTCGCCGATCTTGCCGCGTTCCAGCGCGAGGAAGTGGCCGTTCGCGACGTCATCGACATGCACGAGATTCAGCCCTGTGTCGACGAACGCGGGAATCTTGCCGGTCGCCGCCTCGACGATGATGCGCCCCGTCGGCGTCGGACGCACGTCGCGCGGGCCGATGGGCGTCGACGGATTGACGATGACCGCGGGCAGCGCGTCGTTTGCGACCATCCGTTCCACCGCGCGCTCGGCCAGCACCTTGCTGCGCTTGTACGCGCCGATGGTGCTCGCCGCATCCGACGGCTTCGTTTCGTCGACGATCGCGCCCGAACTCGTCACCTTCAACGTCGCGACGCTGCTCGTGTACACGATGCGCTCCACGCCTTCCGCCAGCGCCGCGCGCATGGTGGCCTCGGTGCCTTGCAGATTCGCGCGCTCGATCTCGCTCGGGTCCGGCGCCCAGATGCGATAGTCCGCCGCGACGTGAAAGAGATAGCGCACGCCCTTGAGCGCCGTGCGCATCGACGCTTCGTCGCGCATGTCGCCGACGACGATTTCCGCATCGAGCGACTCCACGTTCTTGCGCGGACTCGTCGCGCGCACGAGCAGCCGCACGTCGAAACCGCGTGCGATGGCGAGCCGCGCGAGCGCCGACCCGACGAAACCCGAGGCGCCGGTGATGAGCACGCGAGAGCCGGATATATCTGTCATTCTTACCTCGTGAGATGCGCTCTTCGCGCGATCGTTCGTAACAAGTGCCGCGCCGAAATCGCTGCGCAAATCGCCGCCGGAGCCGATGTGACAAGGCGTTGCGGCTCGTGCTATGGTCCGTGCCTGCTGCGGGGCGCGCGGCCTTCGCGAAACGGACACACTACTGGTCAACGATGCCTCAGGACAACCGCAACCACTCCTTGTGGATCTACTTCGCCATCGCGATTTCTCTTGCGCTGGTGTTCGCCGTCGATGTGCTGACGCCCATGCGCGTCGCGATCTGGGTGTTCTACGTGTTGCCGGTCGTGCTGTGCATGTGGATCAACCGCCCGGCCGTGCCGATGATCACCGCCGGCGCGGCCTCGGTGCTGATGATTCTCGGCTACGTGCTTTCCACGGGAGACTCCGTCGCCAGCCGCGAAGTGCTGCAACTCAATCGCGCGATGGGCATATTCGTGCTGCTCGTGCTTTCGATCGTGGCGCATCTGTATATCAAATCGCGGCTCGCGGTACAACGCACCGCCTGGTTGCAGGAAGGCGTCGCGCAGATGAGTCTGCAATTGCGCGGCGAGCAGTCTCCGGCGTCCATCGGCGTCAGCATTTTGCGTTCTCTCATTCCGTATGTGAACGCGAAGGTCGGCGTAGTCTACGCCCTCGAAGGCGAGACGCTCGAACGCATCGCGGCCTGGGCGCTGCCGGACGAAAACGGCGCGCCGCGCCGCATCGCGCGCGGCGAGGGGCTCGTCGGACAAGCAATCGTCGACAAGCGCGTGCTTCAGCTTCGCGATGCCTCCGCGCATTATCTGAAGGCGGGATCGGCGCTCGGCGCGGCGTCGGCATCGCGCGTGATCGTGTCGCCGCTTTACGCGGATGGCGATGTGGCGGGCGCAATCGAAGTCGGTTTCGTCGGCGACGAGGGCCGCTTCGACGACGCCCGCGTGCTGCTCGAAATGGCCGGCGAAGCGATGGGCATGGCGATGCGCTCGGCGCGGTATCGCATGCGGCTCGTGGAATTGCTCGAAGAAACACAGCGCCAGAGCGAAGAGTTGCAGGTGCAGCAGGAAGAACTGCGCGTGTCGAACGAAGAACTGGAGGAACGCGGCCGCGCGTTGCAAGACTCGCAGGCGCGTCTCGAACAGCAGCAGGCCGAGCTCGAACAGACCAACGTGCAGCTCGAAGAACACGCGCAGCATCTGGAGCGGCAGAAGACCGAACTGCTTCAGGCGCAACAGGAGTTGACCGCCAACGCGCTGGAAATGGAGCGCGCGAGCCAGTACAAGTCCGAGTTCCTCGCGAACATGTCGCACGAGTTGCGCACGCCGCTTAATAGCTCGCTGATTCTCGCGAAGCTCCTTCAGGACAACAAGCAAGGCAACCTGACGGACGAGCAGGTGCGCTACGCCGCGACGATTCACTCATCCAATAGCGATCTGCTTTCGCTCATCAACGACATTCTCGATTTGTCGAAGGTCGAAGCCGGCCAGATGGACGTGCAGTTCGCGCCGACGGCCGTGGAATCGCTGATGCAGGCGCTGCGGCAATCGTTCACGCCGGTCGCGGAAACCAAGGGCCTTTCGTTCATCACCGAAATCGCCGCCGATGTGCCGCAGTACTTCGTCACCGACAGTCAGCGGCTTTTGCAAGTGCTGCGCAATCTGCTGTCCAACGCGTTCAAGTTCACCGAGCGCGGCAGCGTGACCGTCGCCGTGCAGCGCGCGGGCGACGACGCAGTGCGCTTCGAAGTGCGCGATACAGGCATCGGCATTCCGCGCGACAAGCAAGACCTGATCTTCCAGGCGTTCCAGCAGGCGGACGGCACGACGAGCCGCAAATACGGCGGCAGCGGCCTCGGCCTGTCGATCTCGCGTGAATTCTCGCGGTTGCTCGGCGGCTCGGTCGGCGTATCGAGCGAAGTGGGCCGTGGCAGCGTGTTCTCGGTGACGCTGCCGATCGCCGCGCGCGAAGGCACCGTGACCGCGAAGCTCGACACCATTGGCCACATGAAGGAGCCGGAACCGGCTGCCATCGAGCCGCCGCGCGCCGTGGCGCCTGCGCCCGCGCCGGCGCCGGTTCCCCCGCAACCGGTGCCCGCGATGCCCGAGCCGCAAGGCATCGCCGATGACCGCGCGAAACGTCAGCGGCCGGATCGCGTCATTCTCGTGATCGAGGACGATCAGCGTTTCGCGCATATCCTGTACGACCTCGCGCACGAACTCGACTTCGATTGCGTGCACGCGGCCACGGCGACGCAGGGCGTCGAGCTCGCGCGGTCCATGCAACCGAACGGCATTTTGCTGGATATCGGCCTGCCCGATCAGTCGGGTCTCACGGTGCTCGAATGGCTCAAGCACGATCCGATGACGCGCCACATTCCGATTCATATCGTGTCCGCCACGGATCACGCCGATGTCGCGCTGCATCTCGGCGCGATCGGCTACACGCTCAAGCCGAGCGCCCGCGATGATCTCGCGCAAGCCATCCGCAAGCTGGAAGCGCGCTCCTCGCAGGGCGCGCGGCGCGTGCTCGTGGTCGAGGACGACCCCGCGCTGCGGCAAAGCATTCACGCGTTGCTGGCGAGCGAGACGGTCGGCATCGTGGAAGCGGGGTCGATATCCGAGGCGCTGGAGGAGATGAAGCGCGCGCCGTTCGATTGCGTCGTGATGGACCTGGCGCTGCCCGACGGTTCGGGCTACGAGTTGCTGGAGAAAGTATCGACGAGCAGCGGAAACGCATCGCCGCCGGTCATCGTCTATACCGGCCGGCAGATTTCGGCGGAAGAAGAGCAGCGTCTGCGCCGTTACTCGAAATCGATCATCATCAAAGGCGCGAAGTCGCCGGAGCGCTTGCTCGACGAAGTCACGCTGTTTTTGCACAGCGTCGAAAGCGCGCTGCCGCCGGAGCAGCAGCGCATGCTGCGCGCGGCGCGCCAGCGCGACGACGTGTTCGAAGGCCGCAACATCCTTCTCGCGGAAGACGACGTGCGCAATATCTTCGCGCTTTCGCGCGTGATCGAGCCGCTCGGCGCGACGCTCGAAATCGCGCGCAACGGACGCGAGGCGCTGGAGGCGCTCGCGCGCCGCGACGACATCGATCTCGTTCTGATGGACGTGATGATGCCCGAGATGGACGGTCTCACCGCGATGACCGAGATTCGCAAGCACCCCGAGCACGCGCGCCTGCCGATCATCGCGCTGACGGCGAAAGCCATGCAAAGCGATCGCGAGAAATGTCTCGAGGCGGGTGCGGACGACTACATATCGAAGCCCATCGACGTGGATAAGCTCGTGTCGTTATGCCGCGTCTGGCTGCGGCAGCGATGAACCGACATTGGCCCCGATGAACGACAGCAAGCACGAGGACGACGCCACGTTCGACATCGAACTGAAGCTGCTCCTCGAAGCCATCTATCTCAAGTATCAGCACGACTTCCGGCATTACTCGGTGAGTTCGCTGCGGCGCAGGCTCTCGCAGGCCGTGCATGACCTGGAGTGCGCCACGCTTTCGCAATTGCAGGAGCGCATACTGCGCGAACCGGCGCTCTTCGCGCGGCTCTTTCAGTACCTCACGGTGCAGGTCAGCGAAATGTTCCGCGACCCGAGCTATTTCCGCGCGATACGCGAGCAGGTCGTGCCGATTCTGCAGACGTATCCGTCCATCAAGGTTTGGGTCGCGGGGTGCAGCAGCGGCGAAGAGTTGTGGTCGCTCGCGGTGCTGTTCGCCGAAGAGAACATCGCGGAGCGGACGCTGTTCTATGCCACCGACATCAACGCCGAAGCGTTGCGGCAGGCCGAGAGCGGCATTTATCCGCTGGAGCGCATGGCGGGCTTCAGCCAGAATTATCTTGCGGCGGGCGGCAAACGTTCGCTGTCGGACTACTATCACGCGGCATACGGCGCGGCGAAGTTCTCGCAGACGCTCAAGTCGCGCGTCGTGTTCGCGGATCACAGTCTCGCCACCGACAGCGTGTTTCTGGAAGCGCATCTCGTTTCGTGCCGCAACGTGCTGATCTATTTCGATCGCGCGTTGCAGGACCGCGCGCTCGGACTCTTCAGCGATTCGCTCGTGCGGCGCGGCTTTCTCGGACTCGGCAGCAAGGAAAGCCTGCGTTTCTCCAGACACACCGACCGCTTCGCGGATTTCAACGCCCGCGAGCGGCTTTATCAGAAGGTTTAGCGATGAGCCCCGCAGCCATCCCCGATGCCTTCGACGCCGTGGTGATCGGCGCATCCGCGGGCGGCGTCGAGGCGCTCAACCTGCTGCTGCCCGAGTTACCGCGCGACTTCGCGGCGCCGGTGCTGATCGTGGTGCATGTGCGGCACGGTCAGCCGAGCCTCTTGCCCGCGCTCTTCGCCGAACGCTGCCGGTTGCGCGTGGTGGAACCGTTCGACAAGGACGAGATCGCGCCCGGCACCGTGTATTTCGCGCCGCCCGGCTATCACATGATGGTCGAGGCCGAAGGCGGCGAGCCGCCTGCCATCGCGCTGTCGGTGGATCCGCCGGTGCGCTTCTCGCGGCCGTCGGTGGACGTGCTGTTCGAATCGGCGGCGCATGCGTACGGCAAGCGGCTGCTCGGCATCGTGCTCTCGGGCGCGAACGACGACGGCGCGCGCGGCGCGCGCGCGATCCGCGATGCAGGCGGCACATGCTGGGCGCAGGACCCGAAGACGGCGTCCGCGCCCGCGATGCCGCTCGGGGCCATCGCGCAAGGCGCGGTGCAGGACATTCTCACGCTGGACGACATGGTCGCGCGCCTCGCGGGGCGCGCGCGCCGATAAGACGTTCGACACGCAACAACGAAGGCAAGGAGTCACCAGATGACGCAACCCATTCACGTGCTGATCGTCGACGACATCCGCAACAACATCACCGCGCTCGAAGCGTCGCTCGCGCGGCCGGATCTGTCGGTGCTGAAGGCGGAATCGGGTCCGGCTGCGCTCGAACTCCTGCTCAAGCACGAAGTCGCGCTCGCGATCCTCGACGTCAACATGCCGGGCATGGATGGCTTCGAGCTGGCGGAATTCATGCGCGGCAGCCCGCGCACCGCGCACGTGCCGATCATCTTCCTGACCGCGACGGCGCAGGACACGAACCGCACGTTTCGCGGCTACGAGGCGGGCGCGGTGGACTTTCTGTACAAGCCGTTCGATTCGCGCATCCTCAATTCGAAGGTCGATGTCTTCATTCAGATCGAACGGCAGAAGCAGCAACTCGCGACGCAACTCGCCACCGTGCAGCAGTTGCTCGATGCAAACGAGATGCTGATGGCCGTGCTCGGTCATGATCTGCGCACGCCGCTGTCGGCGGTGATCGCGTCGGCCGAATATCTGTCGCGCTTCGTGAAGGACGAGAACGTCGCGAATATCGGCACGCGCATCAAGTCGAGCGGCATGCGTATGGTCCGCATGGTCGATCAGTTGCTGAACCTCGCGCGGCTGCGCGGCGGGCGCGTGACGTTGCAGCCGCGAGCGGTCGAACTCAGCACGCTCGCGAAGAATATCGTCGAGGAATACGAGGCGCGCGTCGGCAAGGGACGCATTTTCGTGCTGCGTCAGGGCGATACGCTCTTGCAGGCCGACGGCGATCTGCTCTCGCAAGTGTTCTCGAATCTGATCGGCAACGCGCTGCAGCACGGGCTCGAAGGCGCGGCGATACAAGTGCGGCTCGAAGGCGGCGCGAAGGACGTCAGCATCATCGTGCAGAATGCGGGCGAGATTCCGGCCGACGTGCTGCCGAACATCTTCGCGCCGTATCGCTCGGGGCGGCGTCAGCATGAATCGGGCGGGCTCGGGCTCGGCCTGTACATCACGCGGGAAATCGCGCGGATGCACGGCGGCGACGTGAAAGTGCGCTCGTCCGCGGAGACGGGCACCATTTTCGAAGTCACGCTGCCTCGCGTGGCGCGTCCCACTACGGGCGATCGGGACGACAACGCGCAGACGTTTCGTCTCGGCTGAACGCGCAACTTCGAACGCGCAAGTCCGAATGCGCGGTTCACGCAGATTCGCGCGCGTGACTACAATGCGGCGTATGAATCAGTCACGAGGAATTGCATGATGTCCGGCCCGGATCTCGATACGAGGATCGAAACCTATTACGTGCGTGTGAAAGGCGTGGTGCAGGGCGTCGGCTTTCGCCATCACACGGTGCGGCGCGCGCATGCACTCGGCGTGCGCGGCTATGTCGCGAATCTCAACGACGGCTCGGTGGAAGCCGTCATTCAGGGCGCGGCGAATCAGGTCGATCTGATGCTCGAATGGCTGCGACGCGGGCCGCCGCATGCCCGCGTCACCGATTTCTTCAGCGAAGAGCGTTACGTCGAAAAGCGCTACGAACGCTTCGAGCAGCACTGAGCAGCACTGAGCGACACTGAGCGGCACGCTTAGCGCGCGACCAGCAGGCTCTCCGCGAAGTGCCATTCGTCGTCGCGCCATTGGTGCGTGCATTCGAAGCCCGCATCGATGGCAATCGGCGCGACTTCTTCGGCCGCGTACTTGTGGCTGCTTTCCGTCCAGATGGTTTCGCCTTCGCGGAAGTCGACGTGCAGGCCGGCATCGCGCACGCGCGCCGTCAGCGGGCGTTTCGCGCGCAGATGCATTTCGATGCTGCGCGCGTCGGGATTGAAGCGCGCGACGTGTTCGAACGCGTCGAGCGGAAAGTCGCCGTGCAACTCGCGGTTGATGCGCGCAAGCAAGTTCAGGTTGAACGCCGCCGTCACGCCGATGGGGTCGTCGTAGGCCGCGATCAGCACCGGCAACGGCTTGATCAGATCGGTGCCGAGCAGGAGGGCATCGCCGGGTTCGAGCATGCTGCGGATCGACTGGAGAAACTTGGTGGCCGCAAGGCGCGCGAAGTTGCCGATGGTGCTGCCGAGAAAAAGCACGAGCAGCCGCTCGCCCTCGTTACGCCGGGCGCTCACTTCGGATAGGCCGGCCAGATAGTCGCGTTCGTAGCCGACAATCGAAATGCGCTCGATATCGCCCAGTTCGCGATGGCACAGCTGCAGAGCCGTGCGGGAGATTTCGATCGGGTAGTAGGCGGTCGGCTGCTTTTTACACAGTGCTTCAAGAATGCGGCGCGTCTTGCGTCCGCTGCCGCTTCCAAGTTCCGCGACTTTCACGTTGCCCGGCAGCGCGGCCACGATGTCGGTGGCGTGCGCCTTGAGCACGCGTTCTTCGGCGCGCGTGACGCCGTATTCCGGCAGCGTGGTGATCACTTCGAAGAGGGCAGAGCCGACTTCGTCATACAGATACATCGAAGGCAGTTCTTTTTGCGGGTGCTTGGACAAGCCGGCATGGACGGCTTCGGCAAAGGCACTGGAAGAGCGGGGCGACGGGGCAGCTTGAGTCATGACGTCTCCATCGATGCGGCGTTTTCTTCGCGTGCTTGCGTGAATCGGGCACGGCGTTCGGATGCTGCTGATGCAATGACGTGAGCGGCGGCTTCGCGCGTTGCTCGACTTTCTGTGGACTTCTGGATTGCCCGTGGGCGTAGACGGTTTAAGACAACGTTCCGGTGTAGCGAGTTCAGACCTAGTCGCGGTTCATGCGCCGGTGTTCGCGCGCTACGACGTTTAGAATGCGCAGTTCTTCCGCTTCGCCGGCCAACGCAATCACTCGGCGCTTCGCGCTTATTCGATGAATCAGCATGTCCTCGGACGCGGCATTGCGCTTTCCGTCGCCGCTTCCGCTTTGTTCGCGCTCCTGTCGGGCTATACGAAATGGCTTGCGCCGCTCGACGGACTCGACATTTTTGCATGGCGCATCGTCTGGACATTGCCGGGTGCGCTGCTGCTCGTGGCGCTCTCCAGGCGATGGCCGCAATTATGCGCGCTCGTGGCGAACCTCGCCAAAAACGCGCGCCTGCTCGCGGCTTTCGTTGTCTCCACAGCGCTCCTCGGCGTGCAGCTATGGATATTCCTGTGGGCGCCGCTGCATGGACGCGCGCTCGAAGTGTCGCTCGGCTACTTTCTGTTGCCGCTCGCGATGGTGCTGATCGGGCGCTTCTATTACCGCGAACCGCTCGACGCGCTGCAATGGGCGGGCGTGGCCGCGGCTGCGCTCGGCGTGGCGCATGAGTTCTTCGTGACGCGTGCGTTCGCGTGGCCGACGCTCGTCGTGATGCTCGGCTATCCGCCTTATTTCATGCTGCGGCGGCGGCTCAACGTCGATGCGCTCGTGGCCTTCGCCATCGAAATGATGATGCTGGCTCCGTTCTGCGTGATCGCGCTGATCGTGCGTGGCTCGTTCGCGGTCGCCGCAGATTCGCCGCTTCTATGGAGCGTCTTGCTGCCGGGCCTCGGCGCGTTGAGCACCATTGCGCTCGGCTCTTATCTGCGGGCAAGCCGCTATCTGCCGCTCGTGCTGTTCGGCATTCTCGGCTATGTCGAACCGGTGTTGCTCGTGGCTGTCGCGGTCTTGCTGCTCGGCGAGCCGTTCAGCGCGAGTCAGTTGGGAACGTATGGACCGATATGGGTCGCTGTCGCGCTGACGGCTGTGCATAGCGCGCGGCTCTTGATGCGCGAGCGCGCGTCGAAGGCCGCGTTGCCGATGAGCGAACATCACGCGAGCGTCGAACACGAAACGGGTGCCGAGCGCGTCGACTAAGCGGTCCTCTACAGATCGCGCCGCATCTTTACTCGCACACTTCCGCGCCGAGCGTATGCAGATGCGCATGCAGGGCTTCGACGAAACGGCGCGCGAGCAGAGACGGAGCCGTGTGCAAAGGCATGGCCATGCGCACAGGAACGTCGATAGACGGCATGAGCGGCCGGATCGACAACTTCCCGGCATACGTGTTGGCGACATACGGGTTCACGATGCCCACGCCGTTGCCGGCCGCCACCAGCGCGCAGATCGTGATCGACGATGTCGTCTGGATCGAGAACTCGGCTGGCATGTCGTGCGCGAGGAGCACGTTCTCGATGTCGATCGTCAGGTCGTCCATCTCGCCCAGCGACAACAACGGCTCCGATTGCAACATCCGCACATGCACCACGGATTCGCTTTCGAGCCGATGCCCCGGCGGCAGCACGCATACGGCCGGCATCGTCTTCACGATCGTCGTCTCGAAGTCGTGCTCGTCGAGCTTGCCCGTGGTCAGAATGAGATCGAACAGATCCTGGCGCAACAAGTCGGTCAGTTGCGTCGTGGCGAGCGTCTGAATGTTGATATACGTTTCCGGAAACTGCGCCCTGAACGCCCGAACAACCTCAGGCAGCAGCCCGACTCCCAGCGTGGGCGTGCAGCCCAGGCAGAGCGCGCCGGTGCCCGACTTGCGCAGCAGCGATACCACCGACTCGATTTTCTCGAGCCCGTCGAAGTGCTTCTGCACGGTCTTGTACAGCAGCTTGCCTTCGCTCGTCGGTCTCAATCTCCCATGGTGCACTTCAAACAGTTTGAGGCCCGAGAACCTCTGCAAGTCGG
Source organism: Caballeronia sp. BCC1704 (assembly GCF_902833455.1). Lineage (NCBI taxonomy): Bacteria > Pseudomonadati > Pseudomonadota > Betaproteobacteria > Burkholderiales > Burkholderiaceae > Caballeronia > Caballeronia sp. BCC1704. Next base: position 81,777 of record NZ_CADFFT010000002.1, on the reverse strand, counting down.
AGAGGCGGCGGCTAATGGAAGGCTGCGTCGTGTTGAGCATCGCTGCGGCGCCAGTGGTGGTGCCCTTCTGCATCACGGCGCGAAACGCCTGGATAAGCTGAAAATTCAACGGTCGGGTCATGTGTTTCGCGATCTGTCGAACGAGGATGCACCGCGCGTCGCGCAAGAGAGGCTATATCGAAACTGAATAGCATCGCGACAAAATCGAATTTTATCGGTTCCAATCGCAGAGATATCCTGACGTCTATCTTTCGTCAAGGGTCGCGCCGATGCGTTTGCTTCATCCGCTTCCAACCGCCGCGATGGCCGGAGCCATGTCGTCCGCTAGGCCCGGCGTCGTTCGTCCGTGCGCGGTCAGCCGCTTGGGCCAGGGCACAGGACATCACTTCTTCGGCTACTACAACAAGACGGCGTGGGATCGCACCGGGCGATACATGCTGGCCCATCGCGCCGCCATGATGGATGCGCGGCTCGCTCCGGAACTGCAAGTCGAGGTCGGCTGCTTCGACTTGCAAGACAATGCAGCGTTCCACGCCTTCGACACGACCGGCGCGTGGAACTGGCAAATGGGCAGCCAATTGCAATGGCTGGAGGGCGAGCCTGGCCGCAAAGTCATTTATAACGTGCGCACCGACGACGTTTTTGCGCGCTTTCCGGGCTTTGGCGCGACGATTCTCGATCTGGACACCGGCGCGAAGCAGTCGTTGCCGATGCCCGTCTACGTGACGGCGCCGAATAGCCGCTATGCGCTATGCGTCGACTACCGGCGTCTTTATGTCACGCACGAAACCATCGGCTACAGCGCGCACGGCGGACCGCTCTGCCTGCTGCGCGCGCCCGCGACGGACGGCATCTACCGGATGGATCTCGCGACGGGAAAGGTGGCGCTCCTCATGAGCTACGCGGCGCTGCGCCGCTTCCAGCCAAAGTTATCGATGGAGCGCGCCATTCATTGGGTCAGCCACATCGAGATCAATCCTTCGTCGTCGCGCGTGTTGTTCTTGCATCGCTGGACCGAGCGCGTGGAAGATGAAACCTGCTTCCTGCATCGCCTGATTACCATGAATCCGGACGGTTCCGGCATGCGGTTGCTCGAATGCTCGGACCATCCGCTGCCACACATCGCGAGGCGCTTCGATCCGAAGGCCGTCGGCACCTTCGACTATGAGAAGTCGGAGCATCAGATTTCGCATCCGTTGTGGCGCGACGACTCACACATCGTCGTGTGGAGTCCGCATGCCGGCGAGATTCACTATCACCTTTACGAAGACAGCGACGCAGGCGGCGTCGAAGTGCTGGGCCGCGACGTGCTCACCGAGAACGGCCACATGTCGTTCTCTCCGGTCGACTCGCGTTGGCTGGTCTCGGATACTTATCCCGACGCGCAGAGCAACAAGCGCGTCCTGTTTCTCTTCGACGTGCGCGACGGCGTGCGCATCGACATAGGCGAGTTCTACGCGACACCTGAGCTCAAGAAGGAAAACCGCTGCGATCTGCACCCGCGCTGGAGCCGCGACGGCATGGCCGTTTGCATCGACTCGGTTCACGAAGGCATGCGTCAGATGTACGTGATCGACGTCTCGCCCATCACGGGCACGCGCGGCCGATTGCAGTCCGCGAGCCCCGCGCATTAGCTTCCATGGAGCCGAGCATGAAACGACACTATTCGTTGCGCCCCGCCACGCGCATGACGGCCGGCCTCTCTGCGCTGGCGTGGATGGCGGGTGCGTTTGCCGCCGAGCCGGCCGTTAGCGGCACGCTCGACAAGATACGCAGCGAACACGCCGTCACCATCGGCTATCGCGATGCCTCCATTCCGCTGTCCTACTACGATGCACAGCAAAAGCCGATCGGCTATTCGATAGACTTCGCCAATCTGATCGTCGAACGCATCAAGTCTCAGCTCAAGCTCTCCGAACTGACGGTGCGCATGATTCCGATCACGTCGCAGAACCGCATCTCGCTCTTGCAGAACGGCACGATCGACTTCGAATGCACGAGCACCACGAACAACGCCGAGCGCGCGCAACAGGTCGCGTTCTCGAACAGCTTCTTCGCGATCAGCACGCGCCTGCTTGTCAAGAAGTCGACCGGTATCAAAGATTTTGCCGACCTTCACGACAACACCGTCGTCGTCGGAGCAGGCACAACGTCGGAAAAAATGCTGCGCCGGTTGAACGCGGAGAAGTCGATGAACATGAAGATCATCAGCGCGAAGGATCATTCGGAGTCCTTTCTTCTGTTGTCGACGGGCCGAGCAAAAGCCATGATGATGGATGACGCCTTGCTCGCCGGCGAGCGCGCGAAGTCGCCGCATCCCGACGACTACGAGATCGTCGGCACCCCTCAGTCGCACGAGGTGTACGGCTGCATGCTGCGCAAGAACGACGCGCCGATGAAGGCCTTGATGGACGCCGCCATCGCCGACGCCGAACGATCCGGACAAGCCTCGCGCATCTACGCGCGTTGGTTCACGCAGCCAATCCCGCCCAGGCAGATCAACCTCGACTTTCAGATGTCGCCGCGCATTCAGGCGCTCTTCGCGCAGCCGAGCGACAAGCCGTCCTCCTGAGCCGCGTGTGACGCTGGCGTAGCGAAAGGGCAAACCAAGCAATGGATTACTCGTGGAATTGGCGCGTGCTGTTTCAGCCGGTGGCGACGGGCGAGCCGGAAGTCTATGTCAACTGGCTCATCTCGGGCCTGCTGAATACGGTTGTGCTGACCGTGCTCGCATTCATGCTCGCGCTGGTAATCGGCGTGGCTCTCGGCATCATGCGCACGTTGCCGAATCGCGCGGTACGGACGGCCGCTGCGGTTTATGTGTCGATCTTTCGCGGCGTGCCGCTGATCGTGCAGTTCTTCATCTGGTTCTTCGCGCTGCCGGAGTGGCTGCCGGCGTCGCTCGGCGACCGGCTCAAGGACCTGTCGCCGAATGTGCAGTTCCTGAGCGCATCGGTGCTCACGCTCGCTGTCTACACCGGTTCTCGCATCTGCGAACAGGTGCGCGCGGGCTTGCTGGCGCGCCCGCCCGGACAGCTTCACGCAGCACTCGCGCTGGGACTCACGCGTCCGCAGGCTTATCGACATGTTCTTCTGCCGATGACGCTGCGCACTATTGCCGGGCCGCTGACGTCCGAGTTCCTGATCCTTTCGAAGAACTCGGCGGTGGCATCGACAATCGGCCTTCTCGAATTGTCGGGACAGGCGCGGCAACTCGTCGACTACACCGCTCAGCCGTATGAGTCGTTTATCTGCGTAACGCTCGTCTACGTAGCGCTGAACTTCGTGATCTTGTGGGGCGTGGGCCGGCTGCGTCGGCTGAATACCGTGCCCGGTTCGATGGAGAGTTGACCGATATGTTCGAGATGGACTGGCAGGCACTATATGCCGCTACACCGGTTTTGCTCGAAGGCATGGGCGTCACGTTGCAGATCACCGTGGTTGCCATCCTCTGCGGCCTGGCGTGGGGGACCGTGCTCGCGGTGCTGAGCCTGTCGCCGGTCAGGCTGCTTAGGACCGGCGCGCATGCGTATGTCGCGCTCTTTCGCTCGATACCGCTCGTGATGCTGCTGTTATGGTTCTTCCTCATCGTGCCTCAGTTTCTGAAGGCGCTGTTCGATCTTCCATCGAGCGTCGACGTGCGGCTCGTCTCGGCGATGGTCGCTTACTCGCTACTCGAGGGCGCATTCTTCTGCGAGATCATCCGGGCCGGGATTGCCAGCTTGCCGCGCGGCCAGATGCACGCGGCGCAGGCGCTCGGCATGACGCCTGCGCAATCGATGCGCTACGTGATTTTGCCGCAAGCGTTTCGCGCGATGGTGCCTGTCGCGCTTACGCAATGCATCGTGATTTTTCAGGACACGTCGCTCGTATATGTGATCGCGCTCGGCGATTTCTTTCGGCGCACGACAGCCATCGGCGAACGCGACGGCACGCTCATTCCGATGCTGCTATTCGCGGGCGCGACATATTGGCTCGTAAGCACGACCTTGATCGCGATGACTCGCATGCTGAAGACAAGGATCACGCGGTGATTGATTACGGATTTGGAACACGCTGCCGGGCGATTCGCCGGGCACGCATCAGCAAACGGCCCCGGTGCCACGCCGGACTTGGGATGACATGAAGATTCACCAGCTTCGCGCGCTTGTCGCTGTCGCCGACACGGGCAGCGTGCGCGGCGCCGCGCGCCTGCTTCAGGCGTCGCCGGCCGCCATCACGCAGAGCCTTCAGCAGATCGAGGCCGATCTCAGGCTGCGTCTCGTCGCGCGCACGCCATCTGGAGTCACGCTTACGTCGGACGGGCGAACGCTTCTCGAACACGCACGCCTGATCGTCGGTCAGATCGCTCGCGCGCATCAAGCTGTGGACACCATGCGCGGCGAGGCGCGCGGACGGCTTTCGATTGCGGTGACGGCCTGGGGCGCGATGACGTTCCTGCCCGAGGTCGTGCTGCGGTTTCGGCGGATCATGCCGGACGTGCAGTTGGAATTCTTCGAGGGACTGCTCGCGATCGCGAATCCGCGGCTGCGCGATGGCAGTCTCGACATTTACATCGGGCGTCAGACGCCGGGCGAGATCGCGTCGGAGTTCACGTTCAGGCCGCTTTTTCTGACGACGCTGGCGGTGGTCGCGCGGCAGGGTCATCCGCGCGCGGAGAGTCGCTCGCTTGCTGATCTCCTCGATTGCGACTGGCTCGTCGCGCTCGATCCGGAGACCGAGGGGCTCGCGCCGTACACGATGTTCGCGAAGCACGGGTTGCCCGCGCCACGCAGTGTCCATTTCCTGCATTCGCTGACCGTTGCCGTTTCGTTACTGCAAAGAACGGATATGGTCAGCATCTTTCCCTGGCCGCTCGTCGAACGCTGCGCGCCGCGCGAATCGCTCTGCGCCATTCCGCTGCGCGAGCAACTCGACGACTCGATCGTCGGGGTCATCACGCGGGCGGGACAACCGCGCTGCGCGGCGGTCGAGTGTTTCGCCGATTGCCTCATCGAAACCATCCGCGATCCAACGTGGATCAACACACCGGAGATACAGCGAGCAATGCACTCGGTCGACATACTCATCTAGCCTGCCTCACGGAAGCGGTTGCAGTGCAGTCCACGGAGACCAGCCGGTTTCGCTGTCCGGCTTGGCGACGCGCAATGCCCGCGAGCCGTCGCCGAAGATCAGCGACTCCGCACGAACGGCATTAGTGTCGGGCGCGCAGCAGGCGCCGACATGACCGAGTTCATGAGTGAACTGTAGATTGCCTTCACGCAACACCCCGAGGTAAGCGTCAACGTCTTCATCGCTCGAATGATTAGCATAACGATTCAAAAACATTGCGACGAATTCTGCATCGAACATGGTTTCCTCCCGTATTTTTGCGCCATCTCCTCTGGCGCTGTCATGGCATGCTTGTTCTGGCGGGGATACGGCCACACGCGGTCGAGTCGTTTGCTTCTCTCTGACTTGCGTCAATGCGCGGGCCTTGCGCGATTTTGGGCCAATAGGTGAGTGAATTCTGTCGGGCTTGTCGCGCGGCCGAACAGATAGCCTTGCAGCAAGTCGCAGCCGAGCGCCCATAAGGCCGTGGCCTGATCCGCGGTCTCGACGCCTTCGGCGGTCACGGTCATGTCGAGCGCATGCGCCATGTCGATGAGCGCGCGAGTGATTGCAATCGATTCGTGACTGCGCGGAAGATCGGCGACGAACAGACGGTCGATCTTCAGGTTGTGCAGACGAAACCGCTTCAAGTACGACAACGACGCATAGCCCGTCCCGAAGTCGTCGATGGCGAGCTTCACTCCAAGGTCGGAAAGCGCCCGTGCCGTCGATACGCTGGCCGCGGTGTCGGGCATCGGCATGCTCTCGGTGATTTCCAGTTGCAACGCGGAGGCTTCGAGTCCGGTGCGTTCGAGGCAGGTCGTGATATGGCGCAAGAGGCTGTCGTCGAATTGCGCGGCCGACACGTTCACCGATACGACGAGGCGCGGCGCAATGATCCGGCGCCAGCGAGCAGCCTGAACACAGGCTCGCAGCAACGCCCAGTCGCCAATGTTCTTGAGAAAGCCGGTCTTTTCGGCGATCGGTATGAACTCTGCCGGCCCGACGTCGCCCAATTCGTTGTTCTTCCAGCGCAGCAAGGCCTCGGCGCCTACGGTTTCGCGCGTGACGCTGTCGATGACGGGTTGATAGGCGAGCGTCAATTCGCCAGCGGCCAGCGCGTGAGGCAGCAACGCTTCGATACGGAGGCGGCGCTGTGAATCAGCTTCTAAGCGCGTCGGTGCGGGCTGCGCGCCGCCGCTCGCATTCGATGTCCCCGAAGAGCGCGGCCGCAGTGAAGTCGACTGTGATGCCCGCCCGTTTATGCGCAGTGGAAGAGTTCGATGCATCGTCTTCGCGATCCTATGCTAAGGCAACCATTGACGTCCGATAGAAACAGCGCAACCTAAGTGAGCGTTGATGGCGTTCGCTGCACGCAACCGCGCACGAACGAGTCTCTTTCGATTCGCCAGCTAGTGCAGCTACGATAGCGCGCCATCGTCGACGCGACTACGCAAGGGAACGGCTAACGCGTAAAGCAAGGCTGAACACTGGTGGCTGCTATAGCGTTAAGTACCTACAGGACGATTGCATGGCGGTGTGCGCTCGAACGGGTGCGTTGCCCGTTCGTGACAGGCAGCTAGAGTGACAAAGGCATCGAAACACGGCGCGAGGGTTCATCGAAGGTGGTCGTTGACGCCATGGGTTGGCGTTCGCGCAAGCGCCAATAAAAAAGCGAGCCCGCAGGCTCGCCAGATGTCACAACGCATGGGACGCTTCTGCCGACGCGCCCCATTGCGCGATGCGATTGACGCCGGCCTCCCTTACTTCTTCGCCGCGTCGACCTTCGCATCGGCAGCCGCCTTGTTCGCGTCGCTTTGTGCCTCGACTTTTTCTTTGTCGGCTTTGGCTTGCGCCACCTTGGCATCTTGCGCTGCGTCCTGCTTCTTCTTGTCGGCCTTGGACTGTGCAGCGTGCTTCTTCTTGTCGGCTTTCGCCTGTGCCTTGGCGGCATCACCGCGGGCGTCGGAGGCTTGCTCCGGCGTGGTCGCCTGCGCTACCTTCGCGGCTTCCTTGTTGGCATCGTCCTGAGCGGATGCCTTGTCCTTGTTGGCGGATGCCTGCGCCTTGGCGGCATCCTGTTGAGCATCGGTCTTCTTTCGGTTGGCAGTGGACTGAGCCTCCGCCTTTTCGTGGTTGGCTTTGACTTGCGCCTTGGCGGCATCGGATGCGGCCGTTTGAGCGAAGACAGTGCTTACGAGCAGCGTGGATGCGAGAGCGGCGACGATTTTCTTCATGATGTTCGACTCCTATGATCCTGCGTTTCTTTGGACACGCCATGATCGGCATGTGACGATGAAAACGCCGTGCCGTCGCGCGTCGTTGACCGTGATCTCGTGACAAACCGTAACCGGTGCGAGCAAATGCAACGGCGTAACAGCGGTTTCGATCGCAATGCATGCCAACGTTGGAAGTCAATATAAGCTTTGTTACCACATGGCAAATTCAGTCAAGCATGTTACGTCGGTTGATTGGGAATCCCAACGAAACGAAATTTGTAATCGTTGAAATGCGCCGTTACCAACTGCTGCAGATATTTCCAAAGCGTCTGCTTAAGATGCGTCCATACACCCGGCATTCGGGAACGGAGAAGAAGTTATGAAACGCGCAGCCCTTGTCTTGTTGATGATCGGTAGTTTGTCGATGGCCGGTCAGGCGTCCGCGCATGGGCACGGCGGCGGTCATGGCCGCGGCGGCGGCGATGGCGGCGCGATCGTCGGCGCCCTGATCGGTGGCGCGGTGCTCGGCGCTCTGGTCACGTCGGTCGTGAATGCGCAGCCAGCTTATTCGGAGCCGGTCTACGCGCAACCGGCGTACGCGCAACAAGCCTATGCGCAGCCTGCTTATGCACAACCCGCGCCGCCGGCTGGTTATTGCTACGACGGCTACCGCCGCGCTTATGTGCCGTGCGCGCCAGCCGGCTATGGCTATTGAACTGCCGCGCGCGAAGCAGATGCGGCACGTTGCTTGCGCTCAATAGATGCGGCGGGTGCGGCGAATTGGCTGCATCGGCCGGCACGCTAACTCTTGGAGACTTGCAATGAAAGCGATCAGGACGAAGCTGGTAGTTTCAGCGCTGGTGTTGGGCTTGTCGGGCGGCGTCTATGCGCAGGCAGGCGGCGGCGGTGGCGGTGCGGGCGGCGGCGGTAGCGCAGGCGGTGGTGGCGGCGCCGGAGCGGCAGGCGGGATGGGCGCGGGCGGCAATGGCTCGGCGGGAGCAGGCTCGAGCGCGTCGGGCAAGGGTGGCGGCGTCGGCATGGGCGGCACCGGCATGGGCGGTTCGAGCGACGGCACGAGCGGTACCGGCGTGAACAGCGGCATGGGCAACAACGGAGCGAACAACGGCATGGGCCAAGGCACCATGCAACGCAGTGGCCCCGGCAGCACCGGTAGCTCGAGCAGCAGAAGCCCTGGCGGCATGGCGCACGGCAACAACTCGCAGTAACAGCAGTTGAACACGACCAAAGCGGCTAGAGCCGCATCTCAGCGCGCAAGCGGGTTTTATCGCCGTGAAGTTTCCGGCATCCGCCACGCGGCGGCGCGCATGAAAAACAACTAAAAGCTGTTACTGAGCCGGCGCGGACGTTGAATAGACAGCCGCCACAGGCTCGAACGTCTTGGCTCTCAGACTCACTTTCTCCGCATAAGCACGCGAACCGCCGTAGTTCTTGAGCGCGGCGTCGACATCGCCTTGCGCGGATTTCAGATAGCCATGCAAGATGGACGAGCCGATTTCGATATTCGTTTCCGGCTCCGTCAGGTCCACATTGCGCACGAGCTTCTTGTGCGCGGAAGGCACCACTTGCATAAGCCCGGTTGCGTTGTTCGCACCGACGGCCGTTTCCTTGAAACGCGATTCGATTGAAATGATGGCGAGCAGCAGCGCCGGCGGCAGCGAGTATTTCGACGCGGACGCCATGACCGCGCTCGCTATCGTTTGCGCTTTCTCGCGCGCGACGCCGAACTTTCGCGTGATGACTTCCGAGATTTTGTGGCGCGCCGCGTCGAGGCGAGAGTCCTGCTGCACGACCTCTTGCGGGTTCGTGTCGCTGGCGGCGAGCGGGTCTGACTGGGCGAAGGCGGTGTTCGCGAAGGTCAGAACAAGGGCGAGGAGTAAGAATGTGCGGCGCATCGGTCTAGCAAGGAAAGCGGTGCCGCATTATATCGTCGAAAAATCTCCTTTTCGATCAGTCACTTGTCTTAAATACGAAGAATCGTTTCGATAGCCGGAAGAATTTACTTCGCGGAAGAAGCCGAGATGCCCTCGCCAGCGTCGGCGGATAGGCGCGCGAACATCGGCCACGAGGCGAGGACGAGCAACGCGGTTGCTGCGAATCCGCAAGCGAGTTGCCACCGTTCGGTCTGCGCGCCGCCGGAGACGAGCATCGTGGCCTGAATGGTTCCCGCCGCGACGGTCACGCCGAGCGCCTTCATCAATTGCTGCGCGGTGCCCTGGAACGAAGTCGCCGCCGATAGGCGCGGCTTCGGAACGTCGGCGAAGGCGAGCGCGCCCATCGTCGCGAAACTGAGCGAACGGCCGAGGCCGCCGACGAGCAGCAGCGCGAAGATGGCGCTGGCGGGCCACGCTTGCGACATCGTCGAACAGACGGCGAGCACGGCGGCGAACGAGACGCTGCCCGCGCACAGCACCGTGCGCACGGAAAAGTGCCGCAGCGCGAGCGCCGTCATCGGCCGCATGCAAAACGAGCCGAGCGCGCTCGCAAAGGTCACGAGCCCGCTCGCCGACGCGCTATAGCCGAAGCCTGTCTGCAACGTCAGCGGCACGAGAAACGGCAACGCGCCGGCACCCGCGCGAAAGAGACTGCCCGCGACGGTCGCGGCGTGGAACGTCGGAATGGAAAGCAGCGAGAAGTCGATGGCCGGATTCGGCGTCTTGCGGCAATGCACGACTGTGGCCCTGAAAAGCAGCACGCCGATGACGACGCATACCCACGGCACGCCGTCCGGCAACACGTGGCGGCCCGCGCTTTCGATCCCGACCATGAAGAGACTGAGCGACGCGCCCGAGAGCACCATGCCGCGCAGGTCCGGCGGCGTGCGCGCTTCGGGCGGCGAAGGCGGCAGGAGCCGCCACGTCAGGAGCAGGCCGGCGACGCCCACGGGCACGTTGACCCAGAAGATGCTGCGCCATGACAGCGCGTCGGTGAGAAAGCCGCCGAGCGGCGGACCGAGAAGCGGACCGACGAGCGCGGGCATCGTCAGCCACGTCGTCGCCTGAAGCAATTCCTCGCGCTTGACGCCGCGAAACAGAATGAGCCGGCCGACGGGAACCATCATGGCGCCGCCGAGTCCCTGAACGACGCGCGCTGCGAGTAGCTGCGGCAGGTTCATCGCGGCGGCGCAGGCGATGGAAGCGAGCGTGAATGTCGCGATGGCCCACATGAAGACGCGTCGCGCGCCGAAACGGTCGGCCACCCAGCCGCTTGCGGGAATGAAGACCGTCAGCGCGACCAGATACGCGGTAATGGCGCTGCTCAGGTGGACGGCATCGACGTGCAGATCGCGGGCCATCGTCGGGATGGCGGTCGCGACGATCGTGCCGTCCATGTTCTGCATGAAGAGGGCGCTAGCGACGACGGCGGCGGTGATGCGGAAATTGCCGCGTTTCATGACGCCCGGCTCGCGAAGACGTCCGGACGTTGCGGCCGCGTAGTTGTGATGTAGTCAGCGTGCATGCACCGCAGTTTACTCGAACGGTCGTTGCACCGTTGGCTACTACGCAACGCTCGCCGCGATCTCCAGATAGTGCGAAAGAGGCGGCGTGACGCGGCTTGCGTCCTTCGCGGCGTCGTCCCAGCGTCGTAGGGTCATCGCGTCTTGCGCGTAACGCTTCGCTAGGAAAGCGCGCGCTTCGTCCGCATCGAACACGCCGCCTTGCAATTGCAGGCTGCGCACGGAATCCGCCGACAGCCGCGCGTGATACGCAGAATCCATCGCGCACAGGCAGCGTTTGGCATCCACATGAAGGCGAATCGGTTCGAGCACTGCGTCGGGAAACACGGGCCGCAGAAACGGCAGCGCGTAGTACTGGTGCAGATCGTCGATACCGCGCTCGGTGGGCGTCTCGCCCTGCACGTTCAGCAGATGCCCGAGATCATGCAGCAGCGCTGCGACGATCAATTCACGACTCGCGCCCGCTTCTTCCGCGAGCCAGGCCGTCTGCAGCGCGTGCTGCAATTGGGTGACGGGTTCGCCGCTGTAGGCCATCGAACCGTGCGCATCGAAGAGATGCCGGATATCGTCGAAAGAAAGCGCCATCGTGAATAAGTCGCCTCGGCGTATGCTAGATGGAACAAAGCCCGGCATTAGCCACGCGCAATATGACGCGCTCATGGCGCAGCGAGTCAGTCATGCCGTTTCTTTTCCACCGACGCCCGGAACTCGCAGGTCTGGACCGTCGCGCGCGAAGCGACGTGCGACGCCTGGCGTGGCACTTCGCGCAGCGTCACTGGACGCTGCATGCGCCAGCCTTTGCATGGATCGTCTTCGTCGCGCTGCATACGCGCTTCGGCCTCGTGCCCGACCCGCGCGCGTATCTGCTCGTGACGCTCGGGCTGTTCGCGGCCGCGGTGGTCGTGATTCGGCTGCATATCGCGCATTATCTGCGTGCGGCGCGCGCCATCTACGATGCCTTGGGACCGGCAAGCCTCGACTCCATAATCCGCACGCGCCGATAGGCAAGCCACGGAAAGTCCCCATTTTTAGCGTGTTACGATGCCTCGCGTCCCTTCTCAACGACCGCACATGGCAACGTTATACGAAACGCTAGGCGTCGATGAACACGCCACCGAAGACGAGATCAAGCGTGCCTATCGCAAGGCCGCGATGCGCTGCCACCCGGATCGCAACGCCGGTCAGGAAGAGGAGGCGCGGGCCCGCTTTCAGGAAGTGAAGGAAGCGTACGCGATCCTGTCCGAGCCCGCGCAACGCGAGGTGTACGACCGAACCTTCGCCGAAGAAATCGAACGCTGGGAAGCGCGCATGCGCGAAGAGGAAGCGGAGCGTGAGGCGCTCTACGCGAAGCGCGTAGCGCTTGCCATGCGCTTTGCATCGCAGGGGCATAACCGCGATGTCGTGTTCGGCGTATTGCTTGGGCACGACTGCGATGAACCCACTGCGCGTCATATTGCGGAAAGCGTCGTCGCGTTGCACGAGTCACGTCAAGAACCCGCGACGAGCGAAGCGAAAGAAGAGCAGTCCGCAGAGCCTGCACCCGAGAAACCGAAAGCCGACGAGCCGCATGCAGCGAACCCGTTGGGGGCGATGTGGTTTCAGTTCTTCAACAATCTGCGCTTCTAGGCCGCGAGTCGTTCGGTGCGCATGTTCTCTTTGCGCGGCGCGGCGGGATAGACGCACCATTGCCCGTCGTCGTGACGGAAAAAGAACAGCGCCTTCGACGCTGCGCCTTGCATCGTTTCCACGCACACGAAACGCCGATGATCGGCGCGCGTGCGGCTGAACTGTTTGACATGGACCGGCACGCTTGCCGGCGCGAGCCATTTCTCGACGAGATAACGAAGCGATCGTTCGTTCGCGCATTTCATCTGAAGTCTCCTGCATGCGGCGTTCATGGCGGTATATCGGCCGAAAGCATTCGACGCTTGAGCGGTCCCATTAAAGACGCCTGCCGCAACGCACCACACTCATGACAAAGCACTTGAACTGTACGCCCGAAAACGCCGTGCACGCGCAGGTTGGCGTAATAGCAACAGGGAAGCGCAGTACCGGTCGAGAGCGCTTTTATTAAAGCGGGCGCGCGAAGCTGAGTTCGTGGCCGTCAGGATCGGTCAGATGAAAGTAGCGCTCGTTCCACGGCGCGTCGCGCGGTGCGAACTGGGGCTCGATACCGAGTGCCTTCACTTTGCGGTAAAAGGCATCGACATCCGATACGTAGAAGATGATGCGGCCCCACCACGATATGGGGCCGTGCGTTTCGCTCGTGATGTTGAGGTAAGAGTCGCCGAGCGCGAACGATGTGAACGCCTCGTTCGCGCCGCCGTGCACGATGCGAAAACCCAGCGCCTGATAAAAGCCTACGGCCCGCGCCATGTCGTGCGTGGCGAGCGTGACCGCGCTGAGACTGACGATACGAGCATCGTCGATGGGTGTCGTCATGTAGCTCAAGAATGGTGGTGATGCGAGACGATAGACAGCACGGACCAGTCGGGATGCGTGCCATCGACGATGCTCTTGCCGATGTGCCGCGCATCGTCTAAAGCGTCTGCGGCGGTCTTGTATGCGTCGTCGCCATCGGAGTGAAAGTGAACGGCTTCTCCGGGCACGTCCGCGTTCGCGCCATGCAGGCAAACATGGCCGATGAAGGCGTACCGTTGCGCCGGTTCGGACCCGGGCTTTAGCTGCGGAAGCACGTGGATATCGAAGCCCTCGTATTCGAAGACATGCCATTGAGTAGAGAGGTCGACGGTCATGATCGTCTCCTGTTTCGCCATGCCGGCAATGTGACCTTACTCCTCTCAACGTGAGTAATCCATTGGCGAATGCATCGATAAAGCAGTGGCGGCCCGCGTGCACGCACCCGCGCCGCCGCTGAACGTCGATCGCATTGGCTTCAAACGATATAAGGACCGCCAACCCGTCCTTCGAAGATGGCGATATTCATCTGCCAGTCGTCGATGGCCGCGGTCGAACGGCCGTCGACAGTCGCGAGAACGGACCGTCCTCCGGCGATCTGCTGCATCTGTTGCCGCGATAGAGCGGCTTCGTTGGGGCGCGTGTTCGTGTCGAGCGTGAGGTCGGTAATGACGAGAACGGGCTTCATGGCGTTTCTCCTGGCAGCGTGGCGTGGGTGGATCGCATAGGCGGCGAGCACATCGAATGCTCGCGCGAAATTCTGCAAAGCCTATGCCAATGCGACGCTCAAGCTCGCGTCGGCCCGCGGGCTATGGCCCTCGACGCTAGAAGGCCGCGATCAGCCGATGCAAGGCGCACAGGAATGTTGGACAGAAGCCGACAGACCGGCGCATGCTGTTGGCTCGCGCGTCACCACGCAACGATCGAGACCAAGACCATGACATCCGTCGTCCGTATGCTGGCGTTACTCGTTCTATGTGGTCTGCCATTGAGTGGACAGGCGCAAGCTCAGCGAGCCCAACAATCCATCGCGCTGCTAGATTGCACATTGATCGACGACAACGCCGCCTATAACGATGCGGACACGAACCAAATACAGACCGCGCGCCTCGCGATGGTCAGCAACGCACTGCGCGAGCAACTGCGAGAGAAGACGCCCTTACATGTGACGGACAACGCGAAGGCGAGCGAACTCATTGCAGCGCTCGAGCGCGCGCAGGACATGAGTGCCTGTAACGGCTGCGAGCTTCGCGTGGCGCGCGAACTGGGTGTATCGCGCGTCGGCGTGTGTTGGGTGCAGAAGATCAGCAACCTCATCCTCAATATCAACTTGCGCGTGGAGGACGTCGATAGCGGCGCGACGCTCTTCCAGCGTTCGGTCGATATGCGCGGCAACACGGACCAGTCGTGGCAGCGCGGCGCAAAGGCGCTCGTCGATCTGCTGACGACCGAAGCCTCCGTCATGCGTTAGGCTGCGGTCGCATGCACTATCCGCATTTCGGGAATTTCTCCCGTGTTGCAGCGTTGCCTGCGCGCGGGATCCTGCGCTAAGTTGGCTGTGGGGCCGGCGTTTAATACGCCCTTAAAACGGTACCAAGAACGTTCAGCCGGAGACGATCATGCATGTGAGCTTCAACGCGACGCGCCTTTCACTATCGTCGCTGTTAGCGCCTGCGCTGCTGCTTTGCGCAAGTCACGCACACGCGGCAGCGCCGCTGGCCTATGTGACGAGCGAAAGCAGCGGCGTCGGCGTGATCGATCTCGACGGCCTGTCGCTTACGAAGACCATCGACGTGGGCAAGGACGGTCCGCGTGGCCTGAGTCTCAACAGCGACGGCACGCGCCTCTACGTCGCGAACAAGTCCACGGGCGATCTGTCCGAGATCGATACGGCATCCGGCAACGTGCTGCGCCGCGCGAAGATCGGCAAGAATCCGGAGTTCGTGCGCGTGCACGGCGGCGCGGCTTATGTCACGTATGAGCCGGGCGAATCGGGCGCGCCGGGGAAACCCGGAGAGCAGCAGAAAGATGACGATGACGCGCATTCGCCGCCCGCGGAAATCGCCATTGTCGATCTGAAGACGATGAAAGTCAGGCGTTCGGTCAAGAGCGGCCATGAGACGGAAGGCGTCGAGTTCTCGCGCGACGGCAAGCTCATACTCGTGACGAACGAGGGCGACGATACGGTATCGGTCTATCGCGCCGGCACCGGCCAGCCCGTGCGCACGGTCAATCTGCCCAAAGGTTCGCGTCCGCGCGGCATCAAGGCATCGCCTGATGGCAAGGCTTATGTCGTTACGCTGGAGAACGCCAACAAGTTCATGGTGCTCGCGGGTAACGAGCTCAAGCCGGCGAAGACCGTCGATACGAAAGCCGGGCCCTATGGCGTGTCGTTCGATCCATCGGGCAAGCGTCTTTTCGTTGCGGCATCTCGCGACAAGACGCTGCAAGTCTTCGATGCTTCCACATACGCGCACGTGAGCGACGCGCCGATTGGGCAGCGTTGCTGGCACTTCAGCTTCACGCCGGACGGCTCGAAGATGCTGCTTGCATGCGGCCGTTCGAACGCGGTGTATGTGCTCGACGCTTCGAACTACGCGACCGTCAAGCAGATAAACGATGTACCGCTCGCATGGGGCATCGTGACGTATCCGCAGAGCGCCGGCTCCATCACCGGACGTTGAGTTCGAGCGCACGGCCGTTTCGTTTTGTGCCGCGCATCATTGCGCATTACACGTCGCGTCTCGCGGCGGGCGACTGCTAGTATCAGTTAGGCTCGCCGGCGAGGACAATCATGTGTACATTAGCCGAGGCGTTTGACACCATCAGCGATACACCCACGCGCAAGCGCGTGCTCATCGCGTCTCAGGGTGGCACGGGCAATTGCCGCTGGCTGCCTGCGTCCATAGGCAAACACGGCGAGTTGCACTTCGACGTGTGTGAAGAAGAAGGCGTCGAGATCGACGACGAAGCCGCCGATGCAGTGCGCCTCTTCGATGCCGGCTCGCTCTCTTCCTGCGCATTGGTCGTGCATCTCGGCGCGCTCGGCGTCGGCGCGCTGGTGATGGGACCAGAATCGCCGAGCGACGCCATGCGCATGCTCGAACAATTGAAAGCGCATGCGCTAAGCCGCTTCGTGGAGAACTATCTGGCGGAGCTACGGCAGCGGCGGCCGGCCAAGGTCTATCCATTCAAGCCGCGCTGATGCGGGAGATTCTCCCGTTCATCGAAAGAAGCGCTCAAACGTGCGATGCCTACTGCGCCGCCCCTCGCAGGCGTGCGTAGAATGTTTCGCGTGATGCCATCCGAGTCCTTCTCCTCGCCTGCGAAAGCGCCTTCCACTCGCACGCCGCGCTCGACGGTCGTGCGCGATCTCGTCTGCGTGCTCGCTGTGACCTTCGCCGCGGGCGCCCTGTTCGCGATGTTCGACTTCAGCGAGTTCACATATCGCTGGACACGCAGCGCGGAGCGCTTCCAGCTCGACGAAATGCCCGCGACGCTTGTCGTGCTGGCGCTCGGCCTTGCGTGGTTCGCGTGGCGCCGTTATCGGGAAGCACAACGCGAAGCGCAGCGGCGTCGGACGTTGGAAGAGGAAGCCGAGCAACTGCTCGCGCAGAATCGCCGCCTCGCCAATCAGGCCATGTCCGCGCAGGAGAACGAGCGTCGTCATCTTGCACGCGAATTGCACGATGAACTCGGTCAATACCTGAACGCCATGTCGCTCGATGCAGCGCGCATTCGCGACCTTTCTGCGGGCCGCGAAGAGGAGATTCATCGGCTCTCTCTCGCGTTGATGCAAAGCGCGACGCATGTGTATCGCGAGATCGGCGGAATGATACGCAAGCTACGACCCATCGGGCTCGACGAATTCGGCTTGCCGACCGCGCTCGAACATTGCATCGAAGGCTGGCGCGAACGCTTGCCGCAGGCGGTGTTTTCGCTGACGGTGGAAGGGGACTTCGATCACCTGAGCGATGCGCTCAATATCACCTTGTATCGGCTGGTGCAGGAAGGGCTCACGAATATATCCAAGTTCGCCCGCGATTCGCGTGTCGAGATCTATCTCGTGCGCACGCCGCAAGATGCGAACTCGGGCGCGGATGAAATCGTCGTCACGATGGCCGATGACGGTCCCGGCATCGACCTCGCGATTCCCCGCAAGGGCCTGGGACTGGTCGGCATGCGCGAGCGTGTCGAGGCGCTCGGCGGCGAGTTCCATCTTGCAAGCAGCCCCGGCGAAGGCTTGCTCTTTTGCGCCCGCGTGCCCGCTCAAGCGGGACTGCCGTTGCCGAGCGAGCCGAACGGCGCATCGGCTGCGCCGGTGAAATCGGAGAAATGAAGACCGAGGCGGCTCGCGATTTGCGCAAGCTGCACGCCATTGTCCGCGCCGAACTTCTGGCGTATGACCGACTGATGATTCGCCACGGTCTTCTGGCTCAAACCGAGTTTCTCCGCGATGCTCGGCAACGTATAACCCTGCACCAGCAGACGCAAGACCTCGAACTCACGGGCCGATAACTGCCGTCCCGGCGGGCCTTCACGAATCGTTTCGCGCAAGGCGAGCGCCTGCGATATGTCGGGACTCAGATAGCCGATGCGACGCGCCACGGAGCGCACGGCTTCGACGAGCACGTCCGGCGCGCTGGCTTTCGTCACATAGCCGCGCGCGCCGGCATCGAGTGCGCGGCGTACGAAGATCGCTTCTTCATGCACGCTGAATATGAGCACGCGCGCCTGCGGCTCGCGTGCGAGCATGCGCCGCATCGCCTCTATGCCGCTTGCGCCCGGCAATGCGAGGTCCATCACGACGACGTCCGGCTGCAACGCGCAGAACTTTTGGTAAGCCTGCGCCGCGTCCGCTGCTTCGCCCGCGACGCTCACGTGGGGGCTCAGTTCAAGCAGACGCTTGTAGCCCTCACGCACGACTGCGTGATCGTCCACCAGCAGCACGGAGATGTCGGCGGTCACGTTCTTATGCTCCGTTGTCCGAATCATTTTCACGGTTTGCCGATGCCGCCGCCATGCGCCGCGAGTTGGCATCGTTGCGAAAGACGATGGGCTGCTCCGCCGGTTCCTGTCTGACCGATGCCGCGCGCACCACTTCGATGACGCGTTCATGATGCGGGGACTTGTCGCATACCGGGTCCGCGTTCGCCGGATCTTGCGTGAGCAGGTACGCCTGACAGCGGCAGCCGCCGAGGTCGATGGCTTTCTCGTCGCAGCTGCGGCACGGCTCCTTCATCCAGCCGAAGCCGCGGAAGCGGTTGAACGCATCGCTCTCATACCAGATGTCTTTGAGCGGCGTCTGCGTCACGTTGGGGAAGGTGAGGCCTGGCAAAGAGCGCGCCGTATGACACGGCAACGCGGCGCCATCCGGCGCGATGCCGAGAAACACGGAGCCCCATCCGTTCATGCAACGCTTCGGCCGACGCTCGTAGTAATCCGGCACGACGAAGAAAATCTTGCACTTGTCGCCTATCTCGCGCCGGTAACGCTCGACCACCGCTTCGGCTTCCTGCAACTGCTCCGCGGTCGGCATGAGTTGCGCGCGGTTCGCGTGCGCCCAGCCGTAGTACTGCGTGTTCGCGAGTTCGAGATACTCGGCGTCCATCGCGAGGGCCATGTCGATGATGCGGCCGATATGCGGCAGGTTATAGCGGTGCAAGACGCAATTGAGCACCATCGGGAAGCCGTGCGCCTTGATGAGATTGGCGACGCGCTTCTTCAGGTCGAAGGTCTTCGTGCTGGAGAGAAAGTCGTTCAACTCTTGCGTCGAGTCCTGAAACGAGAGTTGAATATGATCGAGTCCCGCGTCCTTCAGCGCAGTCAGACGTTTGTCCGTGAGCCCGATGCCCGACGTGATGAGATTCGTATAGAAGCCGAGTTTGCGCGCTTCTGCGACGAGCGTTTCCAGATCGTCTCGAAGCAGCGGCTCGCCGCCGGAAAAGCCGAGTTGCGCCGCGCCGAGCGCGCGCGCCTGCCGCAATGTGTCGAGCCATTGCTCGGTGTTCAACTCATGCGTGTGTTCCGCGTAGTTCACGGGGTTGTAGCAGAACACGCAATGCAGCGGACAGCGGTACGTCAGTTCGGCGAGCAGCCAGAGCGGCGGCGGTATGACCGCGCCTTCGTGTTCGGGCTTCGCAATGGGTTCGGAAAGATCGGTCATGCTCGTGCCTCTGGGTGTGCCCCTGCGTGTGCCTCGTTACTCCAGCCAGCCGCGCGAACGCGCGCCGGCGATGAACGCCCGCACGTCGTCGCCGAGGCCGCTGGCGTTAAACGCCTGTTCCAAATCCGCGACGAGCGCGGGAATGTCGCGCGTGCCGTCACAGCGCAAAAGAATCTGCGCGGCGCTTTGATTGAGTTTCACCATGCCTTCGGGATAAAGCAGGACGTGCGCATCCTGCGCGGGCTCCCATTGCAGGCGAAAGAGACGCTTGAGCTTCGGATGCAGTGAGTCATCCGGTGCTTCGACGGCTTCCTGAACACGCTGCGTCGGGTTCATATCGCTCATGACGGAAAGGCCTTTTCGATGGAATCCAGCATGGTCCAGAGAATATCCAGCTTGAATTGCAGAATATCGAGCGCGCGTTGTTGTTGCTCGCGTGTCGTGAAGTGAGCGAGCGTCACTTCGAGACCATGTTCGACATCGCGCTGCGCGAGCGACACACGCGAGCGAAAATAAGCGAGACCATCGGCTTCGATCCACTTGTAATGCTCGGGCCATGTTGCGAGGCGATCCTTGTGAATCTGCGGCGCGAACATTTCCGTCAACGACGAGCACACCGATTCCTGCCACGGCGCGCGCCGCGCGAAATTCACGTAGGCGTCGACGGCGAAGCGCACGCCGGGCGTGACGAGCCGAAGCGACCACAGATCGTCGCGCGATAGACCCACTGCATCGCCCAGTCGCGCCCACGCTTCGATGCCGCCCGGCTGATCTTCGTAGCCGTCGTGATCGAGAATGCGCAGCACCCAGCGGCGGCGCGTCTCGCGGTCCGGGCAGTTGGACATGACCGCCGCGTCCTTCAGCGGAATGTTGATCTGATAGTAGAAGCGGTTAGCGACCCAGCCGCGAATCTGTTCGGGCGAACATCCACCGCTATTCATCTTCACGTTGAACGGGTGATGGATGTGGTACGCCGTGCCTTTCGCGCGCAGTTGTTCCTCGAACTGTTCGCGCGTCCACGCTGGCTCCGCGGTCTTCACTGCGGTGAAGTGCGGGCCGGTCGTGGGGTTGAGCATCGGCGTGAACGGGTGGTCAGACATTCATCGTTCTCCAGGGATTCTTCATAGCTCGAAGCTCATGCCGTCGTGCGCCACTTCGATGCCATGCTCCGACAGCATGCGGCGTTCGGGACCATCTTCGATGAGAATCGGGTTCGTGTTGTTGATATGGATGAGCACTTTGCGGATTCCCGCGCGCTCGATCGAATCGAGCACCTCGATCATGCCGCCTGCGCCGCTTTGAGCAAGATGACCCATGTCGGCGCCGGTCTTCTTCGTGAGGCCCAAACGAATCATTTCGTCGTCGGTCCATACCGTGCCGTCGATCAGCAAGAGGTCGGCCCCGCGCATCGCCTCGAGCACGTGCGGTTCGATCGCGCCGAGCCCCGGCGCATAGAACGCCCGCTTGCCCGTTGCGCTGTTCGTGAACACGAGGCCGATGTTGTCGCCCACTTCGGGCGCTTCGCGGTGCGGCGAGTAAGGCGGCGCCTTGCTCGAAAGCGGTAGTGCTTCGATCTGCACGCGTGGCAATTCCGGCACGCTCAACGCGGCGCCGTCCAGCGCAATGCGCCGATGCTCGACGCCGCAGTAATGCGACAGAATCGACGTGACTGGAAAGCCCGTCGAGAGGTCTTGCCACACGGCGTCGGTCGCATAGAGCGGCAAGGGCGTGCCGCGTTCGCGCAACATCAGAAGACCGGTGACGTGATCGATCTGCGCGTCCATGACGATAACCGCTGCGATGCCCGTATCGCGCACGCGACGCGCGGGCTGCAACTCGGGATTCGCCGCGATCTGCGCGAGTACGTCCGGCGAAGCATTGACGAGCAGCCAGTCCTCGCCGTTATCGCTGACGGCAATGGAAGACTGCGTGCGCGCCCGCGCCGCTATCGTGCCGCGACGCACGCCGTCGCAATTGCGGCAGTTGCAGTTCCATTGCGGGAATCCGCCGCCTGCCGACGAGCCCAGCACACGAATCTTCATAAGCCAGCCTCGCTGACCTGCATCACGGCGCTCATGGCCACATTCTCCTTAACAGTCCGTCCTTGTCGATCAATTGATGTTTCATCGCGCCCAGAAAATGCAGCACGATCAGCGCGGCCATGATCCACGCCAGATAAACGTGAATGCCGAAGAACAGTTCCCGCATGCCCTTGTCGTCCCATCCCCATTGCGGCAACGGCACGCCCCAGAAGCGCGTGCCGTACTTGTTGAACGACGAGCCGAGGTAACCGGTGAGCGGCATCGCGATCATGCCAACGTATAAAAGACCCTGCGTGGTGCTCGCGGCGGCGCGTTGCCACGCTCCCATCGGCGGCAGAGGCGGGCGGCCATAGGCCAGGCGTACCAGGATGCGGATCAGCACCAGCAGGAAAACCGTCATGCCGAGCGACTTGTGGAAGTTGATGAGCGTCGACTTGAACGCGAGCCCGCGCGGCAGGCCGACCATGTAGAAGCCGATGCACAACATCGCGATAATGGCGGCCGCGATGATCCAGTGCAGCGCAACGAGAGGACGCGCGAAGCGATCGTTCGCCGCGACCGCCTTGCCGTGCGCCGCAGCGGAGATTCGTGCAGCGGTCATGGCGCGCCTCCTTCGTCAAAGGGCAATCATCCGCGGGATAGAAGTCCATTGTTCTCGTCTGTTCACGAATTGGCGATCAGCAATTCCCCCCGTCCGTCCACGGCGAGATCGCCCGCATAGCGCGTCGGCATCATGCTGTCGGCGAGCGTCGCAAAGAGCGGCATCTCGCGCGCCAGCGTGCGGGTCAGCAGCCGCCAGAAGACGTCGAAGCCACGGCCGCCTTCGACGAAAGTCGGTTCGATGCGTCGCGGTGCCTTCAATAGTACGACCGTGCCGCGTCGCATGCCATAACCGAGATGCGCGCCTGTTTCGCCCGCGATGCAAACGGTCCCCGCTACGAGCCGCGATGCCGCGAAATCGCCCGCATTGCCGCCGATCAACACGGTGCCGCGCCGCATGCGGTCTGCAAGACGCGCGCCTGCATCGCCGTGGACGATCAATACGCCGCCGCGCATGCCTTCCATGTCGCCCGGCAGCGCGCCCGCTGCGAAATCGCCGACACTTCCGCCCACTATCACGCGGCCGCCTTGCATTTCGCATGCGGTGAAGCGGCCCGCATTGCCGTCGATATGCAACTCGCCGCCGCTCATGCCGATGCCCGCGTAGTCGCCTGCTTCGCCGTGCACGAAAAGCGAACCGGCATCGAGCGACGCCCCGATGCGGTCGAGCCAGGCAACATCGCCTTCGATTCGAAGCGTTGGCGCTTCGCTCTGCGTTCTGCTGATGTCGAACAGATCGGCTATCGCGCACTGTTCGCCGTGCCCTTGCAATATGAATCCCGCGACTTCGCTATCTTCCAAGCGACCGAGTGCGCAAGGAAGTAACTTCGACGCATCGACGCGAAAGCCTGGCGCACTTTTTACACGAAGTGTGATGGCGCTCATGCATGGCTCCCATCGATGCCGGCTGCGAGTTCGTGCAGCTTGAAGTGATACGGCCCGAGCTTGCCGCCGTAATTGCCCGCCGATATGCGCAGCATGCCGCCCGCTCGCCCGATGGCAGTCGCGGCCGCGATGCCGGCAGTCATCGCGGCGCGCACATCCGCATCGGTCAGACCGTCGATCACGATCTCGAGCACGCACGCGACCTCGGGCGTGAGCTCGCTCTTCCTCGACAAGCCGACGAGCGTGGGGCAGAAGGCATCGTTCGTGGAGGCGGTCGCGCCCGTGTATTTCGAACCGATCTTGGAGCCGGAGCGCACGACGCCGCCCGGAAACGGCGTGACGATGTTCGGCAGCGCGTGCATGGCGGCAACGGCGGCTTCGGCGGCGTGCAATGCGCTGTCGAGATCGCGCGCGAGGAACAGCAGATTGCCGCCGCCCACGGCCTTCACGGTAGCCGTAAATTCCTCGCAGACGAATTCGCCGTCCATCACGGGCACGCGCCAGTAGCGCGTCGCGCCGAGCACTTTTGATATCTGAAAGCCGTCGCCGAAGAAGCGCAGTCCCGCGCCGAGCGGTGCGTTGTCGGAGAGCGGCGCGCGGCTCGTTGCCGGATCGATGCCGCCATAGACTGCCGTGGTCGGGCACGTGAGCACGCATTGCCCGACGCGCCGCGCGACCTGCTTCGCCAGTTCTTTCGACGACACGGCGAAGATCAGCACCGATATACCCGGCCTGCCATCGGGCGTCTCATCGGCGGCGAGATCGCGTTCTATGCCCGCTTCGCATCCGCAATCGATCACGGATGTCGCAAAGCCCGTCAGCGAATTGGCGGCGTGACGCGCCCATGTCGGCGTATGCGCGGTAATGACGAGGCGCGTCGCCTTCATCGGGAACGCTTCGGCGAAGGTGTCGTCGATCTCCGTGTCGTTGATGCGCATGGCGGTCATGGTTGTGCGTTCCCGCGCGTGGCGAAGCACGCAACCGGCAACAGCCGGCCGCCGTTGCAGCATGCGCAGATTTCGTCGTCGCTGATGGCTGCATTCTCGAAGCGCGCCGTAAGGTTGGCTTCGGTGAAAGCGCGTACGCGCGCTTCGATGGAACGGTCGTAGTCCGGCTGCACGTAGTGGATGCCCCCTGTCGGCGTCATGAGAAGCGTGCCATCGCGTGCGATCAATTCGCCATCCTTAAAAACGTATGCGGGCGACGTGAACATGCGCTCGCGGTCCGCATCCTCGCGATATACGGCAATGTCCGCTGCCGCGCCGACTCCGAGATGCCCGCGATCCACAAGCCCGAGCAAGCGCGCGGGTCCGGCGCGCGTGATGATCGCGATGTCGTAGAGCGAGAACTCGCGAGTGAGTTCGCCGAGCGCGGTCGCGGTCTTCGCATCGGCGTGCAGCTTGTCGAGTTGCTCGTCGCGAAAGGACTTGTCCATTAGAAGCCGAATGAGATGCGGGTAACTCGTGAACGGACCGCCGTTCGGATGATCGGTCGTCATCGATACGCGCCACGGATCGTCCACGAGCAGGAAGAGTTCCAACCCGATGATCCATTGCAGCGCGTTCACGAAGCTCTGCTCGCGATACCGGAAGGGCAGCACGCCGCAGCCGCCATCGCATTCGATATCACCGAGTATCCATTTACGCGGTCTAGCGAGCGGCGCGTTGCGGAACTGCATCATCGTGTCGCCGGAAGCGGTGACGGTCTGACCGAAGATGATCTGTCCGACATCGATGGTCACGTTGGGACGCGCGTTGACCGCCTCGGCAATGGCGCGCGCGCCGGACGAGAACTTGCGCGGACCTTCGGTGCCGTAGCTGTGGAACTGGATATGCGTGAGATGCACGGGCAGGCCTTCTGCCGCATCCATTGTCGCGATGGTCGAGTCGACGTTGCCGGGCACTCCGAGATTACTCGCGTGCACATGCAACGGATGCGGCACGCGCAAGTCGGTGAGCGCGCGAGTGAGTGTCTTCAGCACGTCGCGCGGCGTGATGCCGTAATGCACGTGTGCTTCGTCGAGATCCAGCGAACGCTGATTGAACTTGAAAGCGGATATGCCGCCGGGGTTCACTACCTTGACGCCGAGCGCCTTGCTCGCGTTGATGGTCCAGCCGACGTAATCGCGCATGCGTTCGTAGTCTTCGCGCGCCGCGAGCATCTGCAGGAACAATTCGTCATTGCCCATCATCACATAAGCGCCGTGATCGATGATCGGCGTATCGCCCATTTCGAGGTGAGTATGACGCGCGTTCGAGGCGATCATCGCGGGTTCGAATGCAGCCGTATAGCCCATTTCCGCGTAACGATACCCGGTGGCGAGCGTGCCCGGCGCGCAGGTGCCGCAGGAAGGCAGACGCATGTAGCGGCCTTCGTCGGGCCTGTTCGGCACGGCACGGGGATCGTCGCGATGGTCCTCCGGCAAGAGCAGTCGCGAGAGATTGGTCTTGCCGCCGCCGATATGCGAGTGCAGATCGATACCGCCCGCCATGACCACCATGCCGCTCGCATCTAAGTCAAGTTCAGGCGGAATGTCGTGACTGTTCAGACCATCCACGATACGGCCGTCGCGGATCGTGATGTCGCGCTGTTCGCCGTTGATCCCGTTCGTCGGATCATAGACGGTGCCGCCTCTCAGTCGCGCCGTGCTCACTATGTCCTCCTTGTGTGTATCGATTGCGCGAGTTCACTCGCGATGGCGGCCACGGTGGGCAATGCCGTACCGCGCGCAGGCACGAGCGGCGCGACCACCGATGTATCCATGCGAAAGAGATGTCCGCTGCTATCGACGCCGGGTGTCGCAACGGGAATGAACACGGTGGGCGCGCTGCGTTCGACGAGCGCGGTGGCGGGATGCGCGAGGATGATGGCGGGAATATCGTCGGCGAGCGCATCGGTCATCGGCTCGGGACCGAAGCTCGATACCCATAACAGCGCGTCGGCTTCGCGCCTATGCAACAGCGTGTGCGTGCGATAGCGATATGGATCGTGATCGAGCGGCAGTCCGGCGGTGACACGCGTTCTGAGCGGAAAGCCGGAGAGCCAGGTCACCGTCTGATTGACCGACAGCGCGCCGTCGTCCCCGGTCAATGCAAGGACGCCTGCGCGCGTGGTGCGATTGAGCGTCTTCACGATTCGGTGTATCGCTTCTATCGCGAGCGCCGCGTGCGGATGTGGCAATGCGGCGGGATCATAGAC
Organism: Caballeronia sp. BCC1704; assembly: GCF_902833455.1. Taxonomy (NCBI): domain Bacteria; kingdom Pseudomonadati; phylum Pseudomonadota; class Betaproteobacteria; order Burkholderiales; family Burkholderiaceae; genus Caballeronia; species Caballeronia sp. BCC1704. The sequence goes on along the minus strand of NZ_CADFFT010000002.1, from coordinate 55,683 downwards.
GAACGCGGTGTAGTGCGCCGTGTGGATGCGGTCGGTCAACGCCTGCAAATTGCGGGCCGTTTCTGCGTCTGCGAACGCATCGGGCTTGCGATCTTCGACGAGCGCGGACCAGAGGGCGAGCGTATCGAAGGGATCGACATCGCGCAGCAATGTCTCGCCGTGCGGGGCGGCCGTATCGACATCGCATCCGACGAAGACGATCTTCTTCTCGCGCTGCGCGGTTTGCAGCCGCTCATAGAAGCGCGGATAACGGCGCGAGGGTTCGCACGCGAACACGATGATGAGATCGGCGCGCGAACGCACTTCCGATAGCGTGGTGAAGAGCGCGCCCCGGTCTTGCATCGCGAGCGTGGCCGCGGCGAGCGAATCGCCGTGCATGTGATCGAGGATGGCGCCGCTGTGAGCCGCGAGTTCGTAGAGCGCGCGTGCGCCGGCGACGTCGGTGGCGAGGCCGCCGAAGAGCGGGCGGTGGGCTTTCGTCAGGATGTCTGCGGCGCGCGCAATTGCTGTTGGTACGTCGGTTTGAGTTGCGTTGACCTTTGGCTGTGCGTTTGCCGTTCCGGCGTTGATGCTCGCGAGTGAGTTCGCTAGCCGCGGACATGAAGTGTTCGTTGCGCTCAGGCGCGCGTCGGCCGTGACGTCCAGCGCGATGTCGTCGCATAAGAGCGGGCAGAATGGACACGTCCAGAGGGGTTTTGCTGGCGCTGGGTTGGGCATGGTGCGCGGGTCTTTGCAAGGTCTATGCCGAGGGTCTTTTCTTGCTCTCGCGTTTTCGTTTGTCGTTGAAATTGTTTTCGTGTCGGTCTATTAGCGTTGCCCCCTCCCCGGGGCGGGGGTCACTTTCTTTGCTGCTGCAAAGAAAGTAACCAAAGAAAGCAGCTTTTGTGGGCCCGCAGAAAGAATAGTGTGGTCACTCCGCAAAAAAACATTGGCCCTCAGTTTGAGACAGCCTTGAATCACCTTCCACGCCCGCTGAGCGCCACGTCCTCCGAGCCCCTTGGCTCGTTAACACCGAACGCTTGCAACGGTATGGGTGCTTCTCATACGTTGATCTCAGTGCTGGCAGGTCCGCGCCTCAACGGACTTATGCGCGGCACATACGTGATTCGAAGCGAGAAGCGCTGACCGGGGGTGTGGTGTTGACGAGCCAAGGGGCTCGCATGACGTTAATGTTCAGCGGGCGTGGAAGGTGATTCAAGGCTGCCAACCAGCTGAGTGCCAATGACTTTCTGCGGAGTGACCACCCTGTTGTTGCTGCGGGCTAAAAAAAGCTGCTTTCTTTGGTTACTTTCTTTGCATGGGACCAGAGTACGGCGCTAAAGCGCCTACTCTGGTCGACAGCCAAGAAAGTGACCCCCGCCCCGGGGAGGGGCAACGCTAATAGACCGAGGCGGAATCAAGTTCCACGAAAAAACTGACGCAGAAGCAAGACATATGAAACATACTGTCACGCCCGAGCGGCAGCTCATGGACCACAACACCGAACCAATGCCATTGGCACAAATATTGAGTCCCGGAGAAGCGAACGCCAAACTAAACCGTCCGATCATGAATCGCAGAAGCAACGAGCCACCCGTGCGCGCCGCGCAACCCGACCTGCGTGAGGTCGTCGCGATCCCGCACCCCTCCAGCGCCGATCAAAGAGCGCTCACCGGCCAAAGCCCGCACGGCATCGAACGTATCGAAGTCCGGTCCGGCCTTGGCACCGACATGATCCAGTGTCATCACGATCACGCGCGAAGGCCACCACGCGCTATCGCCGTTGAGCGCACCGAGCGCGCGCCCGCCGCGAAAGTCGAGCGAGAGAATCGGTTCATACCCGGCGGCGCTCGCTTCGGCAATCGCGCCTGCGTCGAGCAAGGTCTCCGTGCCGAACACCGGCACGAGCGTCGCAGCCGCAGCGCATGGCTTCAAGTTCACAATGCGCTCGAACAACACGCGCATCGACGAGAAATCGCGAAAGCCCGCATCGAGCCAGATAGCGACGCCATCGCCGAGCGTCTCCCGCAGCGCCGCCAGCGTGTCGATATGCGCGCCGCGCCCGAGAATCGCGCCGAGATCGGCCACGTATAGCGTGCGAGCGCCGGTCGCGGCCAGCAACGCACGGGCGACCTCCAGAGGTTCGCTCGTCGCGCACAACGAAGACTGAATCGGCCGGTAGCGCGAACGCTCGCCGCGCACTGCGCGCACCGCGTGGCCGTCGAGCAGATCGAGAACGGGTATCACCTGCATGGATGGCTTCCCCTTGACCAGAATATTCGTGTTCGAGTATCTCACCGGCGGCGGCATCGAACCGGATGTCGCGAGCGCAAGCACGCTCGCGGATCTCAGCGCGCTCATCGTCGAAGGACGCGTCATGCGCGACGCCATCGCTGCCGACTTGCGCGCGCTCGAAGGCGTCGATGTCACCGTCGCCACGTCGCGCTTCGAACTGATGAGCAAGGATCACGCGCATGCGCGCCCGCTGCCCGGCGAGTCGATCACGCGCTTCGTCTCACGCATCGCGCGCGAGCACGACTATGCCATCATCATCGCGCCGGAATGCGACGGCCTGTTGTTGCAGTTGCACGATGCCGTCGGCGCCGCGCGCTGGCTCGGCTGCGCGAAAGAAGCCATACGCACGGCGTCGAGCAAGAGCGCGACAGCGGCATGCCTCGCCGCACACGACATCCCCGTGACGCCCGCGCTCGAACCCGAGCAAGCGGTCGCCGCACAGGGACGCCGCTGGGTCGTGAAGCCGGATGACGGCGCGGGCGGCCTCGATACGTATGTCTACGATCGACTCGACGCAGCCCGCGAAGAACACGAAGCGCGCGCTGCGGCAGGACGCAATCCCGTTCTGCAAGAATGGGTCGATGGCGAACCGCTCAGTCTTTCGCTTCTGTGCGACGACGCGGCCGCGCGGCTCTTGTCGATCAACCATCAACGTATCGCGCTGTCCGAAGCGGCGCAGTCGAAGCGCCGCGAATGCGTCGTACAGTTCGACGGCGTCGATGTGAATACCGTTGCGCGCAACGGCGAGCGAGGGCGCGTGCTCGAAAGACTCGCGCAGCGCGTGGCTCATGCGCTTCCCGGCTTGCGCGGGTTCGCGGGCATCGACCTCGTATGGCACCCGCGACGCGGACCGGTGGTTATCGAAATCAATCCGCGCCTGACGATGGCCTATGCGGAACTCAGCAAGACGCGCAACATCGCGGCCGAATTGTTGGCGGCGCATGGTGTACCGGGCTTCGAACAACGTGAGCCATCGTTGCGCGCATGCGGAGCGTCGTCATGACGACGCGTGCGGGCGGCGCGCCGGTCTTCGGCTGGGACGTGGGCGGCGCGCATGTGAAGGTGTGCATGGCCACGGCGGGCGCGCCGGTCGATGTCGCGCAATGGGCGTGTCCGTTGTGGCAAGGCATCGCGCATCTGGAGCGAACGGTCGATAGCGTGTTCGAACGCTGGCCGCAAGCCGCCGACGCCACCGCGCGCCACGCGGTCACCATGACCGGCGAAATGGTCGATCTCTTTGCGGACCGCGCAGAAGGCGTGCGCACGCTGACCCGCATGCTCGCGCAACGGCTCGGGCCGCGCACGCTCTTCTACGGCGGAAAGGCGAACTGGCTCGCGCGTTCCGCGTGCCGCGAGGGCTGGCGCAAGATCGCATCGGCGAACTGGCTTGCCACTGCGGAATACGTCGCGACGCGCCTGCCTCATGCCTTGCTCGTCGATATCGGCAGCACGACCACGGACATCATTCCGATCGCCGCGGGCCACGTCGCCGCACGCGGCATGAACGATGCACAGCGTCTCATGAGCGGCGAGCTCGTGTATCAAGGCGTCGTTCGCACGCCGTTGTGCGGCGTCGCGCATCGCATCGCATTCAGGGGCGAAACCACGGGCGTGATGAACGAGTGGTTCGCGACGACAGCGGACGTGTATCGTCTGACCGGCGAGTTGTGGGCCGAGCACGACCAGCATCCGAGCGCGGACAACGGCCCGAAGACGGAAGCCGCGAGCCGTGCCCGTATCGCACGAATGATCGGACGTGACGCGTGCGATGCGAGCCCCGATGAATGGCGGCGATTCGCGCTTGCATGGCGGCGCGAACAGTTGCGCGTGCTCGAAGCGAATCTGGCTCGCGTGAGCGCGCAACACGAGTCGTTGGCACGGGCGCCTATCGTCGGCGCGGGATGCGGGCGCTTCCTGGCCGCCGCGCTGGCGCAACAGGAGGCGCGCAGCTATGTGGACTTCGCGCGGCTCGCGGGAGTCGCGTCTGACGATGCGGAGCGCAACGAATGGACTTCGACGTGCGCGCCGAGCGTGGCGGTCGCGCTGCTGGCTTCGTCGCCGGTCACGGGTTCGGATGCCAACGATGCGAACGGTGCGAACGAGGCGGTCAATCTCGAACGAGGATAACGGCATGTGGGTGATCAAAATCGGCGGAAGCCTGAGCCATGATCCCGTGCTGCGCGAGTGGCTCATGCGGCTTTGGGAACTGGGCGGCGGGCGTGTCGTGATCGTGCCTGGCGGCGGCGATTTCGCGGATGCGGTGCGGCAGTATCAGCGCGAATGGCGCTTTGACGACCTCGCCGCGCATAACATGTGTCTCCTTGCGATGACCCAATACGCCATCCTCATGCAAGGCGTGTTGCCCGAACTCGTGCTCGCCTCGAACGAAGAACGCATCCGGCGCGCGCTGCGCGATGGCCAGGTGGCCGTTTGGGTGCCGACCGATCTGATGCGCACCACGCCCGACTCGATGACCAACTGGGACACGACATCCGACAGTCTCGCCGCTTGGCTTTCGACCACGCTCAATGCCGAGCGCCTGATGATCGTGAAGTCGTGCGCGATCGAAGCGCACGCGCCGCTCGAAGCGCTCGCCGCGAGCGGCATTATCGACAGACGTTTTCCGGCCTACGTGAAAGACGCGAATTATCTGGTGGAAGTGTTCAGCAAGAGCGATGCGTCGGTCATGCGCGAGCGGCTGCTCGCATTTCACGCGTGAGCGGTCATGCGCTCGCCATGCAGCGCGCGCGACCACTGACGCACACGCGATGCATCGAGCCGCCCCGTGCGTCCATCGCGCTCGTCGCATAGCGCGCCTCTGAAGCCCGCGATATCCGGTGCAAGCACGCGTATCCGTTCGAGATCGCGCCAGCCTAGCGATCCTGCGAGGGCGGTCATCATTCCGCGCGACCGCGCTTGTGAAAGGCATGGGGCGAGCGTCGCCGTATCGACGCAATCGAACAGCGTGCGGCCGTCTTTGTTCCCGGTGTCGAACACGAGCGCGACGAAGCCGAGCTGCGCGGCGAGTGTAACGAGGGAACGCTCGATGCCGTCGTCCGAAAGCAGCACCGGCACGACCGTCGCCGGCAAGGTCGCCAGATGACGCAAGCACGCCGCGGCGCGTGGACCCGGCGCGACGCCGACCTTCACGTAATCGACGCCGGTGCTCGCGACGTCCAGCACGCGGCTCGTCATTTCATCGAGCGCGTCGTTCGGCAAGTCTCCAATCGTCGCGCTGATGGGCCGCACCGCGTACTGCGCCCGCAATGCGCGCACGATGCGCTTTATGTCGTCCGTCGCGACGCCGCCCAGCGCGCCCGCGCGCGGTTCCTTCAGATCGATGACATCCGCGCCGGCTTGCGCGGCATCGAGCGCTTCATCCACCGAGCGGACGCTTGCCAGCAATGCGGTCATGGTCGAACTCCGGAGCGTTGAATCAGGGAGGAGGCGTCTTTGCGCGATGCTGTTCGATGGCCTGCAATAGCCAGTTCCACGCAGTGCGTTCCGCATCGCCCGCTGTCTTGTCGATGGCGATACGCAGATAGTCGATCTCGCTATCTACCTTCTCTTGCGGCAACATGAAGAGACGGCTAACCAGAATCGCGCCCTCTACAACGGCAGCCTGCGCGCGATTGAAGCCGGGAAACGGCGCGTGCGTCTCGCGATGCACGCACGCCATGCGCAGCGAGGGGCGCGGGTCGTCATCGTTCATTTCGATCAGTTGCAGCTCCGCATGCGCTAGCGTTTGCGCGAGCCGCACGCTCGGCACCACTGTCGCGTGAAGCGTCGGCCAGTCGCGCTGAAAGCCCGTGACGCAGCCCGCGAACACGCGCACGTCCGTCGTGAAGTTGATGACGGCGCTTCGGGTTGCGATGACGTTATCAAGCGTCGTCGACGGGCGAAACGGCGCGAGAATGGCTGAGTCTTGCTCGAAGCGCACGCCCATGGGCGCGACATGCGGACGGCCATCGCGATCCGCCGTGGTGACGATCGTCTCGTAGATCATGGCTGTCCGCGAACGCATTCACAGGCATGTGGCTCGCACGAAGGCGCATTGACGCACGCGGCTTCGTGCAAGCGGGACGTGGCACTCAGCGCGTGGCGATATACATCGTGATTTCGAAACCGAAGCGCATATCGGTGAAGCTCGGCGTGGTCCATTGCATGGCACTTTCTCCTTGGTTGAACGAGTGAATCGGTCGATGCCGACGACGCCCTTTCAATTCGAGCGGCGTGCGCGTGCGAACGCACGCAAGCGGCATGCCAAAAAGATCCAATCGTTCGTGCGCGCGGCACTGTGACGGAAACGCAGCAAAGTGTCCCGTCTGCGTGATGCTCCATCCGATGAACGCGCGTCGATCAGCGCTTTTTCATCGTCGTGCCGGGCGCGTGCCATGCCGTCAGATCTTCCTCAGGACGATCCACCTCGCATCCCCAATCGAGAGCCTGGTCCTGATCGAAACGCTTGCCGAGCTGCCATGCGATCTCGGCCCGCGCCAGTTGCACGCCCATGTAGAACGCGTGGCCGCCGTCGGCTTCCAGCTTCAGGTCAGGATAGAGCGCGAACGGGTCGGTGGCGATGCGATGTCCATCACGGTTATAGACATGAATCCCTTCGGCCGAAACCTGAACACGAAAGTTAGGATCACGTACGGATCGCGCGAGCTCGTTAATCTCCTCAGCGCTGTAAGGAAAAGGGCGCTTTGCATGCAGCGCGGACAGGTCGCCCGACAGGCCCTTGGGCAGCGTCTGCGTTTCGCGCGCGGCGTGCATCACGCGTCGCGCGACATCGGCTTCGCGCACGGCACGGCGCGCATGCAAGCTCACGGATGTCGTAAGCACCGCCGCGATTCGCAGTTCCGCCGCCATGCCGAGCAGCACCGCGTTGATGCCGGTCGTGTCCGCTTCCGTCAACTCGGTCACGTTGCCGATGCCCATCATGATCGCAACATCCGGATGGCGCTCGCGCAAGCTCACATAACGCGCGATGGACGCCGCGAGCCCGAAGGGAATCGGATCGAGAATCGGGTCGGCGAGGAACGGGCGATTGCGTGCTTTCATCGCGTCGATGGCCGCTTCGAGCGATGCCATGTCGTGCGGCTCGCGCGGCACGAGAACGGGCGTCGATGCCGTTTCGTCGGCGATCCACAGCGTATCGACGTTCAGGCTCATCAGGTAATCCGCGCCTGCGCGTGCGCCGCGCACCAGTTCGTCGGCGACCATCGAATCGACACTCACGCGATAACCCTGTTCCTTGAGCATCGCCACTGCGTCTCCGAGATGCGGAAACGGCGTCTCGGGCAGGCAGCCGATGTCGATCACGTCCGCGCCCTGTTTGGCGTAGTCGCGCGCGCGGGCGGCGATGCCTGCGAGGTCGAGACGCGGCGCGTCGACGATCTCGGCGAAGATCTCTGTCTCGTAGCGCGATAAATCGACATGTCTCGCTTCACGTCCGAAGAACTGCGGCAAGTCCTTCACTTCCTCCGGGCCGCGCTCGACCTTCACGCCGTAGTGCGCGGTCAGCGCATCGAGGTCGCCGCGGCATCGGCCCGGCACGATCATGCGGCTCGTGCCTTCGCCGAGCGGCGTCGCGACGCGCCGGCGAATCATGTCGGCGGTCATGAGTCCTGCCACTTGCAGACCGATCTCGCGCACTTCCCATGTAAAGGGCGATGCGGCGCTCGTCGGCGCAATGCCTTCGAGCACGCGACGAAGGCTCTGTTCGGCGAGCCTGCCCGTCAGGAAGACAATGTGTTCCATGCGAGATTCAGGTCCGAAAGCCGTTGTTCGAGCGCGGCCTTCAGGTCGTCGAGCGTGCGCGCGACAGTCGTATGTTCGATGCCCGCCAGACGCTCGACGTTATCGAACTCGATGGCGCGCGGCCTCACTTCGACCCATTCGTGGGGCGTTTGGGTGATGACGCTCGGCGCGGTATCGCATGCGAAAACGATGCCCGGCACGCATTGCTTGCCGGCCTGCGCAAAGAGATTGGTGGGCAAGGTATCGGAGATGCCGAGCGCGCACTTCGCCACTGTGTTGCTCGTTGCGGGCGCGATCACGACGGTGTGATATTCGCCGTGATAGAGCATGCCCACGGGCACGCTGCTCGCGCTGTTGTCGCGAAAGACCTTGAAGTGCTCGCGCAGCTTACGGATGGGCCAGCCATAGAGCGGCAACACTTCTTCGCCCGCGCGTGACAAAAAGAGATCGCAGCGCGGCAGGCGCAAGGCGAGTTCGAGCGATTCCTCGATCATGTGCCCCGAACCGGTCACGCACCACGCGAAGCGCGCGTCGGGCTTGAACTCGTCGAGCCGGCGAGCGGGCGCGGGCTGCGTCATGCGTGATCCGGCGTGGCCGAATCGTGCGACAGCCTGATGTGCAGCCGATGCATCTTGCGATACAACGTGTTCCGGCTGATGCCGAGCACCTTCGCGACGTTGCTCACATTCCAGCGATGTTCGTCGAGCAGCAGCAACACGGTCTCGCGTTCCCTGACCTGTATCGCGTTGAGCGCGGATGTGTCGGCGTCGTCGGTGAGATGCGGCAGTGGCGCCGGGGCAGTTGCCGTGGGCACAGTTGTCGCGCTCACGGGACGTGCGCCGTTCACGATCTCGGGCGGCAGATGCGCGCAGCGAATCTCGGGACCGTCGCAGAGCGCGATCGCCATCTGCAGGACGTGCCGCAATTGCCGGATATTCCCGGGCCACGAATAACTCAGCAAAGCCTGTCGTGCTTCGGCGCTCAACGCAGGCGGATCGGTGGATTCGGTTTCGAGAATATGGCCGATTAGCGCGAGCGCATCGGCGCGTTCGCGCAACGGCGGCAAGTTGATCTCGATGCCGTTGAGCCGGTAATACAGGTCTTCGCGAAAGAGACCTGTCTGCACGAGTTCCGCGAGATTGCGGTGACTCGCGCTAATGAGCTGGAAGTCCACCTTCACGGTCGCTTCCGCGCCGAGCGGCGTGACTTCGTGTTCTTCGAGCACGCGCAGCAGCCGCGCCTGCAGCGTGAGCGGCATGTCGCCGATCTCATCGAGGAAGAGCGTGCCGCCGTTCGCCTGCACGATCTTGCCGCGCCGTCCTTCACGCTGCGCGCCGGTGAAAGCGCCCGCGCGGTAACCGAACAGTTCGCTCTCGATGAGGTTCTCCGGCAGCGACGCGCAATTCACCGCGACGAACGCGCCCGCTCCGTTCGGGCTGATGCTGTGCAGCGCGTTGGCGAAGACTTCCTTGCCGGTGCCCGTTTGCCCGCGCAGGATGATCGGTATCTTGCGTTGAATCACGCGTGCGGCAAGCTGAATCTGCGAGGCCATGCGCGGATCGCCGAATTCCAGATGCGAGAGCTTGTCGAGACGGCCTGCGCCCGAGCCGGCGTTCTCGCGCGACTCCTTGCGCGCGGGCTTCGCGCGTGTCGTCAGCGCGGAGTCGTTCATCAGGATGCGCGTTGCGCCGCCCGCCGCTTCGCGGGGCGTCTGCGCGGTGAGGAAGAAGCGGCTGTTCGCCTTCGCGCTATACACCGTGACCGGATGAAACGAGCCGCGTATGCTGCGCGCGATCATGTCTTCGAGCGACGCGTTGAACGCTTCTTCGATGCGCTTGCCGCACAGTTCCGCCGGTGTGCGCAGATCGAGCTGAAAGAGCGCGCTGCGGCTCGCGGCCAGCACCACGCCATCGTCGCTGACCGCGAGCTTGCCCGCGTGCAGCGTGCCGACGAATTCGGGCCGGCTATGAAAGTGGATCATGTTCGCGTGCCGGTAGCGCGCATCGATCAGACGATTTTCGATCATCTGCCGCGACATGCCGACGAGCACCAGCGAATGCTGCTGCAAGAGCTTCGAGCGGCTCGTGACATCGAGCACGCCGGCGATCGTTCCGCGTTCATCGAAGATCGGCGCGGCGGAGCAGGTGAGCGACGTATAGCGCGGATAGAAGTGCTCGTGCTGGCACACGGCAATGCAATCGCGCTCGATCAGGCACGTGCCCATGCCGTTGGTGCCGGCTTCGCGCTCGCTCCACAGCGCGCCCACGCGCAGGCCGTCGGCGGCGACAGCCTCGCCGAACGGCACCGAGGACACCTGATGCACGATCACGCCGTCCGCATCGACGAGCACGACCGCGAGCTCGGGATCCGCGAGTTGCTGATACAGCGTCGTCATTTCCAGCTTGGAGCACGCGATGAGATCGCTCGCGGCTTCGCGGCGCTCCGTGAGTTCCCGCGATGTCAGCACGGGCGGCATCACGAAGCGCGCCGGGTCGAGATGGAACTCGGTGAGGCAACGCATCCACGATTGCGCGACGGAATCGCTCGCGCGCCGCGTGGCGAGCGGGTTATTGACGATGTTCAGCACTTCCCGGACATGCGTGTCTACGTCAGCTAGCGACGACATGGGGCCGTGTCTCCGTGGCGTTTTTCGTTGCGTTTGCGCATGAGCCGCGCGTTGCGTCCGACGCCGAATCTGTTGTGTTTCCGCGGGCGCCGCGGCCGTCTCTTTGCCGTCGTGCTGTAGCCGTTCGCGTGCGCGCCTCGTGGCCGGGCGTGCGTTTCGGTCAGGATTTCCGCCCCGATCTGGCCCGGTTCCCAAAAACTCTACATCCGATGGCGCGCCGGTTCAATAAGTAGTCGCATAGAGTTTGGCGCTGCGCGCGGTTTTTGCTTTTGTCCTCGAATCACCCGCGTTTCACGCTTTCATCACTCACCGGGCCGCTCGCGCGGCGACACGCACATGGGCCGATTCGATCCGATCCGCGAAGCCGTTCGCGACATGGCGCCGCGCGCTGCCGAGGAAAACCCGCCGATGGATATCGTTTTTATCGAGGGACTCACAGGACAGACGGTGATCGGCATCGACAAGAGCGAGCTGCACATCGCGCAGCCCGTGCGCATGAGTCTTGCGATCGGCGTGCCGTCGTTGCGTGCGTGCACCACGGATCGCATCGAGGACACGGTCAACTATGCCGCGGTGCGCGAGGCCGTTCACGCACTGCTTGCGTCGCATCGCGTTCAGCTGTTGGAGGCGCTGGCCGAGCACATCGCGCAACTCGTCATCGCGCGATTCGGCGCGCATTGGGTGAGGGTGTCGCTGGCGAAACCCGCCAAGTTCAATGATGTCGATGCGGTCGGCGTCGTGATCGAGCGGCGGCGCGCGCCGTCGATGCAAGGCGGGCTCGGTTGGATCGGCCTGGGCTACGTGCCGCAATAAGCCTTGCGTGCAGCGTTATTTCGCGGCCGATGCGGGCTTCACGAGTCCGCACGCCTTGAATGCATCGCGCTGCAACTCGCGATACTTCTTCGTCTGCGCCTTCGCGCGATCGACGCGAAACTCGGCGCCGCCTTCGCCGCCCAGCGCGGCGTATTTCGAAAACGTCGATTGCTCCACGAAGTCGTCATAGGTGAGCACTTGCGCGATCTTGTCGATGGCGCACGAGCACTTGTAGACGTTCACGAAGTCATGCCCGTTGTCGTCCATGCAGGCGAGCACGTATTCCACGCGGCCTTCGGTCGGATAGTCGTGCCCTTGCGCCGGCACGCCTGTGGCCGCGAACGACAGCGGGCAGACGAACGTCAAGGCGACGAACACGCAGAGCGCGCTGCAACGTGGACTCATTCGATGAACCTCGTATCGTAGTCGATGACATGCGGCCGGCGCGCAACGGCGACGCCGGCCGCACTATCGACGGCATAGTGACGATCAGGCCGCCGCGAACGGATGCGCGACCGATGACTTCCTCGACACCACTTCGGATGCCTTCGGTTCGCCCGCTACCGCGCGCTGAATGGCTTCTTTCGTCGCCTGATAGTTGAACTCCTGAATCTTCTTGTCGTCGGACGCTTCCCAGTGAATGAACACGCCGACACAGATAAAGAGGTCGTCGGCTTCGTCGGCGGGAATGGTGCCGTCTTCCACGCTGTCGGCGACCGCGAGCGCCACCGCATGCTGCGCCGGCCCGAACATCTGCACGGCCTGCTTCGCGCCCTTGATGGTGACCTTGTTGAAGAGAATCGTGTTGGGCTTGGTGATGAGATTGGGCGCGACCACGGCCAGCAGCGACGTGAAGCCGTCCTTGTTGTTCGTGAGCGCGTGGCAGAACGCGGTCTCCGCAGCGGAGCCTCGCGGTCCGATGATCAAGTCGATATGTGCGACCTCGTTGCCGTCGCCGACGAGCGACTCGCCTATCAGGACGCGGTTGATCTTGGCCATGCTGTTCCTCCAGTGAAGGGTTCTTGGGACGATCGACTTGCTCCAGGGCTCAGGCGGCCACGGTCGATAACCCGAAGACCGCGCAACGCATCCTCGATGCAAACGGCTGCACAGAGGGCGGCATAACCGCGTACGTCCTAAACATGATCCGTGCCAATTTCCCGGTACAGCGGCGCGCGCATCGACGAGTCATGCGGTCATCAGCGCGACGAAAAGCGTCGCCACCGCGAGGTCCGCGCTCGTTCCCGGGTTGATGCGTTGCGCCTTGAGTTCGGCGTCCCATGCGTCGAGCTCGGGCGCGTGCGAAGGACGGCCAGTCGCGTGCCAGTTCGCGCGTCGAACGGCTGCATCGCGCGTGACACTTTGCGCCGTCGCCGCGCCGTGCTTGCGCACAATGTGCGAGTCCGGCCAACGCGAGAGAAACATGAGGAACGCATCGAGCATGGCTGCGCGCGGATTCGCGATGCCCGCGTCTCGCGCCGCATCGAGGCCCGCGCCGAACACGTCTGCGAAACCGTTCGCGTATTGCCGCGCGATGCTGTCGCGGTGCGCGGCGAGCGTCATCGCGGCGCGCAGGTCCACGGTCGGCGGCGCATGCACGGATTGCTCGCGTGCTTCGCCGAGGCCGCCGGGATTGGCGAGCGCGATCGCGCGATAGGCGAGACGGGCATCGTCCAGATCGAGCGATGCGAGCGCGGCTTCGGTCGCGGCATGCCAATGCACGGTGTCGACAGTACGATCGCGCGGCAGGCGTTCGAGTGCGGCGCACAACGGCGCGGCGAGCAGCACGATGCCGAGATTCGTGTTGCAGCCGACTGCATTAGATGTACGGCGCACGGCGTCCAGAATGCGCATGCCGACGCTTGCGCCCGCGACAAAGAGACCCGTTGCGGCCATTTCCGCGCTCTCGATGAACTGCGCCGCCGTCATGCCGTGACCCGCGCTCGCGATGCTCACGTTGCCGGGTTTGCGCGTCTCCACATCGAGCGCGCAGGCGCGCATGAACGCTTCGCGCGCGTGCATCGGGTCAGGCGCGGGCATCGCCGCTTGCCCATGCGAGCGTGCGCTGCGATAGCGCGAGCTTGCGGTCGAGCAGATCGTCAACAAGCAATGCGGCGATATCGAGCGGCGTCACCGACTGCAACCCGCGCCACGCTGCCACGCCGTTCACTTCGAGCACGAGCGGGCGCCCTTCGGCTGCGATCAGATCGACGCCTGCATAGTCCAGCCCGAGCGCATGGCTCGCCCGCACCGCAGTATCGGCGAGCGAGGGCGTGAGCTCGGCCGGCTCGCAACGCGCGCCGCGGGCGAAGTTGTGGATCCAGTCGTCGCCGCCCACGCGCTTCATCGCCGCGACCGCCCGCGTGCCGATCACGAGCACGCGCCAGTCGAAGCCGGGATGCCCGGCATCGACATAACGCTGTAGATAAGCCACGCCGCTGAAGTCTTCGAGCGATGGCAACGTTTCGCATGCGTCGTCGCCGAGCCGCCGCAAGCCTTTGCCTTGCGAGCCGAAGAGCGGCTTCATCACGAGCTTGCGGCCTGCGGCGGCTTCGCGCATCAACACGCGCTTGGCGAATGCGGGCGATTCGCCGGCCCATGTCGCGGGCGTCGGCACGCCGAAGCGGTTGAGCAGAAAGCTCGTCATCGACTTGTCGACGCTGCGTTCGATGGCGCGGGCGTCGTTATAAACCGGCACGCCGCTTTCGCGCAGCGCATGCAGGATGCCGAGCCGCAACGTCACCTGTTCGAACGTGCCGCCCGCGATGCCGCGCACGAACACCGCATCCGGCAGCGCGTGGCCGAAGCCGGGAATGGCGAGACCATGCGGAGGCCACGTCGTATCGATGCGGCAATCCGCAAGATCGACGCAACGCGCCTCGACGCCGCGCGCGCGAAACGCTTTCTTCAGACGGCTCGTGTGCCAGCCGGTCTCGTCGGTCATGATCGCGATGCGCGTCATGGCGTTTCCTGCGTGACGTGCCATTGCGCGTGAAGCAGCGCGTGGTCGAGCTTGCCGCCGTGATATGTCGCGCCGCTTTCGAGACTCGACACCCACGCCTCGGCGGGCGCGAAGAGAGCGGCGTCGATCTGATAGAAGTCGTAGTTGAACGACTTGAATATCTCGGCGAAGGGCTTGCCGTAGTCTCGCGCGTTCGAAGACGGCAGTTCGGCCGCGAGCCGTCTTGCGGCCGCATCGCTCTTGACGGTGAGATGCACGCGGCCGCCGTAGAGGATCGCGTCATTGGTGCGGCCCATTGCCTGCGTGTCGTCGGGCGCGGGCGGCGGCAACGGCGCGCTGCCGCTTGCCTCGACGACCTCGCTTAAGTCCACGCCCAGTACGTGCGTCTTGTGCAGCGCAACTTCCACGACGCGCGCCACGACCTGCACCGTGCCCGCGACAGAATGTGTCGGCGTGACCGCGATGACGAGCTTGTCGGGCGCGAGGCCGCAGTCGTCGATCACCTTGTCGATGACCACTTGCGGCGGCAGGCGATTCACTTCCATGACGAGCGCGCCGCGTTCGTGTTTGTCGCGATAGCCGAGTTCATCGAAGAGCGGCTCCTTGCACGCAAGCGCGCGCGCTGGGCCCGAGCCTAGCGAGAAGAACTTCTTGCCGCCGGTTTCTTCTTTCGTCGCGGAGAGACTCCAGCCCGCGTACTGGCTCCCGAGGCAGGCGAGCACCGGATTCGACGTATGCACTTCGATGAAGACGGGCCAGAGCGGAGCGGCATCGAACGCCATGCGGCGCGCAACGTGTCCGAGCCCGCCCATGCAGATTCGCGCGATGAGCATGCCGGCATCGGCGCTGCCCGCTGCATCGACGCCTGCATCCACGATGGTCGTGCCCGCAGGCGTGCGCGTGATGCCGACGCGAAGCGCTTCGCTGCGTTCGATCAACTGCGCGACGAGCGGCTCGCTCATCGCGTTGACGCTCAATCCAGCGGGAAGGGGAGAAGTCAGTGTCATAGGCTCAATGGCCTCAGTGGCTTTCGATGCGTTGCAGGATGCGCGCGCAATCGCTATCCAGCGACGCGCGCAACAAGTCGAGTTCGGGCGCGGTCGTCATCATCGTACAGACAGGCATGCCCGCCTCGATGCGCGCGCCGGGAAGCGGTATGTCGTGGCACGCGGGATCGGCAAAGCAGGCATCGCTGAATGCCTGCGATGCGACGAAGCCGTGCGGCGCAAACACGACGCGCTGCCCCGCGATCAGCGGGGGTCGCTTGAGCGCAGTGTCGGTGTGCGGCAACTCGCCGTCGAGGCACGCGTCCAGATGCGCTCCGATCAAACCGCGCGGCCACGCGTCGGGCCATGCGGCTTCGTAGAGCGCCATCGTCGATGACGGGCGCGTGTTGATTTCGAGCACCTGGAACGTGTCGTGATCGAGCAGAAAGTCGAGGCTGCCGAGACCCGTGAGATCCGTTCGCCATACGATTGTTTCGATCGCATCGACGATGCGCGCGGCCGTATCGCGCGGCAACGTCACGGGACCGAGCGACCCTGCGTGAATGAACGGCAGACGATGCGCGCTCACCGTGGTCTGCTCCGCGAAGCCGATGACCACGGCCTCCCGTTGCGCCGCGATGAAGAGCGCGGACATCGGGCGGCCTCGCGATAGCCGCTGGAAATAGGCTCCGGGCGGCGTGTCGTCGAGCTCGCGCGCCCATTCGATGTGCGTGCCGCCGCAGCCGTCGCTTCGCTTGATGAGCCAGTCTCGCGCATCGGCGGGGCGCGTGAAGCGCACATCGGGATGGGCGATATGCGCGTCGTCGAGCAACGCGAAGAAGCGTCGCGGATCGCGCACGGCCGCCGACTGCGCGCCATTGCCGATGACACGCGGCACGCCCGGCGCGCGGCTTAGCTCGATGGCGAGCGGCTCCAGCCCGCTCGTCACGACGAGCCCCAACATGCGAGGCATGCGTGCCACGTGTTGCAGCGCGTCGTAGAGACGCGCGCGGTCGATGGACAAGCCCTCGCCGCCGATGTCGAACCACACGCCCGCGTGCGTGCGCGTATCGCGGTCGCCGAAGATATCGAGCGCGACGACGTTCAGGCCCGCGCGCGCGGCCGACTGCGCGAGCATGCGCGCCGACAGTCCGGCGACGGCGACGCGTGGCGCGCGCGCGTTCATCACGCGCCTTGTCCCGCGACGATGGCGCGGGCTTCGTCGAAAGCTTCGGGAAAACCCAGGTACACCGGCTTGCCGCCGGTGCGCATGCGCACGAACAAGCGGTGCTCGGCCTGATACTTCACGTTGCCGATGGCGAGCGCGCCGATGCCGATCGCATCCGTGCGCGCCGCGCCGGCAAGCGGCTTGCCGTCGTCCATGACGTTGACCCCGGCGATGCCTTCGGGCGGCACGGCGTTCACGTCGGCGGCGATCAGCAGATGCTTCGCCTGCGCGATATCGGCGGCGCTCATCACTTGCACGCCCGCGGCGGCGGTGGCGAAGACGATCTCCGCTCGCGCCAGTTCCCGATGCAATTGCTCCGTGGTACCGGTCGCGACGCCCGTCGTGGCGATATCGAAACGCCGGTTGATTTCATCGCTGACTTGCGTGGCGCGCGACTGACTCGAATGGCTCGCGACGACCACGTCCGCGCCGAGCGATGCGGTCATCGCGGCGGCCACGCGTCCTACCGCGCCCGTGCCGCCGAGAATCAGCACGCGCTTGCCGTCGAAGCCGACCTGATGCGACGCCTTCAGATGCTTCTCCGCGAGCGCGACGAGCGCGGCGGCGGTCGTGTACGCGCCGCTGGGATCGGCGAAAACGGAGACTTCGAAGGGCGGCACCATCGCGTTACGCGCGCGTTCGAGCATGTCGGCGGCGAGCATCACGTCGCGCCCGCCGAGAAAGATGCCCGTGCGCGATACGCCCTTGGGACCGCGCGAAAAGATGGCGTCCTGCGTGAGCTGCACGACGCTGCCTTCATCGACGTTGCAGTACGGCACGACGATCTGATAGCCGGCGTCCGCAGCCATGTTCACATCGAACGGGCTCATTTGCGGCGTGCTCGTGAACATGTGCAGCACGTAAGGTCTTTCGGCGGCATCGGGCATGGTCTGGGCTCGGTCGGTGAGGGAAATGATGCGTTACGGCGCGATTCACGCAGCATTTGCGCCTGATTCGCGCGGACAGGCTGCGCGCCACGTCGCGCCGTGATTGCGGGCCGCGACAATGGAGAAGCTGAGCGATGCATGCGGCGCTGCGCGTTGCGCGGTGGCGAGCGCGCGCTCGGCGTGCTGCGCGCTTGCGACGAACGCGAAGCCCACCGGCCCCCACGACGTCTGACCGATGCCGGCCTTTTGTTCTGCCGCTACCGCTTGCAGCGCGCGCGCCACTGCGGGACTCGCGAATACGCCGCCTTGCGCGGGCGCGAAGTATTCGCCGATGGTCTGCTGCATGTCGCAGATTGCGTCGGCGAAGGGTTCGAAGTCGCATTCGGCGACGGCGGGCAGGAGGCGCATCAAGACGAGATGCGAAAGATGGGCGGCGAGCGCGGCGGGAAACGGCGCAAGCGAGGCGAGGCCGCGCTTTTCCGCCTCGCCGTGCAGCCCTTCGCGGGATGCGTCGTCGATGAGCAGCACGCGCCAGGCATCGGGAAAGCGCTGACGCGCGAGCAGTGGCGGCAGCGTTGCGTTCTCGCGGTGCGCGGTGCTGCGTCCGCCATCGACGATCAGTCCGCCGTGATCGAACCCATGTATGCCGATGCCCGAACGCGCGCCGCGTCCGAGCAACCGTGCGATATCCGCTGTGGTCAGATCGTGTCCGGTCACGCGGGCGAACGCGGTTCCGAGCGCCAGCGCCAGTTGCGTGCCGGAGCCTAGTCCGGTGTGGGCGCGTGGCGTTTCGTGCACTTCGATGTCGACGGGTTTCGTGACGCCTAGCGCCGCGTGGAGTCGCGCGAGGTACGCTTCGATGCGCGCGTGCTGCGCTTGCGTCGATGTGCCGTCTATGCGCCCTTTGCGTTGCGCGCGCCGCGCGGTGATGCGGGTGCCGTGTCCGTCGATGACGAGCCCCACGCTTCCGAACGCGCGGCCGAGCGAACCGTTCGGATCGATGAAGCCTAGATGCAGCCGGGCATCCGCCGAAAGGGTGATCGCCTGGGGCGGCGATAGGGCGGAATTGGGCATGGCTTTTTGGCTTTTGCTCGTACGGGAATTTTCATGCCTCAGGCAAAAGGTGTACCAAGTTCGTCGTTCTTCTTCTTTCGTGGAACTTGTATTCGTGTCGGTCTATTGGCGTTGCCCCTCCCCGGGGCGGGGGTCACTTTCTTTGCTGCTGCAAAGAAAGTAACCAAAGAAAGCAGCTTTTTTTGGGCCCGCAGCAATAACAGTGTGGTCACTCTGTAGAGAGTCCGTGGCACTCAGCTGATGACCAGCCTTGAATCACCTTCCACGCCCGCTGAGCGCCACGTCCTCCGAGCCCCTTGGCTCGTTAACACCACACCCGGTTCAGCGCTTCGCGCTTGAGATCGCGCGCTGTGCCGCGCAAGAGTCCGTTCAGACGACGTCCCAACGTGGCTAGACCAACGCTTGAGAAGCACGCATGCCGCTGCAAGCGTTCGGGGCTAGCGAGCCAAGGGGCTCGGAGGACGTTGTGCTCAGCGGGCGTGGAAGGTGATTCAGGGTTGCTTCAAACTGATGGCCAATGCTCTTCTGCGAAGTGACCACGCTCTTGCTGCTGTGGGCTCACAAAAGCTGCTTTCTTTGGTTACTTTCTTTGCAGCAGCAAAGAAAGTGACCCCCGCCCCGGGGAGGGGCAACACTAATAGACCGACACGAATACAAGTTCCACGACAAGAAACGCCCCGCAAGAAACAAGCGAGAAAATCAATCGTACTTGATATACCGAAACCGCTGATCATCGGAGGGCGTCCCGCTAAGAGGCCCACCCTCGAGCGAGGGCCGCCACTGCACGACTTCTTCGATCTTGGAAGCAAGCGCAAAATCCTTATCGGTAATGCCTTTGGCCGAATGCGTCTTGAGCTTAACGATAACGAAGGCATAAGAAACGGTAAGGTCCGGATGATGCCAGGCCGCTTCCGCAAGATGGCCCACCGTATTGACGACCATCAGCGTGCCCTTCCAGCCTTCCGTGCGGAACTTGCGCCTGAGCCATCCGTCCTCGAAGTACCAGTGTTTGAGCGCACCGTTGAGACGCTCGGCGATCTCCGCATCGGAGTACACCTTCTCGGCTGAAGTCATGGCGAGGTCCGGAACATACGTGAGTGATTCAGTATGCGCGTCATCGTCGTAGGCACACAAGCAAACGCAAACACTGCTGCGGCGCGTCAGAAATCAAACCTATAGACCCAGCGATTTCGCGTATTTGACACAGTATGTCTCGCGATACACCGCGCACTCACGCGCGAACGTGAGCGAACAGGATGTCACTCCCGCCCCATCGCAATACGCGCACGAGCGCACTACACCGGCATGGAATATGCAATTGGCGTCGATACGCATGCGTTCGGCCATGACCGGGCACAGCGTAGCTCGTTACCTGCATTGAGAAGGCGCGCGCGATGCAACCCGGTAGCGTGGTCATCCCTGGGTCGGAGGCATCACCATTCTGGAGGAGACATGAACTTACGCACCCTGGTTCTTGGACTGGCGGTGGTTGCGACAGCAGGCCTGAATTCCTATGTAGCGCAGGCCGATTCGCAACTCGACAGCCTCATCAAGAATCCTTCGAATTGGGCAGCGCAAGCGGGCGATTACTCGAATCACCGCTACAGCACGCTCAAACAGATCAACGAGAACAACGTCGGCAAGTTGCAAGTCGCCTGGACCATGTCCACCGGTGTGCTACGTGGTCACGAAGGATCGCCGCTCGTCATCGGCGAGACGATGTATATCCATTCGCCATTCCCCAACAAAGTCATCGCAGTCAACCTGAAAGACCAAACCTTCCTCTGGCAATACCAGCCTAAGCAGGATCAGCAAGTCATCTCCGTGATGTGTTGCGACACAGTCAACCGCGGCCTCGCCTACGGCGACGGCAAGATCTTCCTCCAGCAAGCCGATACGAAACTCGTCGCGCTCGATGCCAAGACAGGCGATGTCGTATGGAGCGCGCAGAACGGCGATCCGAAGAAAGGCGAGACGAACACCAACGCGCCACACGTATTCGGCGACAAGGTGTTGACCGGCATTTCGGGTGGCGAATTCGGCGTGCGTGGCCGCCTCGTGGCGTACAACATCAAGGACGGCAAGGAAGTGTGGAAGGCCTATAGCACGGGCCCCGACGATGAGATGTTGCTCGACCCGCAGCAAACCATGACGTGGTCCGACGGCAAGATGATGCCCGTGGGCGCCGACTCGTCGACCAAGAGCTGGCAAGGCGATCAATGGAAGTACGGCGGCGGCACGACATGGGGATGGTATGCATGGGACCCGAAACTCAACCTTGTCTACTACGGCACGGGTAACCCCGGCACGTGGAATCCGACCCAGCGCCCCGGCGACAACAAATGGTCGATGTCGATCTTCGCGCGCGACTTGAATACCGGCAAAGCGAAGTGGGTCTATCAAATGACGCCGCACGACGAGTGGGACTATGACGGCGTCAATGAAATGATCTTGTCGGACCTGAGCATCGGCGGAAAGCGAGTGCCCGCGATCGTTCACTTTGACCGCAACGGCTTCGGCTATACGCTGAACCGCGAAACCGGCGAACTGCTCGTCGCGCAGAAGTACGATCCGGCCGTGAATTGGGCCGATAGCGTCGATATCAAGAGCGGCCTGCCCATTCGCAACGCGAGCTATTCGACACAGAAGGCGGGTCCGGATCACAACGTGAAGGGTATTTGTCCTGCCGCGCTCGGATCGAAAGATCAGCAGCCTGCCGCATATGATCCGAACTCGAGTCTCTTCCTCGTTCCGACCAATCACGTTTGTATGGACTACGAACCGTTCCAGGTCGACTACGTGTCGGGTCAGCCGTTCGTCGGCGCAACGCTTTCGATGTATCCGGGTCCGAACGAGAACGGCGCGATGGGCAACTTTATCGCGTGGGATGCGGCCAAGGGCAAGATCGCATGGTCCAAGCCCGAGCGGTTCTCGGTGTGGTCCGGCGCGCTGGCAACCGCAGGCGGCATCGTGTTCTACGGCACGCTCGAAGGCTACATCAAGGCGGTACGCATCAGGGACGGCAAGGAACTGTGGAAGTTCAAGACGCCGTCCGGCATCATCGGCAACGTGTTCACGTATCAGTACCAGGGCAAGCAATATGTCGGCGTATATTCGGGCATCGGCGGCTGGGCCGGCATCGGCATGGCAGCAGGACTCGAAAAGTCGACGGAAGGTCTCGGTGCGGTAGGCGGGTACCGCGAACTCGCGAAGTATACGGCGCTGGGCGGCACGCTCTTCATCTTCGCTGTCCCGAGTTGATACAGGCGTGAGCAGGATCGCGCGGCGGCATGCGTGCCGCCGCGCATAGCAGAGCCTTGCATAAAAAACATATTGAAGGAGACACGCGAATGATAGGCCGAACCATCCTGGTGTTGTCGATAGCGCTCGTTGCGTCATCCGCGCCTTTCGCTCAGACCTCTTCAGGGGAGATGAAGCCGGTGGCGTATCAGGTCGTCGACGGCAACAAGGTCGACAACGATACGCTGCAAGGATGGCGTACCTGGCGCGCGCTCGCGTGCGAACGCTGTCACGGGGCGAAGCAGGAAGGTCTCGTCGGTCCCTCGCTGGTCGACGCTTTCAAGACGCTCGACAAGAACGAATTTCATCGCACAGTCTTCGGCGGACGTGTCGACAAGGGCATGCCCGACTTCAGCGCGAGCCAGATGATGCAGAAGAATTGGGAGAATCTCTACACCTATTTGAAGGGACGGTCCGACGGCAAGATCAATCCGGGCGACCTGCAAGCAATCGATGCGAAGTGAAGGCATCGCGAGCGGCGCACGATGACCGCTTCTACTCCCGGAGGCTTCATGTTTCAGCGTAAGGCCAGTCGTACGGTGCGATCCGGTCGCATGGCCGCATTGCTGTCAGCGTTTGTTCTGCTTTCGACCGACGCCGCGTTAGCCCAGGGCGCAGGCGGTCCGCCGCCGAACCTGCCGAACAACGACGGCGCGGACGGCGTGTTGCGCGTATGCGCCGATCCGAACAACATGCCGCTCTCGAACCAGAAAGGCGAAGGCTTCGAGAACAAAATCGCGAGCCAGATGGCGAGTGATTTCGGCTATAAGCTCGAATACACGTTCTATCCGCAGCGCATGGGTTTCGTGAGAAATACGCTGCGCGACAAGGTGCCGAATACCGAGCAATACAAGTGCGATCTCATCATCGGCGTACCCAAGGGCTATGAACTCACTGCGACGACGCGGCCGTATCTGCATTCCACCTACGCAATGGTCTTTCCGAATCGCCCGGAATACGCGAACATCAAGACGCCCGCTGACCTCATGAGTCTGCCGCCGGACCAACTCAAGAAAATGAAGCTGGGCATCTTCGTCAAGAGCCCGGCCGTGGACTGGCTCCTCAGGAATAACCTCATCGAACAGGCGGTGTCGTATCAAGGGCAAAGCGGCGATCCCGAGGCGTTTCCCGGCGAGATGATCGAGCACGACCTGTCGCAAGGCAACGTCGATGCTGCGTTCGTCTGGGGGCCGATTGCCGGATACTTCGTCAATCGTTCGGACAACAAAGTAAGGCTCGTTCCGTTCCCGCCGCAGCCCGGCATTCGCTTCGACTTCGAAATCTCCATGGGCGTGCGGTACGGAGAGAAAGCATGGCGCGACAAGGTCGATAACTGGATTGCGTCGAATCAGCCGAAGATCGACCAGATATTGACGAGCTATCAAGTGCCGCTGCTGCCTCTCCAGCCGATGCAACCCGCGCAAGCACAATGAGAACGCCTGCCGTCACTCTATGCGCGGTGATGATCGCGTGCGCGCTGGGCCTGACGCAAGGGCATAGCGCGTTCGCCGCAGCACCGCCGGTTGCTTCGGCGCCGGGGGCGGACATTGCGCCCGCCGAACGCCTCGTGTTCCTGCAGCCGCATATGAGCGGCGTCGAGCCGCAGACGGAACTGGATTACTCCGTGGACTATTCCGGTCCGCCCGCGAAAGTCAGCGATACGGTGCGCGTGCTCGTCGTGAGTCCCGGCAACAGCAAGAACGATGCGCGCGTGACAGACCGCACCGGTCCTGTGAATGTACCCGGCGGTCTCCCTTGCAATCCGGTCATCATCTATTTTCTGGAACACGACATTGCCGAGATGGAGCAACTGACGGGCGGACAGCGGCGCTATTTTCAGCAGCGCGTTCGTCTCGCATTGGCAGCTGCTCCGGCGATCACGCCCGTATCGAGCGATGCCCTCGGAATCGGACGCGGCAAGCATGTGACGGCGCATCAGGTCGTCATTCAGCCTTACCTGAACGATCCCAATGCCGAACGTTTCTCACAGTACACGGGCAAGCGCTATACGTTCGTGATCGCGGACGATGTGCCCGGCGGCCTTCTCATGATTCGCACCGAAGTGCCGGGCACGGGCAACGACTTCGCCCATCCGCTGCAAAGGGAAACGATCACTTATCAAGGGGCGCTCAAGAATCTGTCGCCGCCCGCGGGCGCGCCTGTGAAGGCGGGGAATGTGCCGCGTGCGAGCCGATAAGGCCGCATGAGCGACAAGGTGCGCGTGAATCTCGTCCGCTCGACTACGCGTGCGCCGGGACGCGAAGCATTCATCCCGCAGATGTGTGCGATTTCGGCGCGATCACGCATCAAGGCGCTGTCATTCACATGGCATGCGTTGTTGCTGTTTGCGCTTCTCGTCGGACCGACGCGCGCGGAACCGCCGCTCTCCATTCAGCAGATTGCGCCCGGCGAATACGCGCATCGCGGCCACGATGACATTGCGACACGCGCGAACAGAGGCGATATCGCGAACGTGGGCTTCATCGTCGGTACGCGCTGCGTGGCGGTGATCGACACGGGCGGCACGCTCGCAGAGGGACGCGCGCTGAGGCAGGCGGTACGAAAGATCACGCCGCTGCCGGTCTGCTATGTCATCAACACGCACATGCACCCGGACCATATCTTCGGCAATGCGGCATTCGTGGACGATCATCCGCAATTCGTTGGAAGCGTGAAGCTCGCGCAAGCGGAGGCGTCGCGCGTGGAGAATTATCTTCGCGCGCTGAACCGGGAGCTCGGAGACATCGCCGAAGGTAGTGAAATCATCGGGCCGACGCAAACGGTGGATGGCAGCGCAATGCTCGATCTCGGCGACCGTCCGTTGACCCTGCGCACATGGCAAACAGCGCATACCAACAACGACTTGACGGTATACGATGAGAAGAGCGGCACGTTATGGACCGGGGATCTGCTTTTCGTGCGCTGCATCCCGGTGGTGGATGGAAGTGTCGTCGGCTGGCTTGATGACATCGCACGTATTAAGCAGATGAATCCGCGACATGTCGTGCCGGGACATGGTCCGCTCGATCCGCCGTGGCAGCAGTCACTGGAAGCAGAAGAGCAGTACCTTGCCGGACTCGCGCGTGACGTACGCGAGGCCATCAGGCGCGGGGCGACGATTCAACAAGCCGTAGACACCGTTGGCCTCGATCAGCGCGACAAGTGGTTGCTCTACGAGATTTACCATCGTCGCAATGTGACGGCCGCTTATGCGGAACTCGAATGGGAGCAGTAACAGGCAGCATGGAGGGCATCATGATGACCGATACGCCTGGCTCTATGCGCGCGCGCGGCGCACTGTTCGCGCTGCTTGCGTTGATGGCATCGCTCGCGCAAGCGGCACAGCCGGACGACGACCCGAACAAGGTCGCCCGCTGGCTCGATTTCAAGGAAGGCGCATTCAAGGGACGAACGGTCGATACGCATGGCGAATCCGTCATCACGCTCGACGCTCCAGCACGCGCGGCAGACGCCGCAGTCGTTCCTATCGCAATCAACGCACAGTTCGCGCAAAGTCCCGCGCACTACATCAAGAAGATCTACCTTTTCATCGACGAAAACCCCGAGCCGTACGCGGGCTATTTCGAATTCACGCCCGAGTCGGGACTGGCGAGCATCGAAACGCGCGTGCGCGTGGAGGACTATACGTTCATGCGCGCCATCGCCGAAACAAACGACGGGCACCTGTATAGCGCGGTGCGCTTCGTGAAGGCATCGGGCGGTTGCTCGGCACCCGCCGACAAGGACGACGATGCAGCCGAACGCGCGGCAGGCGCGGTTCGATTGCAATCGGAGGGCGCGGCGGTCGCCGGCAAGCCGCAACTCGCGCAAGTGATGGTGCGGCATCCAAACCGCACGGGCATGGCGATGAACCAGATCACGCGCAACTATGCGACGGCCTATTTCATTCGCAAGGTCGCCGTCACCTATGCGGATAAACCGGTGATGACGGCGAACGTCAACTTCTCGATCAGCGAGAACCCGAATTTTCGCTTTTACTTTCTGCCGACCGGAAATGGCGAGTTGAAAGCGCATATCGAGGACACCAAGAACAAGCAGTTCGAAGGCGCGATCGCTATCCAGACTCAAGCGGCCGGGCAAGCGTCGGCAATGAAATGACGCTGCGCTGCGCGAAGCTACTCATTGCCGCGCTTTTCCTCGCATGCGGTGCGTTGGCTGGACCGGCGATGGCTGCGCTTGCCGGCATGCCCGCGCCAATGCGCATTGCGCCGGGCGTGTACGCGTTCATCGGCACCGGGAACGCCGTGGCGCCGGAGAATCATGGCATCGTCGCGAATAACGGCTTTATCGTGGGGAAGAGCGGGGTAACGGTGATCGACACGGGGCCGTCTTATCGTTATGGCCGCGCGATGATCGAAGCCATCCGCAAGGTGACGCCTTTGCCGGTGACGCTCGTCATCATCACGCATCAAGCGCCGGAATTCGTCTTCGGCGCCGCTGCCTTTCGCGACCAGAACGTGCCGATACTCGCGCATGTTCGAGCGGCGCAACTTATCCATGATCGCTGCTCGATCTGTCTCGCGAATCTGCGCAAGACACTCGGCGAAGATGAGATGGCGGGCTCGCGCGTGACCGTGCCTGACCGCACCATCGACGGGACCACTGAGATAGAGAACGGCGGACGCAAGTTGCAATTGCTGCATTTCGGCCCCGCGAGCACACCCGGCGATCTGGCCGTGCTCGATACCGAAACCGGTGTCCTCTTCGCGGGCAGTCTGGTATCGAATGGCCGAATTCCCGAGCTG
Source organism: Caballeronia sp. BCC1704 (assembly GCF_902833455.1). Lineage (NCBI taxonomy): Bacteria > Pseudomonadati > Pseudomonadota > Betaproteobacteria > Burkholderiales > Burkholderiaceae > Caballeronia > Caballeronia sp. BCC1704. The sequence goes on along the minus strand of NZ_CADFFT010000002.1, from coordinate 29,007 downwards.
CGCAACGAGCAGATACCGGGCTGGCTCGCTGCGCTCGAAAACCTGCGTGCGCTCGATCTGAACACCGTCGTGCCCGCGTTCGGTCCGCCTTTGCGCGGCGACGCGATCTTGCAGACCGGCTTGTATTTGCGCGAGCTCGATGCATCCGTGAAGCAAGCCTATAAGAGCGGCATGAGTCTCACGCAGGCAATGCACGCAGTGCAGTTGCCCACGTTCAGCGGCTATAAGCTGTACACCACCGCGCAGCCGCAGAACGTGCAACGCATCTATCTTCAGTTGGAAAAGCAGTAGCCCGTTCTTTCAAGCAGGCCCACACCAAGGAGACACGACATGGCCAAGCTGGTCGCGCTGTATAAAACGCCGTCGGACAAACAGGCATTCGATGCCCATTACACATCAACGCACGTTCCGCTGGCCAAACAACTACCGGGTCTCACGCGTTATGAGTTGAGCACGGGACCAGTCACGGTGGCGCAAGGCGAATCGCCGTATCACCTCGTCGCCGTGCTCGAATTCGATTCGCTCGATGCGATCCGGTCCGCGCTTGAATCGCCGGAAGGCCAGGCAACCGCCGGCGATTTGTCCAACTTCGCGCAGGCGGGCGTCGAGTTATTGATGTTCGATACCAAGGACGCCTAAGCGTCTTTCAATGTGGCGCGCCCGAATCCGATACGTCGTCGGATTCGACTTCCGGATCGGGCACGCGCAGATCGTCGCGCCGGTGATTGATGACGAGAAAGACGCTCATCAGCACGAGAAAGGCCACGACTAGCATCGCGGCGTTGAGAAACACGCGCTCGTAACCCAACTCGGACACGTCGATGAACCAGTACGGGTAGAACTCCGACTCGCTTCCGCGCCATAGCGTCACGAAGAGATAGCCCAGCGGATAGACGAGCCAGAGCGCGCATCGCCGCCAGGAAAGATGAAAGCGCGGCACGAACAAGAGCCAGTACAACGCAGAAAGCGCGGGGACCACCGTGTGCAGCGATTCATTGACGAACGCGCGATAGCCCGATGGCGTCCATAAGAAGCGCAGCAGCGTGTTATACGCGATGCCGACGAAGACCATATACACGACGACTGCCGTCACGACCGTCGGCTGACGAAAGAAGCGCGCAAGCGGTGCCTGAGCGCGCGTGGCGACACACGTGAAACAGATGGCCGTGAGCAATACCGTCAGATTCGTGAGGTAGCTGCTCATGCGCGCGATGCCGTCCATGACGGTCAGGCCGCGATCGAGCGAGCGTGCGATGGTCAGGTCCGTTTGCGCCGCGATGGCAAGCCACGCGACCATTGCGATAGCCGCAGCCAGAGCGAGCGAAGCAGTGCTGGGGGTATGAAGCGGCAAGTCGGGCTCGTGCCGCCGCGAGTTCTCTTGGGATTGGGACATGCGGTCATTTTATCGGCGCATGTGAAAGCGTGCAGACGGCGCCTCGGCGGTCATGTATGCATTCTGACGCCTTCGTGCGTGACTATTGTCGGGCTTGATCAGAGAACGCGTTATTTGAGCGTGGCGCGCTATGTCCCGGCGTGACCGACGATGCTCAAGAAGTGGCTGCCGGCTTCTGCAAGTAAGCCGGAATTATCGATGTGGACCACGCGCGCATGACGCGGGAGTTCAAACGCGGGCCTGCGTGCGAGCCGCGCCTCGATCTGTCGCGCGTCTTCGCGTCCCCGCCTCGCAAGCCGCGCGGCCAGCACGGCAGGCGCCGCATCGATATGGACGAAGCATGCGTCCGGATAACGCATGAGCGCCTCAGGCGCGTGCTGCCGCGAACCGTTGACGACGACGGAGATGCCGCGCGCGAGCCACGCATCCACTTCGATGCCGATGCCATAGCGCAGACCGAGGCTTTCCCAATGCATCGCGAAGAGGCCGTGAGAAAGGCGCGAGGCGAATTCGTCGGGCGTGAGCGCGATATGGTTCTCGCCGTCAGTCATGGCGCGCGTAATGTATCGATGCGCGAACATCACGCGTGCGCCGACGCGTTCACGCGCGAACGCCAACAGTGAGTCTTTGCCCGCCCCGGAAGGGCCCATGACATAGATCAGCCTCGCGCTTTCCATCTTGCTCATGCGATGTCCTGTGCAATGTTCGCGTTCGAAGATCGATTGTAGAGTGCAACTCGTGATGACAGTATGGTCCGCAACGGCGTCAGACATCGATTCAGTCTGACGAGTCGGCCGCCACGTCCTTTCATTTCCGGGTAACCCCGCGTTGCGGCACATGGGGCTATTCCGTATTCTCACGCGAAACGCATAGTTCGCTATGTGAATCGCTGTTCGCATAGCGAACATTCATCGTCTCTTTCGGAAGGGAATGAAGTGAGCAGAAGTCCAAACGTGAACGTGCAGACGTTCATCAACGAGCATCCGTTTTCGCCGTTCCAATGGCTCATCTTCGGCATGTGCTTCGTCATCGTGCTGCTCGACGGTTTCGATACGGCCGCGATCGGCTTTATCGCGCCGTCGCTGGTTACCGAGTGGCACATCAGCCGGCCGGCGCTCGCGCCCGTATTGAGCGCGGCGCTCTTCGGCCTCGCCGCGGGCGCGTTGCTGTCGGGGCCCTTGTCCGACCGCCTCGGCCGCCGCGCGATGCTGTTGTCGTCGGTGATCATCTTCGGCGTCGCCTGCTTTGCATCGGCGTATTCCGCGAGCCTCGAGCATTTGACGACGCTGCGCTTCATCACCGGCCTGGGCCTCGGCGCGGCCATGCCGAACGCCGTCACGATGATGAGCGAGTTCTGTCCCGACAACCGTCGCGCCACGCTCATCAACCTGATGTTCTGCGGCTTTCCGCTGGGCGCTGCATTCGGCGGCTTCCTCGCGGCGTGGATGATCCCGCAGTTCGGCTGGCGCAGCGTGCTGTTCCTCGGCGGCGTCGCGCCGCTCGCGCTTGCGGTGCTGCTGCTCATCACGTTGCCGGAATCGGTGCGCTACATGGTGGCGAAGTCGAAGCCCGTCGAGAAGATTCGCGCGACGCTTGCCCGCATTTCCGACGATGCTCGCCACGCCGGCTCCTTCTTCATGACCGAAGCCGCGCCTGCCGTGCAGGGGCAGAGCGGCATGAGCGTGGTGTTGTCGCGTTCTTATGTGATCGGCTCGATCATGCTGTGGCTCGCGTACTTCATGGGCCTCGTGATCTTTTATGCATCGATCAACTGGATGCCGATTCTCCTCAAGGAATCCGGCTTGAGCCCGCAACGCGCGACGCTGATTTCCGCGCTGTTTCCGCTCGGCGGCGTCGGCGCGGTGCTGCTCGGCGTGCTGATGGACAAGTTCAACGCGAACCGCGTGATTGCAGCATGCTATGCATTGACCGCGGTGAGCGTCTACTGCATCGGACAGGCCGTGGGCAACGTCGGCTTGCTCGTGCTGGTGGTGTTCCTCGCGGGCGTCTTGATGAACACCGCGCAATCGTCGATGCCCGCGCTCGCCGCCGCGTTCTATCCGACGCAGGGGCGCGGCACGGGCGTCGCGTGGATGCTCGGCATCGGGCGCTTCGGCGGCATTGCCGGATCGTTCCTCGTTGCCGAACTCACGCGCCTGCATTTCAGCTTCGGCGGCATCTTCGCGGTGATCGCGGTCGCGGGGCTCGTCTCTGCGGTTGCGCTCCTCATCAAACAGGCCACTCATCCGCAGCGCGCGGTCAATGCCGATCTCAAGGCTACGGGGCCAGTGGGCCACTGAACCCGTTGTGCGATTCGCGGCGGGTGGTGGCGCGCGCCGCGTTGTCATGTCGATTGTCACGGTGATGGGGGCTTGTCAGCTTGCGAATCGTCAGACCGTGGCACGTCCCATGCTCCAGACGTCTTGCGACCAGCCGTCGCTTGCATCACTCGACGGCCATGCAGAACAAGCTGCAACCATCGCATTCGCAAACCGCCAACAGGAGTCATTCGACATGAAACGTATCGCTCTCTCCTGCGCCGCCGGCGCATTCGCTCTCGTTTGCGCATCCGCGCTCGCGCAGGACAATCCGCCGAGCTCGGCCACGGGCCTGCAAGCGGGCGACAACGCGCAGACCACCACGCAGGGCTCGGGAATGTCGCACAAGCACTCGCATTCGAAGAAGAAATCGCACAGCACGCATTCGTCCTCGAACAGCGGCTCGACCGCTGGCCAGAGCGACAGCGCAACGCCGGGCGGCCCCGGCGCGCCGGTCAGCGCAAGCGGCTCGGGGCAGTAAGCGTAAGCATTACGCTCGCATGATGTAAAAAACGGGACGCCGATGGCGTCCCGTTTCTTTTGCAGCGCGAGCGAATGAAAACTCAGAAGGTCACTTCGCGAACAGCGACGCCATGTTGGCGAAAGCCTTCACTTCCACCGCATTGCCCGACGGGTCGAGGAAGAACATCGTCGCCTGCTCGCCGACTTCGCCCTTGAAGCGAATATGCGGTTCGATGATGAAGCGCGTCCCCGCCGCCTTCAGTTTCTCCGCGAGCGCTTCCCACTGCGGGATGGACAGCACCACGCCGAAGTGGCGCACGGGCACGGCATCGCCATCGACCGCGCTCGTCGAGCGATGACCGGCTTCGTCCGGCGCAAGGTGCGCGACGATCTGATGCCCGTAGAAATTGAAATCCACCCAGTCTTCCGAACTGCGTCCCTCGGGGCAGCCGAGCAGTTCGCCATAGAACGCGCGCGCATCCGAAAGACTGTGAACGGGAAACGCGAGATGAAACGGCGGCATGGCGTCGTGCGGGGTGTTCATGGTCAAGAGGTCCGTGAGGGTTGATCCAGAGAAGCCGCTAGTGTATTCATGAACGAATTCCATGAAAAACGATAAATTGCGGGTCTGAGCAACAACGAAATCGATCGATCACATGCTGCGCGAATTGAGGACTTTCATGGCGGTCGCCCGCCACGGCACCTTTGCCGGTGCAGGGGCGCATATCGGCTTGACGCAATCGGCGGTGAGCGCGCAAATGCAGCGGCTCGAAGCGCATCTCGGCTTTGCGCTTTTCGATCGCACCGGCCGCTCAGCGACGCTGAACGCAGCAGGGCGCCGCACGCTCGAACTCGCCGATGAACTCATCGCGCTCTATGCGCGTCTTGCCGAACCCAGCGGCGAGGAAGGGCGGGGCGGCACGCTTTCGGTAGGCGCAATCGCATCGGCGCATGCTGCGTTGTTGCCCGATGCCATCGCTTCATTCCGGCGCGACATGCCGGCATGGCGCATACGTCTCGTGCCGGGCGTGTCGCTCAATCTGCTCGCACAGGTGGATGCCGCCGAAGCCGACATGGCCGTCATCATTCGCCCGCCGTTTTCGTTGCCTGCGGAACTGCGCTGGCGCACGCTTATCGCGGAGCCGTTCGTATTGCTCGCGCCGGCCGCAAAGAAGCGCGCGACATGGCGTGAGCTGATAGAAAGCGAGCCGTTCATTCGATACGACCGGCGCTCGTTTGGGGGCCGGCAAGTCGACGTCTTCCTGCGCAAGAAGCGCATTGCCGTGCGAGAGGCCATCGAGGCCGATGAACTGCATGGCATCGCGCAACTCGTCGCGCGCGGCATGGGTGTCGCGTTACTGCCGAAGTCGGCGGGCATCGGTGCGTGGCCGCGAGGCACCGTCGCGCACGATCTCGGCGACGATACGTTTCACCGCGAGATCGGTCTCGTCGAGCGGGCGCGGCGCGCCGATCACGACGCAGCGGCGCGGTTTGCCGAATGCATCGCCGAGGCAGCCGCGCGCGGCACGGGTTTAGATCGAGCCAAGGCGGTTGAACGACCCGCGCGGAAGAAGCGCAGATAGAGGCACAAGGTGAATCGCGATGAACGCTCGCTACCTGTTGGCAATGACCGCATGGTTCGAACGCGTGGACCCAGGCACGCATCGGCGCGTCAAGGGCTTGCGGCTCGTGACGGCGTATGGCCTTGCGGCGGCCATCGGCGCACTGCACGATGTGACGCGCGACGTGCCCGCAAGCGTGTCGGTCGGCTCGCTCGCCGCGACGTTCGCGCTGTGGGCGAGCGTGTCCGAGGCGCGCGCGACGCGGCGTGAATCGAGCCGGGACCTCGCGGTGCTGTGCCTCGCGGCGGCGTGCGGCGCGTTCACCGTTGCATGGCTTGGACCGTGGTTCGACGAACACGGCCGCAGCGGTGCCGAGTTCATCCTCGTCTCCGGGGCCTTTTTTGCGGGCTATTTAAAGCGTTTCGGCGTAACGGGCGCTGGCATCGGATCGCAGTTCTATATCGGCCAGGTGGCCGCCTACGTGATGAAGCTCGCGCCGATGGATACGTGGGCAATCGTGGTCGCCCTGCTGATCGCCATGCTCGCGGCCATCGTGCCGCGTCTCTTGAGCGGACCAGCGGAACATCCTGTGGTGCCGCCTGCGCTCGCATCGCAGCCGGTCTATGGCAGACAGGCGGTGTCGCCCGCTTTTGCCATGGGTCTGCAAGCAGCGAGCGGCGCGCTCGTCGTCGCGCTGCTCGATGCGGCGTTCGCGCTCGCCGAATCGGCGTGGGCCATCACGGCATGCGTCTATGTCGTCGCGACGTCCGCGGTGGGAACGGCGGACCGTGTGCGAAGGCGTATCTATGGCACGCTGGTGGGCGTCCCCATCGGAATCATTTGCTTGCCGCTTGCTGAGCATGCGCCGCTTCTCGTCTGGGCGATGGCTGCCATCGCGATGATCGTCTACGCGATGGCGCTGCCGGAGCGCTACGACATCGCGTGCGGAGCCTTCGCCTTTGCGCTCGTCGTGACGCTGGCCGCGAGCGGCGTTCATTCGGTGCCGCTGCTCGCCGCGCGCGCATGGGAGACGCTTCTCGGCGGCGCCATCGGATTGCTTTGCGCAAGGCTGGTGTTTCCTCTGCGGACCGTTCCGCAGCGCGATGCTTGATAGAACGATCGTTCTGTCCCGCTCCGGTATTGACACTGACACCCGCTGTTTGTAGCGTGTAAGCAATCACATCGTCCGTAAGCCGCTATCCGGTCGGATTCGAAGTCGACACATCGAGCGCGCATGGTCTGTCTGCCACGTCGTTTTCTGGAGGCTGTCATGGATCGTCGCCGCTTTATGTCGTTGTCCATGTTCTATACCGTTGCGGCGGCGTCCGGCACGCTCGCGGCCTGTCATCATTCGAGCGATGACGAGGGCGGCAGCAGCGCGGGCGGCGGCACCACGCCACCGCCTTCGGGCGTGTACGCGTTCGCGCAGGGCGTCGCGAGCGGCGACCCGCGCGATACGTCCGTCGTGTTCTGGACACGCTGCGTCGCCAATGCGAGCAACGCCTCACAAACGGCAATCGCCCTGACGCTGCAAGTCTCCACGCGTCCCGATTTCTCGCAACTCGCGGCGAGCGTGCCCCTCAGCGCCATTCCCGACTACGACTTCACCGTGCGAGCCAAGGTCACGGGTCTCAGCGCGAAGACGACCTATTACTACCGCTTCATTGCCGGCAGTGACATCAGCGCGACAGGCACGACACGCACCGCAGCGGCGGCCACCGAATCGCTTCCCCAGCTGCGCTTCGCGTGGTTCGTCTGCCAGAACTGGAGCGTGAACCACTGGCAGGCGCTCACGCTGCTCGCCGCGGAAACCGACCTCGATTTCGTCGTGCATCTGGGCGACTATATCTACGAGACCGTCGGTAGTCCGAACGAAAAGAACGCCGCCGAGCCGGCGCATTCACAGATCACCTTGCCCGATGGCGTCGCGATGTCAGGCGGCGGCGTCTATGCGAACACGCTCGCCGATTACCGCACGCTGTATCGCACGTATCGCGGCGACGCGCGCTTGCAGACCGTTCATGCGCGCTTTCCCGTGATCGCCATCTGGGACGATCACGAGTTCTCGGACGATTGCTGGCAAGACCACCAGACGTACACCAATGCGAACGTGCAGCAGACAGCGCGACGCCGCAATGCGAATCAGGCGTGGGCGGAATATTTGCCGGTGGATTGGGGCGACGTGTCGTTCGACCTCAACAACGCCAGCTACGACAACATCCGCATTTACCGGGACTTTCACTTCGGCTCGCTGATTCACCTCGTCATGACCGACGAGCGGCTCTATCGCGACGATCATGTGGTCAGCGAAGCGGCTGTCGCGCAGAAGCTGGGACATGATCCGGTGAACGGCAACGATCTTGTCGGCTCGCGGTACGCGGTGCCGCAACAGGTGCTCGCGCAGTTCGAGGCGGCGGATACGCAGCGTCTTGGGCGCATTCCGTCCATGCTCGGCCCGGTGCAGACGCAATGGTGGAAGGACACGCTGAAAGCCTCGACCTCGATCTGGAAGGTATGGGGCAACGAGGTGATGATGAATCGCCTGTGGCTCGACCTGCGCTCGATCGCCCCTGCGCCCGACAACCTCGTTTTCGTGATGGATTGCGACGCATGGGACGGGTATCCATCGCACAAGGCCGATCTCACGTCGTTCGTGAAGGCGCAAGGCATCACGAATCTCATCGCCATCACGGGCGATCTTCATGCGTTCCAGGCCGGCATCGTGCGCGATGTGCCCGATCCGGCGACGGGCACGCCCGTGCTCGTCGATCTCATGGCGGCGGGCGTCAGCAGCCGCCCCTTCTTTCAGGATGCGACGAACTATGTCGCAGGGATGCCGCTGGCATCGCTCATCACTTCATCGTCGGCACTGGATGCGTTCATCAGGCAGAATAATCCGGACATGCTGTACGCGGACCACGACGCAATCGGCTATGCATCGGCGACAGTCACGCCCACGCAGTTCGTCGCGATCTACAACAAGGTGAAGGGGCTGAACGCGGACGGCACCGCGCCGCAGAACCCCTTGCAAAAGCGCACGCGTTTGACGATCAATGCGGGCGCCGTGGCGATAGCGGTGGAAGACAACGTCTGATGCCAGTGCGCGAAGCGCTTCATTCAGGGCGCTTCCGCCATTCGTATCCGCGCTTCTGGGGGGATTTCACGGTCGAGTCACGCACGTAGACTGCGTGCACATTTCGGAAGGTCGCATGCTGGCAGGGCAGTGCATTGGCCGATGAAGTGGACATTTGAAACCTTCAGGAGTACGACCATGATCAGCAAAGTCACCGGCATTGTTCTCGTCGCGGCCTCGCTTGCCGCGCCTTACGCGCTCGCAAGCGGCTATGGTCCTGCGCCGCATTACAAGCCGGATGCCGGCGCGCCCACGTCGCAACAAGGCATGAACACGCAGACCATCGCGGCCGACGATTCCGCTGCGCCGGGAAGCCAAAGCGGAGATGCGAGCGTGTCCAAAGACAAGCAGGACAGCCCGCTCATTCAGGCGCAAGATTGAGACCCAGTGTGCAAGGCATCGACGCCAAATCAGGCGTCGATGCCGACGCGTTCCGGTGCATCGTTCGCGCCGAGCGTCTGCACCGTCGGACGCGCCCGACCGATGTCTACCGCGGGCATGAACAGCATCGAAATGACCGCGCCCAGCGCGATCACGAACATCGATGTGAAGGTCAGATGCAGCGCATGGTGCAACGCGAAGCGAATCTCCGCGTTGCTTGCGAAGTTGCCCGGCACGGCCGATAACAGGCGCTTCAACTGATCCGCGCTAACGGCCGGCACGCCGCTCGCATGACCCAGTCCATAGTTCTGCACGGCGCCGAACACCGCCGCGCCGAGCGTGTTCCCGAGATTGCGGGCAAAGAGGTTCGATGCAGTAGCGCTCCCGCGCTCGGACAGCTTGACGATTTCTTGGATCAGGATCAGGCACGACACGCTCAGTATGCCCATGCCGAAGCCCATCACCGCGGAGCCGACGCCGGCCCACACCGGACTCGACTGCGGCGTGAGAAGCACGAACGGAATCGCGCCGAGCGGAATGAACACGGTCCCACCGATCAGTAAGCGGCGCAACCCGATCCGGCTGAAGGTGCGTGACGTGAAGGTGGCGCCGCTGGGCCAGCCGATCATCATCATCGTGAGCGTGAGGCCCGCTTCGACCGGCGAGCGATGCATGACGCCCTGCACGTACATCGGCAGGAACGTGGTCAGGCCCATCAACGCCATGCCCGCGAGCAGCGTCGCGGCGTTGCCCGCCGCGATCGGGCGATGCGCCCATAAGCCGAACGAGATCATCGGATCGGCGGCGCGCTTTTCCTGCATGACGAAGAGCACGCTCGCCACGATGCATATCGCGACTTCCACGCCGACGCGCGCGCTGCTTGCGGTGCTGACATCGGTGAGCGCCATCATCAGCGAAGCGACGGCGGCCGTGAAGAGGAACGCGCCTGCAAGGTCGATTGCCGGACGTTCGTGGCGCTTCTCCTCGTGCAGAAAGAGCACGAATAGCAGCGCGGCGAGCGCGCCGATCGGCAGGTTGATCCAGAAAATCCAGCTCCACGAAAGATGCCGGATGAGCAAGCCGCCGACCATCGGCCCGAGCACGGCAGACACGGCCCATACGCTGGCGAGGTAGCCCTGCACCTTACCGCGTTCCCGTGCCGGGTAAAGGTCGCCGACCACCGTCAGCGCAACCGGCAGAATGGCCCCGGCGCCGACGCCTTGTATCAGGCGGAAGACGATCATGGCGGGCATCGACCACGCGAAGCCCGCGAGTATCGACCCGACGAGAAAGATGGCAATGCCGGCGAGTATCGCGGGCTTGCGGCCGTAAAGATCCGCGAGCTTGCCGAATACGACGGTAAGCGCGGTCTGCGTCAGCAGGAACGACGAGAAGACCCAGCTATACAGATTGAGGCCGCCGAGCTGCGTGGCGATCTGCGGCATGGCAGTCGAAACGATGGTGGCTTCGATCGCCACCATGGCCATCGAGGCCATCACTGCGGCAATGACGAGGGGACGGACGGTCTGCTTGTGTTGGGGCATGCGGTCGGGATCTGATGAAAGAGGACGCGATCCGCGGCGGGCACGCGCGGTTCGACTCGTCATGGTATCCCGGCGCGCCACGCACTGCTGGCGCGGTCTAACTTACCGCCTTTGACATGCTCCTTCGTCGCGAGGCAGGGAATTCTTAGCCGCGATTCATGCGTTCGTCAGCACACGATGCCTTTCTTGCAAGCCACTGCCGCGCCGCACCATCCCGTGCTATCTTGTTTCATACGGAATTCATACGGAACGCAGCGTATTCGCTGACGTACCTCTCGTCGAAACGTCCTTCGTGAGCGCCGCCATGAACGATGTGCCTCGTACCCTGAGTGCCCGGGACCGCGTCGAATTGCTCTGCTGGCTGACATGCGGCAGTCTGGGCGCGTTCTACCTGAACGGAGACTGGCCGGCGGCGGCTTTCCACGTGCAGGCCGCGCACAAGTGGCTCGACAGGCATGAACGGCTCGCGGACTGGCTGACGGTCGCGAAACTTGCCGCCATCGCGCGCGATCTGGCCGCGCGTCATTGCGCGATACTCGAGGCCGACTGGGCGCGCGATGCCGTCGAGGAGATTCTCGACAGCGAAGACCTCAACTATCAGTCGGATGTGGTCCGGCAGGTCTTCGACGACTGCCGCCGCGCCCTTGCGGAAAAGCGCGCGGCAGAGTAGCCGCTGAAGCGTCACTGAGAGGCCGCTGGCGAAAATCACTGTATGAATGTACAGTAAGCCATTTTCGACTTCGGCCCTAAGCGCTCTTGCTCTTGCTCTTGCTCTTGCTTTTGCGCTCGCCTTTCGCCGTCGATGGACGCCTCACTGCCTTCCTCGTTCGCCTCAGAGACGCCGCCGCGCCGTATCGCGCACCTCGACATGGATGCGTTTTTCGCGTCGGTCGAGCTGCTGCGCTATCCGGAACTGCGCGGCGAGCCGGTGGTGGTCGGTGGCGGCCGAAATGCCGCGCCCGAGACGCTGGCGGACGGCACGCGCCGTTTCAAGCGATTGCGCGACTACGCGGGCCGCGGCGTGGTGACGACCTCCACGTACGAAGCCCGCAAGTTCGGCGTCTTCTCCGCAATGGGCATGATGAAAGCGGCCCAGCTCGCGCCCGACGCCATTCTTCTTCCGACGGATTTCGAGTCTTACCGGCATTACTCGCGCCTCTTCAAAGCGGCGATTGCCGGATTCACCACGCAGATCGAGAACCGCGGCATCGACGAGATTTATATCGACGTCACCGACATGCCCGGCGATTCCGCGGACATTGGTCAGCGCATGAAAGACGCGGTGCGCGAAGCGACCGGCCTTACGTGTTCCATTTGCATCGCGCCGAACAAGCTGCTCGCGAAGATCGGCTCGGAACTGGACAAGCCCGACGGTCTCACCATTCTTACGATGAACGACCTGCCCACGCGCATCTGGCCGCTGGCCGCGCGCAAGGTGAACGGCATCGGGCCCAAGGCAAATGACAAGCTCGCCGCGCTCGGCATCGTGACCGTGGGCGATATCGCGGCCGCCGACCTCGGCCTTCTGCAATCGCACTTCGGTCCGACTTATGCGGCATGGCTCGCGCGCATCGCGCAAGGGCAGGACGAGCGGCCTGTCGTCGTGAGTTCCACGCCCAAGTCCATGAGCCGCGAGACCACGTTCGAGCGCGACCTGCATCCTAAGCACGACCGCGCCACGCTTTCGGCGGAATTCACGGGCCTTTGCAAGCGCGTGGCGGACGATCTCGCGCGCAAAGGTTACGTGGGGCGCACCGTCGGCATCAAGCTGCGTTTCGACGACTTTCGCACCGTCACGCGCGACTTGACGATTTCGGTCGCCACGGCCGACGCATCCGAAATTCGTCGCGCAGCGACCGAGTGCCTCAAACGAATCGTGCTCGACAAAAGACTGCGACTGCTCGGCGTGCGCGTGAGCGCGCTGGAGTCCGCTGACGAAGCCGGCGTTTCCGTCGCGCCGGTACAGGTCGAATTGCCTTTCGATGCGATCGAAGACTGACCTCTCCCGGTCTTAGCATCACGCCAGATAATCAAATCGCGCATCGTTCGTTGCCGCGCGAGCGCGCCGGGCGTAGATTATTCGTCTGTCCGCCGCTTTTCACTACACCGTGACCATTCTTTCGCCGACTCACGACGCTGCCGAGGCCGTCGAGCAACATATCGTCATTCGTCCGTTCGACGGCCCGCTGGGCGCAGAGGTCATCGGGCTCGACCTGTCGCAGCCCTTGTCCGCTGAGGATTTCGCGCGCATTCATCGCGCTCACCTCGACTATCACGTGCTCGTGTTCCGCGAACAGCGCATCACGCCCGCGCAGCAGGTCGCCTTCAGCAAGCGGTTCGGTCCATTGCAGATTCACGTCTTGCACCAGTTCGGACTGGCCGGCTATCCCGAAGTGCTCGTGGTGTCGAACATCATCGAGAACGGCAAGCCTATTGGACTCGGCGACGCCGGCCACTTCTGGCATTCGGATCTCTCATACAAAGAGAAGCCGAGCCTCGGCTCGATGCTTCATGCGCAAGAGCTCCCATCGACAGGCGGCGACACGCTGTTTGCGAATCAGCATCTCGCGTGGGAGACGTTGCCCGCGCATCTGAAGAACGCGGTCGAGGGGCGCTTCGCGGAGCACACCTATCTCGCGAAATATGCGGAGCTGCAAAGGCGTAGTCCGTGGCGTCCGAATCTCACACCCGAGCAGATCGCGCAGGTGAAGCCGGTCGTGCATCCCATCGTGCGCACGCATCCGGAGACGGGTCGTCAGGCGCTCTTCGTGAGCGAGCACTTCACCACGCGCATCGTCGATATGCCGGAAGATGAAAGCCGCGCATTGCTCGACGAGATCTTCGCGCACAGCGTGCGACCCGAATTCGTCTATCGGCATGTTTGGCGCGACCATGACATGGTGTTCTGGGACAACCGCTCGGTCATGCATCTGGCCGCGGGCACGCCGGACGATCAGCGCCGCAAGCTGTATCGGACCACCATCGAAGGCGATGCGCCTTTCTGAGCCGAACCACAAATAGTCCTACAAACACGGGGTTTTTCGATGCATTCTCGAAAAGGGAAGGGCGCGTTGCGCGCCTTTGTCTGCGCGTTGGCGCTTTCGCTCGGTGGCACTTGCAGCGCCTTCGCGGAAGGCACGCTGCGCATTGCGGAGCAATATGGCGTCGTCTATTTGCTCCTGAACGTGGCGCGCGACCAGAAGTTTATCGAGCAGGAAGGCAAGAAGCAGGGCATCGATATCAAGGTGGATTGGGCGAAGCTCTCCGGCGGCGCGAGCATCAACGACGCGCTGCTGTCCGGGTCCGTGGATATTGCAGCGGCAGGCGTCGGTCCGCTCTTGACCATCTGGGACCGCACGCACGGGCGCCAGAACGTAAAGGGCGTCGCTTCGCTCGGCAATCTGCCTTATTACCTCGTATCGAATGATCCGCGCGTGAAGACCATCGCCGATTTCACGGACAAGGACCGTATTGCGTTGCCTGCCGTGGGCGTGTCGGTGCAGTCGCGCATTCTGCAATATGCCGCCGCGAAGCAGTGGGGCGACAAAGAGTTCGATCGCCTCGACAAGCTGACGCAAGCGGTGCCGCACCCGGATGCAGCCGCCGCGATCATCGCGGGCGGCACGGAAATAAACGCGCATTTCGGCAACCCGCCGTTTCAGCAGCAGGAGTTGGCGGGCAACCCGAAGGCGCACATCGTTCTCAGTTCCTACGACGTCCTCGGCGGACCCAGTTCCGCGACGGTGCTCTATGCGACCGAGAAGTTCCGCAACGCGAATCCCAAGACGTATCGCGCCTTCGTCGATGGTTTAGCCGATGCCGCGCGCTTCGTGACGCAGCATCCGAACGAAGCAGCGGACATCTATCTGCGCGTGAATCAGGCCAAGATTGACCGCGCCTTGCTCGTCAAGATCATCACGGACCCTTCGGTGCAGTTCAAGATCGCGCCACAGAACACCTTCGCGCTCGCGCAGTTCATGCATCGCGTGGGCGTCATCAAGAATGAACCGAAGTCGTGGCAAGACTACTTCTTTAGCGACCCCGCCACGCGCGACGGAAGTTGATCGATTCGAGCGAGCGCCTTATCCGCGATCGTGCATTGAATATGCGCATTCATTGGTTAGGCTCCGAAACGCGCGCCGGTATCTTGATGGTTTGCGTTTTTGCACTGCGATCATGGCTGCCAATCCTCATGTGCTGTATCCGGTCGAGAGCAACAAGGCCGTTCTATCGACCACCAAGCTGTTGAGCGCGCGTAATGTCTCGCTGGAATACCGCACCCCGGAGCGTCTCGTGCGCGCGACGCATGACGTGAGTTTCGACGTCTATGGCGCCGACCGCTTCGTGCTGCTGGGACCGTCGGGTTGCGGCAAGTCCACCTTGCTGAAGGCAGTGGCCGGGTTCATTCAGCCGGTGGCGGGCAGCATCGAAATCGACGGCGAGCGCGTGCGCGGACCGGGCGTGGACCGCATTGTCGTGTTCCAGGAGTTCGACCAGCTTCCGCCCTGGAAGACGGTCCTGCAAAACGTGGCTTTTCCGTTGCGTGTCGCGCGCAAGCTGGGCCGCGCAGAAGCCCGTGAACGGGCGCTTCACTATCTCGACAAGGTCGGCCTTGCGCATGTGGCCGACGCTTATCCGCATACGCTGTCCGGCGGAATGAAGCAGCGTGTCGCGATTGCGCGAGCGCTTGCGATGCAACCGCGCGTGCTTCTCATGGACGAGCCGTTCGCCGCGCTCGATGCGCTCACGCGCCGCCGCATGCAGGAAGAACTGCTGCGGCTGTGGAGCGATGAACGCTTCACGTTGTTGTTCGTGACGCACTCCATTGAAGAGGCGCTGATCGTCGGTAACCGGATTCTGCTGTTGACACCGCATCCTGGCCGCGTGCGCGCCGAATTGAACAGTCATCAGTATTCGCAGGAGAGCGTGGGCCGAGGCGACTTTCAACAGAGCGTCGCGCGTATCCATCGTCTGTTGTTCGAAGAGGAGATCGCGCAATGAGCACGCCGCATTTGATCGAACCGCCGGTGCGGCCCGAGTTTGAACGGCATCCGTCGACACTTTCGCCCGCAGCCGATGTGACGCAGCGCGACGCGACCTTGCCGCTTTCGACGCGTCTTTTCGACCGCGCGTGGCTGCGTAAGTTGCTGATCGCGCTCGTGCTCATGGCGTTATGGGAATGCGTCGCGCGCGTGGTCGATAACGACCTGCTCTTGCCGACCTTCAGCGCGACGTGCGTTGCGTTTGCGCAGGGCATTGTTTCCGGTGAGTTGATCGCCAAGACCGCGATCTCCCTGTCCGTGCTGCTGCGCGGTTATCTGCTCGGCGCGGCGCTCGCGTTCGTGTTGACATCGTTGGCGGTATCGACCCGCATCGGCCGTGACATTCTTTCGATGCTCACCGCCATGTTCAATCCCTTGCCCTCCATTGCGTTGCTGCCGCTCGCGTTGTTGTGGTTCGGGCTCGGCACCGGCAGTCTTCTTTTCGTGCTCGTGCACTCGGTGCTGTGGCCGCTCGCGCTCAACACGTACGCGGGATTCCAGGCCGTTCCGTCGACCTTGCGAATGACCGGCCGCAATTACGGGCTTACGGGCCTGCGGCACGTCGTGCTGATTCTCGTGCCCGCCGCGTTGCCGTCCATTCTCGCCGGCTTGCGAGTGGGCTGGGCGTTCGCGTGGCGCACCTTGATCGCAGCGGAACTCGTGTTCGGCGCGAGTTCGGGCAGGGGCGGACTGGGCTGGTACATCTTCCAGAACCGCAACGAACTCTATACGGACCGCGTGTTCGCCGGGCTGGCAGCGGTCATCGTGATCGGGTTGGCGGTCGAACATCTCGTCTTCGATACCATCGAACGCGTGACCGTGCGGCGCTGGGGCGTTCAGTCGTAGATTGCAATGGGCTGAATGCGGCGCGGCACACACTGAAGACTCGGGCATCGAGAAGAACTTGCGAATGCCCGAATCGACTTGATTTTCTTCCAATCCTCCAAGGTCAACCGTGGCGGCACGCATCGTGCGATGCGTGTACGATCGACGGCGATATGACGCCATGACCGATGGAGACCGCTGGATGAAAATCGCGACCTTCAACATCAACGGCATACGCTCGCGTCTCGATGCCTTGCTCGCTTGGCTCGAACGCGAAGCGCCGGATGTCGTCTGCTTGCAGGAACTCAAGGCGACCGACGCGCAGTTCCCCATTTCCGCCATACAGGCTGCCGGTTATGGCGCGGTGTGGCACGGACAGGCATCGTGGAACGGCGTGGCGATACTGGCGAGGGACGCCGAGCCGGTTCTGAGCCGTCGCGGCCTGCCCGGCAACGAAGACGACACGCACAGCCGTTATATCGAAGCGGCGGTGCATGGCATCCTGATCGGCTGTCTTTATCTTCCCAACGGCAACCCGCAGCCGGGCCCGAAGTTCGACTACAAGCTCGCATGGATGGAGCGCTTCAACGCGCACGCCAAGACGCTTTTCGAAAGCGGGCATCCGGTGGTACTGGCGGGCGACTATAACGTCGTGCCGACCGACGAAGACATCTACAACACGCGCTCATGGCTCAAGGATGCCTTGCTTCAGCCGGAAAGCCGCGCGGCTTTCGCGAAGCTGCTCGCGCAGGGCTGGACGGATGCGCTGCGCAAGAAGCATCCCGATGAGCGCATCTATACCTTCTGGGATTACTTCCGCCAGCACTGGCAGACGAACTCGGGGCTGCGCATCGATCACATCTTGCTCAGCAAGGATCTTGCGCCCCGGCTTCAGGATGCAGGCGTCGACACGTGGGTGCGCGGCGAGCCGCACGCGAGCGACCATGCGCCCGCATGGGTCGTATTGAAGGAGCCGCGTGCGAAGAAGAAGGCGGCCGAGTAAGACCGCCTCGGGTGGTTAGCCTTGACGACGCGACGACGAACGCGGCGGCTTCCCCGGCGCGCTCTGCGCTTCTTCCGCGGGCAGAACCAGTTGCTTCGTTTCGTCGGCGGACTCGCTGGCCGCTTCGTTTGCGATCTCGCCGCTTGCATCGAGGATTACGCCCGACGTGTTCGCCGCTGCTTCGCTCGTCGTTTCCGTGAGATTGGTCACGACGAGGCTCGTCGATTCCGTCGTTTCTTGCGCCGCTTGCGCGCCGCTATCGAACAGGCCCTTCAGCGTGATGCCGTTGCGCTCGTACTGGCTGCGCACTTCGCCGAGAATGTCCGCTTCGGTCGACGTGATGATCGACAGCACATGCTGTCCATACGAAGCCGCCTTCTGCGGCAACTGCGCGAGCATCACCGACTGCCAGCTCAACACTTCGCCGGGGCTCGTCTCGTCGCCAGTGCGCAGCAGTGAATTGCTTTCCTCGATGACCGTGCGCACCGTCTGAACATTCAGTTCTGTCAGCGCATGCAGGCCGTTCGCGAACCGCTCGCTCGCGTTGAGAAACGCCAGAAGATTGGCGCGTGCGATCGACGGCATCTGATAAGCGATGAGATTGGGATACTGAAACATTGACCGCTCCTTTCCTTAAGCCGAATATCAATCGGTAAATAACGAATGCGGGGCGGGACAGCCGCGCCTTGTGAGTTGATTCTGACGAAGCCCATGCTAGCCGGTTCCCGTCCGAGGCCCGATTTTTTCAAGCACGACCGGTCACGTTGCGTCGGAGGTTTTCTGCCGTTCGCGCGCGCTCAGAGAGGCCAGAAACTGCATGACGTGTGCTCGCCCGCCGTTGCGCCATGCATCGAGATGGTCGGCGTCCTCGATCATCGCCAGATGTTTGTCGCCTCGTGCCGCTTCGAAAAGACGCTGAAAGTGAACAGGCGGCACAACGAAGTCCCGCGTTCCGCCGTAGATGAGGATAGGCGCGCGTATCGAAGCGATCTTCGAGAGGTTGTCATAGCGGTCGCGTGCGAGCGCCCGGACCGGAAAGAAGCGAAAGCGCGCGGCCGCCACATCCACGATGCTGGTGAAAGGCGCTTCCAGTATGAGCGCGGTCACGCTCGCTTCGCCCGCGAGCTGCACGGCTACGCCAGATCCCAGCGAATAGCCGTGCAGCACGATAGATGGGGAACGCGCGCGAGCGAAGGCGTAAGCGGCGCGCGCGTCGGCATAAAGCCCGGCCTCGTGCGGCTTGCCGGGATTGCCGCCATAGCCGCGATATTCGGCGAGCAACACGCCGTAGCCGGCTTCGATCATTTCGAGCGCAATGTGCGCGCGTTGCGTCAGGTCTTCTCCGTTGCCGTGAAATAGCAGCACCGTCGGCGCGTGCGCGTCGGGCGGCGCGCAATAACGCGCCTTCAGCACGAGGCCGTCTTGCGTTTGCAGCGTGATGACTTCGGTGCTCTCTTCGAGCGTCGCATCGACGAAAGCCTGAATCTGTTCCAACGGATACACGAGCCGCCCTTGCAGCCAATACAGCGCGGCGAGCGCAAAGAGATACGCCAAAGCAACGGCCGCCAGTAGAACGCATAGTGCTTCGATCATGAGTCGCTGCAATGCAATTGGTTTGTCATTCGCGCGGGCGCATGCGGGGTTCATCGCTTTGCCGCAAACTCAGCGGCATGTCCGCCGCAATGTCGCGCTGCACGGTGTCCGCAGATTGTCTGCGATTGAACAGCGCGTTCAAACAGATCGCGAAGATCGCGGCAAGCGTGATGCCGCTATGCGTGAGCGGGCCGGCCCACGCGGGCATTTGCGCGAAGAACGTCGGCGCCGCGAGCGGGATGACGCCGACGCCGAGACTGATGGCAATGATGAGCAGGTTGTTCTTGTTTTCATAATCCACTTTGCTGAGGATCTTGACGCCGGTGACCGCGACCATGCCGAACATCGCGATGCCCGCGCCGCCCAATACGACGACCGGTATCGACGCAATCAGATTGGAGAGCTTCGGCAATAGCCCGAGCAGCATCAGGATAACGCCCGATACCGCGACGACCCAGCGGCTTTTCACGCCGGTAATGCCGACGAGCCCGATATTCTGCGAAAACGACGAATGCGGAAACGTGTTGAACACGCCGCCGATCACAGTGCCGAGTCCGTCCGTGCGAAGGCCGCGCGTGGCATCGGCGCGCGTGACGGGACGCATCGCGAGATCGCCGAGAGCGAGGAACATGCCGAGCGATTCGACCATGATGACGATCATCACGAGGCACAACGACGCGATCGCCGCGATGTCGAAGGTCGGCAAGCCGAACGCGAACGGCCGCACCGGCGCGAACCACGCGGCACGCCCGACGCCCGAGAAGTTCACGAGGCCCATCGGCAACGCGACGAGAAAGCCGATCGCCATGCCGAGCAGCACCGAGATGTTGGCGACAAAGCCCTTCAGATACTTGTTGATGAGCAGAATGGCGAGCAGCACGATGCTTGCGATCATCAGGTTCCTCGGTTCGCCGAAATGCGGCGCGCCATGTCCGCCGCCTGCCCAGTTGATCGCGACGGGAAATAGCGTCATGCCGATGGTCAGGATGATGGTGCCGGTCACGATAGGCGGGAAGAACCGCATCAGCCGCCCGAAGAACGGCGCGATGACGATGGCGAACACGCCCGCGGCGATAGTCGCGCCGAAGATGGCCGGCAGTCCCGCGCTCGATGAAGCCATCGCGACCATCGGCCCGACCGGCGCAAAGCTGACGCCCATGATGACGGGCAGCCGGATGCCGAACTTCCAGATGCCGATGCACTGAATCAGCGTGACGACGCCGCATGCGAAGAGGTCCGAACTGATCAGAAACGCGACTTGATCCTTCGGCAGCTTGAGCGCCGCGCCGATGATGAGCGGCACGGCAATGGCGCCCGCATACATGACGAGCACGTGCTGTATGGCGACGGCGAGCATCTGTCCGAGGGGCAGCACTTCGTCGACGGGATGATGGGTTTGGGCCATGTGCGCTCCGGGCGGCGGGTTATCGCGTGATGTGCGAGCGAGTATTGCACCCGCTGACGCGCAAAAAAATAATCGCGCCGCTATAAGCGGCATCGCACGTTCTTCGAAGCGCGGCAGGGACATATGACCGTCTTTTGTCCAGCCGCTATCGAACGCCCGGCACATTTTCCCGATCCCCAAATTTCCACGACGATTCTTCGCAGGAATCGCGTTAAGGCTTGAAAATCAAGGCCGCGCGCACTGTCGATTTTCAAGATGGCGTGCTACATTCCGAGCGCCTTTGCGTTGCGCGGGGGCGGGCGCGGCATACGCGGCCCGATGCTTTCAACGCAAATATCGGCGACATCCGGGGCTTTGGCGCCCAAAAAAACCATCATTCGCACAGGGATCTCGGCATGGAAATGGTCGGCGGAACGCGACTCGCCCAACTCTTTACTTCGAACCAGGCGGAATTGCTCGCCGAGTGGATCACGCAGCAGCATGCCATCGCGTCGCGGCGCGGACTCGTCGGGGAAGCCGAGTTGCGCAATCAGTTCGGGCAGTTCATCTCGTTGCTGCTGGGCGCGCTCGCAGCGTCGGATCGCGTCGATTTCAAGGCGTCGCACTGGCAGGAAGTACGCGCGTTTCTCGCGGATATGTCGGGGCAGCGCGCCCGCCAGGGCTTCTCGCCGGTCGAAACCGCGATGTTCGTTTTCTCGCTGAAGCAACCGCTCGTCGCGCGTCTGCGTCAGCAACTCGCGACCGATCCCGCCGCGCTCGCGGATCTCACATGGACCGTCAGCTCGCTCTTCGACGAACTCGGCCTCTACACCACCGAAGTGTTTCAGGCGAGCCGTGAGCAAGTGATCGTGCGCCAGCAGCAGGAACTGCTCGAATTGTCGACGCCCGTCGTGCAACTGTGGGACGGCATTCTCGCGTTGCCGCTCATCGGCACGCTGGACTCGGCGCGCACGCAAGTCGTGATGGAGAACCTGCTGCAGAAGATCGTGGAAACCGGCGCGGCCATCGCGATCATCGACATCACGGGCGTGCCGACCGTCGACACGCTCGTCGCGCAGCACCTGCTCAAGACGGTCGCGGCGGCGCGGCTCATGGGCGCGGACTGCATCATCAGCGGCATTCGTCCGCAGATCGCGCAGACCATCGTGCATCTGGGCGTGAACCTGTCGAACGTGACGACGAAGGCGTCGCTCGCGGCGGCGTTCATCGTCGCGCTGCAGCGCACCGGCAAGTCCGTGACGGCGGCGGGCGCGCAAGACAACGCCACGCGCAACGGCGCGGGCGGCTTGCACGATTCGTCGCTGCCGGAATGACGGCGCGCGAGATCGACAACCGCATGCAACGCGACTGAACAGGGCCCCAAGCGATGGATCGCATTCCAATTCTCACGATGGGCAAGCTGCTGCTCGTCACCATTCAAGTGGACATGCACGACCGCCTCGCGCTCGCGCTGCAGGACGACCTGACGAGCCGCATCGTGAAAGACGGCGCGAAGGGCGTGCTGATCGACATTTCGTCGCTCGACGTGGTGGATTCGTTCATCGGCAGGATGATCGGCAACACGGCGGCGATGGCGCGGGTGCTGGACGCAGAGACGGTCGTCGTCGGCATGCAGCCGTCAGTCGCGATCACGCTCGTGGAACTCGGGCTCACGCTCTCGGGCGTGCGCACGGCGCTCAATGTGGAAAAAGGCATGGCGCTGCTTACCGGGGGCGGCGCGGTCTGACGGCCGCCAAGCGAACCATTCCATGATCACCTTCGATTCCTCGGCAGCGCGCGCTGCCTCCTCACCGGCCGAGACGCTGCCGATCCGCTCGGACGAGCAGATCGTGCGGCTGCGCCAGTTCGTGCGCGAGAAGGCGGTGGCGCAGGGCTTGTCGCTCATCGATCAGACCAAGTTCGTGACGGCGGCGAGCGAACTGGCACGCAACACGCTCATCTACGGTGGCGGCGGCGACGTGCATTGCACGATCGTCGAGCGCAATGGCCGCCGTGGCCTCAAACTCGAATTCGTCGACAACGGGCCCGGCATTCCCGACATCGCCCGCGCGCTCTCGGACGGCTACACGTCCGGCAGCGGGCTGGGACTGGGTCTCGGCGGCGCCAAACGCCTGTGCGACGAGTTCGATATCCGCTCTGCGCCGGGTGAAGGTACGCACGTCTCGATCACGAAATGGAAACCGTTCTGAAGGAATCGATGGCCGCGCAACAGCGCCACGAGATCGCGGAGGCGAGCCAGATAGCCTTCGCGCGACGCTCGATCGGCGAACTGGCGCGCGGGCTCGGTTTCAACGAGACAGTCGCGGGCGAGCTCGCGATTGTCGTCACCGAATGCGGCACCAATCTTCTCAAACATGCGGGCAGCGGCGAGTTGCTCGTGCGTCCGCTGCTGGATGCGGGCGACCGTTACGGCATCGAGATTCTGTCCGTCGATAGCGGCCCCGGCATCCACGATCTTTACCGCTGCTTCGAGGACGGCTACACGACGGCGGGCAGTCCCGGCAACGGCATGGGCGCGATCCGGCGTCTGTCTGGCGAGCTCGATATCTGGAGCAGGCCGCAGCAAGGCACGGTGATGCGCGTCGTCTGCTGGAACCGCGCGGCCGCGCCTGCCGCCGGGTCCATCGGTGCGGCGCGCGTCACCTACGGCGTCGTGAACCTGCCGCTTCCGAGCGAGACCGTCTGCGGCGACGCGTGGTCCTGTAGCGCGGGCAAGGACGGTTTTACCGTGCTCGTCGCGGACGGCCTGGGTCACGGGCCGCTCGCGAACGTCGCGGCGGTCGAAGCGGCGCGCGTGCTCGGCTGCCACGGCGACGCGCCGCTCGAACGCATCATGGAGCTTGCGAACGAAGCCTTGCGCCCGACGCGCGGAGCGGCGGTCGGCATCGCGCGCATGCCGGTGCTTGCAAATGCCGCGTCGGCGAGCGGCGCGAAGGTCGCGTTCACCGGCATCGGCAATATCGCGGCGAGCGTGTGGACGGAGGATTCGCACCGGCATCTGGTGTCGCACAGCGGCATCGTCGGGCACGGAGCGCGACGCGTGCAGCAATTCGACGTGCCGTATCCGCCCAACGCGCTCGTCGTGCTGCATTCGGATGGAATCGGTTCGCGCTGGGATCTCGCGCGCTATCCGGGCCTGAGCGCGCGGCATCCGGCGCTCGTCGCGGCGGTGCTGTACCGCGATTTCTCGCGTGGCCGCGACGACGTCACCGTGTTCGTCGCCCGCGCGGCCGGGAGCGCGTGATGACGCTTCCGCTCTACTCGATGCAGATCGACGGCGAGCACGACATCGTCGCGGCTCGCCGCAAGGCGCGCGACGCGAGCGCCGCGCTCGGCTTCTCTGCGCAGGACCAGACGCGCATTTCGACCTCCGTGCTCGAAGCGGCGCGCACGGTGCTCACCGCCGGCGCGCGGGCGCGGGCGGATTTCGTGGTCGACGACGCGACGTATCCGCCGCGCTTCGTCGTGCGATTTCTGGCGTGCGCGAGCGCGGGCGAGCGGCTTCGCGCGATGAAGCACGACGACTCGCAAGCCGCACTCGGCCTGCTCGCCGCGCAGCGCTTAATGGACCAATGCGCGATCGCCGACGAAGTTGGCGGCGGCACGGCCATTTCGCTCGCGAAGACGCTGCCGGACAATGCGCCTGTCGATGCGGGCGCGGTGCAAGCCATATCAGCCACGCTGTCGCGCCAGGACAGCGAAGATTCGACTGCGGAACTCGCGCGTCAGAACCGCGAGCTGATCGGCGCGCTCGCCGACTTGCGCGAGCGCCAGGAAGAACTCACGCGCCTCACGCGCGAACTCGAAGACACGAATCGCGGCGTCGTCGCGCTGTACGCCGAACTCGACGCGCGCGCCGATCATCTGCGCCGCGCGGATGAGTCGAAATCGCGCTTCCTGTCGAACATGAGCCATGAATTCCGCACGCCGCTTTCGTCGATTCGCGCGCTGTCCAAGCTGCTGCTCGAACGTATCGACGGCGATCTGACGGAGGAGCAGGAAAAGCAGGTGCGCTTCATCCGCAAGGCGGCGGAAGATCTCTCCGAAACGGTCGACGATCTGCTCGACCTCGCGAAGATCGAAGCCGGAAAGATCGAAGTGCGCGCCACGGAATTCGAGGTCGACACGCTTTTTTCGGCGCTGCGCGGCATGCTGCGCCCGCTCACGCCGGGCGGCGCGGTCGAACTCGTCTTCGAATCGTGCGAAGGGCTTCCGCCCATTCGCACCGACGAAGCCAAGGTCGCGCAGGTGCTGCGCAACTTCGTGTCGAACGCGCTCAAGTTCACCGAGCGGGGCGAGGTGCGCGTGTCGGCGAGTTATGACGAAGTGCGGCGCCTCATCACGTTCGCGGTGAAGGACACGGGCATCGGCATCGCGCCCGAGCACCAGCACGTCGTCTTCGAAGAATTCGGACAAGTCGAGAACCGGCTTCAGCAATACGTGAAGGGCACGGGGCTCGGCCTGCCGCTGTGCAGGAAGCTCTGCAAGCTGCTCGGCGGCGATGTCTCGCTCGAGAGCGAACTCGGACGCGGCTCAACCTTTATTGCGACGATACCGGCCGAATACGGCGCGCCGGACAGCATGCAAGCCGCGCACGGCGACGCACGTCCGATGGTGCTCGTCGTCGCGAGCAATCCGATCGAGCGGCTGGATTGCGAGGCCGCGCTCAAGGCTTCGCCGTATCGCACGGTGAGCGCCGCGACGCTCGATGAAGCGAGTCGCGCGCTCGCGCGCACGCCGCCGGCCGCGCTGCTGCTCGCGGTGCGGCCCGCGGCATCCGAAGCGTGGATCTGGCTCGCCGCATTGCGCGCGCAGGCAGCGACGCGCAATGTGCCGGTCGTGGTGCTCGGCGAGGCCGAGGATCGCAACGAGGCAGAGGCGCTCGGCGCGGCGGCATTCATCCAGAAGCCGATCTCCGGCGGAGAACTGGCCGGCGTGCTGGACATGGTGTCGAAGGCGATGGAGGGCTTGCGTCGCGGGGAAGGGTTGGCGACATGAAAAGCGACTGGACCGAGGTGCTGATCCTCAACGTCGACGACAACGACGGCGCGCGCTACGCGAAGACGCGCATTCTGTCGCGTGCCGGATTCAACGTGATCGAGGCGGGAACCGGCACCGCCGCGCTGGAGCGCGTGCGCGCGGAATCGCCGGATCTCGTGCTGCTCGACGTGAAGCTGCCCGATATCAACGGCCTCGAAGTGTGCCGGCAGATCAAGGCGTCGGCGGAAACGGCGGGAACGCTCGTGCTGCAAACGTCGGCGGCGGCGGTCCATAGCATGGATCGCATTCGCGGTCTGGAAGGCGGCGCGGACAGCTATTTGACCGAGCCGGTCGAGCCTGCCGAACTGATCGCGCACGTGCGCGCGCTGCTGCGCGTGCGGCTCGCGGAAAACGCGTTGCGCGAGAGCGAGGAGCGGTTTCGCCAGCTTGCGGAAAATATCGACGACGTCTTCTGGATGCTCGATCCTGCCGCGAATCGCCTGCTTTATGTGAGCCCCGCCTACGCGCGGCTGTGGAATTCCGGCGATGGCGCACCGACGCCCGAACCCGGCCCGGATCACTGGTCGGGCGAGATTCATCCGCTGGATCGCGAGCATGTCGCGGCGGCGTACCGACAGTTGCTCGCGAGCGGCGCGCCGTATCAGGTCGAATATCGTATTCCGCGCGCGCATGGCGAACCGCGCTGGGTGTCCGAGCGTGCGTCGCTCGTACGCGATGCGCAGGGGCGGCCGGCGCGTATCGCGGGTATCGTCAACGACATCTCGGAGCGCAAGGCCGCGGAGATGCTGTTACGCGATGCCGACCGCCGTAAAGACGAGTTCCTCGCGATGCTCGCGCACGAGTTGCGCAATCCGCTCGCGCCGATTCGCAACGCCGTGGACCTGCTCGACCCCGACCGCGCGCCCTCGGCGCAGAACTTTTCGACGGTGCGCTCGATCATTGACCGGCAAGTGCGGCATCTGAGCCGTCTCGTCGACGATCTGCTCGACGTCGCGCGCATCACGCAGGGCAAGATCACGCTGCGGCGCGAAGTGGTGGATATCGCGGCGGCGGTCGAAGCGGCGATCGAAACGACGCAGCCCGCGCTCGACAGGAAGCGTCACCGGCTCACGACCAAGCTCTCGGATGCGCCGCTCTTCATCATCGGCGACAGCGTGCGGATCGCGCAGGTGTTCGGCAATCTGCTGTCGAACGCGTCGAAGTACAGCGTCGAAGAAGGCGAGGTCGCTATCGAGACCGAGCAGGTCGGCGACGAAGTGCGGATCACCGTGCGCGACAAGGGCATCGGCATTGCGGCGGACATGCTGCCGCATATCTTCGATCTGTTCGTGCAGTCGGAGACATCGCTCGAACGCTCGGAAGGCGGGCTCGGCATCGGCTTGCCGCTGGCAAAGACGCTTGTCGAATTGCAGGGCGGCCGTATCGACGCGTATTCCGCCGGGCCGCATCAGGGCAGCGAGTTCGTCGTGTGGCTGCCGCTCGCGAAGGGAGCGGAAGTCGCGCCGCGTGCGGTGGAGCGCGAGCCGGCGAGCGTGAGCGGCGGCATGCGCGTGCTGCTCGTCGATGACAGCGTGGATGCCGCAACGGCGATGTCGTTACTGCTGGAAGCCGATGGCTTCGATGTGCGCACCGCGCATGACGCGACCACGGCGCTCGCCATCAGCGACAGCTTCGCGCCGCAGATCATCCTCCTCGATATCGGACTGCCGGGAATGGACGGCTACACGCTCGCGGCCGAGATGCGTTCGCGTCCCGCGACGCAGGATGCGCTGATGCTCGCGGTAACGGGCTATGGGCAGGCGAATGACCGGCAGCGATCGAGGGAAGCGGGCTTCGATCATCATCTGGTGAAGCCGGTGGCGTTCGCGGAGATTTTAAAGGCCGTGCGGGGGCGGTTTGGGGGGTGAAGGGGCTCGGCGATGGTGTTGGCGTGCGATCCGCTTGAAGCGATTGTGATGCGCGTGGCGGCAACGGTTGCGGGATCGGGCGGCGCGCGTCTTTCGTTTTTTGCCTCGTGGCGGGGAACGGAGCGCTTTGGGCATCGGCGGGGCGCGGAGATGTAGGCTGTATTTCGGCTGTGTGACGCGTGTTCCTTCACATATCGCTCGCAGTGTCGAGGAGTTTCCCGTGTGAGCCACCTCCGCTTCGATTCGTAAGGACGTCTACATATAAACACGGTGAAACTGTGGTGATACGTGATCGCTTCGATCGTCCGAGACGACAGCCCCCGCCGGCGCATGCATCGACGTTGTCGCCGGCGCGTATCTTCGCGAGCGCCAGACGTGTTGGGTGATAGCCAACGATTTGACGAACACGCACGGCATGCGAGCGTTCTCGCGATGGAATAGATCGCGATGTGCCGCGGTTAACCATTCGAAGCCTCAATGCTTGGAACCCGGGCCGAGCGAGGTTAGCGGATCGCATGCGATCTACGTCAACCCTACTCGTCGGAGTTTGCACTCACCATGAACACCATCGCTAAAATCGTCTTGTCGGTCGCCGCTGTCGTCGCGCCGGCGTTTGCATTCGCTCAGGCCCAGACGGGCCCGGTGACTCGCGCACAAGTCAAGGCTGAACTCGTGCAGCTGGAGCGGGCCGGATTCTCGCCGGCCACGGGAGAGAACGCGACGTACCCCGCGGACATTCAGGCGGCAGAGGCCAAGGTCGCAGCGCAGAATGCGCAAGAGGCTTACGGCGGCATGCAATCAGGTGCAGTTGCGTCGGGGCCGATGCGGCGCGGCGGCTCGTCGTCTGCGGCGGCGGATTGCGTCGGTCCGGCGGACTTCTGCGTACCATTCTTCGGAAACTGAGCGCTCGAACCTATCGATGCTCTGCGCGCCAGACGGATATCGTGCTGTGAATTCACGCACTGGCGCTTCTTTACCTGTCGTTTTTAGTGCCTAATCGTCGCCCGAAAATAATTTGGAAAAAGGGGTTGACCTACCTGTCTTGCGCCAGTCATAATTCGCCTCCCGTTGAATGACGGCGCGCAAGAAAGCAAGCAAATAAGCAACGCGATTCTTGTGCAACTGCTCTTTAAAAACTAACAGCCGATAAGTGTGGGCGCTTGATGGCGAGTGCGGTTGCGGTGCTTAGGCGCTGCGGCATAAGCAAAAGTATCAAGAGTCTCACACGAAGTATCAGAGGAAGGTTTATCTGTCTTAGGACGGATTAATCATCGTCAGTACGTTGAGTGAGCGACCGGTTTCTTAGAAACCGAAAACAGTAACAGGCATTGAACTGAAGAGTTTGATCCTGGCTCAGATTGAACGCTGGCGGCATGCCTTACACATGCAAGTCGGACGGCAGCGCGGGCTTCGGCCTGGCGGCGAGTGGCGAACGGGT